>NZ_CP052862.1:1203333-2406666 GCF_012935755.1 Pseudomonas sp. ADAK2
AGCCAACCGCAAGGAACGCGCCTCTCGCGTGCAATCGGTGTCCAACGCCAACACCTGGCTGCGCACTCAGGAAGATCCGGCCTGGGTCTACGGTTATGACTTGTACGCCCAACAGCTGAAATCGGGGGTGGCCGCGTGAGCACTTTCGTCTATGGCGGCAACGTCCAGGCCAATGGCATTCGCCAGCATTACTTGCGCTATGGCGGTAAAGGCCCGGCGCTGGTGTTGATCCCCGGCATCACCAGTCCGGCGATCACCTGGGGCTTTGTCGCGGAACGTCTCGGCGAGCATTTCGATACTTACGTGTTGGACGTGCGCGGGCGTGGCCTCTCCTCCACCGGGCCCGATCTGGATTACAGCGCTGATGCCTGCGCCGACGACATCGGAGCTTTCGCCCAAGCCATGCAGCTCGATAACTATCACTTGGTCGGCCACTCCATGGGCGCGCGGTTTGCCGTGCGCAGCGCCGTGAAGCATCCGGCCGGGGTCACTCGTCTGGTGCTGATCGACCCGCCCGTCTCCGGCCCAGGTCGCCGCGAGTACCCGAGCAAACTGCCGTGGTACGTCGATTCGATCCGCCAGTCGTTGATCGGAATGGATGCCGAGGCGATGCGCGCCTTCTGCGCCACCTGGACCGAGGAACAACTGCAACTGCGCGCCGAATGGCTGCACACCTGCTACGAGCCGGCCATCGTCCGTGCCTTCAACGATTTTCATGACGTGGACTTCCATCAGGACCTGCCGAAACTCCAGCAACCCGCATTGCTGATGATCGCCGGCCGTGGCGGTGTGATTGCGCCCGAGGACGAAGCGGAAATCCTCGACCTGCAACCGAACATTCGCAGCGTCCACGTCGCCAACGCCGGGCACATGATCCCGTGGGATGACCTCGAAGGCTTCTTCGCCGCGTTCGGTGATTTCCTCGGCCCGCGTCTCAACTAATCGAATCGGGAGATTTTTATGCTCAAGCCCTACCGCATCGGCCAGATTGTGCCGAGCTCCAACACCACCATGGAAACCGAGATCCCGGCGATGCTCAACGCACGCCAGTTGATCCGCCCGGAGCGTTTCACCTTTCACTCCAGCCGCATGCGCATGAAGCAGGTGCGCAAGGAAGAACTGGCGGCAATGGACGGCGAATCCGACCGTTGCGCCGTGGAACTGTCCGACGCCAAGGTCGATGTGCTGGGCTATGCCTGCCTGGTCGCGATCATGGCCATGGGGCTCGGTTATCATCGGAAATCCGAGCAACGGCTGCGCAAGGCCACCGCCGATAACGATGCCAACGCCCCGGTGATTACCAGTGCCGGCGCTTTGATCGAAGGCTTGAAAGTCATGGGTGCGAAACGCATCGCCATCGTCGCGCCGTACATGAAGCCGCTGACCGAACTGGTGGTGAATTACATTCGCGAAGAAGGCTTTGAAGTGGTGGACTGGCGTGCGCTGGAGATCCCCGACAACCTCGCCGTCGCCCGTCACGACCCGGCGAACCTGCCCGGCATCGTGGCTGGCATGAATCTGGAAGGGGTTGATGTGATTGTGCTGTCGGCCTGTGTGCAGATGCAGTCGCTGCCGGTGGTGGCGCACGTCGAAGCGCAAACCGGCAAACCGGTGCTGACCGCAGCCATTGCCACCACCTACGCCATGCTCAAGGCCCTGGACCTGGAACCCATTGTTCCCGGCGCCGGCGCCCTGCTCTCCGGCGCTTATTAAGAGGTACGCGACATGAGCGAACAAACCGCCAATGACAACTACCAGGGCGTGTGGGGCCAGCGCATCGGTTTCGGGCAGAAGTCTGCGCTGCTGATGATCGATTTCATGCGCGGCTACACCACCGAAGGCGCGCCGCTGTTCGCCCCCGGTGTGGTCAGTGCCGTGGCTGAAAGCGTCGAGTTGCTGAGCAGTGCTCGTCGTCAGGGCATACCGGTGGTGCACACCAATATCCGCTACCATCCCGGCCATTTCGCCGATGGCGGGATCTGGGTGAAGAAGGCGCCGGTGATGAAGGACATGGTCGAGGGCAATCCCCTGGCGGCGTTTTGCGAAGAGGTGCTGCCAACGGACGATGAAGTGGTGATCAGCAAACAGTACGCCAGCGCCTTTTTCGGCAGCAGCCTGGCCTCGATGCTGCACGCCCAAGGCATCGACACCGTGGTGCTGGCGGGTTGCTCCACCAGCGGCTGCATTCGGGCGACGGCGGTGGACGCGGTGCAACACGGTTTCCGCACCATCGTCGTGCGCGAGTGTGTCGGCGATCGGCATCCGGCGCCCCACGAAGCCAACCTGTTCGACATCGACAGCAAGTACGGCGATGTCGTCAGCAAGCGGGAGGCCATCGCCCACTTCGAAAAAATGTAATGCGTGCCACAAGAACCCGCGCCAGTTAGAGCGCTGGTCTTGTCGGGTTTGAAAGGGACAACGGCCACACAGTCAAGACCTCCAGTCGAACACTGTCCTGTGGCGAGCGAGCTTGCTCGCGCTGGGTTGCGAAGCAGCCCCAAAATGGTCGTCGCACCGACTGATTTTGCGAGTGCTGCGCACTCGAGCGGGAGCAAGCTCCCTCGCCACAAAAACAGTGCATGACGGAAGATTGTCTGGCTGGTATCGGGCCTGCCAAACCCAAACGAAAAAAACTGAGCCCAACTCGCCCACGAGCGAGCGCCCAGTCTTCTGACACTGCCTTTGGACGCCGCTTTCAGCGCGCCAGAGCGCTGGAAAAAGCGGCTGTATAAAAACCATAAGTCACCGCCAGGAGACATCCGATGCCCATTGCGAACGCAGCACCCGCGACCACGGTCGCCGACCCGATTCAAGCGCTGTACCACAAGATCACCTGGAAGCTGATTCCGTTCCTGTGCTTCTGCTACCTGGCCGCGTACCTCGACCGGATCAACATCGGCTTCGCCAAACTGCAGATGCTCGATCAACTGCACTTCAGCGAAACCGCGTTCGGCCTCGGCGCCGGGCTGTTTTTTGTCGGCTACATCCTGTTTGAAGTGCCGAGCAACCTGGTGCTGGAAAAGGTCGGCGCGAAGATCTGGATCGCCCGGATCATGATCACCTGGGGCCTGCTCTCGGCCTGCACCATGCTCGTGACCTCCACCACCCAGTTTTATGTCCTGCGTTTCCTGCTCGGCGCCGCTGAAGCGGGTTTTCTGCCGGGCGTCCTGTATTACCTGACCACCTGGTTTCCGACCTATCGCCGTGGCCGCATCATTGCGTTGTTCATGATCGGCTTGCCGCTGTCCAGCGTGATTGGCGGGCCGCTGTCCGGTTGGGTGATGAGCCATTTCGACACCCTCGGCGGTTTGCACGGCTGGCAATGGCTGTTCCTGATCGAAGCGGTGCCCAGCGTGTTGCTCGGCGTGCTGACGTTCTGGGCGCTGCCTAACAACTACCAACAAGCCAAGTGGCTCAACGATGAAGAGAAAGTCCTGCTGGAACAGGAGCTGCGCGCCGATGAGGCCGGTGCCAGCGACAGCAAACACAGCTTTCGCGACGGTTTCTTCAACCTGAAAGTATGGATGCTCGGCGGCATCGATTTCTCGATCCTGCTCAGCGCCTACGCCATGGGGTTCTGGATGCCGACCTTTATCCGCAACGCCGGGATCGTCGACACCTTCCACATCGGCATTCTCACCGCATTGCCGAGCGTCGCCGCGTTGCTGGGCATGCTGCTGATCGGCGCCAGCTCGGACAAACACCGCGAACGGCGCTGGCACATCATTGTGCCGTTCCTGGTCGGTGCGGCGGCCATGGCCAGTGCGCCGTTCTTCGTGCACAACGTGGTGGCGACCGTGGCGCTGTTCGCCATTGCCTCGGCGGCGATCATCGGTGCGGTGCCGGTGTTCTTCAGCCTGCCGGCGACGTTTCTCAAGGGCACGGCGGCGGCCACCGGGTTTGCCCTGGCCTGCTCGGTGGCGAACATTGCCGGGTTGGTGAGCAATTCGCTGATGGGCGTGGCCATCGATGTCACGGGCAGCAGCGCGGGGGCACTATGGTTCTTTGCCGGGTGTTTGATCCTCAGCAGTTTCCTGGTGATCGCGTTGCCGGCCAAACTGGTTAACCGCTAACCCCCCGAGCTTGCTCGCGATGGCGATCTCAAGGACGTCATCGCGGGCAAGCCTTGCTCCCACAGGTGTTCATTTCCAACCTATCAGGTGTGTCCCTCATGCAAGGTTTGATCAAACGCTGTGCCCTGCTTGTCGCCGCCGGCCTGTGTGCCGGGTCCCTGCAAGCGGCGGAGAAAGTCATCTTCGATACCGACTTCAACGTGCTCAACGATGACGGCCAGGCCTTCATCATGCTCGCCCAGTTACACGCGCAAAAACGCATCGACCTGCTCGGTATGACCCTGGTCAGCGGCAACGCCTGGGTCGATCAGGAACAGGTCGACGCGCTCAAGGCTGTCGAGCGCATGGGCGTGGAAAAAGACGTTGGTGTTTATTCCGGCGCGGCGTATCCGCTGCTGCATGACTTCGCCACCTATGAGCAGGAAAAAGCCTTGTTCGGCGCCGGTTGGCCGGGCGCATTCAAGGCGCCGCGCCCGACGTCAGCCACGCAACTGATCGCACCACCGGACGGTCTGGCCACCCACACCAAACTGCGCAAGGAAACCGCCGCGCAGTTCATCATCGACAGCGTACGCGCCAATCCCCATGAGGTGACGCTGCTGGCGGTCGGGCCGCTGACCAACATCGCGCTGGCGATCCGTTCCGCACCGGACATCGTGCCGCTGATCAAACGCATCGTGTACATGGGCGGCGCCCTCGAGATTCCGGGCAACACCACGCCGGCCGCCGAGTTCAACTGGTGGTTCGATCCCGAGGCGGCAAAAATCGTCCTGCGCTCGCCCATCGAACACGTGATCTTCCCCAACGATGTCTGCGAGAAGGTCACGTTCGATGCCGCGGTGTACAAACGGGTGATCGCGAAACCGGGGCCGATTGCCGACCTGTACAAGCATGAATTCGGCGCGCTGTTCGACAAGGATCCGGCGTATCACAGCTTCACCTGGGACAGCCTGCCAGCGCTGTTTCTGGTCGAGCCGGGCATCGTCACCGAGTCCCGGGATTTGTGGGTCGATGTCGACGCGCAGTTCGGCGCCGATTACGGCCGGGCACTGGGCTACAAGAAGAGCCCACCGGTGGGCACGCGAAAAGCCAAGGTGGTGTTCGCCATTGACCAGAAACAGTTCTGGGACGGCTACGTCAACCTTGTGACCTTGCCGACGCCGGTCAAGGGCCACTGAAACCACGGGCAATCACGAACAAGTGACAGCTTGCAGCGAACCCCTCACAGTGAGCGTGGTCGCACAGGTGAACCGCCAGGTTTTGGCCGATGGCGGTTCAGTCCCTTTTTCTGTCGAGAGCCTTTAGATGCGCAGACTTCTTGCCCTGTCCCTGTCCCTGCTGTTGCTCTCCCTGAGCGCCTGCGCGCTGTTCCCCAATCGCGATCCGCTGAACATCAACGTGGTCGGCATCGAACCGTTGCAAAGCCAGGACCTGGAAGTGCGCTTCGCGGTGAAGATCCGCGTGCAAAACCCCAATGAAACTGCGATCGACTACAACGGCGTCGCCCTGGACCTGGAAGTCAACGGCCGGCCATTGGCGTCGGGGGTCAGCGATCAGTCGGGCTCGATACCGCGTTTTTCCGAAGCCGTGCTGACCGTGCCGGTCAGCGTCTCAGCGTTTTCGGTATTGCGCCAGACCCTGGGCCTGAGCCAGACCCAAACCCTCGACAACCTGCCGTACGTATTGCGCGGCAAACTGGCTGGCGGGTTGTTTGGCACGATGCGGTTTGTCGATACCGGCAAGCTGAGTTTTCCGGGGTCGAGCGCGGCGACCTGGTAAATTTGGCCATTGCGATATCGTTGAGTACAGATTCACAAGGAAGCCAGCACCCATGGAAGTCACACCCACGCTCTACACCGAACGCCTGATCCTGCGCCCGCTGG
Source organism: Pseudomonas sp. ADAK2 (assembly GCF_012935755.1). Lineage (GTDB taxonomy): Bacteria > Pseudomonadota > Gammaproteobacteria > Pseudomonadales > Pseudomonadaceae > Aquipseudomonas. The sequence goes on from NZ_CP052862.1 coordinate 1,209,290, forward strand.
AACTGGCCGACGCCCCCGCCATCCAGCAGCAGTTCCCGCACTGGGAAGTGGTGCGCTATCTCAATGCCCTCGTGCCGTGGCCCTATCCGGCCGACGGCGCGTTGACCTATCTGCGCGACATTGCCCTGCCGGCGATTGCCAGGGGCGAAGAGTGGCACTGGTCGATCCGCTTGAAATCGGCGCCCGGGCAATTGATCGGCAATGTCAGCCTGATGGACCATCAGGACAACAACCGTGGCTTCTGGCTGGCACCCCACTGCCAGGGCCAGGGCCTGATGACCGAAGCCAGTGCAGCGGTGACCGAATACTGGTTCCAGACCCTTGGCCGGCCGCTGATGCGCGTGCCGAAAGCGACACCCAACATCGGCTCGCGCAAACTCTCGGAACGGGCCGGCATGCGCTTGATTCGCAGCGATGAAGACAACTTCGTCAGCGGCCGATTCCAGCGCGACATCTGGGAAATCACTCGCGAAGAGTGGTTGCAAACATTCAATAAATAGCGCGAATGACACCCCGTAAATAAGCGAACGCCATCCTGCAGGAGCTGCCGAAGGCAACTCCTACAGGGGTTTCGTTGACCCATCGTGGGTTATGCGGTGAAGAGCACGCCCGGTTTGGCCCGCTCATCCACGCTCAACTCGAACACATCCGGCCGCGCATAGTGGCCGACCACGTCGAAGTCGTAACGCGCGCGGATCAACTCATCGGTGTCGATTTCAGCAGTCAGCAAACCCGCCTCTCCCCGCAGCGGCCCGGCCAGAATGTCGCCCATCGGCCCGACAATCACGCTACCACCGGCAATCAACGGACGATCCGCCGGCCAGTTGGCGATCTCCAGTCCCAAGGCTTGTGGCGAGTCCTGCACCTGACACGCACTGACCACAAAGCAACGGCCCTCATGAGCAATGTGGCGCATGCTGACTTGCCACATTTCCCGCTCATCCACGGTCGGCGCGCACCACACTTCGACGCCTTTGGCGTACATCGCGGTGCGCAGCAACGGCATCATGTTTTCCCAGCACACCACCGCGCCGAGGCGCCCGATCTGGCTGTCGATCACCGGCAACGTCGAGCCATCGCCCTTGCCCCAGATCAGCCGTTCGGTGCCGGTCGGCATCAACTTGCGGTGCTTGGCTACCAACCCGCCCACAGGATCGAAGTACAGCGCCGTGCAATACAAGGTGCTGCCGGCGCGCTCGATCACGCCAAGCACCAGATTGGCCCCGGTGCGCGCCGCCAACCCGGCCAGGGCTTCGGTCTCGATGCCGGGCACGTCGATGGCGTTGGCGAAGTACCGCGCAAATGCCTCGCGCCCTTCCGGCAGGCGATAACCCAATTGCGTGCCGAATCCTTCGCCTTTGGGGTAGCCACCCAGCAGCGCTTCGGGCATGACCACCAGGGCGGCGCCAGATTCAATAATGGCGTTCTCCCAGGAAAGAATCTGTTCCAGTGTTTCGCCCTTGCCACCGGGCAAGGCGCCGATTTGCAGGGCAGCAACGATGGACTTGGACATGACGATGACTCCGTGGGGATTGAGGTGTTGCTCATTCTCTGCCGCCGCCGGATCATGAATAAAGCCCCGTTCACTGCTGAATGATATGAACACCATGAATATCGCCACTGTCGATCTCAATCTGCTGAAAGTCTTCGAAGCCTTGCACGAGGAGTCCAGCGCCAGCCGTGCCGCGCTGCGCCTGGGCGTTACGCAATCGGCGGTCAGTGCTGCCTTGCGGCGGTTGCGGGAGGTGTATGGCGATCAGTTGTTCGTGCGCACCGGCCGCGGTTTGGCGCCGACGCTCAAGGCCAATCAGTTGAAACCGGTGGTCAGCGATGCGTTGAATAAATGCCGGCAGAGTCTGGCGATGGTCGACCCGGCGGCCAGTGATTACCAAGGTCGTTCAGTGACCGTGGGTTTGTCGGATGACTTCGAGATCGCCTACGGGCGGCGGCTGATTGAAAAAATAGCCCGGGCCGCGCCGAAATTGCGGCTGATCTTCCGCCAGACCCACAGCCAGATCGTGGCCCAGGCCTTGATGGAACGCAGCATCGATCTGGCGATTACGGCTGGCGGGTTTGCCGAGCGTCTGCTCAGCCGGCAGGTGTTGGGCGAAGGGGGTTATCTGTGCCTGGTGGACCCGATCAGCCTGGCGCCGGGGCAGCAGACGCTCAGCCTGGAGGAGTTTGTCGCGCGCGAGCACATTCTGGTGTCGTCGGGTGGTTTTATCGGGATCACCGATGAGGGACTGGCGGCGTTGGGGCTGAGTCGTCGGGTGTGCGCCTCGACCACGCACTTTGCGGCGCTGCCGCATCTGCTCAAGGGCAGTCAGGCGGTGGCGACCATTCCGGCCCACGCCGCGCAAAGCATTGCGGCACTCAGCGGCCTGGCGCTGCTGCCCTGCCCGCTGGCGCTGCCGCGTTACCCGATTGAACTGGGCTGGCGCACCAGCACGCAGCTTGATCCGGTGGTGCTGAAGGTGCGCGAAGCGATTGTCGCGAGCTTCGCCCACGATGGCGGTCTCAACGACGCTCCTATAGGGTTTTGCGCGCCGTAATTGATGGGTCAGCCGGGAGTTATTTGGCGGCCATCAAGCGATTGACTTCACTGCGCACCATGTTGGCGTACTCGGGCGGCGACAGGAGGTCGAGCTCGGAGCGAACCCATTCGGCCCATTTGCCTTTGCGCTTGGCCCGTTCACCGAACAACCGTGCGGCTTCGCCCTTGGACTTGCCCAGGTTGCTTTGCCAGAGGTCGAACAGACGGGATTTTTCGTCTTCAAGCGCAGCGCGCTCGGCAAGGGGTTTGTCGGCCAGATTGAAGCTCATGGGAAATACCTGCGGCGTAAAATAGGCGACATCTTACACTGTAGGAGGAAAGGTCCGACCCTGGATTTTTCCTCAGGGTCGAACCTGTACGCAAAATGACTGCAACTTTTTCAAGCGCCGCAGACTCCATTGTTCACTGCCCACTTACCCGCAAGGAGATACTCAATGGCCCGCAAAACTCCCGTACAAGCTGCCGCAGACCAAATCAAGGATCAGGCATTCAGCGAACTTCAGGCGCTGATCGAAGAATCGGACAAACTGCTCAAAAGCAGCGCCACTTTGGTTGGCGAGGAAGCCGACACCTTGCGTGGGCAAGTCGCCCAGAAGTTGCAACAGGCACTGGAATCGGTCACCAGTGTGCGCGAACGAACCAAACCGGCGGTCGACGCCACTGAAAGCTATATCGGTGGCCATCCATGGCAAACCGTGGCGATTTCCGCCGGGTTTGGCCTGGTGGTCGGGTTGTTGCTCGGGCGTCGTTGATCGGTCCGGCATAAAAAAGGCGAGCGTGATGCTCGCCTTTTTTGTACCCGCGATTCCTTGTAGCAGCTGTCGAGCACCGCGAGGCAGCGTTCGGCGGCGCAGCCGTCGTGAAGTCAGACTACGCGGTGTGCCAGGTTGACCGCGTGCGCAGGGCTTCAGAGCCCGGCGAGTTCCCGCAGATTGGCCAGCACATCAGCTTCTAACTGAATACCTTCAGCCGCCGATTTGGCGCGTTGATGATGACGCCGATCCCCCGGCAAACGCTTGAGCCCCACGCCGTGCATCTGCCGCACCAGTTCCTGGCTGCGTTCGGCGAAGTTCTGCCCGGCGGCCTTGCTTGGGTCGATCACGATCAGCAATTGCCCGGTCCACGGTGTCTTGGCGCCCGGATGGTTCGACCAATCGAACTCGAAGGAAAAATTGCCGCCAGTCAAAGCCGCCGCCAACAGCTCCACCATCATCGACAGCGCCGAACCCTTGTGCCCGCCAAACGGCAGCAACGCACCGCCTTCAAGAATCGCTTTCGGGTCCTGGGTCGGCTGGCCGAGGCTGTCGACACCCATGCCCGGCGACAGACGCTCGCCCTTGCGTGCGGCAATCTGCACGTCGCCATGGGCAATGGCGCTGGTGGCCAGGTCGAAGACAATCGGATCGCCGTCAGCCCTTGGGGCGGCGAAGGCGATCGGGTTGGTGCCGAACAACGGACGATCGGCACCGTGAGGCACCACGCAGGTCATGCTGTTGACCACGCTCAAGGCCACCAGGCCTTCATAGGCAAAGGGCTCGACGTCCGGCCAGAGCGCGGCAAAGTGATGGGAGTTGCGGATCGCCAGCACGGCAATCCCGGCGCTGCGGGCTTTCTCCACCAACAACGCTCGGGCGGCGTCAAGGGCCGGCTGGGCAAAGCCGTTGCCGGCATCGACCCGGACGAAGCCCGAAGCCACGTCCTCGACCACCGGCACGGCCTGGCCATCGACCCAGCCGCTGTTGAGCGTCGACACATATCCGGGAATGCGGAACACACCGTGACTGTGGGCGCCGTCGCGCTCGGCGCCGGCGCAGTTGAGGGCCAGGGTTCGGGCGACGTCGGCCGAGGTGCCATGGCGCAGGAAGATTTGCTCGAGCAGTTGAACGAGCCCGTCGAAATCGAGCGTTTGCGTGTTCGAACTGACGGCCGTTTCGGGCGTTGCGGTCATCTGTAGCTCCAATTTTATTTTTGAGTGCGGGCAACAGGGTGGAATACAAAATAGATGCCGATTAAGCGCTGTTGTACCGGTGCTCTGTCAAGCCTCGACCACCCGATCAAGCCAAGCAATATGTACCGCACCTGCGCCGCCCGACGGCTCTACTGTTTTGCCTCAATCCAAGCGCCTGCGATCACTGCCGATTGCAACCCATTGAGGAAAACCATGACTGCTCCCCCACTGCCTTATTTTTTTGACGAGGCCGAACTGGCGTCCAATGCCCGACAACCGGGTGATCGTGAAAAAGCCCTGAAACTGACCCTTGATGACCTCAAGTGGCTGAACGCGATTTACCTCGCCACCGATGCTTCCCGCGTTGCGAACAAGCCGGCAATGCATGCCGCACGCCTGCTGTTGACCCCGGGCGACGGTACCGCCATCCCCCTGGCCGGGGCGTTCGCCATGAGTAAACCCGACGACGGCGAGGCGACGCTCTACACCCCCTGGAAAGGCCTGATCAAATTTGCCGACATGGCAGAACTCAAGGCAAAGCTCCAAGGCTGGCTCAAGGAGGCGTCGGACCAACAGGCGCTGCTGCGATTTCTCTCGATCGAACAGCGAACAACCGTCAGTGCGGCGAAAAGCGTCGTGGTGTCGACGCAACCGATCGACGGCGCCGTGTTTCAGGACCAGCAACTCCTGATCGAGGCCAATCAGCAAGCCAACGTCACGGCCATGCTCGGCGAACTGGTGCTGATGCCGACACTGCGCGCGATGCTTGATCAGGCACTGACGATGACGCTGCGCAAACCGTTCCCGACCCTGGACCCACGCCTGACGCGGCTCGACAGTTTCAGCGGCTCGCCGTCCGACGGCCCTGACGACACTGAATACCAGCGGCGGGTGTCATCGCTGGCATTGACCGATGCGGTGCTGCATTACTACCTGACCAACCAGTGGCCGGACGGCGATTACCGACGGTTTACCCGCCCCGGCCATCATTTGAACAGCGATGCCGACCATCAGGCCTGGGAAAGCGCGATCAAGGAAATCGCGCAGAGTCTGACCCCGTATTTGCGCAGTCAGCTCGAGACCTTCTGGAACAGCCCCATGGCCAACGGCCTGGCGCGCTCGGCGTTTTTCGCCGAGAGCCTGCAAAACACTTATTGCGTCGATGCCTTGCTCAAGCGCCAGCAAGGGCTGTTGAGTGCCGAGGAATATCAGCTTCTGATGAATGTGCTGCTGGCGGGTACCGATGAACCGCAGGCGGCGAAACTGCGCATCGACAAGCCGCGCATCACGGCACCGTTCAAACATTATGTCGAACTGGCCCATACCGTGATGATCAGCGACACCACCAAGACTGGCGCCTTCCTGTATTCCCAGCGCGGAATAGAGGCAACGTCCACGGTGGACATTCTCAAAAGCACGGTGCTGGCGATGCTCGACAGCGCCGGTCATGAAGATCACCTGCTGCAGTTTTTGCACGCAGAAGAGCGCGGCGTCTTGCTGTCCCTGGAGGCCACGCAACGCCAGGTGCTCGCAGAACCGCTCAGCGGTCCGGTGTTCCCGGGCTTGATGGCGGATATTCTGGGCAAGCAGATGCACAACCTGTCCTTCGCCTTGAGCCGCTACCGCGAAAACGAAGGCCGGCTCGCCCCCCACGCCCTGATCGACAACGCTCTGGATGTACGCGCCCTGCTCGATAAGCGACTGTTGGCCGGGAATGTAAACGGACGCTGGAGCACCCGCGCCGACCAGCGCTGGAGTGCTCGACCGGCCACTGTGCGCGCCGAATCGGCAAAGCAGCAATTGACGCTGTTGACCCAGGCCGAGCAGGCGCTTGATCGACTGCGACAGACCCATCCGCCCTTGCCTTCCACCGTTCGGACGCTCAGCCAGGCACAAGCTCACGTGGCCACTTCGCTGGAGCAACTCCGGCCGACGTTCACGCAGGCCCTGGCGACGGCGCTGCGCAGCGAACTGCAGCTGCGCGGCGTCACGCGGACGCTGGATGCCACGGACCAGGCCATCCTGGAAACAGTGCTCGACACACCGGTTCGCCAGCAGCGCGGCGCCTTGAACGGCTTCCTGCCCGATGTGTTTTCCCTGGCGCTCAAGACCGCCAACGATCCGGGGTTGCTGCCGTTGGCCAGTTGCTTCGTGCTCACCGAACGCGGCGGACTGGACCCGGTGCATTCGGGCAAAGCCTTGCTGTGGACGCCGGCCCGGGGCTTCGAAGCCTTCAGCGCCTTGCCACCGCTGTTGGCCGAACTGCAGCGCAGGCTGCGCAATGACGACCGGCGTCCCGAGCTGCTGGAAAATCTGCCCCCCAGTCAACGACAACCCGGCCACACCTACACCCTGGCCCCGTTGCAACTGGTGCATGGGCACTTTCTCGAGCATGTACAAAACGCTTATGTGGACCTCGACCAGGCAGGGTTCAAGCGCGCACTGGCCACGCCCCTGCCCGCCACGCCCCAGGGCCATTTACTGAAACGGGTGGCGCTGCGAACGCCGCAGACCGGGCTGCAACGGCCGACCGACATTGTCCAGTCGCTGCTCACCCAGCAAAAACTCCCGGCCTGGCTGGCCAGGGCGTCCATCGAAGATCAGATCGAACACGCCGAACTGCTTCAGCAATACCTGAATAACGCCGCACAGGACAAAGACTACCTCAGCGACATCCCGACCCTGCCGCGCACCGCCCACAAAGCCTTGCACGCCCAGCTCAAGGCCGACACGTTCGACATCGACCCGGACACCGTCGGGGTGCAGGTCAAATCGCGCCTTACGGCGGTCGCTGAAACCCAGACCCTGTCGGCCTTTGCCCTGACGCACCTGCACGACCTCGACCGCCTGAGCTTGAGCCTCAGCGCGCTGGGCACCACAGCGTTGTCCACAGGGCTGGACGAAACGTACGTCAAAGACTTGGTGCGCAACCTCAATCCAGGCCAGTTGCAACAGGCCCTGCTGAGTGCCGAACTGGCCGAAACCCACGCCGATGCGAAGCTGCGTCGGCAACGTTTCGCCGCGCAAGTGCCCTGGCAGTTGATGCACTACGCCCATGGGGAAAAACTCCAGGAGCGCCTGAGCCAGACCGGTTACGACTTCGTGCGGCAGATCATGGACATGCCCGACGCTCTGGCCCGTGAGGCCGTCAAAGGCGCCAATGCGATCATCCGCCCCCTGGCGTTGCTGGGGGCGGCCGGTACCGCGGCAATCAAGACGACGGGCGTGTATTTGATCGGCCCCGGGAAAAACACAGCGGGCCCGGTGGTCCTCCTCGCGCCTTACAGTCCGCGGCATGGACTCAAGGAATATGCCAGTGAAGACGCTTTACTGGAGGAACTGAAATCGGCGGGCGCGTTGCAAGACTGGGTGCTCAAGACGTTGCCCGTGGCGGACCGGGCTCGCGGTAAAAGCCTGCTGAGCGACACCGTGAGCCTAGCGTCCAGCCCGATCAAGGGCGCCCTGTTCAAGCACCTGTTCAACGACAACGCGCATCTGCTGGAGAAACTGTTGGGCAGTCAGTCCGACAACGACCATCAGGGTGACTGGGCCACCATCAAGCGGGTCCTGGGCGAGGATCTGGACCAGGCGTTTACCTTCCTGACCGGCAAACTGGCCTATCCGCTCACGGTCTGGCGCAGTTATCGCGAGATCAAGGTCTCCGCCGAGGCGCTCCAGCAGCACCGATGGGGCCTCGCGCTGAAGGCGTTTATCAGCGGCATCGCGCAACTGGCGATGTTGCGCCAGTCGATGGAAGTGCACGACACCGTACCGTCGAGCGCCACTGAACCGCCGGTGCCGACCGCTGCGACACCCTGGCACGACATCGACATCACCGCCGTGGAGCGCACCCGCTTGCAGCGCCACGAAAGTACCGACACCGACCTGAGCACGCTGCTCCACGACACCGCCCTCGGGCTTTACACCGAAGCGGCCACTGACAAAACGTTCGGGGCCGTGGACGGCAAAGTCTATCCGCTGAAAAAGTGCGGCAAGCGTTGGCGCATTCACAGTGACAACGGCTATGGGCCGTATCTGCGTCAACTGGGGTCGACCAAACAGTGGGGTTTGGAGATTCAGGCGCAAGGCCAGGCACCGCGCTTCGGCATGCTCAGGCGCTTGCGTACGTGGATGACCGTCCAGGACGGAATGAATGTCGAGGCTGAAGGCATGGAGCAGATTCGTCAGCTGTTCCCGGTCCGCGCCCGGCTGATCGATGAAAGCCTGGACCTGGCCACCACCTACGCCTGGAACAGTCTGCAAAACCTGCGGCTGTTGAACGCCGAGGGTGATCAGGTGACGGCGGTGCATCGGCTGATCATGGACTTCATCGATGTACCGAAGATCTTGCCCGAGCATGTCACCCAGATTGAAAAAGTCGTCGAGGAGATCTTCGCCGCCCTGCTTCATCCTTCCCTTAGAGACGCCAAGTCCAAGCGTCTGGCCGTGGGCCGTGTCACACACGATCGCGAGGGTACGTTTGGCTTTACCGTGCCCTCGGATCCGGAACACCGGATTTATCTGGCAGAGAAGTTTTTCCTGCCCAATTTCGACCACTACCGCAATTACCTGACCGACGCTGCATTTCCGATCCGTGCCCATGCCCGTGCCGCGACGTTGATCCATGAGCTGTCGCATATCGTCTGCAAGACCGAGGACATTTCCTATCTGGACGTCACACGGCCCTTTGTCGATCTGATCGAGACCACGACACCCCGGGCCACATTGCTGCGCGCTGAACTCACGGCACTGCAAAACCAGGCGTTGTCGAGCCAGTCGCCGATGCCGCAGTTGTTTTCGGTTTTCAACTCTGACACCCAGGAATGGGAGGACCTGGGCGACACCCTGTACGAAGACACCAGCAGAGCGATGAATCGGGTCGTGGCATTGACCGGGCAGCTGACCATCGCCGATGCCCGCGAGACGTTCAAACGTAATGCCGAGGTCCGGCTCGCCGTGCAATTGGCCAACGCGGACTCGGTGTCCTGGTTAATCACACACTTGGGGCGCCAGTTGCACACCAGCACCCCTTGAAGCAGAAAAAGCGCAAAAAAAGGGCATTGACGTTAGGTCAATGCCCTCGTTTTATCAGTCTTTCTGATCGCGCAGTATGTTGCCCGAGGCGCCGTCGATACGGAATTCGTAGACCACGCCGTCCGCCTTGCGTCCCTCGCCCTTCCAGTAACCGTTGTTATCGGCTTCGATCTCATAGACCTCGACGTAACCGGCTTTGGTCTTCGCCGTTTCGATGGCCTTCTCGATCGTGACCCAGCCTGCGCCGGGCCGATCCGCCATGGCGGCACCGGCGCTGAGCAATGTCGCAGCGGCAATGACGGCAGCTAAGGTTTTCTTGATCATTTTTTCACTCCATTTGTGGATACTGCGTGGTGATGTCCTGTTTTTAGGGCCTCACGGAAAAAAATAAGTTCCACTTTGATGGGTAATTGCCATGACGGATGTTCTCGCGACGTTGCCCCAAAGGTTAGAATGCAGCAAATCAGGATGAGTCAATGACCGAACACACCCTCTCGGAAGCCGAATACGACGCCATCACCGATGCCGCTGCGCACTGGTGCATGCGTCTGCACGCCATCGACTGCACGGCCGAGGAGCGCCAGGCGTTCGAACAATGGCGCGAAGCTCATCCGCTGCATGCGTTCGAGTTCGAAGCCATGCTGGAAATCTGGGAAGTCGCGGGCGATCTGCCGCACCCGGAATCCGCCCGGCCGGTACCGCCCGCCCGCCCTTCGACGCGCTGGCGCACCTTCGGCATCACCGCGGCCGTCTGCGCCCTGGCATTGCCGCTGGCGGCGTACACCGGCTGGAACCTCGGGTGGGTGCCCAATGCCTATCAGCATTTCGAAGCCAGTGACACGGTGCGTCACGTCACCCTGAGCGACGGCAGCCAGGTGGAGCTGAACCTGGGCAGTGAACTGACCTTCAGCAATTACAAGGATGAACGTCGGGTCACGCTGAAAAAAGGTGAAGCGTTTTTCAGCGTCAGCCACGACATGACCCATCCCTTCATCGTCAAGGCAGCCGAAGGCAGGATCCGGGTGACCGGGACCCAATTCAACGTCTGGCTGTATGAAGACCAGGTGCGGGTCAACCTGATTGAAGGCTCGGTATTGGTGACCAGCAATGACCACCAGAACGGCGACGGGTTGCGCCTGGGGCCGGCGATGCAGGCGCGTTTTCGTCACGGCGACTACATGCCGCAGATCAGCCAGACCTACGCCAACGACAATTCACTGGCCTGGCGCAGCGGCAAACTGGTGCTCGATGACCTGCCGCTGAGCGAGGCGTTGCCGCTGATCAATCGTTACCTGAGCAAACCGTTGATGGTGGCCGATAGCAGCACGGCGGCGATCCGCATCGGCGGCATCTACAACGTCAAGGAACTCAACAGCCTGGTGGCGTCCCTGCCCCGGGTGTTGCCGGTCTACCTGACTCGCAACGAGAACGGCAATCCGGTGCTCAATTCGATTCCGCAACAAGCGCCAAAAAGCTGAAGGCCGCGCCCCTGAGGGGTGCGGCCTTCGTGTTTGCTGCAACCGGTCGTGCGGTGTTTACTGAGCGGCCACCTTCCCGGCTTTTTCATCCGACTCGCGAAGCGTCTGCACTTGATATTGCGGATCCGCCTTGATCTGCTGCTCTGTGAACGGCAACACACTCAACTGCTTTTTCGAGAACGCCTGCGTCTGGTCCCGGGCATATTTCGACGCCGGGTCACTGGACAACGAGAACGCCAGCAATCCCTGGGCGTGCGGACCTTTGTCATCAAAGGTCACGATTTGCAGGTAACTGGTGCCGCTGACCACTTCCAGTTTGCCGTCGGTTCTCGGGACGCTCTGGATGGCGTTGTAGATGCCCAATGTGCCCGGCCCACCGTGGATCGCGGTTTGCTGTCCGCCGCTGCTGACCACCTGAATGTCGCCCCAGCGGCTGTCCGGCTTGATTCCCATATGGGTGGTCAGTTCCACGGACGCGAGTATCGCCTCGCGGATGGCTTTGGCCACTTCTGGTCGTTCGAACGCCAGTCCGCGCGGGGTGTGTTGCGCGTCTTTCGGGTCGAAGGCCACACGCCAGACGCCGGGTAATGGCTGCAACGACTCCATGACGATATTGAAATGCACCAGCCCCAGACCGCTGTCCAGATTCGCCCGGCCATCCCACGCCTTCAGGCTGGCGCACACTGGTGTAAGTGTCGCGGCATCCGCACCCAGATCCGTGCCACAGAACTTCAGTAGGTCTGGCATGACTTGTGCCACCAGATACACCTGATCATCCATCACCATCCGTTGCAGATCCGCCGCCGCCACCGGCCCTGCCTTGGCCAGCGAGCCCAGGCGATCCAGGGCAAAACGCGAGCGCAGCCCCAACGGCTGGCTGTCCTGACTGATCAGTGGCGAGAAACCGGTCAGCGGTTGCGCCGGGTTGGCCAGCCACGCGGAATCGTTGGAATGCTGCACAAAGTCTTTGCGCAGCAGCTGCGGCAACTGGTCCGCCGCGTAAATGCCCTTTTGCGCGGCATTCGGGTCGATGTCCCAGCCACAGGCACTGTTGGAGCCGTCGAGCACGATCATCTGCAACCCGGCGCGCGGATCGCTGCACTTGGCCAGTTTGTCGGCGTTGACGTTCGGCACCACCGACAGATTCATGTAGAGCGTCTGCCCCTGATCATCCGCGGCCAGGGTGTTGACCCACGGGATACCCTGGATCTTGTGCACCGAGGCTTGCAAATCCTTGAGGCTGGTGGCGCGGTTCATCGCGTACCACTGCTGCAAGACGCGGTCATTTTCCAGGTTGGCATCGCGCAGGCTGTAGGCGTACTGATTGTCCCAATCGAGCTTGCCCGGCCACTGCACCACAGGGCCGAATTTGGAGCTGTAGACCACATGGGAAACCGGCTTGAGTTGGCCATCGGGCTGTTTGACGTTGACCGTCAAGGTCTGCTTGTCCAGCGGCAGGGACTTGCCATCGAGCAGGTACCGGGTCGAATCCTTGGGGTCCAGTTCCAAGCGATACAAAGTGAAATGCTTGGACGAATCGACGGTGTGGGTCCAGGCCAGGTGTTGGTTGAAACCGATGTTGATCATCGGCAGACCGGGCAAGGCCGCGCCCATTACATCCAGTTTGCCGGGAATGGTCAGGTGCATCTGGTAGAAGCGCATCCCGCCCACCCAGGGAAAGTGCGGGTTGGCCAGCAGCATGCCGCGACCGTTGAACGAGCGTTCGCTGCCAATCGCCACTGCGTTGCTGCCACGGTCGAGGGCAAAGCGTTGCTGACGCTCGGCGGCCGCCAGGAACGACGGCGCGCCACCCGCCCCTTGGGCGACGGCCGCTGGCGGCATGGCCCCGGCCAGCGCTTCGGCAAACTGCCCGACCCCGCCTTCGACCAGCAGGCGCCGCGTCAGCTTCACCAGGTCCTGGGCGGCAATCGGCCGGACCCAGTCACCCTGGCATTGCGCCGGCAAACCCTGGGCCTGGCGCTCGGCCAGCGAGCGGTTGTAGCCCGCCACGTAACCGTCGATCAGATCCTTTACTTCCGGGGTTTGCGCCTGCCAGAAACCCGCGACCGCTTGCGGCGTGTTGAGCCAGTTGAAAAACAGGTCGCTGGCCAGGTTGGCGCGTTCTTCGAGGGTGAACTGGTCCGGGCCGAAATACTTCGAGCGTTCGCCGTTGACGGTGACGATCTCGTTGGCCATCAGGCACAGGTTGTCCTGGGCATAGGCGTAGCCGATACCGTAACCGAGCCCGCGCTCGTTCTCAGCACGAATGTGCGGCACGCCGAAGCTGGTGCGGCGAATATCGACGGACGACGGTTCCGGCGCACTGCGCGCGCTTGCCGCCAGACTCAACCCCAGTAACACACCTGCCAGACTTAACCGGGTTAACTGCCTGCTAATAATCACGCTCGCTCCTGCTGGACATAGGCTTGGAAAATCACATCCTGTGGACAACACGGAATGTGCCTGGCCTTAGGAACGAAAAAATCATCAGGAAATTTAGGCGGCGCAACGATCAGCGGCGGCCCCATCACATAGCGCTCACATGGCCTCGACAAATTTTCTACATCAAAGCCTTCATGATTTGCCGAGCTCGTTCGTCTTAATGATTGAGAGCACCATCACTTTTTTCCTGATCAGGCTCTGAAAAGGAGTTTTTGCATGTACAACTCGCAACTGCCAACGGACGGTAGCCATGCGCCAAAGAGCGTTTCCATGAGCCACGGCTCCGGGATCTTTGAACGGGCCGAGCGCCACGGAAACGAACGAATCAGAGTGCTGCTCAAGAGCTTTGGCCTGAGAACCAGCCTCATTCGCCTGAAAGTCATCGACGCCCTGCTCAGCGCCGCCGAAAGCGAGCGCAACCTGGGCGTGCGCGGCGTGCACACGCATTTGCTGGACCTGGATATTCCCCTGTCCTTCCTGAGTGTGCGGGAGGTCTTGAAGCGGTTATGCAGCGAGGGCGTGATCACGCTCAATCCGGACAAGAGCTATAGCCTGCATCCGCAGGCCATTGCCATTCTCTATAGCGAATCCGCTGCAGGCGCGTCGCTCAAGGCTTGACCTTGCGGCGCATCACGCCATTGACGACGACCACGATCACGGCCACGCCGATGGCGATGTACTGAAACAGCTTCTCGCTGATGATCCCTGCGTTTTGCAGATAGGAAAGGCCGAACATGATCCCCAGGACCACCAGGGAGATCAGAATCGAGTATTTCAAACGTTGCGACTGGGTCATTGCGGGTTCCTGAAGCTTGAAATGTATCCGGTTTGTATCCGCTTTCATGCCAAGCCCCTACCTTCGGGCGGGGATGAACAGGCTTGAACGGAGTCTCATGTTACAGCCGATGAAGAGTTTTGGCTTCATTGCGGCGCTAACCATGAGGATTCTGAAATGCTTCGTCGAATCACACTGCTGATTCCCCTGATCGCGCTCCTGTCCCTGAGCGGCTGTATCATTTTTCCCCACGGAGGCTGGCACGGCGACCACCATTACGATCGGGGCGGACCGGGTTATTACCAGCACCGGTAGTCCACATCCCTGAAGGCCACGTAAGACAGACAAGCTTTTTAAATCAATCCTGAACAAATGCCCGCCCTGTTGCGGGCATTTTTCTTACAGCGTATTGATCGCATCCATGTAAGTTTGGATCCAAACTTTCCTCTGCCGTGACGTGTCCCGACAACTTGCAATACATGGCAATCCATTGAAACCCCAAGTCTCAATCGCTCGCTAGAGCGCGTATGCATCCCTGTTTACTCTCGATACGCAGCGACAGAAGTGGCTGCTTGAACTTCAAGTATCGATAAGGACGCCATGCACTCATCACTGATTAATACCCGCCCCTTTCAACTGACCGGTTTTTGCCTGGCTATCGCCGTGTTTGAACTACTGACCTATATGGCCAGCGATTTGATCATGCCCGCCATGTTGACCGTGACCGAACAACTGGAGGCCAGCCCCGAGCATGTTCCGTATGCATTCACCCTGTATTTGACCGGCGGTGTGCTGCTGCAATGGCTGATCGGCCCGCTGTCGGATCAATACGGCCGTCGTCCGTTACTGCTCCTCGGCAGTGCGCTGTTTGCCCTGGCTTGCGCCGCGGCGTACTGGGTGCAAGGCATCGAGGCATTCAACGGCTTGCGGCTGATCCAGGGCATGGGTCTGGGCTTTGTCATC
This sequence comes from Pseudomonas sp. ADAK2, assembly GCF_012935755.1. Taxonomy (GTDB): domain Bacteria; phylum Pseudomonadota; class Gammaproteobacteria; order Pseudomonadales; family Pseudomonadaceae; genus Aquipseudomonas. Next base: position 1,224,484 of record NZ_CP052862.1, read on the forward strand.
GCCGTCAGTTATCCCGCCTTGCAAGAGGTGTTCTGCGAGGCCGACGCGGTGCGGATTATGGCGTGGCTGGGGAACATTGCCCTGCTTTCGCCGCTGTTGGGTCCGTTGCTCGGCAGTGTGCTACTGCAATGGCTGTCGTGGCGGGAGCTGTTTCTGGTGCTCGGTATCGCCGCCCTGGCGGTGTGGATTGGCTTGTATGTCTTCATGCCGCGAACCTCGGGCACCGTCGCCCCTGGCAAACCCTTTGACGTGCGCGCAACCGTACGCCGCTACGGCAGGTTGTTGCGCAACCGGGCGTTTGTGCTGTCGTCCGTCGCCCTGGGGCTGATGAGCCTGCCGCTGATTGCCTGGATCGGCCTGTCGCCACTGTTGTTGATCCAGGGCCAGGGTTTATCGCCTCTGCATTACGGGCTCTGGCAGATCCCGGTGTTCGGCGCGGTCATTCTCGGCAATCTGCTGCTCGACCGCCTGATCGCCCGATCAGCCCTGCCACAGCTGATTCGCTATGCACTCTGGCCGTTTTGCGCCGGGCTCGTCGCGCTGTTGATCGTTGGTTTCCAGGGTGCTTCGATCGGGTTACTGGTCGGGTGCCTGGCGATCTACGCCGTCGGCCTGGGCATGAGCAATGCCGCGTTGTACCGGTTGGCGCTGTTTTCCAGCGAGGACAGCAAAGGGCTGGTGTCGGCCATGATCGGCATGATCTCGATCTCGATCATGGGCGGGGCCGGGTCACTGATTGCGGCGCTCGGTGCCGGTGACAGCCTGGAGTCGTTTGCCTTGATCGCCGCAATTGCGGGGCTTGTATGCCTCGTGCCGCTGCACGCTTTCCTGCGACGGTGCCGCCACTCGGTCGCCGTCTGAATTAAACAATCAAAAAGGAGTTTTGATGATTAACCTGCCCTACACCGACGCACTCTGTGCGCTGGCGCAGCCTTACAACCTGGATGGCCTGCCGCCGGGGTTGTTCGATCGCGCCATGGCTGAAATCAGCCTGTTTCATTGCCACCATACCCCCGGCTACGAACGTTGGCTGCACGCCCACGGCCTGGATGCCCAGGCCCTGGACACGCTGGAAGACTGGTCGCGACTGCCGCCGATCTTCGCCAACTTTTTCAAGCAGCATCTACTGTTGAGCCCCACCGGCGAAGGCGCGCTGGAACTGACCTCTTCCGGTACCAGCGGGCAGAAAAGCCGCATGCGCTATGACGATCGCAGCATGGCCGCGGCCCAGGGCATGGTCACACGGATTTTCCAGCAGTACGGCTGGGACACCCCGGACACCCCCTGCAATTACCTGCTGCTGAGCTACGAACCCGAGCCTGACAACCGCCTCGGCACCGCCTACACCGATCAGTTCCTGTGCCGTTATGCGCCTGCCAATCGAGTCGTCTACGGCTTGCGGCGCACCGGCAATGGCCACGAATTCGACCTTTTTGGTGTGATTCGCGCGTTGCAGGCCTTCGCCGAAGAACAACTGCCGGTGCGCATTTTCGGCTTTCCGGCGTTCCTCTGGCAGGCGCTGCAACGGATGGAAGCGACCGACATCGCGCCACTTGAATTGCCGGCAGAATCATTGGTATTTCTCGGCGGCGGCTGGAAAAACCACGCCGCGCAGGAGATCCCCCGGACCCGGCTTTATGAACGGATCGCGCGGCAACTGGGCATCGACCCGGCGCGCTGCCGCGACGGCTATGGCGCGGTCGAGCACGCCGTGCCCTATATCGAATGCGCCCATCACCATTTCCATGTACCGGTTTACTCGAAGGTGTTCGTGCGCAATCCATCCGACTTCAGTGTCCAGCCTTATGGCCAAAGCGGCCTTTTGAATTTCGTATCGCCCTATATTTCGTCGAGCCCGGCCCATGCCGTGGTGATGAGTGACCTGGCCACCCTGTATCCCGGCGCGACCTGCGGTTGCGGCCTGGCCACCGACTGGTTCCAGCTGCATGGACGCGCCGGCACCAGTCCCGGCCGCAGCTGCGCCATGGCCGCGGCCGAACTGCTGGGGAGGGCTTGATATGTTTTTGATCAATGGCCACCTGCACGCCGACCTTGCCCTCGATACCGCCCTGGACCGTCTGCACCAGGCCTTGCCACGATTACTGATGGCGCCTGTCGACAGCGACATCGTCGTGGCTTCGGCCGCGCGCTTTGCCCGGCAATTACAGGCTGGCGAACTGGACGTCGGCCTGGAGGACGATCAACGCCTGGCACTGATCGACTTCTGCCAGCCCGAGCATTTGAACAGCAAGCTTGAGCGCGAACTGGGCGTACAACCGCGCTCCCTGCGACGCAACGACTACCGGCAACCACGCTTCGAAAGCTGGCACCCGCTGGGGCTGGTGGTGCACATCACACCGGCCAATGCGCCGATGCTGGCGTTTTGTGCGGTACTGGAAAGTCTGCTGGCCGGGAACATCAACTGGCTGCGTCCCAGTTCCAGCGATCAGGGGCTGACGGCCCGCCTGCTGGGCGCCCTCGGCCGGTGCGACAACAGTGGCCGGCTGGCCGACTTTATCGCGGTGCTGCCGGTGGCGACCGCGGACATTGCGCGCCTCTGCACCCGCGCCGATGCCGTGGCGGCGTGGGGTGGCGAAACTGCGCTCAGGGCGATTCGTCAGCAAGTGCCCATCGGCTGTCGCTGGATCGACTGGGGGCACCGCATCAGTTTCGCTTATCTTTCGCCCGAAGCGGCGCAGCCGGACGCACTGGATGCCCTGGTGGACGAAGTCTGTCGCCTCGATCAACAAGCCTGTTCCAGCCCGCAATGGGTGCTGGTGGACAGTGACGACCCGGTCGTTCTGCACGACATCGGATCGCGCCTGGCCGAGGCGTTCAAACGTCGCGGTGCGCACTGGCCGGCGCTGGTTCCAACCGATCAAGAGGCCGCGGAAATCACCACCCGCTGTGCGATGGCGCGGCTGGAGCAGAATTTTGCCGGGCAAACCGGTGGGGTCTGGAGCGAAGCGCGATGGCGAGTCATCTGGGAACATCATCGAACCCTCGCCCCCTCCCCGCTGTTTCGCACCCTGGTGCTCAAACCGGTGCCACAGCCGCTGATTGCCGAAACGCTGCTGCCTTGGCGCACTGTGCTGCAAAGCTGCGCATTGATTTGCCCTCCGGCACAAACGGCGGCGCTGGTGCGAACGCTGGTTAATGCTGGCGTCACCCGCATTGCGCCAGCCAAGTCGATCCACGAAGGCTACGCCGGTGAGCCCCATGATGGCGTGTACGCGCTGACTCGCTTGAGTCGCCGCCTCTCGGTAAGCCTGCCCGCGGATGTGCTGAACACTCATGCCAGCCTCGACGCACTGCCACCCGTCCTGGACACGACGGGCTTTGCGATCATGGACAAACACGCCTTCCAGACCCAGCCCATCGCCCGGACGGCGCAACTGTACTTTCGCTCCGGCGGCAGCAGCGGTACGCCGGCGCTGGCCGGTTTCAGCTATCGCGACTTTCAACGGCAAATGCGTGCAGCGGCTGACGGCCTGTTCGCTGCCGGACTTGATCCGGCACAGGACCGGGTCATGAACCTGTTCTACGGCGGCGGCCTGTACGGCGGTTTTTCCAGTTTTTCCTGGATTCTGCACCTCATGGACGCCGCCCATTTCCCCATGGGCGCGCCCCATGACGATGACTTCAGCGAAATCGCCCGGCTGATCGTGCAGCACAAAGTCAGTGTATTGATCGGCATGCCAAGCACCCTGCACCGGCTGTTCCTCAATGAACAGGCGACCCTGCGGGCGTACGCAGGGATCCGCAAAGTGTTCCTCGGTGGCGAGCATCCCGGACTGGCCAGCCGCCAGTTGATGGAAAGCTGCGGGGTGTCGACGATTCGCTCGGCAATTTACGGCTCCGTCGACGCCGGCCCCATGGGCCATGCCTGCACGGCGACCAGCGATGGCATCTTTCACTTGATGTGCGATACCCAGCATCTGGAAATCGTTGAGCTGGAACAGGATGTGCCTGTTCGCGACAGTCAAGTCGGACGCCTGCTGTTCACTTCACGGGCCCGCGACACGCAGACCGTGCGGCGCTACGAAGTGGGTGACACCGGGCGCTGGGTTCCCGGGGATTGCCCCTGCGGGCTAAGTTCGCCACGGTTCGAGTTGCTGGAGCGACATGGGCAATGGCTGCGGATCGGCACCGAATTCATTTCGCCTTCACACCTGGTGCGCTGTGCAGGTGTGCCTATTCAGCTAGTGCTCGACCATGGGCCTGACGGAGTCGAACGCCTGAGGGTCCGTGCCGATGGCGACGTGCAACAGGTTCACGACCAACTGTTGTCCGATCCCCCGCTGAATACAGCAGTAACGGGCGCTTTGTTGATACTGGAAGTTGATACGTGCGCAGCCACCCAGTTTGAACGCAACAGCCACAGCGGCAAGACGCCGTTAGTGATCGATCGGCGCAAACAACAATAAATTTTATCGGCAGTTAATTATTTAACCAGACGCCTGATACCGGGAATGGAATTCCAATGAAAGAACTTTTTACGCTTGAACAATTGGTGCAATACATACGCGAACATTCACGCTTCTATAACCACCATCTTAAATATTTACCCCCGCAGGGATTCACGTTAAACGATATTCCCGTCATCGACGCAAGTGACTATTGGGCCGGCAGCCATGATTTAAAACAATGGCCGGTCCTGACAGCGACTGTCGAAGATGGGCTGTTGTTTAAAACCGGGGGCACCACCAGCGTGGGCAAGCTGGCGGTTTACACTCACGATGAATGGCAAACGCTGGTCACCGCTTTCGGTGAAAACCTGTCGTCTCAACTGAACAATGGCGACCGGGTTGCCAATCTGTTTTTTGCCGGGGACCTGTGCGCCAGTTTCCTGTTTATCCACGATTCACTGGCCCATGTCCGGGTTGCAATCAGTGAATTCCCGTTTACCGGCCACGTCGATTTCCAGGGGCTGACAGCGGCGATCAGCGACCACAGGATCAATGTCCTGTCGGGCGTACCGGCCCAGTTGCTCAAGTATGCGGCGTACCTGACAGAACAAGGTCGCGTGCTGGACGGTGTCGCCACCCTGCTCTACGGTGGGGAAAGCGTATTTGCCGGGCAACTGGCGATCTTCGCCAAGGTCTTCCCCAATGCCCGCGTCGCCTCCATCGGTTACGCCAGTGTCGACGCCGGCTTGATCGGGAGCTGCGACCGTGACTGTGCACTGGGCGAACATCGGGTGTTCGACCATCACACGGTGCTGGAGATCATCGACGAACTCAGCGGCGAAATCATTGACGAGTGCAACCGCGTGGGCCTGTTGGTGGTGACCAACCTGAATCGTCGGTTGATGCCGCTGTTGCGCTACCCGGTGGGCGATCGCGCCTGCTGGCTTGAGCCTGCTGAAACGCCGAGGCGCAAATTCGCCCTCAGGGGCCGCAGCGTTCACAGTCAGCGTGTACGCGTGGGGGTAATGTCGCTGTTGACCGACGAAATACACGACATCATCCAGCGCATGACCCACAGCGATCAGTGGCAATTGCGTATTGAACAGGTCGAATACAAAGACCTGTTGAGTGTGCATTGGGTGCCCGAAGACGGCGCCCGGAACATCGAAGCGCAGAGTCTGGCGTTGCGCCAGGCACTCATCGCCCACTACCCCGCCATCGACCTCCTGGACCAGGATGGTCTGCTGGATTTCCAGGTCAGTCCCTGTGCCATTACCGATCTCGCGCTGCACCCGCGCTCGGGCAAACAACTGCGAGTCCTCGACTTGCGGGTGTACACGCCTGTACCGGAGGCGGGGCCATGAGTCAGTTGATTTTCCGCCCCTTCAGGCCCTCCGATGCCACGGCGGTCAGCGGACTTTTTCGACAGGTGTACGGCGATCACTACGTGCAGCCGGATGTGTATCTGCCGAAGTTGATCACCCAGCACAACAACGAGGGTCGCTGGCAATCGATGCTCGCGGTGGAGGGCTCGCAGGTCCTCGGTCATGCCGCGTTATGCCGGGACAAACACCCGACCGACAACCCCGAACTGGCCCTCAGCGTCGTGCACCCGGCGACGCGCGGACAGAGCATCGCGACCCGTCTGGGCCGTGAGTTGCTGGAACAATGCGCTGCGGTCACCGGCCGGTGTGTCCTGATCAAACAAGTCACCCACCACCCTTACACCCAGCGCATGGCGCACACACTGGGGTTCCATAGCACCGGCTTGCTCCCGGACTACGTGCCCTCGCCTTTCGCCGAGGCATTGCCGGAAACCATTGTCGTCGGTGTTCATCCGCTCGCCGAGCGTGCATGCCCGCTACCCGATATTGCCTGGCCGGACAGCTGCCGGGCGTTCGTGCAGCATCTGGGCTCGGTGTTCGGTATCGACCCGCGCGTGCCGGACTCCCCGTCGCGGCCCCTGCAAATGAAACAGCATCACCAACGCGTGGATGTCGTCATCGAGTGCCTGGGCAAACGCCTGCTCGATCAGTTGGCTCAATTGCCGGGGAGCTGGCTGATGTCGGCCAGGCTGGCCCTGTCAGCGAACTTTGCCGAGGACAGTGAGCGATTGAACAGTAAAGGTTTCGTCTTCTGCGGGCTGATCCCCGCACCTGATCAAGGCCGATGGTTCGCCCTGTTTCATCGCGGCGCCCGGGTGCGCCACCTGGACCTGCTCTGCCCGCATATGCAACAGCTGCATCACAATCTGCAACTCGCCACACGCGCCGAAGCCACCCGTTCAGCGGCCTGAGACGCTTCGGTAAAAATGCTGGCCCGGTTGCGCGCAGAGCTCAACCAGCCAGTCGACAAACACCCGCACCCGCCGGGATAACTGGCGGTGTGGCGGGTACAGCGCCGTCAGCGGCATGCCCGGTGGCGGCGCGTCCCTGAGCACCTCGCACAGGCGCCCCTCGTCCAATTGCCGTGCAACGTGGTAGTACGGGGCCTGGACCAACCCGTACCCGGCCTCACACGACGCCATGTACCCATCGGCGCTGTTGACCGACACCTGCCTGGGCAGATTGACCTGCTGCACCTGCCCCTCGACCACAAACTCCAGGCCGAAGCGCGCACCGGTAGTGGCGGAGAAATACTCCACCATCTGATGACCCTGCAGATCCGACGGGCTCCGGGGCACGCCATGACGCTGCAAGTAATCGGGGCTGGCACAGGTGACCTGATCGAGCATGACCAGCGGCCGCGCCACCAGTGACTCATCCAGCGGTGAGCCGCCCCTCAGCACGCAATCCACGCCTTCGCGAATCAGGTCCACCGTGCGGTCATTCAAGCTGATTTCCAGTTCGATCTGCGGGTACCTGGCAGTGAACTGTGGCAATGCCGGAATCACGATCAGCCGCCCGATCCCCGCCGGCATGTCCACCCTCAACAAGCCCTTGGGGTTGTGCCGGGCCGCGGAAAACACCGCTTCGGTTTCCTCAAGATCCGCCAGCAGGCGCACGCAACGCGGGTAATACGCCGCGCCGTCGAGGGTCAGGCTGATGTGCCGGGTGGTGCGCTGCAACAGTTGCACACCGAGGTGGGCTTCCAATTGCTTGATCAGAATGGTCACCGAGGCCCGGGGCATTTGCAGGCTGTCCGCCGCTTTGGCGAAGCCGCCCGACTCGACGATCCGGGTAAACACGCGCATGGCGTTGAGACGGTCCATGGTTCTGCTGTACCTGCCGATTATTTAGAAATAACGAATAGTGATAGCAGTTTTAGCCGGTTTATCTGCTTTGTGTCGAGGTGAACAATGACGGCTCACCTTTCAAGGAGCTGATCTGATGCAAACACGTCAATTGGGCAAGAACGGACCACACGTGAGCGCCATCGGTCTGGGCTGCATGGGCATGACCGATTTCTACACCACCGGCACCGATACCCGTGAAGCCACCGCTACCCTGCACCGGGCGCTGGAACTGGGGATCAACCTGCTCGACACCGCGGACATGTACGGCCCGCACACCAATGAAGAGCTGATCGGCAAAGCCATTGCCGGCAAGCGCGACCAGGTGTTCCTGGCCAGCAAGTTCGGGATCGTGCGCGACCCGGCCAACCCGACCGCGCGGGGTGTCGATGGCCGCCCGGCATACATCCGCCAGTCGATCGATGGCACGCTCAAGCGCCTGGGCGTCGACACCCTGGACTTGTACTACCAACACCGGATCGACCCGCAAGTGGCCATCGAGGAAACCGTCGGCGCCATGGCCGACCTGGTGCAGGCCGGCAAGGTGCGTTACCTGGGTTTGAGTGAAGCCTCGGCGGCCACGCTGGAACGGGCGCACAAGGTGCATCCGATCAGCGCGTTGCAAAGTGAATATTCGTTATGGAGCCGCGATCAGGAAGACAACGGTTGCCTGGCGGCGTGCCAGCGTCTGGGTATCGCGTTTGTCCCCTACAGCCCGCTGGGTCGCGGCTTTCTGACCGGCGCACTGAAAAGCCCGGACGACTTCGCCGCGGATGACTACCGCCGCTTCAGCCCGCGTTTTCAAGGGGAGAATTTCGCGAAAAACCTGCTGCTGGTGCAGCAGGTGCAAACACTGGCCGCCGACAAGGGCGTGACCGCCGGGCAACTGGCGTTGGCCTGGGTCCTGGCGCAAGGCGATTACCTGATCCCGATTCCCGGGACCAAGCAACGTAAATACCTGGAGGAAAATGTCGCGGCGCTCGACGTGAAACTCAGTGCCGGCGAGCTGCAGGCGCTGGAAGCGATCTTCCCGGCCGATGCCACCGCCGGCCTGCGTTACCCGGAAGAGGTCATGAAGCTGCTCGACCGCTGAGCCATCGACTTCTGCCCCGCTCGATAGGTTGATCGGGGCAGAAGGTTACTTGTCCTTCTTCTTGACGGTCGTGCCGTTACCTTCGCCGTAGGTCTTCAGGTTCTGCAGCACGTAGATCGCTTTCTTGAACTCAGGAACCAGGTAGTTGGCGTACTTGTTGCCCTTGAGGTTGTTGTTCTGGATCGAGTCCAGTTGCGTAGCAAAGTATTCCAGCGCGTTGAACTTGGCGTCGGGATCAGTCGGAATACCAAACTTGTCGAACTGGGAACCCGCGTTGAGCAAGGTCAGCGCGGTCACATCGCCGATGATGCCGTTCTGCTTGAGAAAGGTACTCATGTTGCCCAGTTGCTTGGTCGAGATGTTCGTCGGATCGAAACCCTTGACCTGCTTGAACAGTTGCAAGCCATCCATTTTCGCCCGATCGAGGATCGTCGGGTTGGTGCCGACCATGGTCAGGATTTCCCGCACCTTGGCACTCTGGGACACCGGCTTGGAATTGGGTGAACCCTGGCGAACCAGCAGGCCCGATTTGGCAGTCCAGCTACCGACCACACCAATAGTCATGACCGTACTCCTGCCAGCGCGACGAGTTTCGGATGTCCTTGCGAGAACATAAAAAATCCTTGTTTAAGCGAGATGATTGCGGGGAAGTATCGGCGCGAAACGACGGTCCACCTACTAATATTTCGACTTTTTACAATTATCGTACATTTTCGATACAAAGCACCAAGTGCCCGGTTTTATTGGCCTGGATGAAATTTTTGATCATGGTATAGCCACTACATTGATTGTCATTTTTTACAGGGTCTGTCCGTTTGTACCGGTTTCGACACTCACCTCTCCTGTACCGTTTGTCCCTCTACCTCATTTCGTGCACGTCCGTACTAAAGCTCGCCACCGGCGGGCCGATAAGCCTTGGATAGCCCCTTTTCAAACACGACACTCCAACAATAAAAACGCAACACAAGGACCGGTCCCATGCCCGCATTTCGTACCATTCAGGCTCGCTACACGCTGTTTCTGGTCCTGTTCATCCTGCTGCTCTCGGTGCTCACGGTCGTGGGCATCAGCCAATTGGTCGCGCCGAAGCTGCGCCACACCGAAGAACAGGTGGCCCTCAATCGCATTGCCGAAGTCGCCGAGCAGATCCAGGGCGAACTGAACAAGGTGCAATCCCAGCAACGCAGCATCACCCAGACCATTCCCCTGCTCGACAGCGCCGCCATCGATACGGTGCTGCCCGGCCTGGTGGACCAGTACGGCGAGCTGAAAGTGTTTGGCGGCGGGATCTGGCCACTGCCCGGCCAGCGTGAAGCGGGACGCAACAAGTTCAGCACCTTCTGGCACCGCGACAGCTCCGGCAAACTGGCGGTGAACACCTTCTGGAACAGCGACGCCGCACCCAACTATTACGACCAGACCTGGTACAAGGGCGGCATGGCCACCCCTCGCGGTCAGTGCGCATGGGCCGCGGCCTATAAAGATGACGCCAGCGCCGAGCCGCGCACCAACTGCGCCATGGCCATCCAGAAAAATGGCGTGGCCTACGGCGTGTCGACCATCGACGTGACCCTGGGCTTCTTCAACGACTTGATCGCGCGCAAGGAAAAAGACCTCGGCGCCGAGATGCTGATCGTCGAAGCCGACGGCAAAATCATCAGCAACAGCTCGCGCATCAGCGGGCCGGTCGTGCTGAAGAACATCAGTGAGCTGGCCGGCAACTCGCCGTTCGCCAGCCAGGTCAAGGCCGGCTTGCAGAACCGCGACAAGGCACAACGGGTCGAATTCGACAACAACGGCGAAGCCAATACCTTCTTCATGCGCCCGATCGAAGGCACGCCGTGGTTCCTCGCCACTGCCCTGCCGACCAAACTGATCACCGCCCAGCGTGACGATGTCCTGAACACCTTGAGCCTGTTGCAGATTCCAATGGTGATCCTGCTGGTCCTGCTGCAGATCTACGCGATTCGCCAACTGATCAACCGCATGAAGATTCTCAAGGCCAACATTGATGCACTGTCGGCCGGCGACGCCGACCTGACCAAGCGCATCACCATTCGCGCCGAAGACGAACTGGGGGCCATCGGCCATTCGGTCAATGCCTTCATCATCTACTTGCAGAACATGATCGGCGAAGTGACCCAGGCCACCGGCGCCATGGCGTCGAGCCTGGACAACCTGCAACGGACTTCGGCGCACACCAGTCAGATCCTGGTGCGTCACGCTTCGGAAACCGACCAGACGGTTACCGCCATCACCGAAATGAGCTCCACCGCCGACAGCGTGGCGCAGAACGCCGCCGAAACCGCGTCGTTCACCCAGCGCGCCAGCGAACACGCGGATCGCTCTCGAGTCGTGGTGGGTGAAGCCTCCAGCAGTGTCGTGGCATTGATTGAAGAAGTGGCCAGCGCCACCCATAAAGTCGAAAACATGCAGCAGGACGCGCAACGGATCACCGAGATTCTCGGGGTGATCGGCGCGATTGCCGGGCAAACCAACCTGTTGGCGCTTAACGCGGCGATTGAAGCGGCGCGCGCCGGTGAACAGGGTCGTGGTTTTGCGGTGGTGGCCGATGAAGTCCGCGCCCTCGCCGCCCGGACCCAGGCCAGCACCTCGGAAATCAACGAAATGCTCAAGCGCCTGACCCAAGGCGTGAGTTCCTCGGTAGCGGCCATGGAAAACACCCAGGCCAGTTGCCAGTCCGCCGCCGACGCGACGGCGCGGGTGAACTCCGGGCTGGATGAAATGGCCGGCTCCGTCAGCCACATCAACAGCCTCAGCACCCAGATCGCCACCGCCGCCGAACAGCAAAGCGCCGTGACCGAAGAGATCAACCGCAGCATGGTGCAGATCCGCCATATGGTGGATGAACTGGTGAAAAGTGGTCACGCGAGTGAACTCAATACTCAGCAGTTGCTGGAAGCCAATAGCCGGGTGAGCTCAATCATGGGACGGTTCAAGGTTCGATAGTCAACAAAATCCCTGTAGGAGCGAAGCTTGCTCGCGAAAGCGACGGTACATCCAACGATGATGTTGGCTGACGCGACGCCTTCGCGAGCAAGCTTCGCTCCTACAGGATTGGTGTCGTTCTCGTATTACTTCGAAACACTCTCACTCCTCTTCATTGGCTAAAGCAGTCAAAATGCCTCTTTTTTTGACCGCCACCCGAGTCGAGACCTTCCCATGCGAACCCACCTGCGTCTGCTCGCCCTGAGCGCCTTGTTTCTCTCCTCCCTGGCCCAGGCCGCCGACCTGATCCCGATCGAAGTGCACCGCGATGCGAATTGCGGCTGCTGCAAGAAATGGATCAGCCACCTGGAAGCCAACGGCTTCAAGGTCGAGGATCATGTCGAAGCCGATATGAGCACGTTCAAGCAACAGCACGGCGTGCCGCCCCGCCTGGCGTCGTGTCATACCGCGTTGATCAACGGCAAGTTCGTCGAAGGCCATGTGCCGGCCGAGCAAGTGCTGGCGCTGAGCAAGCGTGCTGATCTGCTGGGGGTCGCCGCGCCTGGCATGCCCATGGGTTCGCCTGGCATGGAAATGGACGGCATGAGCGACGCTTATCAAATCATCGGCCTGAAAAAGGACGGGACTGACACCGTGGTGGCGGACTACCCCGCCCATTGATGTTGGGCGCTTACATCGGGTTGTTTTTATCGGCATTCGGTGCCGCGACGCTGCTACCGTTGCAGTCCGAAGCGGTGCTGGTGGGGCTGTTGCTAAGCGACCAATATTGGCTCTGGTCGCTGCTGGCCGTCGCAACCCTGGGCAATGTCCTCGGCTCACTGCTGAACTGGTGGCTGGGTCGCGGCATCGAGCGCTTTCGCGGGCGACGCTGGTTTCCGGTCAGCCCGCGGCATCTTGAAACAGCCCGAAAACATTATCAGCGCTACGGCCATTGGTCGTTGTTGCTCAGCTGGGTGCCGGTGATCGGCGATCCGCTGACCCTGGTGGCGGGCGTTATGCGCGAGCCGCTGGGGCGGTTCCTGTTGATCGTGACCCTCGCCAAGGGCGCCCGTTACGCCGTGCTGGCCCTGGCAACCCTGGGCTGGATGAGTTGAACGATCAGGGTCGTTGATTGCCTGTGTTTAATGTCGCCCTAATCATGCCCTTCCAGCATCCGTGCATTTCCCATGGAGTTAACCTATGTCCCCTTCCCGCTGGCTGCCCTGCCTGCTGCTGACCGCCGCGCTGCCCGTCCTGGCCCACGCCGAAGGCCCGGCGTATGGCCCGGAGTTGCAAGGCTTCGACTATCCCTACACGGTCAAGCATTTTGCCTTTCAATCCCAAGGCAAATCCCTGCAAATGGGTTACATGGACGTCGCCGCCCATGGCAAGGCCAATGGGCGCAGCGTGGTGCTGCTGCACGGCAAGAATTTCTGCGGCGCCACTTGGGACAGTTCGATCAAGGCCTTGAGCGAAGCCGGTTACCGGGTGATCGCCCCGGACCAGATCGGCTTCTGCACCTCCAGCAAGCCAGACAATTACCAATACACATTCCAGCAACTGGCGACCAACACCCAGCAGTTGCTCAAGGCGCTGGGCATCCAGAAAGCCACCCTGCTCGGGCACTCCACCGGCGGCATGCTCGCCACCCGTTATGCCCTGCAATACCCGGAACAGGTCGAGCAACTGGCGCTGGTCAACCCGATTGGCCTGGAAGACTGGAAAGCCCTCGGCGTGCCGTATCGCACCGTTGATCAATGGTACGACCGTGAACTGAAAGTCACCGCCGACGGCATCCGCGAATACGAACGCAGCACCTATTACGCCGGGCACTGGAAGCCCGAGTTCGACCGTTGGGTCGACATGCTCGCCGGTCTCAGCAAAGGCCCGGGCAAGGCCCAGGTGGCATGGAATTCGGCGCTGATCTACGACATGATCTTCACCCAACCGGTGTACTACGAGTTCAAGGATTTGAAAGTGCCGACGCTGTTGCTGATCGGCACCTCCGACACGACCGCCATCGGCAAGGACATCGCGCCACCGGCGGTCAAGGCGAAAATGGGTCACTATGAAGTGCTCGGCAAGCAGGTGGCCCAGCTCATTCCCCAATCGACGCTGATCGAATTCCCCGGCCTGGGCCACGCGCCACAGATGGAGGAACCGGCGAAATTCCACCAGGCCCTGCTGGGCTGGCTAAGCAAATACAACCCTGTTCGCGGATGAGGTAAGGCTGATGGCAGTGCAGATTGCGGTGATCGATGACTGGCAGGACGTGGCCAGTGGCGTGGTGGACTGGTCAGTGCTCGATAGCCTTGGCGAAGTCAGTTTTATCCACGATTACCCGGCCGACAACGATGTCCTGGCCGAACGCCTGGGCGGGTTCGAGGTGATTTGCGTGATGCGCGAGCGCACGCGGTTCGACGAAGACCTGCTGCGCCGCTTACCCAAGCTGAAACTGCTGGTCACCGGCGGCATGCGCAATGCGGCGCTGGACCTGAAAGCCGCCGCCGCGCTGGGGATTCAGGTCAGCGGCACCGACAGCTACAAACATGCGGCCCCGGAACTGACTTGGGCGCTGATCATGGCCGCCACCCGCAACCTCGTCGCCGAAGCCAACGCCTTGCGCGCCGGGCTTTGGCAGCAAGGCCTGGGCGGCGACCTGCATGGCAAGACCCTGGCGATTCTCGGCCTGGGCAGCATCGGTCAGCGCGTGGCGCAGTTCGGCCAGGTGTTCGGCATGCGCGTGATCGCCTGGAGCGAAAACCTCACCGCCGAACGCGCCGCTGAAGCCGGCGTGACCTATGTGAACAAGCAGGAGCTGTTCGAACAGGCTGACGTGCTGTCGGTGCACCTGGTGCTCAGCGACCGTAGTCGCGGGATGGTTGATGCTCAGGCTCTGGACTGGATGAAACCCACTGCACTGCTGGTGAACACCGCCCGTGGGCCGATTGTCGATGAAGCGGCGCTGATCAAGGCGTTGCAGAAAAATCGACTGGCCGGTGCGGCGCTGGATGTATTTGAGCAGGAGCCGTTGCCTGAACATCATCCGTTCCGCACGCTGGAGAATGTGCTGGCTACGCCCCATGTCGGGTATGTCAGTCGACAGAATTACCAACAGTTTTTTTCGCAGATGATCGAGGATATACAGGGTTGGGCGGCGGGCGCACCGATCCGGTTGTTGAAATAAAGCAAAGATCAAAAGATCGCAGCCTTCGGCATCTCCTACAGGGCTGCGATCTGTGCACCGCAACGGTGCAAAACACTCGCTCCCCGTGCACACCGATATGAATCCCCCGTGACATTTTGGCCCGCTATTCCAAAAAAACATGCCCTTCGTCGGTGCGTTTGCCCTCCAAATCAGTACGTCCGTACCTCTTTAAACCGATTGTCGAACAATTTTGCCATTTGCTCCGTGCCGCTCTAAGTTCTGGCCTAGACTGATTTTCGCGGGTTGAAACCGGTCGGTCACAAAGCGGGAAAATAGTCGAAACTTTTGCGTGTTGTGCAGAGTCCTCTCTTAGACGGGGGCGTTCCGACTGGTGCAATCCTTGCAGTAACCCTTGTATGAGCCGCTCCACCCTTTGTGCTTTAGCGTATTGGGCAGCCATTGCTCCTCGATGCGTAGCGCGTTTGCGCCCGGCCACAGGATTTGGCCACGAACACCGTTTGTGCCAGGCCTAGAATTAGATCAACAACACGGGAGATTCATATGATTAGTGCGGCTTTAGATATTCAGGGAGAACGTGCTCATCAGCAGGTCGGCGAATCGAGCGCCGTGAATGCCCCGAGCACCAAAGTAGTCAGCGTCCCCGGCACCAAGACCCTGGCCCCCGTCGCCAGTCAGAACCCCAACAAGAAAAAAGTCCTGTTCGTCACTTCGGAAATCGCCGACTTGGTGAAAACCGGCGGTCTGGGCGACGTCTCTGCCGCGCTGCCTCGGGCCATGGCGCACTTGCACGACGTGCGTGTGTTGATCCCCGGTTACCCGCAAGTGCTGCACAGCGAGAACCCGATCCACATCATTGGTGAACTTGGCGGTCATGCCGCATTGCCGCCCTGCAAGATCGGGCGCATGGACATGCCGGACGGCCTGGTCATTTACGTATTGATCTGCCCCGAACTCTACGAGCGCGAAGGTTCGCCCTACGGCGCTAACAACGGTCGCGACTGGCCGGACAACCACATTCGTTTCGCCCGCCTGGGCCTGGCCGCAGCCGATATCGCCGCCAACCTTGCGCAAATCCACTGGTGCCCGGACCTGGTGCACGCCCATGACTGGCCGGCCGGCCTCGCCCCTGCCTACATGCACTGGCGTGGGCAGCGCACCCCGACCCTGTTCACCATCCATAACCTCGCCTATCAAGGCGTGACCAGTCTCGGCTCCTGCCCGGAACTGGGTATCCCGATGCACGCGCTGCAACAGGAAGGCATGGAGTTCTACGGCAAGATGTCGTTCCTCAAGGCGGGCATGGCCTATGCGAGCCACATCACCACCGTTAGCGCCACCTACGCCCAGGAAATCACCACGCCAGCCTTCGGCTGTGGCCTCGACGGTTTTCTCGCCGCCAAGACCCAGCAGGGCCTGCTCAGCGGGATTCCCAACGGCATCGATGAAAGCTGGGACGCGGCCACCGACCCGCACCTGTTCTGCCCGTTCACCATCGGCGACTGGGACGGCAAAGCGGTCAACGCCGCCCATGTGCGTGAGTTGTTCGGCCTCGAAGACTCCGAAGGTCCGCTGTTCGCCGTGGTCTCGCGCCTGGTCTACCAGAAGGGCCTCGACCTGACAGAAGCGGTGGCCGATTTCATCGTTGAAAACGGCGGCCAGATCGCAATCATCGGCCGTGGCGAGCCGGAAGAAGAACAAGCCATGCGTGAATTGGCCCTGCGCTTTCCCGGCCAGGTCGGGGTGCGTATCGGCTTCAATGAAACCGACGCCCGCCGCATGTTCGCCGGCAGTGATTTCCTGCTGATGCCTTCGCGCTACGAACCTTGCGGTTTGAGCCAGATGTACGCCCAGCGCTTCGGCTCGTTGCCGGTGGCTCGCAACACCGGCGGCCTGGCCGACACCATTGAAAACGGCGTGACTGGCTTCCTGTTCGACGAATCCACGGTCGAGAGCTACCGCGAAGCCGTGGGCCGCGCGTTCAAGGTATTTGCCTTCCCGGAACTGCTCAACGCCATGCGCTGCCGCGCCATGGCCGCACCGTTCAACTGGTGCAAGGCCGTCGAACCCTACGCCGAACTCTACGAACGACTGGTGGCGAAAGCCTTGGGCAAATCGGGCCATAAATAAAAAAGAGGTTTTCAAAGATGCCGTTACGGACCCTTGAGACCTGGCCCCACGGCGCAATCATGCTGGACGCAGAACACACGCGTTTTGCCTTGTGGGCGCCAGATGCGTTTGACGTCAGTGTCGAACTGGATGATGGACAATCCATACCGCTACAACCCCAGGCCGATGGCTGGTTTGTGATCAAGACCCGCTGCCCGGCCGGCACGCGATACCGCTACAACATCGATGGTGAACAGCAGGTGCCCGACCCGGCCTCCCGCGCCCAGGCCGGGGACCTCGACCGCCACAGCGTGGTGGTCGATCCCCTCGCCTACCACTGGCAACACCACGACTGGCAAGGTCGGCCGTGGAATGAAGCGGTGATCTACGAACTGCACGTCGGCACCCTCGGTGGTTTCAGTGCCGTCGAGCAGCACTTGGCGCGCCTCGTCGAGCTGGGCATCACCGCCATCGAACTGATGCCGCTGGCGCAATTCCCCGGCGAGCGCAATTGGGGCTACGACGGCGTCCTGCCTTACGCGCCCCAGGCCTCCTACGGTTCCCCCGAACAACTCAAGCACCTGATCGACACGGCCCACGGCCATGGCCTGGCGGTGATTCTCGACGTGGTCTACAACCACTTCGGCCCCGACGGCAATTACCTGCATCGCTACGCCAAGGGATTCTTCCGCGAAGACAAACACACGCCGTGGGGCGCGGCCATCGACTTCCGCCGCCGCGAAGTACGGGACTTCTTTATCGAAAATGCGCTGATGTGGCTGCAGGAATACCGCTTCGACGGTTTGCGCCTGGACGCGGTGCACGCCATCGAAGACCCGGACTTCCTCCAGGAACTGGCGCAACGGGTCCGCCGCCAGACCACGCCAGGCCGCCATGTGTGGCTGAACCTGGAAAACGAACACAATCAGGCCAGCCTGCTGGAACAAGGTTTCGACGCGCAGTGGAACGACGACGGCCACAACGCCCTGCATGTGCTGCTGACCGGCGAAACCGACGCCTATTACGCCGACTACGCCGAAAACCCCACTGAGCAACTGGCGCGCTGCCTGAGCGAAGGTTTTGTGTTCCAAGGCCACGTCAATCGTCACGGTGAGTCACGGGGTGAGCCTAGCGGTCATCTGCCACCGAGTTCTTTTGTGTTGTTCCTGCAAAACCACGACCAGATCGGCAATCGCGCCTTTGGTGAACGCCTGCATCAACTGGCCCCGACCGATGCGCTGAAAGCCGCCACCGCGTTGCTGCTGTTGTCGCCGATGATCCCGTTGATGTTCATGGGCGACGAGTTTGCAGCTGAGCAACCGTTCCTGTTTTTCACCAGTCACCACGGTGAACTGGCGGAACTGGTGCGCGAAGGCCGGCGCAATGAATTCGCGGCCTTCAGCGCATTCAAGGATCCGCACAAACGCGAAAAAATCCCCGATCCCAATGCGCCGCAAACCTTCGAGGCGTCACAGCCGCGCCCGGCCGATGAACCGGCGCAACAGGCCATTCACGACCTGTATCGGCAGCTGCTGAAACTGCGCCACGAGCACATCATCCCGCACCTGCCCGGCGCCCGCGCGCTAGGGGCCGAGGTGCTGGCCGAAGGCGCAGTGAGCGCTCGCTGGCAGTTGGGCAACGGCAGTCTGCTGCGTATTGACCTGAACCTCAGCGACGCGCCCGTGGTCCACCCTCCACAGGCCGACGCGTTGCTGTTGTTTGAACACCCTCCCGCGTCCGACCTGCTGAACCAGAGCAGCCTCGCCCCATTTTGCGTGCTCGTCAGCCTCACGGCTGCAAACCCTTTGCTACCTGATGGAGAGCGCCTATGAGCGATGCGCAACTGGAAATACTGGCCAGCCGTGCTGGCCTGGCAGTCGACTGGATCGACGCCAACGGTCGCCCACAGAAAGTCGCCCCGGCGGCGCTGCGCGCGGTTCTGACCGGGCTTGGCCATCCGGCCGGCACTGCTCAGGAAATCGACGCCAGCCTGCTGCAATTGCAGCAAGTTCAACAGACCCGCCACCTGCCGCCGCTGATCACCGCAGACGTCGGTAAAGGCCTCGACCTGGCGCGCTATTTCGAACCTGAAACCCCGTGCGAAGTGCACCTCGAAGACGGTTCGCGCCTGCACATGAAACTCGATGCCGCCGCGGTCCTGCCGGGTTTGATTCCGGTCGGTTATCAGCACGTCGACATCGACGGACAATCCTTCACCCTGGCCGTGGCGCCCGAGCGCTGCTACAGCGTAGGCGATGCGGTCGACAGCCCGATCCCGCGCACCTGGGGCCTGAGCGTGCAGTTGTATTCGCTGCGCCGCTCCGGCGATGGCGGCTTCGGCGATACCCAAGCGCTGGAAGACCTGGCCCGCGTGGCCGGCGAACGAGGTGCCGAGGCGCTGGCGATCAGCCCGATGCACGCGATGTTCAGCAGCGACACCCATCGCTACAGCCCGTATTCACCGTCCAGCCGTTTGTTCCTCAATAGCTTGTACGCGGCGCCGGGAGCGATCCTCGGCGAGCGCGCCTTGCGTGATGCGATTGACGCCACCGGGCTGGCCGAGCAACTGCAAGCACTGGAAGCCCTGCCGCTGATCAATTGGCCGGTCGCCGCCGAAGCCAAGCATCGGCTGTTGCAGGCGCTGTACGAAGGTTTTGTCCAGGGCGAACATCCCTTGCACGAAGACTTCAGCAGCTTCCGCCATGCCGGCGGCGAAGCGCTGGAAAACCACTGCCGTTTCGAAGCCATCCAGGAAGCCCGGGCCGCTCGCGGTGAAGACCTGGACTGGAGGCACTGGCCTGAGCAATGGCAAGACCCACGCAGCGCCGCCCTCGCCGACTTTGCCGAAGAAAACGCCGGCCGCATCGGCTTCTTCGCCTTTTGCCAATGGCTGATCGACCGCTGCCTGGCGCGGGCGCAAAGCGCAGCCATCAGCGCCGGCATGGGCATCGGCCTGGTGGCTGACCTCGCGGTCGGCGCCGATGGCGGTGGCAGCCAGGCCTGGAGCCGCCAGGACGAATTACTCGCCTCGCTGACGGTCGGCGCGCCGCCGGACATCCTCAACCGTTCCGGCCAGGGCTGGGGGATTTCCGCGTTCTCTCCCGAAGGTCTGGTGCGCAATGGTTTCCGTGCCTTTATCGAAATGCTGCGGGCCAACTTCGCCCATGCTGGCGGCCTGCGCATCGACCATGTGATGGGTCTGCAACGGTTGTGGGTGATCCCCAACGACTCCGTGCCAGCCGACGGTGCTTATCTGTATTACCCCGTCGATGACCTGCTGCGTCTGCTGGCCCTCGAATCCCACCGGCACCAGGCGATTGTCCTCGGCGAAGACCTGGGCACCGTGGCCGATGGCCTGCGGGAAAAACTCATCGCGCGCTCGATCCTCGGCATGCGCGTGCTGCTGTTTGAACAGGACAACAGCCATTTCAAGTCGATCCTCGAATGGCCGGACAACGCCCTGGCGACCACCAGCACCCATGATCTGCCAACGATCAATGGCTGGTGGCACGGCCACGATATCGACTGGAATGCCCGCCTCGGCCTGGTCGATGCCAACGGCGAGATCGAATGGCGCCACCATCGCGAACGCGAGCGCGAAGGCCTGCGTCGGGTGCTGAGCGAGGACCCGCAGAACTTTCGCGAAGAGTCCCACGAAGCCGATCAGGTGCTCGACGCGGCGATCCGTTTCCTCGGCCACACCCGGGCGCCGCTGGTGTTGCTACCGCTGGAGGATGCCCTGGGCATCGAACAGCAAGCCAACCTGCCCGGCACCATCGATACGCACCCCAACTGGTCGCGGCGTCTGGCCGGTGGCAGCGAAGCCTTGCTCGATCACCTGGACGCCGCCCGACGCCTGGAACTGCTCGCCTGCGCGCGACTTCAGGCGGCCGAGCGTGACCAATGAACCAGGCGCTGATCCAACCGCTGCGGGCAACCTTGCGGCTGCAATTTCATAAAGGTTTCACCCTCGACGATGCGGTGCCGCTGGTGCCGTACTTCGCCCGCCTGGGCATCAGCCATGTCTACGCCTCGCCGCTGCTCAGCGCCCGGGCCGGTTCCATGCACGGCTACGATGTCGTGGACCCGACCACGGTCAACCCGGAGCTCGGCGGCGAAGCGGCGTTGCGCCGTTTGGTCGATGCCTTGCGCCAGCAGAACATGGGGCTGATCCTCGACATCGTTTCCAACCACATGGCCGTCGGCGGTGGCGATAACCCGTGGTGGCTGGATTTGCTGGAATGGGGGCGCCTGAGTCCCTACGGCGAGTTTTTCGACATCCAGTGGCATTCGCCGGACCCGTTGATGGAGGGCCAATTGTTGCTGCCATTCCTCGGCAGCGATTACGGCGTGGCGTTGCAGGACGGCACCCTGCCCTTGCGCTTCGATGCGGCGCACGGTGCGTTTTATGTCGAGCACTACGATCATCACTTCCCGATCTGCCCGACCTGGTACGGCGAACTGCTCAAGCCCGGCGAACAGCTGAATGCCGAACAGACCGAGCAATTGAAATTTCTGTCCGATCGATTTGCAGCCCTGAGCTACCAGACCGATGCCCACAGCCTGGCGATTCCCCTGCAAGAGGAACTGCGCGAGTTGGCGGCCGACCCGGCCATCCTGCACGCCATCCAACAGCAAATCAGCACGTATGACTCGCAGACAACAGAAGGCTTCCAGAACCTGCACAACCTGCTGGAGCGCCAGAGTTATCGCCTGGCCAGTTGGCGCACGGCGGCGGACGACATCAACTGGCGGCGTTTTTTCGATGTCAACGAGCTCGGTGGTTTGCGCGTCGAACGCCCGGCCGTATTCGAAGCGACCCACGCAAAAATCTTCGAGCTGGTTGCCGAAGGCTTGGTGGACGGCCTGCGCATCGACCACATCGACGGCCTCGCCGACCCGCGGGGTTATTGCCGCAAACTACGGCGTCGCGTCGACAGCCTGTCACCGCAGCGGCACTTGCCGATCTACGTCGAGAAGATCCTCGGCGAAGGTGAAACCCTGCACCGCGACTGGTCGGTGGATGGCACCACCGGTTACGAGTTCATGAACCAGTTGTCGTTGCTGCAACACGATCCGGCCGGCGCCGAAACCCTGGGTGAATTGTGGAGCCGTCACAGCGAACGCCCCGCCGAGTTCATCCAGGAAGCGCGACTGGCACGCCAGCAAATTCTCAACGGTTCGCTGGCCGGGGATTTCGAAAGTGTTGCCCAGGCCCTGCTGCAAGTGGCCAGGGATGACCTGATGACCCGCGACCTGACCCTCGGTGCGATCCGTCGGGCGTTGCAGGAATTGATCGTGCATTTCCCGGTGTACCGCACCTACATCAGCCCCCGTGGCCGCTCGGCTGAAGACGATGTGTTTTTCCAGCAAGCCATGGACGGTGCGCGGCTGACCTTGAGCGAGGCCGACTGGCCAGTGCTCGATTGCCTGGCCGGCTGGCTCGGCGGCGAGCCGTGGCGCAAACGCCCGGTGGGCCGCCAGCGCAAGATCCTCAAGCATGCCTGCGTGCGCTTTCAGCAACTGACTTCACCGGCGGCGGCCAAGGCTGTGGAAGACACGGCGTTCTATCGCTCGGCGGTGTTACTGTCGCGCAACGACGTGGGCTTCAGCACCGAGCAGTTCAGTGCGCCGGTCAGCGACTTCCATGCCGTGTGCCGCAATCGGCTCGACACCTTTCCAAACAATCTGCTGGCCACGGCGACTCACGACCACAAGCGCGGCGAAGACACCCGAGCCCGGCTCGCGGTGTTGAGTGAGCGCAGCGGTTGGTATGCCGAACAGGTCGAGCACTGGCGCAACCTCGCGCGCGAACTGCGCAGCGACGACAGCACGCCATCGGCCGGTGACGAGTTGATTCTCTATCAGGCGATCCTCGGCAGTTGGCCGTTGGACTTGCGCAGTGACGATCAAACGGCGCTGGCGGACTATGCCAAGCGCCTCTGGCAGTGGCAGCAAAAAGCCTTGCGCGAAGCCAAGTTGCAAAGCAGCTGGAGCGCACCGAACGATGCTTACGAGCAGGCTACCGAAGCCTTTCTCAATCGACTGTTGCTGAGCGCCGAAGGTCAGCCCTTGCGTTCGGCCCTCGGCGACGCGGCGCAGGCCATTGCCGCACCCGGTGCGCTGAATGGATTGGCGCAAACCTTGCTGCGCATGACGGTGCCGGGGGTGCCGGACCTCTATCAGGGCGACGACTACTGGGACTTTACCCTGGTCGATCCGGACAACCGCCGGCCGGTGGATTACGCCAGTCGCCAGCAGTCTCTGCAATCGCCACCGGACCTGCCCGAGCTATTGGCGAGCTGGCGTGACGGGCGCATCAAGCAGCAACTGATCGCCCGCACGTTGAACTGGCGGGCCGAGCATGCCGAGTTGTTCCGCCAAGGGACTTACGAGGCACTTGAGGTAGTGGGCAACCAGGCGCATCGCGTGTTGGCCTTTACGCGCTCGCTGCCAGGCAGCCGCGCCATCGTGATCGTGCCGATCCGTAGCGCCGGGTTGCTGGAAAACAGTGCCACGCCTCAGGTGGACGCGCTGCAGTGGGGCGATACGCGGGTCAAATTACCGTTCGCCGCCCCGGACGAAAACCTGAAGGGACTTTTTTCCACCGTAGCAGTCACAAATCACAGGGAGCTGAACATCAGCGCCGCGCTGGGGGATTTCCCGGTCAATCTCTTTATCCAAACTATCCACACTTGAGTTCAGTTCAGGAGCATTGCGATGAGTACCGAAGATAAACGCGTTCGCGAATTTGCCTATCAAATCTGGGAGTCCGAAGGCAAGCCCGAAGGCCAGGAAGAACGTCATTGGGAGATGGCGCGCAAACTGGCGGAAGCGGAAGCCCTGGCGCCCAAGAAATCGTCGAAGGCTGCCACCGGCAAGACCCCGGCCGCCAGCAAGGCTAACGGCAAGCTCGACAGCAAGGCCCCGGCAGTGAAGGCCAAGGCCAAACCGGCCGCGGCTGCCAAAGTAACCCCGCCGGGGGAAAAAGCCGCCGAGAAGAAACCACGTACCGCGAAGAAACCACCAGCGGTCTGACGTTTCACGCTTTTGAACTGACTGATCTCGTGGCGGGTTCGCTCGCCACTGTGGGCGCGTTCGCCCGCAAAAAACCGGAACGCCACCGTTCCCCCGTAGGAGCCGCCTTTGGCAGCCCTACACGTCAAGACCGACCGGCACCGTTTACGTCACCCCTTTTTGCAGGAGCATCTATGACCAATCCAAAGAAAGCCGCGCCAGAACCTCAAGCCGAGGCCTCGCGAATCCGTGAAGGCTTGCCCTTCCCGCTGGGCGCGACCTGGGATGGCCTGGGGGTTAACTTCGCGCTGTTTTCCGCCAACGCCACCAAGGTCGAACTGTGCATCTTCGACGATGCCGGCGAAGTCGAACTGGAACGCATCGAACTGCCGGAGTACACCGACGAGATCTACCACGGCTACCTGCCAGACGCCCACCCGGGGCTGATCTATGGTTACCGTGTCTACGGTCCATACGACCCGGCCAACGGTCATCGCTTCAACCACAACAAACTGCTGATCGACCCCTACGCCAAGCAATTGGTCGGCCAGTTGAAATGGTCGGAAGCGCTGTTCGGCTACACCATCGGCCATAAAGATGCCGACCTCAGTTTCGACGAACGCGACAGCGCGCCGTTCGTGCCCAAGTGCAAAGTCATCGATCCGGCCCATACCTGGGGCCACGACCATCGGGTCAGCGTGCCGTGGGACAAAACGATCATTTATGAGACTCACGTACGCGGCATCAGCATGCGTCACCCTTCCGTCCCCGAGAACGTGCGTGGCACCTTCGCCGGGTTGATGGTCGATGACGTGCTGGAGCACATCCGCAAGCTCGGCGTGTCGACCGTGGAATTGCTGCCGATCCACGCCTTCGTCAACGACCAGCACCTGTTGCACAAAGGCATGACCAATTACTGGGGCTACAACAGCATCGCCTTCTTCGCCCCGGACCCGCGCTACCTGGCCAGCGGCAAGATCGCCGAGTTCAAGGAAATGGTCGCGCACCTGCACGAAGCGAATCTGGAAGTGATCCTCGACGTGGTCTACAACCACACCGCCGAGGGCAACGAACAAGGCCCGACCCTGTCGATGCGCGGCATCGACAACGCCTCGTACTACCGCTTGATGCCCGACGACAAACGTTTCTACATCAACGATTCCGGGACCGGCAACACCCTGGATTTGAGTCACCCCTGCGTGCTGCAAATGGTCACTGACTCGTTGCGCTACTGGGCCACGGAAATGCACGTCGACGGTTTCCGCTTCGACCTGGCGACCATTCTCGGGCGTTATCACGACGGCTTTGACGAACGCCACAGCTTCCTCGTCGCCTGCCGCCAGGACCCGGTATTACGCCAAGTGAAAATGATTGCCGAGCCCTGGGACTGCGGCCCCGGCGGCTATCAGGTCGGTGGCTTCCCGCCGGGCTGGGTCGAGTGGAACGACAAATTCCGCGACACCGTGCGTGCGTTCTGGAAAGGCGATGACGGCCAACTGGCAGACTTTGCCAGCCGCATGACCGCCTCCGGCGAGATGTTCAACCAGCGTGGGCGGCGGCCGTATGCCTCGGTGAATTTCATCACCGCCCACGACGGTTTCACCCTCAACGACCTGGTGTCGTACAACGACAAACACAACGAAGCCAACGACGAGAACAACCAGGACGGCAGCAACAACAACCTGTCGTGGAACCACGGCGTCGAAGGCCCGACCGATGATCCAGAGATCAACGAACTGCGCCAGCGGCAGATGCGCAACTTCTTCGCCACGCTGCTGCTGTCCCAGGGCACGCCGATGCTGGTGGCCGGCGATGAGTTCGCCCGCACCCAGGACGGCAACAACAACGCCTACTGCCAGGACAGTGACATCGGTTGGGTCAACTGGGACTTGAGCGATGACGGCAAGGCCTTGCTCAAGTTCGTCAAACGCCTGATCAAGTTGCGCCTGGCCTATCCGATCCTGCGTCGCGGGCGCTTCCTGGTGGGGAATTACAACGAGGACATCGGCGTCAAGGACGTGACCTGGCTGGCCCCGGACGGCAGCGAGATGTCCACCGAGCAATGGCAGGAAGCCCACGGTCGTTGCCTCGGTATGCTGCTCGACGGTCGCGCCCAGGAAACCGGCATCCGCCGCAAGGGCGGCGATGCGACGCTGCTGCTGGTGGTCAACGCCCACCACGACATCGTCAACTTCACCTTGCCCGAAGTGCCGGATGGTGGTCACTGGACCTGCATGATCGACACCAATCAACCGTCGATTCGCGGTCAGGAACGCTTTGAGATCGGTCACGAATATTCGGTCACCGGCCGTTCGCTGCTGCTGTTCGAATTGCAGCATGAGGAAGACGAGTGAAATGGACCTCCAGGCATTTCTTCAACAGCAACCATCGGACTACGCTGACACTCAAGCGCTAGGCCGGTGCTTGCGGGCAATGGTGGAGGCCGGTCTCGATCGGCTGCCACTGCCCGGCGATGGCCAGACATTGGCGCGTTTCCAGCGTCTGGCCGAGGTCGGCGGTCATGACCTCGGGTTGTGCAAATTGTATGAGGGCCATACCGACGCGTTGGCGATCATCCAGCAACTCGGTGGGTCGCCGACACCGGCCAGCACGTGGGGCATGTGGGCCGCCGAACCGCCGCAGGCCAAGGTTCGGGTCAGTCCTTCGGGGCATATGGTGCTGCTCAATGGGCGCAAGGCCTGGTGTTCGGGCGCGGCGGTGCTCAGCCATGCCTTGCTCACGGCGTGGGATGATCATGAACGGCAGCAATTGGTCGCGGTGGCGCTGGATCAACCGGGCGTCAACGTCACCACGGATGGCTGGCAAGCAGTGGGCATGGGCGCCACCGGCAGCGTTGAAGTGTTGTTCGAAGGGGCCGAAGCGCAAGCCATCGGCAACCCCGGCGACTACTTGCAGCGGCCGGGGTTCTGGCAAGGCGGGATCGGCATCGCCGCTTGCTGGTATGGCGCAGCCCAGAGCATTGCCGAGCGCCTGCGCCGGCATTGCGCGCAACGCCCGGAACCCCATGCCCTCGCCCATCTCGGCGCGGTCGACAGTGCCTTGCACGCGGCGGCCGAAGTGTTGCGGGTCAGTGCGCTGACCATCGACGCCAATCCCACGGACAACGCCGAACTGCTGGCCCGACGCGCCCGTGCGGTGATCGAGCACAGCGCCGAGCAGGTCATGTTGCACGTCGGCCATGCCCTCGGCGCCGGGCCTTATTGCAAGGATCGGCAATTTGCCCAATTGATGGCCGACCTGCCGGTGTTCCTGCGCCAAAGCCACGCCGAACGGGATCTCGCTGCCCTCGGCGAACAGGTCAGCAACGGGGCGTGGACGTTATGAAAGCCAACCCCATCGTCGGCCAGGGCACGCCCCTGCACCTGTGGCAAACCTCTGAACATCTGGCGCAACTGCCGGTGATCGACATCCTCGATCTGGTGCCGGAAGGTTCGCGCGCCGTGATCATCGCCCCGCATCCGGACGACGAAGTCCTCGGTTGCGGCGGCTTCCTGCAATTACTCGCCGATGCGGGCCGGCCCTTGCAGCTGATCTCGGTCACCGATGGCAGCGCCAGTCACCCCGGCTCCCGGCGTTGGCCGGTGGAGCGTTTGAGCGCCGTGCGCCCGCAGGAATCCGCCGAAGCCTTGCGCCGACTTGGCCTGCCACTGCACAGCCTGAAATGGTTGCGGGGCGGCTTTGCCGACAGTCAGGTGGCGGCTCGGGAAGCTGAGCTCGGCGATTTCATCGAACGGCATTTGCGGCCCGACGATGTGGTGTTCACCACCTGGCGCGAGGACGGTCATTGCGACCATGAAGCCGTAGGCCGTGCGAGTGCCGAGGCGGCGAAACGGGTGGGGGCGACGCTGCATGAATTGCCAGTGTGGACCTGGCACTGGGCAACCCCGGAAGACAGTTTTGTGCCGTGGCATCGCGCGCGCAAGATTCTGCTCGACCCGCCACTGATCGCACGCAAGCGTCACGCAATCCATGCCTTCGCCAGCCAGTTGGAAGGCGACCCGCAGATCGGTCTCCCACCTGTGCTGCCGCCCTACGTGCTGGAGCGATTACTGCAACCGTTCGAAGTGGTGTTTGTATGAGTGTCGAGGATCGCTATTTCGACGGATTGTTCTCGGGCAACGATGACCCTTGGGCGTTTCGCCAACGTTGGTACGAACAACGCAAACGCGCGATCACCCTCGCCGCCCTGCCCCGACCGCATTACCGTGCGATCTTCGAACCCGGCTGCGCCAACGGTGAGCTGAGCGCGGAGTTGGCCAGCCGTTGCGATCGCCTGCTGTGTTGCGACACCGCAGCCGCCGCTGTCGCCCTGGCCCGCACGCGCCTGAGCCTGTTCGATCACGCCGAAGTGCGCCAGAGCCGTCTGCCCGGCGATTGGCCTGAAGAGCAATTCGACCTGATTGTGATCAGCGAGATCGGTTATTACCTGGATGCCGACGACCTGATTCGCCTGATTGCCAAGGCCGAACAGTCGCTGACGGCCGACGGTCAACTGCTCGCCTGTCACTGGCGTCCGCCCATCGACGGCTGCCCGCTGAACGCCCGTCAGGTCCATGACCTGCTCCACGAACATTTGCACCTGCCGCGCCTGGTCCTGCATCAGGAAGCGGATTTCCTGTTGGAACTCTGGAGCCGAGAACCTCGCTCCGTGGCGGCTCTGGAGGGCTTGCGATGATTGGAATCCTGATCCCGGCACACAACGAGGAAGACCTGCTCGAAGGCTGCATCCGCGCCGCCCTGCGCGCCGGGTGTCATGAACGGCTGGAGGGTGAACCGGTGATGGTGCTGGTGGTGCTCGACAGTTGCACTGACCGTTCCGCGCGGATCGTCGAGCAATACCCGGTGCACAGCCTGGCGATCGAGGCGCGCAATGTTGGTCAGGCCCGGGCCGCCGGGGCGCGCTATCTGCTGGAACAGGGCGCGCGCTGGATTTCCTGTTCCGACGCCGACAGCCTGGTCGCCAAGGACTGGCTGGTGGCGCAACTGGCCCTGGGCGCCGACGCGGTGTGCGGCACAGTCACGGTGGATCAGTGGACTGCCGAGTTCGATCAGTCGGCGCAAATTCACTATCACCAGCATTATCAGGCCCGCGACGGTCACCGGCATATCCACGGCGCCAACCTGGGCATCAGTGCCGAGGCATATCGGCGCGCCGGCGGGTTTGAAGCCTTGGCCTGCGATGAAGATGTGCAACTGGTGCGCCAGTTGGAACTCAGCGGGGCGAACATCGCCTGGAGCCATCAGCCGCAAGTGCTGACCAGCGCCCGACTGGACAGCCGTGCACGGGGTGGTTTCGGGGATTTTTTGCGGAACATGGTACAGATTGAATAAAAAAACCATATCAGATGACACAGCGAGGCGACGAACAGAGCTGCATGAGCAATACTCTGTTGGCTGCAATCCAGGGTTCGGAGCGCGGCACATTGCTATCAACCAGCCTTCACGGGTCTGCCGGGCTTGATCGATCAAGCGTTGCACGACTGAGGGCGAGACAGAACAAGGACGTAGCCCATGAAAACGGTTTACCTCAGCGAAAGTAGCCTGCCTTCACAAATCTGGAACAACGCCGCGCAACTGGACAACATTCCCGTCATCAACACCCAGACCCTGGTCCCCGAAGGCGCCCGCGCCGTGGTGATCGCGCCCCACCCCGGCGATGAAGTGGTGATGTGCGGCGGCTTGTTGCAGCTGCTGTCCACCCTTGGCCATCCCCTGCAACTGATCTCGATCACCGACGGCAGCGCCAGCCATCCGGGCTCGCAGCAATGGTCGGAAAAGCGCTTGAGCGTGTTCCGCCCCCAGGAAAGTGTCGAAGCCTTGCGCCGCCTCGGCTTGCCGATGCACAGCCTGAAATGGATTCGTGGCGGCTTTACCGATAACGCCCTGGTCGAGCGCGAACAACAATTGAGTCACTACATTGCGCGCTACCTGCGCCCCGGCGATGTGCTGTTCAGCACCTGGCGCGAAGACGGCACCGATGACCATGACGCTGTCGGCCGGGCAGCTGCCAGGGCCGCGGCGATCGTCGGCGTGGCGTTCTACGAAATGCCGGTCTGGGCCTGGCACTTGCCGACGCGCGACCAAGGGCAGATCCCCTGGCACCGGGCCCGCAAGTTGCGCATCGACTCCTGGACCATCGCCCGCAAAAGCCACGCGACCCATGCCTATGCCAGCCAACTCGATGGCGAACCGGCCATCGGCATTGCGCCGCTGCTGCCCAAGGCGCTGCTGGAGCGGATTCGTTTGCCGTATGAAATAGTGTTTGTCTGAACGTGCCCTGCAGGAGCAATGCTTGCTCGCGATATCGATCTCAAAGACGCCATCGCGGGCAAGCCTTGCTCCGACAGAGAATCCCGCTGAACTGCCCGCTGCTCCATCAGTCGCATACTTATGCAGCCTGGATTCAGAGGAGCCAACGTGACCAGCGATTCAGAACACCGCACGCGCCAATCGGTGCCCTTGAACACACCCACCGCCATCCATCGACTGCGCGTGCTGACGGTCAATACCCACAAAGGCTTCACCGCGCTCAACCGCCGTTTCATCCTCCCGGAATTGCGTGAAGCAGTACGCAGTACCTCGGCGGACCTGGTGTTCCTGCAGGAGGTGATCGGCGAACACGAGCGTCACTCCTCCCGTTACCACGAATGGCCACAGATGTCGCAGTACGAGTTTCTCGCCGACAGCATGTGGAGTGATTTCGCCTATGGCCGTAACGCGGTCTACCCCGACGGCCACCACGGCAACGCGCTGTTGTCGAAGTACCCGATCCGCGAATTCCGCAACCTCGACGTCTCGATCACCGGCCCCGAACGCCGCGGCTTGCTGCACTGCGTACTGGACGTGCCGGGCCACGCCGAAGTCCATGCGATCTGTGTGCACCTGAGCCTGCTCGAAAGCCATCGGCAATTGCAGCTTCAGCTGCTCTGCCAACTACTCGAGTCCTTACCCGAAGATGCACCGGTGATCATCGCCGGCGACTTCAACGACTGGCAGCTGCAAGGCAATGCCGCCCTCGCCCGACGCGACTACCTGCACGAAGCTTTCGAACGCCATCACGGCCGCCCTGCCAAGACCTACCCGGCGCGCTTTCCGCTGCTGCGCCTGGACCGCATCTACCTGCGCAATGCCAGCAGCCATCACCCGACCATCCTCGGTAACCGGCCCTGGACGCACCTGTCGGACCACTTGCCGTTGGCGGTGGAAGTGCACCTGTAAGTGATGTAAGTCGGTTGAGTACCCTGTGGCGAGGGAGCTTGCTCCCGCTGGACTGCGCCAGCAGTCCCGCGCTTCAAGCAAAAGCGGGGGCCGCTTCGCAGCCCAGCGGGAGCAAGCTCCCTCGCCACAACAAGCCCTCGCCACGGTGTCAGGGTTGACAGAACCATTCGTCAGTAGCGCTCCCCTTGGTCAAAGAATGCGTCTACACCTTAAAAAAGCTTAAGGACTAGCACATTCAATTCGTTAGGGCGCGTGCCTCACGCAGTTCATGAATTAGGGTTGTTTTACAGTCCGGCGAACCACCAAGGATGACATCCCCCGAAACACGAGAAGGGATTCACCATGAGTCGCTATGCCTGGCTGCTGCGGACAATGCCGCAGGTCTTCGTTGTTCCTGCTTCACTCCTGATTTTCGTCAGTCCCCCCACCTCCGGCGCCTGCTCACTGATCGCCGGCCCCGGCAACGATGCCTTCACCTGCGACAGCGGCACCAGCGGTGCCTTGACCGATCTGGCGGGCAACAACAGCCTGACTTTCCCCGCCAACGGCACGGGCCGCATCAATGGCAACGTGACCTTCGGCGCCGGCAGCGACACCTTCGACATGAACTCCGGCACCCTCGCCGGCGCGCTCGATCTGGGCGATGGCAGCGACCGCCTGCGCATCAGCGCCGGGCAAATCACCGGCGCCGTGAGCCAGGGCAACGGCATCGACGACTTCGTCATGAGCGGCGGCACGATTCAGTCCCTGGCCCAGGGCGATGGCCGTGACACCTTCCTGATGACCGGCGGCACGATCACCGGCGCCTTCGAGGACGGCGACGTGGCGCGGATGACCGGTGGCACCATCGGCCGGGTCGACATGAAACTCGACAACAATATTTTCGACCTGTCGGGCGGGCAGATCCTCGGCAACCTGGTGACCGGGTTCGGCACCGACACCATCATCGTTTCCGGGGGTTTCATCGGCGGCAATATCAGCGTCAGCGGCGGCAACGACAGCATCACAGTGACCGGCGGCGAGATCGTCGGTGAAATCCGCGCCAGTGTCGGCGATGACATTTTGAACTGGAGCGGTGGCGGCATTATCCGCTCAGCCATTCTCATGGCCGAAGGTAACGACCGCGCGACTCTGAGCAACCTCGATGAAAGCATCCTCGCCCTCACCCCGAGTATCGACGGCGGAACCGGTAACGACCTGCTGACCTTCGACCGCACCGCCACCGCCAACCCCGCCCGCTACATCAACTGGGAAACGGTGAACCTGAGCAACGGCTCGCGATTCGACCTGGCCGGCAACTTCGTCCTGGGCGACAGCGCCAGCGGCACCGGGGTGTTCAATATCGATGCGAGCAGCACCCTGACATCGACTCAGGGCAGCATCACACCGTTTACCGCCGGGCAGTTCGCGACCCTGAACAACGACGGGGTGATTGACCTGGCCAGCGGCAACACCCGCACCGACGACACCCTGACCGTCCAGGGCAATTACGCCGGCAATAACGGCCAACTGCGGCTGCAAAGCGTGGTCGGCGACGACAGTTCCCCCAGCGACAAACTGGTGGTAAACAACGGCACGTTGACCGGCAGCACCGTGATCAGCGTCAGCAACCTGGGCGGCGTCGGCGGTTTGACCCAGCAGAACGGCATCCAGTTGGTCCAGGCCCAAGGCACGGCCGTCAGCGATAACAGCGCGTTTGTGCTCAACAGCACAGTGTCGGCGGGCGCCTACGATTACCGTCTGTTCAAGGGCGGCGTCACCGCAGGCACCGAGAACAGTTGGTACCTGCGCTCAGCGGTGGTCGCGCCGGCGGCGGCCTTTAGCATTCCCAATCCCGATCCAGACTTGCCTCCGATTATCGTGCCGGCGGTGGCGACACCTGTGGCTGCAGCCACGCCGACGATCTTCAGCATTCCCAACCCCGATCCAACCTTGCCCCCGATCCTCGTGGCGGCGGCAGCGACACCCACGGTCATCAGCATTCCCAACGCCGACCCGACCCTGCCACCGACCCTGATCACAGTGCCCGCCGCACCGGCCGGCAGTTCGCCGCTGCCGGTGTTGCCCGCCGCCGTCCCCGGCGCAGCGCCGATTCCCTTGTACCGCCCGGAAGTCCCGACCTGGTCGGTGCTGCCACCGGCCGCTGCGCAATTGACCCTCAGCGCCCTCGGCACCTTCCACGATCGCCAGGGCGAGCAGCGCCTGCTCACCGAGACCGGCGCCTTCAGCGCAGGTTGGGCGCGGGTCTATGGCAAGAACTTCGACCAGACCTGGGCCGGCACCGTGACGCCACGGCTCAACGGTTCGCTAAACGGTTTTCAAGTGGGCAACGATTTGTACAGCGCGCAAACCGACGGCGGGCAAACCCAGCGCACCGGGTTCTTCGTCGGGCACACCCGCTTACAGGGCGATGTCGACGGTTTCAACGAAGGCTTTGAAGGCAAGCGTGCCGGCAGCGTGGAACTGGAAGGCGACAGCTACGGCCTGTACTGGACGCTGACCGATCCCAAGGGCTGGTACGTCGATACGGTGGTCATGGGCACGCGGTTCGACGGCGATAACCGTTCCGAGCGCGGGCTCAAGCTCGACAACCGTGGTCACGCCCTGACGCTGTCGGCAGAGGCCGGCTACCCGATCGCCCTGGCCGGCAACTGGGTGGTGGAACCCCAGGCGCAAGTGATTCACCAGAAAATCTCCCTGGACAGTCAGGACGACGGCATTTCCCGGGTGTCCTTCGACTCCGACGGCGCCTGGACCGGTCGCCTCGGTGCGCGCCTCAAGGGTCGCTATGAAGTCAGTGGCCGGCCGCTGGAGCCGTATCTGCGGGCCAATCTGTGGCACACGTTCTCGGGGACCGACACGGTGACGTTCGATCATGTCGACCGGATCGAGAGCGAACAAAAGTCCTCCAGTGCCGATCTCGGTGTCGGGGTGGTGCTCAGCCTCGCCTCTTCCGTCAGCGTGTACGCCAGTGCCGATTACACCCGCAATATTGACAGCAATCAGTTGCGCGGCGTGGTGGGCAATGTCGGCGTCAGGTTGAGTTGGTAGGTGTTTAGCCAACTATCAAAAGCCGCTGGCTTGAGGGTTTCTTGATGATTTTTTGTACAAACAATCACTTATGGACACGCCGGAAAACAGACACTTGTAACCGCTAAAATAGCCCTACCATTTATCGGCCATTTTCTTGACGCAAGGTCACAGGTCTTCTTAGCTACACGTTACTACCCCCGGAAATACACCAGGGACAAACCTTCAGACACCCGCGAAAACGGGCGGCCACAGGCTTGCCTCATTCCATTCGGTCGCCCCTCATTCGGGGTAGGAGAGACGCCAAAGCGAGAAACGGCATGCGTTTGCAAGGTAGACCTCCATGAAAACTTCATTCACCCCCCAAGAGATCAGATTCACTGTTTGCACCGTCTCGAGCACACTCCTGCTGTGTTCATCCATGGATGTACAGGCCGGTCCTGCCGAGGACGACGCCACTCCCTGGTATCGCCAGGAAGTGCCGACACTGACCTTGCCCAACGTCGCCGCCACCTACCCTGGCCGCTACACCTTCAACCCGGACTTGCGAAGTTCACACCTGAGCACTGAAGACGCCGCGCCTGCTGCCTGGGATCAACTCTATGGCCAGGCTTCGCGCCGGGCAGAAACCGATGTTCTGTCCGGGGCTTTTACGGCCTCAGGCGCCGACGAATTCAAAGGCCCGGCCCTCCTGACCCTGCAAAGCAGCAGCGGTCATGTGCAACGGGTCGGGCTGATCGGTGGCACCAGTCAGTACCAGGGCAATAGCGATGGCCTATTGACCGGCCGCGCCATGGCCGATCCGGGCAATGACACCCTCAACCTGCAAGGCCAGAGTCTGGGCGCCTACTGGAGCCTGACCGGACCACAAGGCTGGCACGTCGATTTGACCGCCAGCGGAGGCCGGGTCAACGGCTTCAGCCGCGATGCTCAGGGCATGCGGCAAACCGCCGAGGGCAGCGCGATGACGGTGTCGGTGGAAGGTGGCTTCCCCATTGGCCTGGGCGAGAACTGGGTGGTGGAACCCCAGGCGCAGTTGATCAACCAGCGTATTACCCTGGACACGCCCTATGCCGGGGCCAATAACGCCTCATCCAGCGACCTGACGTCCTGGAGCGGCCGGGTCGGTGCGCGGTTGAAAGGCAGTTACGACATCAATGGCCTGCCCGTCGAACCCTATGTGCGGACCAACTTGTGGCACACGGTGTACACCGGCAATACCGTGACGCTGGATCAGGTGGACAAGATCAGCAGCAGTCGCAATTCATCGACCGTGGATGTGGGATTGGGGTTGGTGGCCAGGGTCACGCCCGCCGTCAGCCTGTACGTCAGCGCCGATTACAGCAGTGATGTGGATGACAATGATTTGAACGGGTTGATTGGCAGTTTGGGGGTTCGGATGCGGTGGTGAAGCCTTACGGGTTGATCGTTCCCACGCGCAGCAAAGGAATGCAGCCCGGGACGCTCCGCGTCCCATTGGAACGCGGAGCGTCCCTTGAGGCATTCCCACGCAGAGCGTGGGAACGATCAATTCCGTAGGAGCGAGGCTTGCCCGCGAAGGGAGCGACGCGGTGTTAGAGGATCAACCCTCCGGCCGCAGGATCAGCACCGCCAGCGGCGGCAGGTTCAACACCAGCGACAATGCCTGGCCATGGCTCGGTTCTTCTTCGGTAAACGCCCCGCCGCCATTGCCATAATTGGAACCGGCATAGGTGTCGGCATCGCTGTTGATCAGTTCGGCCCAGCGCCCGGCAAACGGCACGCCGATGCGATAGGCCGGACGCGGTACCGGCGTGAAGTTGGCCACCACCAGCGCGGGCCGACCGTCCTTGCTCCAGCGCATAAAGGCATAAACGCTGTTGACCGCGTCATCGCCGATCAACCACTGGAAGCCTTGCGGCGCATCGTCCTGATCGTGCAGCGCCGGTTCTTCGCGGTACAACCGGTTGAGGTCGCCCACCAGTTTTTGCACGCCTTTGTGCTCGGAGTATTGCAACAGGTACCAATCCAGTTGCTGATCGTGATTCCACTCGCGCCACTGGCCAAACTCGCAGCCCATGAACAGCAGTTTCTTGCCCGGGTGCGCCCACATGAAACTCAGGTAAGCACGCAGGTTGGCAAACTTCTGCCAGCGGTCGCCGGGCATCTTGTCGATCAGCGAATGCTTGCCGTGCACCACTTCATCGTGGGAAATCGGCAGGATGAAACGCTCGGACCACGCATACACCAGGCCGAAACTCAGCTCGTTATGGTGATGGGCGCGGTAAACCGGGTCCTGCTGGATGTAATGCAGCGAATCGTGCATCCAGCCCATGTTCCACTTGTAGTCGAAACCGAGACCACCCTGCTGGGTGTTCTGGCTGACACCTGGCCAAGCGGTGGATTCTTCAGCGATCACCAACGCACCGGGCGCTTCCAGGTCCACCACGTCGTTTAGGTGGCGCAGGAAGTCGATGGCTTCCAGGTTCTCGCGACCGCCATGGCGGTTCGGCACCCATTCGCCGGCCTTGCGCGAGTAATCGCGATAGAGCATCGACGCCACGGCATCGACCCGCAGGCCATCGACGTGGAAATGCTTGAGCCAGTGCAGCGCCGAAGCGAGCATGTAGCCGTGCACTTCGGTGCGCCCGAGGTTGTAGATCAGCGTGTCCCAATCCTGGTGAAAGCCTTCCATCGGGTTGGCGTACTCGTACAACGCCGTGCCATCGAACTGCGCCAGGCCGTGGGTATCGGTCGGGAAATGCGCCGGCACCCAATCGAGGATCACGCCGATGTCAGCCTGGTGACAGGCGTTGACGAACGCGGCGAAGTCATCCGGCGTGCCGTAACGGGCGCTCGGGGCAAATTGCGAGAGCAATTGATAACCCCAGGAACCGCCGAACGGGTGCTCCATGATCGGCATCAGTTCGATGTGGGTGAAGCCCAGTTCCTTCACATACGGAATCAACCGGTCGGCCAACTCATGCCAGGTGTACTGACGGGCGACCTCGCCCAGATCGTCCAGTTCGCACTGCCACGAACCGGCGTGCAACTCGTAGATCGACAGCGGCGCACTGGGTTTCTGCTTGTCGCCGCGCGCCTGCATCCACTCATGGTCCTGCCACTCGATTTGCAACGGAGCCGCGACTTTCGACGCGGTGTCCGGCGGCATTTGCGTGGCCAGGGCCATTGGGTCGGCCTTCAGCGGCAGAATGCCCTGGGTGCCGAGGATTTCGTACTTGTACGCCTCCCCCGCTTGCAGGCGTGGGATGAACAATTCCCAGACTCCGGTCGGATGGCGCAAGCGCATCGGATGCCGACGGCCGTCCCAGACGTTGAAATCGCCCACGACGGAAACACGCTTGGCGTTCGGCGCCCATACCGCAAAGCGCACGCCATCGACGCCATCGACGTTCTTCAGTTGCGCGCCGAGGCAGGCGCTGAGGTCGCGGTGATTGCCTTCGGCGAACAGGTACAAGTCCATCTCACCGAGCAACGGCCCGAAGCTGTAAGGATCTTCCGCAACCTGCTCGCCACCGGCCCAGCGCGTGCGCAGCAGATAGGGCTGGGCGCGGTCGAAGTGGCCGACGAACAGCCCCGGCGTCTGGGTGGCTTCAAGGCTGCCCAGCTCTTCGCCGGAATCCCTGGCCAACACCTGCACGCTCAATGCGTCGGGCAGATAGGCGCGGATGAATTGCCCGCCATGCTCATCGCCGTGGGGGCCGAGGATCGCAAACGGGTCGTGGTGTTCGGCGCGTACCAGCGCATCAATGTCTCGCGCCCTGGGTAGCAGCGCTTCTTTGTGATGCCCCTGTTCCTTGTTCGAGAAACTCATGACTACTCTCCACCAAGATCGGAAAAGGGTTTGAGCCCACTCAATAACCCATACAAACCGTGCAACGGCACCGGCAGCCAGGTGGGGCGATTTTCCGCCTCATAAGCCACTTCGTAGGCCGCCTTCTCCAGGCCGAACAACGCCAGTGCGGCGTCCTCGCCTTCAGGATCTTGCCACGCATGAGCAAGACTAGCTGCCGCCAGCCGATAAGCGTCGATAAATGCCTGCTGCGCTTCAATTAGATAGCGATCAGCGACCCGTTGCCGCGCCGCTTGGGCATCGGCGGTGTTGTCGACGTTGTGCACGTTGATCGCCATCGCCGCGGCGTAGTCGAAGGAGCGCAGCACACCGCTGACATCTTTATACGGACTGTGCTTGCCCCGGCGCTCGCTGAGCGGCCGCGCCGGTTCGCCTTCAAAGTCGATCAGGTAGGCATCGCCCTTGATCACCAGCACCTGGCCCAAGTGCAAGTCGCCATGCACGCGAATCCGCAATCCACCGACGGCTTTCTTGCCCAGTTCCTGGACATGGCCGAGGATGGTTTTTTTGTTGTCCAGCAAATGAGTGACCAGCGCTTTGTCGGCCGGGTTCAATTCGCTTTGATGCTGCTTGAGCAACTTCAGCGCGTGTTCCAGCTGCGCCGCCACGTCCTTGGCCGAGGCCAGGGCTTCTTTCGCCGTGGTGACCTGCGGGGCGAAGTCGGGGTTGTCGCTCGGCGCCGCCAGGATCTGGTGCATTTCCCCCAGGCGTTGACCGAGCATGCCGGCGAAATCGCGCAACTCACCCAAGGCGTTGTAGTGCTGCTCCTGCTCGGACATGGCATCGGCCAGTTCATCACGCAACGCACGCTCGAGGTTGTTCTGGGTCCATTCCCAGGCATCGCCCTGATTGCTCAAGTAGCCTTGGGCGATCATCAACAACGTGTCTTCACCCTTGCCATCGCGGCGAATTACCGAACCCAGCAGCGGTGAAATATTGGCGAAACCGGCGTGGGTCAGGTACGCGCTCATTTCCAGTTCCGGGTGCACGCCCGAGGCGATTTTGCGGATCAGTTTCAGCACCAGGCTGTTGCCGATCACCACCGAACTGTTGGACTGCTCGGCGGACAGGTAGCGCACTTCCGATTCTGCGCTCAGGCCGCGTTTCTCCAGTTCCTGGGTCGCCTCGAACCGAATCTCGCCTTCGCTGGACTGCAACACAGTGCTGGCCTGAATGCCGTCAAGCACCGCGTGGACGTAGGTTTCAAGGGCGAACGCATCGGTGATCAAGCCGACCTGACGCACACGCCGAACCCGCGACAAAGCCAGTTGCTGCGGCAGTGCCGCGCCGACCTGATCTTCAGAGATAAAGCCGAACGGCAGTTGATAACGACTGGTCTGGCCGCCACTGGTGACATCAATTTCACTCAACAGCACCGGGTGCAGCGGATCGCCGAAGCGCACGCCGTAGGCAATGTTGACCTTGTCGATGGCCGCGTCCTTGCCGGCAAACCAGCGCCGGTTCTGCAACCAGTTCGGCAGGATGTCCTGCTCCAGCGTGCCGCGGGACGGCGCTTCGAGCAGTTCTTCCATGCGTTTTTTCAGCACCAGGGTGGTGAAGTCCGGCAGGCTTTGCGCGGGCTCCACGTGCCAGCTCGGCATCTGGTTTTCCGCCGCCAGGACGAACCAATAGAAGCCGTACGGCGCCAGGGTCAGCAGGAAGTTCAACTGGCCAATGGGCGGGAAAGCGTTACCGCCGAGCATCTCTACCGGGACCATGCCGGCGTAGGCCGACAGGTCGAGTTCCGCTGCTTGCGCGCTGCGCGACACGTTGGCCACGCAAAGGATGATTTCGTGCTTGCCGTCAGCACCGGTGAATTCACGGGTGTAAGCCAGAATCCGTCGGTTGCTCGGCGAGAGCATTTTCAGCGTGCCACGGCCGAACGCCTTGGACTGCTTGCGCACGGCGAGCATGCGCCGGGTCCAGTTCAGCAGCGAATGTGGGTCGCCGGCCTGGGTTTCGACGTTGACCGACAGGTAGCCGTATTGCGGGTCCATGATCGGCGGCAGCACCAGGCTGGCCGGGTCGGCGCGGGAGAAGCCGCCGTTACGGTCGATCGACCATTGCATCGGCGTACGCACGCCGTCGCGGTCGCCGAGGTAGATGTTGTCGCCCATGCCGATTTCATCGCCGTAATACAAGGTCGGCGTGCCGGGCATCGACAGCAGCAGGCTGTTGAGCAATTCGACGCGGCGACGGTCACGCTCCATCAGCGGCGCGAGACGGCGGCGAATCCCCAGGTTGATCCGCGCCCGACGGTCGGCCGCGTAGTAATTCCACAGGTAATCGCGCTCCTTGTCGGTGACCATTTCCAGGGTCAGCTCATCGTGGTTGCGCAGGAAAATCGCCCACTGGCAGTTGGCCGGGATCTCCGGGGTCTGGCGCAGGATATCGGTGATAGGGAAACGATCTTCCTGGGCCAGCGC
Source organism: Pseudomonas sp. ADAK2 (assembly GCF_012935755.1). Taxonomy (GTDB): domain Bacteria; phylum Pseudomonadota; class Gammaproteobacteria; order Pseudomonadales; family Pseudomonadaceae; genus Aquipseudomonas. The sequence continues at coordinate 1,265,007 of NZ_CP052862.1, forward strand.
CATGTACATGCGCGGCATCAGCGGGAAGTGGAACGCCATGTGGCATTCGTCGCCGTTCAGGCCGATGGCGTCGGCGTCACCGAAGTACAGCTGGGTGTCTTCCGGCCATTGGTTGGCCTCGGCCAGCAGCATGCGGTCGGGGTAGTTCGCGTCGATTTCGGCACGGATCTGCTTGAGGACGTCGTGGGTCTCGGGCAGGTTTTCGTTGTTGGTGCCGTCGCGCTCGATCAGGTACGGGATCGCGTCCAGACGCAGACCGTCAATGCCCATGTCCAGCCAGTAGCGCATGACCGAGAGCACCGCTTTCATGACTTGCGGGTTGTCGAAGTTCAAGTCCGGTTGGTGCGAGTAGAAACGGTGCCAGAAGTACTGGCCGGCCACAGGGTCCCAGGTCCAGTTGGACTTCTCGGTGTCGAGGAAAATGATGCGGGTGCCGGCGTACTTTTGGTCGTCATCGGACCAGACGTAGAAATCCCGGGCGGCCGAGCCTTTCTTGGCTTTGCGCGCACGCTGGAACCAGGCGTGCTGATCGGAGGTGTGGTTGATGACCAGCTCGGTGATCACCCGCAGACCGCGTTTGTGCGCCTCGGCGATAAAGCGCTTGGCGTCGGCCATGGTGCCGTAATCGGAATGCACGCCGCGGTATTCGGCGATGTCGTAGCCGTCATCACGGCGTGGCGATGGATAGAACGGCAACAGCCAGATGGTGTTGACGCCCAGATCGGCAATGTAATCGAGTTTGGCGATAAGCCCGGGAAAGTCGCCGATCCCGTCATTGTTGGAGTCGAAAAAAGACTTAACGTGAACCTGGTAAATCACCGCATCCTTGTACCAGAGTGGATCCTTGATAAAAGTTGTGGCCTTGGGTTTCTTCGCCATTTGAAACTCCTGTTGAAAACAGAAAACGCCTCGACCCAGATCGTTCCCACGCTCTGCGTGGGAATGCCTCAACGGACGCTCCGCGTTCGGCTCTGGAAGGGACGCGGAGCGTCCCGGGCTGCATTCCCACGCAGAGCGTGGGAATGATCGTGTCGATCGTGCTAGACGGTAATTCGCCAAATCCCGAACGGCTGATGCGCCGGGTCGATCCGCATGAATTGATACTTGCCGTGCCAGGTCCAGCGGTGACCGTTCATCAAGTCTTCGCCTTGAGTGCTGGCGTCATCGGGCAAGCCCATTTCCCACAGCGGCAATTCGAAATTGGCTTCCTGGACGTTGTGCGGGTCGAGGCTGACGGCCACCAGAATGAAGTTGCTGCCGTCGGCGCTGCGCTTGCCGAAATACAGAATGTTGTCGTTCCAGGCGTTGTAGATCTTCAGCCCCAGGTGCGTCTGCAACGCCGGGTTCTGCCGGCGGATGCGGTTGAGCTGGGCGATCTCGGCAATGATGTTGCCCGGCGCATTGAAGTCCCGCGGGCGGATCTCGTACTTCTCGGAATTGAGGTATTCCTCCTTGCCCGGGATCGGTGCCGCCTCGCACAGTTCGAACCCCGAATACATGCCCCACAGGCCCGAGCCCATGGTCGCCAGCGCCGCGCGGATCAGAAAACCGGGGCGTCCGGACTCATGGAGAAACGCCGGGTTGATGTCCGGGGTGTTGACGAAGAAGTTCGGGCGGAAGCATTCACTCCACGGTGACTCGTTCAGTTCACTGAAATAGGTCGACAGCTCGTACTTGGTGTTGCGCCAGGTGAAATAGGTGTAGCTCTGGGAATACCCGACCTTGCCCAGCCGCGCCATCATCGCCGGGGTGGTAAAGGCTTCGGCGAGGAAGATCACCTCGGGGTGCAGCGCCCGCACATCGGCGATCAGCCATTGCCAGAACGGCAGCGGCTTGGTGTGCGGGTTGTCGACGCGAAAGATCTTCACGCCCTCCTCGACCCAACCGACTACGATGTCGCGCAATTCCACCCAGAGGCTGGGGATGGCGTCAGCGGCATAGAAGTCGACGTTGACGATGTCCTGGTATTTCTTCGGCGGGTTTTCGGCGTATTTGATCGTGCCGTCAGGCCGCCAGTTGAACCAGCCCGGATGCTGCTGCAGCCACGGGTGGTCCTGGGAGCACTGGATGGCGAAGTCGAGGGCGATTTCCAGCCCATGCTCGGCCGCCGCGACGACTAGTCGGCGGAAGTCTTCGCGGGTGCCCAGCTCGGAATGAATCGCCTCGTGGCCGCCCTCGGCACTGCCGATGGCGTACGGGCTGCCCGGATCGTCGGGGCCGGCGGTCAGGGAATTGTTCGGGCCTTTGCGGTAGCTGCGGCCGATCGGGTGGATCGGCGGGAAGTACAGCACGTCGAAGCCCATGTCCTGAATCATCGGCAGCCGCGAGTGCACGTCGTTAAAGGTGCCGTGACGTGCAGGATCGTCGGTGATCGAGCGCGGAAACAGCTCGTACCAACTGGCGAACTGGGCGATTTCCCGTTCGACGTCCAGCGGGTATTCCTGGCTCAGGCTCAGGTAGGCGCGGTGATCGGCCTCGGCCATGAGGTCGGCGCTACGCTGGTGCAGGAACAGCGCGACCTGCTCGGTTTCGAGCAGCCCGGACAGTTCATGGTGCAGGCCCGCCAGTTGCTCGCTCAGTTCACCTTCGCTGCGCTCGCCGGCCTGTTGCACCATCGTACGGCCTTCCTGCAATTCCAGGCTGACTGGCACCCGCGCGGTGTGTTTCTTTTCGAGTTCATAACAGAAGCTGGCGAACTGATCGATCCAGGCTTCGATGCAGAACACGTGACGGCCCTGGCGCTCGACCCGGAACCGGCCCTGCCAGTCGTTGTTGCCCAGGTCCGCCATGGTTTCGCTGTGCCAGGACTCCTCGCCCTCGCCGCGCCAGCGGATGCGCACGGCCAATTTGTCGTGGCCGTCAGCAAAGACCTTGCTGGTCACCAGCACGTCCTGACCGACCACTGCCTTGACGGCAAACTGCCCGCCATCGAGGGTCGGCATGACGTTTTCAATCGCAATGCGCGGCAGCAACAACGCCTGCGACAGCGGCATGTGCGGGTTGTAGCTGAGTTCTGTCGGCTTTTCAGCGATCATCGAGCATCTCTCCTTTACGCCCCCAAGGACGCTCTTGTGCCTGATGTTCATCCCCGTGGGCCGGTCCGTCCCGGAATGAACTCACTTAGGTTCCGAGCGACAGGCGCCGGTAAAAGTTCACGGGGATTTGCTTGAGTATTAGTGGGAATCAAAACCTGCACGCGGTGGTCAACTCACTTAAGCACGACTCACGCCATGTGCAACAAGGAGGCTTCAACGATGAGCATTCCGATCCCGGCTGAAACGCCTGATCCCAACATCGACAACCCGACGATACCGCCGACCGAGCCGGATCCGGTCCCGGAACAGGAGCCGCCGGGCACCACCCCGCCCCCTCGCGAAGACCCGCCGGAGACCATGCCGCCGGTGATCGTCAGCCCCGAGTAAGATCGCTCCCACGCTCCGCGTGGGAATGCAGCCCGGGACGCTCTGCGTCCCAGTGGAACGCGGAGCGTCCCTTGAGGCATTCCCACGCGGAGCGTGGGAACGATCTTACGGTTCACGGTTGTTGTTCTTGTCGAGCATCCGCACCACCATCGGCATCACGCTGAAAATCGCCAATGCCAGCAACGTGCTGAGCACCGCCGTCGCTTCGCGGCCCATCCCGGCGGAAACGCCAATGGCTGCGGTCATCCACAAACCGGCGGCGGTGGTCAGGCCTTTCACGTGGCCCTCATCGCCTTCGGTGTTCTTCAGGATGGTCCCGGCGCCGAGAAAGCCGATCCCGGCGATCACCCCTTGCACCACTCGGCTCATGGCATCGGCCTGGGAGCCGGACATCTGCGGCACCAGCACAAACAGCGCTGCGCCCAGGGCCACCAACATATGCGTGCGCACCCCGGCAGCCTTGCCCTTGTGCTCACGCTCGAAACCCAAAATGCCGCCCAGCAACGCGGCCATCAGCAGGCGCACGGTAATGCGCGTCAGTTGCGAAGCGTCGCCAACGTCGGCGAACTCCGCTTGCAGCGTCACCCAAACTTCATGCCACCAGGCGTCCATCGCGCAGTCCTTGTGAGAGTTGATAGAGGGTGGACCGCGCCGACCATTAATCGGTTGCACAGAACGATAGCCGTCGCTGGCGACCTAACGTTTCAGTCTCCGCCGAAAAAAGGACAGAACCATGACCGTGCGCATCGAAAGCCAAACCTGCTTTTTCACCACCGAAAACGGCGAAGAAATTCGCCTGTGCCCCGACGTCACCGTCATCACCGACTCGGAAAAAGCCATGTCGGCGGTGGAGATCAACGGCCAGCGTATTTACATCACCGAAGCAGAAGCCGACGCATTGACCGTAGCAGGTGCCGTTGACGGTCGTAAGCATTTGAAGGCCACCGACAGTGATTCGGTGATTTGACTGACCCGGATCAACAACGCCTGCAGGCGCCTGGGATAGGCGCCTGCGGCCTGCGTTCGCGGGTGCATCAAGTTGTCGCAGGCACCCGTTCAAATCCCATCTGATCCGCTTTTTATTGCTATACCTGAGTCTGTTATGCAAACAGATCGCCGCTCATAGTGCACCGGCCTGATGGAGGCTGATGAGCGAACGACCATGAGCGAGAGAATCCCCGTCCGAACCGTAGAGACATACGAGCCTTCGCGTCCAAAGATGAAGGCCAAATCCAGCGACAACCTGATCCACACCCGCAGCTTCACCGGCCTGTACCGCACCTTGCGCATGAGCGGTGCCGGTTTCCTGTTCCTCGCCTTCTTCGGCACGGTGTGGCTGAACTGGGGCGGCCGCCAGGCGGTGCTCTGGGACTTGTCCGAAAGCAAATTCCACATTTTTGGCGCGACCTTCTGGCCGCAGGATTTCATCCTGCTTTCCGCGTTGCTGATCATTGCCGCGTTCGGCCTGTTTGCGATCACGGTGTTTGCGGGCCGGGTCTGGTGCGGCTACACCTGCCCGCAAAGCTCCTGGACCTGGATCTTCATGTGGTGCGAGAAGATCACCGAAGGCGAGCGCAACCAGCGGATCAAGCTGCAAGCCGCGCCCTGGGGCCTGAACAAACTGTTGCGGCGTTCGGCCAAGCACACGCTGTGGCTGGCAATCAGCCTGCTCACCGGCCTGACCTTTGTCGGTTACTTCACGCCGATCCGCCCCTTGGCCGAAGAACTGCTGACCCTGCAAATGGCCGGCGTCAGTCTGTTCTGGGTGATCTTCTTTACCGGCGCCACTTACATCAACGCCGGTTGGCTGCGTGAAGCGGTGTGCATGCACATGTGCCCGTATGCGCGGTTCCAGAGCGTGATGTTCGACAAGGACACCCTGACCATTTCCTACGACGTGGCCCGCGGCGAAAACCGTGGCCCGCGCAAACGCGAGGTGAAACCGGCCGACGTCGGCCTCGGCGATTGCATCGACTGCCAGGTCTGCGTGCAGGTCTGCCCGACCGGCATCGACATCCGCGACGGCTTGCAGATGGAATGCATCGGTTGCGCGGCGTGCATCGACGCCTGCGATTCGATCATGGACAAAATGGGCTACGCTCGCGGACTGATCAGCTACACCTCCGAGCATGAGTTGCAGGGTGGCAAGACCCACCTGCTGCGTCCGCGCCTGATCGGTTACACGGCGGTGCTGCTGATCATGATCGGCGCGCTGGCCCTAGCGCTGGTGGAACGGCCGATGGTGTCGCTGGACGTCACCAAGGACCGTGGCATGTACCGTGAGAACAGCGAAGGCCTGATCGAGAACATCTACAGCCTCAAAGTCATCAACAAGACCCAGCAGCGCCAGGATTACCGCTTGAGCCTGGTGGATGGCGAGGGTTTCCAGCTGCAAGGCAAGACTGAGTTGAGCCTGGCGCCGGGCGAGATTGTCGATGTGCCGCTGTCGGTGGCGATGACCACGGAACGGCCGAGCAGCAGCTCGCAAACCATCAGCTTCAAGATTGTCGACAGCGATGAGCCGGACATCTACAGCGTGGCGCAGAGCCGGTTTGTTGCGCCGATGAATCGCTGAGCCGTTAAGATGCCGCCCATTGTCAGGCGCGGTCCATTGTGGCGAGGGAGCTTGCTCCCGCTCGGCTGCGAAGCAGTCGCAAAGATTTTGGGGGCGCTACGCACCCCAGCGGGAGCAAGCTCCCTCGCCACAACTGTGTACACATGAAAAATTTCAAACCGGGTTCTAGATGAAACGCTACGAAAAATTCGCCGATGACATCGCTGAACTGATCCGCTCCGGGGTCCTCGGCCCCGGCCAGCGCGTGCCGTCGGTGCGCTACGCCAGCCAGACCTACGGGGTCAGCCCGTCCACGGTGTTCCAGGCTTATTACCTGCTGGAACGGCGCGGCCTGATCCGGGCGCGGCCGCGTTCCGGCTACTTCGTCAACACCCACGCCCCGAGCCCGTTCTCGGAGCCGGTGATCAGCAGCCAGGTCAACGAGTCCACCAAAGTCGACGTCAGCGAACTGGTGTTCTCGGTCCTCGACTCGATCAAGGACCCCAACACCGTGCCGTTCGGCTCGGCGTTCCCCAGCCCTACCCTGTTCCCGCTGCAACGCCTGTCCCGCTCCCTGGCCAGTGCCGCCCGGGAGATGGACCCGCGCATGGTCGTCACCGACATGTCGCCGGGCAACCCGCAGCTACGCAGGCAAATCGCCCTGCGCTACATGGTCGGCGGGCTGATGTTGCCGATGGAAGAGTTGCTGATCACCAACGGCGCCCTAGAAGCCCTGAACCTGTGCCTGCAAGCCGTCACCGAACCCGGCGACCTGGTGGCCATCGAAGCCCCGGCGTTCTACGCCAGCCTGCAAGTGCTGGAACGCCTGAAGCTCAAAGCGGTGGAAATCCCGGTGCACCCGCGGGACGGCATCGACCTCGGCGTGCTCGCGCAAACCCTGGAGCGCCACCCGATCAAGGCCTGCTGGTGCATGACCAGTTTCCAGAACCCGATGGGCGCGACCATGCCTGAGGCGAAGAAGCAGGAATTGGTGGAATTGTTGCGCAGCCATCAAGTGCCGCTGATCGAGGACGACGTCTACGCCGAGCTCTATTACGGCCAACAAGCGCCGAAACCGGCCAAGGCGTTTGATACCGAGGGTTTGGTGATGCATTGCGGTTCATTCGCCAAGAGCCTGGCCCCCGGCTACCGCATCGGCTGGGTCGCCGCCGGGCGTTACGCGCAGAAAATCGAACGGCTGAAGCTCATGACCTCGCTCTGCGCCTCGATGCCGGCCCAGGCAGCCATCGCCGATTACCTGCAACACGGCGGCTACGACCGCCACCTGCGCAAACTGCGTTACGCCCTGGAAGAACAGCAAAGCGCCATGCTCGCCGCCATCGCCCGCTACTTCCCGGCGCAGACCCGCGTCAGCCAGCCGGCCGGCGGCTACTTTCTGTGGCTGGAGCTGCCACCGCAGATGGATTCGTTGAAGTTGTTCCAGATGGCGCTGGCCCAAGGCATCAGCATCGCGCCGGGGCCGATCTTTTCACCGACCCAGCGTTTCAGGAATTGCATTCGCCTGAACTACGGCAGCCCGTGGGATGAGGCTTCGGAGAAGGCGATGGAGACGTTGGGCAGGATCGTCAGGTCGTTCTGACAGTGATCGTTCCCACGCGCCCCGCCTGATCGTTCCCACGCTCTGCGTGGGAATGCCGCCACGGACGCTCCGCGTTTGGCTTCGGATGTGACGCAGAGCGTCACGGGATTCATTCCCACGCAGAGCGTGGGAACGATCAGGGTCAGCGCCCACCACCAAGGTCAACGAAAGTCCCCGTCGCATACGAAGCCTTATCCGACAACAACCACACAATCGCCTCCGCCACTTCATCCGGGCGCCCGCCGCGGGCCATCGGGATCGCCGATTCCAGCTTGCTGACCCGATCCGGATCGCCGCTCAGCGCGTGGAAATCGGTGTAGATGTAGCCGGGACGCACGGCGTTGACCCGAATCCCTTCACCCGCCACTTCTTTCGAGAGGCCAATGGTGAAGGTGTCCAGCGCGCCTTTGGACGCGGCGTAGTCGACGTATTCGCTGGGGGCGCCCAAGCGTGCGGCCACCGAAGACACATTGACGATGCTGCCACCCTGCCCGCCGTGCTTGGGCGACATGCGCAGGATCGCGTGCTTGGCGCAGAGGATCGGCGCCAGGACGTTGGTCTTGAGGATTTTGAGGATGCGGAATTCGGACATTTCATCGACCCGGGACTTGTGGCCGACGGTGCCGGCGTTGTTCACCAACGCCGTGACCCGGCCCAGTTCGGTGTCGACTCGGTGAAACATGGCGACGACTTCGTCTTCGATGCTGACGTCAGCCCGTACCGCTATGGCTTGCGCACCCAGCGCGCGGACTTGCTCAAGCACGCTTTGCGCAGCCTGTTCGTCAGCCAGGTAGTTGATACAGATCCGATAGCCCTGCGCAGCGGCCAACAACGCCGTGGCGGCGCCGATTCCGCGGCTGCCGCCGGTGATGACGATGACTTTTTCCATGCTGACATTCCCCATTTCAAGCTTAAGCAGTCGGGGGCAAGAATAACCGCCATTGGCGGGTTTTGCATGGGCCTGCATCAATTGTCATGGCAGCGACCCCGTAGCAGCTGTCGAGCACCGCGAGGCAGCGTTCGGCGACGAAGTCGTCGTAAAATCAGCCAACGCGGTGTATCAGGCAGACCGCGTGCGCAGGGTTTGCGACGACTTCGTCGCCGAACGCTGCCTCGCGGTGCTCGACAGCTGCTACGGGGGATCAGCCGGCCGCTAATTGCTCGCCACGGTGAATATCGATCATGAAACGCTCCGCCGGCAGCGGGTGCCCGAGCAGGTAACCCTGCAACGAATCACACCCCAGTTTGGTCAGGAAGTCCTGCTGCACACCGGTCTCCACGCCTTCTGCCACAATCCGCAAACCCAGTGCCTGACCGAGCGCAACGATCGCCGAGACGATGGCGGCGTCATCACTGTCATGTTCCAGATCCCGGACAAAACCCCGGTCGATCTTCAGTTCGTTGGCCGGCAAACGCTTGAGGTACATCAAGCTCGAATAACCGGTGCCGAAGTCATCGATCGACAAATCGACGCCCATTTCCGACAGTTCCTGCAGCACGGTCATGCTCGCATCGGCGTCGCTCATGGCGGTGGTTTCGGTGATTTCCAGGGTCAGGCTGTTGGCCGGCAAATGGTGCGTGGCCAAGGCCTTGGCCACGCTCTGGACCAGGCCGGCGTGACAGAACTGCAACGCCGAGAGATTCACGGCGATGCGCCAGTCGGTGTAGCCGAGCACATACCATTCGCGCATCTGCCGACAGGCTTCGTTGAGCACCCAGTCGCCGATGGGAATGATCAGCCCGGTCTTTTCCGCCAGTTCGATGAACTTGTCCGGCAGCAACATGCCCTGGGTTGGATGTTCCCAGCGCAGCAAGGCCTCGGCACCGACCGGACGACCATTGCTGGCGTCGAATTTGGGCTGGTAATACAAGCTGAACTGTTGTTGCTCCAGGGCCGCGCGCAGGTCTTGCAGCAATTGCAGCTGTTTGCGTGCGTTGCTGTTCATCGAGGCATCGAAGAAGCTGTGGCCGTTTTTGCCCGCGCCTTTTGCGTGGTACATCGCGGCGTCGGCATTCATCAGCAGTTCCTGGGCGGTGTGGCCATTGCCCGGGTACAGGGCGATGCCGACGCTGGCGGAAATCTGCAGGTCATGCTCGGCCACCCGGAACGAGCGCGCGATCAAGCCGACCTGACGCGCCGCCAGGTTCAACGCATCGTTGGGTTCGCTCAGGCGCACCAGCAGCACGAACTCGTCACCGCCAATCCGCGCCAACGTGTCCTGGCTGCGCAAGTCTTCGCGCAGACGCAGGCTGACCTCACGCAACAACTGGTCGCCCATGTGGTGACCGAAGGCATCGTTGACCGGTTTGAAGCCGTCCAGATCGATGAACATCAGCGCAAAACAACCGCCCTGCTCTTGCACCTTGGACATGGCCAGTTCGATGCGATCCGCCAGCAGCATGCGGTTCGGCAGGCCGGTCAAGGTGTCGTGCAAAGCCAGTTGGGTGAGTTCGCGGTTGGCTTCGGTCAGCGAGTGCGCGAGGTCGGCGGTGCGTGCTTCCAAACGTGCATCGAGGATCGAGGTGAGCAAGGCAATGCTCAACACCGCGAGGGTGGTGATCAGCACCAGATTGTCCAGGCCTTTACCGCTCAAGCCGCTGAGGGCGGCGCCGCAGAAGCTGCCGTCCGGGAACCGTGCTGCGGCCATGCCGGTGTAGTGCATGCCGACGATGGCGAAGCCCATGATTACCGCGGCGCCGCCACGGATCAGGCCGACGTAGGGCGTGTGCTGGCGCAGGCGGAAGGCAATCCATAACGCCGCGGCCGACGCACCCACAGCAATCAGCAGCGAGGCGCCGAACAGCGTCGGGTCGTAATCGATGCCCGGCACCATGAGCATGGCGGCCATGCCGGTGTAATGCATGGCGCTGATCCCGGCGCCCATCACCAGCGCGCCGAACGCCAGTTGCCAGGCCGGCAGCTTCGGCTGGCTGACCAGCCACAGGGCAAAGCCGCAGGACAGGATGGCAATGACCAGCGAAAGCACGGTCAGGCTGAGATCGTAGCCGAGGTCGATGGGTAATTTGAACGCGAGCATGCCGATGAAATGCATCGACCACACGCCAATGCCCATGGCGACGGCGCCGCCGGCGGTCCACAGGTGAACGGCGCGGCCCTTGGTCGTGGCAATCCGGCCAGTCAGGTCAAGGGCGGTGTACGAAGCGAGAATCGCCACGCACAGCGAAATGAAAACCAGCGTGGGGGAATAGGTGCCGATGAGCATGGGATTTCTCGTGACAGCCCGCCGTACTGCATCCGTTCTCGGGGGGCAAAGTCGGCGATTGTACTGATTGCGCGGAAGAACGCACTGACAAAATTATCAAAAGGCCATCAAGCCGATGAAACGCTTGTTTGACACCTTTTAATCGGCCTGACACCACCGATGATCGTTCCCACGCTCTGCGTGGGAATGCAGCCAGGGACGCTCTGCGCAGTGGGCAGGAACGATCGGTGCGGGTTATTCCTTGTCACTCACCTGCAACTGCCCATCCCACCCACCGCCCAACGCGGCAATCAACTGCACACTGGCAATCAACCGGCTCTGCAACACGTTCAACACGCTTTGTTCGTTGTTCAACGCCGTGGCTTGCACCACCACTACATCCAGATACGCAATCAACCCGGCCTTGTACTGGTTCTCGGTCAGGCGCAGGGAATCGCGCGCCGCGTCCAGCGCTTCCTGGCGCACCGCCGCTTCGTCTTCAAACACCTTGAGTTGCACCAGGTAGTTTTCCACCTCGCGGAAGCCATCGAGCACGGTTTGGCGGTACTTGGCCACAGTTTCGTCGTAGAGCGCTTCGTTGCGATCGACTTCCGCCGAGCGTGAGCCACCGTCGAACAATGGCAAGTTCAATTTCGGCCCCACCGACCAGAAGCGGTTCGGCAAGCTGATCAGGTTGCTCGACGTACTGCTGCTGTAACCGCCGCTGAGGCTCAGGCTCAGGTCCGGGTAGTACGCAGCTTTCGCTACGCCGATGTTGGCGTTGGCGGAGATCACCGAACGCTCGGCGGAAGCGATGTCCGGGCGGCGTTCGAGCAGTTGCGACGGCAGGCTCAGGGGAATCTGCGGCAGTTTCGGGATGTCCTGGGTTTCCGCGAGGTTGAACTGCGCCGGTGGCAGGCCGATCAACACCGCAATAGCGTTTTCAAACTGCGCCCGCTGCCAGATCAGATCCACCAGGTCGGCCTGGGTGCTTTTGAGCTGCGCCTGGGCCTGGGCCACCGCGTCACGTCCGGAGACGCCGGCGCGGTACTGGTTCTGGGTCATTTGCAGCGAGCGTTGGTACGCCACGACCGTCGATTCGAGCAACCGTTTCTGCTGGTCGATGACCCGCAACTGAAGGTAGTTCTGCACCATCTCCGACTGCTGGCTCAGGCGCATGGCCGCCAGATCGGCAAAGCTTGCTTGTGCACTGGCGGTATCGGCTTCCAGCCCGCGGCGCAACTTGCCCCAGATATCCGCTTCCCAACTGACGCCCAATTCGGTGCTGTAGGTATTGCGAATCCCGCTGGCGGAACTGCTCAGGCTGGAACTGCTGCTGCCGGCGCCCTGACTGGAGCGAGTCTTGCCCGCACTCAAGTCGACCGTTGGGTAAAACGCCGCCCGGGCGCTTTTCACCAAGGCTTGCGATTGGCGATAGCGGGCCTCGGCCTGGGCGACGGTCTGGTTGGCACTGTTGAGTTGCTCCACCAGGCCATTGAGCTGCCGGTCACCGTACAACTCCCACCAGGCGCCACGGGCCAGGGAGTCACTCGGACTGGCCTGACGCCAGCCCTCGGCTTCTTTGTACTGCGCGATCTCGGCAGTGCGCGGGCGCTGATAATCCGGGCCGACGGCGCAGGCACTGACCAGGGCCATGCACAGCGCCAGGCTCAACAAGCGCGAGCCCCGGGCCAAGGCAATCGGTGCAGCCAGAGTGATAAGCGAACGGTCAGTCATAGCGGAGTTTCCAGAGCTGCATCGGTACGTACCCCACGCCATTTATTGAAGCGATGGCGCAGTTTGTCGAGATAGAGGTAAACCACCGGAGTGGTGTAAAGGGTCAGCACCTGGCTGAAGATCAGCCCGCCGATGATGGTCAAGCCCAGCGGCTGGCGCATTTCCGCGCCTTCGGCCCGGCTGAGCAACAACGGCAGCGCGCCGAGGATCGCCGCCAGCGTGGTCATCAGGATCGGCCGCAGCCGTTGCAGGCAGGCGCTGCGAATCGAATCCAGCGGCGTCATGCCCTGATGCCGTTCCAGCTGCAACGCGAGGTCGATCATCAGGATGGCGTTTTTCTTCACCACGCCGATCAGCAGGAACAGCCCCAACAGCGAGATCAGGCTGAACTCCCCGCCCAAGGCATAGATCGACAACAACGCGCCAACCCCGGCCGAGGGCAAGGTCGAGAGAATGGTCAGCGGGTGAATGTAGCTTTCATAGAGCACGCCCAACACCAGATACACCGCCACCAGCGCGCCAAGAATCATGAACGGTTGGCTCTTCTGGGTCGCGGCAAAGGCGTCGGCGGTGCCGGCCATTTTAACGATCACGTCTTCCGGCATGCCGAGCTTGGCAATCGCTCGCTCGATGGCGGCCGTACCCTGCTCCACCGTGACCCCTTCGGCCATGTCGAAGGAAATGCTCTCGGAGGCGAACTGGCCCTCGTGGCTGACCCGATCGTCTTCCAGGCTGTTTTCGTAATGGGCGATGGTCGACAACGGAATCCGCGCGCCATCGGCAGTGATCACTTGAACCTGCTTGAGGGTGATCGGGTCCTGGGCGTATTTCGGATTGACCTCCATCACCACTTGATACTGGTTGAGGCTGTCATAGATCGTCGAAATCTGCCGCTGGCTGTAGGCGTTGTTCAACACCGCCGTGACCATGTCCATGTCCACGCCCAGGCGTTTCGCCTGGTCACGGTCAACCACCAGAGTCACTTGCTGTGCGCCACGGCCTTCGCGGGCATCAATCGCCGTCAGCTCCGGCAAGGCCCGCAACGCCGTGACAATTTTCGGGTACCACTCGCGCAACGAGCCAAGATCGGCGCTTTGCAGGATGTAGGAGTATTGCGAGGTGGTCTGTTCACGACCGCCGCCAAACTGCAGGTCCTGATCCGCCATCAGCATCAACTGCGCGCCGGCGACCTTGGGCATTTCCTTGCGCAGGCGTTCGATGACCTTTTGCGCCGAGATATTGCGTTCCTTGATCGGTTTCAACCGCACCAGCATGAAGGCGTTGTTGGTGCCGTTGGTGCCGCCGATGAACCCGGCCACGCTTTGCACCGCATCGTCCTTCAGGACGGCACGACGGAAGATTTCCATCTTCGGCTGCATCACGCTGAACGACAGGCCGTCATCGCCACGCACAAAGCCGATCAACTGGCCGGTGTCCTGCTGCGGCATAAAGGTTTTCGGCACCACCACGTACAGCGCGACGTTGACGCCGATGGTCACGAACAGGCTGAGCAAGGTCAGCCTGCGGTGACGCAGCACCCAGTCGAGGCTGGTGGCGTATTTTCCGACCATCCATTCGTTGGCGCGCTGGCTCCAGCGTTGCAGACGGTTTTCCTGGCCCGGGGTGTGCGGCTTGAGCCAACGGGCGCAGAGCATCGGCGTCAGGGTCAACGACACAATCAGCGAGACGACGATGGACGCCGCCAGGGTGATGGAAAACTCGCGAAACAGGCTCTCGATGATCCCGCCCATAAACAGGATCGACAGGAACACCGCCACCAGCGACACGTTCATCGACAGCAAAGTGAAGCCGACTTCCTGAGCGCCGAGGTATGCCGCCTTCATCGGCGGCACGCCTTTGTCGATGTGCCGGGAAATGTTCTCCAGCACCACGATGGCGTCGTCCACCACCAGCCCGGTGGCGAGGATCAGCGCCATCAGCGACAGGTTGTTCAGGGAAAAGCCGTAGAGGTACATCACCGCGAACGTGCCGACCAGCGACACCGGCACCGCCAATGTCGGAATCAACGAGGCACGGAAGTTACCGAGAAACAGGAACACCACCAGAATCACCAGCGCCACGGCAATCAGCAGGGTCATTTCCGCTTCGTGCAACGTGGCCTTGATCACCGGCGAACGGTCCATCGCCAGGTTCAACTTGACGCTGGCCGGCAGCACCGCTTGCAACGCCGGCAACTGCGCCTTGATCTCGCTGACCGTCTCGATGATGTTAGCGCCGGCCTGGCGGTTGATCACCAGCAACACCGCTGCGTCGTTGTTGAAGAAACCGCTGTTGTAGCGGTCCTCGACGCCATCGCTGACCTTGGCCACATCTTTCAGGCGCAGGGCCGCGCCGTTGTTGTAGTGGATGATCAGCGACTCGTAATCCTTGGCCTTTTCCAGCTGATCGTTGGCCTGGACTTGCCACAAACGCTGGTCGTCCTCGACCGAACCTTTGGGTCGGCGCACGTTGGCGTTGGCGATGGTGTTACGCACATCGTCCAGGGCCACGCCGTACTGGTTCAGCGCCTGGGGTTCGAGCTCGACACGCACCGCTGGCAAGGAGCTGCCGCCGATCTGCACTTCACCGACGCCCTGCACCTGGGACAGGCTCTGGGACAGGATGGTCGAGGCCAAATCGTAGAGCTGGCCTTTTTCCAGCACATCCGACGTCAGCGACAACACCATGATCGGTGCTTGCGACGGGTTGACCTTCTTGTAGGTCGGCATACTGCGCATGCCGCTGGGCAGCAGGTTGCGCGAGGCGTTGATCGCCGCTTGCACTTCCCGCGCCGCACCGTTGATGTCGCGGTCGAGGTCAAACTGCAAGATCACCCGGGTCGAGCCCTGGCTGGAGCGGCTGCTCATGGTGTTGACCCCGGCGATAGCGCCGAAGGAACGCTCCAGCGGCGTCGCTACGGTCGAGGCCATCACTTCCGGGCTGGCACCCGGCAGACTGGCCTGGACCACGATCACCGGGAAGTCCATCTGCGGCAGCGGCGACACCGGCAGCAAGCCGAAGCTCACGCCGCCCAGCAACATGATCGCCAGGCTCAGCAACATGGTCGCGACCGGGCGCTTGATGAAAGGTCCGGACAGGTTCATGGCTGCTCTACCGCTTCCACGGTTTCAGATTTGCGGCCCCAGCGTCGACCGAGGCGGTCGAAGTACAGGTAGATCACTGGCGTGGTGAATAGCGTCAGCACCTGGCTGACCAGCAACCCGCCGACCATCACCAGACCCAGGGGTTGACGCAATTCCGCGCCGGACCCGGTGGCCAGCATCAACGGCACCGCGCCGAACAATGCCGCCAGGGTGGTCATCAGGATCGGCCGGAACCGCAACAGCGCCGCTTGATAAATCGCCTGCTCCGGCGCCATGCCCTGATTGCGCTCGGCGTCGAGGGCGAAGTCGATCATCATGATCGCGTTCTTTTTCACGATACCGATCAGCAAAATGATGCCGATGATCGCGATCATCCCCAGGTCATTGCCGGTCAACAGCAGCGCCAGCAAGGCGCCAACCGCCGCCGAGGGCAGAGTCGAGAGGATGGTGATCGGGTGAATGTAGCTCTCGTAGAGCACGCCGAGCACGATGTACATGGTCACCACCGCCGCCAGGATCAGCAGCAAAGTGCTCGACAGCGAGGCCTGGAATGCTTCGGCTGCGCCCTGGAACTGGGTCTGCACGCCAATCGGCATGCCGATGTCCTGCTGCACTTGATCGATGATGTCCACCGCATGCCCCAATGCCACGCCGGGCGCGAGGTTGAACGACATCATCACCGCCGGGAACTGGCCGATGTGGGTGATCGCCAGTTGCGTCTGGCGTTGCTCGACATGCGCCAGGCTCGACAGGCGCACCTGACCGCCATCGGTGGTCTTGACGTGAATCTGGTTCAGCGCGTCCGGGCCGATCTTCTCGCCGGACTGCGATTGCAGGACCACGCGGTACTGGCTGGCCTGGGTGTAAATGGTTGAAATCTGCCGCTGTCCGAAAGCGTCGTACAGCGCATCGGTGATATTCGACACCGACACTCCGACCCGCGACGCCGCATCGCGGTCGATCACCAGGTACACCTGCAAGCCCTTGTCCTGCAAATCGCTGGCAACGTCGGTCAGCTCCGGCCGTTGCGCCAGGGCTTCGACCAGACGACCGCTCCACAGGCTCAGCAACTCCGAGTCCGGCGACGACATGCTGAATTGGTACTGGGTGCGGCTGACCCGGTCTTCGATGGTCAAGTCCTGCACCGGTTGCATGAACAGGCGAATTCCGGTCAGTTTGTCCACTTCCGGTTGCAGGCGCGCAATGATCTTGGTGGCGCTGAGGTCGCGAGCGCTGTGGGGCTTGAGGTTGATCAGCATGCGACCGCTGTTCAGCGTCGAGTTATCGCCGTCCACACCAATGTAGGACGACAGGCTCTCCACCGAAGGATCGGCAAGAATCACCTTGGCCAATTCCTGCTGACGCTCGCTCATCGCCGCAAAGGAAATCGACTGCGGCGCCTCGGAAATGCCCTGGATCACCCCGGTGTCCTGCACCGGGAAGAAGCCCTTGGGCACCACCATATAAAGGAACACCGTCAGGCCCAGGGTGGCGATGGCCACCAGCAAGGTCAGCGGCTGGTGCTTGAGCACCCACTGCAACTTGCGTCCGTAGGCGGCGATCATCCAGTCGATGGTCGCGCCGCTGGCGCGGTAGAAACGGCCCTGTTCTTCTTCCTTCGGTTCACGCTTGAGCAGCCGCGCGCACATCATCGGCGTCAGGGTCAGGGAGACGACCAGGGAAATCAGGATCGCCACCGCCAATGTGATGGCAAATTCACGGAACAAGCGCCCCACTACATCGGCCATGAACAGCAGCGGAATCAGTACCGCAATCAGCGACAGGGTCAGGGAAATCAGGGTGAAACCGATCTGCTTGGCACCCTTGAGCGCCGCTTGCAGCGGACTGTCGCCCTCTTCGATATACCGGGAAATGTTCTCCAGCATCACGATCGCATCGTCCACCACAAAACCGGTGGCGATGGTCAGGGCCATCAAGGTCAGGTTGTTGACCGAGAAACCGGCGAGGTACATCACGCCGAAGGTGCCGATCAACGACAGTGGCACGGCCACCGAGGGAATGATCGTCGCACTGGCGCGGCGCAGGAACAGGAACGTCACCATCACCACCAGGGCGATGGCGATCAGCAGTTCGTGTTGCACGTCGGTGACGGAAGCGCGGATGGTCTGGGTGCGGTCGGTCAGGACGGTGACCTCGAGGCCGGCCGGCAGGTTGTCGGTGATGCTCGGCAGCAAGGCCTTGATCCGGTCGACCACTTCGATAACGTTGGCCCCGGGCTGACGCTGGATGTTCAGCAACACGGCCTGGTTTTCATTGGCCCAGGCAGCAAGGCGTTCGTTCTCGGCACCGTCGACAATTTCCGCCACATCCTTGAGCCGCAACGGCGCGCCGTTGGCGTAGGCGAGGATCAGGTTGGCGTAATCCTTGGGCGAGGTCAGTTGGTCGTTGGCGTCGAGCATCGACACCCGGGTCGGGCCGTCGAAGTTGCCCTTGGGCTGGTTGACGTTGGAAGCACCGACCAAAGTGCGCACATCCGACAGGTTCAAGCCATTGGCCGCCAGGGCTTCGGGGTTGACCTTGATCCGCACCGCCTGACGCTGGCCGCCGGCAATGCTGACCATGCCGACGCCGCTGATCTGGGCGATTTTCTGCGCCATGCGCGTATCGACCAAATCATTGAGCTTGGGCAACAACATGGTCTTGGAGGTGATGGCGAGGGTCAGTACCGGGGTGTCTGCCGGGTTGACCTTGTTGTACACCGGCGGTGCCGGCAGGTCCTTGGGCAGCAAATTGGTCGCGGCGTTGATCGCGGCTTGCACCTGCTGCTCGGCGACGTCCATGTTGATGTCGAGGCTGAAACGCAGGGTCAGCACCGAGGCGCCGCCGGAACTGGTCGACGCCATTTGCGTCAGGCCGGGCATTTGCCCGAACTGGCGCTCAAGGGGCGCGGTCACCGCACTGGTCATCACGTCCGGACTGGCGCCGGGATAAAGCGTCATGACGCGGATGGTCGGGTAATCGACCTGAGGCAGCGCCGACACTGGGAGCAGACGATAGGCGATGATGCCGGCCAAGATAATGGCGAGCATGCTCAGGGTCGTGGCGACCGGGCGAAGGATGAACAGCCGCGAGATGTTCATGCGCCCTTCTTCACCTTGTCGTTGGCGGTGGCTTCGGTGGTTTTTGCCGCGGATTTGCCTTGCAGGTGTTCGGTCGGGGTGGTCGGTACATCCTGGCTGTCGTTGACCACTTCCACTTCACTGCCTTCCTTCAGGCGGTCGGTGCCTTCAAGGACCACACGATCACCTACCGCCAGACCTTCGGTAACAACGGTGTTGTCGCCGTCGCTGGCGCCGACTTTCAATTGACGGATCGTGACTTTCTTGTCCCCGTCCATGGCGTAGACGAAGGTGCCGTTGGTGCCGAACTGGATCGCTGCCGAGGGCGCGAGCACCACGTCTTTGAGGGTGTCGGCCAGCAGGTGCACGTTGACGAACTGGTTGGGAAACAACGCCTGATCGCGGTTATCGTAACGAGCCTTGAATTTCAGGGTGCCGGTGGTGACGTCAATCTGGTTGTCCAGGCTCTGCAACACGCCGTTGGCCTGGATTTTCATGTCGCCACGGTCCCAGGCTTCCACCGGCAACTTGGCGCCGGTGTGGTAGCGGGCGAGCACGGTGTCGAGACTATTTTCCGGCAAGGTAAAGACAACGCTGATCGGTTGGGTCTGGGTGATGATTGCCAGTGCGGTGGTGTCATTGGCAGCGACGAGGTTGCCGACGTCGAGCTGACGCAAGCCGACACGCCCGGTAATCGGCGCGCGGATCTTGGTGAATTCGAGATTGAGCTTGGCGTCGTTGACCGCCGCCTGGTTGGTCTTGACCGTGCCCAGGTATTGGCCGACCAGTGCTTCGGCGGTGTCCAGGGTCTGCTTGGCGATGCTGTCTTCTTTATATAGGCCGCGGTAGCGCTCGACATCGACCTGGGCGTTTTTCAGTTGCGCCTGGTTTTGCAGCAAGGTGCCTTCAGCCTGGAGCAAAGCGTTCTGGTACGGACGCGGGTCGATCTCAGCCAGCAAGTCCCCGGCCTTGACCATCTGCCCTTCCTCGAAGGCAATCTTCATCAACTCGCCCGCCACGCGGCTGCGCACATTGATGGTGTTGAGCGCCGTGACCGTGCCCAATGCCTTGTAATACAGCGGGAAGTCACCCTTGACCGCCGGGGCCACCCGCACCGGGATCGGCCCGGTCGCGCCGCCAAAGCCCGGACGCATGCCCCCGGACTTGCCCGTATGCCCGGCAACGGCTTTCGGCTTTTCGCCTGCTTTATGCTCGGAACCGGCAGGCCAGAATTTCCAGCACACACCAGCGACGACCAACAGGACAAGCAGGCCGAACAGCCAGCGACGGGGACTACGGGAGGAGGATTGCATTGAATGATCAACCATTGGGCGCGTGGGCTTCTTCTACGGGAGGCTGAACGATAAGCACTGGCGGGGATTAAGCAAAGCGCCTTTACCGGCAATTTACCTTTGGCTTACGTATCAGGAGGTTTTGCTAAGACACTGAAGCACAAATGAAAACGGCCTGGACAGAGCCAGGCCGTTAACAATTGTAAAAGCCTTACTTCAGAACGGCGAGTGCCGCTTCGTAGTTAGGCTCTTCTGCAATTTCTTTAACCAGTTCGCTGTGCAGCACGTTGTCGTTTTCATCCAGCACCACGACAGCGCGAGCGGTCAGGCCTTTGAGCGGGCCGTCAGCGATAGCAACACCGTAGTTTTCGATGAACTCGGCGCCACGCAGGGTCGACAGGTTCTGCACGTTTTCCAGGCCTTCGGCGCCGCAGAAGCGTGCCTGGGCGAATGGCAGGTCAGCGGAGATGCACAGCACCACGGTGTTGGCGACGTCGTTGGCCTGGGCGTTGAACTTGCGAACCGAAGTGGCGCAGGTCGGGGTGTCGACGCTTGGGAAGATGTTCAGCACTTTGCGCTTGCCGGCGAAGCTCGCCAGGGTCACGTCCGACAGATTGCCGGCAACCAGGGAAAAGGCTGGCGCCTTGGAACCGGCTTGTGGCAGTTGGCCGTTGACTTGAACCGGGTTGCCTTTAAGAGTGACTTGAGCCATGAACGGAGTCCTTCTGGAGGTGTTGTTGGAAAATTTGAAGAGGCCGAAGTTAACCACGAAATGGCCCAACGACCTATGCCCGGATACAAATTGTGATAAGCCGACGCACAAATTGGATACACCACTTACAAGCGACACAAGAACCCTGTAGGAGCGAGGCTGTTGTGGCTCAATGTTTTTGGACCATGATGTCGGAGCATCTTTCTAAGGAAGCATCATGGGATATCGGTACGTTGCAAATTTTTGTTGGCAACGGTGTCGATTCAGGAAACGGCCATTCGACTAGTCAGTGAATCACTCACCTCCAACGGAGATAACACCATGCAATTCATGATCATTGTGAAAGCCAGCCCGGATTCCGAGGCCGGTGTGATGCCCACCGAGGAACTGCTGACCGCGATGGGCAACTACAACGAGGAACTGGCCAAGGCTGGCATCCTCCTTTCATGCGATGGCCTGCAACCCAGCAGCAAAGGCGCCCGCGTGCGGTTCTCGGGCGAAAAACGCACGGTCATCGACGGTCCGTTTGCCGAAACCAAGGAGCTGATCGCCGGTTATTGGCTCTGGGACGTGAAATCGAAAGAGGAAGCCATCGAATGGGTCAAACGCTGTCCGAACCCGATGCCGGGGACAGACGCCGAGATCGAGATTCGTCCGGTGTACTCGGCCGACGATTTCGGTCCCGAGTTCACGCCGCAGTTGCGTGAGCAGGAAGAACGAATCCGGGCGCAGTCGAAAAAGAGCTGAATCGATATCCCGGCGGGCACAGCCTGCGTGCCCGCCTCCCCCTGTAAATCCTCACGTCCCGCATCAACCCCCGCCGCCAACCTACTGTTTCTTATTAACTTTCTAGTACACAGAAAAAACGCCAATTCGCTCACAAAACCAAAGAATTAACCCTTTCGACTGGATAACCCACGGTTAGCTGCTAGCTTCAAAAGACGTGTCCTACAGGCTTCATTAGGAAAAAGACTACGCAGTAAAGGCCAAAAATATGGCCAAGTTCGTCCACTGAGCCACCAAGGAACCGGGGAATCATGTCGAAAATCCAGGGAAACCACGCCTTTTTATCGGTGGCACTCCTGGCGTCTGCCTTTTGTGCGCACGCCGATAACGCCGAGGAAGCCAATAAAAGTAACAACCCGCTGAATCTGGCGCCGGGCGCCAATCTGCAGGACTACTACACGCCCAAACTCTACGACACCAACGTCCACACCAACGATGCCTTGCTGCGCGGCACCTTGCCGGTGGCCCCCAACGATTTCATCGGCGTCCCGCAATTGCTGCGCGCGACCTTGCCAATCAGCACCCGACCCGACCCGCACAACGGCTACAGCACCGGCATCGGTGACCTGAACCTGTTCGATATTTTCCTGCTCAAGACCGACGGCGTGCAGCTGGGCATCGGCCCGCAAATTACAGCGCCCACCGCCGAGCAGGATGAATTGGGCACCGGCAAGTGGCAGGCCGGCCTCGCCGCGATTGCCATCGACTCGTCACCCCGTGGCCTGCTGGGCGCGCTGGTGCAGTACCAGAGTTCGTTCGCCGGCGACCATGATCGCGCCCACGTCGAAACCGCGACGCTGCAGCCCTTCATCATCCATAACCTGCCCAAGGGTTGGTACCTGCGCTCCACCGGCACGTGGACCTTTGACCTGAAGAACGACACCCATTACATCCCCATCGGTTTGGGTGGCGGCAAGGTCTGGAAATCCGGGACCAACATCTTCAACGCCTTCGTAGAACCCCAATGGACAGTCGAGCGCAAAGGCGATGGTTTGCCGCAATTCACACTGTTCGCCGGGATCAACGTCACCTTCGGCAAATAAGGACATAGATATGCACATTGCACTGCGTGCGGCGGGTTTCAGCATCATGGCGGCGTTCGTCAGCTGCGGCGTGGGCGCCCAGGCGCACGCCCAGGACCTCGATACACGGCTCGGCAAAGTGGCCATGGAAGGTGAACTGCCGGCCCATGAATCCATCGCCAAGCTCTACGCCGAGCTGGATTTCCAGCAGGCGACCCAGAGTTACCTGTGGGCCTTGCCGCTGGTGTCCTACGCCCAGTGGCAGGAAGAATTCCGCGACAAGCTTGGCGCCCACAGCGGCGACCTGATGGTGCTCAACAGTTACGAGGACAAGCTCGGTGTGATCACCGCCAACGCCACCACGCCGTACATCCTCGGTTTTGTCGACCTCAATGAAACTGGCCCGTTGGTGATTGAACTGCCGCCCGGCCCGACCGCTGGCGGCATCGGTGATTTCTGGCAACGGGCGATCATCGACATGGGCCAGACCGGCCCGGACAAGGGCAAGGGCGGCAAGTACCTGGTACTGCCACCGGGCGCCGAGCCACCGGCCGACGCCGGCAAGTATTACCTGACCAAATCCGAAACCATGAACGTGCTGGTGGGCTTTCGCGTGCTCGATCCGGACCCGGCGAAAGGCAAGGCGCTGGTCGAACAGTTCAAGATGTACCCCTACGCCAAACGCGCCGAACCGAGCAAGACCAAACTGCTCTCCCCCGGCGGCAAGGCCTGGTCCGGCACTCAGCCACGAGGTTTGACGTATTGGCAGCGTTTGCACCAGATCATTCAGAAAGAACCGGTCAACGAACGTGACCGTTTCTATATGGCGATGCTCGCCAGCCTCGGCATCGAGAAAGACAAACCGTTCAACCCCAACGACAACCAGCGCAAGGCCCTGGAGCAAGGTGCACAGGTCGGTGAACTGATCGCCAAGGCCAACACCTTCGCCAAACGTTTCCCGGATGCGCAGTACTGGAAGGACCGGCAGTGGGACACCGTGCTCAACATCGCCGAGCCGTCGCAACGGGTCGCCTACTACGACCAGTTGTGGGAGCGCAGCGCCTGGTTCTACGAGGCGGTCACCAACACCAAAGGCATGGTTTCGAAAACCCCGGGGCTGGGCCAGACCTACCTCGGCGCTTATACCGACGCCAAGGGCAACTGGCTCGACGGCGGCAAGAGCTATCGCCTGCACGTCGGCGCTAATCCGCCGGCCAAGCAGTTCTGGTCGATGACGGTTTACGACATCAATAGCCGGTGCCTGATCGATAACCCACAGCGCAAGGCCGACCTGTCATCCCGCCAGGACCTGAAAAAGAACGCCGACGGTTCGGTGGACCTGTACTTCGGCCCGACCGCGCCCAAGGGGTTCGAGAACAACTGGGTACAAACCCTGCCGGGCAAACACTGGTTCAGCTACTTCCGTTTGTATGCGCCGACCGAAGCCTATTTCGACAAGAGCTGGAAGCTTGATGACATTGCGGCGGTGGAATGACGCCGTCGGACAGATGTACGGCGAACCCAAAACCTGTGGCAGGCCTTACTTTGAAAGGACACCCCATGCAGCTTGAAAAAGCCCCACGCTTGATACTCGCCAGTCTCTCAATCCTGTTGAGTGGCAGCACCTGGGCCAACTTCACCGCCACCCCGGAAGAAGCCCGGGGCATCGCCAAGGAAGCCTATTTGTACGGTTTCCCGGTGGTGGAGATGTACAAGACCCTCTACACCCAGGCCGTGGACACCACGGGCGAGAACTTCAAGGCGCCGTTCAATAAAATCGGCAACACCGCCAAGGCCTTCACCGCCAAGGACACCGCGTTTGTCACGCCGAATGCCGACACGCCCTACTCGTTCATCTGGATGGACCTGCGCGCCGAACCACTGGTGTTGACCCTGCCGCCGATTGAAGAGCACCGCTATTACTCCGTGCAATTGATCGACGCCTATACGCAGAATTTTGCCTATCTGGGCACCCGCAGCACCGGCAACAATGGCGGGCATTTCATGATTGCCGGGCCGAACTGGCAGGGCCAGCAACCGGTGGAAATGGATCGCCTGGTGCGCAGCGAAAGCAACATCGCCTATGCGCTGTTCCGCACGCAGTTGTTCGACGACAAAGACCTGGCCAAGGTCAAGCAGATCCAGAAAGGCTACAAGGTCGAAACCCTGAGCCATTACGTCAAACACAAAGCCCCGCCCGCCGCAAAGAAAGTCGCCTGGCCCAAGCCGACACCGACCATGAGCGACACCCCGGACCTGTTCCGCTACCTGAACTTCATGCTCGCCTTCGCCCCGGCCCAGGACGCGGAAAAAGACCTGCTGGCGCGCTTCGCCAAAATCGGGATCGAGGCCGGCGAGCCGTTCAAGCTCACGGACTTCACCGCTGATCAACGCCAGGCGCTTGAAGACGGCATCAGCGACGCCAAGGCGGAATTCGCCGAGTTCAAGAAAACCAAGGTCGATACCCACGAGGTCAGCAGCGGCGATTTCTTCGGCACTCGCGATCACCTCAACGGCAACTACCTGTACCGCTACGCCGGCGCCAACATGGGGATCTTCGGCTCCGCGGAAGAGGCGAACTACATTGGTTACTTCGTCGACAAGGACGGCCAGCCGGTGGACGCCTCGAAACACGACTACACCCTGCATTTCAACAAGGGCGCCCTGCCCCCGGCTGATGCGTTCTGGTCCCTGACGATGTACGACGGCAAGAACAAATTGCTGGTGGCCAACCCGCTGAATCGCTACCTGATCAACTCGCGGATGCTGCCCGACCTCAAGCTCGATGCCGACGGTGGCTTGACCCTGTACGTCCAGCAAAAGGCACCGGCCCAGGACCTTCAAAGCAATTGGCTGCCTGCACCGGACGGCCCGTTCTATGGGGTTTTGCGCCTGTACCTGCCAAAACCGGAAGTTGCCAGCGGCCAGTGGCAAATGCCGCTGCTCAATAAAGTCGGGCCCTAAGAAATGAGCCGCGGCCCACAACATTGCAGGAGCAAACGCATGCGCGTGATGACACCCCGAAAAGGAATGACGGCGCTGACGCTGGCCCTGACCCCGCTATTGAGCCAGGCCGACAACGCCCGCGACTGGCAGAACCTGCCGACCGACCTGAACATGGTGTTCGGCTATTACAACCGCATCGACACCAACACGCCGATCGACACCGCGCTGCCGATCGATGGCCTGTCCCTGGACGCCAACCTGTACATCGCCCGCTACGCCCGATCCTTTGCGGTGGACGGGCGCAACAGTGCGATCCAGATCCTGCAACCCTACGCCGACATTTCCGCGTCGTTCGACAACGCCCAGTTTTTCGATGGCACCAAGCACAACGGCGGCATGGCCGACACCCAGTTTGTGCTGGTGCACAACCTGTTCGGCGGCCCGGCGCTGACCAAGGAAGAGTTCGCCAACTGGACCCCGGAAACCTTCCTCACCGGTGCGCTGTGGATTACCGCCCCGACCGGGGATTACGACAAGGACCGGATCATCAACATCGGCTCCAACCGCTGGGCCTTCAAGCCGGAAATTGCTTTCGGTACGCCCATCGGCCCGACCTGGCTGGAGTTCAACACCTACGTGTCGATGTACGGCGACAACGACGACTATCACGGCAACGGCAAGCTTGAGCAAAAACCGCTCTACGCCATCGAAACCCACTACAGCTACACCCTCAACCGCGCGTTATGGGCCTCGCTCGACGCCACGTATAACCGTGGCGGCGAAACCAGAATCAACGGCGACTGGCAGGACAACAAACAGGAAAACGGCCTGTTCGGCGCCAGCGTCGGGTTCATGCTGTCGCCGCAGTTCGGCGGTTTGATCGCCTACTCGGACACGGTTTCGGAGCGTACCGGTTCACCGGACGTCAACACCTGGACCTTGCGCTTGCAGTACGCCTGGTAACGGAGCGCCGCTGGAATTGCCGTTTGTCGTTTATCCCGGTCATTCCGACCTTTATGTTTTGAGCGAGGGACAGCCATGACCGCACTCACTGATTTAAACGCCCTGCAAGCCAGTATCGCCGAGTCCGTCCTCGGCCAGGATCAGGTGATCCGGCAGATCCTGCTCGGACTCCTGGCCAACGGTCATTTGTTGCTGGAAAGCCTGCCCGGCCTGGCCAAGACCCGCACGGTCAAGGCCCTGGCCAAGCACCTGGACGCGAAGATGAGCCGCATCCAGTTCACCCCGGACCTGCTGCCGTCGGACATCACCGGCGCCGAGGTGCTGCATCAAGTTGAAGGCAAGAACGAAATCCGCTTCCAGCCCGGGCCGCTGTTCGGCAATTTGATCCTCGCCGATGAGATCAACCGCGCCCCGGCCAAGGTTCAGGCTGCCTTGCTGGAAGCCATGGAAGAACGGCAGATCACCGTGGCCGGCAACAGCCATGGGCTGCCGGACCTGTTCATTGTCGTGGCGACGCAAAACCCCATCGAACAGGAAGGCACCTACCCGCTGCCGGAAGCGCAGATGGATCGTTTCCTGATGAAAGTGCTGCTGGATTACCCGAGCGCGGAAAACGAGAGCCAGGTGCTGCGGCTGTTGCGCGAAGAGGAGTTTGCGTTGGGCGCCAAGACCGCGCCGGTGCCGGGCTTTGCGCTGTCGCAGGAAGTGATTTTTGCTGCACGCCGTGAGGTCAGCGGCATTCATGTGTCCCCGGCCATCGATACCTACCTGATCGACTTGATCAACGCTACGCGCCACCCGGCGGATTACGACGCCGACCTCGGGCGCTGGATCGCCATTGGCGCCAGCCCCCGTGGCGGTATTGGCCTGGACCGTTGCGCCCGCGCCGATGCCTGGCTGCAAGGGCAGGATTTCGTCTCGCCGGACAACGTGCGCGCCGTGGTGCATCCGGTGCTGCGTCATCGTTTGCAATTGAGTTATGACGCGGTGGCTGACGGCGTGACGGCGGATCAGGTGCTGGATCGATTGCTCGACACAGTGGCGATTCCCGCATGAACACCGACGGTCTGGTCTATGTCTCTCTGGCGCAGTTGATGGCGCTGGAATTCAAGGCCCGTGACCTGAGTTTCCTCACGCGCCAGCCGCAAGGCAGCATCCTCGCCGGCAACCACGCCTCGCGTTTGCGTGGTCGTGGCTTGAATTTCGATGAGTTGCGCCGCTACCAGCCGGGTGACGACTTGCGTCACCTCGACTGGCGCGCGTCCCTGCGCACCGGCAAACCGGTGGTGCGCACGTTTACCGAAGAGCGCGACCGCCCGGCCTTGATCCTGGTGGATCAGCGCATGTCGATGTTCTTCGGCTCGCAACACAGCTTCAAATCGGCCATCGCTGCCGAACTCGGCGCACTCGCGGCGTGGATGGTGTTCAACGCCGGCGACCGGGTTGGCGGGCTGGTGTTCAACGATCAACGCATCGACAGCATCGCCCCGCTGCGCAGCCGTAAACGGCTCGAAGCGCTGTGCAGCCGCATCGCCCAGCACAATCAGGAGCTGAACGCCGCCAATCCGGACTTTGAAGATGAAGATCAACTCGACAAGGTCTTGCAGCATTGCCTGGCCGTGGCCGGTCACGATCATTTGATCTGCATCGTCAGCGACTTTGCCGGGGCCGGCGAACGCACCTTGAAGTTGATGCGGCAACTGGCGGCCCACAACGATGTGATCGCCATGCAGGTCTACGACCCCTTGGCGCTGAACCTGCCGAACAACGGGCGTTTGCTGGTGACCCAGGGCCAGTTGCAGGTGGAACTGGCGGTGGAACAGCGGCGGGTGCATGAACCGCTGGGGGACTTTCTCAGTGGGCGGCTCAAGGACGTCGCCACGTTGCTGCGCCGCAGTCAGGTGCCGCTGATGATGTTCAGCACCGCCACCGCGGCCCACGAACAATTGCGCGCCGAATTGGGAAAACTCAGCGGCGGCCGGCGATGAACCCGAACGTTCCGAGTATCGAACAGCTCCAGGAGCTGGGATTGCCCGCGCCGGTCAGTTACGCGCCGCAGACGTGGGGCTGGTGGGTGTTGCTCGGTGCGTTGGTGGTCATGGTGCTGCTGGTGAGCGCGCGCAAGGTTTGGCAATGGCGCCGGGATCGTTATCGGCGGGAAGGGTTGGTGCGGTTGGCGGAGTTGCAACGGCGTAGTGATGATTTGAGTGCGTTGCGTGAACTTCCTGAACTGCTAAAACGCGTCGCCCTGTCGATCCCCAATCCTGTAGGGGCGAGGCTTGCCCGCGAAGGCCGTTACGCGGTCCCTCTGAAAGACCGCGTCATCGTTCTTCGCGGGCAAGCCTCGCTCCTACAGGGGGTGGGTGCGTTGGGAGGTGATGACTGGCAGGCTTTTCTGGTGCGGCACAGTGCGCAACCACTGCCCGCCGATTTCAGCCAGCAACTGGCGCAGCTGGCCTACGCCCCCGACGCGACATTGCTGGCACTACCGGACGAACACCGCCAACAGCTCTTCGCCACCTGCAAACGCTGGGTGGAGCATCATCATGTGGCAGTTTGATTACCCCTGGCTGTTACTGCTGCTGCCGTTGCCGTGGTTCGGTTACCGCTACCTGCCCGCTTACCGCGAGGCTCGCAGCGCCGTTCGCGTGCCATTCTTCAGCGCCATGAGCCGTGCGATCGGCCAGGCGCCCAGCACCCCCGGCAGTCGCAACAACCGCTGGCAGCTGCTGTTGAATCTGCTGGTCTGGACGCTGTTGCTGATCGCCGTGGCTCGCCCGGTCTACGTCGAAAAACCCATCGAGCGTCAGCAACCGGTGCGCGATTTGATGTTGGCCATCGACATTTCCCAGTCCATGGAAACCACCGATTTCACCGATGCCAACGGTCAGAAGATCAATCGCCTCGCCGCCGTCAAAGAGGTGGTCCACGGCTTTATTGGCAAGCGCAAAGATGATCGCCTGGGCCTGATCGTGTTCGGCAGCGGCGCTTATCCGCAAGCGCCGCTGACCCTCGATCATGCCAGCCTGTCGTTGTTGCTGGACGACACCGGCATCGGCATGGCCGGACCCAATACGGCCATCGGCGATGCCATCGGCCTGAGCCTGAAACTGTTGGATCAGGCCCACGAACAAGAGAAAGTGCTGATCCTGCTCACCGACGGCAACGACACCAGCAGCGCCATCACCCCGGACCACGCCGCCGCGATGGCTGCAGCCAAGGGCGTGGTGATTCACACCATCGGCATCGGCGACCCGACGGCGGAAGGCGAGACCAAGGTCAACCTGCAAGGCTTGCAGCAAATCGCCGAGGCCACGGGCGGCAAGTTCTTCCGTGCTGAAGACCGCACGGCGCTGAATAAGGTCTACAGCACCCTCGACCAACTCACCCCGCATCAGGTGAAAACCCTCAGCCATCAGCCCAAACGTGATCTGTTCTGGTGGCCGTTGGGCGCTGCAATGGCGTTGCTGGCGTTGTATCACCTGGGCGCCCTGCTCCGTCCGCGCCTGTCGATGGCCCGTCAACGGCAGGAGGTCTGAGATGGAGATCAATCTCAGCGACTTCCATTTCCTGCGCCCACTGTGGCTTTTACTTGCACTGTTCGGCGCGCTGCTACCGCTGTTGTGGCGCCGTAGCCATGATCTGCAACGGCGCTTGCGCGGCACTATCGCCGAGCACTTGCTGCCGCACTTGTTGATCACGCCGCAGGACCAGCAGCGGCTGCGCCCGGTGCATCTGGTCTGCGCCCTGTTGATCCTCGGCGCCCTCGCTGCTGCCGGCCCGACCTGGGAACAGGATCGCCCGGACTTCCTGGAAAACCGTGCGCCGCTGATCATCGCCATCGACCTGTCGCCATCGATGGACGCCAGCGATGTACCACCGAGTCGCCTGGAAGCAGCGAAACACAAGCTCCACGACCTGATCCAGCGCCGCGCCGGGGCCCGCAGCGGCTTGATCGCCTACGCCGGCAGCGCACACCTGGTGTTACCGCCCACTGACGATCCAGCGTTGCTCGACACCTTTATCCAGGCCTTGAGCACTGACCTGATCGCCAAGTCCGGGAAAGACGTCGGCGCGGTGGTCGAGCAAGCCAAGCGCCTGCTGGCCGCCGAGAAAACTCCGGGCACGTTGTTGCTGATCACCGATGGCGCAGACACGCCCCAGCTGAACGGTCTCAACAAGCTGCTGGATAACAGCCCGTTGCAAGTGCTGATCCTTGCCGTCGGCAGCGAAGACGGCGGGATCATCCACGACGCCAGCGGCCAGCCGCGCACCGACAGCAATGGGCGGCCGGCGCTGGGCCGTTTCGATCAGGCGGCGCTCAAGCAACTGGCCTCGG
This sequence comes from Pseudomonas sp. ADAK2, assembly GCF_012935755.1. Taxonomy (GTDB): domain Bacteria; phylum Pseudomonadota; class Gammaproteobacteria; order Pseudomonadales; family Pseudomonadaceae; genus Aquipseudomonas. The sequence continues at coordinate 1,295,767 of NZ_CP052862.1, forward strand.
CGGTGGATGCGCCACTGGGCAGCCTGACGCTGACTAACGATGACCTCGACTGGGTCGAACTGCACGCCCAGCAGCATTTCCAGAGTGCCAGTGCCGAACAGCGCGAACTGCACTGGAAAGACGCCGGTTATTGGCTGTGTTGGCCGCTGCTGTTGATCGCGTTCTTCAGCGTGCGCAAGGGTTGGAGCCTGAACTGGATGGCCGGTTTGCTGCTGGCGCTGGGCATTGGCCTGCAACCTTCCAGCGCCGAAGCCAACGGGCTCACCGATGCATTTTTTACCCGGGACCAGCAAGGTCGTTGGGCCTTCGAGCACCAGCATTTTCCGCAGGCGGCGGCGCTGTTTGTCGATCCGTACTGGAAAGGCATTGCCGCCTACAACGCCGCCGATTACGACCTGGCACTGGCGAGTTTTGCGCGACTGGAAACACCTCAGGCGTATTTCTACCTGGGCAATATCTACGTGAAGCGTTTCAAGTTCGATCAGGCGATTGCCGCGTACACCCAGGCTTTGAAGTTGCAACCGCAATTCCCGCAAGCGACGGCTAATCTGGCACTGGCCATCGCCTTGCAAAAAGACACCGACAGCGCCGAGCAGAACGCTCCCGAGGTCAAGCCGGACGAGATCAAGATGGACAAGGCACCGGGCAAGGGCCAGAGCAAACCGGTGCAGACCGAACAAGCGGCGTCGGATGAGGTGTGGTTGCAGAACCTCAGTACATCGCCGGCCAAGTTCTTGAAGCAGAAATTCAATTTGCAGGATCAGCAGACCCGGGGGGCGCCATGAGGATTATTGGCGCGTTGCTGGTGTGGCTGTTGTCGGCGACTGCATTCGCCGATGAACCCCTGTTGCGGGTGCAGGCCCGGGTGCAACCGGTGGATTCGATCATGGTCGGCGGCCTCGTCGAGCTGCAGCTTGATGTCCTTACCGACACCTGGTTCACCGACGCCCCGACCTTGCCCGACCTGACACTCAACGGCGCGCTGGTCATGCCGCCCAACGGTCACGCGCAACACTTGAACCAGACCCTTGACGGCAAATCCTTCAACGGTATGCGCTACAGCTACCTGATCACGCCCAGCCTGGCCCAGGGTTTCGACATTCCGGCGTTGACCGTACGTGCCACGCCGGCCCAAGCCAGTGCGCCACTGAGCGCCCAGAGCCAACCGCTGCACTTCACGGCCGCGCAACCGCCAGGGTTCCAGGCTGGTGAAGCGGTACTGGTGGCCAGCGGTCTGCGTTTCAGCCAACAAACTTTCAGCTCGGCAACGCCATTGAAGGTCGGTGACAGCCTCACCCGGCAACTGACCCTGCAAGCGGATGGCGCCCTGGCGATGTCACTGCCGACGCCGTCAATGGCCGAGGTCAGCGGCCTCAGCCGTTACCCGAAAGCCCCGCAGGTCAGCACCCTGGACGATGGGCGCGGCCACTTCAACGGCGGGCAGCGCATCGACACCGTGACCTACCGGATCGACACCCAAGGTCGCTACAGCCTGCCGGCCATCCAAGTGAAATGGTGGGACGCCAGCACCCGGCAGACCCGCACCGCCGAAGTGCCGGCCGTCACGTTTGAAGCCGCCGCCAACAGCGCTTATCGCCCGGTGTTCTCCATCAGCGAAGACCTGAAAAAACTCGGCCAGCAGAGCCGCGTGCACCTGTCCGGGCATTGGCTGGGCGGGCTGGCGATCCTGGTGATCGTGGCGTTGCTTGGCCACTTCCTCCGCCCGCTCGTCCGCCGCGCCTGGCTCGCCCGACAGGCGCGACATCAGGTCCGGCAAACGGCGTGGCTGCAATCGGCGGACTACGCCTGGCAGCAGATCCCCGGGCAAATCGAAGGCAAACCCGCGCAATTGAGCGCCCTGTACCTGTGGCTCCGGCGCAGCCGCCAGGGCCTGAAGCTGACTGACCTCGGCCCACGCCTGCAAACCCTGTTGCGCGCCTGTTACGGCCGCACGCCGACCGAAGATCAGGCCCTGCGCCAGCTCAAGCAATCCTTGGCTACGCTGCAAAGTCAGGCCCAGCGTCACAAGGCCCCGGCGCCTCCCGCGTTACGGCCACTCAACCCCGTTCACGAGAAGGATTTCCCATGACGCACCCGCTATCGATCCGCCGCCGCTACGGGTTGACCCTGCTGCTGACCCTGGCCCTGCCGCTGCTGGCCCAGGCCACCGAACCGCTGCCTTCGTGGAACGACGGCCCGGCAAAGCAAAGCATCATCGAATTCGTGCAAGCGGTCACCGATCAAAGCGGCAAGGACTTCGTCAAACCCGCCGAACGCATCGCGGTGTTCGACAACGACGGCACCCTGTGGAGCGAGCAGCCAGCGTATTTCGAGTTGCTGTTCGCCTTCGACGAGGTCAAGCGCACCGCGCCGCAGCACCCGGAATGGAAAACCACCCAACCCTTCAAAGCCGTGCTGGAAAACGATCACAAAGCCCTGGCCGCTGCGGGCATGGACGGCATCCTGAAAATCTTCGGCGCGACCCACACCGGCATGACCACCGAAGCCTTCGACGACTACGCCAAGACCTGGCTGAGCCAGGCTCGCCATCCGAAAACCGGCAAGCCCTACACCGAGATGATCTTCCAGCCGATGCTGGAAATGCTCGACTACCTGCGCGGCCAGCAATTCAAGACCTACATCGTCTCCGGCGGCGACACCGCGTTCATGCGCGCCTTCGCCGAAAAGGTCTATGGCATCCCGCCGGAACAAGTGATCGGCACCACCTTCGTCACCGCCTACCAGCTCAAGGACGGCCAGCCATCGATCCTGCGCACCGCCAAACTGGCGCACAACGATGACGGCCCGGGCAAACCGGAGACCATCGACGCGGTGATTGGCCGACGCCCGATCCTGGCGTTCGGCAACTCCGACGGCGACCTGCAAATGCTGCAGTGGACTGCCGCCGGACCCGGCAAACGCTTCATGGGCCTGGTGCACCACACCGATGCCAAGCGCGAATGGGCCTACGACCGTCAATCCCCGGTCGGCAAGCTGGACAAGGCGCTGGACGAAGCAAAATCCCGTGGCTGGACTATCGTGGACATGGCTGCCGACTGGCAGCGGATCTACCCGTTCGAGGCCACCACCGAGCAAGTGCAATAACAACAGCGTTACGCAGGACCGCATAAAACGTAGGTCGCCCTGAGGCGACGCAAGTGAGCAAAAGGAGCAAGTCAGATGACTCGCATACGCAAGTGGCTACCGAAACTCGCCCTGGTGGCAGCCTCGGTCATGGCGTTTTCGGCGACTGCCGGGGCCGCTGAAAAACCCAACATTCTCGTGATCTTCGGCGACGACATCGGCCAGACCAACATCAGCGCCTATTCCATGGGCGTGGTCGGGTACAAGACTCCGAACATCGACCGGATTGCCAAGGAAGGCATGATGTTCACCGACTACTACGCGGAGAACAGCTGCACCGCAGGACGGTCATCCTTCATCACCGGCCAGACGCCCCTGCGTACCGGCCTGTCGAAAGTCGGCATTCCGGGCGCCCCGGTGGGCCTGCAAAAACGCGACATCACCATCGCCCAGGCGCTCAAGGGCCTTGGCTATTCCACTGGCCAGTTCGGCAAGAACCACTTGGGTGACCGGGATGAATACCTGCCGACCAACCACGGTTTCGACGAATTCTTCGGCAACCTGTACCACCTCAACGCCGAAGAAGAACCCGAACGCCCGTACTGGCCCAAGGATGACCCTGAGTTCGTCAAGGCCAACACCCCGCGTGGGGTGATCCACAGCTTCGCCGACGGCAAGATCGAAGACACCGGCGCGCTGACCACCAAGCGCATGGAAACCATCGACGACGAAACCACGGCGGCCGCGCAAGCGTTCATCGAGAAACAGGCCAAGGCGGACAAACCGTTCTTCGTCTGGATGAACACCACGCGCATGCACGTGTTCACCCACGTGCGCGATTCGATGAAGGGCCAGAGCGGCATGCCGGGCAACGAATACGCGGACGGCATGCTTGAGCATGACGGCGACGTCGGCAAACTGCTGAAAACCCTCGACGACCTGAAAATCGCCGACAACACCATCGTCGTCTACACCACCGACAACGGGCCGAACCAGTTCTCCTGGCCGGACGCGGCGACCACGCCGTTCCGCAACGAGAAAAACTCCAACTGGGAAGGCGCCTATCGCGTACCGGCAATCATTCGTTGGCCGGGCAAGGTCAAGGCCGGTGAAGTCTCCAACGAGATGTTCTCGGGCATGGACTGGTTCCCGACGCTGCTCGCGGCGGCGGGCGATGCCCAGGTCAAGGACAAGCTGCTCAAGGGTTGGACGCCGACTGCTGGCGGCACCAACTTCAAAGTGCACCTGGACGGTTTCAACCAACTGCCGTACCTGACCGGCCAACAGCCTAAAGGCGAGCGCAAGGAGTTCTACTACTTCAACGATGACGGGGTGCTGGTGTCGATGCGCTTCGACAACTGGAAAGTGGTGTTCTGCGAGCAGCGCCAACCGGGCGGTTTCCGGGTCTGGAGCGAGCCGTTCGTGTGCCTGCGGGTGCCGAAAATCCTCAACCTGCGGATGGACCCGTATGAACGGGCCGACGTGGTGTCGGACCAGTTCTACGACTGGAACACCAAAAACGTCTACCTGGCAGGCGTCGCGGTGACCAAATCGGCTGAGTTCCTACAGACGTTCATCGAGTATCCACCGAGCCAAAGACCGGCGAGCTTCAGCATCGACCAGATCCGTGCTGCCGTGGATGCGAAAATCGCAGAAAAAATGAAAGCGGCACCGGCTGCACAGTAAAACGCTGGACCGCCGCTCGCCTTCATCGGCGGGCGGCCTTATTTTTTGAACCTGATCGTTCCCACGTTCTGCGTGGGAACGATCATGCACAAGGCACCCCGCAATGTCCTCACGTGTCGCCAGCAAGTCGTCGGCCATACCTGCCCCGCATGTCGCCTCCCCGGCGCTGTTGATCCCTGCCCTGCTGCTGTTCGTTTCCGGCGCCGCGGCGCTGGTGTATCAGGTGCTGTGGATCAAGCAATTGTCCCTGGTGGTGGGCGTCGAGGTGTATGCCATCACCACCGGCACCAGTGCGTTTTTTGCCGGATTGGCCTTGGGCGGTTGGCTGTTTGGACGTTGGTCGGATCGTTTGCAGCAGCCGGTGTTGCTCTATGCGGGGCTGGAAGTGTTGGTGGCGATCATCGGCGTCGGCGCGACGTTCGCCATGAGCCTGGCGGCCAGTCCCTTCGCCTGGCTGGAGCAGCATATCGGCGTACTGGCCTGGGTCCTGCCCTTCGCATTGGTCGGCCTCCCGGCGTTGTTGATGGGCGGCACGCTGCCGGTATTGGTGCGCTCGCTGGCCGCCGATCCGCAGCAACTGGGCAAGGCTGGCGGCCAGCTCTATGCCGCTAACACCGCAGGCGCCATCGCCGGCACGTTGCTTGCGGCGTTTGTGCTGATCGCGACTCTCGGCGTGCGCGGCAGCGCCTTGGCCGCCGCGATGCTGAACCTGCTGGCCGCCGCCGGTGCGTTGTGGTTTCAACGTCACCGTCCCTTTGTGGCTGACGCGCCGGTGAAGCATCACGCGGACAAAGCCCCGGATCGCCTGGCCCTGTGGCTGTACTCCATCGCGGGCGGCGTGGCCCTGGGATACGAAGTGGTCTGGTCGCAATCGATCGTGCAGTTCATGAGCACTCGCACCTATGCCTTTGCCGTGGTGCTGGCGACGTACCTCACTGGATTGTTTCTCGGCAGCGCGCTGCTGGCCCGGCGGGTTGATCGCATTCGTGATCCCTGGGGCGTATTCGGTTTGCTGATTGCCGGTGCAGGGTTGATCGCCCTGTTGGAAATCGCCCTGCTCGGCCGTTGGCTGGTGCTCGCGCAAAGCGTCGCCGAGGCCTGGGTGTTGTCGTTGGGCGCCAGTGAACTGGTGGGCATGAGCACCCGCTTTGCCGTGGCGGCGCTGAGCATCGTGTTTGTGCCGACCCTGCTGCTGGGCGCGGCGTTTCCACTGGCGTTGCGCTTAAGCGTAGGCCGTGAGCGAATCGGCCAGGATGTCGGCGCGGTGGTGGCGTTCAACACCCTTGGCGGGATTGTCGGGGTGATGCTCTGCGGGTTCTTGCTGATTCCATGGCTCGGATTGGTGCGCACCCTCGGACTGCTGGCGGTTGTCGCCGCCGGGATCGGCTATTTCGCGGTGCGCAAAGGTCACCATGTGAAGAAAGGCCGGCGTCAGGCCGTGGTCGCGGTCGGCCTGTTGTCCGTGGTGCTGGCGATCTTCACCCCGGTCAACAAACTCGCCAGCCTGCTCCCTGGCGCTCGCAACGCGAGCCTGGCGTTCTACGAAGAAGGACGCGGCGGCACCGTGGCGGTGGTCACCCAGGGCAAGGGCGAGAAAGCCTTTCAGCGCTTGTATATTCAAGGTGTTTCAAACACTGGCGACGCCATGCCGTCCCTGCGCTACATGCGCATCCAGGCGCTGCTGCCGCTGCTGATCCACAACGGCGAGCCGCGGTCGGCGCTGGTGATCGGCTTCGGTACCGGCATTACCGCTGGGGCCCTGACCCGTTATCCGGGGCTGGACCACCGAGTGGTCGCCGAGTTGCTGCCGTCGGTGGTCAAGGCTGCGCCGCTGTTCAAGGGCAATTTCAATGCCGCCAGCGATCCGGGCGTTGATGTACGCTTGCGCGATGGTCGCCAGGAACTGCTGCGCAACCCGCAGACTTACGACCTGATCACCCTCGAACCGCCACCGCCCTCCGCTGCCGGCGTGGTCAATCTGTATTCCCGGGACTTCTACCAGTTGGCTGCCAGTCGGCTGGAGAAAAACGGTTTGGTTGCGCAGTGGCTGCCGCTGCCAACGCAGAACATCGATGACTCGCGCTCGCTGGTGCGCAGCTTCCTCGACGTCTACCCCTACGCCACCCTGTGGACCAGCGAGTTCCACGAAATGCTGCTGGTGGGTTCGATGGAACCGATTGAGCTGGATGCGGCGAAGATCACCCAGCGCTTCCAGCAGGACAGCGTTCGCAGCACCTTGCAGGATGTGGGCATTGGCTCGGCTGCGGCGTTGCTCGCGACGTGGGTGACGGACCGCGCAGGGCTCGAACACTTTGCCGCCGACGCGCCAGCGGTGACCGACGATCACCCGCGCATCGAGTACGCGCCGTGGGTGCGGGCCAAGGAAATCAGCCGCGTGTTGCCGGCGTTGCTCGACTTGCACGTCGCGCCAACCCTGGTGAATGTCGATGCGGGGTTCAACGAACGGATGAACGCCCACCGCCAGCGCTTGATGCAGTTTTATCGGGCGAGTCTGCATGCCTATGACGGGGATCGGGATGCCTGGGCGCGGGACATTGGTGACGTGATGCGCGGGGATGGCGGGAATCCGTATTACCGGTGGTTTGTCGGGCAGTGACCCCCTGACTGATCGTTCCCACGCTCCGCGTCGGAATGCAGCCCGGGACGCTCCGCGACCCATTGGAACGCGTAGCGTCCCTTGAGGCATTCCCACGCAGAGCGTGGGAACGATCTGTGAGGGCTACTTGGACTTAAGTTTCAAATACGACTGATGCAAATCCGAAGCCCACCCATCGATCACGCTTTTCACGTCATCGGCCTTCATCACCTGGGTGTCGTTCTCCAGCGGTTTGCCGGTGCCTTTGCGCACCACCTGGGCCACCACCGTGTTGTTGCCACCATCGAGGAACACTGCCTCAGTGGCCAAGGTCGTTTCCTGATCCCGAATCCCGCTGGCCGTGCTGACCGCCGCCGCCACCAGCGCAATCGGGATCACTTCATACGGTTTCAGGCCTTCAGTCTTGCTGCTGACGGCGGTGATGGCCGCGCGCACCACCATCACGCCTGGCCCTGGACCGGCGGCCAATGGCAAGGATTTACCCAGTTCGCGCTTGAGCGCCTGGTCGTAATAACCGGTGATGCCATTGAGGGTGGCCTGGGGAATTTTCACGGTCGGTTGTGGCTGGGGGTAGAGCTGGGTCGGCTCGATGTAGACGCTGGTGAATTTGTCGATTTTGAGTTTCGGGTCCATCCAGCGCATGACCTCGGCGCCCGATGGCGACTTGGCTTCCTTTAGCTGGCTGTAGTCCTTGAGAAACCCCGAATACTGGTCGGGCTCGACCACTTTGCTGGAGCAGCCGACCACCCCGATCGAGGCGATACACAGTGTGCTCATCATTAACGCAAGCTTCATGCTGTTACTCCTGTAAGAGGTCGATAACGCGACTGGACTAGGTAGTTATAGCCAAACATCAATAATTTGCCGTCAGCATCATCGAAGATTCATCTAAGGCTGTGGCTTAGCGCACAAAGCCTATTTGACAGGCGCTTGCCATCCGGCAAAGCTGCACCGAGCTTCAAAGCGCGCCTTGAACGGCCAACGCACTCGGACTACGGAAGTCGCAATGCCGAAGCATAAAAATAAAGCTGCAAACCCAAACCCTGATTCGCGTCCGTCCCTGATCAACCGCTACCTGTTTCCCGTCACCATCGGCGTATTGCTGCTGGCCGTGGCGGCGATTGGCTGGTTTCTGTTCAGTAGCAGCACGCCGGCACCTTTGAAGCCTGCCCCCGTCAGCACGCCCATCGCTCAACCGGCCAAACCGGCGGTAATTGCCGCACCGGCGACGATGGTCGATGAGCAGCAATGCCAGGGCTGCCACACCGAGCAGGTCAAGGACTGGCAAGGCTCCCATCATCAATTGGCGATGCAGCCGGCCACCGCCGACACGATGCTGGGGGACTTCAACAACGTCACCTTCAAGGCGGAAAAAGAGACCACCGTGTTTTCGCGCAAGGGTGACGAGTTCTGGGTCAACACCCCGGGAATCGATGGCAAGAACGCGGACTTCAAGGCCGCCTACACCTTCGGCATCGCACCGCTTCAGCAATACCTGATCGAGGTCGGCGAAGGTCGCTTGCAAGCCCTCGGCGTGGCCTGGGATACCGAGAAGCACAAGTGGTTTCATCTCTATCCGGGCCAGGGGGTGAACTTCAAGAATCCGCTGCACTGGAGCAAGCCGAGCCAGAACGCCAATTTCATGTGCGTCGAGTGCCACACCACCGGCTACAAGCGCAATTTCGATGCGGCGAAAAACACCTTCGAGAGTCACTGGAACAGCCTCGGTGTCGGCTGCCAGGCGTGCCACGGTCCGGCGTCCAATCACGTTGAATGGACGGCGAAAAAAACCGATCTGATCCACTCCGGATTTGCCGTCGACCTCAAGGACAAGAACGCCACGGTCGAGCTCGAGACCTGTGCCCGCTGCCACTCACGTCGCGCGCCATTGGGCGATGGTTATACCGTTGGCAACCGGCTGATGGACGATTACCTACCGAGCACTCTGACCCGTGAGCTGTACGCGCTGGACGGCAAGATCAAGGACGAAGTGTTCGAACACGGTTCCTTCGCCCAAAGCAAAATGTTCGACAAGGGCGTGCGTTGCAGTAACTGCCACAACCCCCACAGCACCCAGCTCAAGGCGCCGGGCACTGGCGTATGCCTGCAATGCCACAACACTGCCGGCAAGACCGCGGAGGAAGGTGTCGATGGCAAGGGCCTGCAGGCGAAGAACTACGATTCCGTCGAACACACGCGCCACGCCATGGGTCAGCCGGGTTCGCAATGCGTGGATTGCCACCTGCCGGGCAAGTTCTACATGGGCAACGACTTTCGGCATGACCACAGCTTCAGCATTCCCAACCCCGAGCGCGCTTTGAGACTGGGGACACCGGATGCGTGCCTGACCTGTCACCAGGGCAAGGCCGGGGACAAGGTGACCGAGCAATTCAAGCTCTGGAACACAGCGTCGGCGTCTGCTGTTCAAGCGCCGCGTTATGACGAAAGCCTGTGGCTGATCCGCAATGGTCAACCGGGCGCGGCGCAGGCCTTGTACGAGCAATTACAGCGCAGCAACCTGCCAGCGATTCAACGGGCGACCCTGCTGTCCGAGCTACCGCTGTACCCGAGCGAGCAAGCGTTGAAACTGGCGACGGCGGACTTGAGCAATCCGGCGCCACAAGTGCGGGAAAGCGCAGTGCGGGTGATCAGTGCGTTCCTGCCGCCAGCAGAGCGCGCGCCATTGCTGACGCCATTGCTCGGCGATCCGGTGAAGGCGGTACGGATCGTCGCCGCCCGGGACCTGCTGAACGTTGCACGCAATGGTTTGGGCAGTGCCCAGGCCAACTGGAATGCGGCCATCGCCGAGTACGAAGATGTACAGAAGAGCCTGGCGGAACGGGCCGAAGCCAACCTCAACCTGGCGATGCTCTATCAAGCCAGTGGACGCCCGGCGGATGTCGAGCCGCTGCTACGTGCGGCGCTCAAGCGCGACCCGGATTTCTACCCGGCGCTGGTGACGCTGGTGCAATGGCTGGAGGCCGGTGGGCGCGGTGCCGAGGCGCAAGCGCTGCTGGAACAGAGCGTCAAGGAACACCCGGAAGCGGCGTTGCTATTGCACACCCAGGGATTGTCGTTGATTCGTGCGGGTCAAACGGCGCAAGCCATGCCGCTGCTGCGCAAAGCTGCGACGCTGGAACCGCAGAGTGCGCAGTATGGTTATGTGCTGGCGGTGGCGCTGCATGACAGTGGCAAAGTGGATGAAGCGTGCGAGGAGCTGGAGCGGTTGTTGAAGGTGCAGCCCGCCAATCGCAATGCGCGGTTGTCGTTGATCCAGTATTACCTGGAGAACGGCAAGGAGCCGAAAGCCCAGGTGCTGTTGCAAGGTTGGAAGAAGATGAATATGGGGGATCCGGCGTTGAAATGATCGTGGTTTGATCCGAGGGCCCCTTCGCGGGCAAGCCTCGCTCCTACAGGGGATTGCGCAATCCTTGTAGGAGCGAGGCTTGCCCGCGAAGACGTCAGCTCAGCCAACTCAAATCTCTGGACCAATCATCACCAGGACGACCCACTCTGCGCCGCCAACGCCCGCCGACTATTGGCCCGCATCGCCTTGATCAACGACACCGTCCCCACCAGCAGAATCGCCGCGCCAAACAGGAAGTCGATGGAGTACAACTGGAAATCCTGCAACGGCCCCACCAGCATCACCCGCACCGCACCAATCCCCACCAGCGTCGCCAGGAAATCGATCCCCGGCTCGTCGCGGTAAAACACGTGCATCAACGGCAGGCATATCACTAGCAGCAACAGCAAAACGATCACCTTGAACGAGACCTTGCGCTCAACGCTGAACGCGCATTCATTGGCGCTGTAAGCCTTGTAATCCTCATCGCGCACCATCGAGTTCTTCTCGTTGATGTATTCCACGCGGTTGTATTTCTGGATCGGGGTAAAGGTGTTCGACATCTCCATCAGCGTGGTGATGTGACGGAAGCGCAGGTCGATGCGTTCGTTACCCTTGAGGTAATACAGCACTGGTTTGTAGCCGTAGCGATAGGTGTCGAACGGAAACTCGGTGGCCCGCCCTTGCACGCCGATCGGACGCGATTCCAGTTCGGCGTAGGCGCTTTTATTGTCGGCGGCGAGGTTGCGGCTCAGGGGTTTGATCCGCACCTGTTCGAGGAAGATCGGCGTGGCGCCGAAGGACCATTGCAGCGGTTCCAGGCGCAGGCGCAATTCATTGCGACCCAGGTCGTAGCGGTTGAAGGTGCGCTCGGAAACGATCACCGAGCCGCCGAGCATGAACTCGCCGCGCAGGTTGTTGGTGATGCGCAGGGTCAGTTGATCCTTGCCCAAAGACAGCGCATCGGCCGACGGTGGCGTGCCGCACCAGGCGGTGCTGTCGTAGGCGCCGCCCAACTGCCCGCCGCGGTTTTCCTGGAACACGTAAAAGTAGCCCGCCCACAGGGTCAACATCAGCAGAAATGCCGTCAGCCCTAAAATCTTCTTGCCGAAACTCACAACGCCAGACTCCCTTCTTGATTTCGTCCATGCAGCCAAAAAAACGGCCGAATGCGCGGACTCTACCAAAATGCCAGTACTGGCCCAAGCAAAAACCTCCCTGAACACGCTCGCCCCTGTAGCAGCTGCCGAGCAACGCGAGGCTGCGTTCGGCGGCGAAGCCGTCGTAAAATCAGCCGACGCGATCTTTCAGGTAAACCGCGTGCGCAGGGTTTGCGACGGCTTCGCCGCCGAACGCAGCCTCGCGTTGCTCGGCAGCTGCTACAAAAAACTCAGCGGCGTCTGAACAATGGCCGAGGCTCAATCACCGACCGCCCATACAACACACTCATCCCCGCCAACCCCTTGAGCGCATCTTCAGCCGACTTGTCCTCACGCACCGCAAAGCTGTCGAACCCGCACTGACGCATGTGGCTCAGTTGATCGCGCAACACATCGCCAATCGCGCGCAATTCGCCAGTCCAGCCCAGTCGCGTGCGCAACAGATACGCCTGGCTGTAACCGCGTCCGTCACGAAAGCTGGGAAAGTCCAGCGCGATCAACGGCAGCAGGTTGAAGCAGGATTTCAGGCTTTCGACCTCATCGTCCGGCCCCAGCCAAACCGCGTGCCGAGTCGGTTCATCCAGCCAACGGGCCAACGGCAGAATCAATCGCCCCGGAGGCAATTCGGCGTCAACTTCCCGCACCAGCGTCCACGGATCATCCACATCAATGCGCGCCACACCCTCCTCCAGCCGCAACAGATTGTTCATACCGACGCCTCCAGCACTTTCGGATAGACCCGTTCCTTGAACGGCTCCAGACCAATGCGCTGCACCGTATCGACAAACAACTCCTCGCTCTCGCGGTAACGGACGAAGGTGCCGATGATCCGCTCAATCACGTCGGGCACTTCGGCGGCGCTGAAGGACGGACCGATGACTTTGCCCAATGCGCTGTTCTTGCCCTGGGCGCCGCCGAGGGTGATCTGGTACCACTCGCTGCCGTTCTTATCCACGCCAAGAATGCCGATGTTGCCGATGTGGTGATGGCCGCAGGCGTTCATGCAGCCGGAGATGTTGAGGCTGATGTCGCCCAGGTCGTGAAGGTAATCGAGGTCTTCGAAGCGCCCCTGAATCGCCTGGGCAATCGGGATCGACTTCGCATTGGCCAGGGCGCAAAAGTCACCGCCGGGGCAGGCGATGATGTCGGTCAGCAAGCCGATATTGGCGCAGCCCAGCCCTTGGTCGCAGGCCAGGCACCACAGGGCATACAGGTCAGCCTTAGTCACGTCCGGCAGCACGATGTTCTGCTCGTGGGCGATGCGAATCTCGCCGAAACCGAACTGCTCGGACCAGTCCGCCACCGCCTCCATCTGCTCGGCGGTGACATCTCCCGGCGGTGCAGCAATGCCTGGTTTGGTCGAAAGCACGACGCTGGCGTAGCCCGGCACTTTGTGTGGCTGCACGTTGCGCGCGACCCAGCGGGCGAAGGCCGGGTTCTGCGCCAGGCGTGTGCCGAAGTCCAGGTCGGTGCCGGCCAACGCTTGATACACCGGCGGGACGAAGGCGCTGGCCACCCGTTCGTACTCGACGTCGGTCAATTGCGCCGGGCCATCCTTGAGGTGCTGCCACTCCTCCTCGACTTCCTTGGCGAAGGCGTCGATGCCCAGCGCCTTCACCAGGATCTTGATCCGCGCCTTGTACTTGTTATCCCGCCGACCGTGGCGGTTGTAGACCCGCAGCACCGCCTCGACATAGGACAGTAAATGCTGCCACGGCAAGCCTTCGCGAATCTGCAACCCGAGGATCGGCGTGCGCCCCAGACCGCCGCCAACGATCACTCGCAGCAGCATTTGCCCGTCGCTGCCCGGATAAAGATAGAGGCCGATGTCATGCATCATGATCGCCGCGCGGTCCTGTTTCGCCGAGCAGATGGCGATCTTGAACTTGCGGGGCAAAAACAGGAATTCCGGGTTGATCGTCGACCATTGCCGCAGGATTTCCGCCAAGGGACGCGGGTCGATCAACTCGTCCGCCGCGACCCCGGCGAAGGCTTCGGTGGTGATGTTGCGCACGCAGTTGCCGGAGGTCTGGATCGCGTGCATTTCCACCTGGGCCAGGCGTTCGAGGATGTCCGGCACTTGCGCCAATTCGATCCAGTTGAACTGCATGTTCTGCCGGGTGGTGAAGTGGCCGTAGCCGCGATCGTAGTCCCGGGCGATGCTCGCCAGGGTGCGCATCTGCCCGGCGTTCAAGGTGCCATAGGGGATGGCGACCCGCAGCATATAGGCGTGCTTTTGCATGTAGAGGCCGTTCTGCAGACGCAGGGGCAAGAACTCTTCTTCGCTCAGTTCACCGGCCATGAAGCGCTCGACCTGATCGCGAAACTGCGCAACCCGCTCGAACACCAGCGCCCGGTCATAGTCGTCGTACTGATACATGTGGCCACCTCATCAAGGTTGATCGGGCTCTGCGGCCCGTTTTCGATGAAGCGACTATGAACCTACGGCGCAGCACGTTACAGACCCACCTGAAACCTAAAAAACCGTATCAGAGCGCGTCAGATCGCCGCAGGACTGCCTCAATCTGATCCGTATAAATCGAGTTTTCCTGAGTCTGTTTTGTTTCCCGCGAGGTTTCTACAGTGCATCCCATGCCAGACCGGGTGGCCTGGCAAGACTTTGCATGGATGAACTGACCATGAGCACAGCAACAATCGGGCAGGCCTATAACTATAAGGTCGTCCGCCAATTCGTCGTCGCGACCATAGTCTGGGGTGTGGTGGGTATGGCCATGGGCGTGTTTATCGCCTCGCAACTGGTCTGGCCGGAAATGAACCTCGACCTGCCGTGGACCACCTTCGGCCGCTTGCGCCCGCTGCACACCAGCCTGGTGATTTTCGGCTTTGCCGGCAGCGCGCAATTCGCCGCCAGTTACTACGCCGTGCAGCGCACCTGCCAGGTGCGGCTGTACTCGGACAAACTCGCCGCGTTCACCTTCTGGGGCTGGCAATCGGTGATCGTCATCATGCTGATCACCCTGCCGCTGGGCTACACCACCACCAAGGAATACGCCGAGATCGAGTTCTCCGGCGCGGTGTGGATGACCGTGGTCTGGGTCGCCTACGCCATCGTTTTCTTCACCACCGTGGTGCAGCGCAAGACCAAGCACATCTACGTCGGCAACTGGTTTTTCGGCGCGTTCATTGTGGTCATCGCCATGTTGCACGTGGTCAATCACCTGTCGATTCCGGTGGACTGGTTCAAGTCGTACCCGGTGTATTCCGGGGCCACCGACGCCATGGTGCAGTGGTGGTACGGGCACAACGCGGTGGGTTTCTTCCTGACCACCGGGTTCCTGGGGATGATGTATTACTTCGTGCCGAAACAAGTGGGCCGGCCGGTGTATTCCTATCGCTTGTCGATCGTGCATTTCTGGGCGCTGATCACCCTCTACATCTGGGCCGGCCCTCACCACTTGCACTACACCGCGTTGCCGGACTGGGCGCAGTCCCTCGGCATGGCGATGTCGCTGATCCTGCTGGCGCCGAGCTGGGGCGGGATGATCAACGGCATGATGACGCTCTCCGGCGCGTGGCATAAGTTGCGCACCGACCCGATCCTGCGTTTCCTGGTGCTGTCCCTGGCCTTCTACGGCATGTCGACCTTCGAAGGGCCGATGATGGC
Organism: Pseudomonas sp. ADAK2; assembly: GCF_012935755.1. Classification (GTDB taxonomy): domain Bacteria; phylum Pseudomonadota; class Gammaproteobacteria; order Pseudomonadales; family Pseudomonadaceae; genus Aquipseudomonas. Next base: position 1,311,285 of record NZ_CP052862.1, read on the forward strand.
GATCAAAACGGTGAACGCCCTCTCCCACTACACCGACTGGACCATCGGCCACGTCCACGCCGGCGCCCTCGGTTGGGTGGCGATGATCACCTTCGGCGCGATCTACCACATGGTGCCGAAAGTCTTCGGCCGCGAGCAGATGTTCAGCACGCCGCTGATCAACCTGCACTTCTGGCTGGCGACCATCGGCACCGTGCTCTACATCGCCTCGATGTGGGTCAACGGCATCACTCAGGGCCTGATGTGGCGCGCGATCAACGACGACGGCACGCTGACCTACTCCTTCGTCGAAGCCTTGCAGGCCAGCCATCCGGGGTTCGTGGTGCGGTTTGCCGGCGGGGTGTTCTTCCTCAGCGGCATGCTGCTGATGGCCTACAACTGCTGGCGCACCGTGCGGGTATCCGACGTGGCGATGGCCGAGCGTGAAGCGCAGATTGCGTGAGGTTTGAGATGATCGAGATAGCGTTGAATCTGTTCGGGGTCGTGGGGTTCTGGCTAGCAATCGAGTATTGCCTGAAACACCAAACGCCCGAGAGCCTCGACGAGGCGAGTCTGATGCCGTTTGCCGATGACCCGGAGGTGGCACGGCGGGTGGAATTGGCGACGGGGAAGAAGGTGAAAGCGGTGGCGCCGGAAGAGGCGAAACCGGGGTGGGGCAACCTCGAAGTCTGATACCGATCGTTCCCACGCTCTGCGTGGGAATGCCTCAAGGGACGCTCCGCGTTCCAATGGGACGCGGAGCGTCCCGGGCTGCATTCCTTTGCTGCGCGTGGGAACGATCAAGTCCCAAGGCAGCGGGAAGATGCTCGTCCTTCAACGACGGATTGATCTAGAATCCGCCCGTTGAAAACACACTGCCAGGAACGTTCGCGGTTGGGTTCAAGCAATCAGCAGGATTCTTGATCGCCAATAGAAGAGCCACCATGAAACGTGCACTTTTTTCAATAATCGCGCTCTCGCTGCTGCTCGGCGGCTGTGAGCTGAGCACCCTGGCGAGCTGCGCCGGGCGCGCACCGCTGACGATCCAACCCGACAGTCTCGCGAGTGCTACAACCGGCAAGCCTTATCGCGTCGATGTCGAGGTAGAAAGACCGAACGTCGCCGTCGCCGGGTTTTATGTCGACCCGGCGCAGCCGCTGCCTGAAGGGTTGAAACTGGTTTATGAAGAGGGCCAGAACCATGCCGTTATCGTCGGCACACCGACAAAGCCCGGACGCTATGAAGTCTCGATTTACCTCAACACTTACGGCACCCAGTGCACCGGCCAGGCGGCGCAACGGACCTACACGCTAAACGTCGAGAGTCATTGAGGCCACACAGCGTCAGGTGTTCGATCAACCGCGCTCGCGGGGAATCAGGCTCTGCAATTGCACGGCCAGGAAATCCGCATCAAACGCGAAGGTATCCGGGTCTTTCAGGCCATTGGTCTTGCGCCATTGCCAGCTGGTGGACGGCGGCAGGCACACCAGTGAAATGCTGCCGTAACGCGCTGCGGTCAAGCCCATGACCGCCAATGAAATCTGGCCACCGGCGCCCATTACATCCGGCACGAACTCCACCGGTTTTCCGGCAATCACAATCGTCAGTTTTTCGGTCTTGAAGGTCGAGCTCTCGACCGGCACGCTCGGCCCGGATGCGACGTACAGCTCGCGGCTGACTTCCAGCAGGTTCGGCGCCTGGACCGGTTCCAGCCATTGCTGGATCTGATCGAACACCTCACCAATGCGCGTCGCCCACACGGCCGATTGCGATTCAAACAATTGCTTCTTGTGCGCTTCGCTTTCTGCGTAGTGGCGAAGCATCTCGCCCAGTTGCCGTATGTCGTCCATTGCGGTGTTCCTTTGATTGAAGCAGTGCTGCGGACTTTGAGCATGGCAGAAGCCAGCGGCCGGCGTACGACTAAAAGCGCGAGCGGTATTGGCTGGGCGTCATGGCCAGGTGTTTGCGAAAGGCGCTGCCCATGTGCGATTGATGGGCGAAGCCGGCATCCAGGGCAATAGTGGCCAGGGACAGATTCGTTTGCTCGATCAGCCGCCGCGCCGCTTGCAGGCGCACTTCGACCAGATACGCATGGGGCGTGAGGCCGATAGCGCGGGTGAAGTCGCGCAGAAAGCGCAGTTCGTTGTGCCCGTAGGTGGCGGCCAACTGCTCCAGGCTCAGGGGTTGATGGAACTGCACGGCAATCTGATCCAAAACCTGGCTGAACGCCTTGGGCGTGAGCCTTTGTGCAGCATCGGCTTGTCCGTTCGCCAGACCGACGAACGCCAGCGCCGCTTGTTCCAGGGCCAACCGGTCAGGCTGCGGATTGATCAGCAGGCGCCGCAACGTCCGCGCCAATCCCAGCGCCGGGCCGTGGCCTGCGGACTGCACGCGGTGATTAACCGAAGGCAAGTGTTGACGGGCAAACTGTTCGTCCATCCGCAGCAGCAGGTATTCGCCACCACTGGCCGATTCGGAAAACACCTCGACGCCAACCGGGGTGCGCGCCAGTACGCCGGGCAAGGTGTCGAAGTCCACCCGCCGGTCGGAATCGATGGCATGCACGCCTTGCTGACGCTCCAGGGTCACGCCGAGCGTGTGCCATTGCGCCGGGTCCCGTGCGCTGTACGCCGCCCGCGGCAGCAGTTGCAGGCACAGTTGATCGTCCAGCAGGCGTTGGCTCAGCATGTGAAATTTCCTGATAGATCGACGCTCGAATCCACGGGAGACTCTCAATCAAAGGGTTGCCATCAAACAGGAGCACAGCATGCGCACTATCGGCCTTATCGGCGGCATGAGCTGGGAGTCCAGCGCCGAATACTATCGCCTGATCAACCAGCAGGTTCGCGACCGCCTCGGGCCGTTGCGTTCAGCGCAATTGCTAATGTACAGCGTCGACTTCGGGCCTGTCGAACAGGCCCAGCATGCCGGGCGCTGGGACGACGCGGCGGCGATTCTGGTGGATGCCGCGCGCAGGCTTGAGGCCGGTGGCGCTGACTGCGTAGTGCTGTGTACCAACACCATGCACAAGGTGGCCGCGCAGATTCAGGCCGCGATCAGCATCCCGTTCCTGCACATTGCCGACCCGACCGGTCAAGCGGCGGTCGAGGCCGGAGCGCTCAAGGTGGGCTTGCTGGGCACCGCATTTACCATGGAACAGGACTTTCTCAAGGATCGCCTGACAGCCATGGGCCTGACGGTGCTGGTGCCGGAAACCGAGGAGCGCCAGGCAGTGCACCGGATCATCTACGACGAGCTGTGCGTCGGGGTGATCAGCGAAGCGTCACGCAAGGTCTATCAGCAAGTCATCGAATCACTCACTGCCCGGGGCGCCCAGGCGATCATCCTCGGTTGCACAGAAATCGGCCTGCTGATCAAACCCGAGCACAGCGCCCTGCCCCTGCTCGACACCACCGAACTGCATGCACAGGCGGCGGTGGCGTTTGCATTAGGCGAGTGACTCAACCGACCTTGGGCGTGGCGCGCAGGCGCGCCATGCTCAAGGCATCCACCAGCACGCCGTCACGCACGGCGTAGTCGCGGAACAGGCCTTCGTCTTCAAAGCCGAACTTGCGGTAGAGCCCGATGGCGGCTTCGTTGTCGGCGTAGACCGAGAGTTCGACCCGGCGCAGGTTCATCCAGTTATCGGCGATGTCCAGTGCCGTCGCCAGCAGTTTTGAGCCGACACCCTTGCCCTGCCATTCCACCGCGACGCCCATGCCAAGGTTGCCGGCGTGGCTGCGGCGGATGCGCGAGAACTGCTCCAGGCCGATATTGCCAATGACCACACCCTGATGCAGCGCCACCAATTGCACCACCCGTTCGTTTTCCGGCATCAGGCGTTTGCGCCAGACCTCGGTGGACTGAAACGGCATTTGCAGCACTTGACGGGTAATGGCCGGGTCGTTGTAGAGCGCGGTGATGCCGTCGATGTGGGATTCGCTGAAGCGTTGGATAGTGATGATGGAGTCGGTCGGAGCCATGGTGATTCTTCCTTGAGTGGCCCCTGACTCTAACCCGCGATCGACCTGACTGGCGAGATCTCCTGTGGCAGCGACCTCCTCCAGCGTTGGCCATTAAGGCTCGAACCAGTCCCGCCGCTCATGGAAGGTGTTGCGGATCAGCTGCGCAAGTTCCTGCACCTCGGTCTGTTGCCGGGAATCGGCATTGACCGCCAGCCAGGCATGTCGCTGCATCGGTTCGCTGAACAAGCCTGGCAAGGCAATCAGGGCGCGGTCGAAACGGCTGATGTAGCCGGGCAGCAAGCCAATGCACGCGCTGCATCGGATCATCTCCAGCATCAGTTCGTAGGATTGCAATTGCACGACCCCGGCCAGGCGTTGCTCCACCAGCTGGTTCCAAGGTGCAAAGCTGTCGATCTGCCGGTCATGCTGCCAGTGCACCAACATGAAATCCGCCAGATCGTCGAGGCTGTCTGGCCGCGACGTCACCCGTGAATAGCGTTTGGCAATGTGCGGAAAATAGTCCAGTCGCGCCAGGTGTTGCGGCTCATCGGTCGCAAACGTCGGCCCGGGCAACGGTGAATCAACGGCTCCCAGCCACAGCACCACGTCGGCGCTGACGGCTTGCAAGGCGAGTTCGCTGTCCAGAGAAATGATGTCCAGGCGCACGCTGGCGTTACGTCGCAGCAGCGAAATCAGGTCGCGGCCAAGGATGTCATGCAGGATCGACTCGGCCACCGCCAGGCGAATCAGCGGCTGCTCGACCAGCGGCAATGTGCGTTCGTGGGCCAGCGCGATCAATTGGGCATGCAGTTGCAGGCCCTCGCGGCTGAGGGTCAGGTTGCTGCCCTGGAAGTTGAACAGGGAACGCTGCAACTGCGCTTCCAGTTGCCCCAGTTGCTTGCGTAACACGGTCGTCCTGACGTTGAGGCTGCGCGCGGCCTGCATGAAGCAGCCACACCTTGCGCTGACCATGAAGTACTGCGCCACCTCGGCTTCGATCCCGGCCGCCAGCGCCAGCCAGGATTCGGTTTGCACTTCGCGGCAGCGATAATTGTCAGTGTCTTGAAGCCCTGCGGGTTCTATGAATGCCATCGATGACTCCCTGTCGTTCTTGTTCGTCGAGCGTCCTTTGCCATTGTTGCCTGAACATTGCTGCACTTGTGTGTCAGGGGGGCAGGCTGCGATCTTTTAACGAAAGTCAGGCATACACCGGCCAGGTATCGACGATTTTTCCCTCGCGAACCGCCAGCAAATCCCCAAACTGCAACAGCACCGACTCGGTCTGCGTCGGACGCAAGAACACCTGATCCTCCACCGCCAACCCCACGGCGCTGGAACCATTGACCATTTCCTGATTGGAACTGCGCCCATACACGCTGTTGCTCTGCAAGCCTTGGGGCGATTCGAACTCGGCCATCCAGTTGCCGCCGTAAATAAAGAACGTCTCGCGCTGATTGGCGTCCCACCACGAGAACAACTTCGACTTGTCATCCAGCGCCGGAATGTTCACCGCCCCGGTGCTTTTCAATACCGGCGTGGCGATGTACGCCGCCGGCACATGCTCCACCAGCGACGGTAAATCGTAGTGCGTCGGCTTAAGCATCGCCGTGCCCACCGACACTTCGCTGCTCAAACTTTCCTTCTCATGCAGGCGATAACTCGGACTGCCGGCAGTGTTGAGCGTCAGCCCTTCATGCCATAGCCCCGGATACTGCTGACGGGTGAAATCGACACAGCGGTGGTAGATCTGCATCACCTTGGCAAACAGCTCCTCGGGCGAACCGAGAATCCCCGGCACACCCATGCCCACGAACGGGTCGTACCCCATGAACCCGGCGAATTCCAGGTGTTGCGGGTGGGCGCTGATCAGCGTCAGCATTTGCCCGAGTACGCCCAGGTCGCTGATGCCGCCACGGTGCAGGCCAACGTCCAGTTCGATATTCACCCGCAACCGCGTGCCCAATCCTTGCGCCAAAGCCAGGTACTGCTGGAGCCGTTCGGGAGTATCGAGCAACCATTGCAGCTGCTTGGCCGGGTCGAACGGCCCTTTGTGGGTTTCATAAAACAGCTGCGCCGAGCGCACCGGCAGCGGTTTGCCCAACAGGATGTCGGCGTCGGGAAACTGCACGGCGTCATGGTTGAGAAACGGCTGGTGAAACGACATCAAGCGCTTCGTTCCGGCGCGCTGGGCGATATAGCTCAGCAGCCCCGGCGCCGGCAGGGATTTCTCCACCAGTCGCAGATGTTTACCGGCGCGCTGCACCGACTTCATTACCACGTCGATGTTGTGATCGAGGCGATCCAGATCGATCAGCATCACCGGACGCATCGGGCCGTGAGCCTTCAGTTCACGGTTCAAGGCGCGGAAATAATCGCTGTACGACCCTCCTCGATCCCCCGGCCGTAGCCAGGCGCCCACACCCACCAGCAAGGCGCCCACGCCCAAGGTGCCAAGCAGAAAATTGCGACGATTGACGGCCATCAGCTCACCCCCAGAATCGACGACAGGTGCGCGTTGAGAAACTTGCCGCTGGGGTCCAGCGCCTGTCGAACCTCAATGAATTCCCGCCAACGCGGGTACAACGGCTGCAGGTTTTTAGCGTTCAGGGTATGCAACTTGCCCCAGTGCGGCCGGCCGTTGTATTTCCAGAAGATCGGCTCGACGGCGGCGAAGAAGTTGTGATGATCCATCTGGTAATGCTGGTGGACCGAGATCGAACAACTGTCGCGGCCTTCGAACATGCTTAGCGGAATATCGTCAGCCTTCACATAGCGATACTCGATGGGAAACCAGGTGCGCAGGTCCTTGTCCTGAATCAGCTTGAGGATTTCCCGCAAGCAGGCCGGGCCGTGTTCCGCCGGCACCGAATATTCCATCTCGTTAAAACGCACGGTGCGCACGTTGGCGTAGATGTCGAACGAGTCGCCGACCCGGTCATCGAAGCTGGCGAGGTGGCGCAGGTTGTTGAGCAGCGTGCGGCGTAGGTCGGGGTAGTCGCTGCCGTACTTGTCGATCTTCTCGATCAGGGTCACGAACTCGTTGCCGCCCTCCTCATCCGCCGGGATCGGCGGCGTGGCCGGGTCAGTGGTTTCGTTCAGGGCGATGGACAAGGCGTAGTCGGAATGAGTGACCACGAGCATTTCCCAGTGCTGGTTTTCCTGGGTGTTTTTGTCGATGTCCTCCAGCAACTCTTCGGTCCTGGCGATCCATTGGCGCTCTCTTAAACGATACGCCGGGCGGTTTTGCAGCCTGATTCTGGTGGCCACGCCCAAAGCGCCAAGTGACACACGGGCCGCGCTGAACACTTCGGGATGGCGGGTACTGTCGCAGTCCACAACTTCGCCGCTGGCGGTCACCAGTTGCAGGCCGCAGACGTGGGCCGAATAGGACTGAAAGGCTTTGCCGGTGCCGTGGGTCGAGGTGGAGATGGCGCCGGCGAGGGTCTGGTAGTCGATGTCGGCCATGTTGGGCAGGGCCTGGCCGATGTCCTTGAGCGGTGTACCCATGCGTGACATCGGCGTGCCGGCGGCGAACTCGGCCTGCAAGGTGTTGGGGTCGTGATCGAGCAGACCGGTGAAGTAGCTCAGGGACACCAGCGTGCCATCGGTGGGCACCAGCGCACTGAAGGAATGGGCCGAGCCGACGGGTCTTACTTTACTGGGCGCCTGGCGAATCACCTGGGTCAGCTCATCGAGGTTTTTTGGCGCCAGACGCGCTGCCGGCAGGCAACTCTGGCCGCCGGACCAGTTGCGCCAGGGAATCAGCCGCGGTGCACGCAGGAACTCGGCCAGCGCCGGGGTTGAGCCGAGCGCGGTGAAGGCACCGATGACGCTCGCCCGTTGCAGTAACTGACGTCGAGTCAGGTCCATCGTCATGAGTGCACCTGCCGTTCTTATTGTGGGATGGACTGACCGGACATAAAGGCAATCAGCGCCAGGAACTCTTGCTCCGAACACTGCATGCACAAGCCCATCGGCGGCATGCCGTTGTAGCCGTTGATCGCATGATCGAGCAGCGTGTCGGTACCCTGCAGCACCCGCGGTTCCCAGGCTTTTTGATCGCCGGTCAGCGGTGCTCCGGCGGCGGGGTTGGCGTGGCAGAGCTTGCAACTGTTGGCGTAGACCTGGGCCAGTGCCGCGTCTGTGGGCATGGCGTTGGCCGCTTCGATGCGGGTGGTCGGGGTTTTCGGTTCATCGCCGCAACCGTTGAGCAGTGCGGCGAAGACACAGCCCACCAACGCAAAACAACGGCTAGGCTTTTCAGTGAATCGACGTGCCCGCATGGCGGTCCTCTCTTGTGGTGCCCCGCAGTGCAAGGCACCTTTTTATTGTGATCAAGGCGAGGTCAACACTAAGGCACCGGCGCGCCCGGGTTGAGGGCATTGGGGGCCAACAAGGGGGGCATCTGAGGCCATGACCCGCCCCGCCATCCAGCGGACCTCGCGGCGCAAACGCTGAGATGAGTCATGACAAGCAAGGCCCAGGTCTGCTAAAACGATTCATCAGCGCATCACAGAATCCAGACGGGGTAGCGACATGACCACAGCACACATCCTTGGCAATCTGTTTCCCGACAGCAGCGACATCCCGGAAAAATACCGCCTCGACGGCCAGACCGAGCAGCGTGAATACCTGGTCGACGGCGAACTGCGCACCTGGAACGGTCCTCTCGCACAGGTCCGCAGCCCGGTGTACCTGACCGGCGAAAATGGCGACGAACAAGTGATCCTCGGCAGCACGCCTCTGCTGGACGCCGACACCGCCCTGACCGCCCTCGACGCCGCCGTCCGTGCCTACGACCGTGGCCAGGGGCTGTGGCCGACCATGCGCGTGGCCGAACGCATCCAGCACGTCGAGGCCTTCCTCGGGCGCATGCGCCAACAGCGTGAGGCGGTGGTGAAGTTGTTGATGTGGGAAATCGGCAAAAACCTCAAGGACTCGGAAAAAGAGTTCGACCGCACCTGCGACTACATCGTCGACACCATCAACGCCCTCAAGGAGCTCGACCGCCGCTCCAGCCGTTTCGAACTGGAACAGGACACCCTCGGGCAAATCCGCCGCGTTCCGCTGGGCGTCGCCTTGTGCATGGGGCCTTACAACTACCCGCTGAACGAAACCTTCACCACGCTGATCCCGGCGTTGATCATGGGCAACACCGTGGTGTTCAAACCGGCGAAGCTCGGCGTGCTGTTGATTCGCCCGCTGCTGGAAGCCTTTCGCGACAGCTTTCCGACCGGCGTGATCAACGTGATCTACGGCAGCGGCCGCGAAACCGTCAGCGCGCTGATGGCCAGCGGCAAGATTGATATCTTCGCGTTTATCGGCACCAACAAGGCCGCCAGCGACCTGAAGAAACTCCATCCAAAACCACACCGCTTGCGCGCGGCCTTGGGCCTGGACGCGAAGAACCCTGGCATCGTGCTGCCCGAGGTGGATCTGGATAACGCCGTCAGTGAAGCGCTGACCGGCTCGCTGTCGTTCAATGGCCAGCGCTGCACCGCGCTGAAAATCCTCTTCGTCCACGAAGACGTGGTCGAGTCGTTCATCGAAAAATTCAACGCCAGACTCGCCACCCTCAAACCCGGCATGCCGTGGGACAGCGGCGTGGCCCTGACCCCGCTGCCGGAAGCGAGCAAGGTCGATTACCTGCATTCGCTGGTGGCGGATGCGGTGAGCAAAGGCGCTGCCGTGGTCAACCCCAACGGCGGCCAGGCCCGGGCGTCGTTCTTCTACCCGGCGGTGCTGTTCCCGGTGAACCCGCAGATGCGCGTCTATCAGGAAGAACAGTTCGGCCCCGTGGTGCCGATCGTGCCCTACCGGCATCTGGACACGGTGATCGATTACGTCCTGGAATCGGACTTCGGCCAGCAGTTGAGTATCTTCGGCACCAACCCGGTGGCGGTCGGCCGACTGGTCGACACCTTTGCCAATCAGGTCGGGCGCATTAACATCAACGCCCAGTGCCAGCGCGGCCCGGACACCTTCCCGTTCAACGGTCGCAAGAACTCCGCCGAAGGCACTTTGTCGGTCCATGATGCGCTGCGGGTGTTTTCGATCCGCACGCTGGTGGCGACCAAGTTCCAGGACAGCAATAAAGCGCTGATCAGCGAGATCATTCGCGGGCGGGATTCGAGCTTCCTGACCACCGATTACATTTTCTGAGGAGACGCTATCTGAGCGCCTATCGCCTGCCACCGCTGATGCGTCGATTGCTGCGTCCATTGCTGGATCCGTATCGGCGCTATCGCAACGCGCGAGTGATCCACGCGGTGCGGGTGTCGCTGGGATTGCTGGCGACCATCCTGCTGACCACCGGCATCCACCTGCCCCACGGCGAGTGGGCGTCGGTGACCATGCTGGTGGTGATCGGCGGCTTGCAGCACCACGGCAACATCGGCAAGAAAGCCGCCGAACGTGCGATCGGCACCTTGATTGGCGCCGGGGTCGGCTTACTGCTGGTGGCGCAACAGGCCTGGCTCGGTATGCCCTGGCTGACCTATTTCGCGATGTCGGTGGTGTGCGGGTTCTTCTCGTATCATGCCATCGGCAAGGGCGGATACACGGCGCTGCTGTCGGCGATTACTGTGTTTATCGTCGCCGGGCATGGCGATAACCCGGTCACCGACGGGTTATGGCGCGGGGTCGACATTCTGATCGGCATCGCCCTGGCCCTGGCATTTTCCTTCGCCCTGCCGCTGTACGCGGTGTTCTCTTGGCGCTACAACCTGGCCGATGCCTTGCGCGATTGCGCGACCCTTTATGGGCGCATCATCAATGGCCAACCGGTCACCGCGGATGAACACCTGAAGATCATGGGCCGCCTGAATACGGTGCTGGTACAACTGCGCTCGCTGATGCCGTCGGTGTCCAAGGAAGTGCGGATTTCCATGACTGAACTGGATGCCATTCAACGTAACCTGCGGATGTGCGTCAGCACCCTGGAAATCCTTGGCAATACGCGTCCGGATGCCAGTGACCCGGTGGCCATGGGTCACCTGCAAACGGCGCTGAAGGCTGAGCATCGGCAGATCCGCGTTCAGTTGATTGGCATGGCCCGAGCCTTGAAATCCGGCGCCTCACAGCGGCTGAATCGACCGGTGGAGTTGCCGGACGCCGGTCTCGACGCGCCGGTCTACAGCCCTTTGGATGGTTACCGTTTGTTGACCCGGCAGTTGGCCGCCAACGTCGGCGAAATGCGCCAGCGCCTGGCCAAGACCGCGCCGCGCTGGAACCTCTGAGATTTACTGCGTAGCCGCCCGGCGCAGCTTCAGGCCCCAGCCCTGTTGCATACCCGCGGCAGCCAGCAGGATCGCGGCCACGCCGAGCCATTGCAGTGGTTCCAGGCGATGGCCGAATGCAAACCAGTCAACGAAAATCGCCGCAATCGGGTAGATGAACGACAGTGCGCCGGTCAGCGCCGTCGGCAGTTTCTGGATGGCGCCGTAGAGCAACACATACATCAAACCGGTGTGCACGATGCCCAGGGTCACCAGGCTGGCCCAGGCACTCGGCGCTTGGGGCAATGCCGAAAAGTGCGCAAAAGGCGCGAGCAGCAACACGCCGGTGCAGACCTGGATCAAGGCGATCAGGTGCGGTGGCGTGCCGGTCAGGCGCTTGATGATCAACGCAGCAATCGCGTAAAGGAACGCCGCGCCGAGCGCCAAGCCAATCCCCATCAAGTAATCATTGCCGCCCGCGCCCTGCTCGCCATGGGCGCTGACAATCGCCAGCATCCCGAGGAACGAAACACCCAGCCAGAACAGCTTCTGCAGGGTAATTTTCTCCCCGAGAAACAGCGCCGCCAGGCCGACCAACATGAACGGTTGAACGTTGTACACCGCCGTCCCAATCGCAATCGATGCGCGGGAATAGGAAGCAAACAACAGCACCCAGTTGCCGACAATCGCCATCCCGCTGAGCACCGCCAACAGGAACGTGGTGCGGGTCAGAATGCCGGGGCGCAGGAAGCCGAATGCGGCGCAAATCAGCAACAACGTGCCGGCGCCGAACACGCAACGCCAGAACACCACATCCAGCACCGGCTGGCCCGACACCAGCACAAACCAGCCAATGGTCCCGGATATGAGCATGGCGGCGGTCATTTCGAATGACCCGCGACGTAGTGTTTTGTCCATCATCAAACTCCTGTGTTCGAGCGCAAATTATGCCAATCCGCTGAGGGCCTTCTCCAGCGCAAAAATCAGGCTAAACTCGGTTTTTGCCTTTTTTATCGAGGCCGTTTTGTTTAATTGCCTAATCGAGGTTTCGCCATGACCGACGACATTGATCAAGTGCTGATCAGCGCCTTGATGGAAGACTCACGGCGTTCGCTCAAAGCGCTGGCGCAGATCAGCGGGTTGTCATCGCCCAGTGTCGCCGAGCGTCTGCGCCGTCTCGAAGAACGTGGCGTGCTCAAAGGCTACACCGTCGAGATCGACCCCAAATGCTTTGGCTATCAGCTCCAGGCCATCGTGCGTGTTCGCCCGCTGCCTGGGCAATTGCAGGAAGTCGAGCGGCAAATCCAGGCCATTCCCGAATTTACCGAGTGCGACAAGGTCACCGGTGACGACTGCTTCATTGCGCGCCTGCATGTGCGCTCGATGGAGCAATTGGACAGCCTGCTCGACCGCCTTAACAGCCACGCTGAAACCAACACCGCGATCGTGAAGAAAACCCCGGTCAAGCGCCGGTTGCCACCGATGGCGTGAGTGTTGTTTGGGGCTGAATGGGATAGATTGATGGTTTTTCGGCTAAAGGACTGGCTGTATGAAAGCTTATATTTTGCTGTTGGGAGCACTGATGCTGGCGGGCTGCGGCACGGTCCAGACCGTGGTGCGCGGTGATGCCGTGGCGGTGAAAAGCCTCAAGGAGCGGAAAAGTTACTGCGGCGCTGTTCCATGGATTTATAGCGGTGTGACGTACGATTTCTGCTATCTGAATGCGCCGCTTGAGAAAGGAATCGATGCGCAGACACATACCTCTGTCCCCTTTGTTTTACTGGTCGACGCAGTCCTTTCCGGCGCGTTGGACACATTGCTGCTGCCCTACACCATCTACCGACAGCAAGCCGATGGCAGCATCATCATCAACTAGTATCCTGAATCGCAGACAATAAAAAACCCGCCGAAGCGGGTTTTTTATTACTCAGGGCTGCGATCAATCATCGCGGCTCATGATGCCGAAGATCTGCAACAAGCTGATGAACAGGTTGTAGATCGATACATACAGGCTGATGGTCGCCATGATGTAGTTACGCTCGCCGCCATGAATGATGGCGCTGGTCTGGAACAGAATGCAGACCGAGGAAAACAGCACGAAACCTGCGCTGATCGCCAGTTGCAGACCGCTGATCTGGAAGAAGATGCTGGCCAGCGTCGCGCCCAGCAACACAAAGAACCCGGCGGTGATGAAGCCACCCAGGAAGCTCATGTCCTTGCGAGTAATCAGCACATAGGCCGACAGACCACCGAACACCAGGGCAGTCATCGCGAAAGCGGAACTGACCACTTCAGCCCCGCCCTGCATGCCCAGGTAACGGTTGAGGATCGGGCCGAGCAGGAAACCCATGAAGCCGGTCAACGCAAAGGCCGACACCAGGCCCCAGGCCGAGTCACGGAGCTTGTTGGTAAGGAAGAAAAGGCCGTAGAAGCCGATCAGCACCACGAAAATGTTCGGGTAGCCGACACGCATCTGTTGAGCTACGAACGCCATCACACCGCTGAATGCGAGGGTGAGAGCGAGCAAGCCGTACGTGTTGCGCAGGACGCGGCTAACCTCTAGCTGCTCAGCCTGCACGCTGTTATTAACTGCGTAATCCTGTTCGCGCATGGCGACACTCCTGTTGGTTTGAAACGTTCAGTCGCAAAGATCATAACAGACGCTCTGTAACAAGCCATGCAGAGAGTTTGACAGTGTGTTTCATTCAGGTATTATGGCGCCCGCAACGCAAACGGAGGTGTGGCCGAGTGGTTTAAGGCAACGGTCTTGAAAACCGTCGACTGTAACAGGTCCATGAGTTCGAATCCCATCGCCTCCGCCATCTTGAATACGTTAGAGCCCTGATTAGTCAGGGCTTTTTCGTTTCTGGGGTTTGGGGATCCGCTCTGTTTTTTGGAGGCGTTACAAAACTATTTGGTAACCGTTACAAAACTTTCCGCTTTACCCCCTCCTCCGGCGTCCTGCCGACGGCTTCAATTTCCTATATGTGTCACGACATTTCCACTGCTACGCTGACCTCAAAAACCGAGGATTCGCGATGCCACATTCAGACCTTCTCCCCTCCCTGCTGTACAAGATCAACGAGAACCAGCTCGCCCTTGAGGCGGCCATCCTGGAGCTCACAAACTGGGTCGAAGCACGCGGCTCAGCCGATGTCGCCGATAACGTGCGCAGCGCCTTGGACGCCATCGACAAGAACGAAGAGTTCATTAAGCTGACGCTGGCGGTGTTGATGGCGCCAGAGTGATGGTAATCGATCAAGAAACACACTCGAGTCCTAGCACCTATGCTGGGGACGGTCTCGACCCAAGCAATTGTTTTATAAAAATAAAACCCTGTATTCGGGATGGCAAAACATCCGCTTTTTTTGCGCTTATGCAAACGGAACCACGCGGCCTCCAGAGGAGGTTTTGCGCAACCTCGCCGTTTATTGAGCGCTTGACATGTATCTATCTGCTATCAGATCGTGCTGTGGGTCTACCTCTTCCCTCGAGTTCCCACAACTCATAGGAAATTCTGCGAGAAATGCTGATGGCAAGTGTCGGTAACTCAGTTCGAAAAGCAATTGAAGACTGGTCCATTGGCGAGTTTGAGTTCGCAATGCTCCATGCCTGCAATGCAGTAGATGGCACTGCGAAGAAGGTATTCCCCAACCTGCAAAACAATGCACGCTTTACGAAGATGATCCGAGACAACTACGCTATTTTTGGGCCTATGGGTCTTCCCGGCATAAATTTGGAAGAGACTCGTTGGCCAGTTACGGTGAAAAGCCCTAAAGCTCCTGGCGGCTTACCCGACATAGCAGACGTCATTTATGGCGTCCATCGTTGTGCTCATGGGCACGGCGATGAATTACCTGAAGGATTCGACCTTTGGCCGAATGCCTCGGTAACAGACGGAAAAACTCGAATTCGTATAGAGAAGGGGAAAGTTCAACTCTCTGACCGCGTGATTTTCGCGCTACTCGGTGTAGCGGTCTTATCGAAATCCAATATCGGGCAAGCAGTACCAGAGGGTTACTACTTGAGCTTCGCCAATACGATTATGCCCATCAACGAGTGGTGGGGACGCGCTGACGATTTCGCTCCCCTGGTCGCAGCAGAACGGTTGCCATCGCTGATCCTGGACTTTCCAAACTGGTGATAATCCAATCCATAATCGAGTGGCATAATCGCCACCATGTCAAGGTGACTTTTAACCATCCATAACCTACTGATTTATAAAGAAAAACAAGCTATTTTCTAGCGGATAAAAACCGCTATACTTCCTATAAGAATCAATAACTTAGCGTTGGATACTCCTACAGCAGTCTTCCCTTCCCCGGCGCCCTGCCGACCGTACAACACCAAAAACCCTACAGCTCGTCGCCTCACTCTCGCTCGATCATGCCAACCTCAATTACTGTACATTCGAACAGTATTGTTAAGGCATAACCGTGGACCCTCTCGACATCGAAGACACCAGCGACTGGCTTGGATGCCCGACGGAACTGGAAACCATCACCCACTACAAACAGATGCTGGAAAACGAAGTCCAGGAGTTGAATCTGCAACTGCGTGCAGCGAGAGAAACCATATTCGGCCTGGTGCAAATGTACGACGAAGCCTCGGCACAACGTGATGAAGCAATGAGCAATCTGCGCGAGCGCGCCGGGCAGCTCGCAAAGGTCCGAAAGGAACTGTACGACCTCGATATCGCAGCGAGAGGCTACAAACGGGAAGCTGATCGGCTGCGCGGCTTGCTGGACGGCCTCACCCCCGGCTCGAAAACGATCATCTAAGCTCTGTATTCAGCTTGAGGGTTTAGCCATGTGCGGACGACTTTCCCAGTACAGGGGCATTCACGACTTTGTTGCAGCGCTGAGCATCCCCAATGCCCTGCTCAACTACACCGGCGATCAGCCCTTCGAACGCTACAACGCCGCACCGTCAACGCAACTCGCCCTCTTCCACCAGGAAGGCGAATTTCTACGGGCCGACATGGTTCGCTGGGGGTGGCGTCCGCACTGGGCGAAAGACCGCGCCGCGCCGATCAACGCCCGGGTGGAGAAAGTCGCCCACGGGCCTTTCTTTCGCGCGATCTGGCCGCATCGGGCAATCATTGCCATCGACAACTGGTTCGAGTGGGTGGATGAAGGCGGACCGAAGAAGCAGCCTTACCTGATTCGCCGGAAGGACCGGGCGCCGATCCTGTGCGCCGCGATTGGCCAATACCCCAACGCGGAGCACCCGCCAGGCGAGCACGACGGCTTCGTGATCATCACTGCCGACAGCGCCGGCGGCATGGTCGACATCCACGACCGCCGCCCGGTGACGCTTTCCCCAGAACTGGCGCGGGAATGGCTGGACCCGGCCACGCCCAAGGAGCGCGCCGAGCAGATGGTTCTGCTCCAGGGTGAGCCGACCGAGGCGTTCGAATGGTTCCAAGTGGATCGAGCTATTGGGAACGTCCGCAATCACAGACCTGATTTGATAAAGCCAATGGAGCCAGACAGCTTGTTCTAAATAGGAGCCAGCGATTTCAGTCGATCTTCAGTGGCAACATCGAAGATGACATAGAGCTGATCAATGGTTGAATCATTCAAAGCTCCGGACGATTCTAGGCCCAGGACGAATCCTTCAGCCCGGGCCCCCGCCTTCGCCGCAACAATCATCGAATCAGCCCGTGCGATCTGAGCAAGAAGCTTATCGGCCTCGCGCTCAATCTTTGGGCTCAGCGACACACCTTCCATACGGCCATCCCTTCATTCGGAGAATGGATTGAAGGATAGCTGCCTGCTCGCTTTAAGGGACATCCTTGAAGAAAATGTGACCGCCGAGCCGCAGCGTCTGCTTGGCCTTCGCCGCCCAGGCCGGCGCCTTCTTCATGGCGAGCGCGTAGTAGTGCGTGGCGCCGCCGGTAGGATCGGGCACCTTGCCGTCGATCACCTGGTCAGCAGCGATTCGTGCCTGGGCCAACTCGCGGAACGGGATCGCCCTCGCGCCGGAAAGGTAGTCGAAGTTCGGGTCGTTCTTGTTCCAGCAACTGAACTGGTACGGGGCTTGGCACACTCCGGCGTACCCCTCGCCCCACCACGATTTCAGCTTGCCGTCGTTCACGCGGTTGCGGATGGCCCAGGCCACTGCGATCTGCCCAGCCAACGATTCACCGCGGGCTTCACCCCACAGCGTGCGCGCGAGGACATCGCGGTCTTTCTCGGTAACAGGCATCACTTTTCTCCAGGCAAAAAAATACCCGCTCGATGGCGGGCCGGCAGGTGCAGTTGTTTTGTTACGACGGGCGCACGGGGCGATGCTCAATATCAGGAAATGATTCGGTGCCTTCCTTCCAGTTGCTGACTTGACCGCGATACTTCAGCCACTGCTTACGAGTTCCGGGCAACAGATCAGCTGGAGTCTCGTCCGCTTCATCTTCTTCGATGGCTTCGAGCTGGCGAGCAGTCAACTGAAGCTCCGTAAATCTCCAGGCGCTGGCCGCTTCAATATCCTTAGCTAACTGCAGGGCAGCCAACTCATCATCGGTGAATTCTGGCGCCGGCGTATTGCCTTCGGCCAACCACAATAAATACGCCTTCCAATCATAATTATCGGGGTCGCCGGGGATGGCGGCATTGTCTTCAACCCTTAAAACTCCGTAACTTTGAATCTTGTACATGCTCAAATCTCCGCCGATACATCGATGTAGTTGCCGCCAGAGGCTTTACCAACAAGTGCAGTTACATTGCCCGTGATAAGGGATGCTGAGGATGACGTGGCGGCCCAGTTGAAGGTGTTTTGAGAGGACGGGTTAAAACTCACGTTGGCAGCCGTATCACCACCCCCATTAGCAGTCTGGACCGAATAGGTGTTGGATGGGCCGGGCGTAATGGTTGGGGCGGCTCTTTTTGGATGCTGGAAGTACCCCATCCCTGCCACCACAAAGGTGTTGGTGCATTGCCCAATGGCGATTTTTTCGTACGCTGCAGGCCAGGTAATCCTTTCGAAGTACCAGGCGCACAGTGATAGCTCTGCGGCTCTAAGCCGCTTTTCAAATCCCGTAGCAACCGAACCGAACTCAAGCTGGCACTCTTTGACGGTGCCCCCCGTGAATCTCACCGTGACGCTTGCCCCCGCGGCTAATGCAGATGTTTGCGCGCCGCTCGCAATCGGGGTGCCGTTCACAGTGGCCGTGGCGGTTCCGCCCCAACTCAATGTGTGTACACCGGCTTCGATATTGATGCCTTCGATGACCTGCTCGACTCCTCCCGCCGGGGCTGTGATTTGATTGCCCGTGCCGCTGGCGGCGAAAACCACCGACTGCCCGCTGGTCACCACTCTCCAGCGATCAAAGGTGTATTGGTTCGCCGCCGTCGTCGCCGTTCCGGACACATACCCACGCTGGTTTATGGAATAGCTGGCATTGATGAGTAGGTTTTTCCCGCCGGACGCACCAAGAGCGGCGCGGGCGGCTACAGCCGTTACCGCACCGGTACCGCCCTGTGCGATTGACACCGCTTTGTTCGAACCACTCAAATCAGCTTTGGTCGCCTGAAGCTTCCCCAGGGCAGCCAGTATCCCATCGGTCGCCACCACAGCCCCGGTTACCGAGACGTCGAGCCCGGTAAGGACCGATGCAAGAACTCGAGCATTCGTCAGGTACTTGTTTGTCGCCCCATCGGGCAAGCCATCCGCGCTGGTCAGATTGAGGGCGGCGCGCACGCCAGCCGTTGTAGCTGTGTTTCCAAGGACTGCCAGCACACCACCGAACTGATTCACAAGCGTCCGAAGTGCATCGGCCGAATCCTTGACGTAACCCTGCATCGCCGCCAGTGCGTAAGTTCCTGCTGAATTAGTTGC
Source organism: Pseudomonas sp. ADAK2 (assembly GCF_012935755.1). Taxonomy (GTDB): domain Bacteria; phylum Pseudomonadota; class Gammaproteobacteria; order Pseudomonadales; family Pseudomonadaceae; genus Aquipseudomonas. The sequence continues at coordinate 1,330,282 of NZ_CP052862.1, forward strand.
ACCCTGGTAGTTCGGCGCGATCGACATCGCAGTATCGCTGGCGATGTTGGTGACTTCGTACCAGCCACCGTCGGGACCGCGAAAGGCATCACCGACCCGGCTATTGGCAATAAAGGCGGTACCGACACCGATCACGGCATTGGAATTTTGGACGACAGAAACCGTCCCGGATTTGTACCAGGGCATTGGATATCTCCAGAAAATAAGGGTCAGGCCAGCAATTTGGCGCAGAGAAAAGGCCTGTGGCCTTGGTCGGTCCAGGCGGTGAATGCGAGGCTGTACATCATGATTCGGCCATTTGCGTAATCAACGCCAAGAGCGCAGCCACCCCCCGTTCCGTCGTTATGGCAATTCATCGTAAAGGGGTTAAGAGAAACATATTCTCCAGCTCCAAGGATTTTGTTTATGCCCCAAAAATACCGGCGACTAATACTTAGTTGCTCTGTTCCAAGGTATGTCCAGTTTCCTGCCGCAAACGTCACGAGGACCGCAGGAGCCCCGCTGTCATAGACCAAGGTGCTGTTTTGATCCCATAAGCGCATCCCGTATGCCGCCGTGCCCATGGACGCCCACGCTGCGACGAAATACTGGCCACTCAATGTTTCGTTGACCTTCGATGCATTCATGGCGAACCCGGTCCAGTTGCCTGGCCCTCCGGTGAACCACACCGATATCGGAACCTGAATTGCTCCAGTCTGATCAGGCCTGATGAAAACAAGCGGAGGATCCTGGCTTGTCACTGCCCTTGCGAATACTCCTGACGCGGTCGCCACGCCCGAATATGCCCCCTTGGCGAGCAGGCAGAGTCGCGGCGCCTCGGAATCAATCTGGACAAATGAATTGTCATTGATGCTCTGAAACCCATAGGTCATGTTGAGTACCTTATTGCGTAGCCCTTGGCGACAGTCGTTGAGCCGATCGTAGAGGCACTAGCAGAGGGGTTCTTTTTCCTGACAACAACCTGACCAATCGAAGTGGTGACGAACGGATATGACTTTTGGTTTCCGCTGCCGTCAGTTTCGGACGACTGCACATCCTGCGCCCTTGTCGGGATGATCATGAATACACAGTTGGCCGGGTTGAAACCGGGAATATTCAGGGTGTAGCTGGGCACGATTCCGCTGAAGTCTAGAGCGCCCTGCCAGATCACCTGATACGTAAACGAGTTGGTGTCCATGGCGAGCTGACCGCTCCCGTCAAAAACGCGCAGACCAAATAGAGCCATTGATTACCCCAGATAGCCGAGACGAACACGCAACACATTGTTGGCGTCGTAGACAGAGACGTTCAGAGAATTGATCACCAGTCGACCTTGCCCAGGAACAATGCCGTTGATTTCCAAGGTTCCATCCTTGTTAAGGATCCAGCCCTGCTGGCCGGCGATGTAGTTTGTCGAGCTGATGTAGCTGCCGATCTTCGCGTTAGTGATTGTCCCGTCAGCAATGAACGCCGAGTTCATGAAGACCTGACCGCCCTGCACCGCAAACGGCACCGAGATAGCGCCCCCGGCGATGGTGTTGACGATGGCGAAGCGGTCCGCACTCACCAGAAATTGGCTTTGCAAGCCGGCACCAGTGTTCTCGATGCCCAGACCAATACCTGCGGCTACGTACTTGCCGTCGGCCGTGATCTGCATTTTCACCGACCACATGGTAGACAGCTGTCCGGACGTGTTCGCGTAAGCGGTCGAGGTTTCCTGAATCGCCGCGCTGTTCTCGCCAACCTTCACGTTCACTTGAGTGATCGCTGTGGCAGTGGCCTCCTTGTCCGTGGCCACGGTTTGCCGAAGGTCCGTGACGGCCGCCTGGTTGTCACCCACTGCCGAGGTCAGCGTGGTGACTTTCTGGGCTGTGGCGAGGTTTTCAGAGGCTCGGACTTTCTCCTCGCTCGCGATGGCCGCCGTACTGCTCCACCCCTTCATTGCATCCGCAAGATCACCCTCCCCGTTGTCATCACGGAAGGACGCCCGCAGAGCCTGAAACGCAGTCGCTTGCGCCGTGACCACTCCGTCGATCTCGGTGATGTCGGCAGTGTTGGTCGCAACCTGTTGCGCCAGACCATTTGCCGTCTGCACGGTCTGGCCAACGTCCAGCCAGTACGCAGCATTCGGCGGCGGTGTGTTGATCGGCACCGCGCCAGTGGCTTGGTAGATCCGCTTGCCGACCACGACAAGGTCGTACTCCACATAGGTGGCGTCCGGGTCGTAGGTCTTGAGGCCGTCAAGGGCATCGATCTGCGCCTGAAGCCCCGGGATTTTATTGATTTCGTCCAGCAGGTCCTGACCCAGCTCGGTTTCGCCAATCTGGCCGGCGATCATCTCCAGAATTGCCGCTGCGTCCGCGCTCGATTGACCCTGCACGCCAAGCCCGATCGGATACCACGGACCGATGTTGCCGATCCGGTCCACCAGGCGCGCCCAGAAATAAAAGGTCACGCCCCCGCGCAGGCCCAGCATCGAGAAATCGCTTTGCGGATACGACAGGTCGGTCAGCTTTGTGGCCGCTTCCAGGCTGGTCGACGGCCCGTACCAGATCTCCGTGCGCTGAGTGTCCTCGGCACCGGCAGGGAAACCCCACTTGAGGTAGATGCCGAACAGCAGCGGCGTGGCCGTCAGGAACGACACCGCCGGCGGCAGGCCTTCCTTGCCCTTGAGGTTCGTCAGGATCGAGGCGCGCCAGATCGATGAGATGTCGAAGGCGCTCACGGCACGGACGCGAGCCAGGTACGCACCGGCGTAGATCCCGACCACGTCGACGCTGGTGGTGCCGACGCGCTGCAGCTTGATCCAGTTGCCGCTGTCCTTGCGCCATTCCACGTCATAAGCGACCGCGCCGTTCACCGCCGGCCAGGTGATGGTCATGGTGGCGACAGCAATGCCTTGGGACACGACCGAGTTCGACGACACTGTCACGCTGGCCGGCGCCGGAACGACGGTGATGGGGATCACGCTGATTGGGCGCTCTTCCAGGCGGGCGCCGGTGTCGATGTGCGCAAACTTGCTGGGGTCGTACTGGACGGCCGAGATCTCAAATACGCCTGACTCCGGGCGCGACACGCTGGTCACGCGGTACAGCGGCACAGCCAGATCGTCGGCGTCCAGCGCCCAAACAAGCTCAGGCTCTGGCGCGGCCGAATACGCAACCGTGACAGTCACTACGCGGTCCGCTACCGATTGAACGGTGCGGCCTTCGCACTTGCCATTCGACAGATTCAGGATCAGCCGGTCGCCGGTCTTGGCCTGGGTGTCTCGGTCGAGGGTGATAGCGCGGCCATTCACCGCAGCAATGCGACCGCCAATTGGCCGGCCTGCCAACAGTTCGTCAGCGATGGGAATGACGTAGCCCGGCAGCGGAATGCGGCCGTCGAGGCCGACACGGAAGCTGACGGCGCGGTCCTTCGAGTTCGTGAGCAGCGCCCACTTACCGCGACGCTGCGCCTCGGATTCCCGGGTGCAGCCAATGGCGCTGATCTCCAGCGGATTGTCGCCATAGCGCCGCTGAAGCTTGGCATCGGTTACCGCCGTGACGTCGGTGTCGTAGTTGTTCGCCGGATTGTCGTAACTGATCAGAGCGCGGCTGTACCGGGTGCGCTCCGAAGCGCTCGAGTAGGTAAACTTGCCGTCGATGACGTTCGCCCGGGTGTAGGCGAAGTCGAAGTCGGTAGCCCGCGGCATGTCCGACAGAGAGAAAACCTGGCCCTGAGCCCAGTAGGTCATGCCGCGGTAGATCGCCGAGATGTCGCGCAGCAGCGACCAGGCATCAGCCTTGCCTTGCAGGTTCAGGTTGCAGATGAAGCGCGGCTCCATGCCCCCTTTGCCATTCGGTACCGACTGATCGCAGTACTGGGCAATCCGGTACAGCTCCCACTTGTCGACCATCCATGGTTTGATGCGACGACCCAGGCCGAATCGGTCGACAGTCGTGATGTCGTAGGTCATCCAGGTCGGGTTATCGGTCCACGCCTGCTTGAAAGTGCCGTCCCAAATCCCGGTGTACGAGCGCGACACAGGGTCGTAGTTGCTCGGCACCGACATAATTTTCAGTTCGGTATCGACCGTCACCGCCGGAATGCTGCGGAACTGCTCGGCCGAGAACTCGATATAGAGCAGCGCGGTGTTCGGGTATCGCAGTTTCGCGTCAACGACTTCGGTGAAACCTGCGATCTGCATGGTGTCAGCGATTTTGTTGTTGTTTTGGTTCGGCGTGACCCGGGTGACACGAATCAGCCATCCGCTGGTTGCCGCCGGCAGATCAATACGCCGGGTGCGTTCGTAAGTACTGGTGGTCTTGCCGTCCACGGCCTCGCTCAGCACCTGCTGATAGGCGCCTCCGTCTGTGGCCAGTTCGACCTTGTACTCGATCCGGTAGCCATTCACGTTGCCGCTGGCGTCGATCGATTGCAAGGCCGGCCAGGCGAAGCGCAGGCGCACCGCCGACAACTCCGTGTTGCTGATCGCTCGAACCCAGGGCGTGCCGCTGCGCAGCTCAATGCCCAGAGTTGTTTCGTTCTCTACCGACGGGATGCCCTGGATGTAGCCCTGCTCGACAGAGCCGTTGCGGTACTCCCACTTCACGTTCGGGAAGTTCATGTTGCCCTGGGGATCTTGCAACGGAGTGTTGTCGAGGTAGATGTCCTGCGCGGTAGGGTTGCCAGCAAACTCGCCTTCCCCCATGGCGATCAGGATCTTGGCCACGGCCACCGAGCGCAGGCTGTCCGGCGCTTCGGTCGGGGTCTTTGGCTTGTCCGATCCACCTTTGGCGCCGTAAATATCGAGCTGCTGTGCTACGCCCATGCTTTTCTCCAGGCAATAAAAAACCGCCTCATGGGCGGCTGCGGTGTTCGGGTATTGGCTACATCTGGTCTTCGGCGTAGATCGCGGCGCTGATGATGGCCCCGCCCACTCGGCGCTTTCCGTAACAAAGCGGGACCGGGTTGCCAGATGCTGTGGTGTTCTTGGCGCTGCCGAAGGCGTAGCCGGGCGTGTTCTCGGGGGCGGCGCTCGTTTTGAGGCCGCCAGCCTGCGGGCTGAGCAGTTGGATCACGCCGCCGGCTACCATGCCAATGCCAGCAGAGATCATCGCAGCACCAAGAGGAGCGGCGGCTCCGAATGAAGCTCCGCTCACTACCATGCCCACAACGATAAGGACCGCTCCAATGATCGTCTGTAACGCCCCTGCTCGCTTGCTGCCGGTCACGATCGGGGCAATCCTAATTTCTCCAGAACCGCTGTAACCTAGTTCCTTTTCTTCGATGTTTTTCGTTCCGCGAAAGACTGCAAACTCCATCCCTCTGGATTTAGCGTTCGAAATAAAGCGTTCGAAACCAGGAACCTGCACGCAAAGAGCTTTTATTGCTTCGGCCGGCGTCCGAACAGACAGTTTGAATTCTCGACCGAACTGCCTGAGAATTCCATAAAGCTTGATGGTGGTCAGCGGTTGATACTCAATTGAAAATTTTGACACAGCGTTTCTCCAGGCAATAAAAAACCGCCCGGAGGCGGTTTAGTGTCACTAATTCAAATGCACGTTCTTGCAGCCTCCTTCCAACCACTCGTTCCCGCCCAATCCATAGGAAGGAAAACACGAATGGAGGAGCCGGTGCTCGCCTGGTCAACAACCGCCAGAGCCACAACCCCCGAGAAAGTTGCAGAGGCTGCAATCTTGTACCCATGCTCCGTTTCTATAGAGCTTGTGGATGGATTGAATTCCTGCCACTTGGGAGCAAGACAGCGAGCAAACTGCTGAGGGGTCTTTTTAGACTGGCTCGAAAAGACTGGTTTATCTTGCTCAAGCCCAGAAGTCGAGCACCCCGCCAACAGCATCACCGCCACTGCCCCTATCAAAATCCGCATGATTATTCCTCGTCCTGAAAGGAGCGACTGTAGCACCGCTTCGATTGGCTGCTCTATGCTTGGTGCAGCCCCTCTCTCCGCAACCGGACTATAAAGATGTCCCGACGACCAAGTAAGCTACAACGCGTAGATCTTCCGGCCCTTACCGGACGAATCCGAGGAACGACAGGTTTTGGCTTTCATGTTGTTGGCGAATCGTATTTTCAGGTCGAGCTGAGGCACATACGAAATAACATGTCAGTAGCTTACGACAACGATCTAGAAGCATTCATTGTGACCGAACCGAACAACCCTCATGATGAAAACGCCTGCGCTGTTTACATCGACTCATTCAAGGTTGGATATCTTCCGAGTGACGCTGCCAGGGACTACGTGACGCAGATGCGCGGAAACGGAGTGTTCGGAGAGTCGTGCTTCCAAATTCGCGCCAAACTGACTGGCGGCTTTGGCGAACGACCAAAAATCGGAGTGATGCTTAATCTTCCGGCTGGGCCCGACTAATACTCCAGCTGTACTTGCATGGCCTCCAAGTGCTGTACGAATCCCCCTTCTCCAGCGGCCCTCCCGCATCACTTGGTTGGTTGTGCATCCTTGTGCCTAAGGATCAGGCGTGTTCGGTCAAGCCACGGCCCACCGAAGACGATGATCTCGCTCGGGCGCCCGTACAGGTGGTGCAGCAGGAACGGCCCAGGGCCGAAGGTGTTCGATTCTTCGCCGGGCAGTGCCGGCTCAGTGCCGAGATAAATCCCGGCGTGGTTCGGGTGCGCCGTGCGGCCGACTGTCATGACGATCATGTCGCCACGCCGTGGCCGGTCCACCTTCACGAAGCCGGCGGCCTCGTAATTCGATTCGTACAGGCTTTCCGCCTCTGCACTCTCCCACCAGCCGTCGGAGCGCTTGAAAGCCTCGAACTCCAGCCCCCACTCGCGCCTGTACCAGTCAGCACAAACCTGCCAGCAGTCCCAAGCGCCGTGCACGAACGGGCGATTGAGCAGCGGCGTGCTGCCGGTAGGGGTAATGCTGCGCAAGTCACCCTCCGGCCAACTCAAGATGTGCCAGGGTAAGGCAGTGGCTTCACACATCGCCAGGTCATGCGGGGACGGCCGACTTGTTGCGTCCGGGTGAGTGTGGAAAATCCCTATCACCTCGCCCACGTCTTCCGCTGCGGCGTAATCCTCTGGATCGATTCGGAACTCTTCGGCCGGCTCGGTCGCGATGTTTCGGCACGGGAAGTACTTCTGCTTGCGCCCGATCGCCAGCACCAGGCCGCAGGCCTCTTTCGGATACTGTGAGATCGCGTGCGCCTCCATCGCGCTCAGGATGTGCTTGCGCATGGTCAGCTCCGTGCGATCAGTGACACTGCGGGGAATCCGCCGTGGGGAAGTTCGTTGTTCTGACCGAAGCGCAACTTGCAGGACTTCAGCCCGCCCTTGCACTCGTCCTTACTCGGGTCATCCGTGGGGTTGTCGTCATCGTCGAACATCCCGCCGCCGGTATAGCCGCAGTTCGGCCCGCGGTAGCCACCGGTCATGGCCCAGTGACAAAAGGTCGTCATCTGACGCCCAGGCAGCCCGTGGTTGTCGATCTCGCCCGGGGAAGACAGTTCCCACTGCACGACCTCGCCGTCCTCGCCGGTCTTCTGGTCGATGAACCAGATTTCCAGCGCCTCCTGGGTTGGGTCTGCGGTCAGGTTTCCGTCGGGAAAGTTCGCTGCATCCAGGTACTGGGCCAGCGTCTCGCGCACGGTCAGTTGAAACTTCAGCAGGTCGTCGAAGGCTAGGCACAACGCGGTGATTCGCCCGTTGACGTTGCCGGCCATGAAAGTCGGCCGACTTGCGCTGCCGCTGCTGTCGGCGGCGATGCCTTCAATCTGCACCGGCCAGGCCGCGTACTCATTGCCCTGCCAAATAATCGACTTCGCCGGCAGTTCGTCCGGCGAGCTCTCATAGGCCAGCAACTCGTCCGGCGTGTGCGGGATCGCGTAAGCATGGAAGCGCAGCACGTCGGCGCCATATTCAGTACCGTCGATTTCAAACAGCCGCACTTCCCCGCCGGGCTCCAGTTTCTGGATGTCCGTAATCAAAGCCATGCGGCATTACCTCAAGGGTGGAAGGTTTGTTCGAAGGTGGCGGTCAGGGTGTAGACCGATCCGCCTTTGTGTGATGGCTGGTAGCCGTTGGGACACTTGTAAAGGCCGAGCTCACCAAGGGGCGGCGTCCACAGGAAAGCTTTCGCGCCCTTGTGGCGATCGAGGAAGTCGATAATTTCCTTGATCCGCGTCGCACTCCCGGTGTGGCTGATGGGCCAGGACTGCACCTTGTTGTTGATGCCGTCCGAGACCGACTGCTCATAACCGTCGCCGAACTGCTTGGATCGGTTGCGCTGCTTGATCTCGCCAGTCGCCCCCTTCTCGATTTGCCAGGTGAATCGCTCGATTGCCATGGATCACCCCTTGATGGCCCTGTTGATTTTCCCGCCTTGCCGCAAGTCAACGCTCACCAACTTCTGGTAACGCTGATCAACGAAGTCGGCCAGGTCCTTGCCGAACTGCTGATAGGCAGGATCGTCAGTGGTGGAACTGGTCGAACCGTCACTGGCAACGTTGACCTGAACGGTGATGACGGTACCGCCACCCGATCCGCCACCCAGCGCGCGCACGCCAAGCGCGCCGCCGGCAGTGCGGGTCAGCGGCATGATCGCCTCCGGCCCCGCCTCCCCCATAACCCCAGTCTGTCCGCCGGCCATCCCGAAGGCTGTCGGCTTGCTGACCACGCTATTGGAGAAGGCACCACCATCGGCAAACATCTGCACGCCGCCCGACCACGCGCCACCATTGGCTTGAACGCTGCCAGGCGTGAAGCCAGAGAGATCGGTGCCGGTGTAGCCAGCCTGTGTGGAGCCGGCCGAACCCGTGCCGCCACCAAAGTACGACGCACCGGCAGAGGCAGCCAAACCGAAGATCGCGCTGAGTGCCGAGGAACTCGCCTGCCGGGTCGCAATCCGCGCCATGTCAGCCAAGATCGACTTCGCGAAGTCCGCAAACGACAGCTTCCCGGTCATGGCGAAGTTGACGATCGCGTCTTCCATCGAGCTGAAGGCGTTGGTGAACAGGCTTTTCGTCTGCCCGGCAACGTCCCGTGCGGACTCCAAGTAGTTCTGCCACGCCGACGATGCGCCGGCGCTCCAGCTGCCCTGGGCGTCGGTCATCTCGTCATAGTTGGATTGCACGGTGTCGTGCAGATCCTGCTGCGTGGTTTTCAGCGCCGCCAGCTTCTTCGTGTACTCGTCGAGGCTCATGCCCCGCGAGCCGTCACCGTACTGGTTGGCCAGGTCGAGCTTCTGCGAGTTGATGCGGTCGTCGATAGCGTTCTGTTGGTCGGTCAGGCCACGCTGCCGATCACCCTGGCCAAGTCCGGCCGCGGCGCGCTGTCCTTGCTGGCGCAACGTGTCGACTTGCTGCTGCAGCGCACTGGTATAGGTCTGGACCGCCAGTTCCTGTTTCTTCAGCCGGCCCTGCTCGTTCGTGGCCAGCACTTCCAGTTCGCTGTCTGCCGACTTCTGCGCTTTGACCATGTCAGCGCGCGCATCGGCGATCTTCTGGTCGAGCTGGATTCGCTGCTCGCCAGTGGTTGTCGCTTTGCCTTTGGCCTCTTCGAGAGCGGCGATTTCTGCCTCGTAGGCCGAGGTGACCTCGTCCTTTTCGGCCTTGATAAGTACGGAACGCTGTGTCGCGTACGCGTCCTGCGAGATCAACCCAGCCTTTTGCGCGGCATCCAGTTGCTTCTCAGTGTTCGCGTATTCAGCCTGGATCGCCTTGAGGGCATTTTGAGTGGCATTGACACTGGTGAGATCGACGGCGCCAGCGGACGATGCCGCCTTCGGGTCCTTGTTCTTATCCTTGATGTTCTGAAGCGTCTTGGCGACATAGTCGGCCTGGACTTTCGGATCATCAGGGTTGGCTTTTCTCAGCGTCTCTACGTCCCGAAGGTACGCCTTGCTCAACTTGTCGCGCTTCTCTGCATTGGAGAGGTTCGAGTCGCTGATCTGCTTGAGCCGCTGCTCAGCGGAAATACCCTCTTTCTGAGTCTGAGTTCGATCCCCCAGATACTTATTGAGGCTTTTTTCAGCATCCTCTTGCAGCTCAAGGAATCTGATCTGCCCCTTAATATCCTCACGTTCTTTGTCGCTGACGGCGCCGGGGTTCATCCTCAAACCGCCAACGTCATACGCATTCGAGCCTGTCAGCTTCGCCTTCAGATCCTCGATCTGCTCGCTGTAGGTTTTGGCCCGGCCAACGTTGTTCAATCCGTCGAGAGCACCGCTTGCGGCGTCCTTTACGCCTTTCCAGGCTTTTTGCCACAAGCCCAGGTTGTCAGTTACCTGCTTGGAGCGATTCTGCACGGTATCGGCATACGCCTTGGTGAGCAGGTCGGCCGCGCCGATGGTGTCGCCCTGCTCTTTCAGCGCAACGATCTGCGCATAGGTCGACGCCGTGAGGAAGTTGTACTGGTCGTTCAGCTCTTTCGCTGCTGCGACCGGGTCCTTGGCGATTTTGACAAACTCAGCGATGGTCGCATCGACCGATTTACCGGTTGCGTCCTCCATCGCTGCGGCGGCGTCTGCAATTTCCTTGAAACTGTCGCCGGCAATTACACCGCTTGCCGCCAGCTTGGTCAGCGATGCCGCTGCCTCGCCAGTCGTGCCGTTGGTGGCGCTGACCTGCTGGGCCAAATTGGCCATCTGATCCGCCGAAGTGCCGGCGTAGTTGCCGGTAAGGATCAGGGCTTTGTTGTACTCCTGAGCCTCTTTGCTGCCTTGGCTGTAACCGTAAATCAGGATGCCAATAGCAGCCGCTGCGGCCAGCACTGCAACCGTCATGCCTACGACACTCATCGAGGCCCCAGTGACACTTGGAGGCAAAGCGCCGTACGCCTTTTTCGCGTTCTCTGCGGCTTCTGCGGCAGTATTCGTGCCTTCAGCCAGGCTGGACAGGCCCTCGCCTGCTTTGCCGGTGTTCTCTGCCGCGTCCTTGGCATTAGTCGCGATGCCGGCGAGCGACTCGCCCAGCACTGCCGCGCCGGCACCACCACTGAACAGCGAGCGGAACTTGTCCTTCAATACATCGAAGGTGTTGCCAACGCCGCCAAACGAATCCTTGATCTGGCCGCCCTGCTGGATCAGCACCATCAGCGGGTTTTGGCCGCCCGCCAGGCTGGTGAAGATGTCCGAGAATTGCGCGGGCAGTTGACGCAATGCCGCCTGAGTTTGTGCCGAAGACACGCCGGTTTTGCGCAGCCCCTCGTCGAAGTCGCCCAGCTTCTGCCGGGAGGCGTCAATGCGGGTCGAGTAGTCCCGGAACGTTTCGGCGTCGATCAGGCCGGCAGCCTTGTATTTCTGCAACTGCGCCTGCTGCTGATCGAGCTTATCGAGTGCGGCAATAGCGGGGTTGATCTTGGCCAGCAGCGCTTGCAGCCCCTCGGCTTGAACGCCGGTGGCTGCCGCCGCCTTCTTCGCTGCCTCAGCCTGCCGATCTGTCGAGCCGACCAGGGCGTCAGACTCAGCCTGTAACCGTCGCTGAAGCGCGGCCAGGCTACTGACCGATGAACTGGAATTGTCCAGTGCCGACGAGTTGGTGGCCACGCTGGTGGTCAGGCGCTGGTAATAGTCGCTTGAGTCCAGCGAAGCCTTGGCCATGGCCGTCAGACGCTTCATTGCGTCTTCGGTGGATTCGGACAGCTTGCCCTCGGCCGTGGCCAGGCCAGTCGACGCCGTCGCCGCCTTGTCAAAGCCGGCAGCCACACCTTCCGCTGCCTTCTCTGCCTTGATGCCAGCCTGAGTCAGGCGCTCCAGATCCGTGGCAGCCTGGACAGCATCACCCGAATCTACCTCGATGCCCAACTGCGCGATTGTGCCCGACATGAGTGCTCCGTTACTTCGATTCGCTCATGACGAGCAGGGCTTCGGCCTCCATCACCTGGAGGTCGTGGAAAATCTCAGCGATTTGTTTTTTCTTGATGCCGAGGTATCCGGCCACGTCGCGGATGGACGTGTAGTCGAGCCCGGTAGCGCCGCACGCCCCTGTCCGCCATTGCGTGGACAGGGCATTGAAGAGGCAGAAGGCCGGCCAGTTGTCTGGCCATACTTCGCATTCATCACCGTAATCCTCAGCCGAGAAGCCAAAGGCGTCCTGCCCTTGAATGCTCGGCTGATAGAGGGAGCGCGCGACGCCGGTCAGTTTCCCAGTCGGGCCGGGGAAAATGCTTTTTGGTAGGCATCGACCACGGCATCACCAGCACCGGCCGAAGTCTCGACCAGTGCACGGATTGAATCAGGGCTCAACTTGTCGTCGAAGCCCCAGCCGGCGACCAACTGAGTGACCTGCTCCACCTGGCGCTCGATGTGGGAGTCGGTAATTTCGATCAGGGTGAGTTCGTCACCTTTCGCCTTGAAGCGCTCCTGATCCTCCTTAGCGCTCTCCTGCCAGCCCGCGAACAACGCGGCGAGCTCCTTGCGGTCGCGATACTTGAACTCGAACGGCACCTTGATCGTGGTACCGCCGACGCGCGGAATGTCCACGTCGGCTTTGAACGTGGCATTTTGGGCGATCTTGAACTTGGCCATGGATACCCCTTAAGCGCCGTAGCGGATGAATTTTGCGACCACAGCGAACACGGCAGTGACGGCCATGATGTTGTTCTTGGTCAGCGAGGGCACGTTATCGAACGAGGCGAAAGCGTTGTAGGCGATGACGCCGCCAGAGGCGAGGTTTACACGGACCGCGCGCGGCTTTTTGTCGTCGTCAGCTTCCAGCAGCACTTCGTTGTGCGGAAGTTCGGGGTCATCCGCCATAGTCAGAGTGAACGACAACGCCGACTTGGACGTCGGGATCTGGTGCTCATCGTCCTCCTCGAGGAAGGAGTAGGTGACGTTCTGCTGCTCGCCGCCGGACTTGCTCGACTCCGTGACCTGGCTCATAGGTACCCAGGTCAGGATCTTCCGCACTGAACCGCCACCGGCACCGGCGATGAAGCGTGCCGCATTGAGCGTATTGATCTTCTCCAGCGCGAACGAGTCGGTGGTCACCGTTTTAACTCGAGCAATACGATTGTTCAGGCGTGCCCAGCCCGAGGTGACTTCGACAAAGTCGCCCACCTCAAGGTCATGGCCGGCCGACGACACAACAGCTTCGGTTGCGTTGGTGATCGCGGTAAAAATGATCGGCGCGTCATACGAGCCAGCGATGGCGGCGGTCGAGCCATTGGGTAGAAAAACGGCCATTGGTGCTTCCTCTTCTCAGAAATGACAAAACCCGCTCAATGGCGGGTTCTGGGTTTGCCCAATGGGCGGATTAAGTTGTGGTGTCGGCCCGGTACTGGAACGACACGGGCACGGTGAACGTGGTGTCGTCTGGAATGCCGGGGCCAGGGTCGACCGGCGTCATGGTCACCACCGTAAGCGCCCCCTTGGTGTTCCGCTGGTACAGCGGGAATAAAGCGGCGATCTGGTCTGCCAGTGCGCCGGCCGCGCCGCGGTACTTACCCGACGGCGTCACGATGCTGACCTGAAACACGCCGGTGTACAGCTTGTGGTCTCCGCCGAGCGTGTTGCTGGCGGTATCGGCCGGCAGCGTGAACGCCCTCAGGTAGGTGATGCCATCGACGGGCGTGAAGGCCTCGTTTTCGACGACGACCTTCAGCGGTACCGGCAACGCTTTCGCCCAGGCGATCAGCCTGGCTTCGTAGATTGATGCGATCAGGTTATGGCTCATACCTGGTTGTTCCTGATGGCCTCCAGCACGATCTGCTGGAAGCGGGCCACGGTGATTCGGACCATGCCACCCGGTGCCTGGGTCGAATGCCCGAACTCCAGCGGAATCGCATACCCAAGGCTGTTGGTGATGTAGCAGGTGTCGCCCGCCTTGAACTCGATTGCACCGGCAATGATTCGCGCCGTTGATTTGGCTCCGCTCGGGTCGACCTCTTCGGTCGTGGTGCTGTCCGGGGCGCCAATGCTGAACATCCAGTTCCCGCGGAACCGGCCGCCGACGTAGCCACTCGGCGCGGAGATGTCCATGCCGTCGTTCAGCTTGCGCCCAGCCTTCAACCGCCCCGCCTTTGTCAGGTTGGCGGGATCGCTGCGCAGGCCACTGTTGTGCTCGTCCACGGCCTTGTTGTACTGGCTCGCGACGGCGTTTTGCGCCCAGATCTCAGGGTTGCCTACCGGAGATATCTTGATAACGCTTATGCCGACCTGAATGATGATCTCGCGAAGGCTGGCGTCGATGGCTTCCGTGGCCTGGGCCGCAAACTCGGCAAGGCTCAACGCAAAGCTGCCGGACTGGCCGGCGTATTTGGATGCCATCTTCAAACCCTCAACTGAATTGTCCAGGTGGCGCCCACCGGGTCCTGACTGACATTTAAGGCTCGCTTCCCGCTGATGATGTCGCCAATGACAGGCGTAGCACTTTCAGCCGTGGGAACTCCAGCAACCGTGACGAATAACTCGTTCTGCAAGATCAGCAACTTCACGTCAGTCGTCTGGATCAGTGAGCCATCAATCTCCCTGGCCAGATAACTGCCGAACACTCCGCGGCCGCCATAGGTGACAACCACTTCGGGAGCGGTACCGGTGTCAGGGTCGTATTCGCCTGCCACCTTCCGCACGCCGAGCACCGGCTTCACAGCATCGGCTAGGCCGTCGGGATCATCGAACGCCTCGGCCATCTCAGCCTGAATCTCGTCGCGCATCCCCATTATCAGATCCTCTTGAGCATCATCACACCGGAACGCTTGGTCCACGGCACCAGCAGAGCTAGGGCGAAGTTCTCGCCAGCGGACAGGTCTGTTGACCCGGCTGCGTAAGTCTTGCTTGTCGAGGTGCCAGATTGAGCGGACACCGTCTTGCTCAGCACTTCCTTATGGGTGGCCTTGTACAAATTGCCCGCCGCCGCTTCTTTGGCGACCTGGGCGCCGGCCGTCTTGATCTCGGCCGGAACCGGGTCGGGGACAGCCCGCTTAATCTTGGCCGTGAGCCAGGCGTTGGCCATGGCCACAGCAAGGACCGGATCACCGGTGCCGGCCCAGCCAGGACCCAGCGAGGCATCAACATCGGCAACAGTGATGAAGTCGGTCATTTGCTTGTCCTTATTCCGCCGGCACCAGGGCCAGCAGGTCTTCTTTCTTAGCGGTTGCGTCGAAGGCAATGCCTTTGGCGGTGAGCCACTCTTTCAGCTCGGGGACCTTCATTTTCAGAGGATCGGTTTCCGGTGCGGCCTGCTCGATCTTCATCGCCTCTGCGACTTCTTCGGCAGTGCTGCGGGAGGCGTAGCCTTCAGGCGGGTAATTGCTCGCCTTGTAGCCGGCAGCGACGAATTCAGCGACCGTTGGGCCGTCTTCGCGCAGGCCTGCCGACTGCTTCCCGTCTTCAACCGCGATGCCGGCACGCTGATAGGCCGCAGTGATATGCGGGAAGTCGCCGTCGACAATTACCTTGGTTGCTGCGCTGATGACACCGAAGAACTCATCGGTAAGGCGATAGCAAACCCCAGGCTCCGCACTCGGCTTGTCGGTATAGATAACCTTCATGATTCTCTCCGTTGCGGTCGGAGCGCCACCTGGCGCCCCGCCGAGGCTGTCTTACGGGGTGGCGGTGCCGCTGATCACAGCCGCGAAAGGAACCTGCTTGCGGTCGAAGACGCGCTCCCAGTTGCCAGCAGCCGCGTACTGCGCGGCGGTAGGGCTGAGGTTCTGGTTGGTGCTGCCCTTCCAGCTGAAGCCCGCCGGTTGCAGGATCAGCGTCTTCCGCTCCCACAGGACCTCCGCACCACCACCGTTACCGCCGGAAGCCTTGCGCTCCAGCTCGACAGGCACGGTTGGATTGCCTTCGCCGTAGCCGAACGCACCCTGGCCGAAGAAGACCGACAGATAACGACCAGGGCCGTAGATCAGGCTGTCATCCATGAACACCGGCTTGCCGAGGTAGGTCGCCAGGATGATCTTGCCGTCGGAGTCGCGCAGGTACTCGATGAGGTCCTGCTTCACCATCTGGTTCATCACCACGGAGTGCACGCCGATAGCAGCAAACACATCAGCAGCATCGCCCGAAGTGAAAGCTGCATCTTGGAACGCGCCGGCGCTGATGGTCGCACCGGCATCGACAACCATGTCACCGGCATTATTCGCGATGTTCGAAGCGATCACGCCACGGGCTGCACCGAGCAGGTAACGCTGCCAGCGGCGAGTCCAGTAGGTGCCGAAACGGTTACGGATGTGCTGCATCGGTTCGGAGTTGGCGAGCTCCGAGGTCAAATCCGCTACGCCGTAACCTTTGTTGAGGTACAGGGTACGGGCGCGCATGCTGCCCTGCTCTGCCTTGCCAACTTCACCCAGGTCGTCAGGGTTATCGTTGGAGATATTCGGCTCTTCGTCAGCGTCCAGGTCCTGCCAGTAGCTGATTTCCGAAGTACCCTGGCCGTTCTGCGCAATGGCATCAAGCTCAGGGGATTTGGTGATGATGCCCGACTCAAAGACCGCGGTCTTTTCCGGGGAGTTGACCGGCGCCAGAGCGCCGTAATAGTCGGCGACAAAGATGTCTGCCAGTTGGGTAGTTGCCATGGATTAGGTTCCTTTGGTGGCCAAGAGTTTTTTGAACTGCTCGGGGTTATCGCGGGCCAGCGCAGCGCGCTCGGTTTCCGTGTACTCGCCCCATTTTTTCGTGGCCTTGCCACCTTGATCGCCGGTCGGACCGGCACCCTGAGCCCTTGGCCACAGGTGTGTTGCTGTTTCACGCAACGATTCCGCCCATTCGAGCGGTGACAGCGGGGTTTTCCCGTCCTTCCCGTAAACGACTTCGCCGTCACGGTCGGTAGCGATCGCCTCACCGTCCTCGCTGAGTTTGAAAGTGCCCCGGGCGCGCAGGATGATGTCCTCGGCAGCCTCGGGGAGCGCACCGGCCTTGATGGCAGCAGCACGGATGGAGTCGGCCAGCACCTTGTCGCTGTACTTGGCAGCGAAGGCCTCGGCCTTGTCGGCTCGGGTCTTCTCGGCGGCAAGCTTGGTGTCGTAGTCCGTGCGCAGGCGTTCGGTACGCTTGGTGATGACCTCGTCGAGCTTGCCCTCGGCCAGCAGCCGAGTTTCCTCGTCCTGCCCGACCTTGGTGAGCAAGGCCTTCACCGCGTTGATGTCCAGGCCCTCGAACTGGGTCTTGAAACCGTCCAGTTCGGTTTTGGTGGTTCGGAGCGAGCCAAGCAGCTCGGTGTTTTTGTTCTTGAGACCCAGTGTCGCAGCCTCAACAGCTGCTGCAATGGCGGTTTGAACGGCCGGGTCTTCAAGATCAATCTGGTTTTCGTCTGCCACTTGGTGCACCCCTTGGGTATGGTCGGCCCGCTTTGCAGGCATAAAAAAACCGCCCATTGGGCGGCTTGGTGTGAATTCTATGTTTTATCGGACTATCGACAGCCCGCGCATCACCAGGTAATCGGCGAACTGCGTCCTGCTCGGCGCGTATGGCGGTGGGCGCATTCGGACGCGCGGATTGTCACGATTTAAGCGTGTCCGCCGACCGTTCGGCTCAGTGCAGTGCGTTGGCTCGTCAATTTGAAAGCCCTGCTCTGCGGCGAACAGCTCGGCAGCAAGCCGCACCTGCCCCCATTCAAGCTCAAAGGGCACGAACGTCTCTGAAAGCGTCTGGTATTCGATCTTGCAGTCACGCCGGGGCCAGGCCATTGCCTGATCTGGATTGGCCTTGCGCCCTTTCCACTGCCGGGCGTTGATATCCGCCGCAGCGCGCAGCAGCAGCGCGACCTGATCAGCCTCCTCCTCAGGGATTCGAAAGCCATAGTAGTCGCGGTAGAAGGTCAGCTTCTCCAGCAGCACGAAGCTGTTGGCATCCGGCCTTCCCTGCCCGTCCTCAACAATGATCTGCATCGGTCATCTCAACCTGGTGGAGCACCGAGTGTAACGCCTGCCCGGGTGAACATGTCAGGCTCAATGACCTTCAGTTCGGCCAAGGTCAGCGGCTTGAACTTCTTGTCGAGCTGCAGCATGGCGAACTTCTCTGGAGTCAGGCCGCCATCGCGAAACAGCTTGCCTCGCACCGGTCCGAGCGCATGATCCTGGAAGCTCGCCGGCTGCGTCGCCAGCCACTCGTAATAGTTCATGCTTGCATCGACCTGGCCACCGCCAGTATTGCCCACCGATGCTCGCGTGGCGCCTTTTGAGAACATCTCAGACAGCCTCGTTATTGGTACCGTTGTGGATCGACAGTTAATGTGGGCCGGCGGCAACGGCCCTTTGCCCAGGTCGAAGCGCATGCCGTCTAGGCCTTTACACTGCTGAGAGGTCTTGCGGTCCAGCGTCGACAACCAGTAATAACCCAGCACCACGTCGCTGTTGGCCTTGAGGGTTTCCATGCGCGCAGTGGTCGCAACGTGCTGGATGGCCGTCTGCACGACTGACGCCGCGTTACGGTTGCTCACGGCGAGAATGCCGTCGGTGAAATTCTGCGCCGCGGTGCCGCGTACGGCCTGAATGATCTGGGCGTTCGTCTGGCCTTGGCCGAAGCCGAGCCGGATCGTGTTCGTCACCCGCATTGTTTCAGTTCTGGTCCAGCCGCTGAGGAAGCTTTTCAACAGCTTGCCGCCGTCCAACCCTTTGACCTGAAGCGGGTACGAGAACACCGCGGCGCGAATCACGGCGTTGGCCGGGACTACGGCATCAATCGACATCGCATGACTGAGGCTGTTGGCCTCGAAGGTCGACTCATACAGCGCGATATCCACCAGATCGGCCTGCACCACATCGCCGAAGGCCTTGTAGATCTCCAGCAACTTGCCGTCGACCCGGGCAAGGAACTGCTCAAGGCGATCACGACTGTAGGTCGTCAACTCCTTGCGCGTCAGTTGCTCCCGCACCAGGGCGTCGATTTTGCGCAAGTACTTCTCGAACTTCTTGACCTCGCCGGCCTTAAGCCGCTCGATCATCACTGAGTGACGGGTCGTCTGCTCCAGTAGCTGGCTGTCGGCCTGTTCCTGGTTTGCTGTTGGCATCTTCGTTGTCCAGGTTGAGGCCGACCGACTCGCGCTCTTCGCTGATCAGCTCGGCTTCTTCGTCGTAAAGACGTTCCGGTAGCTTCCCGGTCGTGAGGTACTGCCAATAGGTGTCGGCGCTGACCGTGCCGGCCATGACGCTCTTTTGAAGCTCAGCCAAGACCTGAGGGTCGACCTGAGGAATAACGAACTCAGGGTTGACCTTGAATGTCACCTGTTTCGGGTCGTAGCCCTTCCATTCAGCGGCGTATCGCAACGCCTGCTCTACGGCCTCGGCCACAGTGATGACGATGCTGTGCAACGTTGCGTGCTGATCGTTCTGGCGCGTCTTGCGCGCCTCTCCCGACTCGGTTCCGCCGACGTCCATTACCTTGGCACCAGCCTCAACAGCGGCGTTGCGTTGGTCATCCATGGCTTTGCGGACGGCTTCAATGCCGGCGCCCTGGAACTCCAGATAGCCACACTTGCCATTCGGCCCAAGGTCCCACGCGGCAGATGGCCCGGTTACGCTCAACTCTACCGTTTCATCCAAGCCAGATACCCACGGTTGCGGGTGGCTGGTCTGGTGCAGAGCAGTGAAATAGTCAGCACTGAGCTGATAGGACTTCAGCGCGGCCCTGGCCATCGTTAGAAGCGGCACTTCATCCACGTCGGGCGAGTTGTCCGTTGAGCCGCAGTAGATCACCGGCAGGAACTCCAGGCCCCTCACCAGGCGATTGTCTGTGCCGGTCGTGCCGAGCGGTTTCAGCTCTTCGATGACCTCCCCGTTTTCACCCAGCACTTCGCTGTAGCAAACTTCGCCGACCATCTTGAAGACGCGATAAACCATCTTGCAGTCGTGGTCGAACTCGTCCTCTTTGTCGTCTCGGAACTCGATGAATACGGCAAGCACCAGGTCTTGCCGGCCGCCGCCTTGGCTGCCTACCTTCCAGTTGATCGCGTTGCGGGTGGCATAAGTCGAGAAATACGGCTCACTGCTGTCGTCGATGTTCACCACCAGCGGCACCCGGCCGTGGGAGATCGCCTGTCGTACCATGCGGAAGAACAACTGCTTCAGGCCGAAGCCGTCAGACGTGGCGTTGTCTTCCAAGCCCTTCAGCCCAGCCGGCAGCTCAATTTCAGGAATCAGCCGAGACACCAGACCCATCATCGACCGAAGTGAGTCGCGCACCCAGTGTTCGTACTGAGCCCGGTTTGTATAGTTCTGGTACAGGTATTTGTTGCCGGTGGCGTCGAGCTTTTCAGCTTCCACCATGCCGCTGGGCTTCGGCAGGTTCCGATCGTTGCGCTTGATGGCGCCCTCACCTTCGAGCGCGTCGTCCATCATTTCCCACTCGGCGATGTGTGCGTCGAAGTCGGGGTTTGTCGATTGCACTGGCATCAGGCCAATCCTCCAATACGGCGCGTTCCGCCTGTGCGTGTTTTGATCGGGTAACGCTTAGCGATGAAGTAGCCGGCGGCGTCGTTCATGTGGTCGTGACCTTTTTTCGGATCTTTGTCCGGCTCACCCTTGTCGGTGTAGGTCTGCCGCTCCAGGCATAGGGTAAGTTGAGGGCACTGGTCGATGTTGACCTTCAATCGCCGCTCGCCGTAGGTGTTCAAGAAAATCGCGTTGACCGAGTTAACGCGGTCTTTGACGCCCGGGTTAGTCGAATCAACCACCACCGTGAATCCGGCTTTTTTCAACAACGAAAGGTCGGACTCGCTGGCGTTCTTGCTGCTGGTGTTCTGGCCGCTGGCATCTGGGTAAACCGCAACGGCGTGTCCTGGGAAACGCACCTGGATCTTCTCGATCATCTCCGGCGTATCGCGCACCCCGTGAAACTCATCCAGTGCAAGCGGCAGGTCGTCGCGCACGACATAGACCACTGCCGCCATCTTCATGACGTTGAAGTCCATCCCGATGTGCAGCGCTTCGCCTTGCTTGATTCGTTCGCTGGTGCGGCATTCGGCGCGGTTGAACGTGTAATACACGACGCCTGCATAGTTTTCGAAGCCGGCCTCGTACTCTTGCCGAAACGTGCGGGGGTCCATCTTGCGACGGGCAGCATCCAGCTCCTCGGCTGGTACGTTGCCCCCCTGCAGCGATGTGTACTGCCAGCTTTTGTGGTCCGGCTCTCCGCCAGGCTTACCGTCAAGGTAGGTGTCGTAGCAGTGATTGAATCCTTTCGGGGTCCCAATTCGCAGCGCGTGCCCGCCCTTGCGCAGCCCAATGCCAGGGATCGTGTACTGGCAGGTCGAAAGCATCGGCCGAAGAACTTCTTCCCACGCAGCCCACGGACAATCCGCCCACTCATCCACTAGGACGAAGAACAGACCAGAGCCCCGAAGGTTGTCGTAATTATCAAGCCCGACCACGCGCATGACGTGGCCTGACTTCAGAGTGATCGAGCACTCCGTCTCGTTTGGACGGTGCGAACGCCAGGCTTCTGGGATGGCCTGTTTCAGTCGCCGCCAGAACACACGCTTGGCCTGCTTGAAGGTCGGTGCGCCGTACCAGATCTCGTCTTCAACGCTTACACCCCACTCGGCAGCAAGACGGGCCGCTCGGCGCATCTCGGCCTTGCCCAGGAACGTCTTGCCGAACCGGCGACCACACACAGCATCACGAAAGCGTGCTTCAGGCTGAAACCCCCAGCAGTAAATGTTCGCCTGCTTCGGCGTCAGCTTTACCGGCGGGTCAAAGGTGCGGGGTAGTCGGGACATTCTCATCAGGCTCCAGGGTGTACTCAGCAACTGCGTGCTGCTGGTCCGCTTGGGAGCCCAGGGGTTTTTCAAATTCGAGACGGCGATTCACGTAGACATCGCCCACCTCTTTGGCGGCCTGCTCGTACAACTGAGCGGTCAGTGCCAGGTTTCGCATGTTCTCGGCCTTCTCGGCCATGCGACCCAGCCCCCTGAGCCTGTAGGCACGATTGGCGATCGGGATGTCGGTTGTCTCTTCGCGGAATCGTTTACGGGCGGCGTGGAACAGGTCGGCCCAGTTCTTCCCCAGCCTTTGGCCAGCAAACTTTGTCGGGTCATGTGTTTCGCACTGTTGTCGGGTGATCTCTATTCCGAATTCTGTCTTGACCGCTGCTACCACCTGGGATGGCGTATCGAAGCAGGCCAGTGCCTGAACGATGAAGGCTTTGACCTCGCTTCGTAGTACTGCCATATGGTTGTCATCCGTCAATACCTGTCATGGAATCAGGCCGACTTGAGCAGACAGGTTCCGCAGGCCCTCGATATATTCAATTTCCCCACCTCGGCAGGACTGTTTGCAGCATCCACCAACGCTTGAACGTCAGGGCTCGCACCGTAGCGGCGGACCACACCGACGAACTCTTCGACGTCATGACCGCGCAGCTTCAGCTTGGGTGCACCTTCTTCGGTGAAGGCTGGTTGACCGTACTTATCGGTCGCCTGGGCGATGTGGTAGAGCTCGTGCTCGATCAGCGCGCAGAAGGCGGCGTCGGAACACTGGGCGCTGTAGTCAGCGGCCAAGGTGATGATGAAGGCCGGCACATCGCCAAACCAATCACGCATCTGTTGCTCCATCCGGGCCTTCTGCCAACCGCCGGCGCGGAACGCTACCTGCTCGGCTTGTCCCAGGACGGTGCGTCCTTGCTTATCGAAGGCTGCCGACGCCCACATCACCCGGATGTCTGCATCCAGTAGATGGGCATGGTCTTCGTTGTGAATACTCCCGGTATCGGCAAGGATCTCAGCCTGGAGCCATTCCCACACATCAGGGGCTGGAGTCAGGCGAATACCGAAGTCGGACAGGTCGGACAGCTCAAGCATTGGTGCCGAAGGCATTGGTCTGCGCATTTGGAGTCATCCTGTGGGGGCAAACCACACAAGTGCGAGAAACTACACGTGGTTGAGTGGCGAGGGTGATGACGGAATGCTTCAATCGAGTCGCACTTTAAAAAAGGAGATGTGCAATGGAGTTTCTAAAACCGCTCAGTATCTTTTCGCTGGGCATTTACTCGGCAATCGGCGTCGCCGCATTGATCGTCCTGTACTTTCTATTCTACGGAGCCAGATGTTTTGACTCGTGGATGAAGAAGCAGCCAATGCCAACCGATCGGGTATGGGCCTTTGTAGTCGTTGCGGCACTTTTGGGGTTGTGTATCGGGAGCTTTACCCAGGGGATAACCGAAATCCATGCCGAATGTGCAGCATACGGTCAACCTGTTGGTCCATGCTTCTTTAAGCACATCAGTCCGTAGGTGTTTGACAGCAGCCCGACTGAAAGGCGCGTTCAATTGCCTCCCGGTCGGGTTGTTTGATGGCCGTCGGGACGCTCTGTTACTTGAAAAGGTGGCGGGGTGCCGGTATTGCTGACGATCAACTCTCAAAGGGCAATCACCATGGAACCGAGATTCAAGGTGCTGGACTTCATTCACGCCACTAGCGGAGCCACGCGCTACCGGATCTATGACGGAAAAAATCGAGGCGATGCCAATAAGCACGGCGTGTACGACGACAGGGCAGATGCGGATTCTGTTTGCGCAAAGCTGAACGCCGAACACAAAGAGTGATCTATCCGTGCCGCACTCACCTGCGGCACACTAACCCAGCAAAGGACTCGCGATCTTGATGGACATACTGGTTGAAACGGTATTTCGCGCAATTTGCTTCCCTATCGGGTGGCCCGTAATGCGGGTAGTCACGCTCGGGAAGTATCCGGCGAAAGGCTCATGGTTTTCCCAATCACCAGAATCCGAATGGACATCTGCGGTAGGGCTTGCTGTATTGGTGATCACCATGATGGCAATACTGGGCCAGTTCGTTCTTACCTGATCCGCTCAAGCCGTTAGTCATCAGCATCCAACAGCACATCAATCAGCTTCTGCTCGCCCAGGCGCATGGCACCGAGGCATTGCAGGTCGTCGCACTTAGGCCCCAACCCGAATACAGTCACCTCGCCTTTTGGGCCGATCAGGGTTAAGGCGCCAACACTGCACTCCGGATGCTCGCCAGCATCGAGATCATCAGCAATCTTACGCAGGGTCTTGGCGGCGTCGCGCCAGTCCTTTCCGCTTGAACTCCAGAACCTTGACTGTCATTAGCTCACCATGATGGTGGTCTGCACCTGGGCGTGCCCGTGCAGCAGGGAAACGACCAGGCCCTGAGGTAGGCCGGCGGCCTTGGCAGCATCTACCGCCTTGGCGATGGCGCTATCCAGATCGGCGACGGCCTTGTTGATGTCCGGGCTCAATGGCAGGACGTGGCGCAGACGGGTGACGTTGGTCATGCCGTCACACGAGACTCAGCGCAACAACGCCCAAGGCAATGACCGCGATTACGATCCAGCCGAGAGTGGATACTGCTTTGGATAAATTGGTGTTCGAAGCCATGGTGATTCCCTCGTCGCAGGTCGCGACACGATTTACTGATTCGCGAAACGTGTCGCGGATTCGGTTACTTGCTCTGGCTGCGTTTGATCTGGGCGTCCACCTGGTCGGCGCACGTGTCGAGCAGCTTGATCGCCTGATCCTTGAGCTCCCACACATCGCCGTTGAGGCGAAGGTCAGACTCGTCAGGGTCTACCCGCTCACACGGGACCAGCTCGGGCGCTTCAATTCTTACGGCCTGGGTCTTTGTTACCACTGCCGGCTTTCCCGCGCAGGCCGTCAGGCAGAGGCTGAGCAGCCCAGTCACGAACAGGCTTGCTGTTGCGCTTGAGATCTTCAAAATCTTTCCTCGCCTTTTTGGCTTTGTCTTCGCTGGCCTTGATTCTCTTGTTGAGGTCTGCGGTGTAGGCGGCGTTGCGCTGGGCTTCGGCGCGAAGTGTGGTGATCGTCGCCTGGCTCTCGGTGTTGGCCGCAATGGCGTCCTGCTTGCCCTTAGCCTCGATCGTCACCTGACCTTCAAGCGCAATGACCTGGTAGTGCTGGATACCCAGCAACAGGCAGGCAACGAGCGC
Organism: Pseudomonas sp. ADAK2; assembly: GCF_012935755.1. Classification (GTDB taxonomy): domain Bacteria; phylum Pseudomonadota; class Gammaproteobacteria; order Pseudomonadales; family Pseudomonadaceae; genus Aquipseudomonas. Next base: position 1,355,095 of record NZ_CP052862.1, read on the forward strand.
GATGATTGCTGCAGCGGCGAAGGCCTTCATAGCGAATCCACCTTGCGACCCAGGAAGCGGGTCACCATCTCGCGAATGGCCGTGACGCCGAGGAACCCAATGGTCCCGCCGGCGGCAACAGACAAACTCGATGGCCAGGCCATCCACTCAATGACGCTACTGGCTGACAAGCTCAATCCACCGCAGATCAACGCTTCGAAGCAGATCCGGCGCTTGCTGGTTTCTTTAGCGTCATACAGGACGCGCAGGAAGGAGATAAGGATCGCCATAATTGCGCCCTGCCAAAGTGGATTGCTCAGGGCCATCCAGATAGCGGCCCAGGCGTCCGGGTTCTTTTCGGGCATGAGCTTCATCCGATGTCCTCCCTTTCGGGGAGCGTGATAGGTACGGCTCCAGCAGCACTCCCAGCCATAGCGAAGGGTGTGGTGGAGCCGAAAACGAAAAAGGCCCCGCGCGATAGCGAAGCCTTGGATAAGAGCATAAAGACAGCGCAGGAGGTATAACCCACCGCGAAATCTTGGCGTAATAGGGACAGGAAAAGTGAAAGGATCTAAAATTTTTGTAGCACTGGTTTCGGCTTCATGCCTCTCGCTGTACGGAAGCGAGAGCAAAGACGATTACGTATTCCAGGTTAACCGATGTGAAGCCGCATATGCGATGGATGACGACTCCAACGCAGAGACATTAATCAAGTCCGCCGGCGTAGTTGCTCAGTATATGAATGAGCACAATCTCGAAGACACTCCTGCGGAAGAGACTGCCAATACTGAAAAGATCATGAGTGAGATATTCGGCGTACCCAATTCAACCGTTGAAGTGTGGAAGGGTCGCGCTCGAAAAATTACAGAATCTGATTTCTGCAAAAAATACCTAAGCAGTTTGCAATCTGAATAGGCGTGAGGGTCTTTCCTCTCCTGTCCGCCGAAGACCTTCTCTGCGTCGACGCGCCTTTGCATCGATCTCGCAGTCCAGTCTCACGCCACCCTGCAGCATTGGTGAGGTCAGGGTGCGCGGGCTGTCGGTGTTATTTCCGTACGTCGTACTGTTCGGCTATCGACGTCCAGGCATTCCCGGGTGCTGCTCTGGCTACAGGTAAATCTGAGGCGTAAAAAAGCCCGCGCTATGCGGGCAATTGGAATAATCCAAAGATTTGTTCAGGCCCCTGATTCAGGGTCGCTCGCAGGTAGGCCGCGAGCCTCCTTATCGTCTTCGTCCTGATCATTCATCAGTGGGTCTGCGTCCGGATCATCGACGCGCCCACTCTTTCCAGATTCTGTATGCTCACTCGACACCGAATTGTTGGCATCCACGTCTGACATATCTGCCTCGACAGGTGCTTCGTCATCCGCAGGCAGCGGCACTTCTGGCTCATTCCGCTTAGGATCATGGCCTGTTTCGTTGTCCGTATCACTCGTCACGCCCTTCTGGGAAATGTTCCCTGGCGCATTCTCGTCGATGTCCATGCTGAGTCTCCGTTCTGAGGCGCGGGATATCCGTGCATGAACTTGAGAGGCGGCGCGGATCGGCGAGTGCCGGGCGCTGGACGAACGGTGAAACACGATAGCCCCGCTCGGTACACGATCTTGAATAGGGGCGTAATCTTTGCCGCTCAGAGTGATGGGCGTGGTGGAGCTGAAAACAAAAAAGGCCCCAGCATCTGCTGGGGCCTAAACCCTGTCACGTAACCACAGAGCAACAACAAGTGGCTGTTTATGCAGCCCTTCGCTCCTTAAGGCAGCAAATCGTAAGTCACGCAAGCGCGACTCGGGGTGCTGCTGTTTGCAGTAATCCACAGACCATAGCCAGGCGGCAGTTGGATCGGATACGAAAGATTTTGGGAGCCACTACCCAGAGTCATCAGGATCGGCTTCCCATCATAGTCCGAGCCGAGCTTCGGAGCCACAGTTCCGGTAATTAGGCCGGAAAGATGAGTGCCGCTCACCGAGGCTGTACGAATTACGGCACCTGCGACGTTTTCAGTTGGCTTGATGATCGCTTCAACACTATATGTGTCGGAGCTGTAGAACTTTGCACCAATAGTTACTGGTTCCATTTTTTTCACCTTTAAATCGAATGATTGTTCGCGGAGGATTCCGCTTTCATGTCGCTCAAAGGCGATCGCTCGAGGCTCGCGGCCTTCTCATGATTCAACGTCCCGCATCGGGAACATTTGATCTGGAGCTCGGTAAACTCACCCACTCGGGCGAGAAGTCGTTTGCAATTTCCACATCTGCATTCTTTCAACATCTGCAAGTCCGTTTGATTTCTGCTAGGCTCCGTCCCGCTCGCGCGAGCAGTGAGGGCCTTGGCTGGCTTGCAGGCACTATCTGCGATCCGGCGTTTCTTTTGGGTGTTCGCGCACCCTCTGGAATCGCCCTCTCTTTTTCTGCGCGCATAAAAAAGCCCCGAACTTGTCGGGGCTTTTTGCTTTCTTGCGGGCATAAAAAAACCGGCACAGTGGCCGGCTTTCTAAGTAACTTGCCGAAGGCAAAATACTAACTATGGGGAAATCATGCCCTCAGCCGTGCGGGAAGTCAAGCAGCCTCTTTCATCTTGTAAATTACACCGCCAATTGGACTCAACGCACGAGCGTCAATGTCATAGCAGGCATCGAAGCAAAGCTGCACGAATGGCTCCCAATCTCGCCCCCATGCCGCTGACGGAAGCTCGACGTCGTACTCTCCTTTCATCCAGGCGCGGAACAACTCGGGCTTGATCAGCGGATCGGCATTGGCCGATTGCCCGCCTTGGTGCATGTAGCGGTAACGACGGAACACACCCTTGGCGACATACTCGGCCCGCTCCCGCTTGCTGGCGGTCATACGCTCTACCCGTGAGCATGCCAGGTTGAAAACAGCACCTTCTGCCTCCTCCCGATCATCATCTGTCGGCTCGGCCGCATACATGGCATTGCCGAAAGCCCGCAGTTGAAAATGAAGCCGAGCAATTGCTGACTGGATGTGGCCGGCCAGCGCTCCGTGCATGGCAGGGTTAGCCGTCGGGCCTCGCTCCGTGCCCTGCACCACCACGCCCAGTTCAGCGGCGTCAGAAGTCTGGCCGGGGGCCGGGTTGTAGTTGCAGTCGTGCCAAGCCTGGCGCGCGGAATGGATTTTCATGCTGCTCTCCCCTTCAGCTCTCTTGTTTTTGCCCGGTAGTCGGCGGTCATCGCCTTCAGTTCTTCGACGGTGTACTTCTTCGGCTCATGCGGTCCTTCCAGCCAATCGACTTGCTCGGCGCCGATCCGCTTCACCAGCTCGATGCGGTAATTCACGATGTTCCCGGAAAGCCGGGTGTTGCATGGCGAGCACTGGCGGTGGCAGTTCAGCGGCTCGAAGCGCAGCGCGGGATTGCTGCCGACGGTGCGGTAGTGCCCTGCGTCGTACTTGCCTTGGTGGTGCCGGCTGCAACTGATGCACGGCAGTTCGGCATCGCGCTCGCGCACCCAGGCGTTGAAGGCCTGTTGCGTGTCCTTGAGATGCTCGGCCCGGCTCTTCAGCTTCTCCTTGCGAACCTTGATCTCCCGGCGCCCGGCATCCGCGAAGGCTTTACGCGTGGTTTCCCGGCCCTTCTCTGACTGTCCGTGAGCGATTGCGCACTCGATCTCCCCGCATACGGCTTGCGAGTCGCGGGCAGGCGTGTACATCACTCGGCAGGACGGGCAGCGCTTCCGGCGCGGGCCACCGGACGTGAGCGGGGTCTTGCGTTGTAGTGGGGTGCGCTTCATGCGGCTTCCTTGCTCAGCAGATCGGTGAGGACAACGCCCTGGCCCGTGAAGAACGCGGCCATGCGGTCGGTGTACTGGATGCCCTGGGCGCGATTGAACAGGCTGGTGACGGGGAAGCCGTCCGGACCGAACAGCTTGCACTCGCCCATCATGGCCAGCTTCTCCTCGTAGGGCAGATGGCGCATGACCCGATACCACGCAGCCTGGAACCCTGAATCTTCGTTCAGCAGAATCTGCACACCGAAGTGCAGCTTGCAGTAGCGCCGGGCGTCGGCCGCATCGCCGATCTGGGTCATCTCGGCGATGCGCTTGTACATCCCGAACCACAGAGAGTTCTGGTCGAGGGTGCGGTCCTTGCCCGGGCGCAGTGAGACAACGACGAACTTCTTGTCCTTGTACATGGTGGTCAGACTGGTGATGGCCTCGGTGAGCTTGGCCTGGCTGTTGACGCTGATCTTGTCGGTCATCGGGCGCCCTCGCTTGCACATGCCAACGTCCGATCATGCGAAACGATGCCGTAGGCTTTCGCTGCAATAGCAAGACCGCGCAAGGCTGGAACTGCACTGTTACGATCCCGCTCCCGCAGGTGGTAAAACGTGTCGAGGCGCGACAATGCCTTGGCGACGAGGAAGCTTGGGCAGATGATCACGCTCATAACTGCTCTCCCTTGCCCATTGCGGCGTCGATGTAATGGCCGAGACTCATATCGCCGGTGTACGCGATCTGAAAATCAGGGTTTGCGTCGAGGTACTGGAACCGCTCGGCATCTTTGCGCAGCGCCTCGTTCTCGGCCAGCAGCTCCAGCGCCGCTTCCTCGACGGTCTTCTCGCCAAGGAAGTCTTGCAGCGCTTCGGTGTTGCGTTTCCAGTCAGAGCAGTCGGCTCGAAATGAGGCTGCTTCAGCCCAGAGCAGCGCCTTCAATTTCTCTTTGTCGATAGCCATCAAAAGCCTTCCTTGCCGCGCTGAGATTCCCATTCGAACGGAATGACGATCACCCCGCCCTCCCGCAGACGATCCACGCAGCGCTCGCCCATGGCCGACGGCAGCGCCTTGCCGTCGAGGTTCGAGATGATCACCGTGGGGCGCATCTGCTCGTACCGGCCGTTGATGATTGAGAACAGCGTGGTCAGCTCGAAGTCGCTCGGGGTTTCCTTGCTCACGCCGATTTCGTCCAGAACGAGCAGAGACGGAGCGATAAGGCCGGCCAGGATCATCCCCTCCGTGCGCTCGGTTCCGCCGCCGTAGGTGGACCTGATGTCATGCAGGATTGAGCCGATCGTGCGGTACACGGCCGTAGCGGCGGTTTTGCGCATCAGCTCGTTCGCGATGGCGGAGCCCAGGTGCGTCTTGCCGGTGCCGGGCTTCCCGAGCATCAGCAGGCAACGGCCAGATTCGGAGATCTGCGGGAACTCGGTGACGTACCGGCGGCAAGTGCCAAGGGCCTTGAGTTGTTCGGGCGTGGTGGCCACGTACCTAGCCAGCGTCTTGCCCGCGAAGCGCTTCGGGATCAGAGCCGAGCCGAGCTTGATGGAAAGTTCGTAGCGTTCGTGAATCTTGGCCTGCTCAGCAGCTTCTTCCTTCTCGATCCGGGTGCACTCCGGGCAGCCGGTCTTGAACACCTTGCCGAAAATCACGTTCACGGTTTGCGGGAACTGGCCGTGGTCTTCGCAGATGCCGGTGATCTTTTGCGGTGCGGGCGCCGTGCTTGGCATGGCGATTACTTTTTCAGATCGCATAGCTGCCGTCCTCCCGCTGGGTCAGGCCGGCGGTGTAGTCGCGCTCAGCGAAGCCTGTGTGACGGGATTGCGGGAACTGGTGCACGTTGCTGACAGGCTTGACCTCGTCCTCCCAGCGCTTGCCGTTCAGCCAGGTCGCCGGGTGTGGGATGTACTGGCCGCCGTCCTTGGTCCACTCGGCGCAGACGACTTGCCGGGCCAGGCCTCTGGCGATCAGGGCAAACAGTTCGTCAGTGACCTTGAGTTTCCTCCAGGCCTTCTCGGCGTTCGCCTTGCCCTTCTTGTTCGGGTACAGCTTCCAGAACTTCGGGAACAGATCCTCGGTCGCCGATGCCGCCGGCGTCGGTGGTGTGAGGGAGTCAGCAGTCAGGTTAAGGGAGTCAAGAGAGAGGGAGTCAGCCGGAGCGCTTCCGATTTTATCGGAAGTACTTCTGCCAAAATCCGAAGTGATACATCCATCTGATACTGAAGGGATAAACGACTCGGGTTCATTACGGTGCGGGTTCTGATGTTTCACGAAGTTGTCGATTTCGATGTAACGCTTTTCACCCACGGTGTAGCGAAAAATGAAGCCGGTTTCGGCAAGCCAGTTGAGCATGTCGTCCATGTCGAGGCCGTCGCGATACGGGAACAGTTCACCCTTGATGCGAAGTGGACGATCTTCCAGGCGCCCTTCCCGATCAGCGAGAAGCCACAGGCCCTCGAACAGCAGGGTGAGCATTGGGTCTGCCACGCCGAGCAGTTCATTCTTGAACAGGGCGGGCTTGAGGTTGCGTGCGCGGGCCATTACTTGCCCTCCATGTTGAGCAGGTCAGCGTCACGCCGCGCCCATAGGGCTTGAAGCTTGGTCAGGCCTTTGCCGGTGACACGTGGCGTGGATACGGTGGTCTTGCCGTTTTCGGGATGTTCAAAGGTGCTGAGCTTTGCGGTGAGGTAGCCGGATTCAATCGGCCCCTGCATTGGTTCGTTTTTGCGGAGGGTGACCCAGCGGCGCTGACGCAGGAACGCCATCAGACGGTTCTGGCCGGTGCCGATCAGCTTTGCGGCCTCGGCCACCGAGTACGTTTCGTGCGTGACGGTCACTGCGTCGAAAAAGGCTGTCTTTGGCGCATCGGCGGCAACCCTCTGCTCGAGCATCAGGTTTTCGTGGGAAAGCTCGGTGTTGTCCGCTTCCAGGGCGACGACCTTCTTCACATTGTCAGTGAGCAAGGCCAGCAAGGTGCGGGGGTCGTTGAGGGCGGCTGCGTAGTCGAAGGCTGGCTTGGCGTCGAGCTCGTTCAGTCGAATCACTACCTTGCGGCGCACGGCCTTTGACTCCCGCATCAGCACGCACATGCACTGATCCTTGGTCATCCGGATGCCTTCGGACTCGGTATTGTTGGCGTTCTTCACTACGAAAGTTTCGTAGTGCTCCCCTTCCAGCTCGTCCTTGCAGCGAGCAGCGAAATCATTGCGCCGGACTTCTCCCTCACCGAACGAGGACCGCGCCGAGTTGACCAGGTCCAGAAGCTCAAAGCTGCTCATGGTTTCATTCCGCGACACGTTTTGCGTTTGCAGAAAACGTGTCGCGACATGGTTCGGGGTATTGCTTGAAGTGAGTTGGCTCTGCATAATCTGTCCCACAAAGTGTTAATGAATTAGCCGACCTCGACCGTCGGCTTTTTTGTGCCTGGGTTTTGAAGCCGTTACCCAAATAGTGTTGGGGAGCCCTCCTTTTTCTGGGCTTTTCCATCTGCACCATCAAATAAAGCTTGTGCATGCGGGAACATCAGGCGGCCTTCACCGACGCATCCATCACGTCCAGGCTCTGACGAACATGGTTGATTTCTTGGCGGATCAGGGTTTTCTCGAAGGTGTTGACGCGGTCGTCGTCGAGCGCTTGGTGAACTGCGATGGTCAGGTCCGCCACTTCCTTGCCGACGTTGATCAGCGACTTGGTCAGCGCCTGAGGCTTGGGCGCGGTCTTGGCGACCAGGTCGAAACCAAACTCGTTGGCCAAGGCCAGCAGCGGGCGCATGTCGCCGGTGTGCAGCAAGATCCCGAACAAATGCTCCACGGTCAGGTGATGCGCATCGTTGTCAGGGTTTGCCCGCTGAAGAAGACCTACATGCGGAACGCCCATCTTTGCCGCCAGTGCTTTTGCCTCGTTGTCCAGAACAGCGCTCTGGCAGGCCCGCAGGAAATCTTCCATTCGTAAAACCTCGTTTCTGTTTCCGTGGTGGCGATACGCCAACAAGGAAATAATTCGTTCATCAACTGATCAGGGACGAATCCATGACCTTCTTTTTCTCCAGTCCCGAAACAGGGACCGTGGACAATCTTGAAACCCGCTACCGGCCTGCCCTGCTCGCCCTGCGGTCCCTAATAAGGGCTGTGAATCACCGCTTTGGAGGGAAGGCAACCACGTTGCTTTCGGGTGGTGTGCTGTCGCAGATCGCTTTCTTGAGTCCTGGCATGGCCAGTCGCAAGAGCTCGGAGGCCAAGGCATCCGGGGTGATTCCGATCTCCGACGCCCATCGCGCCAGTTCTTCTGTTGCGCCCTTCCTGAGTTCAACTACTGCACTGGGCATGAATCCCCCTCTATGGCCTTCTCAGGCGCGTCTTTTCTCCAGCTCAAACGGCAGCTCTCCGAGCGTTCGCTTGACCTCAAGCGCGGCCTCGATGATTTCTCGGCTAAGCACGCTGTGTTGCAGCTTCATGTCGCGGGCTACGTCCTTCAGTTCCTGAAAGACTTCGTCATCGAGGCGCACCTTCACCTGGTGTTCGTGCCGGTGCGCTTTATCGTCGTAGGCCATAGGTTCACTTCCGCTTTCGGTGTGACGGGGCTGGGTTAGGCGGCGGAAAGCTCAGGCCAAATTTGGCGCCAGTCTTCAGGCCTTAATTCTTGGCGCGTAACCGACCCTCCGGTCGCGCTCTCTGTACGAGCAGCGATTTCGGCAGACGCAGTTTTGTGCCCGTAGGCGATCAATCTCAGATATGCGCGAGTGGTCCCTGTGCGGGCGACATCGGTGTCTGTTGCCGCCTTGAGCCAGGCCAGCAGGCTTGGGTGTTTGGTCCGCATGTCGGGCCTCCTTTTAGGTAATTTGATTATTACCCGCAGGTAATCACAAAGCAATACCTACAGGGAATTTACCTTTTGGTAACAGGAAGGGATGATTTGGCGATGGAAATTTCAGAAATTCGCCGCGAAAACTTGCGGTCGCTCATGAAGCAGCGCTTCGAGGGAAAGCAGGCCCGCCTGGCTGACGCCCTCGGCAAAAGCGCAAATTACATATCGCGATGCCTTTCAACATCGATGCCAGCATCGAGCAGGAAGAACATCGGCGAGGATTTTGCGCGGGAGATTGAGCAGGCACTGGGCTTGGACCGGTATCAGCTCGATAAAGTAGGAATGCCAGCGGATAGCGACGGATCTAGAAAAAGTCCGCCCGATCACCTTTCCGATATCGATACATGGGATGACGAAACCCCGCTCGATGACGACGAGGTCTACGTGCCATTCCTCCAAGAAGTAGAGTTGGCCGCGGGTTCGGGCCGGTTCGCGATCGCTGAAAGCGACAGCGCCAGGCTGCGCTTCTTCAAGAAAGACCTCCGACACAACAACGTGCAGTTCAGCAACGCGAAGTGTGTGGTGGTGAGTGGTAACAGCATGCTGCCTGTGCTGCGCGACGGTGCCACGGTAGGCGTGAACGTCGGCAAAAATTCGCTAGGCCATATCGTCGACGGCGATATGTACGCGATCAACCATAACGGCCAGCTCCGGGTGAAGCAGGTCTATCGCCTGCCAACCGGTATCCGCCTGCGCAGCTTCAATCGTGACGAGCACCCGGATGAGGACTACACCTTCGCCGAGATTCAGGAGCAGCAAATCGCGATCCTGGGTCACGTGTTTTGGTGGGCAATGTACTCCCGATAACAATCGCAACGCTCGCACCACACACCAAAAGGAATGGACTCCATGAAAAAGCTGGTGATTACTGGAATCGTCGCTCTCGTTGCGATAGTCATCTACACCCAGATAACTATCTTTGCCGTGCCGCCGATCGGCGCAGTGCCCGAGGGGCGCACGGTGATAATGCTGCGGCTGAACAAGACCAACTTTATCGACAGTGCCGACGCCATGTGCGAGCGCCTGCAGGGCAGCGTTAGTCTGCTTTGCCGAGGGGTGACCATGGGTGCCGTGGTGAACAATACGAAAATTCTCGCCCGCCTACCCTACTCAGAGTCGCTCTATCTGATCTCCACGGGCGGCAAGCGGTACGACCGATGATGCAGGCGCATTAGGCGATGTCCAGGCATTGTTGAAGATGTGCACTGCGTTCCATTCGGACGAAGACCGGTTAACCGCGTATTCAGACGAGATCAAAGCCGGCGCAATAACCAGGACAATCAAATAGATGGCAGATCTCATACAAGGCCTCGACGGCCCCAGAACAGCCCAGCAAGAGCTGTTCTACGACCTAGACGATGCGTCCGCGGTCATCGACTGGTCAGTGGCCGAATTGACCAGCATGGCCGGCCGCGGCAGATCCCCCGATGATGCCGTTGCGCTTATGAAGATCTCCGCTCTTCTGAAAGCTCAGCAAGAAAAGATTCGCCGCCACGCTGATGAGGTGAAGGCGGGAAGGATTGTGCGGGGCAAGGCTGAGTAAGCGAGTATTGCCAGCAGTTTGGCTAGGATCAGATTCCAGTCATTTGCCTGACTCTTTAATCGATTAGAAGCTCGTCGTATTCGCCGGAAGCCAAGGCGTCCTCGTCGTATGCATAGCCCAGCGACTCGATTTTCTTACGCTTTTTATACAACCCCAGTTCTTGACGTGCATGACTGATCGCCTCTTCTTTAATGTAATCCTCATATCCGCTGAATACTGGGTAATCATTAAAGACCAACAGGGCGTCAAGCTTTCCGTGAAGTGACTCCATGGTCATGGGACGCTTCGTAAGGGCTGTACTCTCCGCGTATAACATGAACTGCTCAGACAGCAAGTGAAGGCGGTAAAGCTCGTCACTATTCAGATAGTTTTTTCCTGTTTTAGCCTCCTCGAGTGTCGGAAAGTCGCCGCGAATTGATTGCATGCCCATTGTTTCAGTATGATGATTCGCCCGATCAAGGATCAGCTTTGAGCTTGTCATTCCAGTAACTGCGTGATGAAATTTATCCTGTAGTAACGAGTAAAAGTTTCTGACCGTTTTCGAACCAGAGTCGTAGTCCGAGGAACAAATTTTGAAACACTCTCGCACCTTGGCGTAGACCTGCTTCTCCTCAGACCGGAGAGCTCGTACTGCAGCGGCAAGCTTGTTGAGTTTTTCTGGCGACTCCCGCAGAGCCTTTTCGTTGATTACATAACCTTGCTCAATGAAGGTTTTCAGTGTCTTAGTGGCCCACTGACGAAACTTCACCGCTCTTTTGGCATTTACGCGATAACCAACAGAGATGATCATGTCGATGTTGTAGTGAGGCACGTCCGCGCGCATCACATCCCGACCACCCTCATTCTGAACTATGGCAAATTTTGCCATGGTTGCCGATTTATCAAGCTCCTCGTCTGCATAAACGTTCTTGATATGCTTTAACGCGTTTGAATAGTCAACGCCAAAGAGCTGAGCAATATTCTGGCCTGTAGCCCAGAGCGACTGGTCCTCGGAGTCAAATCTAAGACTTACTTCCGTCTCCTCATCAGTGAACAGCATTTGGTTATTTTTTGGCTGATTGCTGCCATTTTCTTCCACTGACATTACTTGCTCCGATATTTGATTTCGTAACTTGTCACGATGCCACTCTACCCCCTGCACATCAACCGCGCCCGGCCCAGCGCCGTTTTTTTTGACTGCCCCCTCTCCCCGCACTCTAGACCCTCACTTTCTCGCCGATACTATGGCTGCGCACTTGCGCAACACATTTATTGGAAGAAAGTAATGATCAGAATTTCTTGGCTACTGGCTGTCCTTTGCTGCAGCGCTTCGTCTATTGCCCTAGCCGATGCTTCAAATGAGAAGGACATTCATTGTGCGGCCTACTACGAATTACTGTCGGTTGTTGGCGACCAGCCCGACATAAGTCGCAAACAGTCGTCAAAAGCTTTCTATGCACTTTTGAAGCGCGCCGGCGATACCCAAGAAGCCCAGGACGCCGTAGCGCAAAAGATGGTGGATTTAGGCGAGGAAATCCCAGGACCAATGACCCCGGCCAGCACTGCCAAGCTAAGGGGAAAGTATGACGCGGAGTGCAAGCCGCTGATGAAGGCTGCGTGGTGCGAAGTCTATGAAGATCCGACTGCTTGTGAGGGGTAATGCCTTGGCGGTAGCAGCATAGGTATCCATCATCGAGCCCTGCCCAGCGCCGGGCTTTTTCATTCCCGCCTTTCGTCGTATCGCTGTTGAGCGGTCACATCGCGTGGCTGCACACTGGCCGGGCTGACGGATCGGCGCCCCTTCGACAAATATCCTGCCCAGTGCGGGCTTTTTGTTGTCTGCGCCCAATGCCCTTATGGAGGAATGAGTCGTGGCCCACCCAAAACTATTCCCGGCTGTGCTGGCCAGCCTTCAATTGAATCAAATGATGATCGGCGAGGCCTTCGAGGAAATCGCAGCGTGGCTGGATAAAGAAGGTGCGACAGAAACGACGCAGAAGCTGAGGGTTCGCGTTGGCGATCTGAGATTCAACGCGGAGGTGATGGATAGGGCAATTACAGAGCTGCTCTCCCCACCCTACCCTGGTCCTCCCATGCACTCTGCGGTGCTCGCAAGTGATGCCCCTGCCTCCTGAACAAGCCTTCGCCACTCGTCGCTGGTGATGAGGTCGGCGCGCTCCATGGCGTCAGCCCGCCTCAACAACCCGAAGTACTTAACCTCTGCATCCATTTGACTTCCAGCCAGTCCGAACAGCTCACGCCAGGCTGTCATGGCCAGTCTTCGCTGTGCCTCTCTCATTTGGAGCACCTTATTATTGTTCTATTGGGGGGTAGAGGGCGGAGCGTTGGAGGCGTTCAGTGTGATGGCACTTCGCGCGACCAATGGTGGCCAGACGTAGTCGAGCGCGGATTTTTCTTTGCTTTTTTGCGTGGCAGTAGTGGTTGCCTATGCTGCTACATGTCCTCATGACTTTTTACAGCCCACCTCCCCTTGGCGGGCTTTTTTTGCCTGAAACTCCTCTGTCACGTCCCGCCTTCCAGCCCCTCGATGGTGTGCGCATAGAAGGCGCTGGCCTCCTCCGCCAGTTCCCGCCATTCCTCTCTGTCGATCACCCCGGTGCGCTTCAGCTCGTCCGCCATCATCACCAGGGCTTCGAACTGTTCTTCGACGCTCATGCGGATCTCAGGTTCTTCCAGCAGCCTGCGCCAAGTAGCTATCGCCTTCTCTTTTTGATCTTCGCTCATTGCAGCTCACCTGGTTGTTTGTAATTGGTAGATGCTGCGCCGTCGCTGATGTTTTGTAGGATCGACGTACGGGGCTGCTAACCCCCACCGCAAAATAAATAGCCAGATCAAAGCCCGCCGCGCGCGGGCTTTTTTTCGCCCACGCAAAAATAATTACCCGAAGGTATTGCATATGAAGTTACCCATAGGTAATGTTCATTCCATCGAAGCCCAGTCCCCACATCGGGACCGGAAGTCGAGACAGCAAAGCAGCACGCACAACCGCTCTTTAGCTTCTCCGCTTCACCTTGCCGGATCACCACCGGCCCAGATTCAAAGGCAGCGATGAACCGGCCTCAACGGTTCAGAGGGTTGGCAACTGACCCAGGCGTGCAGCGTAAAACGCCAAGAACAGTTATCCAGCGGGAGAACAAGCCGAAAGGCCCGCGGCTGGACGAATAATTTGGGATAGGCCAGTGACCGACGCCAGAAGCGGGTCACGGCGGAAAGCATCACTGAAGCCCGTTCAATGAGCGGGTTTTGGGATGACAACCGGAGGGCAACACGATGTTCAACATGGCAACCATGGCGGCCGACGAGTGCCGCACCGACGCTGCTGAAATCAGTTACAGCCGCTGGATCTCGCGCCTTGGCGCAATCCTCGGCCACTTCATTGCTGCAGGGTCGGATGAAGAAAGCGATGCGTTCGACTACTACGCCGATGGCTGCACTCCAGCCGAAGCTGCTGCCGAACTGAAGGCGTGAAGATTCCACTGTCTGGCCTTGGCGACAGGGCCAGACGGGAAATCAACTGACAAGTCAGGCTTGACGGTTCGGAGGCAACAGAGATGGTCACAGCAAGCGACTACGTAGCTGGCTTCAAAAAGCGCCACGCCGCACCGACGAAGCCGCCGATCAATTGGAAGAAGAAGTACCAGGCGGAAAGAAATCTGGTTATCGACGAGGCAATCATCAAGCTGAAGGATGAGATGCGCGGAAAACCGGCAGAGTGGGCTCGCGGTTACAACTCGGCCATCACAACGCTCGAATTGATGAAAGGTAATTGAGTTGTAAACCCGGAGTTTACAACTGCCCGATCCTCTCTATGAGAGCGCATCGGGGTGTGATCTGAATGCCAAGACTGATTGGCTAAGGTCCAGCGGAATTGGGGTAACCCAAGCGGTGACTATCCGCAAAGCCGGAGTTCAGTACCGGCCAGATCACACCCCGATGCGGACGAAACTGCGGCCTATAACCGCCCACCTGCATCAAGTCCTGTAGAGCACCAGTAGCAGAAGGACTCAAAACCCTGGGCCACGGCCAGCAAAGGCTGGCGCCGGAGACGTAACCGGCAAGCAGATGAATGCGCAGTGCTGATGCGCAGAGGGCTCGGGCCTTGTTGGGATACCTCGCGGGATTACAGGGGCGAGGATCGAAGCCGGTCATGCGGAACAGTGACATGACGAACTCAGTACTTCATGCCGGGATCAGCTCCGGCCATCTGCAACACCAACTGCCAGTGGGCTTTCCCGCAGTTGAAACCCCGCACGGAGGGCGCGCCATGAAGTAGCTGAACGATTCACCTGCGTGGCACAGCAAGCCTGAAGGCTGCGCCCAACACTCATTCAGGCAGCGGACAGTAGGCCGTCGATGTCACCGCGCATCGGCCGGGATTCCGGTAGGCCACCCCAGCGCACCAGGACAACTTGACGTTGCAAACCCAGGCCGTCGCCAGTAGCGGGCCTGGGCCCCACATCTCAAAACGGAGCCGCCACATGGAAAAGCTTCAAGTCCAAACGGACAAAGGCTGGGCGTTCGTCTTTTGCTTCATTGGGAAGAAATTGGAAACGACTGACAACCGCGACCACGCCCTTCCACGCAAATGCCCGGAACTTGCGGGCCGCATTCTTGAGGAGTTCGAAAGGGACTTCCCTGAAAGAAAATTCCGGCTGGCCTAATCGGGCCGGCTGCACCCTCCTCCCGACACCACCCGCATGCACTCCCCTCTGCGCCCAACGGCAACGAGCGGAACGGATGAGTGCAGCCGAGTTTTGTTGGATCAACCATCAGGAGCAAGTGATGACCGATATCAAATACACCAGCGACGGCAAAAAGGTTTTGGTCGTCGGCAAGCTCAACGCTGAACAAACCATCGTCCAGGAAATATTCGTCAGCGCCGGGCAGGAAATCCCGAGCGGCGAAAACTTCGTTGTGAAAAGCCTTCACGATCAGCCCGCTGAGTCGTGGAAGGAAAAGAACCTGCGCGAGCTTGAGCAGCGCTACGAAAGTGATCGGAAAAAACTCCAAGCCCAGATTGACCAGCAGGGCAGCCGGCTTTCACTGGCGAAGGAAAAGGCAAAGGTTCATGCCGACGTGCTGCTTAGTTTCGTCAAGGGGGGCGACGTAGGCCAGATTGAAACGTTGAAGCTCTTCATGGCGGGCCAGATCACCCACCTCTTTGTCGCTGGTTATTCGCCCGAAATCATCAGCTGGGCAGACAGCAGCAAGGTCTACGACTGCGACTCCTACGGTGGTCGCACAAGAGTCGAAGGTATCAAGCTCGTCTCCCTGATGGGCAAGTCGGATGGCGACCTCGCCTATCGGTTGCATGACTACCGCGACGGTAGCGGTAGCAGCAAGACAATCTACCCCGCTACCAGCTACGAAGATGCGCTGGCTATGGCCCAGGCGCAGCTAGACAAAGACGCCGCCGCTTACCTCGCTTCGGATCGGATCAGCATCCATCTAACCGATTGGGAAAAAATCGAAGGCATCGCCATCCCTCAGGCTGTTCGTGACAAGCACAGCGCTGAGCAGCACAAGCAAACACTGAAGCGTATCGAAGAATTGCGCACGCAGCTTGCGAAGCTTGAGGCTGAAGTCACTCCTGCCGCCTAACCCCAAACACTGGAGGTCGCCATGAGCGATTTCGGACACTGCGAAGGTGATGTCTGCCGTCGCAAAGGCTGCCAAGGCTTGATCAAGATACGCAAGGCGGACGGCTGTAGCTGCCACATCAACCCTCCTTGCTCGGCTTGCACCGATGCGCGCCACTTCTGTGACAAATGCGAGTGGGACGAAGCTGACGACGTGATCGTCAACGACTACGTCGTCAATGTGGACAAGGCAACCGGCATCTACCGGAGCTGGGAACCTCGCCCACTCGACCCGAGCAAGATCGATTACAGAATCTGCTCGCACACCAACTCCTCGCAGATCTGCGAAGGCGTATACCCCGAAGGCACAACTACAGAAGAAATTCTGGCGAAGGTGCGCGGCACTTTCGGTGGTCGCTTCGAGCGTCTCGGCGAAGGCAAATTTAAGTACATCGCTTACACAGACTGAATCACCCCGCCACTCTGGAGGCGACCATGGCAACCAGCTATGCAGACAGCGCCCAGGCCCGGGAGTGGGACAGGCGCTACGACGCTTGGGGGCGAGAGAAGAGGCCTCAGCCGGAAGAGTTCCACGACTACGAGGCCGAGGCGCTGAAGCGCACCCAGGCACTGGCAGATCGGTCAGTTCGTGAACTGGATGAGCGCAAGGCCAGTGCCAAACGTGTCGCCGCCGCCACTGATGCGATCGGCGAATTCTGGGGCTTGAAGGAGAAGTCGTCGTGAACACACAGCAGCGCGATCACCAAACAGCGATCGGCTGGATCGAGGGCGAGATCGACAACATGATCCGCGACCTCGGGAAGCCCAACGCCAGTTCGGCAGCAACATCGGTCATCACCCTGGCCTACCTGTTGCGCGCCATCGACGACAACGAGCACCGCCACTACCGGGCGCGGGTCGACCAGATCTACGCCACCTACAACGAATCGATCAAGCAAGGAGCTGCAGCATGACGACCCCACCGGTTAAATCCCTGATCGACGAGCAGCTCGATGAAATCGAATCGAAGCTGGTCCTGCTGGGTTTCGGCCTTCCCTTCAACGAGGTGATCGGAAAATCCCGCGAATCCTTGGTTGCCAGCTTGCCACGTCGTTTGGCGGCAACCATGAAGGGTGGTCGGATCGCTGTGAGGGTTCGACCATGAAGCCAGTCTTCTGGCTACTCGCCGCCGGCCTGCTTGTGGTGATGCTCGCCTACAACGTCAAGCGCGAAGCTTCTGGTGTATGCCAGGTGCCGCACTCGACGACCTACCGGGTGTTCCGGTGACCAGTCGCCAGCGGGCGCGGCGCCTGCTGATCTGGCGCGGCTCTTTCCCCGCCCTCGGCCTCTTCGCTTTCCTGATGTTGCTCAGCGCTCTCGCTGACCGCGTCACTCAATAACCCTCACGCCTTTCAAAGCTGCGCACCGCGCGGCAAGGAACTGTCATGTCCGCAAATGCCAAGCAAGCCTCCGTACAAGAATCGCTCGAAATGAGCGAAACCGTCGACGCACCAAAAGCTGTAGTCCCTGCGGTAGCCGTCACCGACATCGCTGAATATCGCCCGCACGAAGAGCAGATCGTCCGCCTGGAAACGACTTACGCGAAGCTGGTCGTTGACTGCTCGACCAGCGAAGGCTTGGCGAATGCGAAAGAAGTACGCGTCGATATCCGCGACGTGCGCTATGCCCTGGCGAACACCACCAAGACCGCGCTCGTTCCGTATCAGCAGAAGGTCAAAGACGCCCAGGCTCGCGTCAACCAGGTGAAGGAGTTCGGCGAGGCCTTGAAGGATCGCGTGCTGGCGATCGAGGCGCCTGTCGACGAAGCAATCAAGGCCGAAGAAAAGCGCGTAGCTGACGCCAAGGCCGAGCGCGAGCGCGTCGAGGCCGAACGTGTCGAAGCCATCAGGGCAAAGATTACCCGCTTCAGCTCGGTGGCTGCTGGATATGCGAGCCGTAGCGCCGTCGATATCGCCGAAATCCTGCAAGGCGTGAAGCTATCGGTGATCCTGCCGGAAGAATATGCAGAGTTCGAAGCTGAAGGCACCATCGCTCGCGATAACGCTATTGAGCAGTTGGAAACGCTGCACAAGTCTGCCCTGGATCGAGAAGAGGCTGCCGCCAAGCTGCTGGTCCAGCAGAAAGAACTTGATGAGCTGCGCGAGAAGCAGCGCATTGCCGACGCTGAGGCTGAGGAGTTGCGCAAGCAACGTGCCGAGGAGGACCGCCTGCGCTTGAAGAAGCAGCAGGACGAACTGGACCAGCAGCGCCGCGACATGGAAGCCCAGCAACGCCAACAGCGCGAGCGCGATGCACAGTATCAACGTGACCAGGAAGAACTGGTCCGTCTCCGCGCCCAGGCCGCCGCGCCTGCTCCAGTCACCCCGGTGGCCGCGCCAGTGGTCGCAGAGAAGGTCGAAGTCGTGCCCATCGGCGCACATGCAGCCGCCGCTCAATCCGACGACGTAACTACGACCGCCCCATCGGTTGACGACATTGTCGAGGTTGTAGCCCTGGGCTTCGACGTGGACCTCGACACTGCTCGCGCCTGGCTTCAAGCCATCCGCTTCTAACTCCCCTCTTTCCATCTAAAGGCCGACCAACTCCTGACCGGCCACGGAGAGCGCAATGACCGATTCAGACAACCAAGCACAAACCGGCCTCGCCACGTACCACGATCCATCGCACAACGCGGCAGCGCTCATTCTCGACCCAGGCACCATGAAGTCGATGAGCGACCTCGCGCTGATGATGTCGAAAGGCGTGACAGCGGTCCCCAAGCATCTGAGGGGCAATCAAGCTGACTGCATGGCGGTGGTGTTACAGGCGATGCAGTGGCAGATGAACCCATTCGCTGTTGCGCAGAAGACATTCATCGTCAATGGCGGCGCGTTGAGTTATGAGGCGCAACTCGTCAACGCGGTGATCATCGCCAAGGCCCCCGTCAAGGGTCGCTTGAACTTCGAATGGTTCGGTGCCTGGGAAAACGTCATCGGGAAGATGCGCGAAGTCACTAGCCGGACCAAGAAGGACGAGGACACTGGCGAGTTCAAGAAGTATCGCGTTCCCGGATGGAGCTTTGACGATGAGAAGGGCCTCGGCATCAAGGTCTGGGCAACCTTCAAAGGTGAAGACGAGCCGCGCGTTCTGGAACTCCTGCTTACCCAGGTCCGCACGCGGAACTCTACGCTTTGGGCGGAAGACCCCAAACAGCAGATCGCCTACCTAGTGACAAAAAAATGGGCGCGACTCTTCTGCCCTGACGTCATCCTCGGCGTCTATACCCCCGACGAATTCGAAGACTCGTACGGCGGCGAAATCGATATCACTCCTGCCAAGCAGGCTTCAAACACCGCGGCCACTGCTGGCGTGTCGTTCGGTCCGAAATCCCCATCTCCGGAAATCGACGGAGTATTTGCGGACCTTTTGGTCGTCGCGAAACAGCAGGACATCGAAGCCTATGCGACAGCCTGGGCAGGCCTCAAGCCTAAACAGCGTGCAGCCATCGGCCTGGAATGCCACGAAGCGCTGAAGAACATGGCGGCTACCGTTGATGCCGACTTTACCGACATGAATGGCACCCACGACGGCCTGACTCAGGCCGGGGAAGCGGCATAGTGAGAACGGAACTTCAGGGCACTGAAAAGTGGAATGCAGACCGGTCTGGCCGAGTGACCGCCAGCCGGTTTAAAGACGTGCTGGCCTGGGGTAAGCCCGACAAAAATGGCAAGCGCGAGCCGATGCAAGCGCGTACCTCCTACATGCGCGAACTGTGCTTCGAGCGACTGGCAAAGAAGTCGAAACACAACGTCAGCAGTGCTTCCATGAAGTGGGGCCACACCGAAGAGCAGAAGGCGCAGGACGCCTACGAGATGTTAACCGGCAACATCGTCATACCGTCCGAGTTCATCGTCCACCCGAAGTACGACTGGCTTGGCTGCTCTCCAGACGGCTTGGTCCAAGATGACGGGGGCACAGAGTCGAAGTGCCCTTTCAATGAAGCGATTCACGTCAGGACATGGCTCGAAGGCATGCCAGAGGAACACATGCCGCAGGTCCAGGGCTGCATGTTCGTTACGGGCCGAAAATGGTGGGACTTTCTGTCGTTCGATTCTCGCCAGGATGAAGAGTGTCAGCTCTACATCGAGACGATTCACCGCGACGAAGACTACATCGCAAACCTGCACATTGAACTGGTCCAGTTCAACCTGGAGCTGAATCGTATGGTTGATGAGGTCGCGGACAAAGCTCGTGCGCAAGCCCATCGTTTAGGAGCCTGATCATGATCAGCAACCACCTCAACATCATCAACGAGCGCCAACCAGTGGCCATGGAACTCGCCACCCAGGTCGCGCAGTTCCTGGCCATGGTCTTTATCCAGCGGGCGCCAGCCTCCGAACTTCCAACGGCCCGCGGTGAAATCCGAAACGTCGCAGCAGATTTCGCGGATCCGCGCCTTGGCCAAGAAACTGACCAGGGCCGAAATATGCGAGCAAGAAAGTATAACGATGGGGGTTCTTCGGGGCATTGCTGCGCGCTACGCCATTGAGTTCACCGCCGGCCCGAAGAAGGCTTTCGCGCCGAACAAGACGGCGCTTGAATCCGATTCGTTGCTGGTCACCCAGGTGAAGGACTGCATAGCCAAAGGCATCAACCGAACGCGGTGTTGCGCAACCCTGGGCATCAGCTCAACGCTGCTCTACCGGTTGATCAAGGATTACGACATCGATTATCCGAAGCTGGAGCCGGCGTTTCGATGAAGAGCCGGTCACAACAACGCAAACGACAAACCTGGCTGGCGCTGCCGGCCAGTGGCATAGAAGAGGTTGGCCATGGCCAAGAGTGGACAAGAGCGATCGGCGAAGGCCGCCGAGAAGCGGATCGAGTACGACGAGAAGGAACTGCGGCACCGGGTCAGGCTCGGTACGCGGCAGACGCTGGAAACGCTCATGGCCTGGAACGATGATACCGAGCAGGCCTCAGTGATTGAAGGCTGCCTGCGCTATGTGCATTCGCTCGGACCTGAGGGTGCTCGAATGGCATTAACTGCGCGCCACAAAATCGTAATTAGCGATAACGTGGCGCGGAAATTTCACAATCAGAGCCTGATCGAGATTCGAAAAAACCCTGGCGATGAAATTGTTAGTCCATAAATGTTCTAATCGTTCCGCTTCTGAATTAGTTTTACTTATTAGTGTATGCGGCCTCTCTGATTTTCAATGCGAGTTGGTTTTCACCTAGCGATAATCGATCCGCATGAGCCACATGTTCGAAGTTCAGCAGCCGTTGAGCATCCAAATTATCAAACAAAGCATACTCAATTGCAAAACGATTGAATTTTCGTCCTTTTTCACTAAGGCAATTATAAAAAATAAATACCAGCTCATAATCAGATAACAAAGAGCGCATGACTGCTCCTAAATGTTTTCTTTGCGAAGGATCCACCCCATCAAGAAATCTAAATACAGAATAAAGACTTCTAAAGTAAAGACCCAAATCGCCCTGATGAGCTCTGTATATTTTTTTAAAAGCTTCAATTCCTCGGCTGATATCCGGCTTGCCTTGAAAATCTGGGCTCAGAGCGACGTACCGCGCCTGCATTTTTCGCTTCCAATCGCGAAAGCAATCTCGTCCCTGTATCGTATGGGCATCGGGACCACTACGATGCAAATCAAATCCTTGGACAACTTGCTGCTGAAGGGCAAGCATATTGTAAAATTGTGACTCTGTTTGCTGCTTAGCGTTTTGAATATGACTTTCCTTTAAATCCTTTCTCTGAAAATAAAGCGTGATTAGTACGCCAGAGAACGCCAAGCCTGAAAAAAGGGCATTTAGGGCGCCAAATGCATCTCCAAATGTCCCACTGCGAACCCCCTTCAAATCAGTAATAGCCTCCGACGAGGAATAACCTGAGTACAAAAAATAATAATAGCCAACATATGCTATTAATACTGCCAATACACCGCCAGCGATCATTGCTTCAGCACTAATTCTTTTCTTCATATATTTATACCTATCTGACCCGGCTCCATGCCGGTCAACCGTAATACCTTAACCCAAATCAAAATGCCACCACCGGTCACGGAGGGCGGCGCCTGACTGGAAATAATCCTTGACCCACAACTGCGCATACGTCCGGCAGCACTATCAAGTGCCCGCAGAAATCGGCCGCCGCGTGATTGCCCACGGGAAGCCCGGCGTCATCCTGGCGGATCGTGGCCACTACATCGGCGTGGCGTTGGATGAAGCCCCGAAGAAGCGCATCGGCAACTACCACCCAACGCACGAAATGCAGTACGGCGAAATGGCCGAGACGCTGCCGCTGAAAGAGTGGTTGGCCCTGCAGTTCAAGCATGACTGGGATGATCTGGACTGGAACCGCGAGGCCCGCGAAGATCTGGTCAGGGGTGTGGGCTGCCACTCGAAGTCAGGCCAAATACAAGGCCTACGAGCGGCTTCAGGATTACTGCCACAGCATAAAGGCGATGTTGCACTTTAACGTTCGGCGCGCCTGATTAGTCATAATTTATTGCTTCAGATCAAACTCTTCAGCGCAAGCTTATGCCGATGTCACAACCGTGCATCCCTACCGTTGAAAAAGCACTCCAGTTCTTTCCATCAGTGGATATCCGCAGAGCACTCTCGTCGCCACTTAAGAAATAACCTTCAAATAGCATATCGATTCTTTCGATAGCGATTGCATGCGGAGGTAATGTCCGCACTTGCAGAGCAATGTCCGTAGGGCCACGACGAATTGTTATCAAAGGCCCGACAATTTCCACATCCCAATTGTCGTCACCGGCTGACCACACGTTGTCATCGATCCTCAGTGTTGTTGCGCCTGTTGTATCCGCAAGAAATCCCGATAGTAGAACCGGTGCACCCGGCTCTTCGGGAGGTCGAACAGATAGCAGGTTCACTCCATGGACCTGAATTAGAACTTTACAATCAACGAAGCTGACGCCGGCAAATCGAACTTCAATAGGATCAGGGCCGAAATCAAACAACTCTGAGGCAAACCCTTGCTGCTTGCACACAGGGTTATCGTTCGCTCTGGCAACAGTTGCGGCAGATAGAGTTCCACGCGCTCGTTTTTGATTGCACTGCATGCAGAGCAGAGTCATCCCGGCTGGATTGTGCTCCTTCGCATCCTTGAAGTCGGGATCGAAGTGCTCGTAATCATAGTAAGCCAAGCCGCATATCACGCAGCCGAACCCACACCGAGTCCGGATTTCACGACGGACATCCTTTGGCACGTACCGGCCAAGTCCATGCTGGTTTCGCTCTGCCATTGCTTTCTCTCGAATGTGTCCAGCCCATGTCGGGCCGAACACAAATAACCCACTTCAACGAATCACGCCAGCAGCCGAAAGGCACCACCTACCGCGCTGACGACTCTGAAAATCGATCAGTCGCTTTCCTGTAATTCGCCAGGTCGATGATCTGCCGCAAACAGATCACGACTTCCAGCTTCTGCTTGTCGTCGGGTATCCCTATTCGCTTCAGCATCATTCGCGCGTCTTCCTCGATCGCCGCGAGTGCATCGATATCGCTTTGCAGTCTCATGTCGGCCTCCAGCCAGGCTGAGTTCGACATAAATAAATACCCCAACTTTTTGAATCACGCCAGCCGGCGAGGATCCCCTATGTCCGCACAACAGAAGAAACACCCCTTCGATTTCAAAACCCAATACGGACTTGGCTTCAGCACTCAGGACGATGAGATCGTTGTCGACTTCTTTTGTGGTGGTGGTGGCGCCGGTACCGGTCTGGAAATGGGCTTGGGCCGCGCGGTGAACGTAGCGAAGAACCACAACCCTCAAGCGATCAGCATGCACACCGTGAATCACCCGGGCGCTGTTCATTACACCACCGACGTGTTCGAGGGTGATCCGGATACCGAATGCGGCGGCAAGGCCGTTGGCTGGTTCCACATGTCGCCGGATTGCACACATCACAGCCAGGCCGCCGGCGGCCAGCCGCGTAAGCGTGAGATTCGTAACCTGTCATGGATTGGTCTGAAGTGGGCCGGCAAGAAGAAGCCCCGCGTCATCAGCCTAGAGAACGTGAAACAGATCCTCCAGTGGGGGCCGCTGATCGCCAAACGCTGCAAGGCAACTGGCCGAGTGATGAAGTTGGGTGGAGCCATTGCCGAGCTGGGTGAAGTCGTCCCGGTCCACCAGCAGTTCCTGGTGCCTGACCCGAAGCGCCGCGGCCAGACCTGGGCAACCTTCGTTGCCGAGCTGCAGCGCTTGGGCTATGTCGTCGAGTGGCGCGTCATCAAGGCCTGCGACTTCGGCGCGCCAACCAGTCGGGAACGTTTGTTCATGATCGCCCGCTGTGACGGTGAGCCCATTGTCTGGCCGGCGCCGACACACGCCAAGCACCCGGTGAAGGGTCAGCAGAAGTGGCGCACCGCCGCCGAATGCATCGACTGGACGATCCCGAGCAAAAGCATCTTCGATCGGCCCAAGCCGCTGGCACCCGCCACCCTGCGCCGAATCGCCAAGGGCATGAAGAAGTTCGTCATCGATGCCGCCGACCCTTTTATCGTGCCGATCGCAAACTGGTCCGGAGAAAGCGTGCAGTCAGCGCACGACCCGCTGCGCACTGTCACCTCTTGGCCGCGCGGCGGATCCTTCGCAATGGCCAGCCCGATCATCGCGCCAGCCACGCACCAGGGCAGCGACCGGATCAACGACCCACACGCCCCGCTGCCGACGGTGACCTGCGCCAACCGCGGAGAGCTGACGCTGATCAGTCCGACGCTCATTCAGACCGGATACGGCGAACGCCCGGGACAGGAGCCGCGCGTGCCTGGTCTGGATCAGCCGCTTGGCACAGTGGTAGCCGGCGGTGTGAAGCATGCTCTCACCAGTGCTGTCTTGGTCGGTACCGGTGGACCTGAGTACTCGGGCAAGCCGGCATCGATTGATCAGCCGGCCGGGACGCTGATGACCCAGAACCACCGCGCGATCGCCGCCGCGCACCTAGTGAAGTTCCGGTTTTCGGATGAAGGCAAGGCACTCAATGAGCCGCTGCCGACCATCACCAGCGGCGGCAACTATCAGCGCCCAGCCGGAGCGGCCCACGCGATGGGTATCTCGACGGTGTTCATGGCCCAGATGAATGGCGGCTTCAACACCACCGACGCCAAGAGCATCGAAGACCCGATGACGACGGTCACCAACACTGGCAGCCAGCAGCAGTTGGTGACGGCGAACCTGGTGCATCTGCGCGGCAACTGCGACGCGCGGGACGCAGCAGACCCGCTACACACCATCAGCGCCGGCGGCACCCACCACGGATTGGTCACCGCCTTCATGGAACGCCAGTTTGGCGCCAGCGTTGGCCAGGCCGTGGACGAACCCGCACCAACCATCACGGCGGGAGGCGGCGGCAAAAGCTCGCTGGTCGAGTTTCAGCTTTCGCCCGAGGTAGAAGCCGGCGCGCTGCTGGTCGCAGCATTCTTGATCAGCTACTACGGCACTGAGAACGTGAGCGCCGCTGGCGAGCCCGCACCGACCATCACCACCAAGGACCGGCTGGCCCTGGTCACCGTCACCATCAAAGGCACTCCGTACGTGATCGTCGACATCTGCCTGCGGATGCTGCAACCGGCAGAGCTCTACAAGGCTCAGGGCTTCCCCGCTGACTACATCATCAGCCACGGCGCCGATGGCAAACCATTCACCAAGACCCAGCAGGTGCACATGTGCGGGAACAGCGTCAGCCCGCCGCCAATGGCAGCATTGGCTCGCGCCAACGACCCGTGGCGAGCAATAGAAAGGCAGGCGGCCGCCGCTTAATCCCATACCCCAGAACCGCAAAACCCCCTCCATTGCTGGAAGGGGTTTTGTGGAGAGGATGGGATTCGAACCCATGGAACGGTTGCCCATTCGCCGACTTATTAGGACGGTGCAATCGGCCACTCTGCCACCTCTGGAAAGCTTTTGCTTTCCGCAGGAGGCTGAGCGGCAGGAAATTTAACTCACCGCCAAGAAAATATCAATACGCCACTACCGGCGAGGACGCTCCATGCCCACAGAAAAACAAAAGGCCTATCACGTTGGTGAAGGGTCCGAAGGCGAACATGTCATCACCTTCGCCAGCAGCAGCGCCCAGGCTCGCCGCGAAGGCGGGAACGAACTGAACCTGGCCTTCGAGGAAGTGAGCTTTTGCCGGCGCGCGCCGTGGGCAGATGAATTCGCCGGGCAATCTTTCATTCCAGCAAAGGCGTATCACGACCAAGGCTGGTGGCTGTACTGCAACAACTGCGAAACCCCGCTTTATGAGGACGCCGAGGACGACGAAGGTAATCCGCTCACGCTCATCTACGCCGGCCGGCACGCCTACTGCGATCAGGACTGCAAAGACTTGCGGGACAAGCTGATCGCAGATGCAAACGCCAAGGGTGAATCCTTCAAGGTCAGGGTGCTGGCCGAGCGCCCCGACCTAACATTCGGCGAATTTAAGATTGGCTACCCGTGGATCGTCATGTCCACCACGTTCAAATTCCCCGGCTGCCAGTACGGCGGCTCAGTCCGCGATCAGGAAGATAACGGCGACCTGACTTGGTACGTGGCCCAGGGTGACAAAGCAGCGTGGGACTTCTATCAGCAGGAGCGTGCGGCATGATCAGTCTCTTCTGGCGTATCGCCGCCAAGCTACCGGCTGAAATCTACGCTATATGAATCGACGGCAGTATCGCCACTGGCGACGAGCAGTTGCAGCATGCTAGCTAACACCACCTATCACAACATCCCGGGCGCCTCTTTCTAGGAAGTTACTGCTAATGGATAACTTCAATACCGAAAACAATTACCCTTGAGCAATATACGTGACTAGCTGCCTGCCATACGCAATACCGATTGTATGCAGCAAGCATGTTCATGTCGTTGACAGGGTTACTAACCTTAGTTTCTTTGGCTAGTCGCTCTATGCCTTCAAGATATCTTGGCGGAACTGGAACTATTTGCTGAGCCGCAACATCGATAAACATAAAAGACACAAAGTTATTTGCATCTAAATTAAACAGCTGTATCAAAACACCATCATCGACATTACCTTCAACCATTCCACGATCACAAAGTAGAATACCGACACCACCACCCTCATTGTCGTAACTAAAGACCGTAATATCTTTTACTAGGCGCTCATTCTCCACCAAAGACTTGACCATTGTTTCAAGCAAATTTAGTCCATTATCAAGCGGCTGAAGAATCAAAAGATATATGGCCTTTAACCACTCAATATATTCATCTTCCGATACACCATATTCCCTGCAAATTCTTGCAACCTGGCTTCTACGACCATCGTCGATGCTAGAGAAATTTTCCGCCAACTGCGCACTACCCGGCACAACGCCTTTCAACGACGCAAGGGTGTGTAGTGTTTTTTTGATTGAATAGGGATTTCTGAATGAGTTTAGAAACTTCAAAAGATAAAGCCTTAAAATTTCCACTTTGAAATCTGTTGAATTTGGATCCGCAATTTTTTCAAGCAGAGATTTCGTTAACTCTCCGATATCATTTTCGTAGACCTGAAAGGCAGCTTCTAAATTTTCTTGACCGCCTCCCTCTAACATCTTAAGAGCATACAAATCTTTAATCGCAAGATTCTTTTCTATCTTTTTACCTGCAAGATCCAGATTTTTTATTATTTTTGACTCAGCATCAACGACCTCAAACTTGAAGATCCGCTGATTTTCTGAACTGACGGATTTATCAATCGCATTTAGCCGCTGTTCAACTTGCGATATATAGTGATGATTTCTAGCCTTGCTTCTTTCCATAGTTTCACCTACTACCCAGCTCATTGATCCCAGCCCAATCTTGACATCTTTTTATCCCAGTTTTCAATTTAACGCCACCCTATAGTTTTGTGGTTGCACGGAGTCTTACTTACTAGCGAAACGAACCTTCAAACATTTCCATATGTGCTGCGGGCTCGGCTCGGACTCGGTCGCACCCGGGCCTGAATGGTTCCTGCTGGGAATCTTTGACACCGAAAACGGGGCTTTCGTCAGCTGGGCGCGCCGCGAGGTGAAGCCATGATCGCCCTCGCCTAGTTCGCCTACGTGTACTGCTACAAGGGGCCGCGATGATGACCTCAGTCTTGCTTCTTCCCCTTGGCCCATCCGCACACCATCAAAACCAAACCTGGGATCCACAAGCCAGGCGCGGTGATAGCAAAGCCACAAACGGTCAGTGGTAGCCCTGTTAGAAACAACGGGTTTCGAAACGCGTTTTCCATAGCAACTTCTCCTTAATTTCTCTCATTAAACCACAAGGCCTGCCGGTGAAAAGGCGGGCGAGGCTCAATCATGTCCGGAATAGAACGAATGCTTGAAGAAATGGCTGCGCCATCGCCACCAGCAGCCGAAGTCGTCACCGTACCCCGCATCCTTGCCGAAGCAGCATTGACGGCGCTCGAGGATAAAGGCGCGACACCATCTGAAGTTCTGGCGCTCCGGTGCATTCTGGCTGAGCCAGTCTTGCAGCTCTGGGCAATCCACAGTGTTGGCCCGGGCGAAGAATATCCCTGCCTCAATAGGGAAGATGCCGAGCGCCGAGCAAAAGAGCTGCGAGCCATGGGCGACACGATGAAGGCTGAACGCATCGCACGCGGCGAAAGTGTTGAGCACTGGCCCGACTGGGTAACGAACGTCGTCCCATCCCCATGGGAGCCTGCCGAACACTTCGAAATAATGGCAGAGGAATGGATGGAGGACGCTGACCAGCTCCGCAAGGAGGTGATCAAGCTGACGGATCAAAGCAAAGAACTGCTGGAAAGCCTCACCAATCTCGTCGGTCTGGCCAGGCTTGGCTCCGCACGACTCGACAAGTACAACGCCGCCCTCGCCCCCGCTGAAGCAGTAATCGCCAAAGCCGCCCAATAACCACCTTCTGCCGTCACGCGCGGCATGGAGCAACAACATGGAAACAGAAATCCTCTCAGACGAAGAGCTCGCCGATATTACCGGCTACAAGGCCAGGGCCTACCAACGCCGGTGGCTAATTGATCGCCAGTGGGTGTTTATCGAAAGCCGCGGCAAGCGGCCGCTCGTGGGCCGGATGTACGCCCGCATGAAGCTGGGCATGCTCTCCCCGACCATCATGGACCCCAACCCACCGCCGGCGGCGCCGGCATGGACGCCTGACTTCTCGCGAGTGAACTGATATGCGACCCCGCAAGGCCGAAACACGTAATTTGCCGCCCCGGATGTATCAATGGACGCGGCCACGGAAAAGCGGAAAAGACTGGATCGCCTATTACTACCTCGACCTGACCGGGAAGGCGATTCCACTGGGTAAAGACCTGGACCTGG
Organism: Pseudomonas sp. ADAK2; assembly: GCF_012935755.1. Taxonomy (GTDB): domain Bacteria; phylum Pseudomonadota; class Gammaproteobacteria; order Pseudomonadales; family Pseudomonadaceae; genus Aquipseudomonas. Next base: position 1,384,115 of record NZ_CP052862.1, read on the forward strand.
CCAGGATCAAATGGGCGGAGCTCGAAGCCAAGGAAAAGCCGCTCGACCTGCGCACCATGAAGGGCATCTTCGACCGATACATCCGCGATATCGTCTCGAAGAAAGCGGCGCGCACCCAGAAGGACAACCTGGCAGAGATCAAGCAGCTCCGGCCGATGTTCGACAGCGCCCCTATCGACTCGATCACCCCGGCCACGATTGCTGGCTACCGGGATGCGCGGACGGCCAAGGTACGGGCGAATCGCGAGATCGCCACCCTTTCCCACGTCTTCAATATCGCTCGGGAATGGGGGCTGACGACCAAAGAGAATCCCTGCCAGGGTGTTCGTAAAAACAAGGAAACGCCGCGGGACTATTACGCGAATGATGTTGTTTGGGATGCTGTTTACAAGAAGGCTGCTCAAGAGCTGAAAGACGCGATGGACCTGGCCTACCTGACCGGGCAGCGGCCGGCAGATGTCCTGGTCATGAGAAAGGACGATGTCGAGGGGAAATATTTGGGTGTACAGCAGAACAAGACACACAAAAAGCTGCGTATTCAAATGACCGACGGCGACGAGGCCAACAGCCTGGGGCTGCTGATCGCAAAAATGGCTGAGCGCAATGCTCAGCACATTTGCAGCTATCTGATTGTGAGTGCGCGCGGTAAACGCATGACCGCGAAGATGCTCCGCGACCGATGGGACAAGGCTCGTGAAAAAGCCAAGAAAGAGGCTGATGAGAAAGGCGATGTTCAACTGGCCGAGAAAATCGGCAGCTTCCAGTTCCGTGACATTAGGCCGAAAGCCGCGTCGGAAATCCTCGACGTCGGCGATGCGAGCCTGCTTCTGGGTCACACAAAGGGCGACATTACCGAACGTGTTTACCGCCGCATCGGCGCCATCGCCAAGCCGTCAAAGTAGCCCAAAAACCCGTTACAAAACTCAAACTTGACCCCTTGTAGAATGCGGCCTTCAGAGGAGCCGTAAAACGAAAGTACTGTAACGAAAAACAGCTACAGGGCCCGGTTTCAGCGGCTTCGAATAGCGGTCTTGAAAACCGTCGACTGTAACAGGTCCATGAGTTCGAATCCCATCGCCTCCGCCATCTTGAATACGTTAGAGCCCTGATTAGTCAGGGCTTTTTCGTTTCTGGGATTTGGTGAAATCGCTGCCTTTTGGCATGTGTCCCATAACCCTACCTGTTACACCCCTCGTCCGGCGTCCTGCCGATCGTTAATTATTCGTCATGTAACACGATGCTACGCTGACCTTCCAGCGGCCATAGTTCGCGCTTTGGGCTTGGCGGAGTCGACCAAATACAGGGTCTAGCGAACGATGGACTCGCGCGAGCTCCTGAGAGCCAAGCAATGTCCAGCAAAAGGGTTACTGAATGCCGAAGAAACAGCAGGAAAATAAAACGGCGGCGACCGCTGCGGACATTGAGCGCTCTATCCAGGCCCTGAACAAAATGGCTGAACGCCTTTGGGGTGATGGCCGGGAATCTGAGGCGAAAGCGCTGCTTGATGCTTTGGATTCGCTAAACAGAGCGTTGGATCGGATCAGAATTGGCGAGAGTCGCAGGGTTGCGACGCTCCATTAAGTGATGTACGAGGCAGCCTGCCATCCAGTTGCAGGCTGGGTAAATTGACGGAGCGAAGGCATACATCTATGGGGCTTCTTGAGTTTCTATCCGACCTCCTCACTCTCTTCGGCAATATTTCGTCTTACGAAAAGCCTCGTCGGGCCTTTACTCGGGGATTTGTCGCATTCTGTGTGTTGGTGGCCGTGCTTGAGCTGATGATTCTGAACCATATCTATGAGCGGCCATTCTAGAGCTTGCCAACGGGGTCGAAGAACGCGGCTCAGCCGATGTCCCCCGACAACGTCCATATCAAAATCCGCTTGATTCTTCCTCGCCCTGAAAGGCGCCACCCTATCTCTTATCGACGGAGCACCTGCAATTGCTCGTTCCGCAGTATCAATGAGTTGTTGGGTAACAGCTGATCCGCCGCAATTCAAGCAGAGAAAGATGAACATACATTCATCCTGCCGCCGCTGCAGGTGTCTACCCTCAAGGTTCCGACATAGTGAATACAGGAGTAACCCACCATGTTCTCGCACGAAAGCATCCCGCTTATTTCGCTCTTCATCATCATGCTGCTTTGCGTGCTTGGAGCCGTACTTCACCCCGTGCACGCACTCTGGGGTTGGGTTCAAAGGCGAAAGAGTAAATCCATTTACGAACGCAAAGAGCAAGTGAGGAAGCTTTATTCTCGCTGAGTGATGTTCAAAGAGGCCCGGCAAAGTCCGGGCTTTTTGTTGCCTGTACGCTACCAGGCAATAGAAAGTCCACGCCACAAAGTGCAAATAAGCGAAAACGTGGCGAAGATATTTCGAAATGAAAGCCTTGCTGAACTGAAGCTTGATCTCGGCGACGAGGTAGTCACCCCAGTCCAACAACTACAGCTTCTCTTTCACGTGCGGGAGCATAAAGTGCAGCGCAGTCTGTTCAAACTCATCGAATGCACTGCTTCGCAGCGACTCACGTGAGCAACCTCTCATGCTCGCTTTCATGGACGTAAATCCACGAGATTCCCGATGGGGAGGTGTGGTCGATGCGCATGAGGGCCGAATCAATTTTCTTCTTGGTAATACCGTCCTTTACGAGATCGAATACCGCTAGAAAGAAGTCCCCTGGAAGGGGTGTGATCGACAGATTAGTGATGTGCGATTCGGGGCTCCCGACACGCTTTCCGTGTAGGCCCCAGAGTCGCTCCCAGTAGTCCGCCCGCCCCATGATCTGGCCATCCGTGAGCACCACTCGGAACTCACTAGCCAGCGCATCGTATAAGGGTTTGATGGCGCCTTCTGACTGAGAAGACACGCCGCGCGACCACGGAAAGAAGAGGTTATACCAACGGTAAACCTCAGCTTTGACGAGGGCTGTCTTATCTGATGTTTCGAGTACTTGGCTGATTGCCATCTATGTTCTCCTTAACAGGCTAAAGGTGGCGGGTTTTGCGTTACAGACTGGAAGTCTGACTACGCATCGCCTGAACGACGTACCGCGCCCTATTCAAGTTCCATCCTGGAATCAACGTCATTGGGTCCAGCTCAAATTAACGCTTCAGCTACTTCTTGGTTTCTCCCGTCGCTTTACGGACTCGCTCACAAACGTAGCCTCTAGCTTGTTGGGTTGCATTGAAAACTGACCAACGGTTTTTGTAATGTAAGCGCCCGCCCCATACACCTTGCAGGCTTAAACGGCGCTCACGCCCCATGCCCATAGGGGGCATGTCACTCCGAGGTCCACGCCATGGTTGACTTGCAAAATGGTTTCGGACCCGCCTACGTAGAGTAAAAAGCGTTGCCACAGGCACAAAGCCAACCAGCAAATTTAAGTCCTTGCCCCACCTTCGCCGGCTAAATCGGTCGTTGAGCAGCACCAGACTGATCTCACTAGAGTGAACCTGGTTGCGCGCCAGTATCCGCGAGGAAGCAATGAGCAATCTTCGACAGCGGTCCGGGCAGCTCGCAAAAGTTCGCAAAGAGCTCTACGACCTCGACATAACGGCTAGAGGCTTCGCCCCACAGCAGGCGAGCAAGGGTGTCGCGGTCTTCCCGATAACAGGCATCACTTTTCTCTGAGCGAAAAAAAGCCCGCACTCGGCGGGATTCAATGATTAAGCTATGTGCTCCACGCAGGGAGGCATTTATGAAGTACACAACGATTCTTTTGATTGCGGCTTTACTCGGTGGTTGCTCCTCATACAGTGAGCGCGGTACCGGCGAAGGCGGAAGGGAACTCAACAACAAAGGCTACACCGTCCGCTGCGATGCAACACCAGCCAATCAGCCAGGCTGCTATACCCCAGCGCCGTCATGGTCTTGGTGGCCATCCAACAACATAAAACTCAAATTAGGGGCGAACTGAATCAGCTCCTCGTCCGCGTTTGCTGTGGTCGTTGATGCGCTGCGTTACTGATACTGAAAGTCGGATTCGACAGCCTCACTGCCAATGCTCACAGAGCTTGACCAGCTCATCGACCACGTACCTGACCTTGGGACGCAGATGCGACACCTTTGGCCAGACGGCGTGCACATCCACCGGATCCGGCTCGTATGCTTCAAGCACTTCAACCAACCTGCCCGCTTCGATGTCTTCTCTGAACAGGCAACGCGGCATCTGGCACAAGCCTGTCCCGGCAACGGCCGCAAGAATCATGGCTTCCCCGTCACCAATCTGGTGGGCGGACAGTGGTGCATAACGCACCGTTTCTGCCCCTTGCCTGACGCGCCATGACAGCGGCTGGCCCCGGCGATGGCCGACAATGCAGTGGTGATGGCTCAGCTCTTCCAGTGTTTGCGGAACACCAAAACGTGCCAGATAGCTGGGCGCGGCACAAATCGCCCAGCGCTGGCGCGTCAACCGGCGCGCCACCAGGCCACTGGTGTCTTTCAAATCGCCGAAGCGCACCAGCAGATCAATACCCTCTTCGAAGGGATCAACAATGTGGTCGGAAAACGTCATGTGCAATTGCAGCGCGGGATATTTGTTGGCGATCTCGAACAGCAATGGGGCCACTACCCGACGACCGAATGCCACCGGGATATCTACCCGCAGGCGACCTGATGGTTCTGCGCCCCTTGGACCGAGCCCGCTTTCAGCAGCGCCGATTTCTTCAAGGGCGGTGGAGCAAGCCGTCAAATAAGCCTCGCCATCGGCCGTCAGGGAAATCCGTCGGGTGGTGCGATGAAACAGCTGGGTTCCCAGACGCTCTTCTAGCCGCGCAATGGACTTGCCCACCGCCGACTTGGAGAGTCCGAGGCGCTCGGCCGCCTGAGTGAAACTGGTGGATCGCGCCGCGACCACAAACGTGATCACACCCTGAAAGGAATCGATAGGAACCATAAAAAATCGTCTGATTGTAGAATCTATGTCTACCCAGATTATAGTTTCAGGCTGTTTATCGCCAGCAGACTCCACACTAGCATGGGCTCTCGAAAGACATCGATGCGGCTCGACGCCAACAAAGCCGCATCTCTGATCCATGCCTAAAAGAGGAAATACGTCATGCCCGTCGTACGTGTGAGCTGGTTCGAAGGTAAGGAACACGAGCAAAAAGCTGCGGTTGCCGCAGACATCACCGAAAGCATCGTCAGGTACACCGGTACTGATGCGAACTACATCTACGTCATCTTCGAAGACATTGCGCCATCGGACTGGGCGGGTGCGGGCAAGCTGTTCGGGCAAGCTCCAGATAAACCCTGAGTTGTCGGCCGCTACGTGCATCGGCTTGGTCAGCGATGCGCCCCCTTGCTCCAAGAGATGCCAAAAAAAGGACTCTGAAAAATACGGCAGCGCAGATGCCAAGTCCTGGCGTCATCGGGGTTGATCGGCGACCTTGATCTGCGTCAGCCCTACCCGTTCAGCCTGCTCTAGAACCTGCTCCGGCGTCGCGTCCGCATTAGGCATGATCAAGCTGTTCTCCCCATCGCCGAAGTGCAGCTGCAACAGGTGCATCGCCGCCTCGTGGACGGGCAGTTGAAGCTGCTTTAATTGGAACATGTACGTGCGGGGCTCGCCGTTGAACAGGTATTCCAGGGTGAAGTTGCGCACGGTGGCATCCTCATATGGCTAGAAGTACAGCTAACCATCCTGACTTGATGATCATCGTATAGTTCAGACTCATAGGTAGAGCATGGCCCGGGCGGTTGACGTTGCGCCTCTACTTAAGCTCACACCACGATTCGGCATAGTCGAACCTTTGGAGAAAAACGATACAACGGCTAAAGGCGGGAACAATAAAGAGTTGAATATTTAGTGCTGACTCATGCCTTTCAACAGGTGGACACTGATTGGTTTCAGCCTAAAAAACAGGCTTTTCCACGGCAGCCCATTCTCGGGGATACCCTGATGGCATATTAACGTCAGCGATGGCAAGCTTCTGCCCCGCAGCGCCAACCCGTGTGCAGCCGGGCAGGAAGCTCAATACCCAATAACTGCTGTTATTCACCGCGGGTGCCCATCACCTGTTGGTTCAACTGAACAAGGATGTCGTCATGAAAGTCTCTCTTGGTTTCGTCGCCCTGGCTGGGTGCCTGTCTACCTTTTCTGTGTTGGCCGCCGGCCCGAGCCAAAGCGATCTGTTCAAAGCGCTGGCGGAGTGCCAGGCCAGTGCGCAGCAGGTGGCCGAGTTCAATGGCCTGGTGGACGCTGGACAATTGTCGTTGCCCAAGGATGTGCCACACAGCCCATGGGGCGGCGGCGCGTGGCAGGTCACGCCGGCGCTGACGGTGCACGGTGTATCGTCGACCACCGCAGTGATGACTGACCGCGCCAGCTTCTTTCTCCAGGCCAAAAGCAGCAGTCCAAAGGCCGATGCAGAGCAGATCGCCAGCAAACTGGAGCTGAAAAAAGTCCTGGATACCGACGGTTATGTCGACTTCCAGCGCAGCCTCGACAACGGCGCAACCCTGCGAGTGGTTTCCACGGAAGACAAGGACAGCGATCTCTACGTGGGTTGCAGCTATCAGCAGAACGCTTCCTGATACCCGGCAGTAAATGGATACGTCGCGAGCCCTGTGGCTTCACGGCGTCTCCTGCTGCCTGACAAGACGGGTCCCGCGTTCGCTGCTTAGTGTGGTCGCGTGGCCGCGCCTTTTTTTCTCCCCGCTCTACACTGCCCACCCAAGGTTATGACTACCCAATGAAGTCTTTGATCAAACCCCTGCTGATCGCCGTCCTGGTAGCTGCCCTGTGCAATCTGCTGGTGAGATTTGTCGTGCCCTACACGCTCATGTTCCTGATCCCCGAGGGCTGGGGCGGCAGTTGGGCTTTCTGGGCCAACCCATGGGTCTCGGGCTTTATTGCCGGACTGGTGGTGGTGCGCTTGCTACCTGCACAGCGCTACTACGTGGTGCCGATGCTGATCTTGGTATTTGCCGTGATTATCATCGGAGGCTATGCGCTCAATCGTTGCAACGCCGGGCAACTGGCGGCGATAAATCAGTTGTCGGAGCAAAGCTGGAGTAGCCCGAGCTACATCGGCAAGCCCGATGCTCCGACGGCACCCCAGGAACCCCTGCCACCCGTTGACCTGACCGACGCGCCGGGCGTCACTCAGGAAGGCCAAAGCTATGGCTACAGCTGTGTGCGTCCCGGCGAAACCGTGGATTACTTCCTGGCGCTGCAAATGTCCTATGGTGCCAGCCTGCTGGGCCTGATGCTGGCCTTGCTGCTGACCCATCGCTACCGCAGAACACCGGCATCGCGCCAGGGCTGAGGTAGAACAGGCCATCCTCAGTGACTGCCAATAAAAACGGGGATGGCATTGTTCAACGAGAACCCCACCAGAAAGACAGCCAGCCCGACGTCGATCTGGCGCGTGTATTTCAGAAACAGCGCCCGGACCCGGCCTTGTCCGAACAGCAAGGCCACCGTTGAATACCAGATCAACTCCAGCGTTGAACATAACAGCACCACCAGCACCTTATCGGTCCACTGTGGCGCCGACACCGGCGGTCACCGAATGGAGTGATGAAAAACGGCTGACAATAATGAAGTTCGGGCCCGGGCTGATGACCGCCATGATGTAAATCAGTGCCGCTGCAAACATGAATGCTCCTAATTGCAAAAAAACAGCCCGCGCGGCGGCAGTCCTTCAGTTACAGCAACACTGAAAAGCGATGATGTTTACCTGGCCGGATGTTGACGGATGATCGTTATCGAAGCCGCTACCGCATTGCTCTTGATCGGCCGGGTAACGGCACGTTATATCTCAAGCCGCGAGGTGCAAGTATCGGGTTCAAAGAGGACTTTTATGGGCAGACCGTACACTGTTTGCAATTAGCAACGTTGATGTCGCGCATTGCCAACCTAGCAGTAAAACCGACTGATATCGCAGACCGTTAAAGAATAGGGTTATAACTTTTTTTGGATCCAATCAATAAGGATGTACGTGAGTTTTACTCCCGCAGCCAAGAAAGTGAGCAGCCGAAATATGCAATCCAATGCTCTTATGTTAGTTTTGCCGCGCTTCACCCCATCGACTCATAAAATGATGCCTATCGGGCACACCAAGGAATTCTTGCGCATGGCTGCGTCCAACAAATGGCTGATGTCATCGGCTGCGTATTACCTCGATTTTTTTACCGTTCCACTGTTTGTCGCCCTCGCCCTGTGTATCGCCCCCTTACATCTCGGTGAGGCACTCGCCGGCCTGCTGACCTGGTCGTTGGTTGAGTACCTGGTGCACCGCTTCTTGTTCCACTCGTTATACCGCCGGGAACATTGGACCCATCATCTTGATGTGCTCGCTTTCATCGGCATTTCCAGTTGGAAGACCAGCTCGGCCTATGCCGGACTTTTGGTACTTGCGTGGTTGACCGGCCTGACGTCGGCTTTCACCGGCGTGATCGTCGGCTACTTCTTCTACATCTCATTGCACTACGTGATGCACCGCCCGGAACACTGGGCCTACCGTTTTATTTCGGGACTGGCGGTCAATCATGACCTGCATCACCGCAAAGGCGTCGAGAAGAATTTCGGCGTGTCCTCGCCACTCTGGGATCACGTGTTCGGCACCTATGTCCGGGTCCCGGCGCTCAGCACGGTCGAGGAAAACACATAAAACACCCTGTCGTATCGGGTTGCGGGCCACACACCCACCCCCAACTTAACCACCGCCCGTCCGCTCCCCAGCACCTTTGCATTTCCCCTTCTTCCAATATTGTGTCAACCACGCTTATGGAAGATTTGAACCATGAAAAACAAATTTGCAGTGCTCACCCTCGCCGGTCTGCTCTCCACCTGTTCGCTTTATGGCCTGGCTGCCGAGAAGACGACCGAAGGCTCCGCCCTTCCACCGGGGACCGCGCAGCCGCAAGGTAACGAAACGAACAGCGTCGGGACGGGTACGGACGGTGGCAAGTCGGCCACCGGCATTGATGGCACGACGGGAACCATATCCAATGGCGCCGACTCTGGCACGACCGATAACGGCCCTGCTCCCGCCGGAGGTTCCAAAGGGGGTGGTGAGGGTAAAGGGGGTACCGGCTCTGGGAGCTGAATCGAAACAATACATGCCCGGCCCAGCGCCGGGCTTTTTTTCGCCCATTGCTCGCTGTTCAAGCGTCAGGCGGACCATCGGCCGGATCGGCGCCGTCACGATTGTTGATAAAGGCGTTCCAGTGCACATAGGCATCGTGCTGGCGTTTGACGGCCTCCTCCCATGCCGGCCCTGAAACCGACCGTGCGGAAACCAGTTGCATCATTTGCGCGGTTGCCGCATCGAGATCCATCAGCAGTGCGTGGGACTTGATCCTGAAATCGTCGACTGACGTCATTGCGTCCACTCCCATTGACCTGCCAAAACAGAGAAGCAAAGGCTTCAGGAACATTGAGCCGGTATTCGGTGAATGATTCACGGCGGCCGATCACCGGTAACGCGCGCCAATGAAAAAGCCCAGCGCGATGGCTGGGCGGCGGTTATTTTCTGTGTTTCAGCATCTTGTCGGCGAGAGCCTTGGCCCCTTCGCAGGTGTTAGCCGCGGATATTAAGGAAGGCGTTCCAGCGTTCGTACGCATCGTGCTGTCTTTTCGTGGCCGCGTCCCATTCCGGCCCTGAAACGCATTTTGATGTCACCAACGTCATCATTCCCATCGTCGCGGCATCCAGCTCGATCAAGAGCGCGTGTGATTGGGTTCTGAAATCTTCGAACGATGTCATTACGTTGCCTCAGTGCGGAGTACACCGCCATCGAGGAACAATTGCCCCTCGATCAATGGAGTCCGGCCATGACCGATAATTCACGCAGCCTGACGGTCGGTGCACGTTAACAGGCGCTGGATGACACCATTCGTCGCCTGCAAAAAGGTGGCGTGGCATGCGCGAGCCTGTCTGGCGTGGGGATTGCAAAGGCCGGTCTAGCGGCCCCAGAACGACGTAATTCTGACGCGGCGGCAATCACAATCAGCTTGCTCAGTCCCCGGAGATGTAACGTGTCAACTCTCAATGAAATCGCAGCGAACCACGCGAGAATGGCTATGGCAAAGGCACAAGAGTCGACCGGACTGAACGAGCGACATCTTCAGATAGTGGGCCATTTCGAATTGCCCTGCGTCGATGCACCACCGCACGTGCCCCTGCACTTGATCACGGCAGCGCAAGACAACCCACTCGGCCACGCCTGCGCCTGATCCGACACTTCCCTGTCACACGCCAGATGACTCGACATTTGGCGTGCAGCAAGCCCCGCCCTACGCGGTGCTTGCACCGCGCTGCTCCCGTCCCAGGCCATATCCCCCGCCCGCACGCAGCGAGTGACGGAGCTTCAGCGCCGGCCGTTCGACCAAGCAGTAAGACACGCCGCTCAGCAAAAACGAGAGCAGCAGCATCGTCGGGACGTTACAGGCAGCAGGCCAGAACCCCCGCAGGAAAAACATCACCACAAAGTGGTTCAGAAACACGCCATAGCTGATGTTGCCCAGCAACTCGTCAATGCGGTGGTATTTCAGCCTGCTCAGCAAGAATACGGCCAGCACGCCCAGGGCGATGCCGGCGGTCACCTCGGCGTTGAAGGGGCGCCGAGGAATGATCCCCGCGGCAATGGCCACGAACATTAGCGCGGCCATGATGGCGGTAGCGGCAACCATCATCCCGCCCCTGGCCTGTAACCTGTACATATAGCTGCCGCAAAGGAAGATAAACAGCACACCGGGCAGCAGTCTGTAGCCGTAGACGTCGGTGTTGATGTAACCCAGGGACGCGACCATGAACACCGCCACCGACAGCGCAAACGCGAGGCCTCGCAGCTTGTAGACGATCAGGAACGGGATCAGCAGGTAGAAACACACTTCGAGCCCCAGCGACCAGGCTGCCGGCAGGATTTCGGGGATGGTGAAGCCGTACATGTACAAATCCAGCGGAACAATCGTCAGGCTCAGGGCGATGTTCTTGACGGTCAGCGCTGCCGCAGGCGGCGTACCGGGTAACAGAAAATAAATCACCACGCAGGAGGCGATGAAATAGAGCAGAAACTGCGGGTAAAGCCGCAACAGTCGATCCACGTAGAACAACGGAAACTGCCCAGGACTGTTGTAATTCCTCTCGATCAGGGACGTCATCACGTAGCCGCTGATGATCAGAAAGGAAACCACCGCGACAACGCCGGGATTGAGCCCCGCAAACGTCACGCCCATATTTGAAATCGCCACCAGCACCGCCAGCAGCAGTCGAAAAGCTCCCACGCGCCTCATCCTTGAATGTCTAATTATTTTGCGCGTTAAGTTACGTGGCTTTTGGCTAGTAGGACAGTGCTTTCAGATCATGGCCAGGAAACAGCCGGACCGATGGCTGGCGATAACCCCTTTCCTCGACTAGTGTTTCTACCTCATCGAACAGCGCCCGCTTCATCGCGCACGCTTTATCTAAGGAGAGATAGATGGCATCCGTTCGAATTGACGAGCAAACCTGTCGCGCCTGGTCCAGCCCTATCCTGCTTGAGCTCAAGGAGCGCGAGCATCAGTTGGACCCGAAGGAACGACAGGCGCTTCAGAATGTTCTGCTGGAAAGAAGGCTTGTGAACCTCGGCAACCCCGATGGCCCGGATCGGCGCAACGCGGATCCGGCGAAAGGCGACAAACTCTGGTAACTGCCGCGCCTCACCGATTCGCTGCCTCGACCCCGGGTTCACCCCGCCGCAGCGAATCCCCGGTGCAGATCCTCGATTAACGCCTCGACATCCTCCAGCCCGATGTGCAATCGCAGCACCGGATTGAGCGCGCGATCCTGCTCGCTATCGCGCTCGTTGAGCTCAGCGACCGTGACCAGGCTTTCATAGCCACCCCAAGACGCGCCCAGGCCAAATAACTGCAGCGCGTCGATGAAGCGCTCGATGTAACCCGCGTCAACGTCGCGCAACTCAAACGAGAGCAAACCGTTACTGCCCTTGAAGTCCCGCTGCCACAAGGCGTGGCCGGGGTGCTCGGGCAGTGCTGGATGGAACACTCGCTTCACTTGCGGCTGAGCCTGCAACCAATGGGCGATTTCCAGCGCCTGGCGTTCGTGGACTTCCAGGCGTGGTGCGAGGGTTCGGGCGCCGCGCAGCACCAGGTAAGCGTCGTCGGGGCTGACGGCGCTGCCGAAGGTGTCGCTCATCGCCGCCAGCGGTTGCCAGACATCTTCGCGGGTGCAGACGCTGCCCATGACCACGTCACTGTGGCCGCACAGGTATTTGGTCAGCGCCATGATCGAGATGTCGGCGCCGAGGGTCAGCGGTCGATACAGGTAACCCGAGCCCCAGGTGTTGTCCACGGCCAACAGGATGCCCCGCGGCTTGCACAGTGCGGCCAGGGCCGGCAGGTCGCAGAGTTCGTAGAGCAAGGAACCGGGCACTTCGGTGTAGACCATTCTGGTATTGGCTCGCAGCTTTGCAGGCAAGTCGCTGGCGTCGGGGGCGAAGGAGCTGACGTCGATCCCGAACGGCTGCAGAAACTCCCGGGCCAGGCGCCGCACGGGCGAGTACACGGCGTCGGTGATCAGCACATGATCGCCGGGGCGCAGGTAAGCGAGGAAGGTTTGCGCGACCGCTGCCAGGCCGGTGCCGAACAAGCGAGTTCGGTAGCCGCCCTCAAGCTCCGTGACCAGGTCCTCCAGGGCAAACGCCGTCGGATTGCCCCGGGCGCCATAGCTCAGGACGCGCTCATGGTCGCGTCGGGAACGGGCGTCGCGCATTTGCGCGAGGCTGTCGAACAGCACCGTGCTCAAGCGCGTGACCGGGACGTTGACCGCGCGACCGCCGTTGCCCTTTTCGGTGCGCGCCGAATGGACCAGTCGAGTGCGAACCCGATCACCATAGGAAGCTTTCAGCGGTTTGAGACTGGCGATTTCCTCTGCGCTCATCTGCGCCAGCAGGCCGATTTCCCAGGCCAGGTACTGCCGCGCCGCGTCTTTGTTGCCGCTGTGGCGGTCGTGGGTGAAGAACAGGAAATCGATGCACTGCTCGTCAGGCGGTGTGTTGACGTCCTCTTGCAGGGAAAAACCGGGTGCACTCGAAGCGAACCGGGTTTGCTGGCGCTGATGCTCGGGCAACTCCAGCGCCGCGAAAGCCGCCAGCCTTGGGTCATCCGCCAGCAACACCAACGGCCGTTGCTCCCCGGCCACATCAGCCGCCAGCAACGAGCGGATCGACCAGCGCGCCCCGCCGATATGACCTTTGCGATAAACCATGCTCGGGCGCAGATCGATCAGCGCGACCGCGTCATCCTTCAATGCATCGGCCAAGGCCTGCGCCGAGATCAATGGCAATGGTTCAGGCGAAGCGGCTTCAAGTACCGGCAACGCCAAAGAACTGCCGACGCCACCCTCAAGCACATAAGCCTCATGCCCCAACTGCCGCAGCCAACTGGCGACAATCGGTGCGCGCACGCCATCGCTATCGACCAACACCAACCGCGCCCGGCGCACGCCGATGTACAAATCGGTGGATTGAATCAACTGCCCGCCCGGCGTGTGTTGCGCGCCCGACAGACTGCCGGCGGCAAACTCCTCGGCGGTACGCACGTCGCACAGGAACAGGCTGCGCCCATTATCCAACGCCCACGCTTCTACTTGAGCAGTCCCGACGGTTTTCACCCCAGCCTTCTCCGCCAGTTGCGCGGCAGCCAAGCGCTGCCCCGGCAAGGCATCGCTTGACACCTCATCGGCATAGCGCCGCGTGCTGCCATGCTCCAGCTGAAAATCCTCCAGATACCAACCCTGGGTGCCGTTCTCCAAGGCATAGACCGGGTTCTTCAGCCCCAGGTTGATCAGCGTCTGCGCGCCGATAATGCTGCGGGTGCGGCCGGCGCAATTGACCACGATCGGCGTGCTGTCGTCCTGTACCAGGTCGTGGACGCGATAACCCAGCTCGCCATTCGGGCAGCACACCGAACCGGGAATGGTCATCTTGCGGTATTCATCGAATGGCCGACCGTCGAGCACCACCAACGGTTCGCCCCGGGCTTGCCATTCGGCCAACTGCCTGGCGGTGACATGCGGCGTATGGCTGGCCTCTTCCACCAACTCGCCAAAGGCCTTGGACGGCACATGCACCCCGGCAAACAGCTGAAAACCCGCCGCCTGCCAACCCTCGGCACCGCCATCGAGAATGTGCACGCGGCCATAGCCCAGCGCCTGCAAACGCCGGGCGGCGCGCGCCGCAACGTCGCCGCCGTCCTGGTCATAAATCACCAGCCGTACCTGCGGATTCGGCGCCAGCCGCCGCACCTCCAGCTCCAGGCGGCTATAGGGCAGATTCACCCCGAAAAACAGATGGGCTTCGCCATATTGGCCATGCTCACGCACGTCAAACAGGGCGATTTCCTGCCCGTCGAACAGCCACTGCTGCAATTGCCCTGGAGTTACGGTCTGGCTCATGGGAGTCCCGCTTGGAAAATAGAGTTATTGAAGTGCGAGGGAGCGCTCATTCGCGGCGATGTCGCGGCCCTTGGCATAGGCGCGCTGAATCGCCGGCCGGGCCTTGAGACGTTCGCGCCAGGCATGGATATGCGGGTAATCCGCCAAGTCCTGGCCCTGTCGCAGCGGCTGAATCCACGGGAAGATCGCCATGTCGGCGATGGAATACTCGCCCGCGACATACGGCATTTCGGCCAAACGCGTTTCCAGCACTCGATACAACCGCGTCGCCTCGGTATTCAGCAGGTCGAGGGCAAACGGAATCGGTTCCGGCGCCTTCTCCTTGAACAGCTGCAACTGGCTCAGGTACGGCGTCACATGCCCGACCTGCCAGAACAGCCATTCCTGAACCTTTTGTCGTTCCGCCGTACCGGATGGCGGCAGAAAACGCCCGGCCTTGTCGGCCAGGTAATTAAGGATCGCACCGGATTCGAACAGGCTCAGCGGCTGATCCAGACCTTCGGGCGCATGATCGACAATCGCCGGAATCCGTCCATTGGCGCTGATGCGCTGGAACGCCGCTTCTTTCTGCTCACCCGTGCGAATGTTGACCGGCAGCACGCGGTAGTCCTGCCCGAGTTCTTCGAGCAGGATGCCGATCTTCAGCCCGTTGCCGGTGGGCCAGTAGTACAAGTCGATCATGCGTAGGCCTTGATCGACGGCGCCATTTGCGAGGCGTTGTAATTGAGGATTCGCCCGTCGGCTTCCACACCGTAGCGACCGTTAAGGGATTCCAGCGGCAAGCCATAGAGGTGGAAATGCAGGGTCGCCTGTTCGCCCTCCACCCGAATCCCATGCAGGTCTTCGCCGAGGAACGAGATCGACGTGCCGGGTTGCACGATCACTTCTTTTTCCAGGTGCAAAGTCGTGAACCCAGGCTCGCGACCTTCGTCACTACGGCCGTAGACGTAGTTGATTTCCTGGCCCTCGACGGCGCTGATGATCGCCCAGGTCTCGTGGTTGTGCGCGATGGTGCTTTTGCCCGGCAACAACGAGTTCAGGTACAGCGTCGGCGTGTCGCCATCGTCGTTGAGGCGATAGCGGAATGCGGTGCTGCCCTGCCCCGGCACAGGCGCCGGAAACGCGTCGAAGTTGAACAGGTCGCGGCGCTCGGCCAGGGTTTCGAGCAAGGCTACGATTTCCACCAGCGCGGCGCGGTCAACGCCCCGTTGATTAATGACGCGGATTTTCTTGAGGAAATCCTCGATGACGACGGCACGGTTATCGGTACTCATGAATTAGCTCCTCGGTGTTACACGGACAGGCTGTAGCGGCTCAGGTTGGTCAACAGGTACGGATCATTGGCATTTGCCGGGCGACGGCCCGGATCACCCAAGGCATGACGCAGGAATTCCTGGGTGCGTTCGCTGGTGGGGTGCTGGAAGATTTGCGCGGCGCTGCCGTGTTCGACGATCACGCCGTTTTCGGTGAAGTAGACGATGTCGCTGATTTCTTCGGCAAAGCGCATTTCGTGGGTCACCAGCACGCAGGTCATGCCCTCCTCCGTCAGCTCGCGAATCACCGTCAGCACTTCACCGACGGTTTCCGGATCGAGAGCCGAGGTCACTTCGTCGAACAGGATCAGTTCCGGGCGCATGGCCAGGGCACGGGCAATCGCCACCCGCTGCTGCTGGCCCCCGGACAACTGCCCCGGATAGGCATCGGCCTTGTGTTCCATGCGCACTTTGGCCAGCAAGGCCCGGGCGTCTTTCTCGGCGTCGATGCGGCTGCGGCCCAAGACCTTGCGCGGGGCGATCACCAGGTTTTCCAGCACCGACAAATGCGGGAACAGGTTGTACTGCTGGAACACAAAGCCCACGCGTTTACGCAACTCGATGCGCTGGGTTTCCTTGGCCAGGCTGTGCACTTCGGTGGCGCCGACGCGGATGCTGCCGCGCTGGGGCTGCAACAGGCCGGTGATGCAGCGCAGGATGGTCGATTTGCCGGAGCCGGACGGGCCGATGATCGACACGGCCTGGCCGCGATGAACGTCGAGATCGATGCCCTTGAGCACCGGGTTGGCGCCGAACGACAGGTGCAAATCGCGCAGGCTGACCAGGGGCTCGGCGACGGTTTCAATAGAAGGCATAACGTCGCTCCAGGCGTTGGGTCAGTCGGGAAATCGGGTAGCAATAGGCAAAGAACAGCACCAGCAGACTCAGGTAAATCACCACGGTAAAACCGGTCAGGTTCACGGTGTTGCTGGCGATCTGCGCGGTGTCGATCACGTCATGCACGCCCACCAGCGAGGCCAGCGCGGTGCCCATGGTGATCACTGCGTAGAGGTTCATCCACGGCGGCAACATGCGTTTAAAGCACTGCGGCAGGATGATCGAGCGAAAGATCTGCCCACGGGTGAAGGCCAGGGAACGCGCCGCTTCCCATTGGGTGCTGGGGATCGAGCCGATGGCGCCACGGAAGATTTCCGCAACGTTGGCACTCGCCGGCAAGGCCAGGCCGATGGTGACTTTTACCCAGTCCGGGAACGAGACATAGCTGCTGCCGAGCTTGATCTCGAACGGGAACACGTAGGTGGTGAAATAGATCAGCACCAACCACGGCGCGTTACGGAAAATCTGCACCCAAATCTGTGCCGGCAGGCGCAACAACCGCAGCGGCGACACCGCCAGAGCGCCCACCAGCAAGCCGAGGACCGAGCCCAAACCGATCGCCACCAGGCTGATCAGAATGTTCTGGCCAAAACCCACGGCCAGGGCCGGTGACCATTGCAACAAAGCCGTGAACACCGGGCTCTGCGGGGCGAAGTAAAAGAGAAATAACACGACGCCAGCCGCCAGCAACAGTTTGCCAACATGCCGCCGCGGCCAGGCCAGCGGTGCGCTGACGGACGATTCAATGGCCATAGCCGGGCATCCTCAGGCGCGCTTCAAGCAGACGCCCCACACAGTTGACGATAAAACTCAGCAGGCCGAAAAAGCTCAGGATCAGGATCATCAGCTCCAGCACGTTATCGCTCTGAGTCCAGATCATGATCGCCGCGTAGGTGATGTCGCCGACGGCAATCGCCGAAGCGACGGCGGTCATCTTCACCAGGTCGATGAGGTTGTTGATCAGCGACGGCAAGGCAAAACGCAGGGCCAGGGGCAATTGCACATTCCATAGCAACTGGCGGCTGCTGAAGGCCAGGGAACTGGCGGCTTCCATCGTCACCGCCGGCACCGCTTCGATACCGGCGCGCAAGGCTTCGGCGTGGAATGCGCCCTTGTGCAGCGAGATCACAATCACCACCCAGGCGAACGGTGTCAGCGGGTTCGCCGTGCCGACCGCTTGGGTCAGCAACATGTTCAACACCAGGAACGCGCAATACAGCTGCACCAGGGTCGGCGTGTTGCGGGTGACTTCAATGAGGACCCGCGCCGGTCTGGCCAGCCAGGGTTTGCCCGAGGTCAGCATCGCCGCCAGGCCAACACCCGCCAGCAGACTGCCGACGATGGTGAACAGGCACAGCAGCGCGGTGGTCAACGCGCCTTGTTCCAGGGTGCCGCGTTGATAGGCGTCCAGCAGGAAGTTGTAATTGAGACCGAGCCCGGCGGTCCAGTGGACGAACAGCTCCAACAGATGACTCATGCTGCGCCCCGCAATTGGCCGCAGGCGTGGGCGATGCGGCGTCCGGCTTCGGCAACGCTGTCGGTCGCAGTGGCGATGGACAGGCGGAACCACGGCGACAAACCGTAAGCGCTGCCCGCTACGCCGGCGACGCCCTCCTCGAGCAAGTACGCGACGACATCGGCGTCGTTGTTCAGTCGTTCACCATTCGGGCGATGGCGCCCCAACAAGCCTTCGCAGCGGACGAACACGAAGAAGCCGCCCTGGGGTTCGAGCACTTCCAGACCGTCCACTTCACTCAAGGTTTTCACCAGCAGGTCTCGCCGTTGCTGATAGGCCGCCACCTGCTCCGGCAAGAAATCCAGTCCACCGTCAAAGGCTGCCAGCGCCGCGGCTTGTCCGACCGAGGACGCGCCCGAAGTCGATTGCGACTGCACGACTGCCATTGCAGTGGTCAGCGTTTTGGGCCCGGCACCGAAACCGATGCGCCACCCGGTCATGGCATACGTCTTGGAGACACCGCCCACCAACAGGCAACGCGGCTGCAAATCTGGCGCGACGTTAAGCAGGCTCTGCGGTGGTTGGCCGTCGAATCGAATATGTTCGTAAAGCTCATCCAGCAAAATCAGCACCTGCGGATGACGTCGCAGTACTTCAGCCAGCGCCTGCAACTCGGCGGCGCTGTACACCGCGCCGCTCGGGTTGCCGGGGCCGTTGAGAATCAGCCAGCGGGTACGCTCGCCAATGTGTTGCTCAAGTTGTTGTGGCGTCAGCTTGCAGCCCTGTTCCAATCCACACTCGATAAACACCGGTTCACCGCCATTGAAACGCACGCTGTCCGGGAACGACGGCCAGTACGGCATCGGCACCAGCACTTCGTCGCCGTCATCGAGCGTCGCAGCGAAGGCGTTGAAGATGATCTGTTTGGCACCGTTGGCAATCACGATGGATTCCAGCGGGTACTCCAGTTGGTTCTCGCGTTGGAGTTTGCGTTGTACGGCAAGTCTCAGCGCTTTCACGCCGGGCGTTGGCGTGTACTTGGTGGCGCCGGCGGCGATGGCTGCATAGGCGGCTTGCTTGATGTGCTCCGGGGTATCGAAATCCGGCTCGCCGGTGGTCAGGTCGAGGATGTCGCGACCCAACTCACGCAACGCCGTGGCCTGGGATTTGGCGGCGGCATTGGCCGACAGCGACACGCGCTGCACGCATTTGGATAGACGAAGGTTCATGGCGTAACCACCTCCACGACCTTGCCCGGATTGAGCAGGTTTTTCGGGTCCAGCGCGTGCTTGATGCGGCGCATCAGGTCCAGCTCCACCGGGCTTTTGTAGCGATCCAGCAAACCGACCTTGCGCTGGCCGATCCCGTGTTCGGCGCTGATCGAGCCACCGTGGGCATGGGCGCTGTCGTGCACCAACAGGCTGAGTGCCGCGTAATGGGACATGTGCGCCTCAACGGTCGAGTCCAGCGGATGCGCGACGTTGTAATGCAGGTTGCCGTCGCCCAAATGGCCGAAGGTGAAATTCCGCACGCAGGGAAAGTGTTGTTGCAGCAGTGCATCGGTGTGGGCAACGAAGGCGACGACCTGGGAAATCGGCACCGCGATGTCGTGCTTCATATTGCGACCGGCGCGCTTCTGCGCCTCGCTCATGTTTTCCCGCAACAGCCACAGGCCCTCGCTCTGGGCCAGGCTTTCGGCGATCAACGCGTTAGCCAGCAAGTCCTGTTCGAAGGCTTCGCCGAGCACCGTTTCGAAGGCTTCCCGGGCATGGCTTTCGCTGTGGTTGTCGGAGAGTTCCAGCAGCGCAAACCACGGCTGCACGGCGCCGAGAAACGGTTGCGGGCCTTGGGGGAATTGCTCGCGCAGCAACGCCAGGCAATCGGCGCTGAGCAATTCGAACGCGGTGAGGCTGGCGCCAAAACCGGCGCGCGCATGGGAGAGGAATTGCACGGCCTGCGCCAACGAGTCGAACGCCAACAGCGCCGTGGCCTGGGCCTTGGGCAGCGGGAACAGTTTCAGGGTCGCGGCTGTGATAATGCCGAGGGTGCCTTCGCTGCCGATAAACAAATCGCGCAAGTCGTAGCCGGTGTTGTCCTTGCGCAAACCACGCAGGCCATTCCAGATTTCGCCTTGGGCGGTGACCACTTCCAGACCCAGGGTCAGTTCTCGGGTATTGCCATAACGCAGCACTGCGGTGCCGCCGGCGTTGGTGCCGAGGTTGCCGCCAATCGTGCAGCTGCCTTCGGCGCCAAGGCTCAACGGAAACAGGCGTCCGGCGTCACGCGCCACGTCCTGCACCGTTTGCAGAATGCAGCCAGCCTCGACGGTCAGGGTGTCGTTATCCGTATCGACGTTGCGCACGCGGTTCAGGCGATCAAGCAACAGCAACACGGCGCGGCCACTGGCGTCCGGGGTCGCGCCGCCCATCAGACCGGTGTTGCCACCCTGCACCACCACCGGCGTGTCATTGGCCACGCAGGCGCGGACCACCGCCGCCACTTCGTCGGTGTTGGCCGGGTGCACGGCGGCGATCACTTGCCCCACGTAGCGGCCCTGTTTATCCGTCAGGTACGACGCGGCGTCTTCGTTGCTCTGCACATGGTTGGCACCGAGCAATTGCTGCAAGGTCTCGAACAAACCTTGGCTCATGGCTGAACCGCCAATGGCGCAGCGTTGCGATATTGCTCATGCAAGTCACGCAAGGCCTGGGACGGTGCCATGCCGGTGCGTTCGCCCAAGGCAATCAGCCAACCGCTGCGGTGCCAATCGCGGACGATGGCATCGAGTTTGGCCTGGGTATCGTGCTCGCCCTTGCGAATCCAGATCACCGAGTTCGACGGGATCAGATCCCCCGGTAGCGGGATTTCATAACCTGCCCACTCGGCCTCGCTCAACAACGCATGCATGGTCGGGCTGACATGCACCGCCGCCAAGCAACCATTGCCGCGCAATGACAACAACGATTCCGACTGACTGCGGAAGGCCTTGATCTCGGCGCCGTAAGTTTCCTGCAACGGCTTGATGAAGTTGCTGCCCTGGGACACGCACACCGGTTTGCCTTTCAAATCGGCCCACTGGCTGATACCCGCACCTTTGCGAATCAGCGCGGCGCCGCCGACTTCTTCGTACGGCGTCGGCACGTAGTCGAGGATCTCGGCGCGTTCTTCGGTGAACTGCATGTTGGCGATCAGGATGTCGACCTTGCCCTGTTGCAGGAACTGCACGCGGTTCGGTGCGAGGACGGAAACCGTTTTGGTTTCGACCCCGAGTGCCTTGCCGATGCCCTTGGCCAACTCAACGTTGTAGCCCAGGTGTTCGCCGGTCTTCGGGTCGAGGGTGCCGAATGGCGGGCCACTGAGAATTACCCCGACGCTGATGGCGTGGCGTTGCTCGATCTTGTCCAGCGTGGCGTCGGCCTGGGCCAGGCTGGCGACCAGCGCAGCGCACCCGGCCAGGCACAGGGTGGTCAGGGTTCTAGCGGAAAAAAGTGGCTTCATGCACGGCTACCTTGGGCGACGGTCGGTGGAAAACGATGAGGTGCCGGGCTCAGGCGCCATTGGCCTGGAATTGCTTCTGCAACTCGACCAGCGCCGGGGACGCCGGGGTGATGTGGTTGCGGGTCTGGGCTTCGATCAACCAGCCGCTGCGGTGCAGCGCCTTGATGATCGGGTCGAGTCTGGCCTGGGTGTCGTTTTCGCCACGACGGGTCCAGATCACCGACGGCGCCGGATTGAGTTCCGGCTCGATGGCGCGATAGCCCTGCCATTCGGCGGTGTCGGCAATCAATGGGTTGATCAGCGTCGCATCGTGCACGGCGGCGACGCAGTTGTTGCCGCGCAGGGCCAGCAAGGATTCCGACGAGCTCTTGAACGCCTTGATCTCGGCGCCCAACTCGGTCAGCGGCTTGACGTAGCTGCTGCCCTGGGAGGTGCAGACCGGTTGATTCTTCAAATCTTCCCACCGGGTGATCTTGCTGTCCTTGAGCACCGCAGCAGTGCCACCGACGCGGTAGAACGGCGTTGGCACGAAGCCGAGGATCTCGCCGCGCTCGGTGGTCCATTCCATGTTGGCGATCAGCAAATCGACTTTGCCCTGTTGCAGGAACTGCACGCGGTTGGCGGGCAGTACCGGCACCAGTTGCACCTCGGCGCCGAGTTGTCGGCCCAGCTCGTTAGCAAGGTCGACGTTCAAGCCCCGAGGTTTCTGGCTGGTGGGATCGATCCCGCCAAAGGGTCCGCCGGACAGCAGCACGCCGACCACCAACACATGCCGTTGCTCGATCTTGTCGAGGGTGGCATCGGCCTGCGCGGCACTGATGCCGGACAAGGAGATCAAGGCGCCCAGCATTACAGGCAACAATCGTTTTACGGGTGAGCGCTCGAACAACATGGATTTCCCCTCATGGATGATCGGCGTACCCCGACCTGATGAGTGGGCATCCTGGGTACAGCGCTGAGGTAACGGAAATACAAATATCTAATATCGTTATAACTTGCCGTGTTTCCCATCTGTGAAAAAAGCTTATAACCCCGAATTTGTTGCCTCTCACTGTCACCGAATAAAATCCATGGCAAGCAACACATAAAAATATGTAATGTTTAGCTTCCTACCCTTGATATAAAAAGCAGCCCCCATGTCGACCCTCGATCTCGAATTACTGCGCACCTTCATTGCCGTGGTCGATCACCACAGCTTTGCCGAAGCCGGCGCGCAATTGGCCCGCACGCAGTCGTCGGTGACCCAGCACATGCAACGCCTGGAGCAACAGGTGGGCGTAAGTCTGTTCGAGAAGCGTGGGCGGCAAAAGCAGCTCACGGAAGCGGGTCAGCAGTTGCTACGCCATGCCCGGCAGATGCTTTCGCTCAACGATGACGCGCTCAACTCCCTACGTGAAAGCAGCTTGAGCGGCGTGTTGCGCATTGGTTCGCCCCACGACATTGCTGACACCATCCTGCCGCCGATGCTGAGCCACATCGCCCGCTCGGCGCCGCGTTTACGCCTGGAGATCGACGTCGGGCGCAGTCCGTTTTTGATGGACGACTTGCACCGGGGCAAGGTCGATATGGTGATTTCCACCCGCGCCGACCCATCCCTCGAAGGCTTCGCCTTGCGTACTTCGCCGGTGTGGTGGATTTGTTCGGCGCAGTACATTCACAACCCCAACGAACCGTTGCCGCTGATTCTGGTGGATGAGCCAAGCATCTATCGGCGTTATGCGTTGGAGGCGCTGGAGCGGGCGAACATTCCCTGGCGCCAGGCGTACCTGGCGTCGAACCTGATCGGGATCAAAGCTGCGACGCGCGCAGGGTTGGGCGTGACCCCAAGAAGCATGGAAATGCTCGGGCCGGATATGCGGGTATTGGGGGAAAACGATGGGTTGCCGCGATTGCCGGATGTGACGTATCACTTGTGGATTCGGCCGAATACGGTGAATCCGTTGGTGCGGCGGGCTTATGAATTGATCAAGAGCAATCAAGGCCACTGATCAGAACGAGGATCGAACGAACGATAAAAAACCTGTGGCGAGGGAGCTTGCTCCCGCTGGACTGCGCAGCAGTCCCCTCCTCTTTTGGGTGAGGGGGCCGCTTCGCGACCCAGCGGGAGCAAGCTCCCTCGCCACAAGGTCAGTGTCAGGCCTGCAACATCGCGTTGATTAACAACACTTCGGCCCAGCCTTGCTCCCGTAACGCGCTTCCTGACGTTCCCGGAAGAACATCTCATAGCTCATCAGCGGTTTGTCCGGGTGCTTGGTTTGCATATGCTCGACGTAGTTGTCGTAGTCGGGCATGCCGACCATCAGGCGTGCGGCCTGACCGAGGTATTTACCGAGGCGACTCAGGTCATTGAACATGTGGGCAATCCTCGATCAAGCGTCCGGCACAGCCTGGAACGGCGATTCTTTATCCGTACGCTCTTTTGTACCCCAAGCCGCAATACCGACCTTGAGCGCATAGAACAGGATGCTGAACACCACGAACAGGAACAGCGCGGTCAGCGTTGCGTTGGTGTAGGCGTTGTAGATCACGTGCTGCATCTGGTTGATGTCTTTGGCCGGCGCAAGGATCTGGCCGTTGGCCAAGGCGTCGCTGTATTTTTTCGCCAGGGCCAGGAAGCCGATCGCCGGGTTGGCGTCGAACAGCTTGATGAAGCCAGCGGTGGTGGTGCAAATCAGCAACCACGCGGCCGGCAACAAGGTCACCCAGATGTAGCGTTGGCGTTTCATTTTGATCAGCACAACCGTGGCGAGCATCAGCGCGATGCCGGCAAGCATCTGGTTGGAGATGCCGAACAGCGGCCACAAGGTGTTGATGCCGCCGAGTGGATCGATCACGCCTTGGTACAGCAAGTAACCCCACATCGCCACGCAGCCGGCGGTGGCGATCAGGTTGGCGGTCCAGGACTCGGTGCGTTTGAGCGCCGGGACGAAGGAGCCGAGCAGATCCTGAAGCATGAAGCGTCCGGCACGGGTACCGGCATCGACGGCGGTCAGGATAAACAGCGCTTCAAACAGGATCGCGAAGTGGTACCAGAACGCCATGGTGTTTTCACCCGGCAACACGCTGTGCAGGATCTGTGCGATGCCGACTGCCAGGGTCGGGGCGCCGCCAGCGCGGGCCAGCACGGTGGTTTCCCCGATGTCCTTGGCCACTGCTTGCAGCGCTTCCGGAGTAATCGCAAAACCCCAGCTGCTGACGGTTTGTGCCACTTGAATCACATCACCACCGACCACCGCGGCCGGGCTGTTCATGGCGAAGTACACGCCCGGCTCGATCACCGAAGCGGCAACCATGGCCATGATGGCGACGAAGGATTCCATCAACATGCCGCCGTAACCGATGTAACGGGCATGGCCTTCACTGGCGAGCAGTTTCGGCGTGGTGCCGGAGGCGATCAGCGCATGGAAACCCGAGACCGCGCCACAGGCGATGGTGATGAACAGGAACGGGAACAACCCGCCCTTCCACACCGGGCCGGTGCCGTCGATGAATTGGGTCAGCGCCGGCATTTTCAGCTCCGGCATGGTGACCAGGATGCCGACCGCCAACGCGAGGATGGTGCCGATTTTCAGGAAGGTGGAGAGGTAGTCGCGCGGTGCCAGGATCAGCCACACCGGCAATACCGCCGCGACAAAGCCGTAGCCGATCAACATCCAGGTGATTTGCACACCGGTGAAGCTGAAGACCTTGGCCCAGGCTGGATCAGCGGCAATCTGCCCGCCGACGAAAATCGAACCGAGCAGCAACGCCACACCGATCACCGAGATTTCGCCGATGCGACCCGGGCGGATGTAGCGCATGTACACGCCCATGAACATCGCGATCGGGATGGTCGCCATCACGGTGAACATGCCCCACGGGCTATCGGCCAGGGCCTTGACCACGATCAGCGCCAGCACCGCAAGGATGATGATCATGATCAGGAAGCAGCCGAACAGCGCGATGGTGCCGGGGATGCGGCCCATTTCTTCACGGACCATGTCGCCCAGGGAGCGACCGTTGCGGCGGGTGGACATGAACAGGACCATGAAGTCCTGAACCGCACCGGCAAAGACCACACCGGCAATCAGCCACAGCGTGCCGGGCAGGTAGCCCATCTGCGCCGCCAACACCGGACCGACCAGAGGCCCCGCGCCAGCAATTGCCGCGAAGTGGTGACCGAAGAGGATGTGTTTGTTGGTCGGCACATAGTCCAGACCATCGTTATTGAGTACGGCGGGAGTGGCCCGATTGGGATCGAGCTGCATCACCCTGTTGGCGATGAACAGGCTGTAATAGCGGTAGGCAACAAGGTAAATGGCGGTGGCGGCGACGACAATCCAGAGGGCGTTGATCGCTTCGCCGCGGCGCAGGGCCACGACACTCAGCGCAATCGCTCCAATGACAGCCACGACAAACCAGGCGAGGTGTTTAACCAGACGGGTCATTGCGTGTCTCCTGCCGGCAGTCCGATAGGCCGCGGCGATAATTTTTATAATGGTGCCCGTTATGCGAGCCCGCCTAATATCCGCGCATGTCGCCAGCAGCGGAATCCGCAGTACTACGTAAGGCCCTTCTACGTAGTACTACGCAGACCGGCTCTATCCATTAGTCCGACGGCACTTTGCGCTGGCGAAGTGCAGGTCTTTTTGGCCTATCATGCCCCCACCACGCCACCCGCCAACGGCCCTGCCGCACCGTCGCCCGGTCTGGACAGGAGTAGATATGCAGCTCAAACACAAAATCGTTGCCCTGGGCATCCTGCCGCTGATCCTGGCGATTGCAGTGATTTGCGCCTTGGTGATTTTCCAGAACCGACAACTGGGCGAGCAGCAGGCGCAGTTGATCGAAGACAGCATTCTCGCCAGCAAACGCGCCGAGCTGAAAAACTACGTGGAAATGGCCAAGAGCCTGATCGAGCCACTGTATGACGATGGCCACGGCGATGCGGTGGCGCAGCAGCGGGTGCTCGAAGAACTGCGAAAACTCAGTTTCGGCGTCGATGGCTACTTCTTCGTCTACGACCGCCAGGGCCGCAGCCTGATGCACGCGCGGCAATCCGAACTGGTCGGCAAATACCTCTGGGACATGACCGACCCCCACGGCTTGCCGGTGATCCAGGCCTTGCTGAAAAGCGCCGAATCCGGCGCCGGGTTCCAACGCTACGCCTGGAAAAAACCCTCGACCGGCGCGGTCACCGACAAACTCGCCTACGTGGTGATGCTGGATCGCTGGGGCTGGATGCTCGGCACCGGCATCTACCTCGAAGACGTCGAACAGGCCACCCAACAAGCCCGGGACGAAGTCGCCCATGGCATCCACGGCACCATGCTGGCGATTGCGGCGGTGGCGCTGATTGCCGTGCTGCTGGTGTTTATCAGCGGCATGACCCTGAACGTCAGCGAGCATCGCCTGGCCGACAAAAAACTGCAGCGCCTCAACCAACGCATCGTCAGCTTGCAGGAAGAGGAACGCTCACGGGTTTCCCGAGAATTGCATGACGGCATCAGCCAGTTACTGGTGTCGATCAAGTTTCAATTTGAGTTGGCCAGTCATTTGATCGAGGCCGGTCGGGACAACGGTTTGAACATTTTGCGCGAAGCCACCGAGCGCCTCGGAAGTGCCATCGGCGAGGTGCGGAGCATTTCCCATGACTTGCGTTCATCGCTGCTCGACACCCTGGGCCTGCCCGCCGCCATCGGGCAACTGGCCGCCGAGTTCCAGCAGCGCAGTGGTTTGCAGGTCAATTATCAAAGCGACCTGATCGACTGCGATCTGGTGGACGGTGCCGCCGTCGCCGTATTCCGCATCGCCCAGGAGGGGCTGACCAACATCGAACGACATGCCCAGGCCAGCACAGTGTCGATCACACTGCAGGGTTCGCCGCAGGCCTTGCGATTGATCGTGGTCGATGACGGCATCGGTTTTAACGTCAATCGGGTTGACCGCCTTAATGCCGGTATCGGCTTGCGCAATATCCGTGAACGGGTCGAGCACTTTGGTGGCCGACTCGACCTGCATTCGACGCCGGGGCGCAGTGAGCTGAATGTGCTGCTGCCCCTGAGCGAGACGGCCAACACAATAAGAGAAATGACTTGATGAGCCTGCCCTTCCCGATCCGTGTCGCCCTGGTCGACGATCATTCCCTGGTGCGCGACGGCATTCGTGCCTTGCTGGCGGTGGTGGACTTCCTCGCCATCGTCGGTGAAGCGGACAGCGGTGCGAGCGCGGTGGCAATGGTCCGCGATACCCAGCCCGATTTGCTGTTGGTGGATATTGGTCTCAAGGACATGAACGGCCTGGAACTGACCCGGTTGCTGCGCCGCGAACACCCGTCGATCAAGATCCTGATCCTCAGCATGTACGACAACAATGAATACGTGAGCGAGTCAGTACGCTCGGGCGCCAGTGGTTATGTGCTGAAGAACTCCCCATCTCGGGAAATCATCGCGGCGATTGAAGCGATTGCCAGTGGCGGGACGTTCTACAGTGCGGAAATCGCGCAGAAACTGGCGGCGGACCGGCCGACCGACAACGAACTGACCCCGCGTGAGAGCGAGGTGCTGTGCAAGATGGTGTTGGGGCTGAACAACAAGGAAATGGCGCGCGAACTGGATATCAGCGTGCGCACGGTGGAAACCCATCGGCTGAGCATTCGGCGCAAACTCAACATCGACAAACCGGCGGCGTTGCTCAACTACGCGATTGAACGCGGACTGATTTCCCGCTAACCGTACGCAATCTGTAGCAGCTGTCGAAGCCTGCGTTCGCTTGTAGCAGCTGCCGAAACACTGCGTTCGCTTGTAGCAGCTGCCGAAACACTGTTCGCTTGTAGCAGCTGCCGAGGCACGAGGCTGCGTTCGGCTGCACAGCAGTCGTAAAACCTGAGCATGCGGATTTCCTGACACACCGCGTCGCCTGATTTTACGACTGCTGCGCAGCCGAACGCAGCCTCGCAAGCTCGACAGCTGCTACAAGCGAACGCAGCCTCGTGCCTCGGCAGCTGCTACAAGCGAACAGTGTTTCGGCAGCTGCGACAAAAAGCGTGTTTTGCGCGGACTCCAAATCAGAGCTTGGCAATCGACACTTCAGTCGACTTCACGAACGCAATCACTTCACTGCCAATCTTCAATTCCAGATCGCGCACGGAACGGGTAGTGATCACCGATGTGACGATGCCGGACGCGGTTTGCACGTCGATTTCCGAGACCACTTCGCCTTCCAGGATTTCCTTGATAACGCCTTTGAACTGGTTACGAACGTTGATCGCTTTGATGGTCATGTTGAGGCTTCCTGTCTGAGGTGGGGCAAAACCGCACTGAGGTGCAGGCCTTCAAAATGCACCGGCGGAAGCGATAACAAAAGGAATAAATAACGATTTATATATTCCTATATCGCATATGCAAACCCCCTAAGCTAAGACCCAAAAATTATTTAAGGAATAATTCTTAGAACCCTATGCTCATGACAGATAGCCACCTTCTCCTCCGCTAACTGTCGAGCTGATCATGTCAAAACCCATAAAGAACGCTGTCTTCGCCGGCCTGGTTGTCGCACTGGCTTTGTCCTTCACGCTGACGGCCCAGGCCCGGGAAACCGTGCGCATCGGCTACCAGAAGTCATCGACCCTCATCACCCTGCTGAAAACCCAGGGCACCCTGGAAAAGACTCTCGCGCAGAACAACATTGACGTCACCTGGCATGAGTTCTCCAGTGGCTTGCCGCTGCTGGAAGCGTTGAATGTCGGCAATGTCGATATCAGCGCCGACGTGGCCGATACCGTGCCGATCTTCGCCCAGGCCGCGCAGGCCAAATTGACCTACTTCGCCGAGGAAGCACCCTCACCTTCAGCCCAGGCAATCGTGGTGCGCAAGGACTCGCCGTTGCAGCAACTGGCGGATCTTAAAGGCAAGAAAGTCGCGGTGACCAAAGCGGCAGGCTCGCACTATTTACTGATCGCTGCGCTGAACAAGGCCGGGTTGAAGTTTTCCGATATCGAACCGGCCTATCTGTCACCCGCCGATGGCCGTGCGGCCTTCGAGAACAACAAGGTCGACGCCTGGGTCACCTGGGAACCCTTCCTCAGCGGCGTGCAACGCCAACTGCCGACCCGCACCCTAACTGACGGCACCGGCCTGGCCAGTTACAAGCGCTACTACCTGACCAGCAACACCTACGCCAAAGAGCACCCGCAAGTCCTGAAGCTGGTTTATGAGCAGTTGCACAAGGCGGGCGACTGGGTGAAGCACAACCCGCGTGACGCCGCACAGGTGCTGGGCCCGCTATGGGGCAACCTGGATGTGGAAACCGTCGAGACCGCCAATGCCCATCGCAGTTATCAGGTGCAACCGGTGAAAGCCGATCAGTTGGGCGAGCAGCAAAAAATCGCCGATGCATTTTTCGCCGAGGGTTTGTTGCCCAAAGCGGTGGATGCCAAAGACGTCGAGATCTGGAAACCCTAGTTCCCATGGCCTCACTTTAAGCAGACCACTAAAGAACTAAAACGAATTAATAAATACAAAATCAGTATTTATCGTTATAAAAATATCCGCGTATGGTCAGCTCATCCCGTCATTCATTACACAGTGAAGTGCCCCATGAATCCGACTGACAACCTCATCGACTTCGCCAGCTACCGCAAACGCAAACAGGCTCAGCAACGGGCACGGGCCATGTGGGAAATGTACGCACGCAACGCCGGCTTACAGGCCTATCAGTGGGTGCAAGCAGCCCAACTGGCCACCGAGACGCGTCACGCGTGAACGGGCAGCAACCCTCGCGCTTTCTGGCGAGCGCCGATGAACCCGTGCTGGATTTGAATAACCTGGAATCTCTGGAAGAAGACCCGATCTGCGATCGCGTCGCACAGAACCTGCAACGCCTGCGCGGCAAGCGGCATCTGTCCCTCGATGCCCTCGCCCGCCAGTGCGGTGTGAGCCGGGCGATGCTGGCGCAGATCGAATCCGGACGCAGCGTGCCGTCGATCAAAGTGCTGTGCAAAATCGCCAAGGGCTTGAAGGTTTCGGTGGCGGCGTTTCTGGAGCATCGGGCTTTCGAAGGCGTGGCGGTGTTGTCGGCGAACCAGAGCAAACGGCTGGTGAGTGCCAGCGGCGCGTTTGTAAGCCGGGCGCTGTTTCCGTTCGACGTGGCGCGCCAATCGGAGTTTTACGAACTGCGCTTGAGCCCACTGGGTGAGGACATTTCCGAGGGCCATGGCCCCGGCGTACAGGAGAACCTGGTGGTGTCGCAAGGCGTGCTGGAAATCAGCGTCAACGATGAACGTTACCTGCTTTCCACAGGCGACTCGATTCTGTTTTATGCCGACCAGCCGCACCGCTATCGCAACCCCGCCGACAGCGAGGCGGTGGCGTATCTGGTCGTGACTTACCCCGAACGCCTGGACTGACGGCTCCTACAAAAAGCAAAAGCACATTAAAAAGCCCGGCTAATTCGCATTAGCCGGGCTTTTTCAATGGCGATGGATCAGCAGGTGCAGCACATCAACGGCATGCCGTTGCAGCTCATCATCATCGGCATGCTGCAGTCGTTCATCATTTTCATCATCAGGGTGCAGCAGCTTTTCATCATGTCCATGTTCATGCCAGCCATCGGCATGATTTTGCACATCATGCCGTCGTCCATCAGGGTGCATTCCATCACGCACTTCATCGATGGCATCGGCATGCCCATCATCGGCATCGGCATCATCATGTTCATCATTGGCATGGCCATGGCCGCCGGGGACATGCACATCATGCTCATGTTGCCGCAATGCATCATCATCGGCATGCCGCAGTTCATCATCATCTGCATCATTTCAGCGCTGTTCTTGAACATCGCCATGTCCATGCCAGCGGCCGGCATCATCTTGCACATCATGCCGTCGTCCATCATGTCGCAGCTCATGGTCGCCATCATCATCGGCATGCCCATCATCGGCATCATTGGCATGTTGGCGTTCATCGGCATTTGCATCTGCATGGCGTTCATCATGGTGGTGTTCCCCGAAGGTTCGATAGGTGGACGAAGCTGATGGGGAGGATTCTAAGGATTGGCCAACACGCGGCAAGATGGCGATCAAACAGCCGGAATGCATGCTCAAGCGACTTTAAACAGGTGGGTGGAACGGGATTATCCGCTGCTGCGAACATTCAGCTTTCATTGCAGATGAGATACAAACTGGAGCGCGTTTCTCTCGGTTATCGATATGCGATGCGAACCTATATAAATAACCGAAAGAAATAATCGATCTAACGCTGGCGCAGATTCTTACTGACTGGAAAACACCTGCGCATCGGTGAACTTTTCCACGTCGACGCGATGGGGAAAGATCTTCTTCTCCACGAACAAATCATCAACCTGCTGCAACGCCTGTACATCCCGCGCCTCGATCGGCATTAGCGACTCATCACCCCAGCTGCGCAGCCGCTGCGAGACTTCCAGCGACACATCGTTGACCTTGGCGAACACCCGCGCGTATTCATCGGGATTCTGCCGCGCCCATTCGAAGGCCTTGGCGAAACGCTGCAACACATCGCTCAACGCTTGGCGCTTGAGCGTGTCGGTCAGCACTTCATCGGAAGCGGTGATAAACGTCAGCCCGGTGTTGATCCCCTCGCCGCTGACCAGCACCCGGGCGCCCTGCTGCTCAGCAAATGCCTGGTAGATGCCGAACGTAGCCCAGGCTTCGATCTTGCCGGCGTTGAACGCCGCCAGGGCGTCGGTGGGCAGGACGAAACCGACGTTGACGTCTTTCTCATCGACCCCTGCGTTGGCCAAGGCGCGGATCAACAGGTATTGGGAAATGCTGCCCCGCGCCGACGACACCACCACGTTGCGACCTTTCAGATCGGCGACGCTGTGAATCGGTGAGTCGTGCGGGACGAGAATGGCGATTCCTCGCGATTGACTGCGCCGTACCGCGACAATGCGCAACGGCGTGCCACCGGTGGCCGCCGCGAGTACCGGCGTATCCCCCGCCGGCCCCAGATCCACCGCCCCGGCACGCAACGCTTCGAACAGCGGCGCGGCGCCCTGGAAGTTGGCCCATTGGACCTTGTACGGAATGCCCTCCAGCGCATTCGCCGCCTCGACTACCGTGCGCAGTCCCTTGGCTTGATCGCCGAGGATCAGCGTGACGCTGGACAGGTCGGCCTGGTTTTTTGACTCGATGGCGTCACCGCAGCCGCTGAGCAACAGCGCTGCACCTGAGAGCAACACCATCGCCGATTTCCATAAACGTCGATCACGCATGGGCAAACCGCCGGATCGCAGACTGACGCTCAACCACCGCCGCAGTTTCCACTTCGACGCCCAACAGGCTCAGCAACCGTGCGCGAATGGCCTGGAAACCGTCCTGCCCGGTGTCGCGGGCGCGGGGCAGATCGATGGTCAATTGCTCGGCAATCTTGCCGTTGGCCAGCACGATGACCCGGTCGGCCAGCAGGATCGCTTCGTCCACATCGTGGGTCACCAGCAGCACCGCCGGCGTGTGTTTGCGCCACAACTCGATGATCAGCCGATGCATCTTGATTCGGGTCAGGGCATCAAGGGCAGCGAACGGTTCGTCGAGCAGCAACAGCTTGGGTTCGCGCACCAGGCCACGGGCCAACGCGACCCGCTGGGCTTCGCCACCAGAGAGGGTCGCCGGGTAGGCTTCCAGCCGATGGGCCAGCCCGACTTCGGTCAGGGCCTGCACCGCGCGGGCCTTGGCATCCGGGATGTGCAGGCCGAGGATTACGTTTTTCCAGGCACGTTTCCACGGCATCAAGCGCGGTTCCTGGAACACGGCGGCCCGGGCCTTGGGCACCAATAACTGGCCACTGTCGATACTGTCGAGCCCGGCCAGGCTACGCAGCAACGTGGTTTTTCCGGAACCGCTGGCCCCGAGCAGCGCCACGAATTCGCCGGGCGCGATGTCCAGATCAAGTCCATCGATAACCCGTTGCTGGCCGAACTGGCGCACCACATTACGCAGTTGCACCGGTGCTTCTGATTGCAGGTTTTTCGCTGCAAGAGTCGACATGTCAGTTCCTCACAAAAGATGGGCGCCAGGCCAGGGCGAAACGCTCCAGCGTGCGGATCAGTCCGTCGATCAATAAGCCGAGGACGCTGTAAATCAGCAGGCAGATAACGATCACGTCAGTGCGCATGAAGTCCCGGGCGTCACTGGCCAGGAAGCCGATGCCGGCGGTGGTGTTGATCTGCTCGACGAACACCAGGGCCAGCCAGGAAATCCCCAGGGAATAGCGCAGGCCGACGAAGAACGAAGGCAGCGAGCCTGGCAGGATCACGTGCCAGATCAGCTCGCGACGATTCAGGCCCAGAGTGTTGGCGGCCTCGATCAATTTGGGGTCGATGTTGCGAATGCCGGAGAACAGATTGAGGTACACCGGGAAGGTGGTGCCGGTGACGATCAGCGCGATCTTGGTGAACTCGCCGATGCCGAACCAGAGGATGAACAGCGGCACCAGCGCCAGGGACGGAATGGTGCGCAGCATCTGCATTGGCGAATCGAGGATCACCTCGCCGCGCTTCGACAGCCCGGTGATCAGCCCCGCGACGACACCGATGCTGACGCCGATGCTCAAGCCCAACAGTGCGCGCTGCAGGGAAACCAATAGATGTTTGCCCAACTCACCGGAGATGATCATCGCCCAAAGCGTGCCGCCGATTTGCGACGGTGCGGCGATGATGCGTTGCGGGATCAGGCCGAACTGTGAGGCCAGTTCCCACAACAACAGCAACGCGATCGGGCTGAGCAAGCGCAGGAAAACTTCAGGGGTTCGCCAGTTGCGCAGCCAGTTGGGGAGCAGCCTTGAAGCCTCGGGGCGATCAACCACCTTATTGACTGAAAACGAGCTGCTGGCGCTCTGTGTATCGAAGGTCTTTTCGGTCATCAGGCTTCCTTCCTCATCAATAACATGGCTTCGGATTCATGCTATTCGTATAAGAAACGCCAGTGAAAGGCTTTTTAGGAATAACCTAATATGATTAAAAATCAGATAGAACATGATCCAGATAAATTATTTGCATAATTAAAGGGCTCAGGCCGCGGCCTTTGCGGCGTCTATCCATGACCTGACCTTAAAATGCGTATTGCTGATATCTGAGATTTCACATGATTCATTAAATTAATAATTAACTTAGAACAAATCGGCATTTCACAGCCCTGCCCTGCTGCGCCTACTTTCGATAGCACAAACCGACCCCCTGCCAGGTGGAGGCTTTTCATTACGCCTATCCAACGACAAGGAACTGAGCATGAGCATCGAATTCATCGGCTACATCGGCGGCCACCACTCCTCGGAAATCCATCCACGCAGCGGCCCGGTGTTGCAGCCCGATTACGTGGAAACCGTCGCCCGCGCTCATGACGAGGCCGGGTTCGACCGTGCCCTGGTGGCCTTCCACTCCAACAGCCCGGACAGCACGCTGATTGCCTCTCATGCCGCCAGTGTCACGAAAAACCTGAAATTCCTGATTGCCCATCGCCCGGGTTTCGCCGCACCGACGCTGGCCGCGCGGCAGTTCACCACCCTTGATGTGTTCAATGGCGGGCGCACCGCCGTGCACATCATCACCGGTGGCGATGACCGCGAGCTGCGCGCCGATGGCAGCTACATCGGCAAGGACGAGCGCTATGCGCGCACCGATGAATACCTCGATGTGCTGCGTCAGGAATGGACCCGCGAAAAGCCCTTCGACTATCAGGGCAAGTACTACCAGGTCGAGGGCGCGCATTCATCGGTGAAGTCGCCGCAACAGCCGCACATTCCGCTGTACTTCGGTGGCTCATCGGCGGCCGCGATTGCGGTAGCGGGCAAGCACGCGGACGTTTATGCGCTGTGGGGCGAAACCTACGAACAGGTGCGCGAAGTGGTGAATCAGGTGCGCGCGGAAGCGGCCAGGCATGGGCGCAGCATTCGCTTCAGTTTGTCGTTGCGGCCGATTCTGGCGGACACCGAAGCGCAAGCCTGGGAACGTGCGGA
Source organism: Pseudomonas sp. ADAK2 (assembly GCF_012935755.1). GTDB lineage: Bacteria > Pseudomonadota > Gammaproteobacteria > Pseudomonadales > Pseudomonadaceae > Aquipseudomonas. The sequence continues at coordinate 1,419,590 of NZ_CP052862.1, forward strand.
ACAGATTCTGCAACAGGCCACGGCGCTGGCGGAACAGAATGGCTTTGTGCGGCGCGAGCCACCGAACGAGGGTTCGCGACGTCTGTTGGCGGCGGCGGCCCAGGGCTCGCGGCTGGATAAGCGCCTATGGACTGGCATTGCCGGGTTGCTGGGTGCGCAGGGCAATTCGACTTCGCTGGTGGGCACGCCGGAACAGGTCGCCGAAGCGCTGCTCGATTACTACGACCTGGGCATCACCACGTTCCTGATCCGTGGTTTCGATCCGCTCAATGACGCGATCGACTATGGCAAGCGTTTGATACCGCTGACTCGCCAATTGGTGGCTGAGCGGGAGCGGCAGGCGGCGGAAAAAGTGGCCTGATTACAAACGCACACAAAAGGGGCTTACTGTGCAGTAAGCCCCAGTTATTGATGCCTACCACAGAAAGCCCCTCACTACCGTCCACCTCGCTACAAGAAACCCTCTCGCCTCAGTTTTTTGCTACTGTCTCTGCACTTTGCATCGATGAAAGCGTTCACGCCCATGAGCAACCCAACGCCTGACCCTCAAGCCGTCTGCGCCCCGATCACCCGCAGCGCAATTTTCATCGTCGCCACATTGGCTCCCGGCAGCGATGCCGCAGAAAAAGTGCGAGCCTGGTGCGGCGACATCGCCGCCCTCACCCGCTCCGTCGGCAAACGCGTGCCTACCGGTTACCTGTCCTGCGTCTGCGGCTTTGGTTCCAGTGCCTGGGACACGCTCTTCGGCGGCCCGCGCCCGGCCTCGCTGCACGCCTTTCGCGAATTCGGTGACGAGGGACGTCGCGCGGTGGCAACACCGGGCGACATCCTGCTGCACATTCGTGCGGACCAGATGGACCTGTGTTTTGAGCTGGCCACGCAATTGCTCTCGGCGCTGGGCGATGCGGTTTCGGTGGTCGATGAGGTCCAGGGTTTCCGTTATTTCGACATGCGCAGCATCATCGGTTTTGTCGACGGCACGGAGAATCCGGATGATCGGCACATGGCCAGATTCACCATCATTGGTGATGAAGATACGGCGTTTGCCGGCGGCAGTTACGTGTTGGTGCAGAAGTATCTGCACAAGATGGACGCATGGAACGGGCTGTCGGTCGAGGCTCAGGAGCGCGTCATCGGGCGAACGAAACTGTCCGATATCGAACTGGGAGACTCGGTCAAACCGAGCAATTCCCACAGTGCCTTGACCACCATCACCAAGGACGGCGAGGAGGTAAAAATCCTCCGTGACAACATGCCGTTCGGGCGCCCAGGCGCAGGCGAATTCGGCACTTACTTCATCGGCTATGCCCGTTCGCCGGAGCCGATCGAGCTGATGCTGGAGAACATGTTTGTCGGTCGGCCTGCGGGCAACTATGACCGCTTGCTGGATTTCAGCACGGCGGTCACCGGCGGGTTGTTCTTTGTGCCTTCGGCGGATTTACTTGAAGAGTTGGCGGATCGCGCGCCTTAAGCAAGGGAGCTTGCTCCCTCGCCACAAGGTTGTATATCACTCCTTGTAAGCCGTATCACTGCGCTCCAATTGCCGGATCAGCGCATTCCAATGCCGTGCCACGCCCGGCCCGTCGCCACTTTTAAACACTTCGGCCTGTTTCTCGACCTTGGCCACCACCTCGGCCGGCGGGAAGATCAGCTCGGCATTGCCACCGGCCTGAGCGGCGATCTGGATATTGCAGGCCCGCTCCAGGCCATGCAGTTGCTGGAACGCGTGTTCAACACTGACACCGGCCGTCAGCAGGCCGTGGTTGCGCAGGATCAGCACGCTCTTGTCCCCCAGGTCCGCCACCAGCCGCTCACGCTCATCCAGGTCAAGGGCAATGCCTTCGTAACCGTGATAGGCCACACGCCCGGAAAAACCGATGGAATGCTGGGAGATCGGCAGCAACCCGTCACGCTGGGCCGACACCGCGATGCCATCGCGAGTATGGGTATGCAGCACCGCTTGCAGATCAGGGCGCGCGCCGTGGATGGCGCTGTGGATCACGTAGCCTGCGTAGTTGATGCCCAGGCCCGTGGGGTCGTCGACAATCGTGCCGTCGAGGTCGACCTTGACCAGGTTGGAGGCGCTGATTTCATCGAACAAAAGCCCGAAAGCATTGATCAGGAAATGCTCCTCGGGCCCCGGCACCCGCGCGGAAAAGTGCGTGTAGATGTGATCGGTCCACTTGAACAGCGCCGCCAACCGATAGGCCGCAGCCAGTTTGACCCGCACTTCCCATTCTTCGGGGGTGACGCGCTGGCGGACATTTTTCGAGACGCTGGATAACGGGCTGACGCTGCTCATGGCAAAACTTCCTGGATGGCCTTAAGAATTCCAGCCAGCCTAGGGGAAGCGAAAAAATAATAAAAAGCACATTTTAATCTAAGCTAATTATCATTTTTTTTTATGTCTTGAGCCTGCTGTCATGCCGCACTCTTAATCTTCTGCAGCGACCCGACGACCAGTTTGCCAAAGGCATCCACCGGCCCCTGCAGGTTGCCGAGGAAGTGCGGATAGATCAGCCACAAATCCATCACCGGTTTGAAGTCCTTGAGCGGCACCACCGCCAACTGCTCGAAATGCGCACTGCGCTCCAGCAACGGGCGCGGCACCAGTCCGAGGCCCAGGCCGTCGGCAACCAGGCCCAGTTGCAACTCAGTGCCGAAGGTTTCCAGGTTGACCCGCAGCGCCAGGCCCTGATCCGACAAGGTCCGTTGCAACCCGGCGCGGAAACCACAGCCATCGGGGTTGAGAATCCAGCCACTCTGGTAGACGTCGGCAAGTTTGCACGGGCGCTTGGGCACTTGGTCCTTGGCGCAGACCACCACCAGTTCCATTTTGCCGATGGACTCGCCGATGATGTTGTCCGGGAAAATCTTGCCCGCCGGGAACAGCGCTGCGGCCGCATCCAGCTCACCGCGTTCGATCTTGCCGACCAATTGACTGCCCCAACCCGTCGCCACCTGGGTGCGCAATTCGGGGTATTCGACGCGCAGGTGCTTGAGGGCATCGAGCAGCACCACGTCGCCGATGGTCTGCGGCACGCCCAGGCGCAACAGCCCGGTGGGCGGTGCGTCGGTCGCCACCAGTTCGCGCAGTGCGTCCATTTCCCGAAGGATCAAACGGCACTGTTCATACACGCGAGTTCCGATCAAAGTAGGCTTGAGCGGCTTGGTGTTGCGGTCGAACAATTCCACACCCAGCGCTTGCTCAAAGTTCTGCACGCGCCGCGTTATGGCGGGCTGGGTCAGTTGCAAGGACTCGGCCGCATGGCTGATGGACTGGCAACGAATCACTTCGACGAAGGCATCGATATCATCAATTTTCATTTGGTCCGCACATAGAGAACAGTCAATAAGATGTCTGAAAAGCATAGTTCCATTGATGAAATCTGGATAGCTCGAAGCTTCAGGCGTCCAGATCGATAACGATTAACGCTATTCAATCGAGTTCTAAATTCCCTTCAGCTATAAGCTAATCATTTAAAAATTGCATATTAAGCCGAATCATTATGCTTAGATAACTACAACAACCTTCGAAACCAACGATGGAATCGCCATGACCCAGGCCCGACACCCGGAGAGACTCAGAGCATTCATAGGCGCCTTGGCGGAATTGATCGACAGCAATCCGCGCGAGGGTGACCTGTTGCATCGCGGCGGCAAGCTGCTCGGGCAATTGGTCAGCCATGACGACTGGCTGCCGGACGACTTCGCCCGCCCCGACCCGGAGCGTTATCAGCAATTTCTACTGCATGCCGATTCGCGGCAGCGCTTCAGCGTCGTCAGTTTTGTCTGGGGGCCGGGACAACGCACGCCGATCCACGATCATCGGGTCTGGGGTTTGATCGGCATGTTGCGCGGCGCGGAATATTCCCAAGGTTTTGCGCGTCATACCGACGGCACGCTGGTGCCTGAAGGCAACCGAATTCAATTGCAACCCGGTCAGGTCGAGGCCGTGTCACCGAAGATTGGCGATATCCATCAAGTCAGCAACGCCTTCGATGACCAAGTGTCCATCAGCATTCATGTGTATGGCGCCAACATCGGTGCCGTGCGCCGTGCGGTGTATCAGCCCGACGGCAGCGAGAAACTGTTTATCTCCGGTTATTCCAACGCCTTTCTCCCCAACATCTGGGATCTGTCCAAAGAGAGCCAAGCCCTATGAGCAACCAACCGATCCGCTCCTTCACCGAGATTCGAAAAGCGCTGCTGAACAAGGAAGAACTGGCCTTGGTGGATGTCCGTGAAGAAGCGCCTTTCGCGCAAGCGCATCCGTTGTTCGCGGCCAACATTCCGTTGTCCAAGCTTGAGCTTGAGGTGTATTCGCGGATTCCACGGCTCGACACTCAAGTCACCGTTTACGACAATGGCGAAGGCCTGGCACAGATTGCCGCGCAGCGTTTGCAGGGTCTGGGCTATGTGAATGTCGGCCTGCTGGAAGGTGGCCTGGACGGTTGGCGGCGTGCTGGGGGCGAGTTGTTTATCGACGTCAACGTGCCGAGCAAGGCTTTTGGTGAACTGGTGGAAAGCCAGCGCCACACACCGTCCCTGGCGGCCGAAGAAGTGCAGGCGCTGCTCGACAGCGAAGCCGATGTGGTGGTGCTCGATGCCCGGCGTTTCGACGAATACCAGACCATGAGCATTCCCACCGGGATCAGCGTTCCGGGCGCCGAGTTGGTGTTGCGCGCCCGGGAACTGGCGCCGGACCCGGCGACGCGGATTATCGTCAACTGCGCCGGACGCACCCGCAGCATTATTGGCACGCAGTCGTTGATCAACTCGGGCATTCCGAACCCGGTTTCCGCCTTGCGCAACGGCACCATCGGCTGGACCCTCGCCGGGCAAAAACTGCAACACGGCCAGTCGCGCCGGTTTGCGCCGACCAGCGACGAGCATCGGCACATCGCGGCCAAGGATGCCCGTCGTGTCGCCGAAAAAGCCTTGGTAGGCCGCGCCACCCAGGCCGATCTTCAGCGCTGGCAGCAGGAGTCGACGCGCAGCACTTATTTGTTCGATGTTCGTACTCCAGAAGAATTTGAACAAGGCCACTTGCCCAACGCCCGCTCGACCCCCGGCGGCCAACTGGTGCAGGAAACCGATCACTTCGCTAGCGTGCGCGGTGCGCGGCTGGTGCTGGTGGATGACGACGGTGTGCGGGCCAACATGTCGGCGTCCTGGCTCTCGCAACTCGGTTGGGAGGTGCATGTGCTGGATGACGTGCAACCTGCGCATTTCAGCGAAACCGGTGCGTGGCAGGCGCCCGTGCCTGCGCCGCAACAGGCCGAGGAAATCAGCGCCGAGACGTTGGCCGAATGGCTGACTCATGGCGATAGCGTGGTGCTGGATTTCACCAGCAGCGCCAACTACGTCAAACGCCATATCCCCGGTGCGTGGTGGACGTTGCGGGGGCAATTAAGTGAAGCGCTGAAGAATGTGCCGACCGCGCAACGTTACGTGCTGACCTGTGGCAGCAGCCAATTGGCGCGGCTGGCGGTCGCCGAGGTCGAGGCCCTGACCGGCAAACCAGTGTTCCTGCTCAAGGGCGGCACCGCCAGTTGGGTCGCCGCGCAATTGCCGCTGGAGGATGGCGAAACACACTTGGCCTCGCCGCGCATCGATCGCTATCGCCGCCCTTATGAAGGTACCGACAGCCCGCGTGAAGCGATGCAAGCGTATCTGGATTGGGAATATGGCCTGGTCGCACAACTGGCCCGCGACGCCACCCATGGCTTTTTCGTGATCTAACCGCAATCCGTCGTAGCAGCTGTCGAGCAGCGCGAGGCAGCGTTCGGCGGCGAAGCCGTCGTAAAATCTGCCGACGCGATCTTTCAGGTAAACCGCGTGCGCAGGGTTTGCGACGGCTTCGCCGCCGAACGCTGCCTCGCGTTGCTCGACAGCTGCTACAGGACCCACCACTCACAAGACACATCACACATCCGACCCCTCTCCAGGCGGAGGCTGAATTCACAACCGAGAGGAGTTACACCATGTCCGCCGTCCTGCACCGCACCGACTCACGCCCCCGGCAAACACTCCAGGTCACCCGCCTGGAACCCACCATCGGCGCCGAGATCAGCGGCATCGACCTGCGCCAGCCACTGACGCCCGAGCTGCGCGATGAACTGCGTCACCTGCTGCTCGAACACAAGGTGATTTTCTTCCGCGACCAGCTCATCAGCACCGACCAGCAGATCGCCTTCGCCCGGGAATTCGGCGAGCTGTATGTGCACCCAACCACCCAGCAGAACGACCCGACGCAACCGCAAGCGCACCTGATTCAAGCCCAGGACGAACGCAAACTCTACGGCCCGAGGATCAGCGGCCGTTGGCACACCGACACCAGTTGGCTGCTGCGCCCGACCCTCGGCGCCGTATTACGCGCAGTCGATTTGCCACCGGTGGGCGGCGATACCCTGTGGGCCGATACTGGCGCTGTCTATCGCGCTTTGCCCGATGAACTGCGGGCGGAAATCGATGATTTGCATGTGGTCCACGACTTCAAGAAAGCCCTGGACAAGGTTGGCTACGACTACCCGATCCTGGCCCATCCACTGGTGCGTACCCACCCGGAAACCGGCGAGGATGGCCTGTTCATCAACTTCTCGCAGAACCCGTCCGTCATCGGCTGGACGCCGGAAAAGAGCAAGCAACTGATTGATCGCCTGCTGCTGGAATTCAACAAACCGGAACACCAGGTGCGCTTCAAGTGGCGTGAAAACTCGGTGGCGTTCTGGGACAACCGCTCGACGCTGCACTACCCGGTCTACAACTACGGCGACTACCCGCGCCGCATGGAACGGGTGCTGATCGCTTATGACGACATTCCCCATCGGGTAAAACGCGCCAACGCGGCCTGACCTTCCCCCAACAAAACATCAGCGATCAATTAGCCGTCACACGACTCCTAGCAGCTACCGTGCCCGCAAGACTCCGTTCACTCGTAGCAGCTCCCGAGGCACGAGGCTGCGTTCACCTGTAGCAGCTGCCGAGGCACGAGGCTGCGTTCGGCTGCGCAGCAGTCGTGAAATCAGGCGGTGCGGTGTTTCAGGAAGACCGCATGCTCAGGTTCCACGACTGCTTCGCAGCCGAACGCAGCCTCGTGCCTCGGCAGCTGCTACGAGCCGTAGCGCAGGCCTCGCCATCTGCTACAGGAAGCGTGTTTTTGCGTGGCCTTCTTTCAGGAATTCGCGTCATGACCTCATCCAGCCCCCGAGTGAAATACGATTATTACGCCGCAGCAGCCCTGAGCCTGTTGGCCGCCAGCATTCAGGCCCACGCCGAAAGCGCCGAACCGGACAAGACCCTGAGCACGGTGGTGGTGACCGGTAACCGTGGCAATCAACCGCGCACCATCACCGACAGCCCCTCGCCCATCGATGTGATCAGCGCCGAACAATTGCAGGCCAGCGGCAAGGTCGGGCTCAAGGAATTGCTCGCGCGTCTGCTGCCCTCCTTTAACTTGCCGGCGATCAACGGCGGCGGCACGTCCTGGTCGGTGCGCGGCGTGACCATGCGCGGCCTGTCCGGCGATCAGGTGCTGGTGCTGGTCAACGGCAAACGCCGGCACAACACCGCGCTGATCAACAACCTGGCGCGCATCGGCACGGCGGCAGTGCCGGTCAACCTTGACCTGATTCCGGTCTCGGCCATCGACCACATCGAAGTGCTGCGCGACGGTGCCTCGGCGCAATACGGCTCCGACGCCATCGCCGGGGTGATCAACATCATCCTCAAGGAAAACGACAGCGGCGGCAGCGCTGAAACGTCATTCGGGCGTTACGGCAGTGGCGATGGCGACACCGTGCACCAGACGTTCAATTACGGCCTGGCGCTGCCCAATGACGGCTTCGCCAACCTGGCGCTGGACAGCAAGGAACAGGAACCCTTCGACCGCACCGGCAGTGCCACGGGCAACCTGTATTCCTCACCCGGTTTCCCCGACAGCCGCGACCAGACCACCAACCGCCACGGCTGGAATCCCAGTTATGGGCTGGGTCGGGAGAAAGTCACCAACGCCAGCTACAACCTCGAACTGCCGATCCACGATGATCTGACCTTCTACTCCTTTTCCACCGCCAGCTACATGGAAACCACCAAGGTCACCGGCAACTATCGACCCAACGACATCACCTCCCTGGCCGGCGACCCGGACACGCCCTACCCCGACGGCGTGCACGCCCAGCGCCGCAACCGCACCATCGACTTTCAGTTCGCGGGCGGCTTCAAGGGCGAGGTCGGTGGCTGGAACTATGACGCCAGTTCGACCTGGGGCGAGGACGATTCGACGCTCAATGCCAGCAACACCCTTAATCCGTCCTGGGGACCGACCAGCCCTACTTCGTTTCACTTGGCGTCACAGATTTTCGATCAGTGGACCAACAACCTGGACTTCAGTCGCGGCTTCGACATTGGCCTGAAAAATCCGCTGCAAACTTCCTTCGGCTTCGAATACCGCTGGGAGAAATACCAGATCGAGCCCGGTGACTATGCGTCCTATACGCCGGGTGACTATGTAATCCCCAGCGGACCGTTCGCCGGCCGCACGCCGCTGCCCGGCCTCGCCTCCTACAACGGCACCAGCCCCGACGACGCCGGGGAAATCAGTCGCAGCAACGTCGCCAGTTATGTCGACCTGGGGCTGGACGTGACGGATAAATGGTACGTCGGCACCGCCGCGCGCTACGAACATTACACCCAGGACATCGGCAGCACCTGGAGCGGCAAGTTCTCGACCCGCTACAAAATCACCGACGCCTTCGCCCTGCGCGGCACGGTCAACAATGGCTTCCGCGCGCCGTCCCTGGCGCAAACCATTTACGCCTCTTCCACCTTCACCTCCGGCGGCGTGGTCAATGGCGAGCAGGTCTCGGTGCCGGTCAAGGTGTTGCCGGTGGACACGCCGGAGGCGCAGGCCTTGGGCGCGGAAAAGCTCAAGCCGGAAAAGTCCTTGAACTACAGCCTCGGTTTCACCTATGACCCGACGGCCAACTACCGATTGACCACCGACCTGTATCAGATCGGCATCCGCGACCGCATCGTCTCCACCAGCCTGCTGGGCGGCCCGGCGGTCTCACAGATCCTCGTCGCCAACGGCTTGTCACCTGGCCTGTTTGCCCAGTACTACACCAACGCGGTCGACACCCGCACCCGCGGCATCGACATCGTCAACGAGTACCGCCAGCAACTGGACGAGTACGGCCAGGTGCGCTGGGGCGCGGCGTACAACTGGAATCAGACCAAGATCGAAAAGCTCCAGGACAACCCGGCCAAACTCACCAGCCTGGGCTCCAATTACCAACTGTTCGACCGACGCCTGCAAAAGGACCTGACCGTCGCCACGCCGCAATCGAAACTGATTTTGGCAGCCAACTGGAAAGTCACCGCCTACAACCTGAACCTGGCGCTGACCCGCTTCGGCAGTTACACCGAGGGCGACAACAACCCGGTGAACGACCGCAAATTCAGCGCCAAGTGGATCACCGACCTGGATGCGGCCTACGACCTGTCCAAGCACCTGACCGTGGCGTTGGGGGCGAACAACCTGTTCAACGTGTACCCGGACAAGAACGGCATCAAGGATTGGGCCGGCGGCTATAAATACGGGCAGTTCTCGCCGTTTGGCTTTGGCGGGGCGTATTACTACACGCGGTTGGCGTACAACTTCTGATCCCCGCATGATCGTTCCCACGCGGAGCGTGGGAACGATCGGCGTACGCATTAAATGCATTTATTTCATATTGATTATCACGATAATCAGCTTACTTAATAATTAGCATATAACCAGAAAGACTTTCCCATCGAGTTTTTATAGAGATAACGTCAACCCCAGACCGACCCCTTCTCCAGGCGGAGGCCACACGAACCCGCCTGGAGCTTGTCATGTCAATCAAACCGCTGTTGTTGAGCCTCTTCTGCGCCCTGGGCTTCACCGCCGTCAGCCACGCCGCCGACCTGCAACCGCTGCTGGTGGCCAATCAAAAATCTTCGATCAAAGTGCTGCTGGAAGTCTCCGGCGAATTGAAAGATGTGCCTTACGACATCCAGTTCTCCGAGTTCCCCGCCGCCGCGCCGCTGGGCGAAGCGCTGAACGCTGGCGCCGTGGATATCGGCGCGCTCGGCGACGCGCCTTACGTGTTCGCCCTCGGTGCCGGGGCACCGCTCAAGGTTGTGAGCATCATCCACGCCGAGGGTCGCTACACCACGGCGATCCTCGCGCTCAAGGATTCGCCGCTGAACAACGCCAGCGACCTCAAGGGCAAGCGCATCGTCACCACCCGCGGCTCCATCGGCCACTTCCTCGCGATCAAAGCCTTGCGCAGCGTCGGCCTGAGCACCCACGACGTGCAGTTCATCTACCTGCTGCCCAGCGAATCCCGAATTCTGCTGGACAACGGCAGCGCCGATGCATGGTCAACCTGGGACCCGTACACCACGATTTCCACCACGCAAAGCCAGGCCAAGGTCCTGGCCAGCGGCGACACGCTGCTGACCAACCATTTGTACCTGGCCGCCACCAGTCAGGCGATCGCCGGCAAACGCCAGCAACTGGACGACTTCGTGGCCCGGGTCGATCGCGCCTACCGCTGGACCAATGCTCATCCCGAGGAATATGCCGCCGCCCAGGCCAAAGTCACCGGCCTGCCGCTGGCCGTGCATGTTGCCGTAGCCAAAGGCACGCACATGCAACCGGTAGCGATTGACGACACGGTCATCAGCGGCCTGCAAACCACCGCCGACATCTATCAGGAAGAAGGCATTCTCACCAAGCACATCGACGTCTCCCAAGGCTTCGACAAGAGCTTCAACGCCCAGCGTGCCCCCGTCACCCAGGTATCGCGCTAATTCAGGAGTAACAACCATGAGCAAACAACGCCAACTGAAACTCGGCGCGATGGTCCACGGTGTCGGCCACGGCTGGGGCGAATGGCGCCACCCGCAGGCGCAACCCAACGCCAGCGTCAACTTCGACTTCTATAAGCAGCAGACGCAACTGGCTGAAGGGGCGAAGTTCGACTTCGTATTCATCGCCGACAGCTTGCACATCCATGAGAAATCCAGCCCGCACTACCTCAATCGCTTTGAGCCGCTGACCATTCTTTCGGCACTGGCCGCGACCACACAGCATATCGGCCTGGTCGCGACCGTTACCGTCAGCTACACCGAACCGTTCCAGGTCGCGCGCCAGTTTGCTTCCCTGGACCACATCAGCGGCGGGCGCGCCGGCTGGAACGTGGTGACTTCCTGGCTCAGCGGCACCGCCGATAACTTCGGCAAGGCCGAGCACCCACCCCATGCCGTGCGCTACCGCATCGCCAAGGAGCATGTGAATGTGGTCAAGGGTTTGTGGGACTCCTGGGAAGACGACGCCTTCGCCTACGACAAGCAAAGCGGCGAGTTTTTCACCCCTGGCAAGTTGCATGCGCTGGAGCACAAGGGTGAGTTTTTCTCGGTGAAAGGTCCGCTGAATATTGCTCGTTCACAGCAAGGTCAGCCGGTGATTTTTCAGGCCGGCACCTCCGAGGCCGGGCGTAATTTTGCCGCCGAGAATTCCGACGCGATTTTTGTCAGCCCCGAAACCTTCGATGAAGCCAAGGCCTACTACCAAGACCTGAAACAACGGGCCAGCGGCTTTGGCCGGGATGCGCAGAAGCTGTCGATCCTGCCGGGCATTCGTCCCATCGTTGGCCGCGATGAAACCGAAGTGGAAAGCCGCTATCAGCAAGCGGTGGACCTGGTGAGCATCGAGGACGCGATTGTCGCCCTCGGCCGGCCGTTCAATGACCATGATTTCAGCCAGTACCCATTGGACGCGCCATTCCCCGAGTTGGGTGACTTGGGCGCCAATAGCCAGAAAGGCGGGTCCGACCGGATCAAGCAACTGGCTAAGGACGAGGGCCTTACCTTGCGCCAGGTCGCCCTGCGCTTCTCCCGGCCACGGCGCGATTTTGTCGGCACACCCGAGCAGGTCGCCGACGCGCTGCAGACCTGGTTCGAAGCAGGCGCCGCCGACGGTTTCATCATCAACTCCTTGCTGCCGGATGGCTTGCAGTACTTCACCGAACTGGTAGTGCCGTTACTGCAACAGCGCGGCCTGTTTCGCAATGAGTACAGCGGTAAAACCCTGCGTGACAACCTGGGGCTGGAAGTCCCTGCCAACCGTCACGCAAGCACTCCTATTGAAGAAAAAAGCGAGGCCGTGGCATGAGCGAATCTCTCAATCAATTGCTCGCGGATTTGCACGCCGAACGCCTGGCGACCTGGGAGCCGGCGGCTCTGCAAGTCAATATCGACCAGCGTCAACGGCTGGTGGATGAAGCCAGGACCGAGGACTTCGTGAAGGTCGGCGACACCCTTGAGCCCTTCACACTGCTGAAGGTTGAAGGCGGCGACCTGAGCCGCGACACGTTGCTCGCCAACGGTCCGGCGGTGCTGATTTTCTTCCGCTTCGCTGGCTGCCCGGCTTGCAACATCGCCCTGCCCTATTATCAGCGGCGGCTCCATCCACAACTGCACGCGCTAGGGGTTCCATTGGTGGCGGTCAGCCCGCAAGTGCCGGAACGCCTGATCGAGATCAAGACCCGCCACAACCTCGAACTGCAAGTGGCCAGTGACCCGGACAACCAGTTCGGCCGGCGCCTGGGCATTCTCTACAGCTTCGACGAAGCCTCGCGCAGAGCTTCGCTGGCCAAGGGCAAAAGCATCGGCGAAACCACCGGCACCGGCACTTGGGAACTCCCGCAGCCGACGGTGGTGGTGATCGCCCAGGACGGCAGCGTCGCGTTCGCCGAGGTTAGCTCCGATTGGTTGGTGCGCACCGAAGCCGACCCGGTGTTGCGCGCCGTTGAACAACTGCTCGGGCAAATCCCCGCGCGAATCGCTATCTGACCAGAGCCTGACCATGACGAAAAATATTCACCAAGGACAGTTCAATCGTCGCGGCTTTCTCACGGCCAGTTCGATTGCCGTGGGTGCGTTGGGATTGTCCTCCCTGGGCTTGAGCGCCCGCGCATTCGCGCAAAACCCGTCGCTGTCGGACCTGACCCTGGGCGTTGCCACTTACCGCGGCCAGGAATCGTATTTCACCGAAGACGCCGGCACCGCTAACCGCCCTTACAAAGTCGATTACGCGGAATTTGCCGGCGGTAACCTGATCGTCGAAGCCCTGGCCTCGGGCAGCCTGGACATCGGTTCCATGAGCGAGATCCCGCCGATCTTTTCGATCCAGAGCCATCGTCAGCCACGGCTGATCGCGGTGATTCAAGGTGACGTGAACAATCAGGTGTTCCTGATTCCCAAGGACTCGAAAATCGAATCCGTCGGGCAGTTGCGCGGCAAACGGGTCGGCTACGTGCGTTCCACCACCTCGCATTACTTTCTGATCAAGGCCTTGAAGGAACAGGGCCTGACCATGAAGGACATCACGGCCGTGGCGCTGACGCCGCAGGACGGTTTCAGTGCGTTCCAGAGCGGCCAGCTCGACGCCTGGGTGATCTATGGCGTGTTTATCCAGTTGGCGAAATTCCGCAGCGGCGCCCGGGTGTTGAAGACTGCCCAAGGTTATTTGTCCGGCAACTATTTAATGGCGGCACGCCCGGCCGCCCTCGACGATCCGCTGCGCAAACAGGCGATTCAGGACTACTTGCAGCGCACCGCGCGCACGCTCGAATGGATCAACAACAATCCCGAACCGTGGGCAAGCAAATCCGCGCAGTTGCTGGGTGTCGATAAAGCCGTGTTCCTCGACATGTACAACAGCCGCAGCCAGCCGTGGAAAGTCCTCGAAGTGGACGACCAGGCGATTGCTTCACAGCAGGAAGTCGCGGATTTGTTCTTTGATGCCGGGGTGTTGAGTGAGCGCCTGGATGTCGCGCCGTTGTGGGACAAACAGTTCAAGTTGCTGCCGCTATGAACCGATTTCCAGCCTATTTGATCGGATGAATTAACCATGAGTCTTTCTTCTCAACACGCCCCGCCGCTGCGCTCTATCGAGGCGGCGAATTTCGAAGCATTGCTGGAAACCCTCGGCGCACAACTGGCCGCCACCGCCCACGTCTATGACGAAAGCGGTGCCTTTCCACACGACAATTTCAAGCGGCTGCACGAGCACGGTCTGGTCGCGCTCACCGTGCCCAAAGCCCTGGGTGGCGGTGGCGCAAACCTGTCCCAGGCACGCAAAGCCATCAGCGCGATTGCCAAGGGTGAGCCTTCGACGGCGCTGATCCTGGTGATGCAGTACCTGCAGCACACGCGCCTGCAAGACAGTAAAACCTGGCCCGAAACCCTGCGCCTGCAAGTGGCCCGAGATGCCGTCGAGCAAGGCGCTTTGATCAACGCCTTGCGCGTCGAACCCGACCTCGGCACCCCGGCCCGTGGCGGTTTGCCGGCCACCGTCGCCCGGCGCACCGCCGCCGGTTGGCGGATCAGCGGACGCAAGATCTACTCCACCGGCAGCCATGGCCTGACCTGGTTCAGCGTCTGGGCCCGGAGCACCGATGAAGATCCGCTGGTGGGTGCCTGGCTGGTGCACAAGGACACGCCGGGCATCAGCATCATCGAGGATTGGGATCACCTCGGCATGCGCGCCACTTGCAGCCATGAAGTCATTTTCGACAACGTGCTGGTGCCGCTGGATCACGCCGTCAGCGTCAGCCCATGGAGCGCGCCGCAACCCGAACTCGATGGCGACGGATTCCTGTGGATGTCCGTGTTGCTGGCGTCGGTCTACCACGGCGTTGCCCAAGCCGCCCGCGACTGGTTCGTCAGTTGGCTGGAACAACGCAAGCCGTCCAACCTTGGCGCGGCGCTGTCGACCCTGCCGCGCTTCCAGGAAACTGTCGGCCACATCGACACCCTGTTGTTCGCCAACCGCAGCCTGCTGGATTCGGCCGCTGAAGGACGGACGCCCGCGAGTAACGCCGCGCAACTGAAATACCTGGTGACCGGCAATGCCATCCGCGCCGTCGAGTTGGCCATCGAGGCCTCCGGCAATCCCGGTTTATCCAGGCACAATCCGCTGCAACGGCACTACCGCGATGTGCTGTGCAGTCGCGTCCATACGCCGCAAAACGACGCCGTGCTGCAAGGCGTCGGCAAAGCGGTGTTCGCCCAGCGCCAGCAGAAGGAACGCCCATGAGCCAGCTCGTGATTGCCAGCCAACTGGATGAAGATTTCAATGAGGTGATCCGCCAGCGCCTTGCGCAAACCCATCCCGACGCCGAGGTCTTGGGCGTGCCGGCCGGTGTGCCCAGCGACCTGCCCGCCGAAGTCAGCATTCTGCTGGCGCGGCCGATCAATGTGCGGGGCTACCTGGCGCCGGACGTGCCGCCGCCGGGTTGGCCCTATGGGTTGAAGTGGATTCAGGTGGTGTCTTCCGGCATCGACTTCTATCCCAAATGGTTGTTCAACGGTCCGCCCGTGAGTACGTCCCGGGGCAGCGCCGCCGAAAACATCGCCGAGTTTGCCCTGGCCGCGATCTTCGCCGCCGCCAAGCATCTGCCGGACATCTGGGTGCATGACGCGCAATGGAATTTCACTGCGCTGACGCCGCTCAAGGGCACTACGTTGGGGATTCTCGGCTTCGGCGCGATTGGCCGTAGCCTGGCGACCAAGGCCCACGCCTTGGGCATTAACGTGGTTGCATTACGCCAGAGCCCGACGCCGTTCGAGGTGGAAGGCGTCGAGGCGGCGCGGGATATCCATGAATTGTTTGCCCGGTCCGATCATCTGGTGCTGGCCGCGCCGTTGACCGAGGCGACGCGGCATATCGTCAACAGCGCGGTACTCGCCAGCGCCAAGCCGGGCCTGCACCTGATCAACATTGCCCGGGGTGGTTTGCTGGATCATGGCGCGCTGCTGGAAGCGCTGGACAGTGGCGCGATTGGCCTGGCCTCGCTCGACGTCACCGAGCCCGAACCGCTGCCCGATGGACATCCGCTCTATGCCCATCCACGGGTTCGCTTGTCTCCGCATACCTCGGCGATTTCCAGCAACAGTCGGCATGAGATTGCTGACAGTTTCCTGGCCAATCTTGAGCGGTTTCTGAATGGGTTGGCGCCGGAGAATCTGGCGAACGTACAGCGCGGGTATTGATACCCGCCGACCCACCGTCTTCGCGGGCAAGCCTCGCTCCTACAGGGGAACGCATCCCACCTGCAGGAGCGAGGCTTGCCCGCGAAGGCGTTTTAAAAGCCCCCACATCAACATCAGCTTTACGCATTTCTACATCATATTTAATGCCTATTTTTTATAATTAACTTATAACTAATCGGACTTTTACAGCGCCGTATTATACAAATACTGTTACAACCATCACCGACCCCTGACCAGGTGGAGGCCCACGGAACTGCTTGTTTTTCCGGCCGACACCACTCCACGGTCAACCGCTTCACCCAAAACTGAAATCGGCTCAAGCCCCCGCCGCCATGGCTTTCGATCCATGGCCCCGGCAACGCTTTGCCTAAAAAAACCAACAACGCCAACGACACACCTGGGGCTCACCATGCACAACACCTTCACTGCAAACCGTCTGACGCTGGCCGTGTCGCTGGCCCTGTTCGGCGCGTCGGCCCACGCCGAAGAAAACACCCAGTCGGGTGCCCTCCCCGTTGTCACCGTCACCGCCGAACACCACAGCGAAGACCTGCAAAAAACCCCGCTGGCGATTTCCGCGTTTGACGAAAAAACCCTCGAAGACAAGCAGATCAAAAGCGTCCGCGACCTCTCCGGGCAAGTGCCGAACCTGACCCTCAGCCGTCAGTCGATCTCCTACAGCGCCCAGACCTACGGGATTCGCGGCATCGGCGAGACCGACCCGATCCAGGAATCCGCCGTGGCGGTGTACGCCGATGACCTGTACATCCCGCGCGCCATTTCCTCGATGCTCGACTTCAACGATGTCGAGCGCGTTGAAGTGCTGCGCGGCCCGCAAGGCACGCTCTACGGGCGCAATAGCAGCGCCGGTGCGATCCGCGTGATCACCCGCGATCCGACCCAGGAAACCCGTGGGTTCTTCGAACTCGGCGCGGGCAATTACAACGCGCAGAACGGCCGATTCCTGATCAGCGGCCCGCTGGTGGACAACGCCTTGTTCGGCAGTTTCTCGGCGATTCGCCTGACCCGCGACGGCACCGTCTCCAACCCGACCCGCGGCAAGGATGTGAACAACGTCGACATCCAGTCCTACCGCGGCAAGCTGCGCTTCAACCCGATCGATTCGCCATGGGATGTGCAGTTGACCCTGGCCGGCACCTTCGACCGTGGCGACACCACCAGCTACACGCCATTCGACGCTAACGGCCATTTCGACAAATTCAAGAGCTACAGCAGCCTCGATCCGAAGAACCGCCTCGATCAGGGCAGTTCGGTGCTACGGGCGATCTATACGATCAACGACAACCTGAATTTCAAATCGGTGAGTGCCTATTCCGGGTTCAACCAACCGGTGGATTACGACAACTCCGGTCAAGCGGCGCTGATCCAGCAAAACCTGATCACCTACAAGCAGGACTACGCCACCCAGGAATTCCAGCTCAACGGCGACTACGACAAGTTCAGCTTCAGCACCGGCCTGTACCTGTACCGCGAAAAGTTCGAAGCCGACCGCGACAACCTGACCTATTCCGTGGCGCGCAATCGGGTAATCGGCCAAGGCCAATACAGCACGACCAACACCGAAAGCTACGCGTTGTATGGCCAGGGCAGCTACAAAATCACCCCACAACTGTCGCTGATCGCAGGACTGCGCTTTACCCGCGAGCACAAGAATTTCGACTACACCAACTACGCGATCAACACCGATCGGCAGATTACCGGGACCAATTTCAGCGCTGATTCAAGCAAGTCGTGGCAGTCCACCAGCCCGAAAATCGGTTTCGAATACGCCTGGACGCCACACCTTAATCAGTACGCCTACGTCGCCAAAGGCTTCAAGGCCGGCGGCTACGACAACCGCGCGCCGACCCGGGCCGCTGCCGAACAGGCGTTCTCGCCGGAAGACGTGACCACTTGGGAAACCGGGTTCAAGGGTGACTTCTTCGACCAGCGCCTGCGGGCCAACGTCGCGGTGTTCTACAACGACTACAAGGATTTGCAGACCAACGCCTACGACCCGGCGCTGGGCGTCAGCCTGCGGACCAACGTCGGCCAGGCGCACACCTACGGCGTCGAGCTGGAAACCCTCACCGCCCTGACCCGCGACCTGCAACTGACCGCCAACGTCGGCTACCTGCAAAGCCAGTACGACGACTTCGAAAACGCCAGCGGCGCCGGGGTCGATGCCAACGGCAAGCAGTTGGTGTTCTCGCCACGCTGGAACGCCAGCGTCGGCCTCAACTACACGATTCCAGCGGGCCTTCCCGGTACTTGGCTGGCGGGCACCGATGCGCAGTTCCAGACCAAGTCCTACGCCAACGCGCTGAACGACGACGTCCAGGAAATTCCCAAGCAGACCTTCTGGAACGCCAACACCCGCTACATCTCCAGCGACGGCCACTGGACCACGACGCTGGCGGTGAAAAACCTGCTCGACCGCGCCTACCCGCAATCGGTCGGCTACGTGCCGTCCAGTGGCGCTCGCTACTACTCGATCAACGACCCGCGAACCCTGTTGTTGTCGCTGCGTTACGACCTCTGATCTTTCTCACGAGAACATTCCAAGGAGCACACTATGGCCCTCTCCCGCAGAGAAATGATTACCCGCATCGCCGCTGTCGGTGGCTATGGTGCCGCCGTCAGCGCCCTCGGCGCGCTGGGGCTGACGCCTCAGGCCGTGGCATCGACTTTCAACCCGCTGCGACTGGGCAGCAGCGGCAAAGGCAAAAACGTGGTGGTGGTCGGCGCCGGGATCTCCGGGCTGGTCAGTGCCTATGAGCTGCGCAAGGCCGGTTTTACCGTGACCATTCTCGAAGCCCGGGAGCGAGTAGGCGGACGCAACTGGACCCTGCGCCGTGGCACCAAAGTCGATTTCGACGACGGCGTGAGCCAGACCGTCGACTTCGATGACGGGCAGTTTTTCAACGCCGGTCCGGCGCGGATTCCCAGCCATCACCAGACCATTCTCGGCTACTGCCGCGAGTTGGGTGTCGAACTGCAAGTACTGGTCAACAGCAGCCGCAATGCCCTGGCCCTGCCGGATCCGAGCAAACCGGCCTTCCAGTTGCGCCAGGCGGTCAACGACACCCGTGGTCAACTCTCCGAACTGCTGGCGCGCACCGTCAGCCGCCAAGCCCTGGACCAGGATTTGAGCATCGATGACCGCAAGGCGCTGCTGAATTTCCTCAAGGTCTATGGCGACCTCAATGCCGACTTCCAATACAAGGGCTCGGTGCGCTCGGGCTACACCCGCGTGCCCGGTGCCGGCGATCAAACCGGGGTGACCCGAGCCCCGCTGGAACTGCAAACCCTGCTCAATCCCAAGCTCTGGGGCGCGCTGGTGTTCGATGAAATCCCCGAGTTTTCCTCGACCATGTTCCAACCGGTCGGCGGCATGGACCGCATTCCTTACGCGTTCTACGACAAGCTCAAGGACGCGGTGCGCTTCAACGCCGAGGTCAGCGATATCCAGACGTCCGAAAGCGGCAGCCGCATCACTTACCGGGATCGCAAGACCGGCAAGACGCAAACCCTGAACGCCGATTACGCGGTGGTCACCGTGCCGCTGCCGTTGCTGGCGAAACTGCCGAGCAACTTCAGCCAACCGTTCAAGCAAGCGATTCTGAGCGCGCAAAGCGATCAGGCGAACAAAGTGGCCTGGCAGTCGCCGCGTTTCTGGGAAACCGACTTCAACATCTACGGCGGGCTCTCTTACCTCGATCACGAAGTCAAAGGCTTGTGGTATCCGAGCGATCGGCTCAACAGCGCTCAAGGGATTCTGGTGGCGGCCTACAACACCAGCGAGCCGGCCCAGGCCTTCAGCAAGAAATCCATCGCCGAACAGTTCGCCTCTTCCCGGCAAGCCGTCGAACTGCTGCACCCCGGCCACAGCGCCAAATTGCAAAAACCGGTGGCGATCAACTGGGCCAAGGTGCCCTTCAGCAAAGGCCCGTGGATCGTCAACGACGAAGTTGGCGAGAGTGCTTACGCGATTCTCAACCAACCCCAGGGCCGCACCTACCTGGCCAGCGACGCCCTCGCCCACGGCGGCGTTGGCATCTGGCAAAACAGTGCCGCTGACTCGGCCCGACGCATCGTCGCGCTGATTGGCCGGCATGCCGAACGCACTCAATCGGGCGTTGCTGCCTGACTCTTTTCTCTTAAAGGACTGAACGATGAAAGCCATTACCTTGCTCACAGGATTGCTCATGACCGCCACCGCCCTCACCAGTCAGGCCGACGAAATCAAACGCATCGCCCTGCCCAACTCGAACTTCCCGATTTCCCTGGCGGTGTCGGTGCCGGCGCAAACGGAGTTGCTGTTCGTCAGCGGATTGCTTGCAGATTTGCATGACCCGAAAGCGCCGAAAGATTCGTTCGCCGCCTATGGCGATACCGCGACCCAGACCACCTCGATCCTCAACAAGCTCAAAGGCGTGCTGCAAAGCCAGGGCCTGGACCTCGGCGATGTGGTGCAACTGCGGGTGTTCCTGGTGGGCGATCCGGCCAAGGGCAACAAACTCGATTTCGCCGGGTTGCAGGAAGGCTATACGCCGTACTTCGGCAGTGCCGCGCAACCGAACAAACCGGCGCGCACGGCGATTCAAGTCGTCGCGCTGCCGCTGCCCGGCGGCCTGGTGGAAATCGAAGCCGTCGCCGCGCGCAAGAAGTGACACGGACAACACCCGACATTCAGGAGCTTCACCCTTATGCGCAACTGCCCAGTACCTGCCTATCGTCCTTTGTTATTGCCGCTGTCCTTTGCTTGCAGCCTGACCTCGTTCAGCCTCGAAGCCGCTGAAACCGGCGCGCCGACCCTCGACACCGTGGTAGTCACCGGCAACCGTGGCGCCGAGCAACGCACCGTCACCACTAGCCCGACGCCGATCGATGTAGTGACCGGCGAACAACTGCGTTCGGTGGGCAAACCGAGCCTGCTGGAAGCGCTGAGCAAATTCATCCCGTCGTTCAACCTGCCCGACCGCGCCGGTTGGGATGCCAGCGGCGTGGTGCGCTCGGCCACCCTGCGCGGACTGACCGCATCCCATGTGTTGGTGCTGGTCAACGGCAAGCGCCGACACACCAGCGCGACGTTGAACATCAACGGCATCAACAGCGGCGCGGCGCCGAGCGATTTGGACTTGATCCCGGTGGCGTCCATCGACCATATCGAGGTGCTGCGCGACGGTGCGGCGGCGCAATACGGTTCGGATGCGATTTCCGGGGTGATCAACATCATCCTCAAGCAGACCACCGGCGGCAGTTCCGACACCACGCTGGGCCAGGGTTACGACGGCAAGCGCGGCACCGGGCAGGAAGCGCTCAATTATGGGTTTCAGGTCGGTGAAGCCGGCGTGCTCAATGTCTCGCTGGACACCCGTTATCAGGAGCGGGACAACAAGGCCGGCAGCAACGGCTACAGCGCCCATTACTACCCGCAGGCCGATGGCTCGCCGGATCCGCGCGAGGCCGGCGCCAGCCACCACACCTACAAAGGTTATGGCTTGCCCCGCAGCCAGTTGGCCGATGCCGGCTACAACCTCGACCTGCCGCTGAACGATGCGCTGACGTTGTATTCGTTCTCGACCGTGGCCACCCGCGAGAACAACGACGGCCAGAATTTCCGCCTGCCCAGCGGACGCAACACCATCACCACCGGGCCTAATGGCTTTCCCGATGGCTACAGCCCTTATTGGCTGGTCAACGAAACCGACTTCCAGTCCGCGTTCGGTGCCAAAGGTGACAACTTCGGCGGCTGGGCCTGGGATTTGAGCAGCACCTACGGCCGCAACTACGCCAAGCAGCGAACCTACGACAACCAGAACCCATCCCTGGGCGAAAACACCCCGAACAAGTTCACTTCAGGTATCTACATTGCTGACCAACTCACCAGCAACCTCGATCTGAAAAAAAGCTACGAGATCGGTCTGGCCAAACCCATGGACGTGGCCTTCGGTTTTGAACATCGGCGGGAAAGCTACGAGACGCGCGCCGGCTCCGAAGCTTCGTATATCGATGGCGGCTACGTGTTCCCGGCCGACAGTCCGCGCGCCGGGCAACGTCCGGATCCGGGGGCGCAGGTCACCAATGGCATCACCCCGGAGGATGCGCAGAAAGTCAGCCGCAACAGCGTCGCCAGTTACATCGATCTCGGCTTCTATCCGGTTGAACAGTGGTACGTCGGCGTCGCCGGTCGTTATGAGCATTACAACGAAGGCATCGGCGGCACCCGCAGCGGCAAGCTCAGTACGCGTTATGAGTTCAACCCGGTGTTCTCGGTGCGTGGCAGTGTCAGCAATGGCTTTCGCGCGCCGTCATTGGCCAACCAGATTTTCACCGCGCGCTCGACCGGGTTCGACACCATCAATGGCGTCTACCAGTCCTACAACTACGTGATTCTGCCGGTGGACTCAACGGGCGCCCAGGCCCTCGGCGCCGAAGCGCTGAAACCCGAGCGCTCGACCAACTTCAGCCTCGGCTTTGCCCTGACCCCAAGCGAAGACTTGAGCCTGACCGTCGACGGTTACGTGATCAATTTGCGCGACCGGCTGGTCCTCAGCGAACGCTTCCAGGGCCCGGGCGTCGCCGCCCTGCTCGACGGCATCGGCGTGCCGGCCACGGCGGGCGCGCAGTACTTCACCAATGGCGCCAACACCCGCACGTCCGGGGTCGATGTGGTCGGTAATTACCGGCAGAACCTCAACCGCTACGGCACGGTGAAATGGACGGCGGCGCTGAATTACAACCACACGCAGATCCTCAGCGTGAACGACACCCCGGAACAACTGACGGCATTGGGCGGTAATTTCCAGCTGATGGGCCGCCAGTCCCGGGCGCTGATCACCAAGACGTCGCCGAGCAGCAAGATGATTTTCGCCGCCGACTGGGGCATCAGCGACTTCGACGTCAACCTGCGCCTGACCCGTTATGGCACCTACACCGAGGTCAACAGTTCGAGCGATTCGAGCCTGGATCGCGAGTACTCAGCCAAATGGATCACCGACCTCGACGTGGCCTATGCGCTGAACAAACAACTGACCGTGGCGGTAGGCGCGCAGAACCTGTTCGACAAATACCCCGACCATATCGGTGTGCCCAACTCGTCGTTCGGCGATAACTGGGGCAGCTATTCACCGTTCGGCTTCACCGGCGGTTACTACTACACCCGCCTGCAATACGCGTTTTGAGCACTGAATCGCGGGCAAAAAAAAATCCCAGGCAGCTGATGGACGCCTGGGACTTAAAAATGCATAAACCGTGGTGGTGAACGCGGGGCGATATTAACCTACTAAAACACTTTGAAACAATATATTTCTGCGCACCGTTCGGTTAATTAAAATCGTAAGCCCTTATATATCAACACTATTTGTGCGGACTTCTACGGCTCAAGCAATCGGAATCAGCGGATCGGCGGCGGCCCAAGCGGTCTCGCGATTGGCGGCTGGCGGGTAAATCCACACGGTATTGATCTGCGTCTTGAGCGCCTTGCCTTCCTGTTTCACCAGTTTGACCTGGCGATCCCAACCCTCGGTATAGACCGCGCCCCAGGCGCCCAAATCCAGGCAAGTTACGTACTTGGGCTGGCTGTACGGCGTCGGGTCCACGCCGAGCATCTGCGCGGCCACGTTGTTCCCGGCGTGACGGCCGAGGACGATGGCGTGCTGGCAGGTCATCAGCGCGTGGTTGCCGATGTCGTCGCTCGCGGCGTAGGCCACGTCGCCGGTGGCGAAGATGTCGTCCTGACCGATGACTTGCAGGTGCGCGTCCACGTGCAGGCGGCCAAGGTGATCACGTTCGCCGGGGATCTGCTCGGTCAAGGAGCTGGCGCGCACGCCGGTGGTCCAGATCACGGTTTTAGCTTCGATGCGTTGACCATCGGCCAGGGTTACACCGTTTTCATCGACAGCGACGACCGACGATTTCAATTGCCATTTCACACCCAGTTCTGTGCTCGCTTCGGCGATGGACTGGCTGATTTCGGCGCCCATCGAGGCACCGACTTTCTCGCCACGATCAACGATGATCACGTTGATGTTCGCTTTATCGCCCAGGATTGCTCTCAGGCGAGCAGGCATTTCGGTCGCAGTTTCAATCCCGGTGAAGCCACCGCCAGCCACCACGACGGTGTTTCGAGCGGTGCTTTCTGGCTGATTGGCCAACGACTTGAGGTGGTTTTCCAGGCGCACGGCTTGTTCGATCTGATCCACGTCGAACGCGTATTCGACCACGCCAGGGGTGTTTGGCGACGCGAGACGGCTGCCAGTTGCCAGAACGAGTTTGTCGTAGCTGAGCACCTGTTTGGCCCCCGACGCATCAAGATAGCCGACACGTTTTTGCTCGACATCGATGGTTTCAGCGGCGCCCTGGACGAACTTCACACCCACCGCTTCGAACAGCTCGCCAATCGGCGCAGCCAGTTGGTGAGCATTCGGTTCGTAGAAGCGCGGACGCACCCGTAGCTCGGCCTGCGGCGCCAGGACAGTGACTTCAACGCTGTCGTGCCCATGAATATCGAACAAACGCGTGGCGCTCAACGCCGTCCACATGCCACCAAAACCTGCGCCGATGACCAGAATCTGTTGTTTCATTTTTTAACTCCGAGTGGAAAACCAGGTTGTGAATGTGTTCAGGGTCATGACTGCTGCCTGACCGGACAACTACGACTTTATTAGTCGCATTTAATTTGAACAAGTCAACTTTACTGATCATTCCAATCGATTTATCAGATTGGTCTTCAAAACCTTTCTAAACCGGCCCTTGCCGACCCAGCAGCCCCTTGCACAATAAGCAACGAAGCACTGTTGCCCGATGAAGCGCGTTGTCGCCCTCCTGTTCCGCTGCTAATATTTGCGACTACATTAGTCGGAGATCACTATGTCTCTTTACAGCGCAGGCGTTGAGTACGGGATTCATTGCCTGCTTTTTCTGGTGGGCAATGGCGGCGACTCCCGTGAGGCCAGCGTGCGCGACCTCGCAGAGTTGCAAGGCGTGCCGCTGGACTACCTGGCGAAAATCTTCACCAAACTGGCCAAGGCCAAACTGGTGGTGGCCACTGAAGGCGTGC
The DNA here is from genome assembly GCF_012935755.1 of Pseudomonas sp. ADAK2. Lineage (GTDB taxonomy): Bacteria > Pseudomonadota > Gammaproteobacteria > Pseudomonadales > Pseudomonadaceae > Aquipseudomonas. Next base: position 1,444,743 of record NZ_CP052862.1, read on the forward strand.
GCGGCGGTTTCAAACTGGCCCGGCCTTCGGATGAAATCACCCTGCTGGACATCGTCAACGCCATCGACGGCCAGAAGCTGATCTTCGATTGCCGTGAGATTCGCGGGCGCTGCGCCTTGTTCGAAGGCTCGGCGCCGGCCTGGGCGCTGGACGGTGGTTGCGCGGTGCACGGGGCGATGATGACGGCGCAAAAGCGCATGGAAGACGCCCTCGCCCAGACCGCCCTGATTGATCTGGCGAGAAAGGTCGGACGCAAGGCCCCGCCGGAGTTTTCCGGGCAGGTGGATGAATGGCTTATTGAGCGAAGAGAAAAGAAAAGCGGCACCAGCGCCGAGCAGAGCATTGCGGTGACCGATATCACCGACTAGCTACAAAAAAAGCAGAAGCCGAAAAAATCCGGCTTCTGCTTTTTTTCAACTTCGATTCAGGCGTTACAGACAGTCACGCACCGCCTGCCGCATCGCCGCCGATTTCGCCCACGGCGGCCCCTGGTACAGCGACACCCGGCTGCCATCCTTCGATTTCACGATATCGAGAATCTCGTCCGCCGTGATGATGCTTGGCGCGGTCAGGCGATAGCCGTTGGAAATGGCCATTTGTTTGGTATTGGAAATTTGCGCTTGCCACAACGGCAGCACGCACGCGGCGTATTCCTTTGGCGGCTTGGCGCTGTATTTGCTGACATTGGGCTCACCCGGCACCAGGGACGCGGGCAATGAACAGCCCGCCAACATAGCCACCGCTACCCCCGCTATCAACATCCGCATGACGCTTCCTCATCCCGAAAAACGGCGAATGTAGCGCGTACCCGCTCAGACATCCAGCGAACGATCGACTAAAGCGACTTAACCGACGCGCGCCCTTGCAAACGCAACACCCCACACGGTAAACCGGACTAATCTTTCGTAGCGGGAATACGCAGGAGGTCATTATGTTGCTTAACGAATTCGAGAAGGAACTTCATCGCGACTTGCAAAGTGTGGAGTCGGATCTGCGGTGGTCGGCGGTAGAACTTTTGCGCCTGGCAGAGCAATTCCGCAAGGCTGGCAATGAGGTAGACGCCCAAGCAGCGCTCAGGTTGCATAAGGTGCTTGAGGGGGACGAAGAGCTACTGAAGACTTACGCCGAAGAAGTAAAGGCACGGCACATCAATCGAACGAAGGCTCACTGACCGGACCACTGCCATGAACAAGTCCCTGTTCGCATTGCTCGCCGTGCTGGCGGCGTCGGGCGGTTGCAGCACCGACTCACACGTCTACCGCAACCAGCCGCTGGTCGCCAAGGTCGAGCGCGGCATGAGCCAGGATCAGGTCGAGCAGATCGGCGGCAAACCGCTGGCCGTTACCGATCGCACGGTGGTGCCTGGCACCTGCTTTGACTACAAACTGATGCAGGACGGCCGCCAGCAACCCTACAACGTCAGCTTCAATGGCGCGGGCAAGGTGGATCACACCAGCTTCATGAGCTGCGCGGAATGGAGCAATGCCCAACGCAAAGCCAGAGAACCCTCTCACTCCACGAGCGGGATGGGCGGCATCGGAGGCAGCGGCTACTAGCCGAGCAGCCAATAAAAAGCCCCGACGCAGGCCGGGGCTACAGACACAAGATCGACTACTGATCAGTCGCCGGGCGTTTCGACCGCGCCTTGTAGGCCGGCAAAGACGCCGCGAACGCCAGTGCCTCTTCGCGGCTGGCGAAGGCGGCCAGGCGGTCACCTTTGGTGCACACCCGCCATGGGCCATGATTGACGCTGAGTACGTCGTAACCGTTCATGTGCATCTTGGTCAGCATCTCAATGCTCATAGTCACCTCCTTATTGGGCAGTGAACATCCACGATTGACTTGCCTACCCTACACCCGCTCTTTGCCCAAGTGCCGACCAGACGTCGCGATATTCGGTTGCACTTTCGCCTTGCACGACAACTCCAACCCTTCAAGCTCCCGGAATACAGGGCTTCGGCTCGAATATTGCATTTTTATGACTGTTTTGTGACAGCCGGGCAATCAGGTAACACATGAAAGTACGCGCCACCGTTATTTGCGAACAAGATCGACACGTGCTCCTGGTGCGCAAGCCCAGGTGTCGCTGGACTTTGCCCGGAGGAAAAGTCGAGCCCGGCGAAACCAAAATGGACGCGGCCATCCGGGAACTGGCGGAAGAAACCGGGCTGGGGGTCGACGGGATGCTGTACCTGATGGAGCTGGAAGACGGCAGCACCCGGCACCATGTCTACGAAGCGTCGGTGCTGAACCTCGACGAAGCCCGGCCACAAAACGAGATCATCGACTGCATGTGGCATCCGCTGGACGCCATCCATAACCTGAAAATCAGCGACGCCACGCTGCGGATCGTCAAGGCGTTTCAGCGCCGTTTGTAGGCCCCAGCCCCGGCCTCAGCCCTGATCGCCACCGCCGACCGGCATGATCATGCCGGTGATGTAGGAAGCCTCGTCGCTGGCCAGGAACAAGATAGCGCTGGCCTGCTCATCCAGCGTGCCGTAGCGTTTCATCCAACTGCTGTCGAGGGTCTGATCGACGATCTGCTGATACCAGACCTTTTCCTGCGCGCTTTGCCCGGCGCTGTTGCGCGGGATCACCCGTGGCGGCGCCTCAGTGCCACCCGGCGCCGTGGCATTGACCCGAACTCCGCGACCGGCGGTTTCGAATGCCAGACACGCGGTCAGCGCATTGACCCCGCCTTTCGCCGCGCCATACGGCACTCGATTGACGCTGCGGGTGGCGATAGACGAAACATTGACGATCGCCCCACTGCCTTGCTTGAGCATGAACGGCAGCGCGGCATGGCAACACCACAGCGTCGGGAATAGCGAGCGACGCACTTCGGCCTCGATCTGCGACGCTTCATAGTGTTCGAAGGGCTTGGCCCAGATCGTCCCGCCGACGTTATTGACCAGCACATCCAGCCGGCCAAAGCGCTCGACGGCGGTTTTCATGACGCGACTGCATTCGCTGTAGTCCTCAAGGTCAGCAGTCAGGGCGAGTACCTGGCTGCCCTGCCCCAATTGCTGTTGCACCTCGAATACCAGCTCGGAGCGATCAACCAGAATCAACCGCGCGCCCTCCGCCGCCATACGCTCAGCGACGCGCCGTCCAATGCCTTGGGCCGCCCCGGTTATCAGCACGACTTTTTCGTGGAATCTGTTCATACATACCTCCTTGCGCAAAACGCGATCTGTAGCAGCTGGCGAAGCCTGCGTTCGGCTGTGAAGCAGTCGTAAAACCTGAGCGCGAGGTCTTCCTGAAATACCGCGCGGCCTGATGTCACGACTGCTTCGCAGCCGAACGCAGGCTTCGCCAGCTGCTACAAAAATGTGTCGCGGCGAAGATGCTCATGCCGCGCTGGCTGCAAACTTCTCGTAGTAGAAATTCGCCGGGGCGATCCCTTGTTCGCGAATGTAGTGGCTGACGGCCTCGACCATCGGCGGCGGACCGCACAGGTAGACGTCGACATCGCCATCGTTCAGATGCCGCGGCTCGATGTGCTGGGTCACGTAGCCTTTGAGCGGATGCCGGCTGTCGGGGTTGGCCACGCAGGCGCTGAAACTGAAATTCGGGATGCGCGCGGCAAAGGCTTCCAGTCGATCGAGTTCCACCAGGTCGAAGTCGTTGGTCACGCCGTAGATCAGATGCAGCGGTTGCTCGCTGCCCTGCTCGGCGATTTTTTCCAGCATCGCGGTGAACGGTGCCAGTCCGGTGCCGCCCGCCAGCAACAACAGCGGACGGCGGATATCCCGCAGGTAGAAACTGCCCAACGGTCCGGCCAGGGTCATGCTGTCGCCAGCCTTGGCCATGCCGGTGAGGAAGCTGCTCATCAGGCCACCGGGCACGTTGCGAATCAGGAAACTGACCTCGCCATCGCGCTGCAACGAGCTGAAGGAATACGCGCGGGTCTGCTCGCTGCCGGGCACCCCGAGGTTCACGTACTGCCCCGGCAGAAACGCCAGTTTGCTCAGCGCCTCGCCCTTGATCGACAGCGCGATGGTGCTGTCGGACAGCTGGCGCACGGCGCTGATGGTCGCTTCAAAACTGGCCTGGCGGGTACGGCACACGCCCGAGGACACCGGGACCCGCACCACGCAATCACTCTGGGCGCGCATCTGGCAGGTCAGGACAAAACCTTGTTCGGCTTCGTCCGCGCTGAGGGCGTCTTCGATGTACTCCTCGCCCAGGTCGTAACGCCCGGCCTCGGCAAAACATTTGCAGGTGCCACAGGCGCCGTCGCGGCAGTCCAGCGGAATATTGATGCCCTGGCGGTACGCGGCATCGGCCACGGTTTCGCCGGGGCTGGCGTCGATGAAACGGGTAACGCCGTCTTCGAAATTGAATGCAATGGAATGCGTCATGACGGCGGCCTCACAAGTGATAGATATCGATGACCTGGCGAACGTAATCGTTCTTCAGGATCACTTTCTTGGCCTTGATCAGCGGGTTCTCGCCGCGCACATCAAGGGTGTAGAAACTGCTGCCGAAATAGCTGTCGACGGTCTTGTAGCGAAAACTCAGGGTGTGCCAGTTGAAGCGCACCTTGCACAGGCCGTCGGCTTGTTCCAGCAGCTCGATATTGCTGATGTTGTGCGAGGTGCGGGTGTCCGGAATGCTGGCGCTGGAGCGCTCGGTCTTGATACGGAAGATGCGGTCTTCCAGGCCCGTGCGGTTGCCGTACCAGATCAGCGAAATTTCCCGCTGTGGGTCTTCGGTGAGTTCGTCGTTGTCGTCCCAGGATGGCATCCAGAAGGACGCGTCGGCGGCGTACAGTTCCAGCCAGTCGTCCCATTGCTTGTCGTCGAGGTAGCGCGCTTCGCGGTAGAGAAAATCGCGCACGGTGTCGTAAGTGATGGTCATTGCACGGCCTCCACGGCGATCAGCTCGGGCTGTTCAGCAGCCAGGGCTTTGAGCATCGTCTGCTGCCAGTACTTGTGTTGCAGCACGAACAGGCCTTCGTCCTCAGTGCGCACGCCGCTGAGCAGCGGATGCAGATCGATTTCTTTGGCCGCTTCATCGGCGCCTTCGACCCAGTGCTCAGCGCCACGGGACATGTCATTCCAGGTGGTGACGCTGCCCTGATAACCGGTCTGGCAGGAACGAAACTCCTCCAGATCATCCGGCGTGGCCATGCCGCTGACGTTGAAGAAATCCTCGTACTGACGAATCCGGCTCGAACGGGCGTGGTCGCTTTCGCCTTTGGGGGCGATGCAATAAATGGTGATTTCCGTGCGGTTGACCGAGATCGGCCGGGCGATGCGAATCTGCGAGCTGAATTGATCCATCAGGTACACGTTCGGGTACAGGCACAGGTTGCGCGAATTCTCGATCATCCAGTCGGCACGGGCCTGGCCGAAGTCCTGGGCCAACTCGTCGCGGCGCTCGTACAGCGGACGGTCCTCGGGGTTCGACCAGCGAGTCCAGAGCAGCATGTGGCCTTTGTCGAACGAGTAAAAACCACCGCCTTGCTTGGCCCAGGTACCCGCGCTCATGGTCGGATTGCTGTCACCGGCCTCGCGCTGTTTGCGCTGGTTCTGAGTGGCCGCGTAGTTCCAGTGCACCGAGCTGACGTGGTAGCCGTCGGCACCATTTTCGGCGGTGAGTTTCCAGTTGCCTTCGTAGATGTAGCTGGAAGAACCGCGCAGCACTTCCAGGCCATCGGCGGACTGGTCGACGATCATGTCGATAATCTTCGCCGACTCGCCCAGGTGTTCCACCAGTGGCACCACATCGGCCTTGAGGCTGCCGAACAGGAAGCCGCGATAGGACTCGAACCGCGCGACTTTGGTCAGGTCGTGGGAGCCGTCGCAGTTGAAACTCGCCGGGTAACCCGCTTCGGCCGGGTCCTTGACCTTGAGCAGCTTGCCGGAGTTGTTGAAGGTCCAACCGTGGAACGGGCAGGTGTAGGAGCTTTTGTTGCCGGTCTTGTGCCGGCAGAGCATGGCGCCGCGATGGCTGCAGGCATTGATGAAGGCGTTGAGTTCACCGGCCTTGTTGCGCGCGATAAAGATCGACTGGCGGCCCATGGTGGTGGTGTAGAAATCGTTGAGGTTGGGGATCTGGCTTTCGTGGGCCAGGTACAGCCAGTTGCCTTCGAAGATGTGTTTCATCTCCAGATCAAACAACCGCGGATCGGTGAACATCTCGCGCTTGCAGCGATAGATGCCCTGTTCTTTGTCGTCTTCCAGCAGGGAGTGAAGGTATTCGGGTCGCAGGGACATGGCCGCCGCCTCCATTGTTTTTATTCAGGCAGGGCCATGCTAGGACGGGGGGATGGGGCGGACTATCCGATGGGTGCAGACCTTTATCCGGTTTGTGCAGCCCTGATCGTTCCCACGCTCTGCGTGGGAATGCAGCCCGGGACGCTCTGCGTCCCAAAAGCGGACGCGGAGCGTCCGTTGAGGCATTCCCACGCAGAGCGTGGGAACGATCATCAGAGGGTGGTGCCGGTGATTTAGTGCCGGCGCATGAGGGTGTCGGACGGCAGTTCGCCGAACTGTTTGCGGTAGCTGTCGGAGAACCGTCCCAAATGCAGAAAACCGTAATCCATCGCCACTTCGGTGACGTTGCGCACGTTGCAGGTCGGGTCGCTCAGACAGGCGTTGATGCGCTCAAGGCGTTTCTGGCGGATGTAGTTTTTCGGCGTGGCCCCGGCGTTGCGTTCGAACAAACCATAGAGCGAACGCACACTCATCCGTGCCTGGCGCGCCAGTTGTTCGCTGTCGATCTCCTGCTTGAGGTTGCGCGCGATGTAGTCGGCAATCACCTCGAACGTGGCCGACGGCGAGCCGAGGCTGACCCGGCTGACGTTGGTGTTCATCAGGCTGAGCATCTTGCTGACGATGATCTGCGCGTAGTGCTCCTGCACCTTGGGTATCTGCTCGGTGGCCTCGGCCTCCTGGCAAATCATCGCCAGCAGGTTGACGAAACCTTCCAGTTGATCGAGCTGATAACGGTTCTCCAGAAACCGCACGCCCTGCCCCGGATACCGCCAGCGTTGCTCATCGCACACCGACTCCAGTAAACGGGTCGGGACTTTGAGGATGAATTTTTCGCAATCGGCGGAATAGGTCAGGTCCACCGGATCGTCGGGATTGATCAGCAACAATTCGCCGGGCTCGAAGTAATGTTCCTGGCCATGTCCCCGCCACAGACAGTGGCCGCGCAGCAGCACTTGCAGGTGATAAATGCTTTCCAGCGCGCCGGAGGTGACCCGCACGCTGGCGCCATAGCTGATGCGGCACAGGTCGAGGCTGGCGAACTTGCGGTGATCGAGGCTGGCCAGCGGTCGGCCGACACGGGGCATCAGGATGCAATGGTTGCCGACGTGCTGATTGACGTAGCCCGACACTGCGTAAGGGTCGGCGTGGTCGAAAATTCTGCTGCGCTGACTCAACAGTTGCGCGTGCATCATCGGGTCACTCTCATTGTTGTTATCGGTTACGTCGGGCGATTCTAAGGCACCGGTCGCAACGCAGAAGGCCACGAGATAAACGGTCGGTTATCCCGTGGCCTGGTTCGGCTATTTAAAGCCCTCAGTCTTCCAGTGCGCGAACCCGCTCATGGCGTTGTTGCTCCTCGGGCTGGGCGGACGACTGCAAGGTGAAATCGAAGTCGATTTCGGCAAACCGGCCGCTGACACCGTGGGCCGCCGCCCGTTGTGGATCGTCGCTGAAGGTGATGTGGGCGATCAATTCATCGCGAGTGGCGTAGGCGAAGTCGTCGTGCAGGTATTGATCGCCATCCAGGTTGATCTGGGTGGTCAGGTGCCGATGATCCGGCGCCGAGATAAAGAAGTGGATATGCGCCGGGCGCTGGCCATGGCGGCCGAGTTGATCGAGCAGATGCTGGGTCGGACCGTCCGGCGGGCAGCCGTAGCCCGACGGCACGATGCTGCGAAAACGATAATGCCCCTCAGCGTCAGTGACGATGCGCCGACGCAGGTTGAACTCCGATTGCGTGGTATCGAAATACGAATAAGTGCCGCCGGTATTGGCGTGCCAGACATCCACCACCGCCCCGGTAAGCGGTTCGCCAGCGGTATTGCGCACCTGGCCTTGCATGAACAGCACCACGCCCGGGTCGACGCCGTCATCAAGTCGCGCCTCGCCGTCAGACAGCGGCGCACCGGCCACGTACAGCGGCCCTTCGATGGTCCGCGGCGTGCCACCGGCCTTGCCGGCCCGTTCGTCTTCGGCGTCCATCAACAGGTCGAGGTAATGCTCCAGGCCGAGCCCGGCCACCAGCAAACCCGCCTCCTGACGCGCACCCAGCACGTTGAGGTAATTGACCGCTTTCCAGAACTCCTCCGGGGTTACGGCCAGGTCTTCGATGATGTTCACCGAGTCGCGCAGGATGCGATACACCAGCGCCTTGACCCGCGGATCACCAGCCTCGTTGAGCAAACCGCTGGCCTCTTCGAGAAACTTCTGGGCACTGGCCGTGTGGGAAATCTTGACGTTCATGGGGGTTCCTCATCTTGTAGTTATTAGCGTAGCGAACTGAGCTGGCGGGGCTCAGCGGTCATCCTCGCGAATCGAAGAAGGATGCCGGCACATCGCGTCTATCTCGATGGCCATGTACGGAAACAGCGGCAGTTGCATCAGCAGATCGTGCAGTTCCTGGACGCTGTCGACATCGAACACGCTGTAATTGGCGTAGTGCCCGGCGATACGCCACAGGTGGCGCCATTTGCCCTGCTCTTGCAGGCGCTGGGCCAGGGCCTTTTCGTCAGACTTGAGCTGGGCGGCGTGCTCGGGGTTCATGTCGAGTGGCAGGTTCACGGTCATTTTTACGTGGAACAGCATGATGCGCTCCTCAGGCTTGATAGATGGCAGTGGACGTCTTGTCGCGCCGGAAAAACGCCAGGCGTTCTTCATCCAGGCTCAGGCCGAGGCCCGGCGTATTCGGCACGTGCAGTTCAAAATCGCGATAGACCAGAGGCTCGGCAAGTATGTCTTCGGTCAGCAGCAGCGGGCCGAACAACTCGGTGTCCCAGGCCAGTTTGTTCAGGGTGATAAAGGCATGGGCCGAGGCCAGCGTGCCGATCCCGCCTTCGAGCATGGTGCCGCCGTAGAGGCCGATGCCGGCGGCTTCGGCAATCGCGGCGGTTCGTAGCACAGCGCGCGGGCCGCCGTTCTTGGCGATCTTCAGGGCGAACACCGAGGCGGCGCCCTCCCGCGCCAGGTTGAAGGCGTCTTCCACGCATTCGATGGACTCGTCGGCCATAATCGGGGCCGGGCTGATGGCGTTCAGCCGTGCCATGCCGGCGCGGTTGTTGCGTGAGATCGGCTGTTCGATCAGGTCGATGCCGTTGCTGCCGAGAATCCGGCAAGCGCGCAGTGCAACCGCTTCATCCCAGGCCTGATTGACATCGACCCGCACGCTGGCGCGATCACCCAGGGCTTTCTTGATCGCGATGACATGGGCCAGGTCGCGATTGACCTCGCCGGCACCGATTTTCAGTTTGAAGATCCGGTGGCGGCGCAGGTCGAGCATTTTTTCCGCTTCGGCAATGTCTTGTTCGGTGTCGCCGCTGGCCAAGGTCCAGGCCACCGGCAGCGCCTCGCGAACCCGCCCGCCCAGCAACTCGCTGACCGGCAGGCCAAGGCGTTTGCCTTGGGCGTCGAGCAGCGCGGTTTCGATGCCGGACTTGGCAAACGTATTGCCGCGAATACTGCGTTCCAGGCGCAACATCGCCGCATTCACGTTGGCGCTGTCCTGGCCCAGCAGCAACGGCGCGAAATGTTGATCGATGTTGGTCTTGATGCTGTCGGGGCTTTCATTGCCATACGCCAGGCCACCGATGGTGGTGGATTCGCCGATGCCTTCGATGCCATCGGCGCAGCGCACACGGATGATCACCAGGGTCTGGTTCTGCATGGTGTGCATGGCGAGCTTGTGCGGGCGGATGGTCGGCAGATCGACGATGATCGTCTCGATCGATTCAATAGCTGTTGCACGCATGTCGATACCCGTCAGGTTCTTGAAGTTCTGAATCGGATTCTCATACGGCTTTTCCGTGGCGGCCAATATAGAATTGGTCTGGCTTGATACCTTAAAGGTATTCAACCCATACGCATCTGGAGGTCCCATGGAACTGCGTCACCTGCGTTACTTTCAGGTCGTGGCTCGCACGCTCAACTTCACCCGCGCCGCCGAGCAGCTGCACATCGCCCAGCCGCCCCTGAGCCGGCAGATCCAGCACCTGGAAGACGAACTTGGCGTGCAATTGCTGGAACGTGGGCGGCCGCTGAAGCTGACCGACGCCGGGCGGTTTTTCCATGAGCATTCGAGTGCGTTACTGGAGCAATTGGGCAAGGTCTGCGACAACACACGGCGGATCGGCCTCGGCGAAAAGACCTGGCTGGGCATCGGGTTTGCGCCGTCGACGCTCTATGGCGTACTGCCGGAACTGATTCGCCGCCTGCGCAACCATGAGCATCTGGAACTGGAACTGGGATTGTCGGAGATGACCACCCTGCAACAGGTGCAGGCGCTCAAGGCCGGGCGCATTGATGTGGGTTTCGGTCGAATTCGCATCGACGACCCGGCGATCATCCAGACCGTACTGACCGAGGATCGCCTGGTCGCCGCCCTACCCGCCGGTCACCCGCTGCTCGCGGGTCCGATCAGCCTGCGGGAACTGGCGAAGGAACCGTTCGTGCTTTACCCTGGCAACCCGCGACCGAGCTATGCCGACCACGTGATCGCGCTGTTCGAATCCTATGGCGTGAGCATCCATGTGGCGCAATGGACCAACGAGTTGCAAACGGCAATTGGTCTGGTCGGTGCTGGCATCGGCGTTACCCTGGTCCCTGCCTCGGTGCAACTGCTGCACCGCGACGACATCGGCTTCACACCACTGCTGGAAGACAACGCCACTTCGCCGATCATCTTGAGCCGACGGGTGGGCGACGTGTCGCCGGGGTTGAATCATTGTTTGCAGATGATTGATGAATTGTTGCCACGGGATAAAGCGAGCGATGAATAACCTGTGGCTTAAAAGTTAATCCCTTCAGCCGGCAAACGCCCGGCGCCCCGCGCGCATTTCGGTGCGAAGTTCGCCAATCAGGTTGGAAATGTCGCGAACTGTGGTCAGGCGCGAGGGCGAGACATAGGGCAGCAACAGATCGATCCGCCCGGTGGCGAGGTCGTAGACCTTGATCCGCAACGAGCCATCAGGGTTCTCCGTGCAGTCGCACGAGAGTGGACGGAAACCGGACTGCAAAATGCCGCAAAGCTCTGGAATCGAAACCATGACGGGTGCCTCCATGGCGATTGATCGGATTAAGCCTGCTCAGCATAGATCCGCTTTCACCAATCTGCCCCCGCAAACGCCAACAATTACTGCGATCGGGTTAGCACTTTGGCGAACATTCAGTGGGAATCCCCATCCCAGAGCCAGTTCCAGATCCCAGGCAACTGCACCGGCTCCGCACTTTCGCTGACGGTGCGGGCCATGGCCGCGCGCTGCAATTGCCCTTGATCGTCGTAAAACGGCTTCGGCGCGGTTTTCACCCCGGTGGCCTGGGCGCTGTCGAGGAGGATTTGCAGGTATTCGCGGGTATGCCGGGCGGTGTAGCGATTGAGGTCGTGGAAGGTCACCACCACCGGAATCACCCCGTCGACCGTGGGCAGTTCACCTTTGGCGATACGCTCGCGCACTTCGGACAACTGCAGCAGCATATTCGCTCGGCGCCGAGGGCTGGCGTTGAAGCCCCAGATCTTGCCGTCATTGGCACTCACGTCGGTCAACAACACGTGCATACCGTGGCGTTGATAGGCGGCGAAGGTGCGCTTGTCGTAATTCCAGAACGGCGGACGCACCAGGGTCGGCGGTGCCCCGGTAATCGCGGCAATGTCAGCACTGCCTTTGCTCAGGGACTGTTCCAGTTCTTCAGGGTCCAGCGAACGATGATTGGTGTGCGAGTGAGTGGCTGTGTGAAAGCCGAGGATCTGCCCTTCGGCGTGCTCGCGTTGCATGACCCGACGGCCGATGTCGCTGTCGCCGGCCCGTGGCGCGCCGGTCTGGACGAAGAACACCGCTTTGATGTTCGGTTGCACCGGGTTTTGCGCGAGGCTGTCGAGTACGGTTTCGGTCGGGTTCCAGAAGCTTGACGCGCTGGGGCCGTCATCAAAGGTCAGTACAAACCGGATCGGCGCCTGGGCTTGCAGGCTCTGTTGTGTCTGCGGGGTCAGTTCGATGGGTGCCGCGATGCAGCCTGCCAGCCCGATAGCCAGGGCGAGCGCCGAGAGAACCTTGAACAGTTGCGTCATGTTTTGCCTTGGGCCAGACCGTTGCGGTCATCACGTTAATGGCAAAAACCCCTCGCCCGGTGATCCTCCAATGGACCCGCAGGTGGCTGCGGGCTCAGGTTGGATAAGGGTACACACTGTTTGGTTCACGCGCTTACGGTTTAGTGTGTCAGTGCCCGCTGGAATGAGTTATCGATGATCGGCGCCGTGGCCAAGGCTGCCGGCAGTGCCTTGACCTTGAACAGGAAGTCCGCGGTGCTTTGCAGATCGGCGGCGGCTTGCTGATCGACCGGGCCGACGGTCATGTGCGCCTGGCGCAACCAATGGCGGGAGACGTCCTGGTCGAGGTTGGCCTTCTTCGCCCAGAGATCGGCGTACTCGTCGGTGTGGTTGTCGACCCAGGCCCGGGCCTTTTTCAGGCGCCCGAGGAAGTCGGCGATGGCTTCGCGTTTGCTGTCGATGGATGGCGTTGAAGCGGCAATCGCGCTGAGGCCGGGCATCAGGTTCTTCGCGGTGAGAATCGGCCGGGCGCCGGAGAACAGAATCTGTTGCGAGATGTACGGTTCCCACACCGGGAACGCATCGATACTGCCCTGGGGCAATGCCGCCGCCGCATCAATGGGCATCAACTTGATGAAGTCGACGTAGTTCTCCGGCAGGTTGGCGCTCTCCAGGGCGCGTAAGGTCAATTGCTGGCTCCAGGCGCCGGGCCAATAGGCGACTTTCTTGCCCTTGAGGTCGGCGATGGTCTTGACCGGCGAGTCCTTGGGCACCAATAAAGCGATGGTGTCCGGGTTCTGCCGCGATACGCCGATCAGCTTCACCGGCGCCTGTTTCGCGGCGAGGAACAGAAAGCCCGAATCGCCGAGAAAGCCCAAGTCCAGTGCGCCGGTATTCAGCGCTTCGGCCAGGGGCGCGGCGGCCTGGAAGTGTTTCCAGTCGACGGTGTAAGGCGCTCCTTCCAGCACACCCGAGGCCTCGACCGAAGCGCGGACGTTGTAGTAGTTCTGGTCTCCGACGTGCAGGACGACGGGCTCGGCGGCGTAGGCAAAAGGTGCGCTGAATAGCACGCTGATCAGCAGGCTGCGCAGGAATCGGGACGGGGTCATCGGTGGCTCCGGGAGGTGTTGTTTCGATAGACCATAACGCTCTTACTACAAGCTTTTTAAATTCGATTTATGCATAAGCTCATGACCTGTACAGCGCGGTGTTCGCCCAGCAACAGTGGCGAAACAGACTGTTGCGCTGGGTACATCGATTGACCCCTCCAAGCCCCGCAAAGCCCCGGAAACCGGTGAAATCCGCCACATGGCACAGAGCCTGCAATATTCCTTTTATGCAGGAAGCATTCATTAAAACCATTAATCAGGACATAAGAATCCCGTTGCCTTGCCGGAGTTTCATCCATGAGTACCCTGTTCCGTTTCCCCAAAGCCAGGCACCTGATCAGCGCCGTCGCCATCGCCCTGAGTTTGCAACCCCTGGCCCAGGCTGCCGAAACCACCCCGGCCGAAGTGCATCTGGATTACGCCTATTACTCACCGGTCAGCCTGGTGCTCAAGCACTTCGGCTTCGTGGAAAAAGCCCTGCCCCAGACCAAGGTTGGCTGGGTATTGAGCCAGGGCAGCAACCGCTCGCTGGAATACCTCAACAGCGGCGGCGTGGATTTCGCCTCCTCCGCCAGCCTCGCGGCGGTGTTGAGTCGCGCCAACGGCAGCCCGATCAAGTCGGTGTACGTTTACAGCCGCGCCGAATGGACCGCGCTGGTGGTGCGCAAGGATTCGCCCTACAAGACCGTGGCCGACCTCAAAGGCAAGAAAATCGCCGCCACCAAGGGCACCGACCCGTACTTGTTTACCCTGCGCAGCCTGCAACAGGCCGGGCTGAGCAAGGACGATGTGGAACTGGTGCATTTGCAGCACCCGGACGGTCGCACCGCGTTGGAAAAAGGTGACGTCGACGCCTGGGCCGGGCTCGATCCGCACATGGCCGCGAGCCAGGTCCAGGCCGGTTCGCGGTTGCTGTATCGCAACACCCATTTCAACAGTTACGGCGTGGTCAGCGTCACTGACAGCTACGCCAAGGAACACCCGAAAACCATCGAAAGCGTGCTCAACGCCTATGAACAGGCGCGGGAATGGGCGGTGAAGAACCCGGAAGAATTGGCCAAGTTGCTCGCCACTGAATCCGGCCTGCCGCTGGAAGTGGCGAAGCTGCAATTGTCGCGCACTGATTTGAGCAGTCCGCAATTGACGGCCAAGGATGTGATTGCTTCCAAGGCTGCGGCGCCGATTCTGGTGTCGGAAGAGTTGGTTCGCAAAGGGGTGAACGTTGGTCAGGTTATTGATCAATTGATCGACACCAAGGAAACCGTGGCCCGTCAATAAAGAACGCAGCCCCCCTGTAGGGGGCTGTGATCTGCCTGGAGAACCCCATGACCAGCAAAAGCAAAGACCTCCCCGCGCACTTGGCACTACCTGCCCCTCGTCGACTGAATAATGCCTGGCAACTGCGCCTCAAAGGCCTGGCCCTGCCGGTACTGATCATCCTGATTCTGGAACTGGTCGTGCGCATCGGCTGGCTCCCCTCCTACCAAATGCCCGCCCCCAGCGAAGTGGCCCTGACCCTGCGCGACTTGGCCGAAGGCGCGCTGTGGAAGCACATCAGCGCCAGTCTGTTGCGGGTGCTGCTGGGCTTTGCCATCGGCGCCAGCCTGGCCCTGGTGTTTGCCGCGTGGGTCGGTTTGAGCCGCGAAGCCGAAGCTTATCTGGAGCCGACCTTCGCCGGTCTGCGTTCGATTCCGAGCCTGGCCTGGGTACCGCTGTTGCTGCTGTGGCTGGGCATCGACGAAACCTCGAAAATCGTCCTGATCGCCATCGGCGCCTTCTTCCCGGTGTACCTCAACGGCGTTTCGGCGATTCGCGACATCGACCGCAAACTGGTGGAAGTCGGGCAGATGTACGGCTTCAGCCGCGCTCGCCTGGTGCGGCGAATTTTGCTGCCCGCCGCCCTGCCCGGCCTGTTCACCGGGTTGCGCAGCGGCATGAGCCTGGCCTGGATGTTCCTGGTGGCCGCCGAACTGATCGCTGCGACCAAAGGCCTCGGTTATTTGCTCAGCGACGGCCGTGAAACCTCGCGCCCGGACATCGTGCTCGCCGCGATCATTGTGCTCGCGGTGCTGGGCAAACTCAGCGACGGCATCCTCGCCAGCCTGGAGAAACGTTTCCTGGCCTGGCGCGACACCTTCAACGGCCAAAGCGCGGAGGATTGAGCCATGACCGAACACCTTTTGGATATTCGCGTGGAGCGCAAAACCTTCGCCACCACCACGGTGCTCAACAACATTCATCTGCAATTGAAACCCCGGGAAACCGTGAGCCTGCTCGGCCCCAGTGGTTGCGGCAAAAGCACCTTGCTGCGGATCGTCGCCGGGCTGGAAAAGGACTTTCAGGGCGAACTGAAAAACAATGCCGGTGAAGTGGCGTTCGTGTTTCAGGAACCGCGCCTGATGCCGTGGCTGACGGTGGAGCAAAACATCGGTTTCAGCGCCGACAGCCATTACGACAAGGGCTGGGTCGCGCAATTGATCGAAGAAGTCGGCCTCGGCGGTTTCGCCCAGGCGCTGCCCAAAGCCCTGTCCGGCGGCATGGCGCAACGGGTGGCGATTGCTCGCGGGCTGTATTCGCGCCCGCAGGTGTTATTGCTGGACGAACCGTTCAGCGCGGTGGACGCCTTCACCCGGATGAAACTCCAGGACCTGCTGCTGCAACTGGCCGAGCGCCACGCCATCGCCCTGCTGCTGGTGACCCACGATGTCGATGAAGCGCTGTACCTGAGCGACCGGGTGTTGGTGATGGACAATCGGCCGAGCCGCATTCGACAGGAACTGGCGGTGGAGCTGGCGCATCCCCGTGATCGTCGCGATCCGCTGCTGGCGCAGCTCAAGGCCTTGTCGTTGACCGAGTTGCAGCGCGCCCACGTCATCTAAGCTGAAATCTCCAGTGGGAGGTTTCGCAGATGTGCGGACGACTGTCGCAGTACCGAGGCATTCACGACTTCGTGGCGGTGTTGAGCATTCCCGACGCGCTGATCAACCACGTCGGCGATGAGCCGCTGGCCCGCTACAACGCCGCGCCCACGACGCAACTGGCGCTGTTTCATCGGCAAAGCGATGGGCTGCACGCCGACAACGTGCGCTGGGGCTGGCGTCCGCACTGGGCGAAGGATCGCGCGGCACCGATCAATGCCCGGGTCGAGAAAGTCGCCCATGGCCCGTTTTTCCGCGCCATCTGGCCGCACCGGGCCATTTGCCCGATCGACAACTGGTTTGAATGGGTCGATGCCGGGGATTCGACGCGCCAGCCGTGGCTGATCCGTCATCGCGACCACACACCGATTTACTGCGCAGCCATCGGTCAGTTTCCGGCCGCGGGTGCCGAGCCTCGGGACGACGACGGTTTTGTCATCATCACCGCCGACGCCGCAGGCGGCTTGCTCGACGTCCACGACCGACGCCCGGTGGTGTTGTCGGCAGAGCTGGCGCGGGAATGGCTCGACCCGGCCACGCCCAGGGAGCGTGCGGAACAGATGGTGTTGATGCAGGGCGAAACCAGCGACAGTTTCCAGTGGTACAGGGTGGGTAAGGCCGTGGGCAATGTTAGAAACCAGGGCGCCACGTTGATTGACGAGCTGCCTTGACGGTTATCCAGCGAGCCTGAGTACCCTTACTGAAAAGTTGCCTATATAACCAACGCACTCAAACGTTACATCAAGTGTTTCAAGCACGAGACACCACTATAACTGCGGCTGTTTGACGCATAACCGCCGGTCTGACATTTCAAACGTCATACATACATTCAACAGGACTACAGATAGCATGCGCGCCGCATTTCCATAAGCATGCCCAGTTGACCAAAGAGTCAACAACCTCAGGAAATCCCTACAATTTTTACACGCCTTGCAGAGAAATAAGTTGCGCGACGATTTTGCAATCAAACAAGTCGACGGGTTGGAGTGTGTCTATCTTTCGATGACAGAACACTTGCAACTCAACTGCTTTATCGGCAATTACATAAAAACTCGAAACCTGCGCTCGGTCGCTGATATCGAGGGCATTCTGCGCTCCACGCTGCAACACTATCCGGGCAAACCGCCGGTGATGGTGAATGAAGTCAACGCCTGGATCGACAAGACCCTCGGTTACCGCGCCGCCCACCCCGACTTCCCTCAGCTGGAAGACGCCTGACGCCACGCTCGCGGGTCATACGGCAGAAGAACTGAACGAACCCGCCCTGCAAACACTCTGAACATTGAGGCCACGCTGGCCTCTTGTTTTTCAGGCGCCCCTATTTCTGCATGACGCTTGCACCGCAAATCTTTCTGAATTCTCCGCTCAACGACTAAGCCGATGGCCTGGCTGGCTCCAAAAAGGAATACATGAGCGAACTTGTCCCTTATGCCGTGCATTACCTGCTCGACGGTGTGCGACAACACTTTTTCAAACTGGCGGCGGGGTTTTCCGATGTAGAAGCGATCCATTCGGCTTCTGCTCACGCCTATCCCGAATCCGAGCGCAAGATTGCCTCCCACGCGAGCCTCGAAACGGCGCGCGATAAAGCTCAGCAATTGGGTATTACGCAGATTCGCTGGAATGAGGCGATTTAAAGCATCGATGCAAAAAAGATCGCAGCCTCCGTTGGCCCCCACAATCTCGTAGGCACTGCCGAAGGCTACGATCTTTTGTTCTTTCTCAGGGATTAAGCGGAATCTCTACATCACGGTCCGACAATTCCTTGCCATCGTCCGGATGCTTCCAGTCCGGCGTCGATCGCCGTTGCCGCTGGATCTCCTCTTCGCTCGGTTCATCCGTGTCTTCATCCATGTCCGGCTGCTTGGGTTCGGTTGCCATGTCCACCTCTCTTCCTGAAGGGATATCAACTTCAAGCGTAGAACACTTCCGTGCGCCCGGCTCACAGCCACCAACGCAGCAAAAAGAAGAAGCCCATGCTCAACAGCATGCTGAGCAACGTACTGCGCGTGTAAATCACCAACCCCACCGCCACCAACGAACTGAGCAGATAAGGGTTATCCCACTGCAAATTCAGCTGTTTGTCCGGCATGAACACAATCGGCCCGCAGATCGCCGTAAGCATGCCCGGCACCGCGAACCCGAGAAATTGCCGTGCATTGCTGCTCAACCGTAGCGGCAATCGCGGTTCGAGGAACACATAGCGGTTTAAAAATACCAGCACACCCATGCCGATAATCACTACCCAAACGATCATGTGCGCTCCCGATACAGCTTGTTGCAGATAAACCCGGCGGTCATGCCCGCCAGCCCCGACAACACCAGGGCCGAGCCCCATTGCCAATAGCTGAACAGCACCGAACAGAACAGCGACACCGCCACGCAGACCACCGTTGGCACGTTGCGCACCACTGGCGTGATCAGGGCGATAAAGGTCGCGGCGATGGAGAAGTCCAGGCCCAGATGTTCCAGCCCCGGAATGCTGCTGCCCAGGACGATGCCGGCCAGGGTGAACAGGTTCCAGGCGATGTAGAACGTCAGCCCCACGCCCAGGGCGTACCAGCGATTGAACTGTTGTTTGTCGTGTTGGCTGGTCAGCGCGAACAGTTCATCGGTGAGCAGAAAGCCCAGCCCCACCCGCCAACGACCCGGTAACGGTGAAATCACCGAACGCATGCTCATCCCGTACAGCAAGTGCTGGGAGGTCAGCAGCAGCGTGGTCAACAGAATCGAAAAGACCCCGGCGCCACCCTTGAGCATGCCAATCGCGACCAGTTGCGCGGCACCGGCAAACACGATGCTCGACAAGCCCTGGCCTTGCAGCGGCGTGAGGTTGGCCTCGATGGCCATCGAGCCGGCCAGCAGCCCCCAGGGCGCGGTGGCCAGGGACAACGGCATGATCGCCGCCGCGCCACGCAAAAACGCGCTGCGCGGCATGAGTGAGTTCGACATAACGCTCTACAACCTGGGGAAAGACCGCCGACTGTGCCAGCAGACGCGGCCGAAGGCTTGAACAATCTTGCGCACTTGTGGCGTTCGCACTGAATTGATAGAGCGCAGGCCACCGGCCCGAGTAACATGGCGCTATTCACTTGAAGAGTCAGGGAGTCGACATGCTTTACCGAATCGCCGCCGACGGGTTGGTGCTGTTTCACCTGTTGTTCATTCTGTTCGTGCTGTTCGGCGGGCTGCTGGTGCTCAAATGGCGCCCGCTGATCTGGTGGCACCTGCCTGCCGCTGCGTGGGGTGTAATCGTGGAAGTCTTCCACCTGACCTGCCCGCTGACCTATTGGGAAAACCTGATGCGCGAGGCGGCAGGGCAAACCGCGTATGGCGGCGGTTTCATCGAGCACTACGTGTTGCCGGTCATTTACCCGGCCGGGCTGACCCCGGCGATTCAACTGGGGCTGGGCAGCGTGGTGCTGGCCGTCAACTTGGCGGTTTATGTGCGGTTGATCCGGACGTGGAAATTGCGTAGAGCCGCTTAACCAACACCGCCCCCGTAGGAGCAAGGCTTGCCCGCGATAGCGCCAGCACGGTTAACATGGATCCTCAGGCAGATCGCAGTGGCCGCATCGCGAGCAAGCTTTGCTCCTACAGTTCTGCCGTGACTGCTTTGTCTTATCTCAGTTGGCAATCACGCTCATGTTCCGGCCACTGGCCTTGGCCACGTATAACGCCTTGTCCGCCGCACTGACCAGGTCGTCAGGCGTGGCTTGCGACGCCGGGTCGTAAGCGCAGACACCCAGACTGACCGTGACCATGCCATCGGCACTTTCACTGTGCTCGATGCTCGCCAGTTGCACCGCGCGGCGGATTTTTTCCGCCACCAGGAACGCCCCGACATAGTCGGTGCCGGGCAACACCACCGCAAACTCCTCGCCGCCATAGCGCACGGCCAGATCGCCGGGGCGCTTGATGTTATCCGTGATGATCGCGCTGATCTGGCGCAAACACACATCGCCCGCCACGTGCCCGTAGTGATCGTTGAACAGCTTGAAGTGATCGACATCAATCATCAGCAATGCCAGGCCGGTCTGGCTGCGCCGGGCGCGGCCCATTTCCGCGACCATGAACAGATCGAACTGGCGCCGATTGGCCAGTCCCGTCAGCGCATCTTCCAGCGCCAGCAACTCAAGGCTGCGATTGACCTCGATGAGTTTTTCCTGGGCGTCGAGCAATACGCGTTGAATGTGATTCTGCTGCTTCATGACACGGATAAGCCGATAACCGAGTGCGCCAAGGATCCCCAGCAGCAAGGCCACGATGATTGCACTGTTTATGGACTGCTGGCGCCAGCCGCTCAGCACTTCCTGCTTGTTGAGGGCCGTAAAGACAATGAGCGGATAGCCGTCGACCCGACGAAATCCCACCACCCGCTCGACGCCATCGATGACCGACTTGACCGTTGCCGTACCGGAATTGCCAATGGGCAACAATTGGGTGAACAGCGGGCCCTTGGCGACGCTGCTGCCGATATCGGATTCGTTGAACGGTCGGCGCACGACGATAGTGGCATTGTTGGCGATCAGGTTGATCACGCCGTTCTCGCCCATGTCGATGCTGTCGTACAAATCCAGGAAATGGTTGAGATAGATCGTTGCCAGCGCCACGCCGGCGAAACTGCCGTCGGGATGATTGATCCTTCTCGACACCGTCATGATCCAGTCGCCGGTTGAACGGCTCTTGATCGACGGGCCGATATGAGGGCCCCGGTCGGAATGATCGCGATGGAAGATAAAGTACTCGCGGTCGGAGTTGCTGGCGCCCGGCATATTGGGACCATTGGAGTTGGCAAGCCAATGGCCGTTTTCGTCGAAAATGAACAAACCATGAAGTTGGGTCAACTCGCTGCGCTGGGCACTGAGCAAACGTTGCAAACGCGGCACCTGCGCCTGACTCATACCCTCGTTTTCAAGGCGATCCACCAGGGAAAACAGCAGCGTATCGGCCTGCTTGATCGAGGCTTGCGCCTGGGAGGCCAGTGTCTGCGCCAGGTTGGACATCGCCACTTCTTTGTCATGCAAGTGGTAATGACGCGAATTCCAGGCCTCCCAGATCGCCAAGGCAGTCATGGACAAGCACACCGCCAGCAGCAGCACCACCGCATAACGAACCTTGAGCTTGGCCTCGACCTGCTCGGCGAGCAACACCGCGCCAGACTCCAGGGCCTGGATATGAACCTTTACGGCTGGATGTCCCATGACGTTCCCTGAGTCTTGATGTAGAGGCGATGCTTCCTGATCGCTCTTGGGTCAAATGACCGCTTTATTATGCCCGATCATGGATCAGATTAGCTGATGTCGCGCTTTCAATGCCCAAACCGTCAGCGCAATCGCGAACACCGACGGCAACGTCACCGCCGCAAGATCCACCCGCAACGCCTCCGAAACCCTGGATCCCATACTGCAGATTGTGCCCACACCACGGTTCAGCGCGGCGTCTGTTTCAGCGCTTCAAGCCATTCCGGGTTCAAGCGCGTCTGCTCGGTGTCGAGGCCCAACGCTTCCATCCGCGCCTTATGCTGGTCCATTTCGCGGGTGAGTTGGCTGTGGTCGCTGGAGTTGGCGTCCAGTTCATGCATCTGGTGCAGCCCCAGGTGATAGAAACGCAGCAGCTTCATGGCGTCCGGATCATCCTTTTCCACCGCCGCCGTCACCTGATGCATGACATTGGTGACGCTCATCAGGCTGCGCTTGAGCCGCCAGCCATAGACGGCGGGCGCCATCCATTCCTCGTGCCAGAACCGGCCGCGCATCAGCGCTGCCATCAGCAACACCGCGACAAACACGCCGCCGACGTTAAAGCGCAGGTTGTCGCCGCCAGGCTCGCCGAACAGCGCCACCGCCGCGGTCGACAGCACCATCGCCAGCGCCAGGAAAATCAGGGCGATGATCACCGTGCTGCGCCGGGTCTGGCGTCGAAAGGTTTCGGCATTCATCGGCTGGATTTCGAACATAGTGGCAAGCGTCCTTGAATCAGTGAGCGAAAAGAGTGCGGGGCATTATCGCCTCTGCGGGGGATTTAGCTATGCTGGGGCTCCTTTTCATCTTTTCATCGTCAAACGGGGAACATGGCGAGACTGCGCAGTTCGTGCCATCTTCTTTCATGGATACATTTTATTCGGATGCCAATCGCTCCTCCTGTATGACTGGCATCGTTTTAAGGATCATTGAATGTCTCAACGCCAAGTAATCAATGCCTCGGTCAGCCCTAAAGGCAGCCTGGAAACCCTGTCCCAACGCGAAGTTCAGCAATTGAGCGAAGCCGGTTCCGGCAGCACCTACACCCTGTTCCGCCAGTGCGCCCTGGCCATCCTCAACACCGGCGCCCACGTTGATAACGCCAAGACCATCCTCGAAGCCTACAAGGACTTCGAAATCCGCATTCACCAGCAGGACCGTGGCGTACGCCTGGAACTGCTGAACGCCCCGGCCGACGCCTTCGTCGATGGCGAAATGATCGCCAGCACCCGGGAAATGCTGTTCAGCGCCCTGCGCGACATCGTCTACACCGAAAACGAACTCGACGCCCAGCGCATCGACCTGAGCACCTCGCAAGGCATCAGCGACTACGTCTTCCACCTGCTGCGCAACGCCCGCACCCTGCGCCCCGGCGTCGAGCCGAAGATCGTGGTGTGCTGGGGCGGCCACTCGATCAACACCGAAGAATACAAATACACCAAGAAAGTCGGCCACGAACTGGGCCTGCGCAGCCTCGACATCTGCACCGGTTGCGGCCCCGGCGTGATGAAAGGCCCGATGAAAGGCGCGACCATTGCCCACGCCAAGCAGCGTATCCACGGCGGCCGCTACCTCGGGCTGACCGAGCCGGGGATCATCGCCGCCGAAGCGCCGAACCCGATCGTCAATGAACTGGTGATCCTGCCGGACATCGAAAAACGCCTGGAAGCCTTCGTGCGCGTCGGCCACGGCATCATCATCTTCCCGGGCGGTGCCGGTACCGCCGAAGAGTTCCTGTACCTGCTGGGCATCCTGATGCACCCGGACAACAAAGGCCTGCCTTTCCCGGTGGTGCTGACCGGGCCGAAGCATGCGGCGCCGTATCTGGAGCAACTGGACGCGTTCGTTGGCGCCACCCTGGGTGACGCCGCGAAACAGCACTACACCATCATCATCGACGACCCGGCGGAAGTGGCGCGGCACATGACGGCCGGGCTCAAAGAGGTCAAGCAGTTCCGCCGCGAGCGCAACGATGCGTTCCACTTCAACTGGCTGCTGAAGATCGACGAAGGCTTCCAGCGCCCGTTCGACCCGACCCACGAAAACATGGCCAGCCTGCAACTGAGCCGCAGCCTGCCGGCCCACGAACTGGCAGCCAATCTGCGCCGCGCGTTCTCCGGTATCGTCGCCGGCAACGTCAAGGACAAGGGCATCCGCCTGATCGAAGAACACGGGCCCTACCAGATCCGTGGCGACGCAGCGGTGATGCAACCGCTGGACCAACTGCTCAAGGCCTTCGTCGCCCAGCACCGGATGAAACTGCCGGGTGGCGCGGCGTATGTGCCGTGTTATCAAGTGGTTGCATAACAAACATGAAGTAAGCCTTTACGTTGATCGTTCCCACGCTCTGCGTGGGAATGCAGCCCGGGACGCTCCGCGTCCCAGAAGCGGACGCAGAGCGTCCGTTGAGACATTCCCACGCAGAGCGTGGGAACGATCATGCGTCTTTCATGAGCGCCGCAGCCGCAATAGCGGGAGCTTCCAAAACGGTACTCACCACGCCATATTCCTACGCGGACGCGTGGGAACGATTAATGCGTTACAGGTGATCCGCATCAATCACCGCCTTGGCGAAGGCCTGCGGATCTTCCTGCGGCAGGTTGTGGCCGATACCGCCATTGATCAGCCGGTACTCATACTTGCCGGTAAAGCGCTTGGCGTAGTCCTCGGCAGCCGGATGCGGCGCGCCATTAGCGTCACCTTCCATGGTGATGGTCGGCACGGTGATGTTGGGTGCCTTCGCCAGTCGCTGTTCCAGCGCTTCATATTGCGGTTCGCCCTGGACCATGCCCAGGCGCCAGCGGTAGTTGAAGACGGTGATCGCGACATGATCGGGGTTATCCAGCGCCGCTGCGCTGCGGTCGAAGGTGGCGTCGTCGAAGGTCCATTTCGGCGAGGCGGTTTGCCAGATCAACTTGGCGAAGTCGTGGCGGTTCTTCTCGTAGCCGGCCTCGCCACGGTCGGTGGCGAAGTAGAACTGATACCACCATTGCAATTCGGCCTTGGGCGGCAATGGATTTTTGCCCGCGGCCTGGTTGCCGATCAGGTAGCCACTCACCGCCACCAGCGCCTCGACCCGCTCCGGCCACAGTGCCGCGACGATGTCCGCCGAGCGCGCGCCCCAGTCGTAGCCGCCCAACACGGCTTTCTTGATTTTCAGCGCGTCCATGAAGTCGATGACATCACTGGCCAGCGCGGCGGGCTGGCCGTTGCGCAGGGTCTTGTCCGACAGGAAATGCGTATCGCCATAGCCGCGCGCATACGGGATCAGCACCCGGTAACCCTTGGCCGCCAGCAATGGCGCCACTTCGCTGTAGCTGTGAATGTCGTAGGGCCAGCCGTGCAGCAGAATCACCACCGGACCGTCCGCCGGGCCAACCTCGGCGTACGCCACATTCAGCAACCCGGCGTTGACGTGATTCAGCGCGCCGAACGGGTCGGCCTTGAGGGTGGCGGCGCTGGCCGTCACCGGCTCCGCGATTTTAACATCGGCCTGGGCCGAAAATGCCGCAACGTTCAAGACCGCAAAGAAGCTGGCTGTAGCGAGTGTGTTCCAGTTCATGGTGATTTCCTCAGGGCTGCCAGTGAAGAGCGTTGCGAGGTCAGTCGCCTTGGCTCGATGGATCCCATTCAATCGCCCCGAGGTATCTGCCATGTGTCGTAAAAACCCCGCTATTAAGGCGTAAGGTGTCAAACAGGGCCCCGGATACAGTGTGATACAAAGCCCATGGGCAAGCAGGCCGTCGCTCCCTAAAATGCCAACGAGCAAATAATAAGAGGGTTGGGCAATGGAACATGTGAACCACATTCTGATTGTCGACGACGATCGCGAGATCCGCGAGCTGGTCGGCAATTACCTGAAGAAAAACGGCCTGCGCACCACCGTAGTCGCCGACGGCCGGCAGATGCGGCATTTCCTGGAATCCAATCAAGTCGATCTGATCGTGCTCGACATCATGATGCCCGGCGACGACGGCCTGGTGCTGTGCCGGGAATTGCGCTCGGGCAAGCACAAAGCCACGCCAATCCTGATGCTCACCGCGCGCAACGATGAAACCGACCGCATCCTCGGCCTGGAAATGGGCGCCGACGATTACCTGACCAAACCCTTCGCCGCCCGCGAACTGCTGGCGCGGATCAACGCCGTGCTGCGCCGCACCCGCATGCTGCCGCCGAACCTGCTGATCACCGAAACCGGCCGGCTCCTGGGTTTTGGCCGTTGGCGCCTGGACACCAGCGCCCGCCACTTGCTCGACGAAGACGACACCATGGTCGCCCTCAGCGGCGCCGAATACCGCCTGCTGCGGGTGTTCCTCGATCACCCGCAACGGGTGCTCAGCCGCGACCAGTTGCTCAACCTGACCCAGGGCCGCGATGCCGACCTGTTCGACCGCTCCATCGATTTGCTGGTGAGCCGCCTGCGCCAGCGGCTGCTGGATGACTCCCGGGAACCGACCTACATCAAGACCGTGCGCAGCGAAGGCTATGTGTTTTCCTATCCGGTGGAATTGCTCGGCGAGCAAACATGAAAGGCGTTTTGTATCCGTCTGTATAAGAACCCGCGATAGATACGAAGCAGCCGATTTCGTGGCGTTGCGGCACACATCACCGATACACCCCGGCGTTTAACTGTGACCACCAGATAGCACTGACCCACTCGGTGCTGCTGACTCACTCAACTTAAACGCACGGAGAATCACCCATGTTCAACTTCTCGAAAGTCTCGTCCCTGGCACTCGGTCTGGCACTGGTTGGCGGCCTCGGTCTGTCGAACCTGGCTTCGGCCAACACCCAAGCGGTGTCGCACACCTCGACCCAGCAACTGCTGGTGGAAGGTGGCTCGGATCGCCTGCAACAGAATCGCGTCGCTGAAGGCGGTGCCGATCGTTTGCAAGCGTTGCGTGAGCGTGTGGCTGAAGGTGGTTCCGATCGCCTGATCCAGAACCGCGTGGCCGAAGGTGGCGCCGACCGTCTGCAAGAACTGCGCGAACGGGTGGCGCTGATCAGCCCGAGCAATGCAGTACGCGGCGGTGTCGTGGTTGCGGAAAACCGTCCGGAATTCGGCTCGAAATATCAGCGCTACTGATCACGATCTACAACACGCCCGAAATCTACTGTGGGAACGAGCCTGTTCCCACAGGGGTTTTACGCTGGATCAACACGCTCGATATCGACTATGCGTCAGGGTGTTTTTTCATCGCCACGCTCCAGCACTAGAGTGGCGACATCTTCTTCCCACTCTCTGGAGCAACATCATGAAAAACCTCATCGGTCTTACCTTCGCCCTTACCGTCCTTGGCGCCACTTCGGCGTACGCCGCACCACAAGCCATTGCCGCCGTGAAAGTCGGCCACCCGGCCGCCCAGAACGTCAACACCGTTGGCGTCGACACCGAGCGCAAAGGCAGCGTCAACCTGCAACAGAACGCCGAACAAACCAAACTCTTCGTCGCGGAAAACCGTCCTGAGTTCGGTTCGAAGTATCAGCGGATCGATGCTTGAGTGTCGTGTGGTTTAGTCAAGTCTGACACCGCACCTGTGGCGAGGGAGCTTGCTCCCGTTGGACTGCGCAGCAGTCCCCTTCTTTGGGGGCCGCTTCGCAGCCCGGCGGGAGCAAGCTCCCTCGCCACAGGTTTTTTGTTTGACTGAAAATCTATCAAGCGCTTTAACCCGCTAGCCGCGCCGCCAACGCCTTGGCCTGGCTCGCCACATCCGTCACCGCCGTGCTCTCCCACCACATGCCGCGCAACGGCGGGCCCATGGCGAACAACCGTTGGGCGACCTGTCCGTCGGCATCGAGCACCGCACCATCCACTGCCGCAGCGATCCCCAGCGCCAACGGTCCCGGTTTGATCAGCCCACGCGCCAGCAACTGCTGTGGCAACGGTCGGGCAACCCGGCGCCAGTCGTATTCGATGCCGCTGGAGTTGATCAGCGCAGCCCCGCTGACCACCACGGTTTGCGCTTCGCCACGCCGCCGAATACGAATGTTCACGCCACCGTTCACCGAAGGCTCCAGCCCCTTGAACGACGCCGCTTGAATCCGCAACCGCCCTTCCCCGTGCAACCGTTCCACCAACTCCGCGCTCAACGGTGGCGAACGATGGTGATGACTTTCCCACCACGGCCGCACGTGCCGCACAAACTGCCGGCGCTGCACGTCCGTCGCCTGATTCCACAAGCGGCCAATGTGCGCGCGCACGGTGTCGAGCGGCGATTGCCAATCGATGCCCTGGGCGACGGCGTCCCGGCAATGCCGACGCAGCTCGCGCAGCAACTGGCGCGGCGTGCGAATGCTGTGATCCTCGGCCAGAAAATCCACCCACGCCGGCGGCTGGCGCCGGACATGCGGCAGCAATCCATGCCGGGAAAACACTTCGATGGGCCCGCGATGCCCGGCCTGTTCCAGCGACACCACGGCATCGACCATGGTCAGGCCCGAGCCGATGATCAGCACGGTGGATTGCGGGTCAAGTTGTCGCATGGCGGCCACGTCCCACGGGTCCAGCGCTGCCGCATTCAAGCCGCTGGATTCGGTCTGCGGCGTACGTGCCGCAGGGAACATCCCCGTGGCCAGCACTGCAAAAGCGCCCTGTAACTGCTGCCCGTCGCTCAAACTCAACCGTACGCAATCATCGAAGGCTTGCAGGTCCACCGCCTCGGCCCGTACGTGCTCAACCGAAGAGCCGTTCACCGCCCCAACCGTCTGCGCTTCCGCCAGACGCTGCTGCACATACAAGCCGAAAATCCCCCGTGGCGGAAACAACTCGCTGACCGGCACATGCTGCTCGTCCGACTCCGGCCAGCCGCCAGCGGCGATGTAATCGGTCAGCCATTGGGTCAGGTCATCGGCGTTGTCCGGGTCGACGCTCATCCGCGCCGCATTGCCGTTCAGCGTGTGGCCCAATTCGACCGCGCTATACGCCTCGCCCCGGCCCAGTTCGGCACGGGGTTCGATCACCAGCACTGAACGCTTGCCGGGTAAACGCAACAGTTGCGCCGCCAGCATCGCGCCGCTGAGGCCGCCGCCGATGATCAGGATGTCTGCGTGGCGGATGGCGTCGGTCGCCTGTCCGCTGGGGGTTTGATTCATCGCAATCTCACGGTCAATGTTTGCCTAGATAAAAGTCGTGCAAATCGCCTCGGGCCAGCAGCTCTTCGGCGCTGCCGGACAATACGACCCGTCCGGTGTCGAGCACATAAGCCTGGGACGCATACTTGAGCGCCACATTAATGTTTTGCTCGGCAATCAGGAAGCTCACCTGCTCGTCGCGATTGAGCTGGGCGACGATCTCGAAAATCTCCTGGACGATAATAGGCGCCAAACCCATGGAAGGTTCATCAAGCAGTACCAAAGTAGGACGCGTCATTAACGCACGACCGATGGCGACCATCTGCTGCTCGCCGCCGGACGTCAGGCCGGCCTGGGTCTTGCGCTTGGTTTTCAGGCGGGGGAACCAGGCGTAGATGCGCTCCAGGTCACGGGCCAGGTCCTGGCGACTCAAGCGCCGGACAAACCCGCCGCTGCGCAGGTTGTCCTCCACCGTCAATTGCGGGAACACGTGCCGACCCTCCAGCACATGGACCATGCCCTGGTGCACCCGCTCGCTCGGATCGATTCCGGCCAGATCACGCCCGAAAAACTCGATGCTGCCGCGACTGACCTCCGCCCGCTCGGCCCGCACCAGCCCCGAAATCGCCTTGAGCGTGGTGCTTTTACCGGCGCCGTTGGCCCCGAGTAACGCGACGATGCCGCCCTTGGGCACCGTCAGCGAGACCCCGGCCACCGCCAGGATCGTGCCGTCGTAGATCACTTCGATGTCCTTGACCAGCAACAGGTCATGGGCGGCGATGTCGCTGGCGGTTTGGCTCATGGCTTATTCATCCCCGGTGCAGGTGCGTGGCGTCAGGCCTTTTTCCTTGGCGAACGCCGCGGATTTTTCATCGATCAATGGCCGCAGCAAGGCGCGATCCGCCGCAATCCAGTCGCTGATCAGCGTCCAGTTGGCGCCGTCCCACTGCTGCACCCGCGCCGAACCGCCGCCCTCATGATCCTTGCACGACAACTTGAGGTTCTGCATCAACCCGAAGTAGCCCATGTCCTTGAGCCGCGCATCGTCGATATTCAAGTGTTCCAGGCCCCAGCGGCCTTCCTCGCCGTTGAGCGGACGTTTGCCGAACTTGCCTTGGGCGGTGCGGATCGCTTCGACCATTACCGCCGCGTTCACCAACCCGGAGTTGTAGTAGACGCTGCCGAAATTCTTCAGGTCCTTGAGGTCGCTTTTGCCCTTGTCGAGGATGTACTGCTTGAGGCGTTTGTGGATCTCGAAGTCGGTGCCGGCCGGGTATGGTGTCAGCGCCAGATAGCCTTTGGCGGCGGCACCGGCGGGCAATACGTCTTCGCTGGAGCTGGCCCAGATGTCGCCGACGATATGGTCCACCGGGAAGCCGAAACGTGCTGCGGTCTTCACCGCTACCGGCGTGGAAACGCCCCAAGTGCGCAAGAACACCCAATCTGGGTTGACCTGGCGAATCTGCCGCCATTGCGACGACTGTTCGTTGCCCGGATCCGCCACCGGAATCTGGATATTTTCGAAGCCGTATTTCTCGGCCAACAGTTTCAACGGCCCCAGGGTTTCGCGCCCGTAAGCCGAGTCGTGATAGACCGTGGCAATCTTCTTGCCCTTGAGTTTGTCGAAGCCGCCCTCGCGCTGGGCGATGTAGTTGATCAGGCTCGATGCCTCGCTGTAGAAGGTCAGCATCACCGGAAAGTTGTAGGGAAACACCGTGCCGTCGGTGGCTTCGGTACGACCGTAGCCAAGGGTGATCAGCGGGATTTTGTCGACCTCGGCGCGCTCGCTCAGGGCGTAAGCCGCCGGGGCGCCGTTGGGCGAATAGATCGCCACCGGGGCGCCATCCAGGCCGTTCTTGAAGCGCTCATAGCACTCGATGCCCTTCTCCGCCGTCCACTCGGTCTCGCATTCCTGCCAGACCAGTTTCACGCCATTGATCCCACCTTCCACCTCGTTGATGTAGTTCAGGTAGTCGAGCATCCCGGCCCACACCTGCACGCCGCTGGAGGCGTAGGCACCGACCCGGTAGGTGGCCAACGGGAAGAACTGCTGGTCCGCCGAGGCCTGGACCAGCGGCACTGCACTGCTGAACACCGCCAGCGTCAGGGCCGCACCGAGCAAGGAACGTTTCAAGGTTGCACGCATGTTGTCTCTCTATTCAGATAGGAATTCAGAAGCGCAGCGGCCAGTGGCTCAGCCGTTCACGAAGGTTGCCCAGCAGGCGAATCAGGCCTTCCGGTTCCTTGATCAGGAACAGGATGATCAGCACGCCAAAGATGATTTTTTGCAGGTTCTGTAGTTGCCCGGCGTCCACCGAACCGCCGAACATGGCTTGCCCGGCGTGGCTGAGCAGGATCGGCAGCAGACTGATAAACGCCGCGCCGACGAAGTTGCCGGCGATGCTGCCCATGCCGCCGATAATGATGATGAACAGGATCTGAAACGAGCGATTGATATCGAAACTGCTGGCGCTGGCGGTGCCCAGGTAAGCAAAGGCCCACAGCGCCCCGGCGATGCCGAGGTAGAACGAGCTGACGGCAAACGCCAGGTGTTTGTAGCGCACCACCGGGATGCCGATCACGGCGGCGGCGGTGTCCATGTCACGGATCGCCATCCAGTTGCGACCGATCTGGCTTTTCACCAGGTTTACCGCGACCCAGGTCAACAGCAGCACCGTGGTCAGGGTCAGCAAATAGCGGCCGACGGGGGTATTGAGGTCATGGCCGAACAGCGCCAGTTTCGGCGCGGAAATGGTCCCGGACGAGCCGTAGTTGTAGAACCAGGGGAATTTGACGAACAGCCACTCAAGGAAAAACTGCGCGGCCAGCGTGGTGACCATCAGGTAAAAACCCTTGATCCGCGAACTCGGCAAACCGAACACGAAACCCACCACGGCGCTGATCAATCCGCCGCCGAGCAGCGCCACCGGCAAACCCAATTCAGGCAAGCGCAGCAGAAAACCATAAGTGGCAAAGGCGCCAACCGCCATGAACCCGGCCGCACCGACCGACGTCTGGCCGGTATAACCGGTCAGTAAATTGAGGCCGAGCCCGGCCAGGGACAGCACCAGGAACGGGATCAGAATCGCGTTCAGCCAATAGTCGTTGCCAGTCAGCGGCACGATGACGAAAGCGATCAACAACAGGCCAAGCAAGGCAAACGGTACACGGCGCTGGACCAACAGCGATGGCGCGGTTTCGCGGGCAAGGGAAATCGACATGGGTTCAGACTCGCTCGATGGCGCGCTCGCCGAACAGACCGGCGGGACGGATGTAGAGGAAGGCCAGGGCCAGGACATAAGCGAACCACGGCGTGATGCCGCCGCCGATCAACGGGCCGATGTAGACCTCGGCAAGGTTCTCCGCCGCACCGACGATCAGCCCGCCGACAATCGCCCCGCCAATCGAGGTGAAGCCGCCGATGATCAGCACTGGCAAGGCCTTGAGCACCACCAGCGACAGGGAAAACTGCACCCCTTGGCGCGCACCCCAGAGCAATCCGGCGACCAGCCCGACCACGCCGGCCACCGCCCAGACGATCTGCCAGATGCGATTGAGGTTGATGCCAATCGACAACGCCGCAGTGGTGTCATCCGCCACCGCGCGCAGGGACACGCCGATCCGGGTCTTGTTGAACAGCAGCGCCAACACCGTCACCAGCACGATGGCGGCAGCAGCGGCGATCAGGTCGAACTGGCTGACCATCATCCCGCCGATAAACAGCGGCACGTCATCGATGCCCAGATCCAGCGCCCGCACCTGCGAACCCATCAAACCCTGGGCAAGCCCTTCGATGATGAATGACAGTCCAAGGGTGGCCATGAACAAGGTGATTTGCGAACGGTTGACCAGGGGCCGCAGCACCAGCCGTTCGATCAGCAACGCGCCGATGATCATCACCACGACAGTCAGCAACAGCGCCAAGGCAAATGGCACGCCCTGGTCGTGCAGGCTGACGAAGGTCAGCGCGGCGAACAGCAGCATCGAGCCCTGGGCAAAATTGAACACGCCGCTGGCCTTGTAGATCAGCACAAAACCGATGGCGACCAGCGAATACATGGTGCCGGCGAGCAAACCGCCGAGCAGGGTTTCGAAGAAGAACGTCATCAGTGCACCACTCCCAGATACGCCGCGATCACGTCGGGATCGGCCTGCACTTCGGCGGGTGTGCCATCGCCGACCTTGCGTCCGTAATCGAGCACCACGACGTGGTCGGACAGGCCCATGACCACGCTCATGTCGTGTTCGATCAGCACGACGGTGGTGCCGAGGTCGCGGTTGATGTCGGCGATGAACCGGGCCATTTCGTGTTTCTCTTCGGCGTTCATCCCGGCCATGGGTTCGTCGAGCAGCAACAGGCGCGGGCCGGCGATCAAGGCGCGGCCCAGCTCTACGCGTTTTTGCAGGCCGTAGGAGAGATTGCCTACCGGCACGTCGCGGTGGGCTTGCAGTTCGAGGAATTCGAGAATGCCTTGGGCCTGCTGGCGGAAGTCTGCGGCTTCTCGGCGGGCACGCGGTAGGTTGAGCGCCTGCTCGATAAAGCTGCTGCGCAAGTGCCGGGACAGGCCGGTGAGGACGTTGTCGATCACGCTCATTTTCTTGAACAGCGCGTTGTTCTGAAACGTGCGCCCGATGCCCCGGCGGGCGGCGGTCAGCGGGTCGATGCGTTTGAACGGTTGTTGCTCGAACACGATGGCGCCGGCATCGAACGGGTACACGCCGTTCAGCACATTGAGTAGCGAACTCTTGCCGGCGCCATTGGGGCCGATCAATGCGCAGATCTCGCCCCGGCGCACGTCGAAGGACAATTCATTGATCGCCTTCACGCCTTTGAACGACAGGGAAATGCCGCTGACTTGCAGGATGGAATCGGTCGAGCTCATGCGATGTCCCGTTTGAATTCGGCGAGCCAGGTTGGCGCGGGTTGAGCGTCAGGGGTGCGGGGGGCTTGCCAGATGAAATGCAGGTTGTGAAAGCCCAGCAGGCGGCGGACGCGGTTCTTGATCAGGCGTTGCAGGGGTTTTTCCGGGTGAGCGATGGCCCAGTCGCAGAGACGTCGGCGCCAGGTGTTTTGCGGGGCAAGGCGACTTTCGATTTCATCGGCCAGACGTTGCAGGCGTTCGGCGGATAGCAGCAGTCCGGACGGCGCCACTTCCCGGCGATCACGGCTGGCGCTGCCGGGGCTTTCCGGAAAAGCCAGGGGTTGGCCGCTGGCCAGCCATTGATCGAGCACCACCGTCAGGCCGTCCTGCCAATCGCTGCCCTCTTCGCTCCAGAGCTGGGCGCCGGCGAGGCCGAGGCGCAGACGTTGCGGCGGCTCCACCGGGCCGAGCAGTTCGGCGAAATTCAGCAGTGATTGGCCGTGGTTGAGCCACAGTTGTCGGGTTTGCCGTCCTTGGATGAAGGCGTGGGTGGGACGGCTGCGCCATAGCGCTTTGTGCAGTGACTCCGCATCGAGGGTGTCGGGCAGCGTCAGTACTTCACCGCCGACATGCCTCGCCGCCAGCGCCAACAGCAACAGATCCGGTTCGAAAGCACCGCTCAGGGCCAGCCGTGAATCCTCGGTAAAACCCTGCTGGCGCAGGCCATCGGCCAGCCGCTCGACATCGCGCAAGGCATCGATCCAGCGCCAGGCAAACCACTGGCCGTGACGCTTATGCCGCAGCGCGGTTTGCAGCGGACTGACCTGGCCCCAGTGGCGCAACTGTTCCAGAGCCTGGGGCGCCTTGACTTGCCATTCGGCAGTGTCCGCGGTGGGCGGACGCTTGAGTTCGTGCACGCTCATGGGGTGACCTCCTGTTCATGGGAAAAAGCGTGCGGTGGTCCGCTGGGCTGGCTCTTCATCTGCTCGTTCCCACGCTCTGCGTGGGAATGCCGCCATGGACGCTCTGCGTCCGCTGTTGGAGCTGGGGACGCGGAGCGTCCCGGGATGCATTCCCACGCGGAGCGTGGGAACGATCATCACGCCGACACCACCTTCTTCTCCTGCTGCCGCAACGCCGCCAGGTCCCGATACCCCGCCCCCGGGTGAATCTCCGGCAAGCGCGGCCCTTCGCCAAACAACTTCTCGCGCAAGGTCCCCGGCGCGTATTCGGTCTTGTACACCCCACGCTTCTGCAACTCCGGCACCAGCAATTCCACGGCGTCGATGAAGGTTTCGTGGGTCAGCGCATAGGCCAGGTTGAAGCCGTCCACGTCGGTGTCCTCGACCCACTCTTGCAACAGGTCAGCAACGGTTTCCGGGCTGCCGACAAACAACGGCCCAAACCCGCCAATCCCGACCCAATCGGCCAATTCATTCGGGGTCCAGACCTTGTTCGGGTCCGCCGTGGAGAACGCTTCCACCGCCGACTGAATCGCGTTGGTGTGCACGTGCTTGAGCGGTTCATCCGGTTTGAACTGGCTGAAATCAATCCCGGTCCAGCCGGAAATCAACGCCATCGCACCTTCGTAGCTGACCCAGGTTTTGTATTCCTCGAACTTGGCTTTGGCCTTGGCATCGGTCTCGCCGAGGATCACCGTTTGCAAGTTGAAGATCAGAATCTTCTTCGGATCGCGCCCCGCTTCAGCCGCGCTACGACGGATATCCGCCACGGTTTTCTTCAGCAGCACTTTCGAAGGTGCCGCGACAAACACGCACTCGGCATGCTCAGCGGCAAACTGCTTGCCGCGACTCGACGCGCCGGCCTGATACAACACGGGCGTGCGCTGCGGCGACGGTTCGCACAGGTGAATCCCTGGCACCTGGAAGTGCTTGCCGACGTGCTGGATCTCGTGGATTTTGCTCGGGTCGCTGAAGACCCGTCGCTCACGATCACGCAGGATCGCGCCCTCTTCCCAACTGCCTTCCCAGAGCTTGTAGCAAACCTCCAGGTACTCTTCGGCGAAGTCGTAACGGGCGTCGTGCTCGGTCTGGTTTTTCTGCCCGAGGTTCTTCGCGCCGCTTTCCAGATACGAGGTGACGATGTTCCAACCGGCGCGGCCCTTGGTCAGGTGATCCAGGGTCGAGAGGCGTCGGGCGAACGGATACGGATGCTCGAAGGACAACGATGCAGTCAGGCCGAAACCCAGATGCTCGGTGACCAGCGCCATCGGCGGGATCAGTTGCAGCGGATCGTTGACCGGCACCTGCGCTGCCTGGCGGATCGCCGCGTCACCGTTGCCGTTGTAGACGTCGTAGATGCCAAGCACGTCGGCGATGAACAGGCCATCGAACTTGCCGCGCTCGAGGATTTTCGCCAGATCGGTCCAGTATTCGAGGTCCTTGTACTGCCAGGAGCGGTCCCGGGGATGCGCCCACAAACCCGGCGACTGATGGCCGACGCAGTTCATGTCAAACGCGTTGAGTCGAATTTGGCGAGCCATCAAACGACGCTCCTGAAACTTGGAGGATGGATGCCGTTAAGGCGGAAATTGCCGATGAGATGGAGTTTCCAGCGCAGTGGATCATGCAGCGAGCCATGCAGCGCGGTGCGTTGGCCGGTGAGTTCAAATTCGGCGTTGCTCACGGCATTCAGGGCGTCGGCGCTGGCCAGGTGCGACTCGGCGATGGCGACGCTGATTTCCGTGTCGTCCTCGGCGCTGTGCAGAAAGTCTTCGGCACGTTCCAACAGTGCGGCAGCGACTTCGATGCGAATGTGCAAATCGCCGAAGCGGCTGATGACATAGGGATCATCCGTGGCCTGAGCTTGTTGGCGGACGAAACGCAAGGTCGCATCAAGCAGGCTGCGGGCGTTGTGCAAGTCGTGCTGACTTTTGGCCAGGGGCTCGTTGGCAGCAATCGGTTGGGTCAAGGCGTTCATGGTGGGCTCCTCAGTTCCAGGCGTGGCGCGCGGGCTTCACGCCGTTGAGCAGGTAGTTGCCGATCAGGTGGTATTTCCAGCGTGCCGGGTCGTGCAGGGTGTGGGTCCGGGCGTTGCGCCAGTGGCGGTCGAGGTTGTACTTGCCGAGCACCGAGCGGGTGCCGGCCAGTTCGAAGAGTTTGCTGCTGGCGAGCAAGGCGATTTCGGCGGACAGGACTTTGGCCTGGGCCACCACCACTGAGGCGTGGGCGACCGTGTCTTCGTTGGGGCTGATCAAGGCCTGGTCGATGGCCTGGCCGGCCTTTTTCAGAATGGCTTCGGTGCCGTGGACCCGCCATTCGAGGTCGCCGATGGCGGCGATGCTGAACGGGTCCTGCCAGCCGTGATCGTTACCGCTGTCGATCCACGGCCGGGATTCGCGGGCGTAACGCTTGGTTTCTTCCAGAGCACCGACAGCGATGCCGGTGTCGACGGCGGCCTGGATGATTTGCGAGATCGGGCCGTCGGCGGTGGGTTCGTCGAAGGCTTTGTGCGCCGGGATGACCGCGCTGCGCGGGACTTTCACCGCGTTCAACGTGACGCCACCGCTGGCGGTGGTGCGCTGGCCGAAACCGTCCCAGCTGTCGATCACCGTCAGGCCCGGGTTGTCGCGCTCGATGAAGGCGATGAACGCCTTGTTGTCTTCATCCACCGCCACCGCCGGCACAATGTGCGCAAACAACGCGCCGGTGCAGTAGAACTTCTCGCCGTCGAGTTGCGCGGTGTCCTGATCGAAACGAATGCGGGTTTCAAACGCCCCGGCGTTTTTGCTTTTGGATTCGGAAAAGGCGTTTCCGAAACGGTAGCCCTGCAGGACTTTGCCGAAGTAGTAGCGCTTCTGCTCTTCGGTGGCGGTTTGCAGCAGGATGTCGAGCACGCCGAGATGATTCTGCGGGATCTGGCCGAGGGACGAATCGGCGGCGGAAATGATCCTGATTACCTCGGCGACGGTCACGTAGGACACGCCGGCGCCGCCGTATGCCTTGGGAATGGTGATGCCCCACAGGCCACTGGCGGAGAATTCGTCCAGCTCAGCCACCGGCAGGCGTCGCTCGCGGTCGCGAACGCTGGCCTCGACGGCGAAACGTGCTGCGAGTCTGTGCGCGACGGCGATGGCTTCGGCGTCCGAGCGGATGACATGGGCGGTGTTGGGTGAGGTGGTCATGGGGCCGACTCCGTGGTTCCGGGTGAATACCCAAGACCTTTTGCAGGAGTCGTGCCTGATATTAAAAACCTTTTATTTCAATGCCTTGCATAGCCATCCAAGAAAAACTTGAAGCTTAAAAACAGCAAAGTGTTCATCCACTGTTGGCCTGGAAACAGTCAGATCACCACATTACGCACAAACCGCGCCGCCACTTTCCCGTCATTGCGATAGGTATGAGGCTGGTTGCTGGCAAACATATAAAACTCGCCAGCGGCAATTTCGTGGGGCGTGTCGCCCAGCATAAGGGTCAGGCAGCCCTCGAACACGTAGAGCTGCTCGCTCCAGCCGTCGGCATCCGGTTGCGATGGATAAATCTCTCCTGGTTGCAGGCACCATTCCCATTGTTCCACCTCGCGGGTGGCGGTGGCTTTGGAGAGTAGAACGGCTTTGCTGCCGGGGATGGTCCCGGCCCAAGCCACTTCGTTGATGCGACTCGGGTCGCGGGCGTCCGGGGCCTGGATCAGGTCGCTGAACGCCACCTCCAGCGCTTCGGCCACGCGGTCGAGGGTGGTCAGGCTGACGTTTTTCTCGCCGGCCTCAATGGCCACCAGCATGCGCCGGCTGACCCCGGACTTTTCGGCCAGGGCGGTCTGGCTCATGTCGGCGGCGTGGCGCAGCCGTTTGACGTTCTGGCTGACGTGCTGGAGGACCGAAGCCCGGGGCGGAGAATCTTTGTGCACTATATTGCTCACTCGATGGGGTTGGGCAGTATACTGCGCAACTTCGGGCGCATTGTGCGTCCACCTCAGGTAGCGCGCAAGGTCATGACGTCGGTGAATTCCCCCCAGGCTTCTTCTCGTTTTTCGCGGTTCAGCAAGGCCGAGTGCGTGCTGGTGCTGATTACCATGGTTTGGGGCGGGACGTTCTTGCTGGTGCAGCATGCGATGACCGTCAGTGGCCCGATGTTTTTCGTCGGCCTGCGCTTTGCTGCGGCGGCGTGCATTGTCTCGCTGTTTTCCTGGCGCAGCCTGCGGGCGTTGACGTTGCTGGAGCTCAAGGCCGGGTCTTTTATTGGTGTGGCGATCATGCTCGGTTACGGCTTGCAGACCGTGGGGTTGCAGACGATTCCCAGCAGTCAGTCGGCTTTTATTACCGCGTTGTACGTACCGTTTGTGCCGTTGCTGCAATGGATGGTCTTCGGCAAGCGTCCAGGATTGATGCCAAGCATTGGCATCATGCTGGCCTTCACCGGGTTGATGATGCTGTCCGGGCCTTCCGGTGCTTCGCTGGATTTCAGCCCCGGCGAAATCGCCACGCTGATCAGCACCGTGGCGATTGCCGCTGAAATCATTCTGATCAGCACGTATGCGGGCCAGGTCGATGTGCGTCGGGTGACGGTGGTGCAATTGGCGGTCACCTCGATGCTGGCGTTTCTGATGGTGGTTCCTACGCAGGAAGCGATCCCGCACTTCTCCTGGCTGTTGTTGGGCAGCGCCCTGGGCCTGGGTGCGGCCAGTGCGGCGATCCAGGTGGCGATGAACTGGGCGCAGAAGAGTGTTTCACCAACCCGGGCGACATTGATCTATGCCGGTGAGCCGGTGTGGGCCGGGATTGTCGGGCGTCTGGCCGGGGAGCGTTTGCCAGCGATTGCGTTGCTGGGGGCGGGGTTGATTGTGGCGGCGGTGATTGTCAGTGAGTTGAAGACCAAGGGTAAGGCAGTCGCTGAGGTTGAGGATGATCTGAAGCGCGAAACAGAGCACTGATCGTTCCCACGCTCCGGCGTGGGAATGCAGCCCCGGACGCTCCGCGTCCCAAAAGCTGACGCAGAGCGTCTAATGAGGCATTCCCACACAAAGCATGGGAACGAGCACAATCAGGCTATCCCGCCTACCTTGTAGGATCCTGCCACACGTTGGCGTTTTGCGATCCGAGAGCTGGCACGTATGATGCTTCACAAACTTCCGCAGATTAGAAGCCTATGTCCCTGATAGTTCTACTGCTTCTGCCTTTTATCGGCAGCTGTGTCGCGGCTTTGCTGCCACACAACGCGCGTAACACCGAATCGCTGTTGGCTGGCCTGGTGGCTTTGATTGGCACCATCCAGGTCGCCCTCCTGTACCCGCAAATCGCCCATGGCGGCGTGATCCGCGAAGAGTTCTTCTGGCTACCGAGCCTGGGGCTGAACTTCGTCTTGCGCATGGACGGGTTTGCCTGGCTGTTCTCGCTGCTGGTGTTGGGCATCGGTACGCTGGTGTCGTTGTACGCCCGCTACTACATGTCGCCGGACGATCCGGTGCCGCGGTTCTTCGCGTTTTTCCTGGCGTTCATGGGCGCCATGCTCGGGCTGGTGATCTCCGGCAACCTGATCCAGATCGTGTTTTTCTGGGAGCTGACCAGCCTCTTTTCGTTCCTGTTGATCGGCTACTGGCACCACCGTGCCGATGCTCGGCGCGGCGCCTATATGGCGCTGATGGTCACCGGTGCCGGGGGTTTGTGCCTGCTGGCGGGGGTCATGCTGCTCGGCCATGTGGTCGGCAGCTATGACCTGGACAAGGTCCTGGCCGCCGGCGATCTGATTCGCGCACATGCCCTCTACCCTATCCTGCTCCCCCTGATCCTGATCGGCGCCTTAAGCAAAAGCGCGCAATTCCCCTTCCACTTCTGGCTGCCCCACGCGATGGCGGCGCCGACTCCGGTTTCGGCTTATCTGCACTCGGCGACCATGGTCAAGGCCGGGGTTTTCCTTTTGGCACGGCTATGGCCGTCGCTGTCCGGCAGTGAAGAATGGTTCTACATCGTCGGCGGGGCCGGGGCCTGCACCCTGTTGCTCGGCGCGTATTGCGCGATGTTCCAGAACGATCTCAAGGGCCTGCTGGCCTACTCGACCATCAGCCATCTGGGCCTGATCACCCTGCTGCTGGGCCTGAACAGTCCGCTGGCGGCCGTGGCCGCGGTGTTCCACATCCTCAACCACGCCACCTTCAAGGCCTCGCTGTTCATGGCCGCCGGGATCATCGACCACGAGAGTGGCACCCGGGACATTCGCAAACTCAGCGGCCTGATCAAGCTGATTCCGTTCACCGCCACATTGGCGATGGTCGCCAGCGCCTCGATGGCCGGCGTGCCGTTGCTCAACGGTTTCCTTTCCAAAGAGATGTTCTTCGCCGAAACCGTGTTCATCAACGCCACGGCCTGGGTCGAAATGACCTTGCCGATCGTGGCGACCATCGCCGGCACCTTCAGCGTCGCCTACTCCCTGCGTTTCACCGTCGACGTGTTCTTCGGCCCACCCGCGACCGACCTGCCGCACACCCCGCACGAACCGCCACGCTGGATGCGCGCGCCGGTGGAGTTGCTGGTGTTCACTTGCCTGATCGTCGGCATTTTCCCGGCGCAAGTGGTCGGCCCATTGCTCGCGGCGGCGGCCCTGCCCGTGGTCGGCGGCACGTTGCCTGAGTACAGCCTGGCGATCTGGCACGGCTGGAACGCGCCGATGATCATGAGCCTGGTCGCCATGTCGTGCGGCATCGTGCTCTACCTGTTGCTGCGTAATCAACTCAAGCGCGGCCGCTTCAAGTACCCGCCCATCATTGGCCGCTTCAACGGCAAGCGCCTGTTCGAGCGTAGCCTGGTGGTGATGATGCGCCTGGCCCGGCGCCTGGAGCGGCGGATCAGTACCAAACGCCTGCAAACCCAGCTGTTCCTGGTGGTACTCGCCGCTGTGCTGGCCGGGCTGATCCCGATGCTCCACAGCAGCCTGAGCTGGGGCGACCGGCCGAAGATTCCGGGCTCGATCGTGTTCGTGATCCTCTGGCTGCTGGCGATTGCCTGCGCCCTCGGCGCGGCGTGGCAGGCCAAGTATCACCGTCTCGCCGCCCTGACCATGGTCAGCGTGTGCGGGCTGATGACCTGCGTGACCTTCGTCTGGTTCTCGGCGCCGGACCTGGCCCTGACGCAACTGGTGGTCGAAGTGGTGACCACGGTCCTGATCCTGCTGGGCCTGCGCTGGTTGCCGCGGCGAATCGAAGAGGTGTCACCGTTGCCGAGCAGCCTGCGCAAAGCGCGCATCCGCCGTATCCGTGACTTGCTGCTGTCGACCGTGGTCGGTGGCGGCATGGCGTTGCTGGCCTACGCGATGCTGACGCGGCAGACACCGAACGACATTTCCTCGTTCTACCTCAGCCGCGCCCTGCCAGAAGGCGGCGGCAGCAACGTGGTCAACGTGATGCTCGTGGACTTCCGCGGCTTCGACACCCTCGGTGAAATCACCGTGCTGGTGGCCGTGGCGCTGACCGTGTTCGCCCTGCTCCGTCGTTTCCGCCCACCGAAAGAAAGCCTGCAACTG
Organism: Pseudomonas sp. ADAK2; assembly: GCF_012935755.1. Lineage (GTDB taxonomy): Bacteria > Pseudomonadota > Gammaproteobacteria > Pseudomonadales > Pseudomonadaceae > Aquipseudomonas. The sequence goes on from NZ_CP052862.1 coordinate 1,486,678, forward strand.
CCGGCCCAGCAGCGGTTGCTCGCGCCGGACGTAGTCACCGACCTGGTCAACCCGCGCCAGGCGAGCGACACCGCCCTCGGTTTCATGATGGTGCCGGCGGTGCTGGTGCGCCTGTTGCTGCCGATTGCCGTGGTGGTGTCGTTCTACCTGTTCATGCGTGGTCACAACCAACCGGGCGGCGGTTTTGTTGCCGGGTTGGTGATGTCGGTCGCCTTTATCCTGCAATACATGGTCGCCGGCACGCAGTGGGTCGAGGCGCAAATGAGCCTGCGGCCACTGCGCTGGATGGGTACCGGGCTGCTGTTCGCCACGGTCACCGGACTGGGGGCGATGGCGGCCGGGTATCCGTTCCTGACCACCCACACCTTGCATTTCTCATTGCCGGTGCTGGGCGACATTCACATCGCCAGCGCGCTGTTCTTCGACATCGGCGTGTACGCGGTGGTGGTCGGCTCAACCCTGTTGATGCTCACCGCCATTGCCCACCAATCGGTCCGGGGTCACAAAACGGCAGCGCAACCGAAATCTGCTGCCCTGCCCCGATCCGTTGCCGCCAAAGGAGCCGTCTGATGGAAGAAGTCATCGCAATCGCCATCGGCGTCCTGGCCGCGTCGGGTGTCTGGCTGATCCTGCGGCCACGGACGTTCCAGGTGGTCATGGGCCTGTGCCTGCTGTCCTACGGCGTCAACCTGTTCATCTTCAGCATGGGCAGCCTGTTTATCGGCAAGGAGCCGATCATCAAGGACGGCGTGCCCCAGGATTTGCTGCATTACACCGATCCGCTGCCGCAAGCGCTGGTGTTGACCGCGATCGTCATCAGCTTCGCCATGACCGCGTTGTTCCTGGTGGTGCTGCTGGCCTCCCGGGGCCTGACCGGCACCGACCATGTGGATGGCCGGGAGCCTAAAGAATGAATGCGATGACGCACCTGATCGCCGCACCGATTCTGCTGCCGCTGCTGACCGCCGCGATCATGTTGATGCTCGGCGAGAAACACCGGCCGCTGAAAGCCAAGATCAACCTGTTCTCCAGCCTGGTCGGGCTGGGCATTTCCGTGATGCTGCTGCAATGGACACAAAGCACCGGCGTGCCTGGCTCCATCGGCGTGTACCTGCCGGGTAACTGGCAGGTGCCGTTCGGCATTGTGCTGGTGGTCGATCGTTTGTCGGCGATGATGCTGGTGCTGACCGGTGTCATCGGCGTCAGCGCCCTGCTGTTCGCCATGGCCCGCTGGGATGGTGCCGGTTCAAGCTTCCACGCGTTGTTCCAGATTCAGATGATGGGCCTTTACGGCGCCTTCCTGACCGCCGATCTGTTCAACCTGTTCGTGTTCTTCGAAGTGCTGCTGGCCGCCTCTTACGGCCTGATGTTGCACGGTTCGGGTCGGGCGCGGGTGTCGTCGGGGCTGCATTACATCTCGATCAACCTGCTGGCTTCGTCGCTGTTCCTGATTGGCGCGGCGCTGATCTATGGCGTCACCGGCACCTTGAACATGGCCGACCTGGCGCTGAAAATCCCGCTGGTGCCGGAAGCCGATCGCGGCCTGCTGCATGCCGGCGCGGCGATTCTGGCGGTGGCGTTCCTGGCGAAGGCCGGGATGTGGCCGCTGAACTTCTGGCTGGTGCCGGCCTATTCCGCCGCCAGTGCGCCGGTGGCGGCAATGTTCGCGATCATGACCAAGGTCGGCGTCTACACCTTATTGCGGTTGTGGACGCTGCTGTTCTCCGGTCAGGCCGGGGCGTCCGCGTACTTTGGCGGCGACTGGCTGATCTACGGCGGCATGGCAACCATCGTCTGCGCTGCGGTGGCGATCCTGGCGGCGCAACGCCTGGAACGCATGGCCAGCCTGAGCATTCTGGTGTCGGCGGGGATTCTGCTGTCGGCCATCGGTTTCGCCCAGCCGAACCTGATTGGTGCGGCGTTGTTCTATCTGGTCAGCTCGACCCTGGCGCTGAGCGCGCTGTTCCTGTTGGCCGAGTTGATCGAGCGCTCCCGTTCGGTCAATGAGATGCCGCTGTACGACGACGGTGACCTGCTGCCACGACCGATGGAATCCCTGCAACCGCCCAAAGGCATCAACCTCGACGACGAACAGAAAGCCGTGGTCGGCCAGGTGATTCCCTGGACCATGGCCTTCCTCGGTTTGAGTTTCATTGCCTGCTCGCTGCTGATCGTCGGCATGCCGCCGCTCTCAGGATTTATCGGCAAGCTGGGTTTGCTCAGCGCGCTGCTCAACCCGTTGGGCATTGGCAACAGCGGCGACGTGCCGATCTCGAACGCGGCCTGGGGCTTGCTGGCGTTGCTGATCCTGTCCGGGCTGGCCTCGCTGATTGCGTTCTCGCGCCTGGGTATCCAGCGTTTCTGGACCCCGGAAGAACGGCCGTCGCCGCTGCTGCGACGTTTTGAATGCGTGCCGATCATTGTCCTGCTGGGGCTGAGCATTGCCCTGACTTTCAAGGCCGAACCGCTGCTGCGTTACACCCAGGCGGCTGCGGACGCGTTGAACAACCCGCAGCAATACGTCATGGCGGTGCTCGGCACCCGCGCGGTTCCCAGCCCTGAAGCCAAGGCTGCGATGGCGGAGGTGCAACCATGAAGCGCCTGTTTCCCGCACCGTGGTTGTCCCTGGCTCTGTGGCTGTTATGGCTGCTGCTGAACCTGTCGCTGAGCCCCGGCAACCTGCTGCTGGGCGCAGCCTTAGGGTTTTGCGCACCGTTGATGATGCGCAAATTGCGGCCGCTGCCGATCCGCATTCGGCGGCCGGGGGTGATTGTCAGCTTGTTTTTCCTGGTCGGTCGCGACGTGGTGGTGTCCAACCTTGCGGTCGCCTGGGGCGTTTTGAATGCCGGTCGCCGGCTACCGCGCTCAGCGTTCATCAAGGTCCCGCTGGACTTGCGCGACGCCAATGGCCTCGCCGCGCTGTCGATGATCTGCACGGTGGTGCCCGGCACGGTGTGGTCGGAACTGTCGCTGGACCGCAGCATTTTGTTGCTGCACGTGTTCGATCTGGATGACGAAGCGTCGTTCATCGAACACTTCAAGACGACCTACGAGCGGCCCTTGATGGAGATTTTCGAATGAGCGCCTTGCTGTCGAACGCGATCCTGCTGAGCCTGTTCATTTTTTCCCTGGCGATGGTGCTGACGCTGATCCGGCTGTTCAAGGGCCCATCGGCGCAGGACCGGGTTCTGGCGCTGGATTACCTGTACATCATCGCCATGCTGATGATGCTGACCCTGGGCATTCGTTATGCCAGTGACACTTACTTTGAGGCAGCGCTGCTGATCGCCCTGTTCGGCTTCGTCGGCTCGTTTGCCCTGGCCAAATTCCTGCTGCGTGGCGAGGTGATCGAATGACTGGCGAACTGTCGTTGTGGATCGAGATTCCGGTCGCGATCCTGCTGGTGCTCAGCAGTCTGTTTGCGCTGATCGGCGCGGTGGGGCTAGTGCGGATGAAGGATTACTTCCAGCGCATGCACCCGCCGGCCCTGGCCTCGACTTTGGGCGCGTGGTGCGTGGCGTTGGCGTCGATCATCTACTTTTCAGCACTCAAGTCCGCGCCGGTGCTGCATGCCTGGCTGATACCGATTCTGTTGGCGATCACGGTGCCGGTGACCACGCTGCTGCTGGCGCGGGCGGCGTTGTTTCGCAAGCGCATGGCGGGGGATGATGTGCCGGCTGAGGTGAGTAGTCGCCACACCGAAATCGAGGGTTAAGTTCAGAGTCTCGCTGTGTTTGGGCGGGCTTCTTCGCGGGCAAGCCTCGCTCCTACAGGTTTGGGTTGTTCACAAATGTGTGATTCAACACGAATCCTGTAGGAGCGAGGCTTGCCCGCGAAGCTTTTAGATCCAGGCTACCGCCAACAACCCCGCCCCCAACACCACACACAACGGCGAATACGCCCAGGTATCGAGCCGGGCAAACTTCGAGCCCTTGACCTGCTTGAAGAACCCCATCAAGTTCGAATCACCAATCGCCCGGGCAAACATCAGCATCGCAATGGCACTGATCGCCCATTGCAGCGACCAATGCTGCACCGTCGGCAGATACAGGCCGACCCGCAAACACACCAGCATCGCAATCAGCAGCAAGCCCACCGCGACCAGCAACGTGGTAAAGCCCGAAGGCTTGAACGCCGGCCTTGATTCTCCACCGCCCTCCCCAGGCACGCGCGGCACCGCCGCCTCGCTTCCGAGCTTTCCACCTGCCGCCCAATACACGTGAATCAGGCTGATCAACAGGAAGATTGCAGCCATCCATTGCGCGACCATTAGGCTCATATTCAGACATCCAGCGTTAAATGTCGCAGCAGGATGAACTTCCTCGCGCATTTTTGTAAGGGCAAATGTATCGACGGTGGTAAAGTGCCGCCCCATGAAATTCGCCCGAACTGATCGCACATTGATGGCCTGGATGCTTTATTGCTGCGTCCTGTTCAATGTGTTCGCCTGCAGTATCGGTCACGGGCAGATGGTCGGGATGCAGCTCAACGGTCTTGGCGGCCAGTTCTGCGCCGTGGACCCCGCGACCCAGGCACCCGCCTCGTCAAACACCTCCGAAGAGAAGTTGCCGACCCTGTCCAAGGCCTTCGGCTGCCCGCTGTGCTCCACTGGCGGCATGGGTCCGGCGCTCAATTCCAGCCTGACCCTGGCGATTCTCCCGCAACAACACAGCCCACCATTGGCCGTCGTCGCCAGCATTGACCTGCCTGCCCGCTACACCTGGCCTTCGGCCAATCCCCGCGCCCCACCTTTGGCCTGACTTTCTTCGCCTTTACCGATCAGCCCGCTGCGCTAACGCGTGACGTTTGCCTGTGCGCTGTTTCCTAGACAAGAATTCAGGATTCAATCGATGAAACACATCCCTTTACTGGCGAGCCTGGTTGGCTGCCTGTCCGTTAGCGCCTGGGCGCAATCCACGGTCGATCTGGCGCCGATCACCATTGACGGTGAGGCCGGCAACGAACCCGGCCTGAGCCTCGATCAATCCAGCGGCATGGCCTCGCGCCTGGGGCTCAGCGTGCGGGACACGCCGGCCTCGGTGGCCATCGCCAACCGCAACGATATCGAGCGCCACGGCGCGCAAAACTTCCAGGACGCCGCCAACACCTTACCCGGTGTCAACGCCAGTGCACCGCCGGGATTCGGCGGATTCGTGTCGTATCGCGGTTTCACCAGCAGCCAGATCACCCAGATGTTCAACGGCATCAACGTATCGGGCGGTCTGGCACGACCGGTGGACGCGTGGATTTATGATCGGGTCGAACTGGTTGGCGGCCCATCGTCATTGATCAATGGCGCCGGCTCTGTGGGCGGTTCGCTGAACTATGTGACCAAACTGGCGACCCGCGAAGAGCAAGCCGTCGAAGGCCGGATCAGCTACGGCAGCTACGACACCACCGAGACCGCATTCGGCCTCAACCACGCCCTCAGCGAAGCCGGGGCGGACGTGCAGCATTACGCGCGACTCGACGTCAGCCACAACACCAGCAACGGCTACATCGACCGCCAGGAGCGCGATGCCTGGAGCGTGGCGTTCTCGCTGCTCAGCGACTTGACGCCCAATCTGTCCCACACCTTGGCCCTGGAATACCAGGACGAGCACGAGGACAGCCCATACTGGGGCACGCCAGTGCTCAACCCCAAGGCTGGCGAGCTAAAGGTCGACAAACACAATCGCTTCAATAACTACAACGTCGAGGATGGCCGCTACGAGCAGCGCACGATCTGGGTCCGCTCGATCATTGATTACCGGATCAACGACAGCACCACTCTGCGCAACACCCTCTATCACCTCGACAGCCAGCGCGATTACCGCAATCTGGAAACCTACCAGTACAACGCCGACAACAGCGCGGTGAACCGCTCCACGGCGTATCAGGTACGGCATCAGGGTGAGCAGAACGGCAACCAGTTCGAACTGCGTCACGACAACACAGTGTTTGGGCTGGACGCTACCTGGTCCGGCGGCTTCGAGTACAAGGTCAACCAGACCACCAACTCGCCGCTGAATGTCAAAGGTGCGAGCAGCGTCAATCCGAACAACTTCCAGCCGGGGCATTTCTATGACATTCCTGGCACTAATCCGAAGCTGATCAGCGACAAGACCAACGAGGTCACCACCAAGGCGCTGTTCGTCGAGAACCGTTTGGCGTTGACCGACAAACTGGCGCTGTTGACCGGCCTGCGATACGACGACATCGACCTCGACGTGACCAACCACCGGGCAGTAACTGCCAGCAATCCGCGGCACCTCAAGCGCAGTTGGGAGCCGGTCACCGGCCGGGTGGGCCTGACCTACCAGTTCATTCCCTCGGCCAATGTCTACGTGCAATACAGCACCGCCGCCGAACAGCCCAATGGTACTCAGGACTTTGATGTGTCCACCGGCAAGCAGTGGGAAGTGGGCAGCAAGTTCGATTACCTGGACGGTCGCGGTTCGGCGACGCTGGCGGCGTACACGATCGAACGCAAGGATTTCGCTGTGACCGATCCGCTGGACCCGACCCAAAGCATCCCGGTGGGTCAGCAGACGTCGAAAGGCATCGAGTTGGCCACGTCTTTCCGGATCACCGACAAGCTGTTGGCTGAGGGCAACTTCGCCTGGGTCGATGCGCAATACGACGAGTTCACCGAGAAGAACGCGGCGGGTACAGTGGTTTCCCGCAAGGGCAACACGCCGACCAACGTGCCGGATCGGGTGGGTAACCTGTGGTTGACCTATGACTTTGCGCCGCAATGGCAAGGCGGTGTCGATGCGCGGTACGTGGCGTCGGTGTTTGCTGACAGCGCCAACACCATGACCGTGCCGTCGTACACGCTGTTCGGCAGTTTCTTGAGCTACAAGGTTGACCAACACACCACCGTCACCGGCCGGGTGCGCAACCTGACCAACGAGGTGTATGCCGAGTTTGCGCATGTTTCGCCGGCGTATTACCTGGGGACGCCGCGCACGTTTGAGTTAGCCGTACAGACAAGGTTCTAACCCCTCCTCCTGTAGGAGCAAGGCTTGCCCGCGATGACGTCCGTGAGATCGCCATCGCGGGCAAGCCTTGCGCCTACAGGGCATCCGGTCAGTTCAGTGAGGCACTGACCTTATCCGCCACATCCTTCGGCAGCCATGCCTGCCACACGTCCGGATGTGCCTTCATGAAGGCCTCGGCCGCCTGGCGCGGTGCCGTGTGCTTCTCACTCATATCCGCCAGCGCCTTGTTCAACGGCCCGATCGGCAAATCGACCTTGGTGAAGAACGCCGCGATCTGTGGGTACTGCTTCTGGAACGGCGTGGACACGCCAATAGACAATTTCGACGCCAGGGAACGGGTGGGTTTCGGATTCGGATTATCGGCGTCGGTCAGGGTTTTCCAGGCCTCAGCGTCAAATGGAGGCTCTTCCAGCTGGATCAGTTTGAAGCGCCCGAGCAACGGTGTCGGGGACCAGTAATAGAACAACACCGGTTTGCCACGACGGATCGACGAGGCGATTTCCGCATCCAGCGCCGCGCCGGAGCCGCTGCGGAAGTTCACGTAGCTGTCGTTCAAGCCATAGGCCGTGAGTTTCTGCTTATTGACCACTTCCGAGGTCCAGCCAATCGGGCTATTGAGGAAGCGGCCCTTGCCCGGACTTTCCGGGTCGCTGAACACATCCTTGTAGCGCGGCAGGTCGCTGACACTGCGCAGGTCCGGCGCCAGGGGCTTGATGCCTTTGGCGGGGTCGCCCTTGACCACGTATTCCGGCACCCACCAGCCTTCGGTGGCGCCCTTGACCGTGTCGCCCAGGCTCACGACCTTGCCTTCGGCCTCGGCCTTGACCCACACCGGACTGCGACCGGCCCACTCTTCACCAATGACCTGGATGTCATTGTTGGCCAGGGCGGTTTCCAGGGTGATGGTGGTGCCCGGCAACGTGTCGGTGGGCAAGCCGTAGCCCTTCTCGACAATGATCCGCAGGATATCGGTGATCAGACTGCCGCTTTCCCAGTTCAGGTCGGCGAAGTGGATCGGGGCCTGGGCGGCGAACACCGGGACCGGCGCAGCCAACAAGCCGAGCGTGGCCAGGGTAGCGGCCAGTAACCGTCGAAGTCCTTTCATGCTTTTGCACCTCGTGCTTTCACAGCAATAGCAGGATGGCCTGACAGACAAGACCGCAAGCCTCTGAATACTCAGTCCACTGACTGTAGTAGAGGTTCCTGCTTTTTAGAGGTTACGAGGTGCGAGGATTACTTTTCCGAAGGTTGCTGCAAGCGCGCCAGTTCCCTTCGCACCATGCTGGCGTACTCCGCCGGACGCAAGGTGTAGATCTGTGACGCCACCCAGGTCAGCCAACCGCCTTGCAGAATCGCTTTCTGATCGAACAGGCGCTGGGCCTCGACCTGTGCACTGGCGAGGTTCTGCACATGGAAATCCGCGCGGGTCAGCGGCATTACTCGCTGGCCTTGAAGGTGACCAGTTCACCCTTGCGCCACTTGGCGGCCTTGGCCGTCACGGCTTTCAGGGTTTTGGTCAGGCCTTCCTGCAACTGTTGGTGGGCGGCGAACACCATCACCACGCTATGACCTTCCTTGAACACGATGCCGTGACCGTCCGCCGTGGTGACGAAGGCGTAATCGCCCAGGCCGTAGACCGTCAGTTTGATTTCACGGAACTTGATGTCCAGCTTGCCGCCTTCGCGACTGGGCAATACCGAAGCGCTGAAATGATCGCCGACCTTGAGCTTCAGGCCAGGCTTGTCATCCACCACCAGCGCTTCTTCGGTATCGATTTCGGCAATGTAGATGCCTTCAGCGTTCTGTTCGGTGACATAGACAAAGCGGGACTGAAACTGCTTAACCAACTTCGCACGCAAATCACCCAGGACGAATAACGCGTGCATATCAAGATTACTTACTGCCAAGGAAACATCCCCACATCTGAAAATGATGCCGTACGCAGGAAAAACGCACAGCAGAAAAAAGGCCATGGCGAAAGTGTTGCCGAATGAGCCGGGTTGAATCCTGAACTGAGCTGAGCGCTCATCCATTGCGAGGTAAATGAGATTACTGGATTGTCACTCGCGCCGTCCCCCCTGACATTCGCCAGACGTTGAAGGAAAACGCCCTTCTCGCGGCCAGAAAAAGCGGACTACTAACTTTAGGGAAAATTCTCTCTAAGAAAAGCACTTTTCCGACATATCGCCCGTAAAAAATTGCTTTAGATGGAAGCGATCGCCAACCAGTGATGGCGATTCTAGAGCAGCGATGCTCATCGAGACTACTCAAAACGACGGACACACGTCGGTAAACACACGAAAAGGACTTCTTATGTGCACGATGACCCACTTTGCAAATCTCTCCACACGTCACTCAAACAACCCCGCGCCCGTGCATCCGGCGGTGCTCCAGACTTATGCCCTGCCCCATCAGACGCTGGCCTTGCCGCGCTTTCAGGTGGTACCGGCGGGCAAGTCTTTCTTTCATATCAAGGAAACTTCCACCGGTCGTGTCAGAGGTTTCCGCACCGATCACAACGAAGCCTGCGCCCTCGCCCGCTCACTGGCGGCGCGTACCTGAGGTCGACCATTGCCTTTATCTCCAATGACGTTTCGTCACGCCGACGACTTAACTCAGCCGTCGGCCGACAACTACTGCCATACTGCACGACCCATGAATCCCGGCCCCTCGGTGGACGGCGTTCAATACGACAGAACATTTCCAAGGGAAGGCAGCTACGTGACGGAATTTGATATCGGTGAATTTTTTATCCGGGGCGAAGCCAGAGAGGTCGAAGGCGAATTCCAGGCTGTCATTGTCATGCGTGCCAAACCTCCCTTGACCACCGTGACCTACCACCAGGTCGAGAAGGATCGTTGGTTCAAGACCTCCGACGTTGCGGCCATCGCCGCTCAGGAAGCCGCCAAGGCCCTGAAGCTGGCAGTTGATGGCGGCGCGTTGAAAGCCTGATCCCGCTTTGCCGTCTATGCTCTCTCCTGCTTTCGACCATCGCAATCGAACTCCTGAAGCGCGGCTCCCTCAGATGCAGTGAGACCGCACCTCAGACCTCGCACTCGACGCGACCCGCAAGGAGATGAACATGGATTCACCTACACACGATTTGAAAGGCTTGTTCGACCAGCTCGGCCTGGACTCCGGCCAGAAGGCCATCGACGATTTCATCGCCAGCCACTCACCGCTTCCCGATGACAAGAAACTGATCGACGCCGAGTTCTGGACCCCGCAACAAGCCGGTTTCCTGAAAGAACAACTGCGTGAAGACGCTGATTGGGCGCGGGTGGTCGATGATTTGAACCTGCGGATGCATCAGGTTCACTAGACGAAACACGCACCATGTAGCAACTGGCGTTGTAGCAGCTGCCGAGGTACGAGGCTGCGTTCGGCTGCACGCGGTCTTCCTGATACACCGCATCGCCTGATTTCACGACTGCTTCGCAGCCGAACGCAGCCTCGTACCTCGGCAGCTGCTACATAGGTCCCCTTGGTTTTTCGGGTTTGTAGCCCAACCGCAACCCACCCCAATGCCGCCCCTTCACCATGATCGGCACCGACAGATCGTGCATCAACTCGCCCGTATCCCGCGTATAGGTCTGCAACAACACCGGCTGCTGATGGCTGCCACAGCGAATCCCCGTGCGATCGGCAAACTTGCGCTTGGTCCGGTTTTGCACGGCATCAACCTGAGCATCGCCAGTCAGCGGCTGGCTGAACACCGTGTTATGGGTCGGCACATAGCCCTGCTGGGTGCAGGCGATGGCAAACACCAAACCTTCATGACGCGGTAGCAACGGTTCCTGGATCGCCGGCAATACCTGATCGGTGTAACGGTCGAAACGGGTCTGGAACTTGGCCGGGCTGGTGTTGGCAATCGCCTGGTAATTGCGATCGAACAGGTCATCGAGGCTGACCCGGCCCTGGTCGATATCCGCTTCGAAGCGCGCGGCAATCTGACTGGCGCCTTCGCGGGCCAGGTCATAAATCCGCTGGTGGTAATCGTCCAGCCCGACTTCGGCCAGGCGTTCGCTGATGGTTTCGGCCTGGCCTTCCATCTGCACCGCCGCCTGAGCCAGACGCTGGGTTTGCTGGTCGCTGATCGCCAGGTCGCTGCGCATCTGCTCGATGGCATGAAACAGGCTATCCAGTTGTTCGCGGTTGGTGTCGGCGCCACGGGCGATTTCCCCGACCTGCAGTTCCACACCGGCAGACAGCCGCGCAATGTTTTCCAGATGCTGGCCGGTGTGTTCGACCTGCTTGACGCCAATGTCCAGGTCGCTGGAGAGTTGGCGGATCTGCTCCACCACTTGCGCGGTGCGTTGCTGGATGTCGGCGACCATCTCCCCGACTTCGCCGGTGGCCGTCGCCGTGCGCGCAGCCAGACCACGAACCTCATCCGCCACCACGGCAAACCCGCGACCGTGTTCCCCGGCCCGCGCGGCTTCGATGGCGGCGTTCAGCGCCAACAGATTGGTCTGACTGGCAATGGACTGGATCACCAGGGTCACCCGCTGGATGTCGTCACTGCGCAGGCTCAGGGCTTCGATCAGTTCACGGCTGGCACTGGCGCGCTGGCTGAGCTGATGCATGCGCGAGATCGATTCAATCAACTCGGTACGCCCGACGGCACTGCTCTGATGGGCTTCGCTGGCGGCGCCCAAGGCTTCGCGACTGAGTGACGATGTCGCCTGTTCGGTGCTGATCATCACTTCGGCGTTGCTGACGATTCGCTTGGCCGCGTCGAGTTGTGATTGCACCTTCTCCGCCAGCTGCTTGACCGAAAAGGCCACGCCCGCTGCAGACAGTGCGTTGTGACTGGTGGTGTAGGAAAGGTCGCGAGTCAGCTCGGCGATCGCACTGGCGTTGTCCGCCGGGGTCGTATCGGGGATCGCCCGTGAACGCAGGCGCGGCAGCCAGATGATCAGCACGGCCACCGGCAGGCCGATATAAAGCGATGCACCGCCCAGGGACATGCCGCAGAGCAATAGCACCAGGGCGATGCTTTGCAAGGTCGGCGTCAGCCAAAGGGCTTTCGGCGCAAGCACTGGTGCAGGCACATGCCCAACCAGAGATCCGTCTCTCGTCATCTTCGTCACCCCATGCGTCTTCTATTTGTTGTGACTGCATTAAACGCCACTAATGAGCCATTATCTATGGTCCGTTAGTCGTGGATGTTGCAGCAGATCAATAGAAGTGCAGAGGTTTCGCAGACGGCAAAAAGCATCGCGGGCAAGCCCCGCTCCTGTAGGAGCAAGGCTCGCCCGCGATGGGGGCGCTACGGAATCAGGCCTGACGCTGGTGCTTGTCGATCTGTTCGTGACGCTCTTGAGCTTCGATGCAGTACTTGGTGGTCGGGCTGATCAGCAGGCGTTTCAGGCCAATGGCCTCGCCGCTGTCGTCGCACCAGCCGAAGCTGTCTTCTTTGATGCGTTCCAGAGCCTGTTCCAACTGAGGCAGCATGCGCTGGTCGCGATCGATCGCGTTGACCAGCCAGGTGCGCTCTTCTTCAACGGAAGCTGCGTCGGCCGGGTCAGCCGGGGTGTCCAGGCTTTCGATGGCGATGCGATTCTGTTCGATACGCTCGTGGGTTTCGACTTTCATGTTCTGCAACAGCTCGGAGAAAAAAGCATGTTGCTCGGCATTCATGTAGTCATCCGCCGGCATGGCCAGCAACTTGTCCTTTGTCATTGATATCTCTATAAAAAAACGTGCATTAAGGCGAATTAGGGAGCGTTGCGCCGGACCTCGTTCGTCCGTCGCAAAGGCGCCATTTATTCCAAGCGCCACCCGGCACTCAATTTACGAGGGGCGGCAGTCTAAGGCCGACTTGAGACCTCAGCAACTGAAAAGACAGCGAATTTGTCCGACAACACCCGGAAAGTGCTCTATGGCAGTCGTTGTGGTGGTTATCGGAGTGCGTTTATAGCAAGAAATTCAGTCCAGCGGCTGTATATAGAAGACAAACGGCTGCGCCACGCGGGTCAGGCGTGGCGCATTTTGCGGTTTGTTTCGGCTTCAGCGCTTGAGTTTGCGCTTGTTGCGGTACTGGTCGATGACCACCGCCACCACAATAATCAAGCCCTTGATGATGTCCTGGATATAGGCATCGACCCCGACAAAGGTAAAGCCGCTGGCCATCACCCCGAGGATGAGCGCGCCGATCACCGTGCCGGTGATGCGCCCGACGCCACCCGCCAGGCTGGTGCCGCCGATGACGGCCGCGGCAATCGCATCCAGTTCATAGGACATGCCCATCCCGGCCTGGCCGGTCGCGGCACGGGCCGAGGCCACCACGCCAGCCAGGCCTGCGAGCAGCCCGGCGATGCTGTAGACGATCACCAGATGCCGTTTGACGTTGATTCCGGAGGTCCGCGCCGCCTGCATGTTGCCGCCGATGGCGTAGGTGTACTTGCCGTATTTGGTGTAGCGCAGGGCGATGTGGAAGATCACCGCCACCACCAGGAAGATGATCACCGGCATCGCGCCGTGGCCAATAGCGGTGTAGGAATCGGACAACATGCTCACCGGTTGGCCTTCGGTGTAATAGCGCGCCAGGCCACGGGCCGAGACCATCATGCCGAGGGTGGCAATAAATGGCGGGATGCCGGTGATGGCGATGATGCTGCCGTTGATCGCCCCCGCCAGCAACCCGACCCCGAGCCCGGCAATCACCGGGATCCACACCGGCAAGTCGGTCAGCGATGGAAACACCGCCCGGGCGAAGTCCGACGTCTGGGCCAGGCTGGCGGCAATCATCGCCGACAGCGCCAGCACCGAGCCGGAAGACAGGTCGATACCGGTGGTAATGATCACCTGGGTCACGCCGATGGCTAGCAGGCCGATGATCGATACTTGCAGGATCATCAGCACCAGACGCTGGGAGTTCATCAGGAAGCTCTGGTCGCGCACGATCCAGCCAAACACTTCAAAGACCAGGCCGATGCCGATCAGCACCAGAAAGATGCTCAACTCGGTCGGAAAGCGCCGACGACTCTTGGCCGGTGCCGTTGCTGGCTTGTTTTCCAGTATCGCGTTCATAACCACTCACCCTTCTATCGCGTCGCCCGCGCTGGCCGCAGCCAGCGCCGGCATCAATTAGTGAACCGCGGACATACCCGAGGCCAATTGCATCACCCGTTCCTGGGTCGCTTCACTGCGGTCGAGGGTGCCCATCAGGTCGCCCTCGTGCATGACCATCACCCGGTCGCTCATGCCGAGCACTTCCGGCAGTTCCGAGGAAATCATGATCACCGCCATGCCTTCGCTGGCGAGGTAGGAGATCAGCCGATAGATCTCGGCCTTGGCGCCGACATCGATGCCACGGGTCGGTTCGTCGAGAATCAGGATCCGTGGATTGGTCATCAGCCAGCGCGCGAGCAAGGCTTTCTGCTGGTTGCCGCCGGACAAGGTGTCGATGCACTGCTCCAGCGACGGGGTCTTGACCCGCAGCTTCTTGCACATGTCTTCGCACAACACCCGCAGGGCTTTCTGCTGGATAAAGCCGTGACCGGCGTAATGCGGCAGCACCGCCATTTCCATGTTTTCCAGCACCGACAGGCACGGGAACAGGCCGCTGAGCTTGCGATCCTCGGTCAACAGCGCGAAGCCCTTCTCGATCGCCATGTGCGGATCGCTGATGCGCACCACCTGGCCATCGAGGCGAATCTCGCCGCCGTCACTCGGGGTGATGCCGAAAATCGCTTCGGCGACGTTGGTCCGCCCGGAGCCCATCAACCCGGCGAGCCCGAGGATTTCCCCGGCATGCAAGTCAAAGGACACACCTTTGAAAATCCCGTCCAGTTTCAGGTCGCGCACCGACAGCAGCAGATCGCCAATCGGCTTCTCGCGCACCGGGAACAACTGGCTCAGCTCGCGACCGACCATCATCGAAATCAGGCTGTCGCCGTCCATGCTGTCGGCCCGTTGCAGGCCGATGTAGGCGCCGTCACGGAACACCGCCACTTCATCGGCGATGGCGAACACTTCGTTCATTTTGTGGGTGATGTAGATGATGCCTTTGCCCTGGCTTTTCAGGTCGGCAATGATCGAGAACAGGTGGGCGACTTCCTTGTCGGTGATGGCCGAGGTCGGTTCGTCCATGATCAGGACGTCCGAGTCATAGGACACGGCTTTGGCGATCTCGACCATCTGCCGTTCGGCGATGCTCAGGTTGCCGACCTGTTCTTCAGGATCGAGGTTGATCCGCAGGCGTTCCAGTAGAGCGGCGGTGCAGCGGTGCATCTCGCGGTGATCGATCATGTGCAGGCCGTTGAGTTGCTCGCGGCCGATCCAGATGTTCTCGGCGATGCTCATGTGCGGCATCAGGTTGAGTTCCTGGTGGATCATCGCGATCCCGGCCTGGAGTGCCGACAACGGCGTTTCGAACACCACGGGTTTGCCCCGCAGGCGAATTTCACCGGCGTCCGGCTGGTAGATGCCGGCGATGATTTTCATCAGGGTCGATTTGCCCGCGCCGTTCTCGCCCATCAGGGCCAGTACCGAGCCGGGGCGCACTCGCAGTTGCACATCGGACAAGGCCACGACACCGGGAAAACCCTTGCTGACGTTGATGATCTCCAGCAGGTACGGCTCATCGACAGGTGTTGCGGTTGGCTGGATACCCACCAACGGGGTGGTGCTCGAAGCAGTCGCTGAAGCGAACATGATCAGGTACTCCATCAGCAAGGTCGCGGTGGCGGCCTTGCGTGCTTATTGTTGTTATTGAGCGGACGGGCTATTTGAACGTGTCGACGTTTTGCGGGGTGATCAGGCGGTATGGCACCCAGACGTTCTGTTCCACCGTTTCGTTCTTGGCCATTTTCACGGCGGTGTCGATGGAACCGTCGGCTTGCCCCTTGGCGTCCTGGAACACCGAGACCGCCATGTTGCCTTTCTTGATCGCGTTCAAGCCATCCGGCGTACCGTCGACCCCGGCGATCAGCACGGTGCCTTTGTCGACGCCGGCCTGACTCAGGGCCATCGCAGCACCAATCGCCATTTCGTCGTTGTTGGCCACCACCGCATCGAATTTGCGGCCCTGGGTCAGCCAGTCGTTGACCAGGGTCATGCCTTTATCCCGCAGCCAGATACCGGTCTGTTCTTGCTCGATCTTGATGTTCGGGTACTTGGCCAGCACCTCTTTCACGCCCTTGGTGCGGTTGGTGGTGGAGTTGTTGGCGAGGTCGCCGAGCAGAATCACGATGTCGCCCTTGCCGCCCATTTTGTCGGCCAGGTATTGCATCTGCATTTCACCGGCCTCCAGGTCGTTGGAGGCCACGGTTACCACGCCTTTGGGCAGCTTCAGGTCATCCGGACGGCGGTTGACGTAGACCAGCGGAATGCCAGCCTTGACCGCGGCTTCGGTGATTTTACGGGTGGCGGCGGTGTCCACCGGGTTGACCACGATGGCATCGACTTTCTGGCTGATGAAGCTTTCGACCTGGCTGAGCTGCTTGACCACGTCGCTGCGGGCATCTTCGAATTGCAGCTGCACGCCTTCAGGGTAGGTCTTGGCTTTCTTGTCCATGGATTCGCGCAGGTAGGTCAGCCAGGTGTCATCGAACTGGGACATGCTCACGCCGATCTTCATATCGGCCAGTGCAGCGCCGCTGGCGAACATCAGGGACAAGGCAAGTGCGGTGAAACGGATCTTGGTCTTCATGAAAAGTCTTTCTCCACATTCTTGTTGGTTTTATGGATATGGCGTGACGATTTCAGTAAGCGGGAAAAGAGTAAAACGGGTCGCGAGGCAGGTCGCTGGAAATGACTCTATTGGAATATAATTTCTATATCAACTCATTTTAGAATTTTATTCTGATTTTATTCCACGGTGATCAAACTGGCCCAAATCCACCACTTGCCGGCGCTCGGCACTCAAGCGCGCAGCGTCCAGAACACGGGTGGTCGCCAGTGCATCACGGGCCTCCACCGGCAGTGGGCCACCGCTCTGTAACGCGGTTTGTAGCTGTAAATAGAACTGGTTCCAGCAGCCTCGTTCGGACGGAACTCGCTCGCGCACTTCGCCCTGTTCGAACCAGCCCCAGCGCCGGTGTTCTTCCACGCCCCAGCGCTCGCCTTCGGTTTTTGGCGAGCGCCCGGCCAGCGCCGACGCCTCCTGCCCGTCCAGGCCATCGACGCTGTAGCAGCCCTGGGTGCCGGTGACCCGGAAACGCGGCCCGGGAGTGTTTTGCAGGCAACTGCCGCCCAGGTGCGAGGTCACGCCGTTGGCGTGGGTCAGGGACATAAAGAAACCGTTGTCGTAGGTCTGGTCTTTTTCCAGGTATTCCAATTCGGCGTAGACCTTGGTGACCGGGCCGAACAGCAACAACGCCTGATCCACCAGATGGCTGCCCAAATCCCGCAGGAAACCACCGCCGCTGCCATTGTTCACCGCTTGCGGCGAATAGCGTTCGACCCGGGATTCGAAACGCGTGACCTGCCCCAGCGCGCCAGACTCAATGAGTTTGCGCACGGTGAGGAAGTCCGAATCCCAGCGCCGGTTCTGGTAGACGCTGAGCCGCACGCCCTGGCGCTCGGCCATGGTGATCAGGGTTTGCGCCTGTTGCGCATCGGCGGCGAACGGTTTGTCGCTGACCACCGCCACCCCGTGCTCGATGCCATCGAGCACCAGCGCCGGGCGACCTTTGAGCGGCGTGGACACCACCAGCACGTCGATCCCGGCTTCCACCAGTTGGCCGATGCTGTCGAAGGCCGGCACGTTGGGGTGTTCGGTGGCCAGCAACTGGCGGCGCTCCGGGGAGCGAGTGACCACGCCAACAAACGTGGCGCCCGGCAAGCTGCTGAGCAGCGGAGCATGGAAAAACCGGCCGCCATGGCCGTAACCGACAAGTCCGATACGCATGATTCAACTCCTTCTTGATCGTTCCCACGCTCTGCGTGGGAATGCATCAATGGACGCTCTGCGTCCGCTTTTGGGACGCGGAGCGTCCCGGGCTGCATTCCCACGCGGAGCGTGGGAGCGATCAGTTACAGGGTAATGCGGTGGTCGTTAGCGGCAGAGTTCGCTTTTGACCCGTTCAAGCATCATCCGGTTGGACTCATCCGGCCGGTCTTCCCACGCAAACACCGAGACCGTGGCAATCCCATCGAATTGAATCTCGCGCAACGTGCTGAAAAACGCCTCCCAATTGACCTCACCCTGCCCGATGTCCAGGTGCTGATGCACGGTGGCAACGACGCCCGGCGGGTTGACGATGTAGCGCAACCCCGACGACGCCTTGTGGTTGTAGGTGTCGGCGATGATCAGGTGGCTCAGCTTGGAGCCGGCGTACTTGAGCATCGAGGCGATATCACCGACACCGTCGTCATAGAAAAACGTGTGCGGCGCGGCGTAGAGGTAGTTGATCCAGTCGCGATCCAGCCCACGAATGATGTCCACCGACTCGTTGTTGCGCTCGCAGAAATCGTACGGGTGAGCCTGAATGTCGAGCTTGATGCCTTCGCGTTCGAACTCGGGGATCAGCTCGTCCATGGAGCGCATGAACTGGTTTTCGCAGACCAGCGGGTTGTCCGACTGGCCGGTGAACTCGGTGTTCACCAGTTCGCAGTCCATCTCCACGGCAATCTGGATCGCGCGCTTCCAGTTGCGCACGGCAGCGACCCGCAGGCCTTCATCGGCGGCAGCCCAGTGGTACATCGGTAATAAGGAAGAGAGTTTGACCCCGGTATCGCTCAAGGCTTTGCGAAACTCCTTGATCCGCGCCTTGTCGACGCGCGGGGCCTTGTAGAACGGCAGGAAGTCTTCGCGGGGTGACAGCTCGATGTGCTCGTAACCGAGTTCGGCGACCTTATCGACCATCTTGCCCAGGGACAGGCTGCGGTACATGTAGGGGTCTAGTGCGATGCGCATGTTCTTGTTCTCCTTCACCTGACGCTGATCGTTCCCACGCTCTGCGTGGGAATGCCGCCATGGACGCTCTGCGTCCGCTCTTGGGACGCGGAGCGTCCCGGGATGCATTCCCACGCGGAGCGTGGGAACGATCAGCGGTTAGCCGTAGAAGTGTGGACGGTCCGGCAGGCTGACTTTGACGATCTGGCCGTTGTTTTGCGCTTCGATGCAGGCGTCTGCGGCTACTGCAGCGGCGAAACCGTCCCATGCTGATGGACCGCCCACCTGGCCCGCGCGAACGCCATCAATGAAGGCCTGAAGTTCAACGTCATACGCGGCAATAAACCGATCCTTCCAGTCCATCAGAATCGCATTCGACAATTTCGCGCCGCTGCGCAATTGCACCTGTTGCGGCTCCGGCAGTTTGGCGATGCCGGTCTCCCCCACTACTTCGCACTGGATGTCGTAGCCATACTGGCAATTGACGAAAACCTCCACGTCGATCCGCGTGCCCTTGGCGGTTTCCAGCAGGACGATTTGCGGATCTTTCAAATGTGCGAGGGCTTTGCTGGATTTGCGCGGGAACACCACTTGTACCGAGACGTAATCGTCGTCGAGCAACCAGCGCAACACGTCCAGTTCATGGATCAGCGTGTCGGTGATGGCCATGTCGGTCTTGTAGTTTTCGCCCACGGTCGGGTTGCGGTGCGCACAGTGCAGCATCAGCGGTTCGCCGATCTGGCCGCTGTCGATTACCGCTTTGAGGGCGCGATAACCTTCGTCGTACGGGCGCATGAAACCGACCTGCACCAGGCGCTTGCCGTGGGCCACTTCGGCTTCGACGATCTTGCGGCAGCCCTCGGCGGTGACCGCCAGGGGCTTCTCGCAGAACACCGGTTTACCCGCAGCAATCGCCGCCAGCACAAACTCTTCGTGGCTCGGACCCCAGGAGGTGACGAGGATCGCCTCGACTTCCGGCGCCTTGATCAGCGCGTGGCCATCGGGGTAGACCTCGGCGGTCAGCTTCAGGTCGGACACGACTTTCGCCGCTTGCTGCAAATTGATGTCGGTGACCGCGACGACCTGGCTATTGAGCAAGGTCTGGCTGCAACGACGAATATGGTCCTGGCCGATGGCCCCGGTGCCGATGACGCCGATCTTCAAAGACATATAAACACTCCCGCTTATTGGATTGAGGGCAATCAGTACTGACGAGCCTTCGCCAGTCGTTCGTTCAGGGTCTTGGCCACGGCATCGGTGCGCGCACTGGTGGAGACTTGCGCCACGCCGACCCGCCACCACGACAGGTATTTGTGAATCATCGTCTTGGGCAGAACCTTGATATCGATCAGCGTCGAAACGCTCTGCAACCGAGCATCGGCCAGCGCCGCTTGCAGCTGTTCAACGGTGTTCACTTTGTAAGTCTTGCAGCCATAGGCCGCCGCGCTCATGGCGAAATCCACCGGGACGAAGCCGCCATCGAGCTTGCCGGTTTCAGGATTACGGAAACGGAACTCGGTGCCGAAGCTGTCCATGCCGTGTTCCATCTGCAGGTTGTTGATGCAACCGAAGGTCATGTTGTCCAGCAGCACCACGTTGATCTTGCGCCGCTCCTGAATCGAGGTCGCCAGCTCCGAGTGCAGCATCATGTAGGAGCCGTCGCCGACCAGTGCGTAGACCTCGCGATCCGGCTCGGCCAGCTTCACGCCCAGCGCGGCGTTGACCTCGTAACCCATGCAGGAATAGCCATACTCGACGTGGTAAGTGTTCACGCCCTTGCTGCGCCAACTGCGCTGCAAGTCGCCGGGCAAGCTGCCGGCGGCGGCGACGATCACCGCGTCGTCGGCCAGGGTTTCGTTGAGCACGCCGAGCACGCGGCTCTGGGTCAGGCAGGAACCGGTCAGTTCGATGAATTCACGCAGCACGGCCGGATCCATGTGGTCGTTGATTTCCGGGACGAAATCCTTGGCCTGGTAGTCGACCTGATAGATTCGATCAACTTCCTCATCCAGTTGCGCCTTGGCCTGGCGCGGTTGATCGCCCCAGCTGGAGCGGTAATCGCCCAGTGCGTCGGCCAGTGCCAGCAGAGCGGTTTTGGCGTCGGCCAGTAGTTGCACGCCGTCGAGTTTCAACGCATCGCAAGGGCTGATATTGAGGTTGAGGAATTGCACGTCCGGTTGCTGGAACAACGACTTCGACGCCGTGGTGAAGTCGCTGTAGCGGGTGCCGATGCCGATGATCAGATCAGCATCCTTGGCCAGCAGATTCGCCGCCAGGCAACCGGTTTCGCCGATGCCACCGACATTGAGCGGATGGCTGGACACCACCGCGCTCTTGCCGGCCTGGGTTTCCGCGAAGGGAATGTCGAAGCGTTCGGCAAAAGCCTGCAACGCGGCATTGGCCCCGGAGTAACGCACCCCGCCACCACAAATGATCAGCGGCTTGCGCTTGCCCTTGAACAGCGCCAACGCATCGCCAAGCATCGCTTCGGTGGCCGGACGCCGTTCGATACGGTGCACGCGTTTTTGCAGGAAGTAATCCGGGTAGTCGTAGGCCTCGGCCTGCACGTCTTGCGGCAAGGCCAGGGTCACGGCGCCGGTTTCGGCGGGGTCGGTGAGCACGCGCATGGCGTGGATCGCCGCGGTCATCAGTTGCTCGGGACGGTTGATGCGATCCCAGTATTTGCTCACGGCTTTGAACGCATCGTTGGTGCTGATGCTCAGGTCGTGAAACTGTTCGATCTGTTGCAGCACCGGGTCCGGTTGACGGCAGGCGTAGACATCGCCGGGCAGCAGCAACAACGGGATGCGGTTGGCCGTGGCGGTGGCGGCAGCGGTGATCATGTTCGCGGCGCCGGGGCCGACCGATGAGGAGCAGGCGTAAATCTTGCGCCGCAGGTGTTGCTTGGCGAAACCGATGGCGGCGTGGGCCATGCCTTGTTCGTTGCGACCCTGATGGACGATCAGGTCGCCGCTGTCCTGCTCAAGGGCCTGGCCCAGACCGAGCACATTGCCGTGGCCGAAAATGGTGAAGACCCCGGCGACGAATTTGCTCTGGACCCCATCGACCTCGATGTACTGGTTATCGAGGAATTTCACCAGGGCCTGGGCCATGGTCAGTCTTGTAGTGGTCATGTGCGCCCCTTTCAGGCCAAGGATTTTTGCAGGTGGTTCATGCTCGCGCCGATCGCCTGTTCTATGTCCGCCAGGCCATGGACGCTGTCGGCAAACGGCTCGAACGACAGGTAGCCGCTGTAACCGCTACCCAGCAACGTCTCGATCTGCGCCGCGTTACCAAGAATGTCGCCCGCGCCCACCAGCACTCGATGGCCGTCGCGGATGCTGTTGAGCGGTGCTTCGGCCTCCTCGACCCCGGAGATGTGCACCAACCCGGTCAGCTCAGGGAAAAACTCCTGTTCACTGGCGAGGTGATGGTGAAAGGTGTCGTGCACCAGCCGGAACACATCCAAACCACCGATGGCCTTGATCGCATCCACCGCCGGGCGTTTACGCCGCAGCGAGCACTCTTCAAACCCCAGCGGTTCAATGAAACCGAGAATGCCGTGATCGCGCAGGATCGGCGCCAACTCAGTCAACGCCGTGCGCAA
Source organism: Pseudomonas sp. ADAK2 (assembly GCF_012935755.1). Classification (GTDB taxonomy): domain Bacteria; phylum Pseudomonadota; class Gammaproteobacteria; order Pseudomonadales; family Pseudomonadaceae; genus Aquipseudomonas. The sequence continues at coordinate 1,509,113 of NZ_CP052862.1, forward strand.
CCCCGAAGCGCGTTCGGCTTCATTGCGCTTATCGGCGCGATCATTCAACGGGCACATGACCAAGCCTTGCACGCCGCAATCCCGGGCATACGCGGCAAGCTTCAAGGCTTGCGCGCGGCGCTCGTCATTCCACACATCAAACGGGTACAGCGCATTGATCGACAGCACGGTGATGCCTTTGGCCGCGCACAATTCACGCACGCGTTCCGGCGCGGTGCCGTCTTCAATCTCAACGCCTTTAAGGTCGTTGCGGATCTCGATGGCGTCGGCCTTGAGAGTCACCGCCAGCTCAATGAACGCCGGCAGGGACAAACGTGGGGCGACCATACGGTTCAGGGCGAAACGCAGGGGCTTGCTCATTATTGTTGTTCTCCGCAGGTGAATTATTTGGCGGTTGGCATGCTGAATTCGGGGCCTTTGGCGATGCTGTCGGGCCAGCGTTGCATCACATTTTTGTAGCGGCTGTAGAAACGAATGCCTTCTTCGCCGTAGGCATGGTGGTCGCCGAACAACGAGCGCTTCCAGCCGCCGAATGAGTGCCAGGCCATCGGCACCGGAATCGGCACGTTGATGCCGACCATGCCGACCTTGATGGTGCGGGCAAACGCGCGGGCGATGCCGCCGTCACTGGTGAAGCAGGACACGCCGTTGCCGAACTCATGGGCGTTGATCAACGCCACGGCGCTGGCGAAATCCGGGACGCGGACGATGCCCAGCACCGGACCGAAAATCTCTTGCTGGTAGATGCTCATCTCGGTCGTGACGTTATCGAACAACGTGGCGCCGACGAAGAAACCATTCTCGGCCCCCGGCACCTTGAAGTTGCGGCCATCGACGATCAGTTGTGCGCCTTGGGCCACGCCTTCGCCGATAAAGCCTTCGACCTTGGCCTTGTGCTCGGCGGTGACCAGCGGCCCCATGTCACTGTCGCCCTGCATGCCGTTGCCGACTTTCAATTGGTCGATGCGTGGTAGCAACTTGGCGATCAATTGGTCGCCGACATCGCCCACCGCCACAGCAATCGAAATCGCCATGCAGCGCTCACCCGCCGAGCCGTAAGCCGCGCCGATCAAGGCGTCGGCAGCCTGGTCCAGATCCGCGTCGGGCATGACGATCATGTGGTTCTTCGCCCCGCCCAGCGCCTGCACACGCTTGCCGCGAGCGGTGCCTTGCTGGTGGATGTACTCGGCAATCGGCGTCGAACCGACAAAGGAAATCGCCTCGATGTCCGGGTGTTGCAGCAAGGCATCCACCGCCACTTTGTCGCCCTGGACCACGTTGAACACGCCGTCCGGCAATCCGGCTTCGGTGAGCAAACGGGCCATGAGCAAACTGGCCGACGGATCACGCTCGGACGGTTTAAGGATGAAGCAGTTACCGGTGACCAGTGCCAGCGGGATCATCCACAGCGGCACCATCACCGGGAAGTTGAACGGCGTGACCCCGGCGCAAACGCCCAGTGGCTGACGCAGGTTCCAGTTGTCGATGCCGCCGCCAATGTTGTCGCTGAATTCGGTTTTCAGCAGGTTCGGTGCACCGCAGGCGTATTCGACGATTTCGATGCCGCGAGTCACTTCGCCCTTAGCGTCGGAGAACACCTTGCCGTGTTCGCGGCTGATGATTTCTGCCAGTTCGTCGTGGTGACGGTCGAGCAGTTCCTTGAACTTGAACATCACCCGGGAGCGACGCAGAGACGATTGCTCGGACCAGGCCGGGAAGGCTTTTAGTGCCGAGGAAACCGCTTCGTCGACGGTCTTCTCGTTGGCCAATCCGACCCGCGCCTGCACCGCACCGGTGGCTGGATTGAACACGTTGCTGAAGCGTTCGCTGCCGCTGTCTTGCACCTGGCCGTTGATGTAATGGCCTAAAACCGGGGCGTTGCTCATTGTTCTTGTTCTCCGTGCAAAGGTTGGAATTCAGGCTTTTCAGTTCAAAGATCCAGCAGCCAACTGTGCTGCGGATCGTTATGGAACTGCCAGACGCGTTTCGGCCCGGCCATCACGTTCAGGTAGTACGACTCGTAGCCGTACGGCACGCTGACCGGGTGGTAACCCTTGGGCACCACGACCAGGTCGCTGTTTTCCACGGCCATGGCCTGGTCGATGCTGCGGTCGTCGGTGTAGACCCGCTGGAACACGAAGCCCTGGGGCGGGTTGATCTGGTGGTAATAGGTTTCTTCGAGAAAGCTCTGGTGCGGCAGGTCGTCGGTGTCGTGCTTGTGCGGTGGGTAGCTCGACGAATGCCCGGACGGCGTGCGCACTTCCACCACCAGCAGCGAATGGGCGGGTTCGGTGTCTGGCAGGATGTCGCAGACGTAGCGAGTGTTGGCGCCCTTACCGCGCACGCTGCGTTTCATGGTCTCGGGTTTGATCAGACGCGGGCCGAGGTTGTCGGCGGATGAACCGGGCGCAGCGCAGACGGCGATTTGCACGTCGCTGAGTGCGACCACTTGCGCTTGACTGCCGCTTGGCAAGTAAGCGGCGAAGGGGGATTTGTCTTCGAATACCGATTGCCGATCGCCGATATTGTCCCAGTCAAACGCGCCCTGCCCCGGCGCTTCGCCCTTGATGCTGACGCGACCGCTGAGCAGCACCAGGCACAATTCTTTATCGCCCGCCGACACCGGCAAGGTTTCGCCGAGACTCAAGCGGTAGGCGGCGAAACCAACGTATTCCAGCTCACCATTGCCCAACTCGACCATGGTCCGGCCACGGGCATTGCTTTTGACCAGCAGGCTCATAATGCAATCCTCTCGTCGAGCAAGGTACGCAAGGTGTCGTAGCCTTTCTTGGCGTAGATGTAGCTCGGCGCGACCGCCGGATCCTGCTCGGCTTCAACCACCAACCAGCCGTGGTAATCGGCGCCCAGCAACACGTCGAGCAACGCGCCGAAGTCGATATCGCCATCCCCCGGCACCGTGAAGGTGCCGTTGATGATGCAGTCCGGGAAACTCCACAGGTTGTTGCGCGCCAATTGCACCACCGGTTTGCGCACGTCCTTGAAATGCACGTGGCAGATGCGTTCGATGTGTTTGCGCAACACCTGCAACGGTTCGCCGCCGCCCATGTAGCAATGGCCCGAGTCGAACAACAGGCCGACTTCGCTGCCGGTCAGGGCCATCAACTTGTCGATGTCCGCCGGGGATTCGACGTAAGCGCCCATGTGGTGGTGATACGCCAGGCGCACGCCCTGGGACAGGGTGAAGCGCGCCAGTTCGGTGAGTTTGTCGGCGTATTCCTGCCACGCCTGTTCGGTGTGGAAGCGCGGGCGTTCGACCAGTGGAATGCGCTGGCCTTGAATGGAGTCCGCGACTTCGCCGTAGACCAGCACCGTGGCGCCGTTCTTCGCCAGCAGCTCGACATGGCTGCCGATGGCGTCGATTTCCTCGGCCACGGAACGGCGGGCCAGACGGCTGGAATACCAGCCGGAGACCAACGCCAGATCGTAAGGCCGCAGCACGTCACCGACGCCTTTGGCATCCTTGGGGAATTTACCGTTGAGTTCGAAACCTTCGTAGCCGATTTCCTTGCCTTCGCTCAACGCGGTGCTCAGCGGCGTCTCGCCACCGAGGGACGGCAGGTCGTCGTTGCTCCAGGAGATCGGGTTGATGCCAATTCGAATAGCGGGCATGGCTGCACCTTTTATTGTTTTTTCTAAAATGTTCAACCGATCACTTGTGGCGAGGGAGCTTGCTCCCGCTCGGCTGCGAAGCAGCCGTAAACCTGTGGATGCGGTTTACCTGAAACACTGGGTTGTTTGAGTTGGGACTGCTTCGCAGTCCAGCGGGAGCAAGCTCCCTCGCCACAAAAAGCACGACCACTCAGGCAATTTATTCAGTTGCGGGCGCTACGCCAGGCATCAATCAACTCGACAAACGTGCCCTGCACCTGGCGGATCAACGTTTCATCGTCGATTTCACCGGCCATCCACGCCCGGCTCGGCTCCTGGAAAATCGTCCGGCCCACGGCAAACCCGCGACAGGTCTGGCTCTGTCTGGCTTGCTGAAAGCCCTCGGCCAAGGCAGCCGCCGGGGCATTCAGGCCGAGCAACACGACCCCACGGCAGTACGGATCACGTTCCTGAATCAACTCATCCAGCTGTTTCCATTCCTCGGCGCTTTGCGCTTCGATCTTCCACCACGCCGGGTAAACACCCAGGTTGTAGAGGCGTTTCAGCGCGCGATACAACACGTCCGGGTGCGCCGACGGGTGATCCTTGGGCGGGATGATTTCCAGCAGCAGTTCATGCCCGCTGACCTGGGACGCCTGATACAAACCCTTGATCTGCGCTTCCTGTTCCAAGCGCAACAGCGGCTCGTCGTCCGGATGAAATTGCACCAGGCACTTGATGATTTGCTCTTGTGGCCAGGCAATCAGGTTGCTGCCAATCGAGCGCCCGTGTTCAAAGGCCAAGGGCCGCGAACCTTGCACTTCCACCGGCCGCGCCACCCACCAACCACGCCCGGTGGCGGCATTCAGCGAGTCCTGGCCGAAGCGTTGATCGGCCAGCAAGCCGACATCAGCCTCGATGCCCTGCTCGCGCAAATCGGCTTCAACCCGTTCCACAGCCTTTATAAAGAGTTGCTTGAGTTCGCAGATCGCGTTGAGGTCGCGTCCGCCCTTGTGCGCCAGTTCCACCAGTTGCCCGCGGTGGTCGAACGCGAAGATGAACAGTTGCTTCCACTGTTTGCGCGGCACGCTGACCTGATGCAAACGTTGCAGCGTGGCGTCCTGATCCGGCCGGGTGATCGGTACCGGGCTGTTGAATAAATAGTCGAGTTCGGCGCGGGTCGGCATCGCCGGGGCGCAGGCGTGGCGCGACACCACCAACCCACCGCAGGCATTGGCCAACTGGCAGCAGCGCTCGTCGCTGGCGTCTTCCAGCCAACCGGCGAGGAACCCGGACATGAAGGCATCGCCTGCGCCCAAGACGTTGAGTACTTCGACCCGCACGCCCGGGTAGATCGCACCGTCTTCGAGACGCACCGGAATCACCCCGTGAATCACCGTGCAACCTTGCGGCCCAAGCTTGACCACCAACGTCGCGTCACTCAGGCGCCGCACATTGCGCAAAGCGGTGAGCAAATCCTCGGAGCCGCCGGCAATCAAAAACTCTTCTTCAGTGCCGACGATCAAGTCAAAACGCGGGAGGATTTTCTGCACGTGCTGGCTGACATTCTGATCGGCGACGAATCGGGTTTCACCGTCGGCCTTACCCGCCAGGCCCCACAGTACGGGGCGATAGTCGATGTCCAGAATGCGTTTGACGTTGTGCTTCTCGGCATAGTCCAGGGCCTGGATGCTCGCCTTGTAGACGCCGTCAGTGGAGAAGTGGGTGCCGGTGATCAGCAAGGCTTTGCTGGAGGCAATAAAGGCTTCGCTGATGTCTTCGGCCCGCAGCGCCATGTCGGCGCAGTTCTCGCGGTAGAAGACTAGCGGAAAGGTTTCGCGATCCTTGAGGCCCAGCAGGACCATGGCCGTCAGGCGTTCCGGATCGACCTTGATACCGCTGACATCGCACCCTTCGCGAGCCAGGGATTCGAGCAGGAAACGGCCCATGTGGTCGTCCCCTACCCGGCTCAGCATCGCCGACTTGAGGCCCAGCCTGGCGGTGCCGAACGCGATGTTGGCGGACGACCCACCGAGGTACTTGGCGAAGCTTGAAACATCTTCCAACCGCGCCCCGACTTGCTGCGCATAAAGGTCGACGCCAAGGCGCCCCAGGCAAATCAGATCCAATTGACGCCCACTGGCAAAACGAGTCTGGCCCATGCTGGCTCCTGTTATTTTTATCAGCCTGCGTTCGGGACGATGGACGTGCCGAACACTCTTGGTGGATGCAGACTAAAACGACCGGGACCGAACAATCAATATTTATTCTATATATTTTTTACGTGGAATATTTTTTCCAATAAACTCCGGTACGAGCGTTCCAGAGCACAGTGCATCGTTTCAGCAGCATGTATGCCGACGGCAAGCTCAAGATTTTATTCCGGCCTACCCTGTAGACTGCGCACAGCCAACCTATTGTCAGGGGATGACCGATTCGTCATTCCTATAAGAACAAGCCAGAAGGATCCTTTATGTCCCGCACCGATCAGCCGGCCACGACCGAGAGCACGCCCGAGAGCGATCTTGAGAGCCCACCGATCAATGCCGAGCGTTTGCTGCAGCTGATCACCAACGAATACGAAAGCCTGCCGCGCCAGCTCAAACGCATCGCCACCTACATGAGCCAGCAGAGCGACCGGATCATGGTCGACCGCATCAGCGACATTGCCCGTGAGTGCGAAGTGCACCCGTCGGCCATCGTGCGGTTCTCCCAGCGCTTTGGTTTCAGCGGTTTCAGCGAGATGCAGGCGTTGTTCCGCGAGGCGTACACGCACAAGACCACGCCGGTGCAGAACTACCAGCAGCGCATCCGCAGCATGATCGCCAACAAGTCGCAGAAGGCCAGCGGCGGCGATCTGGCGCGTGAGTGCATCGACGCCACGCTGTCGGGCATCGAACGCTTGGGCATGGAACTCGACGATGTCGCCTTCGACAAAGCCGTCGATCTGGTGGTGAATGCCGACAACATCTACGTGGTCGGCGTGCGTCGTTCGTTCGCCGTGGCCGACTATCTGGTCTACAACCTGCAACACACCAACAAGCGCATTCACCTGGTGTCCGGGCTCGGCGGCAGCTACCGCGAGCAGATGCGCAGCGTGCGCGCCAATGATTTGGTGATCGCCATCAGCTTCACGCCCTACGGCAAGGAGACCCAGCACTGCCTGCGCATCGCCCAGCATCATCAGGCGAAAACGTTGATCATCACTGACAGCAACCTCTCACCCTTGGCCAAACGGGCGAGCACGGTGTTGTTGGTCAATGAAGGCAGTTCGTTTGCGTTTCGGTCGTTGAGTGCGACGTTGTGTTTGTGCCAGGCGTTGTTTATTGCGGTGGCGTATCGGTTGGAATTGAAGGTGGATGAGATTCACGAACAGGTGGGGTTTGAGGACTGACATCAAAGCGTTTACAGGAGAACGTTGATGAAACTGATCGGCATGCTGGATTCGCCCTATGTGCGTCGGGCGGCTATTTCCGCCCGGTTGTTGGGCATCGACCTGGAACATGAATCGGTGTCGGTGTTCCGCCACTTCGAGCAATTCCAGCAGATCAACCCGGTGGTCAAGGCGCCGACGCTGGTGCTGGATGATGGCGAAGTGTTGATGGATTCGACGCTGATCATCGACTATCTCGAAGCCCTTGCCGGCCCGTCGAAAAGCTTGATGTCGAGCGATCTGAAGCAACGCTTGCGTTCGTTGCGGGTGATTGGTCTGGCATTGGCGGCGTGCGAGAAGTCGGTGCAGCTTTACTACGAGCGGAATCTGCGACCGGCGGATATTCAGTATCAGCCGTGGGTTGAGCGGGTTGAAGGGCAACTCGCGGCGGCCTATTCGGCGCTGGAGCGGGAGCTAGCGAAGCAGCCGCTGTTGAATGATTCCGAGATTGCCCAGGACGGCATTACCGTCGCGGTCGCCTGGAGCTTCACCAATCTGGTAGTCCCGGATCAGGTCGATGCCGCACGCTTCCCGCACATCGCTCATTTCACCGCGCAGGCGGAAAAGCTTGAGGCGTTCATCGCTACCCCGATAACCTGAGCCGCCCTTCTTCACGGATTCGCCCATGACTGCCGCTGAACAATCCGCCCCGGCGCTGAAGGAAATCTTCAACGCCGAGCGCCTCAAGCACATCGCGACCGAAATGACGGCGGTTTACCCGGCGTTCAACGCCAAGGCCTTCCTGAAGATGGCCAATGAAGGCCTCGCTGAACTGTCGATCATGCAGCGCATGGCACGGGTCAGTGAGTGTCTGCATGCGGTGTTGCCGCTGGATTACGCAGAATCCCTCGACGTGTTGCGCGCCCTCGCCCCTCGGCTGAACAGCGGATTTGTCAGCATCTCGTTGCCGAATTACGTCGCTATGTATGGCGCTCATGACTTTGAACAGTCGATGGAAGCGCTCAAGTTTTTCACCTCGTTCGGATCTTCCGAATTCGCGATCCGGCATTTTCTGCGCGGCGATCTTGAGCGCTCGCTGGCGTTGATGCAGGTGTGGTCGCTGGATGAAAACGAACACGTTCGGCGTCTGGCGAGTGAAGGCAGTCGGCCGCGCTTGCCGTGGTCGTTTCGCCTGGAACCGATTCAGGCGGATCCGACGTTGGCGGCGGCGATTCTCGATAATCTCAAGGCTGATGAAAGCCTTTACGTGCGCAAGTCCGTGGCCAATCACCTGAATGACATCACCAAGGATCATCCCGATTGGGTGCTGGATTTGATTGAGGGCTGGTCGCTGGAGAACAAGCACACGGCGTGGATTGCCAAGCATGCATTGCGCAGTTTGATCAAACAGGGGAATCAGCGGGCATTGGCGGTGATTGGGGCGGGTGGGAAGCCTGAGGTTGAGATCATTGATGTGAAAGTGGAACCGAAGGTTATTCGGCTTGGGGAGAAAATCACGCTCTCTTTTACTGTGAAATCCACAGTGCCGGACAGTCAGCGGCTGGTGATCGACTATGCGATTGATTACGTCAAAGCCAACGGCAGCACTTCCGCGAAGGTGTTCAAGCTCAAAGCACTGACCCTGACCGGCCATGCCAGCGAACACGTGAGCCGTGGGCAGCAAATCAAGGAACTAACCACACGCCGGCATTACGCGGGCGAACATGCCGTGCACATCATGGTCAACGGCGAACGGCTGGCCAGTACCTCATTTGAAATCCTCCCCTGAAATACGATCCCCGTAGGAGCGAGGCTTGCTCGCGATGAACGATAACGCGGTGTGTCAGACCTGACGCCATCGCGAGCAAGCTTCGCTCCTACAGGGCCCGGTGATTAGCCGGGCTTGTGGTTATCCAGTACGCGATTGACCGCCAGCTCACCCATCAGCAGCGTCCGGTGCAGCACCAGCATCGTGTGGCGTCGCGGGCCGTCCGTCAGCTCAACGAGATCGTTGACCATCTTGCGGGCCGATGACAACGATTCGTAGACCTCAACCAGCAACGTTTCGTCATCCACCGCTGCGTCGATGGTGAAAAAGGTGCCGGATTTGCAGGGCGGTATCTGCGTTTTCGTCGCCCCGGGGTTGAGGTAGTAGTTGAGTGCGCGGTCTGCCGACGCTTTCAGCTTTTGGGGATCAAGATCAAAAGAAGCGTCGTAGGGTACTGGATCAGTATCTGGGGGGTTGGGCGTTACTTTGAACATAGATGAAGCTCCGGTTTCGAAAATTAAGGAGCCATCACCCTCGCTACCAAACGAAGGGTGGCGGCCATACGTGGGTTGGTAGACCGGTCGAAACGGGAAACCCGGCGCTCACAAGGAGCCCCACGCATGCCCACCATATAAAGCTGAGTCCCCAAAAAGAGACTGCATAAGGTGTCGCCATGCGACGGTTTCGAGGCGGGCTACCAAACCCGATCACTGTTTTTCAGTGACCGGGAAACGATATAGCCCGCCCCAAAGCCGCACAAGCCGGCGGATTCTGGCGTACGCGTAGGCAACGGCGCAAGGCGTTGTAGCCGCTTATGACGTAACACCGAGTGTCGTTAAACGCACCATTAAACGCCCGCCTTCGCAGGAGCGAGCGGCGCGGTGATCCGACTGGCCCACGAAAAACACAACGCCAGCATCAGCCAATGCAGGGTGATCGACAGTTTTCCATAGCGATGAGCAGTTGAATCGCGGGTCATAACGGGCCTCATGAATTCACAGTGGCTGGCGACTCATTCGCGCAGCCTGGTTCGACCGACGCCACCCTGCCCGCCCCGCCTTAAGGCAATCTGAAGGTGCCTGGGCAACCTCCTTGCGCCACCTTCAGACTCCGTTAAGAAATGCCTCTGATACTCCTCCCAAACTTATCCCGGGAGGCGCCATTCAATGCCTGACTTCGACTGGAACATCCCCTTGCCGCTGCACTTCGGCCAAGCCGAAACCCCGCCGATGAGTCTGGCCAGAGCATTGCCGGATGGGCCTCAGCGCGCTGTTTTCGAGGCCTATATCCAGCAACGTTTTCGCAAGGCCCACGGGGCCGATATCCGCCATTTCATGCCGGAGCTGTTCGGCATGAGCAACGCGGACGGGGAGCTCTGCGCCGTGGCCGGTGTACGTCGGGCAGATGAAGAGCCGCTGTTTCTGGAGCGCTACCTGGACGAATCCATCGATCCGCTGATCAGTGCCGCCGCCGACCGCCCGGTGGATCGCGCCGGCATCGTCGAGGTGGGCAACCTGGCCGCCAGCGACACCGGCAGCGCGCGCCTGAGCATCATCGCCATCACCTACCTGCTGGCCATGGGCGGCCTGGAATGGGTGGCGTTCACCGGCAATATCGGCCTGGTGAACAGCTTCCATCGCCTCGGTTTGAAACCGGTCACCCTCTGCGCCGCCGATCCCGAGCGGCTGGGCGATGACCGGCACAACTGGGGCAGTTATTACGAAAGCAAGCCTTGGGTCCACGTCGGCAACATCCGCGCCGGGTTCATTCATTTGCGCAACATCGGGATGTTCAATCGCCTGGGGTTGCCGTCGTCCCTGGAGGAATCCAGTCATGTCGCCTGAAGTCGAGCGCTTCAAACAGACCTTGCGCAGTCATGCCGAACGCAAGGGACACGCCATCGCCTTGTGGGGTGATCAACTGAAAGTGGACTACGCCACGCTCTACGCTGAAGTGATCTATCGCCAGCAGCGTCTGCGTGACCAACACGTCAAGGTTGTCGCACTGGCGCTGGACAATGGCACCGAAGCGATGCTCTGGGACCTCGCCGCGCTGTTCGAAGGCTTGACCTGCCTGACGCTGCCGCCGTTTTTCAGCCCCGCGCAACGCAAGCATTGCCTGGAGCAAAGCCAGGCCGAACGGGTGATTGCCGGGCCGGATCTGGAAGTCGAACTGCAAGCCGCCGGGTATGAAAAAAGCGGAGAGTTCTGGCGTCGCACCTTCAATGGCCCAAACCCGATGCACGAAGGCACCGCCAAGCTGACCTTTACTTCAGGCACCACCGGCACGCCCAAGGGTGTTTGCCTGAGCGCCGAAAGCATATTGCGGGTTGCGCGCGAATTGGATCAGGCCAGTAAACCGACCGATCCGCAGCATCACCTGGCGCTGCTGCCCCTGGCGATCCTGCTGGAAAACATCGGCTGTTACGCCGCGTTGTATGCCGGTGCAACGTTGAGCGTGCCGAGTCAAAAAACCCTGGGCATCCAGGGCGCCAGCGGCGTCGACCTGCCGAAGCTGCTCGGTTGCCTGGCCAGCCGTGCGCCCGAGAGTCTGATCCTGGTGCCGCAATTGCTGTTGCTACTGGTCAGCGCCGCCGAGCAAAAAGCCTTCAGCCCACATTCGCTACGCTTCGCGGCGGTCGGCGGTGCACGGGTGTCCGAGGAACTGTTGCACCGCGCGCAACGTGCAGGCTTGCCGATCTACGAAGGCTACGGGCTGTCGGAATGCGCGTCGGTGGTGTGCCTGAACCGGCCCGGCGCACGCCGCCCCGGCAGCGTTGGCCGGCCCCTGCCCCACGTGGAGATTCGCCTGGCGGAAGACGGTGAAGTGCTGATCAAGGACTCGACCCTGCTTGGCTATCTGGGCGAGGCGCCACACGGTGATGAATGGTGGCCCAGCGGCGATCTCGGCGAGTTCGACCCCGAGGGTTTTCTCTACCTCAAGGGTCGCAAGAAGCATCAGTTCGTCACCAGTTTCGGGCGCAACGTCAATCCCGAATGGGTCGAGGCCGAACTGACTCAGCGTCGGCACATCGCCCAGGCTTTCGTCTACGGCGAAGCGATGCCGCGCAACCACGCCTTGCTCTGGCCCCATCGCCCGGACTGCACCGACGCCGACCTGGCCGCTGCCGTGGCCGAAGCCAACGAGGCCTTGCCCGATTACGCCCAGGTCCATCACTGGACGCGCCTGGATCAACCCTTCTCACCCGCCAACGGCTTGCTCACCGCCAATGGCCGACCGCGCCGGGACGCCATCGTTGAGCGTTACCGAGCGCCACTCACTGAATCTGTTTTCGCGCAGGAATCCGCATCATGACCTTTTTTGACACGCTGCAAGAAGCCACCCAGCAGGAACGCCACGCGCTGTTCAACCTGCCGATCATTCGCGACGCCCTCGAAGGCAACGTCAGCCTGGACAGCTACCGCGCCTTCCTCGCGCAAGCCTATTACCACGTACGCCACACCGTGCCGTTGATGATGGCGTGTGGCGCTCGTCTACCGTCGCGCCTGGAATGGTTGCGCAAAGCCGTCTGCGAATACATCGAGGACGAATACGGCCACGAACAGTGGGTGCTCGATGACATCGAGGCCTGCGGCGGTGACAAGGAAGCCGTGCGCGACGGGCGTCCGTCGTTGCCGATTGAGCTGATGGTCAGTTTCCTCTACGACCTGATTGCCCGGGACAACCCGGTGGGATTGTTCGGCATGGTCAACGTGCTGGAAGGCACCAGCATCGCCCTGGCCACCCACGCGGCGGGCAGCATTCGTGAGCGCCTGGTGTTGCCGGAAAGCGCCTTCAGCTACCTCAGTTCTCATGGCTCGTTGGATGTGGAGCACATGCAAACCTATCGCCGACTGATGAACACCCTCGACGACCCGGCCGACCAGGCGGCCGTCATTCACGCCTCGAAAGTCGTCTACAGGCTTTACGCCGACATGTTCCGCGGCCTGCCGCGCGACGGGGAGAACCTGCATGCGCCTGTCTGAGGCTCGCGTGGTGTTGACCGGCGCCAGCGGCGGCATTGGTCTGGCGATCGCCAGCGCCCTGTGCGCCAGTGGGGCGCGGGTATTGGCCGTGGCCCGCCACAGTGAGGTGTTGGAGCCGTTACTTGCGCGCTATCCGCAGCAGCTGGGCTGGGTCGCGGCCGACCTGACGTTTCTCGCCGATCGCCGCAAGGTCCTGGCCGCCGCCGAGGCCATCGGCGGCGTCAACTTGCTGATCAATGCGGCCGGGGTCAATCACTTCGCCATGCTGGAACAGCTCGACGACAGTGAGATCAACGCCATGCTGGCGGTGAATATCAGCGCACCGATCTGCCTGACCAAACTGCTGCTGCCGCTGCTCAAGCAAGCCGACAGCGCCATGGTGGTGAACGTCGGTTCGACTTATGGCTCCATCGGTTATGCCGGTTACGCCAGTTATTGCGCGACCAAGTTTGCCCTGCGCGGCTTTTCCGAAGCGCTGCGCCGGGAGCTGGCGGACACCCGGGTCGGCGTGCTCTATGTCGCGCCACGCGCTACGCGTACGACGATGAACAGCGCGGCTGCGCAGGCCTTGAATGATGCGCTGAAAGCCAATGTCGACGACCCGCAAACCGTCGCATCGGCGGTCATGCACGCGATTGCCGGTGACCGCCGCGATTTGTACCTGGGCTGGCCGGAGCGCTTTTTCGTGCGCCTCAACAGCCTGCTGCCGCACCTGGTGGACAAGGGACTGCGCAAGCAATTGCCGCTGATCCGCCGCCTCAGTCACAAGCCTGATAACGAGAACTTCAAGCCATGAAAAAAATGATCGCTTGCCTGCTGCTGGGTACATTGAGCCAGAGCGTTTGGGCGCTGGACGCCGCCGACCAGCAACGCTTGACCGGGATCCAGCAAAATTGGGGGCACATTCAGTACGAAGTCGCCGCCGAGCAACGCACCGCTGCTTTCGAGCAGCTCGCGGCCCAAACATCGGCGTTCACCCAGCAACGGCCGGCGGTGGCCGAAGCCTGGATCTGGTCCGGGATTGTCACCAGCAGTTGGGCCGGCGCCCAGGGCGGTCTCGGCGCCTTGAGCAAGGCAAAAGCGGCGAAGGCCGACCTGGAGAAAGCCCTGACCCTGGACCCCAAGGCCTTGCAAGGCTCGGCCTACACCAGCCTCGCCGCGCTGTATGACCGCGTGCCTGGCTGGCCCATCGGCTTCGGCGACTCGGACAAGGCCGAACAGTTGCTCAAGCAGGCCTTGCAACTGAACCCGAACGGCATCGATAGTCTGTACTTCTGGGGCGATCACCTCTACCGTCAAAAACGTTACAGCGAAGCCAAAGACGCCCTGCAAAAAGCCCTGCAAGCCGCCCCGCGCCCCGGCCGGGAAGTCGCTGACGCGGGACGGCGCAAAGAGATCGAAACATTGCTGGTGGACGTGAACAAGAAACTCGACTGACAGGAGTCCGTGTGCGCTTATTACTGATCGAGGATGACGTGGCCCTTGGCGAAGGTATCCATCAGGCGTTGGGGCGTGAGGGCTACACCGTCGACTGGTTGCAGGACGGCAGCAGCGCCTTGCATGCGCTGCTCAGCGAAACCTTTGATTTGGCGGTGCTCGACCTCGGCCTGCCGCGCATGGACGGTTTGGAGGTGTTGCGCCGCCTGCGCGACAGCGGCTCCAACCTGCCGGTGCTGATCCTCACGGCCCGGGATGCCACCGAAGACCGGATCGCCGGGCTCGATGCCGGGGCCGATGACTATCTGATCAAGCCCTTCGACCTGGCCGAGTTGAAGGCCCGTTTGCGCGCCCTGTTGCGGCGCAGCGCCGGCCGCGCCCAAGTGTTGATCGAACACGCCGGCATCAGCCTGAACCCCGGCACCCAGCAAGTCAGCTATCAGGGCGAACCGGTGGCCCTGACGCCCAAGGAATATCAACTCCTTCATGAATTGCTCTCGCCACCGGGCCGGGTCATGACCCGCGATCACTTGATGCAGTTGCTCTACGGCTGGAACGAGGAAGCGGAAAGCAACACCCTGGAAGTGCATATCCATCATCTGCGCAAAAAGTTCTCCAGCGAGCTGATCCGCACGATTCGCGGCGTCGGCTACCTGGTGGAGGAGCGTCGATGACGTCGATCCGGCGCCGCACCTTGACGCTGATCATCGGCCTGTTACTGGCCGGGCTGGCGATCATCAGCGTGTTCAACTTGCATGACAGCAACCACGAAATCGCCGAAGTCTACGACGCCCAACTGGCGCAGAACGCCCGACTGCTGCAGGGCGTGATGCGCATGCCGCTGGCCAGCAAGGAACACGCCGAGCTGTATCAGGCGTTCAATCAAGCCCTGAGCGAAGCGGTGCCACGAGTCGACGGTCATCCCTATGAGAGCAAGATTGCCTTTCAGGTGTGGAACCCCAAGGGCGAAGTTCTGGTGCACACCGCGAGCGCGCCCACCTTCAGTACCCCACCGACCACACCAGGGTTCAGCGATGTGGTGGACCTGAACAACCGCCATTGGCGCGCGTTCATGCTCGAAGACAAACAGAACAACTTGCGCATCTGGGTGGGCGAACGCGATGACGTGCGTTCCGACCTGGTGGACCGGATCGTGCGCCATACCTTATGGCCCAATATTCTGGGCAGCCTGATTCTGGCGGCCATGGTCTGGCTGGCGATTGGCTGGGGGCTCAAGCCGCTGGCGAATATGGCGGCGACCTTGCGGGCGCGGCACAGCGGTTCCCTGGAGCCCTTGCAATTGGCGCCCCTGCCCAGCGAGCTGGAACCGATGCAAGCGGCGCTCAACCGCATGCTCGCGCAGATTCAGGAAGTGCTGGGCCGCGAACGCCGCTTTATCGCCGACGCCGCCCACGAAATGCGCACGCCCCTGGCGGTGTTGCGGGTGCATGCGCAAAACCTGCTGGAGGCCGGCACCGAGCAGGAGCGCCGCGAGTCTCTGGAGTTCCTGATTTCGGGAGTGGACCGCACCACTCGGCTGGTCAATCAACTGCTGACCATGGCTCGCCTCGAACCCAAAGCCGTGGCGCCGGTGCTGCATCGCATCGACCTGGCCGAAACCGTACGCGACAGCCTGGTTCAGCTGACGCCGTGGCTGCTGAGCAAGAATCTGGAGCTGGCGTTTGATGTCAGCGACCGCCCCTTCAACATCGTCGCTGACGCCGCCGCGATCGACATAGCGCTGAACAATCTGATCAGCAACGCAGCGAACTTTTCCCCCGAACAGGGCGTGATTACCGTGCAGTTAAGTCAGGTGGACGGGTTCTATTGCCTGAGTGTCGAGGACCAGGGACCGGGCATCGACGAAGCGGATCGCGGGCGCTTGTTCGAACGCTTTTACAGTCGCGGCAATGCGCAAGGGGCTGGGCTGGGGCTGACGATCGTCAACACCATTGCGACGCGCCTGGGAGGGCGGATCACACTGGTGAATCGGCCGGAAGGCGGGTTGCGCGCGACGCTGTCGATTCCCGACGGCCAGCCACATGACCCGTTGCAGCGAACCACCCGGGAACCGCCACCCGCAGGTTGAAGCGCTGATGAATGCATGGCGTGCATGTCATGATGCTGCTTTCAGCCTCGTGGTGACGCGCAATGAAAAATCTGGATCTGAATCTGCTGCGGGTGTTCGACGCCGTCATCCGCGAAAAGAATGTGCTGCGCGCCGGCGAAGCCATCAGTCTCAGCCCTTCAGCCGTCAGCCATGCGCTTTCGCGACTGCGGGCATTGCTCAAGGACGAGTTGTTTGTGCGTACAGTCGCGGGGATGGAGCCGACCGTCCGGGCGCTGGAGATGGCGCCATTGGTGCGCGATGCACTGGTCACCATCGAGCGTGCACTGGGGCCTCATCAATTCGATCCTGGCGTCACTGACCGCCAATTCTGTATCGCCGCGACCGACTATATGACGGCGGTGGTACTGCCACATTTTCTGCGGACCCTGTCCATCGACGCACCCCATGCCAGCGTTACCGTCCTGCCTGCCAGCAGGATCGACCTGAGCATGCAGATCGATGTCGGGCGCGTGGACATCGCCCTGGGTTCTTTTTCCAGCATTCCTCATCGGCTGCGCGAACAAGTGCTATTCGAGGAGCGGGACATGCTGGTGGTCGCCCCGAATCACTCGCTCGCCGGCACCGACATTGGACTGGAAGCCCTTTCCCGCCTGCCGTTGCTGACCGTATCGACTGGCGGTTCGGAGGAGGGTTTGCTGTCCGAGCGCGGGTTGACGCGGCGCACTGAAATGTTTGATCGCGCGGCGTTGAAGTCCGCGTTCAACTCGATTGGCAAGGCGCCAGACTTCAAGCTCGTCCAACCGCATTTTCTGGCCATTCCCAGCCTGTTGAACGGCACAGAGATGGCCGCGATTGTGCCGGCCGCACTGGCGAAGGTTTTCCAGCAATCAGGAACAGCGTGCGCCTCGGAGCTGCCCTGGCACTCTCCTCCACGCGCCATGCAGATGGTCTGGCATGAGCGGCATGCTCATGATTCCGGGCACGAATGGCTGCGTAACAGGCTGGCTGACTCGGCACAGCATGTGGCGGATAGGCAGGCCTGATTTGTTATCAAAATGCAGCGCATGCATTTTCATCTTATGAAAATTGCACTTCATCACCACACAGACGCCCCGTAGGGTATTCAACGTCTAATACCTCAAATGATTGGGATAAAGAATCATGGCAGTTAACGATCTTTTCGGCGTCAGCATTCCCGACAGCTCATTAGCCCGCGAGGTGACTCAGCTCATTCGCGACACCGAAAGTGAATTGCTGTTTGCCCACTCCACGCGTGTCTACTTTTGGGCCGCCCTGATCGGCAAACGGAAAGAACTGATAGTTGACCCCGAACTGCTCTACGCGGCCTCCATGTTCCATGACATCGGCCTGACTTGCGCCTACCACAACAGCCAACTTCGCTTTGAGGTGGATGGTGCAAATGCCGCGCGTGATTTTCTGCGCGCTCGGGGGATTGGCGAGGGGGATTTAGAGAGGGTTTGGAATGCCATCGCGCTGCACACGACACCGGGCATTCCAGAGCACATGCATCCAGAGATTGCGTTGTTGCAGGCTGGTGCGGGCATGGACGTCGCGGGCCGTGGGTTTGAGCAATTCACCGAAAAACAGCGTGAAGCGGTGATCACCGAATATCCCCGCGAGCCCGATTTCGCGCACAAGATGATCGACGAGTTTTACCTCGGGATGAAACACAGGCCTGCCAGTACATTCGGGACCTTCAACGATGACTTCCTGGCGTTCAAGGATCCGGGGTTTCAGCGCACCAATCTGTGCAGCATCATGCTTTGCTCGAATTGGGAGCATTGATTTGTGTTGTAGGAGCGAGGCTTGCCCGCGAAGACGTCGGCACATCCGGCATCCATCTAACGGCATGCCGCTTACATAGAGTTCACGATTTAGCGCCCGCCAAATAATGCGCCACCAACGCATTCGCATGGCCATGCCCCATTCCATGCTCAGCCTTCAGCCACGCCACCAATTCCATATGCTTCTTGTCGCTCACGGTTCCGAGCAGACTCAGCCAGTGGTCGATGGGTTGGCCATACTTTTTTTCAATCGAGGGGAAATACGACGCCGGGCCTTTTGTTTTTGAATCATCGGTCATGGTGCAAACTCCTTTTTTGCTTAACTTCTCTATTTGTTCCCTGAAATGCAATCCCCGCAGGAGCGAGCGGTGCGGCGTTTCGGCTTACTCGCGAAAAACGATAACGCGGGTAACCAGACTTGATGCCTTCGCGAGCAGGCTTCGCGCCTACGGGGATGTGACTCTTCTATCGGTGAATCTGGTCTGCATCGATGTATTCAAACCGGGCTTTTTCATTGGCCGTGGTTGGCAGCGTCACTCTTATGATTGGCACCACGATTCGCGGATTGGTCCAGTTGTACAAGTCGCGTTGATTCCACCGAGCATCTGTCAGCCCAACGGGTGGGCTACCGGCGATGTAGAAAAATGCCATGATCGGCAGCACGTTTTGCTGGCCCTGTGCCCAGGTCGCTATGATCAAGTCGTTCTGCTCGGTAAACCCCCGGTTTCCCAGCAGGATTTTTGCGCGCAAGGACTCAATAAAACCTTGTGCACCCTGGACGTTCATCGCGTCGCGAGTATCGAAACCGCATTGATACAAACTGGGGCTCACACCTGGCGTGTTCCAGTGCTGTAGCCATCTTTCGCCCGTGGTAATGCCAATCGTATTGCAGGCCCTGCTCTGTGTTGGATAGTTACTGCTGGGGCCGCAACCGGGTGCCTGGCGATACCAGCCCCAAGCATCAACGGGAAACGCGCAGAGATAATGCAAATGGAGTTTCCCTGCAGGCTGTTCTAGAAAGGGGTACAGGATGTAACCGTTGCTGTTTTCCTTTGGATTGCTCCAGGCCATTTTGCTGAAATTGGAATCCGCCCTGAGGTAGGACACATGGACACCTCCGGTTCTGACGGACGTGGGACTGGGGTCCCAAACGTGATAGTTGTTGTCCTGACGGGTGACTCTTAGCGTCACGCCGGAGCACAAGAACGCCGGTGCAGACGTCACGCCGCAATACGCCTTTTTATCGTTGTAGAGGGCCTGGAGCCTCGCCGCAACGGCGGATCCCGTGCTGGTCGTCAAGCCGCCGACCAGCACATTGTCAGGTGGTGAGGACGTCTGGCTGCACCCAACCACTACACTGAACCCGAGTACCGCCAGCAGCTTGTTTGCTTGGATACGCCACCGGGTCCACCGGGAGATCGCCCTGCTCTCCTTCCGATGCGGGTTCATGGAGCCAGCACCTGATCGGCCGCGACATATGAAAAGTTCGCGGTCCCCGTCGACGAGGCAGGCAAGGTCAGACGAATAATCGGCACGGTGATGTGCGGGTTGGTGGAGTTGTAGAAATCCTGTTGATTGTATCGGGCATCGGCCAGTGCGGTATTAGGCCCCCCCTGCACGTAAAAGAACGCCATCAACGGCAGTGTGTTAGGCCGACCGGCGGTCCAGGTTTTGACCACAATCTCGTTTTGCTCACGGAACCCCACAGTGCCTAGCAGCCCCTTGGCCCGCACAAATTGGTAGAACGCGGGGCCAGCCAGGGCATTTCTTTCATCCCGGATATCGAAACTGCACTGGTGGCGGTTCTTGTCCGATGCCCAACCGTTCCACTTGGCTAGCCATTGTTCGGCGGTGGTAACCCCCGCGTTGTGACAGGCCCCGCTGTCAGGGTATGGGGCGTAGATGCCACACGGCGAGGTCCGGTACCAATTCCAGCCATCCATGGGGTACGCACACAAATACTCCACGTCAATTTTGTCGTTCGGCGCTTCGAAGATCGGATAAAAGATCAACCCGTTGGTATTACCCCAGGCCAATTGCCCAAAATTGGAATCAGCACGCAAGTAGGAGAATGAAACACCACCGCTGGCCACCGACGTCGGGCTGGGGTCCCAGACTTTATATTTATTGGCCGGGTCTTTGACGGTGACACGCAAGGTCACGCCAGAACACAGAAATGCCGGTTGCGAGTTCGAATTATTGCAATTGGGAAATCGACGACCATACAACGTGTTCAGTTGAGCCGCTATTTCCGGGCCGGATAATGTCTGACTCAATGACGTGATCGGAGCAGTTGTGTCAATAACAGGTTGCTGGGCGCAACCGGCCATTAATGCCACTAATAACAGTGCAATTATTTTGCGCATGACAAGTCCTTGCCTGAACACGACGTTCGAAGACCCGCCGTATTCAAGTTTTATTAGAAGGGCGTAAGTTGATTTTTAGATGCCGCGTTACAGGCGCACTCTCAAACACCAGGAAAACTGGATAAGTTCATTCGTACCGGTTTTTCTCAGCGTGTAATTGAAGATAACGTCCCTGCTCATGTTTTCCGTCAGCCAGTTTGACGGGATGGCGACATCCATGTAATTGGGCCGATTGATATAGATTTCGTCGGAATCCCTGATAACAACACCGTATAACCGGAGCCGCACTCTGTATTCGCCAACCAATGTTGGGTAATACACCCGGGCATTGTTCCTGCTGCCATTAAGTGTTGGTTCGGGAAGGTGAAGAGGTTGACCGGTGACGCTGATCTCCAGCGATCTGGAGGGCAAGTCCTCACTCGTGCCCGGCAGCCTGACGGTGTAGTAGAACGTCATGCGCGCCCCAATGGAGTCAACCACTTCCAGTCGCGGAACCCTGAAGGTCAAAGTTTGCCCGGTGACTTGAACGGTCTGGATGCCCGAACCGTAGGTATTGGCGCGGCCAATGGCGTACACCTTCACGGTTTGCCCGGGCGCGGAACCGGTGTAATTGACCGTCACAGTAGCGAAATCCGCTTCGTAGAAATCTTTCTGGAAGTTCAAACGTGCACCACTGGCTTCCTTCGCTTCTAGTACGACCGGCGGGCGCAAGTCCAGGTCCACGCGACCGACGTGAATATCGATGAAAACGGAAGAGGAACGCGCTTGATTGCCCAGCTGATCCGTGGCGGTGAAAAAGAACTCGGCTCTCGGGTTGTCGCCGGCCCGACGGAAAAAATCGGTTTTCAGCGTTATCAACAGGGGGGAGGTTTGCCGCTCCGGTACGTCGACATTGGCGCTATTGCCGGTGAGCACGACCTTGTCATAAAGATGCACTGGGGTGAAATGGCATTCGCACACAACTCCTTGCGCAGCGCGTGCGGCATTGACGCCATCCCTCACCACATCGGCGGGCAAGACCAGGCGCAAACCCGAGGGCCCCGGGCGATAGAACAGCACATCCATCGGGAGCGATTCGTCATGGTTACCACTGATGCGCTGAACCTTGTACTGAATTTGGTTGACCCCATCGCGCAGTGTGCCTACGGGCACGTAGAGAGAAATTCGTTGAATCTCCTCCCCTGGAAGGATGGTTTTGCTGTCCACGGCCAGAGCACTGCCATTGACGTGGAGGCTGACCGTATCAAAAGTCGCCAACACCGCGAATACGCTATCCGGCCATGGGTCGATGACGCATAGCATGCCCAGGGTGGGGCTCGGCGGTTCAGCGACGCGAATCGGGACCCCCAAGAAAGCCAGGCCCGGGGGCTGAATCGGGGATACCGAGCCGGGAATGGTGAGAAAGTCCAGTGCGAGAAGGCCCGGTGCGTTCGTTGGGTTGGATGGCTGACTCATGGTGTGCTCCTGTCGATGTGATAACCCGCGACCATGGGGGTATCAAGCGCTCGATCAGGAAAGGTTGACTACTGTCAGAAATTACAGGTCTGCGTGATTTTCCGATAAACGGCTGGTGCTGGAGTTTACTTCATCGTCCCTTTTTGACTGAAATGGCGCGTAACGAACCCTGCTAATAAGCAACCATCGAAATTATCGCGAAGCGTTCTAAACAACTGTCATTTATGACAGGTAACTTCCAATTCAGCCTGGAATAAGCTGCGAGCGCTGGAATGAATTGAGGTGTTCATCGTGTCTCACGATCGTTACCTGTTGCCACTGGGCGTTCTCTTGTTGGCGATGCTGCCGGTGTTCCACGATGCCCACGCCGGCCAGTGGACGCCCATACGAGACGAAGTGACCTTCCAATGTGACAACGCTGTCGCGCAGTCGGGCTCCAGCGTGTATGTCGTCGGCAACCATCCAAACCCGGGGAACTGGGACCCGACCAAGGCCATAAAGCTCAACAATGCTGGCTCCACATGGACCGGAAAAGTACTTTTCCCCGGCGCGGACGACAGCAAAGATGTGGAGTGGAAGTGCATTGTGCGCGACGACACTGACTCGACCAAAGCGCCAACGTTGCAGGGCGGTGCCAACAACGTCGTTAAGTTGGCTTTTACTGCAAAGAGCGTCGGAACGTTTTGAGGTGTGAGCGGGCGCACCGATCAGGTTGCGCCTAGCAATAAGGCTTGCTCGCGCTCACACAACTCCACCACGTAATCCCACAACACCCGCAACCTCACCGACTTGTGCAACTCCCGCCGCGTACTAATCCAATAGCTGCGCTGAATGCTCTCATCCGGCAACAACGGCACCAGTTCCGGATCGGCACTGGCCATGTAACAAGGCAACACCGCAATCCCCAGCCCCGACCGCGCCGCTTGTTGTTGGGCGATGACGCTGGTGCTGTGGAACACGACTTGGGGGTTGCGGCAGAAGCTGTTGAGGAACATCAGTTCCTGGCTGAACAACAGGTCGTCGACGTAGCCGATCCACGCATGGCGGCCGAGGTCTTCGCGGCTGTTGAGCGGCGGTGCCTTGTCGAGGTAGGCCTGGCTGGCGTAGAGCGCCAGGCGATAGTCGGTGAGTTTGCGCGTGACGAGCATGTCGGCGGCCGGGCGTTCGAGGTGGATGCTGATTTCGGCTTCGCGGTTGAGGATGCTGACGAAGCGCGGCACGGCCACCAGTTCCACTTCCAGGCCTGGGTAGCGTTCGAACAAGCCGTTCATGCGGCTGGCAAGGAACATGATGCCCAGCCCTTCCGTCACACCGACGCGGATTTTGCCGAGCGGCGCGGTGGATTGGGTGATTTCTTCCTGGGCCAGCAGCGCGACGTTTTCCATGGCTTCGGCGTGTTTGAGCAGCGCCTCGCCGGCCGGGGTCAGTTGATAGCCCTGGGCGTGCTGCACGAACAGCGCGGTGCCGAGGCTCTTTTCAATCGCCTCGATGTGCCGGGCCACGGTGGCGTGGGTGGTGTTCAAGCGGCGGGCGGCGGTGAGCAAGCGGCCGCTGCGCTGCAATTCGAGAAAAAACCGCAGGTCATTCCAATCGAACATCATGCTTCCTTAGGGCTACGCTGTCTGAAAACGCACAGCGGCTGCGCAAAAACTAACATTCTTTATACGAAAGCTAACAACTAGGATGAAGCCCAACAACAAAAACAAGACGAGGTAAGGGATGCAGACCTCTCAGGATGAATTCGATTACATCGTGGTCGGCGCCGGGCCGGCCGGGTGTTTGCTGGCCAATCGATTGTCCGCCAACCCGCAACATCGGGTGCTGCTGCTCGAAGCCGGCGGGCGCGATAACTATCCGTGGATTCATATTCCGGTCGGTTACCTGTTCTGCATCGGTAATCCGCGCACCGACTGGTGCTTCAAGACTGAGGCGCAACCCGGTTTGCAAGACCGCACGCTGAGCTACCCTCGGGGCAAAGTGCTCGGTGGCTGTTCCTCGATTAACGGCATGATTTACATGCGTGGCCAGGCTGGCGATTACGATGGCTGGGCGGCGGATGGTAATCCCGGTTGGGCGTGGAAAGACGTGCTGCCGCTGTTCAAGCAAAGCGAAAACCATTTTGCCGGCGACTCGGAATTTCATGGTGCCACCGGGCAATGGCGGGTTGAACGTCAAAGGCTGTCATGGCCGATTCTCGATGCCTTCCGCAGCGCCGCCGAGCAAAGCGGCATCGCCAGCATCGATGACTTCAACCAGGGCGATAACGAAGGCTGTGGTTACTTCCAGGTCAATCAAAAGGCCGGGATTCGCTGGAACGCGGCCAAGGCGTTTCTCAAACCGATCCGAAATCGCGCCAATCTCACGGTTTTGACTGAGGTTGAAGTGGACCGCGTGTTGCTGGAAAACGGTCGTGCTTCAGCGGTCGTCACCCGCTGGCAGGGCCAGGCGAAAACCTTCAAGGCACGCAAGGAAATCGTCCTGTGTGCCGGCTCCGTTGGTTCGCCAAGCATTCTGCAACGCTCCGGGATCGGCCCGCGTCCGCTGCTGCAACGCCTGGGGATCGGCGTGGTGCATGAGCTGCCGGGTGTTGGCGGTAACCTGCAGGATCACCTGCAACTGCGGCTGATCTACAAACTGGAAAACGCCCGCACCCTCAATCAAATCGCCGGCACCGTGTGGGGCAAGATGGGCATGGGCCTGCGTTATCTGTATGACCGAAGTGGGCCACTGTCCATGGCGCCGAGCCAGCTGGGGGCGTTTGCCCGCTCGGGGCCGGAGCAAACTTCAGCGAATCTTGAATACCACGTGCAACCGCTGTCGCTGGAGCGTTTTGGCGAGCCGCTGCATGCGTTTCCTGCGTTTACGGCGTCGGTGTGTGATTTGCGGCCGCAGAGCCGTGGTCGGGTTGAGATTCGCAGTGCTGATCCGCAGGAGGCGCCACTGATTCAGCCCAACTATTTGAGTCATCCTGAGGATCTGCGGGTGGCGGCGGATGCGATTCGCCTGACCCGGCGCATCGTTGCCGCGCCGGCGCTGGCGGCGTTCAAACCGGTCGAGTATTTGCCGGGGGACAGTTTGCAGAGCGAAGAAGAATTGCATGAAGCGGCGGCGCGGATTGGCACGACGATTTTTCATCCGGTGGGGACTTGCCGGATGGGTAACGACGCGGATGCGGTGGTGGATGCACAGTTGAATGTCCGTGGCATCCCTGGATTGCGTATCGCCGATGCCTCGATCATGCCGCGTATTACCTCGGGCAATACCTGCTCGCCTACGCTGATGATTGCCGAGAAGGCTGCGCAGTTGATCCTTGACCCTGACACCAGGAGCTTCGCCCCGGAGAAGGAACTGTTAAGTAACGCCTGAATCACACACCTGTAGGAGCATGGCTTGCCCGCGATGGCGATTTCAGAGGCGCCATCGCGAGCAAGCTTTGCTCCTACAGGGAACGAGTACACCCCGCTTTATGGATAAACGCGGCACCCGCCCACAAGGCTGGCGCCGACAGTGGAACAACAAAAACAATCACTGTGAGGGATACCGATATGTCAGAACACGTTCAGCCCCTGGAAGCCACGCGCAGCGCGGGCGTCAGCAGCGGCACCAAGAAAGTCATCTTCGCTTCGTCTCTGGGGACGGTGTTCGAGTGGTATGACTTTTTCCTCTATGGCGCCCTCGCGGCGGTGATCAGCAAGCAGTTCTTTGCCGGGGTCAACGACACCACGGCGTTTATCTTCGCGCTCATGGCGTTTGCCGCCGGCTTCATCGTGCGGCCGTTTGGTGCGTTGGTGTTCGGTCGGTTGGGGGACATGATCGGGCGTAAATACACCTTCCTCGCGACCATCGTGCTCATGGGCCTGGCGACGTTCTGTGTCGGGTTGCTGCCGACCTACGCCAGCATCGGCATCGCCGCGCCGATCATCCTTGTGGTGCTGCGCATGCTCCAGGGCCTGGCCCTCGGCGGCGAATACGGCGGCGCCGCGACCTATGTGGCGGAACATGCGCCGATGGGCAAACGCGGCTTCCACACCAGCTGGATTCAATCCACCGCCACCCTCGGCCTGCTGCTGTCGCTGCTGGTGGTACTCGGTTGTCGCTACTTCACCGGCGACCAGTTCGAAGTCTGGGGCTGGCGTATTCCGTTTCTGTTTTCCATCGTGCTGCTGGGCATCTCCACCTGGATTCGCCTGAGCCTGCACGAGTCGCCGGCCTTCGTGAAAATGAAAGAAGAAGGCAAGCTGTGCAAGCAGCCGCTGCGCGATTCCTTCGGTAAATGGGAAAACCTCAAAGTCGTGTTGATCGCCCTGTTCAGCATCAACGCCGGGCAAGCGGTGACCTTTTACGCCGCGCAGTTCTACGTGCTGTTCTTCCTCACCCAGTTCCTGAAAATGGACCCGGCGCTGGCGAATAGTTTGCTGATTGTCAGCGTGATTATCGGCGCGCCGTTCTTCATCTTTTTCGGCTGGCTGTCGGATAAGGTCGGGCGCAAACCGGTGCTGATGATCGGCCTGCTGCTGGCCACCGCGCTGTACTTCCCGATCTTCAAATCCATCGCCCACTACGCCAACCCGGCGGTCGACCAGGCCCGCCAACAGGCACCGATCACTGTCATGGCCGACCCGGCTACTTGCACCTTCCAGTTCGACCCGGTGGGCAAGGCGAAATTTGATAGCCCGTGCGACAAGGTCAAGACCTTCCTGGTCAAGCAAGGCCTGCCTTACACCAGCGCCGCTGCCCCAACTGGCGCAGCCGTGCAGGTCAGCATCGGCGACGTAAAAATCGATGGCTACGACGAAGCGGCCCTGCGTGGCGCGGTGACCCTGGCGGGCTATCCGTCGCAAGCCGACACTCAGCAGGTCAACAAAACCATGATCGTGGCGCTGATGGTCGTGCTGATCATCATCTCCGCCATGTGCTACGGCCCGCTGGCGGCGCTGATGGTCGAACTGTTCCCGACGCGCATCCGCTACACCTCGATGTCCCTGCCCTACCACATCGGCAATGGCTGGTTCGGCGGATTCCTGCCGACGGTGTCGTTTGCGTTGGTGGTGTACACCGGGGACATCTTCTATGGACTGTGGTACCCGGTGGTGATTACCGGGGTGAGTTTGATTGTGGGGTTGATTTGTTTGCGCGAGACCAAGAACGTGGATCTGGATAAGAACTGATACCGAGAAATGCGCGGGCTCTGTAGCAACTGCCGAGCCCGCAAGCGCTCGGCTTGTAGCAGCTGCCGAGGTACGAGGCTGCGTTCGGCTTGTAGCAGCTGCCGAGGCACGAGGCTGCGTTCGGCTGCGAAGCAGTCGTGAAATCAGGCGGCGCGGTGTTTCAGGAAGATCGAGTGCTCAGGTTTTACGACTGCTTCGCAGCCGAACGCAGCCTCGTACCTCGGCAGCTGCTACAAGTCACTCGCCACAGGTTAAGCTCAATGAACATTTCAGCCCCGCCATTCCAAAAAACGAGGCCCCATGATCATTTCATCCGCATCCGATTACCGCGAGGCAGCACGCCGTAAACTTCCGCGATTCCTGTTCGATTACATCGATGGCGGCGCCTACGCCGAGCACACGCTGCGGGCCAACAGTGCCGACCTGACGGGCATCAGCCTGCGTCAGCGCATTCTGAAAAACGTTGAAACCCTGAGCCTTGAAACCACCCTCTTCAACCAACCCCTGGCCATGCCTATCATCCTCGCACCGGTGGGCCTGACGGGCATGTTTGCCCGGCGTGGTGAGGTGCAGGCGGTGAGAGCGGCGGAGAACAAAGGCATTCCGCTGTGCCTGTCCACGGTATCAGTGTGTTCGATCGAGGAAGTCTCGGCGCAAAGCCAACAATCGATCTGGTTTCAGCTGTACGTGTTGAAAGACCGGGGCTTCATGAAAAACGCCCTGGAGCGGGCGAAGGCGGCCGGGGTGAAGAACCTGGTGTTTACCGTCGACATGCCCACGCCCGGCGCGCGATATCGGGATGCGCATTCGGGCATGTCCGGCCCTTTCGCTTCGTCGCGGCGAATGTTGCAGGCGATGACCCGGCCGGACTGGGCGTTCAATGTTGGCCTGATGGGGCGGCCGCATGACCTGGGCAATATCTCGGCGTATCTGGGCCAAGCCGTCACGCTCGAAGACTACATGGGCTGGCTGGCGAAGAACTTCGACCCGTCGATCAGTTGGGCCGATCTGCAGTGGATTCGGGATTTCTGGGAAGGTCCGATGATCATCAAAGGCATTCTCGATCCTCAGGATGCAAAAGATGCGGTCAGCTTTGGCGCGGACGGCATCGTGGTGTCGAACCACGGTGGGCGGCAGCTGGATGGCGTGCTGTCGACCACCAAGGCCTTGCCGGCGATCATGCAAGCCATCGGCGATGATCTGACGGTGTTGGTCGACTCGGGGATTCGCTCGGGGCTGGATGTGGTGCGGATGTTGGCGCTGGGGGCGAAAGGCGTGTTGCTGGGGCGTTCGATGGCGTATGCGCTGGCGGCGGATGGACAGCGCGGGGTGGAAAACATGCTGGATATTTTCGCCCGGGAAATGCGCGTGGCCATGACGTTGACCGGGGTGACTTCAATTGCGCAGATTGATGAATCGACGTTGGTGAGCGCTGTCCGCTAGTGAAGATCGTTCCCACGCTCCGCGTGGGAACGATCAACGACCTCTGCCGCTCATTGCGCGGTGGCCTGCCGATACTGCCGCGGAGTGAAACCGGTCAAGGCCTTGAACTGGCGAGTAAACGCGCTGTGGTCGGTATAGCCGCACTGCAACGCGACTTCGGTAATGGGGATGTCGGTGTGCAGCAAACGATGCGCATGTTCCAGGCGCACCTTTTGGATCATCTGCCGTGGCGTGAGGTGGAACACGCGTTTGCAGTAGCGTTCCAGTTGCGCCACTGAAATACCGGCGATGCGCGTCAGTTCGCCCAAGGTGACCCGTCGATTGAAATGGGCGCGAATGTGTTCGTCGACCGCCGCCAGCCGCTGGTAAGCCGGATGTGTATCGCTGGCCGATTGCAGATCAACCGAAATCCCCGCCAGGCCGATGATTTCACCGTTGCGGTTATACAGCGGACGTTTGTGCGTCAGGCACCAACCGGGTTCCCGGCTCCCGTACAAGTGCAATTCCAGTTGATCTTCCAGCACCAGGCCTTGCTCCAGCACACGGCGATCCTGCTCGGTATAACCCGGCCCCAATTGCGCTGGAAACACCTCGGCGCTGGTTTTGCCCAGCAGCTGTTTCATTCCGCAGCGCTGGACCAGAGCGAGGTTGGCCATGACGTAGCGCGCCTGGACGTCCTTGATAAAGATCGCGGCATTGGGAATCACATCGAGCATCGGCAACAGCGGTGCCACGCCGGCCAATAATGCTTCGATCGTTTCCGGACGAGTGCCGTCGTTCCCCTCGCACAACATCGCCAACGCGCTCTGCGCCATCAATCTCACCCTCTCACTCTTGAGGCATTTTTCGCTCACCTTGCCTCGTCGTGAGTGCGGTGTCGAGCACTGCTGCATTGTGCTGATTTCGTCATCCATACCCACGCAAAACATCAATCGCCAGCGCGCCGTCGCGTTCACTCTATGGCCATTGCATGCACCCCTGCCTATCCAATAACTCACAAGAAGGCGCGACGCTATGTCAGGCAAAGGCAAGTTCAAAAGGCAACTTTCGTTGATGGACCTTACGTTCATCGGCTTGGGCGCCATCTTCGGTTCCGGCTGGTTATTCGCCGCCAGTCACGTTTCTGCAATCGCGGGTCCAGCAGGGATTTTTTCCTGGCTGCTGGGCGGTTTTGCCGTGTTGCTGTTGGGCATTGTTTACTGTGAATTGGGCGCGGCGCTGCCCCGGGCCGGTGGTGTGGTTCGCTATCCGGTTTATTCCCACGGCCCGCTGCTCGGCTACTTGATGGGCTTCATCACCTTGATCGCCTTCACCAGTCTGGTGGCGATCGAAGTGGTCGCCTCCCGGCAGTATGCCGCGGCGTGGTTTCCCGAGTTGACCAAGGCCGGTTCCAGCGATCCGACGATCCTTGGCTGGCTGATGCAATTCGCCCTGCTGTGCCTGTTCTTCGTGCTCAACTACCGCAGCGTGAAGACCTTCGCCATGGCCAACAACCTGGTCAGCGTGTTCAAGTTCATCGTGCCGCTGCTGGTGATCGGTGTGCTGTTCACCTTCTTCAAACCAGCCAACTTCCAGGCCCAGGGCTTCGCCCCATTCGGCTTGTCGGGTGTGGAAATGGCGGTGTCGGCGGGCGGTGTGATTTTCGCTTACCTGGGGCTGACGCCGATCATTTCGGTAGCCAGTGAAGTGAAGAATCCGCAGCGGACCATTCCGATTGCGCTGATCCTGTCGGTGCTGCTCTCCACGTTGATTTATGTGCTGTTGCAGGTCGCCTTCCTCGGTGGCGTGCCCACCGAAATGGTGGTCAACGGCTGGGCCGGCGTGGCCAAGGAACTGGCGCTGCCTTATCGCGATATCGCCCTGGCCCTGGGCGTGGGTTGGTTGGCCTATCTGGTGGTCGCCGACGCGGTGATCTCCCCCAGCGGTTGCGGCAACATCTACATGAACGCGACACCGCGCGTGATCTACGGCTGGGCGCAAACCGGCACGTTCTTCAAGGTCTTCACCCGTATCGATGAAAAGTCCGGCATCCCGCGCCCGGCGCTGTGGCTGACCTTTGCCCTGTCGGTGTTCTGGACCTTGCCGTTCCCTTCGTGGGAAGCGCTGATCAATGTGGTCTCCGCCGCGCTGGTGTTGAGCTACGCCGTCGCGCCAGTGTCCGTCGCCGCCCTGCGCCGCAATGCACCGGACATGCCACGCCCGTTCCGGGTCAAGTGGATGGGTGTGCTCGGGCCGCTGTCATTCATCATCGCCGCGCTGATCGTCTACTGGTCGGGTTGGGACACCGTGTCCTGGCTGCTCGGCCTGCAAATCCTGATGTTCATCGTGTACCTGTTGTGCGGTCGTTTTGTGCCGACCAACCACCTGAGCCTGGCCCAGCAAGTGCGCTCATCGGCGTGGCTGATCGGCTTCTACGCCGTGACCATCGTGCTGTCCAAGCTCGGCAGTTTCGGCGGCCTGGGCGTGCTCAGCCATCCGTTCGACACCCTGGTGGTGGCGGTCTGCGCGATGGGGATCTATTGCTGGGGCGCGGCGACTGGCGTGCCGGCGCACCTGGTGCGTCTGGAATCCGAGGACGATGAAAGCGAAGCCGATTCGACCCTCGCGAACACTGCGACAGGCCGCCCTGCGCCTGCACACTTCTAAAGGACGGATTTATGAAACGGGTTCATGTGATTGACTCCCATACCGGCGGCGAACCGACGCGCCTGGTGATCAAAGGTTTTCCGCAATTGGCCGGCCAGACCATGGCCGAGCAGCGCGATACCCTGCGCGACCAGCATGACCACTGGCGCCGCGCCTGCTTGCTGGAACCCCGTGGCAACGACGTACTGGTCGGCGCGCTGTATTGCGAACCGGTGTCGCCGGACGCCACGTGCGGCGTGATTTTCTTCAACAACGCCGGCTACCTCGGCATGTGCGGCCACGGCACCATCGGCCTGGTCAACTCGCTGCATTACCTGGGGCACATCGCCCCCGGCGTGCACAAGATCGACACGCCCGTCGGCCCGGTCAGCGCCACGCTGCATGAAGACGGCACGGTGACGTTGCGCAACGTGCCCGCTTACCGCTATCGCCAAAAAGTGCCGGTCGACGTGCCGGGGCACGGCACCGTTTACGGCGATATCGCCTGGGGCGGCAACTGGTTTTTCCTGGTGTCCGATCACGGCCAAGCATTGCAAATGGACAACGTCGAAGCCCTCACCGATTACACCTGGGCGATGCTCAAGGCCTTGGAAGACCAAGGCATCCATGGCGAAGACGGCGCGCTCATCGACCATGTCGAACTGTTTGCCGACGACGATCACGCCGACAGCCGCAACTTCGTCATGTGCCCCGGCAAAGCCTACGACCGCTCACCCTGCGGCACGGGCACCAGCGCCAAACTGGCGTGCCTGGCCGCCGATGGAAAACTGGCCGCTGGAAAGCCTTGGGTCCAAGCAAGCATCACCGGCAGCCAGTTCATCGGCAGCTTCGAATGGGAAGGCGAACGCGTGCGCCCGTTCATTACCGGCAAGGCTTTCATGACCGCCGACGCTACGTTGCTGATCGACGAACAGGATCCCTTCGCGTGGGGCATTTGAGCTGCCCCCGCGCCACTTCACCTTCAATTGAATGCTTCGAGGAGTTAGAACAATGAGCGAGAACATTTTCACTGGCTGCATCCCTGCACTGATGACCCCGTGCACCGCCGAGCGCAAGCCGGACTTTGACAAGTTGGTGGCCAAGGGTCGCGAACTGATCGATATCGGCATGAGCGCCGTCGTGTACTGCGGCTCCATGGGTGACTGGCCGTTGCTGACCGAAGCCGAACGTCAGGAAGGCGTGGCGCGTCTGGTCGCGGCGGGCATTCCGACCATCGTCGGCACTGGCGCGGTGAACAGCCGCGAGGCGATTTCCCACGCGGCCCATGCGGCGAAAGTCGGCGCTCATGGCCTGATGGTCATTCCTCGCGTTCTGTCCCGGGGCGCCTCTCCCGCCGCGCAAAAAGCCCACTTCGCTGCCATCCTCAACGCTGCGCCGAACCTGCCGTCGGTGATCTACAACAGCCCTTACTACGGCTTCGCCACCCGCGCCGACCTGTTCTTCGAACTGCGCCGCGAGCACCCGAACCTGATCGGCTTCAAGGAGTTCGGCGGTGCTGCCGACCTGCGCTACGCCGCCGAAAACATCACGTCCAAGGACGACAACGTCACGCTGATGGTCGGGGTCGATACCCAAGTGGTGCATGGTTTCGTCAACTGCAACGCCACCGGCGCCATTACTGGCATCGGCAACGCGCTGCCCCGCGAAGTGCTGCAACTGGTGGCCCTGAGCAAACAAGCGGCCAAGGGCGATGCAAAGGCCCGACGTCTGGCCCGGGAGCTGGAGTCGGCGCTGGCGGTGCTGTCGTCGTTCGATGAGGGCTGTGACCTGGTGCTCTATTACAAGCACTTGATGGTGCTCAATGGCGACAAGGAATACACCCTGCACTTCAACGACACCGATGCGCTCAGCGATGCCCAACGGCATTACGCCGAGAATCAGTACACGTTGTTCCGCCAGTGGTACAAAAACTGGTCGGCCGAGCAGAACGTCGCCTGATCTCCCCTGTGTTCGTGCCCGCTGCGAGACCGCCGTGTTTCGCCGTCGGGCCCCCTCCTCTTTTTCAGGAAAGCGCCATGACTCTGACGGGCCAAATGCTGATCGGTCAGCACGCCATTACCGGTAGCCGCGAAGCGATCCGGGCGATTGATCCAGCCACCGACAAACCACTCGAACCGGCCTATGCCGGAGGCACCGAGGCGCAGGTCGATCAGGCCTGCGCGTTGGCGTCGGCGGCGTTCGACAGCTATCGCGAAACACCATTGGCGGCACGCGCGCAGTTCCTCGAAGCGATTGCCGATGAGATCGAAGCCTTGGGCGATGAGCTGATCGAGCGTGCGGTCGCCGAGACCGGTTTGCCGCGCCCGCGTATCCAGGGTGAACGTGGTCGCACCTGCCAGCAACTGCGAACCTTTGCCCGCACCGTGCGCGCCGGCGAATGGCTGGATGTACGGGTCGATAACGCGCTGCCGGAACGTCAGCCCCTGCCACGTCCGGATTTGCGTCAGCGTCAGGTGCCGTTGGGGCCGGTGGCGGTGTTCGGCGCGAGCAATTTTCCGCTGGCCTTTTCAGTCGCTGGTGGTGACACGGCTTCGGCATTCGCCGCCGGTTGCCCGGTGATCGTCAAGGCCCATGGCGCGCATCCCGGCACCAGCGAACTGGTGGGTCGCGCGGTGGCTCGGGCGGTGAAAACATCCGGGCTGCATGAAGGTGTGTTTTCGCTGTTGTTCGGCTCTGGCCGCGAAGTGGGCATCGCGCTGGTCAGCGACCCGCGAATCAAAGCCGTGGGTTTCACTGGTTCGCGCAGTGGCGGCATGGCGTTGTGCAAAGCGGCTCAGGCGCGTCCCGAGCCGATTCCGGTGTATGCGGAAATGAGCTCGATCAATCCGGTTTTGCTGTTTCCGGCAGCCCTGCAAGCGCGCGGTGAAGCGCTGGCGCAAGGTTTCGTTACTTCACTCACTCAGGGCGCCGGCCAGTTCTGCACCAACCCTGGATTGGTGATCGCTCATCAAGGCGCTGCATTGGAGCGTTTCATCAGCGCAGCGGCGGATCTCGTTCAGCACAGCCCGGCGCAGACCATGCTCACGCCCGGCATCTTCACTGCCTACAAGGCTGGCGTGGATTTGATGCGAGCAGAAACGGTCGCCATTGGTCTGAAGGGCGAAACACCGAACCAATGCCAAGCGCATCTGTTCGTGACCCAGGCGCAGGATTTTCTCCGCGACCCAACGTTGCAAGCCGAGATGTTCGGGGCCGCATCGCTGGTCGTGCAATGTGCCGACGACAACGAAATCCGGCAGGTTATCGAGCACCTGGAAGGTCAGCTGACAGCCACCCTGCATTTGGATGACGCCGATCTGGAAAGCGCCAGGGCGTTGTTGCCGATGCTGGAACGCAAGGCCGGCCGCCTGCTGGTCAATGGCTGGCCCACCGGGGTCGAGGTGTGCGACGCCATGGTCCATGGCGGCCCCTTCCCGGCCACTTCCGACCCGCGTTCGACCTCGGTCGGCACGGCCGCCATCCTGCGGTTCCTGCGCCCGGTCTGCTACCAGGATTTCCCGGACAGCTTGTTGCCGGCCGCGCTCAAGCACGGCAATCCGCTGCAACTGCGGCGCCTGCTCGATGGCCAGAGGGAAGACTGAGCCAATGTCTAATCACTCCACTTCGAACGACCCGCACGACATCGCCGTGGTCGGCGCCGGCATCATCGGCGTCGCCTGCGCCCTGCGCCTGGCCCGCCAAGGCCTGCGGGTGGTGGTGATCGACCAGCAGGAACCCGGCCATGGCGCCTCGTTCGGCAATGCCGGGCACCTGGCCACCGAGCAGGTGTTTCCCATCGCCGACCTGTCGATCCTCAAGCGCCTGCCCGCTATGCTCATGGACCCGATGGGCCCGCTGCGCCTGGACTGGAAATACCTGCCGCGCGCCCTGCCCTGGTTTATGCGCCTGTTGTTGAACCTGCGCCCGGTGCCGTTCCAACGCACCGTGGCCGGCCTCCGCGCGCTCAACGAAAGCAGCCTTGGCGCGTGGCAGCGGTTGCTGGCGGACATTGCCCGCCCGGATTTGCTCAGGGAAGACGGCTCGTTGCTGGTGTTCGAGCGTGCCGAGTCGCGTCAGGCGATTGAAGCGTTACAGGCGCGGATGCGTCAGCAGCAGGTGCCGGTGGATTTCTGGCAGTCCGAGGCCATTCTCGAGGTGGCCCCGCAGCTTAGTGAACAGATTCAGGGCGGCTTGTTTTTTCCGAGCACCGGGCATTTTCTTGATCCTTACCGGGTTGTCTGCGAACTGGTCGACGCGGCCAAGGCCGGCGGCGTGCAGTTCTTGAAACAACAGGTTCAGGGTGGGCACTTACAGGAGGACGGCGTCGCGCTGATCAC
Organism: Pseudomonas sp. ADAK2; assembly: GCF_012935755.1. Lineage (GTDB taxonomy): Bacteria > Pseudomonadota > Gammaproteobacteria > Pseudomonadales > Pseudomonadaceae > Aquipseudomonas. The sequence goes on from NZ_CP052862.1 coordinate 1,544,556, forward strand.
CGATCAGGGCCATATCAACGCCCGCCAGGTGCTGATCGCCTGCGGTGCCCATTCCGCGAAGCTTACCGCTGCGCTGACTGGCAAAAAGATCCCATTGGATACCGAACGCGGTTATCACCTGATGTTGCCCCACGAGCAGCATCGGTTGCCGTTCGCCGTCACTTCGCTGGAGCGTAAATTCATCATGACGCCCATGGCCGATGGGCTGAGGCTGGCCGGCACCGTCGAGTTCGCCGGCCTCCACCGCCCGCCGAGCATGCAGCGTGCCTGGCAGTTGCACCGGCTGAGCAATGGCTTATTCCGCCGCGACTTGAACGCTGACGATGCCACGCCGTGGATGGGATTTCGTCCGTCCTTGCCGGATTCCCTGCCGATCATCGACCGGGTGTGCGAGGGCAAGGTGCTGCTCGCTTTCGGCCACCAGCATTTGGGTTTGACTCAGGCAGCCGTCACGGCCGAGTTGATCGCGCACATGGCTGCGGTCACCCCGGCTCATGGTTTACCGGCCATCGAACCGTACCGGCTCGATCGCTTCTGATAAAAAAATCGGTCAGACATCTTTGAGAATCTCGAAGGTCACCTGGTCAGGGTAGAACGCCACATAGTCTTTAATCTGATCGACCGACACCTTGGGGTTCTCATAGCTCCACACCGCGTTGGCGCCTTCATGCCCCGGGATCTGCAAGCTGAAGTAACTGGCGTCGCCCTTGTACGGGCAATAGCTGGTGTGGTCGGTGCGGGCATAATATTTTTCATCGATGTCTTCACGCGGGACGTAGTACACCGGAGGGTAATTGGCCTCGAGCAGCACCAGCGCCCGGGCGGACGCGGCCACCTGAATACCGTGGAACTTCACCAACAGACAGCCGGGTTGCTCGGCAATGGTGATGACAGGACTGGGACCGGAGCTTTTCATGGAATACGTTCCTCATGACAGTGATGAACCTATGCGATGGGCAATACAGCAGCCCCAAAACCTTAGACCACGACTGTCAGGTATAACCCATGTTTCGGCATCGCGACGGCTTCGCAGCCGAACGGAATCACAAAATCAAAAGATCGCAGCCTTCGGCAGCTTCTACGGGATTGGTGTTCGCCGCGATTATGTCGGTGAACGCGATCCCGTTTAGGAACTGCCGAAGGCTGCGATCTCTTGATCTTGCTTTACATCAAGCGACGATATCGCTCACCGCTGCCTGCCCGACCATCCCCACCGCAAAATCCACCGCGCCATGCCCGGTCAAATCGACCATCAAACTGGTCTGATTGCTCTCGGCAAACCAGGTCAGGATCGCATCACCGGCATGCCCGGTGAAACCGCTGACAAAGTTCAACGTCGCATTACCCGAGGCAAACTCGGCGATGCCGGACAGGTCGATCTTGTCCTGGCCGCTGGTGAAATCCATGATCCAGTCCGGCGCGGTCATGGTCGAATCGCTGGCGGCGCCGAACACAAACGTGTCCGCCCCGGCCCCGCCCCACAACGAATCACCGCCACCGGCCCCGTAGATGATGTCGTTGCCGGCCCCGCCTTCCAGACCGTTCGCCGCGGCGTTGCCGATCAGCAGGTCATTGCCCGAACCACCGATGGCATTCTCCAGGGTCACGCCGTGGGCGATGGAAACGTTGCCGACCAGGCCGCCCACATCGGAGAACGCGCCTTCGTTGAGGTTGATCTTCTGGTTCTGGCTGAAACCGGAGAAGTCCAGGGTGTCGTTACCACCACCGTCCCACACCGAAAACACCACTTTCGAGGCGGCCGACGTGGCGCTGTAGAAATCGCGCTCGGCGTTGGAGTTAAAGCCGTAGACCGTGTCGCTGGCGCGGGTGTCCAGGTTGGCGCCGTAGAGTTTCTGCACGGCGACGATGTCGTCGAGCAATGGTGCCGAGGCGTAGGCGCCGCTGCCGTCCTTGCTGAAGTCCTGGTGCGTGTTGCTTTCGCTCCAGTAGCTCATGAGGCTGTAGCCACGGGTGTCCTGGGCGTAGGTCACGTCGTTGTAGGTCGGATTGCCGTTACCGGCGTTGTAGACGCCCGGGTGCGACAGGCCCAGGGTGTGGCCGATTTCGTGGGTCAGGGTCTGGCGCCCGTAGTTGTTGGTGTCCGGGGTTTTGTTGACCTGGTATTGGTCGTTGATCATGTACCAGGACTGGCCATCGTACTGGCTGCCCTGGGGCAGATAGGCGAACGCCGCGCCGCCGGTGTTGTTGCTGTAGTTGCCGAAGGTCATGTGACCGTCGCCACCCTTGCCTTCGCTGAAGGTCACGTTGGCCACGTCCGACCAGGATTGCATCGCCAGCACGGCCTGGGCTTTTTGCTGGGCGCTAAATTCGCCGAACGTGCCGAGGGCCGGGTTGTAGTTGGCCGGTTTCGAGGTGAGGAAGGTGTAGCTGAGGTCGATCTTGCCGTCGGCATTCTGATCGTGCCAGGACGCGCCTTTGCGCAGGATCTGGTCGGCCGCCTGATCGGCGGTGAACGATGGTTTGCCGTTGATCAGCGCGCTGCCGCCCCGGTCGTACAAGTGGCTGAATGTATCGACGGTGGAGTAGGCGTCACTGGTCCGGGCTTTTGCTAGAGACATGGTTTACGTCCTTGTTCAAAGTAGTCAGTTTCGACAGACCACGGCGATCCCTTGGCGAGATCGTCCTGTCACTCGCCCCATTGCAGGCGCGGTGAAACTGACACAGCTTGAAACGTGGCGCTAATCAATTTCTCGATAGCGGTTTTCCAGGCATCGCTGCACGGAAAGACTGTCTGGGTAAAAAAACAGAGGAAAATTGATACACTTTTTTAGCGCTGACTCAGAAAAACCACTGTCGCCTTTGATTATCAGCCGATATTTTGTCGCTTCGGTTTGCAGGCGTAGTGACTACAACCCATTCTTGATCGGTGCCCTTCATAGAAGAAACAGGCGGTATTTTTTCAGATATCAACACGCAGATGATTAACCTGCCAGCACATGAGCCCGTCTCTGTACTGACGCACTTGAGACGAGCCTTACTGTTAGAAATATCCGGAGGCGAAAAAAGGATCGGAAGCAAAAATGAAATCACCTCCTGGATACTGAAGCACTATCAGGAAAACCCGATCGTCGGCGACATGATGAAAGCCATCATGTTGGTAGAAGAAGATTTAGTGTTGACCCGAGATGACCTCCCGTCGCTGGAGGACAGCATCAATAAACTTTATTTGCTGGAAACCAACACACTTCCGGAATTCTTCTTCGTCTCCTCCATACTCGAAGATGTTCGCTACGGCATTATGTTTCATAGAGAACATCTCAAGGGCGGCGGAATCGTTTACTCCGCAACCTTGTATAACTTGCAGGACCTTACAAATCGAATATACCGCTTTGACATCAGGGCTTATCAAGCAGAACCTGAACCGCTCATGTCAGCCTGTACAGGTGATGGTTGGGTACGTATTCCAAGGGACGAAATAGCATCAGTTCCACCGTCAGCCTTCGCCTTCCAATGCCTGGCCGCTTACTACAACTACAAATACAGGATGTTGCCGCTGGATTCTATTATCGATGAAGAATCCGCAAATCGTCCCACCAATAACTACTTGATAAAACTCCTGTCCCAGGCGTATGCAAATAAAGTCGCTTGCACAAGGGTAATGGTACCTCTGGACGCGGTTCAACCCTGGGATATCGACCATGCACTGAGTATCCCGGAAGAAAGAATCAAGGCGTTCATGCCGCATGCTATCGAGTCTGGCAGGCCCGCGTACGAACTGGTCCTCTATGAAAAAAACGGCCAACTCATAATGGATGATGATTATCTGGCGTACCTGGCCTATAACGTCATCGAAATAGACCGGGTTCCAGCCGTTATTATCGGTCCCTTCTCAAACACTGCCGTTCAGGTGCTGGGGCGAGGTTTCTCGGAACTCATTCCGCCCATTTCCGTTTCACCCTGCCGTCAACCCTCCTCCCGGCCGAGGCTGAGCAAGCAGGATATGCTCAAGAACAAGCTGAAAGGACTTGCACCGGCAAACAATCCCCAAACCCAATTCGAAAGTGTTTTCATCAAGTTCTGCAGATTGCTCGGAAACAAATCAACGGTTGAAAGAGACCTGCACAAATTCATCAAGGCCTACCCACAGATCCTCGACTGCCATCTCGCCAAGCTATACAGCGAGGTTCGCATTGGCAACTGCAGAGCCGACCTGGTCCTTCAATACAATCAGGCGGACAAGCGTATCGTGCTGATTGAACTGGAGCGCCATAGCGACGAAATTTTCACCAAAACCAATCAGCTAAGACACAAAGTCACCCATGCAATCAAGCAAGTAAACGACTGGATACGCCAGATCAGGGAAAACAAACAAGACATCCCGGACTGGTTGCAGGGCAACTACGTCGTCGAGGGCCTGGTTGTGATCGGCCGCTCACGAAAACTGACAGCAGAAAAGAAAGAGGTGTTGTTTGGCCTTAATACCAATCAAACAGTCAAGGTCATCACCTACGACGATCTGCTGGAGAGAATGCATCACCTGATAAACGCTCTTGATCAATAGCCATCCGTGGATCGACTCAGCACCTCCCAGGCATTGATCTCCTGCGTCATATTCGCCAACCGTTCACGAACCAGTTGCAACGCATCGCTGCCCAGCAACAAATGCGCGGGCGGTGCATCGCTGGCGATCAAGGTCAGCATGGCTTGGGCGGCTTTGATCGGGTCGCCCAGTTGCTTGCCGCTCTTGGCTTGGCGCGCGGTGCGGATCGGGTCGAAGGTTGCGTCATAGTCGGCGATGCTGCGCTCGGAGCGGCGCATCGAGCGCCCGGCCCAATCGGTGCGAAACGATCCCGGCGCCACCGCCGTGACCGCGATGCCGAAGGGTTTGAGTTCCTTGCTCAAGGTGTCGGAGATGCCTTCCAGGGCAAATTTGCTGCCGCAGTAATAGGCGATGCCGGGCATCGTGATAAAGCCGCCCATGGAGGTGATATTGATGATGTGCCCGGCCCGGCGCTGACGGAAGAACGGCACGAACGCCTTGATTACAGCCACTGCGCCGAACACGTTAACGTCGAACTGTTGGCGCATCTCTTCCAGCGCCGATTCCTCGAAAACCCCTTCATGGCCGTAGCCGGCGTTGTTGACCAATACATCCACCGGGCCGAGGGTGTTTTCAACTTCGGCGACGACGGCGTCGATCGCAGTGAAGTCGGTGACATCGAGGCAGCGGCCGAAGGCATTTTTCGACGGGTGTTGTTCAAACTCGATGCGCGCCGTTTCGCTGCGCACGGTGCCGATCACCCGGTGACCTGCGGCCAGGGCTTCGTTGGCCAGCGCCTGGCCGAAGCCGCTGCTGACGCCGGTGATGAAAAGGGTCTTTGTCGTCGTCATGGTCGCGCTCCGCTGTGGTGTGTTGGTCATGATAGGGATGCTACCGCAACGGCTGAACGCCGATTACTGTCGGACTTTTGCCTAATCCTATGAGCCGATTGATTTGCGGCTCGCAGCAGTTCACATTCAAGTCTCGTGTTCTCGGGTGGGAAAGGTTTTTTGAGCGAATCAGGCATAGATCAAAACGATTGCCAGGCGCAGACGATTGCGCTGCTGACGAAACTCGCCCCGGATGAGGGTTACAACCTCACCGCCCTGGCCGATGTGCGCTTGCTGCGCTCCAACCGGGCGTTGCAGCGTACGCCAGTGCTCTACGATCCAGGCATCGTTATCGTCTGTCAGGGCCGCAAGCGCGGGTACTGGGGCGACGCGACCTACCTCTACGATGCCCAACACTATCTGGCGGTTGCGGTGCCCGTGCCGTTCACCATGGAAACCGACGCCAGCGCCGAAGAGCCGCTGCTGGCAATCTATTTTCATCTGGACTTCAACCTCGCCGCCGACCTGATGCTGCAACTCGACGACCAACCCACCGCCGCACCCAAAGGCATGTACGCCTCGCCGATGGAACCGCGCCTGAGCCAATCCGTCCTGCGCCTGCTGGAAGCCCTCGATTCGCCACTGGACGGTCGCCTGCTCGGGCCAGCGCTGGTGCGGGAAATCTATTTCCGCATTCTCACTGGCGCCCAGGGCGGTTCAATGCGCGCCGCCCTCGCCGCTCGCGGGCAGTTCGGGCGCATCTCCCGGGCCCTGCGCAAAATGCACGGCAGCCTCGGCGAACGGCTCGACGTCGAACACCTGGCTGCGGAGGCGAACATGAGCGTGCCGACCTTCCACGCGCACTTCAAAGCCATCACCCACACTTCGCCGATGCAGTACCTGAAATCGACACGCCTGCACCAGGCGCGGCTGTTGATGGTGCGCAACGGCTACAGCGTGGCGCGTGCGGCATCCGACGTCGGGTATGAAAGCGGCTCGCAGTTCAGTCGCGAGTTCAAAAGGCTGTTTGGGCGCACGCCCACCGAGGAAGTGGCGCGGATGAAAGGCGCATTTGCCCTGCCGCCGCCGGTGGCTGATTCGGTGTTTGTCTCCTCACACTAAACCTATTGTGTCAGCGGCTAAACGGCGTATGGCTCACCAAGAACTCAATAAACTCCCGCAATTTCGGCGGCACTTGCCGCCCGGACGGCCAAAGCAGATTGAACTGGCCCTTCTCCCAGGTAAACGCCTCAAGCACTTCCACCAACCGCCCATCCGCCAACGCCTCGCGCACCACAAAATCGGCGGCATAGGTGATGCCGAGGCCTTGCACGGCAAGGTCCATGCGCCCTTCCACCGAATTGCAAATCATCGAGCGCGGCAGCTCCAGCTCAACGGGCTGCTCGTCCCGATTGAACAGCCACGCCTGCAACTTGCCGGACTTGGGAAAGCGAAAATGAATGCACGCGTGCTGGTGCAAGTCTTCCGGCTGTAGGGGCACGCCTCGGGAGGCCAGATACGCTGGGGATGCGACCGTGAGCATGCGGTAAGTGCCCAACGGTCGCGCGGACAACCCCGAGTCCCTGGGTACGCCGCTGCGGATGACCGCGTCGAAGCCTTCAGTGATGACATCGGTCAGGCGATCGGTGAACTCCAGGTCCAGCTGAATCTCGGGATAGCGCGACTGAAATTCGCCGAAAATCGACACAAAGGGCTTGGCGATCATCGGCAGGCTGATGCGCAACGGTCCCTGGGGCAGCGATACATTCTGCGAGAGCTCTTCGCCGGCCACTTCCAGCTCCGCCAGCACCCGCCGGCAACGCTCGACAAACTGCGTGCCTTCGGCCGTGAGGGTGATACTGCGAGTACTGCGGTGGAACAGCCGCACCCCGAACCGGGCCTCCAGCCGCGCAATGCTTTTGCTCACCGCCGAGGCCGAGATCCCCAAGGCCCTGGCCGCACCGACAAAGCTGCGGGCTTCGGCGGCGGCGACGAATACGCCGATGGCGTTCAGGCTTTCCATGATGGCTCCATTGATGACTCTGGAGTCCATTCTAAACAGAACTGCGGCCTATTTTTCCGCTAATTGCCCGAGGCTAAGGTGAGTGCTCGCTCATCTTCCAAGGGTTCTTGCCTTATGAATATCTTCCTGACCGGCGCCAACGGCTTCGTTGGCGGCAGCGTCGCTCATCGGCTGATGGCTGACGGGCACTCGATTCGCGGACTGGTCCGCGACCCAAAGAAAGCCGAACAGCTCAAGGCACGGGGCATCACGCCGGTGCTCGGCAGCCTCGATGATCACGAGTTATTGATGGCCGAAGCGCGTCGGGCCGATGCAGTGATTGACGCGGCTAACAGCGACCATGCCGGCGCCGTCGAGTCGTTTATCGAAGCGTTGCAGGGCACCGGCAAACTGCTGATCCACACCAGCGGCTCCAGCATCATCGGCGATGACGCCAAGGGCGATTATCTGTCCGGGCACATCTTCGACGAAGACACGCCGTTCATCATCGATCCGTTGAAACAGCCGCGCTACAACATCGACCTGCGCCTGATCAAAGCCGCCAGCGAAGGCATTCGCACCGTGGTGATTTGCCCGAGCAACATCTACGGCGTCGGCCACGGGCTGACCGATCACAGCTTCCAGTTGCCGTTCCTGATGGCCCGGGCCCGGGAAACCGGAGTGCTGCGGATCATCGGCAAAGGGGTCAATTGCTGGTCCAACGTGCACATCGACGATTTGACCGAGCTGTACGTGCTGGCCCTGGAAAAAGCCCCGGCCGGCGCATTCTATTTCGTCGAGAACGGTGAAGCGTCCTTCGCCGACATGGGCCCGGCCCTCGCCGAACGCATGGAGCTGGGGCCGGTGCAGTCGTGGTCGGTGGTGGAAGCCGCGCAGCATTGGGACCCGATGCACGTGCATTTCACTTTCGGCACCAATAGCCGGGTGATCGCCAAACGCGCACGTGCAGAACTGGGCTGGACACCGCGTCATGCCTCAATTCTGGACTGGATCAGCAACGAGATGCCGCTATGAACGGGCGGCGTGTATGGCTGATTACCGGGGCCGCCAACGGTTTGGGTGCGGGCATTGCCAAGGCTGCGCTGGCCCATGGTGACGCGGTGGTTGCGACGGATCTTGACCTGCCAAGTTTGGAAGCGATGTACGGCGACCGTGCGCTGAATGCCGTGCTGGATATTCGCGAGTTCACCCAGGCCGACGCCGTGGTTGCGGCCGCTATCGAGCGCTTCGGGCGCATCGATGTACTGGTCAACAACGCCGGTTACGGGCAGTTCGGGCCTTTCGAAGAGGTCGGGCCCGAGGCCATCGAGCGTCAGTTCGCGACCAATGTGTTCGGCACGTTCAACGTGACCCGTGCGGTGTTGCCGGTAATGCGTCGGCAGCGTTCCGGGCATGTGATCAACATGTCTTCCAATGGTGGTTTCAAAGGGGTGCCGGGGGCGTCGATGTACTCGTCCAGCAAGTTCGCCATCGAGGGTTTTTCCGAAGCCCTGGCGCTGGAAATCGAGCCGTTCGGGATCAAGCTGACGCTGGTGGAACCGGGGGCGTTTCGCACGGAATTCCTCGACAGTCGCATGCTGAAACTGGGGACTCGGGCGCTGGAGGACTACGACGATTTGCGTACGAAGACATTGGCGGTTTTCGAGGCACGCAATCATCAGCAGATCGGTGATCCGGATCGGCTGGGGCGCGCGGTTGTGGCGTTGGCCGCCCTGCCCCAGCCGCCGCTGCGCTTTGTCGCGGGGACCGATGCGGTGAAGGTGGTCGACGACAAACTGGCGTTTGTGGCCGCAGAACTCAACCAGTGGCGCGACCTGTCGCTGTCCACGGACTTCAATGAGGTATGAACATGCTGACTTTACGTATTGAACTGCTCGAAACCCGCGTCGCGCTGGAACGCCTGATCGCCGAATATGCGCTGGCCTTCGATGGCCGCGACGAACATCTGCTGCATAGCATTTGGCACGAAGGCGCGGTTCTGGATCTGGGCGCTGCATTCGGTAGTTACCAAGGCATCGAGGCGATCATCGAGTCGGCCCATATCAACTGGGCGAGCATGCCGCACATGCACCACTGGATGGCCAACGCCGTGATCGATATCGACGGCGAAACCGCCACCGGGCGTGTGGCGGTGGACTGTTTGTGTACCCATGTCGAGATGGGGCAGGTGCAGATCAGCGGCCTGTATCACGACCGATTCGAGCGGCGAGATGGGCGCTGGGCCTTTACCGAACGCCGGTTCGAGCTGCACTTCCTGACGCCATTGGCCAGCTGGAAAGCCGTCGCAGGCTCGGAAGTGTCTGTCTAAGTCTCGTCATCATCGGCAATCTTTTATCTGTATATCCATACAGATAAAGGTTGCCCCAATCAAAATCCCTGCGCATTCTGTACGCCTTCTTCAAACCGACTTGAACGATGGTGGTTATGCAGCTGTACCTCTGTGAGAAACCTTCCCAGGCCAAAGACATCGCGGCAGTGCTCGGCGCCAAGCGCCGGGGCGACGGTTGCTGGCTGGGAACGAACGTCACGGTGACCTGGTGCATCGGCCATCTGCTGGAAACCGCGCCGCCGGATGCCTACGACGCGCGCTATAAACGCTGGGTGCTGGCCGACCTGCCGATCATCCCCGACAAATGGAAGATGACCGTCAAACCGCGTACCGCCAGCCAGTACAAGGCAGTCAAGCGTCTGCTGGGCGAGGCTACGGAACTGGTGATCGCCACTGACGCCGACCGCGAAGGTGAAATGATCGCCCGGGAATTGGTGGAGCATTGCCGTTATCGCGGGCCGATCCAGCGGTTGTGGCTGTCGGCGCTGGACGATGCCTCGATCCGCAAGGCCCTGGCGGCGCTCAAGCCGGGGGCCGAGACGTTCAGCCTGTATCACTCGGCGCTGGGCCGCTCCCGGGCGGACTGGCTGATAGGGATGAACATGAGTCGGCTGTTTACCCTGTTGGGCCGGCAGTCCGGTTACCAAGGGGTGTTGCCGGTGGGTCGCGTGCAAACGCCGACCTTGCGCCTGGTGGTGGATCGGGATCGCAGCATTGCCGATTTCGTCCCCGTCGCCTATTGGGCCATCGATGTGCAACTGCTGCACGATGGCACCGCGTTCACCGCCCAGTGGCGCGCGGCGTCGGATGTTTGTGACGATCAGGATCGCTGTCTGAATCAGGCCCTGGCGCAGCAAGCGGCCGCGGCGATGAGCGGCGCGGCGAGTGCCCGGGTAATCAAGCTGCGCACCGAGCGCATGCGTGAAATCGCACCGTTACCGTTCGACCTGGGCACCTTGCAGGAAGTCTGTTCGAAGAAACTCGGCCTCGGCGCCCAGGAAACCCTCGACATCGCCCAGGCCCTCTACGAAACCCACAAAGTCATCACTTACCCGCGCAGCGATTGCGGGTTCCTGCCCGTGAGCCAGCACAGCGAAGCTCCCGGCATTCTCGCCGCCCTGCGCCAGGCCGATCCGAGCCTGAACGCGCTGAATGAGCATCTGCAGCCTCAGCGCCGTTCACGGGCCTGGAACGATGCCAAGGTCAGCGCACACCACGGCATCATCCCCACCGCCGCAGCGAAGAACCTCGAACGGCTGGTCGGCAAGCAGCGGGCGGTCTATACGCTGATCCGCGCGCGTTATCTGGCGCAGTTCCTGCCCAACCATGAATATGACCGCACCCAGGCCGACTTCGACTGTGCCGGCGAAGCCTTGCGCGCCGTGGGCAAGCAGATCGTCGAACCGGGCTGGAAGCGTGCTCTGCCCGAGGCGTTGGCCCCGGCCAAGGGCCGTGAGGCACCCGCACCGCAAACCCTGCCGGCCCTGGCCGAAGGACGGGATTGCGCAGTGGCCGAGGTCAAACTCAAGGATCTCTGGACCCAACCGCCCAAGCCGTTCACCGAGGGCGATCTGATCAAGGCGATGAAGAACGTCGCCAAACTGGTGGAAGACCCGCTGCTCAAACAGAAACTCAAGGACACCACCGGGATCGGCACCGAAGCGACCCGCGCCTCGATCATCCAGGGCCTGCTCGACCGGGGTTACTTGGTGAAGAATGGCAAGGCCCTGGCCGCAACGCCGGCAGCGTTCAGCCTGATCGACGCCGTACCGCGGGCCATCGCCGATCCGGGCACCACGGCGATCTGGGAGCAAGCGCTGGACATGGTGCAAAGCGGTGAAATGAGCCTGGAAGAATTCGTCACCAAACAGGCGGCGTGGATGAGCAAGCAGGTCGCCCGTTGCGCCGGCCTGAGCATGACCATCAGCGGCCCGGCGAGCCCCGCCGGTCGCGGCGCCACGCCGTGGAAGAAAAAACGCAAAACCGCCCCCCGCAAACCTGCCACCGGCACAAAACGCGTGGCCAAACCGGCGAGCAAAGCCTAGGTTGTGGGCAGCCAGACAACTGGGCGCTTTTGATGGGCAAAAGCGCTTGATTCACCACTGGCCTTCAGGACTCAGCCAAAAAGGGAGTCCTTAACTGGGCGCCATTGAAGCTGAGCACACCCTGCCCCTGCCAGCGCTCTTCGCTTTGTAGAGTTGCTTGTCTGCAGCTTCCACCAAGGCCTGGTATTCAAGATCAACCGCGGGGATCAATGTTGCGACACCCAGAGAGATAGTCACTACACGATCGACATCAGAAGCAGCATGTTCAATGCCCAGTGCTCGAACACGTTCCTGCATTCTTTGTGCAATCTCGACGGCTCCAGAAAGGTCCGTCTTGGGCAAGACGCAGACAAACTCTTCGCCGCCATACCGAGCCACCAGGTCGTAGGGGCGTCCAACCGTTTCCGATAACGCTCGGGCAACGGATCTGAGGCAGCCATCGCCTGCCTGATGCCCATAACGGTCGTTGTAGCGCTTAAAAAAATCGACATCCGCCAAGATCAGTGACAGCGGCTTTTGCTCTCGAAAGCACTGGCGCCAATCGGCCGAAATGTCCTCATCGAATTTGCGTCGATTGGCCACCCCGGTAAGGCCATCCATCATCGCCATGCTCCGTAGCAGATCGCTCTGTAACTTCAGGGTCAGATGAGTTCGCACCCGTGCTTTAACAATGACTGGATTAATGGGCTTACTGATGAAGTCCACCGCACCAAGCTCCAGGCCCAGCAGCTCCTCTGACTCCTGTTGCTGTGCGGTAATGAAGATGATGGGAATGCCTTGGGTCTGCGGGCCAGCCTTGAGTCGACGGCACACTTCATACCCGTCCATGCCCTCCATGACCACATCCAGCAGGATCAAATCGGGCTGTTGGGCCTGGCATACGGTGATCGCCTGTTCACCGCTGGTGGCCATAAATACATCAAAATCCTCACGAAACAGCTCATGCAGTACCCGGATATTCGTCGGCTGGTCGTCGACAATGAGTAATTTTGGACGGTTGTGTGAATGCGGCAACCAGGTTTCCATCGATTGATCCATCAGGCAGATTTCAGCAGGTCACGACCAATCGGCATCGCAGCCGAAAAGTCCAGCGACTGGACACTGGCCACCAGTTCATCGAACCGGGGTCGCAGGGATGGTGGCGTTTTTGACACCAATGCGTCGGTCAACTCTAAGGCTAGAAGGTTACCGGCTTCCAGCAATAGCAAAATCTCTTCGAGGGATTCCTTCCATTGCGTCAGTTCCATGATTTCGTTGCCAGCACTGATCGTTGCTCGTGGGCTCTGACCAAAGTCGACACTCATCTGCTCAAGACTGAGTTGCAGCAACCTGCTTAATTCGTCAAACCAGGTGACGTCAGCAAAGACGCTCGCTGCAGACTCTGGATCTTTCAGGGTCTGCTCCAGGTTGCCGGCCAGCTGTGACAGCGCCTTGGCGCCCATGGTGCCGCTGCTGCCTTTAATGGAATGGAGTACAAAAGCGGCCCCCGATGCGTCTTGGTGCTGGATCTGATCGTGCAACCGGACAAGCTGCTTTTCCAGCTCCGGGCCGAAGTTTTTCAGCACGATACGGATCAAATCGAGGTCACCACCAAAGCGATCAATGATTGATGCACGAGAATCGATGACGCCTTCCCGCGCAAGGGTTTGCCCCTGGCTTGAAGCTACCTGGCGACCCTCGCGGCCCACTTGCAAGAGCAGCGTTGCGACAAGTTGTTCCAGGTCGATGGGCTTGCCAACATGCTCATTCATCCCCGCGGCAAGACACGCCTCACGGTCGCTATTGGAGGCATTGGCGGTCATCGCCACGATTGGAAGCGTTGCAAAACGCGGGCTCGATCGAATGCGACGGGTCGCCTCCAAGCCATCAATATCCGGCATCTGGATGTCCATCAATACGACGTCGAATCGTTCACTCATCACCTTGCTGACACCCTCCAGTCCGCCTTCCGCCAGCCTCACCTCGGCGCCTTCCCTTGTCAGTAACTCATCGGCTACCTGGCGATTGAGCATGTTGTCTTCCACCACCAATAGCCGCAGCCCGGCCAGACGCTGCGGCCGGTCAACCGTTGACCGGGAAAGGGGGGAATGCAGCAGGTCTTTGCCGTTGAGTGCTCGCTGAACAGCGTCGGCCAGCTGCTTGGGTGTGACAGGTTTAGTGAGAAAACCCACGAAGGGAGCGTCTCCCGCCTGGTGGGCATCGGCCAATACTTCGCGGCCGTATGCAGTGATCATAATGACCAGCGGAGGTGACACACCGTTACCCTGCTGCCGGATCAATTGCGCAGCGCTCAACCCATCCATATCGGACATCCGCCAGTCCATCAGCACCACGTCGTAGGCTTCACCTGACGCCTGGCCTTTCTTCACCCATTCCACCGCTTGCGTGCCCCCACTCACGCGGTCAGCCTTCCATCCCAAAGCATGAACGGTTCGCAACAGCAGTTCACCCGCCATGGCGTTGTCGTCGACGACCAGAATCCGTATGGACACATCGACTTCAGGGCGGGTGGATTTCGGCAGTGACGTGGGCGCTACATCCAGTGTGATATCGAACCAGAAACGACTCCCCACACCTTGCTGACTCTGCACCTGAAGTTCGCCGCCCATCAAGGCGACCAACCGCTTGCAGATCACCAGGCCCAGGCCTGTACCACCAAAGCGCCGGGAAGTTGAAGCCTCGGCCTGAGTGAAGCCTTCAAAAATGCGCTGAAGTTGTTCCGGGCTGATACCAATGCCGGTATCAGAAACGGCGATGCGCAAGCTCACCGCACTTTGCGTGCGCAGCCGTTGTTCCACGCTGACCACAACCTGGCCTTCCAGGGTGAATTTCAGGGCATTGCCCGCCAGGTTGATCAGTACCTGTTGCAGTCGCAGGCTATCGCCGATCAGGTCGCTGGGTAAATTGGCGTCCAGATCGAACATGATCTCAACGTCTTTCTGGCCCTGGTTGCCTGCCAGCACTACGGCGAGGTCACGCATGAGCGGTTCGAGCTCGAACGGGTGCACATCGAGTTGCAGCTTGCCCGCCTCAATCTTGGAGTAATCGAGGATGTCGTTGAGCAAACCCAACAGTGATTTCGCAGCGGACTGCGCTTTGCTCACATAGTCGAGTTGGCGACCATCCAGGTCGGTGTTCTGCACCAACTGCAACATACCCAACACGGCGTTCATCGGTGTGCGTATCTCATGACTCATGTTGGCCAGGAATGCAGACTTGGCGGCACTCCCTGCATCGGCCTGTTCCTTGGCGTAAAGCAGATGTGACTCCAGTTCGCGTTGGGCAGTGATGTCCCGATTGATACCCGTCACACGCAACGCTATACCGTTTGGACCACGTTCGACCTGCGCGCCGGCCTGTATGAAGCGGATCTGGCCATCCGGGCGAACGACGCGGAAAATGGTGTCATACACATCAGTCCCCTCGACCGCCCCCTTCAGCTTTTCAGCCGCTGCCACAACATCTTCGGGGTGAACACGCGAGTACCAGTGCTCATAACCCAGGCCGGTATTGCGCAACGACAGTGGCTGCCCGTAGAACTCGAACATGCGGTCATTCCACTTCAAGGCATTGTCAGTCAAGGTCCAGGACCAGACGCCCAGTTCGGCCACTTCAGCCGCCATCAGCAGCTGATCGTGCACCGCCATCAGTTCGCTACGTTGTTCCAGTGTTGTTTTCAGGCTCGCAGCCAATTCCTTTTCTGCCGCTTTACGTTCGGTGATGTCTACGGCGATACCCAGGTAACCGCTCAACACCCCATCGGCGTCGCGCATGGAGGTGACCACCAGCGTGACAGGAACCCGCAAGCCATCCTTGCGTATGTAAGTCCACTCTCGGGTTTCCGCTCCTTCAAGCTCAGGCTTATAGGTAAGTACCCGAAAACCGTCGATTGTCTGAGCGTACTCCTCGCTCAGCTCCACACCACGGGCAGCAACGTCTTCGGGTACATGGAAGAGCGTCGGGGTGTCTTTACCGACTAACTCATCGGCGTCATAACCCAACAAATGCTCGGCACCTTTGTTGAACACACGGATAACGCCATCGAGATCCGTCGCAATGATCGAAACCTCGGTAGCCGAGCGTAGGACCGTGCCCAACAACAGATTGAGATGCCGCAACTCGGACGTTCGCTGCGCAACCTGCTCCTCAAGGTTGGAATTGAGTTCGAGAATCCGCGCCTCAGCTGCTTTTTTCGCCGAGATATCCCTTAATGTCTTGGAGGCTCCAACGACGCGACCGCCCTCGCCATAAATGGGTGAAATGCTGGCGGAGACATCGATCAGTCGCTGGTCTTTGTGATGGCGTTGGGTATCAAAGCTATCGATACGCTCTCCCGCCCTGATGCGCGCAAGGATATGAGCTTCCTCTGTGACAAGTGCTGCCGGAACAATCAAATTGGCGAGCGTCTGTCCCACCGCTTCCTCGGCGGTGTACCCAAAAAGGCGCTCAGCACCTTTGTTCCAGTTGGTGACGACGCCATCGAGTGTTTTTCCGATAATGCCATCTGCCGAGCTTTCAACGATGGAAGCCAGCCTTGCCTGCTCGACAAATATCTGCCGCCGACGTTGACGGCTGACACTCACAACACTTGCCAGGGTCGCCATTAGAAGCGTGAGAAAACCACCGAAAAACAGCACAACTTTTGGTGAGACCTGATGCAGTCGCTGAATGAACAGCGCGTTGGCGTCGAGTTCAATTTGCCACCGCCTCCCGTATACCTCGCGCTCCAACTGATGGGTCATCAGCGGTTCACGGCGAGCCGAGGCGTCAAGGCTTTCATAAAACAGTTTTTCCTGCCCTGGGACGGTGATATCCCTTAATCGTAGATGTACCGCCTCATTTTCTATGCGCAGGCCTCTGAGTACTTCCTCTGTGCGCAACACGACATAGCTCCAGCCAAAAGCGGCGGCATCGCGTTCAGCAGCAGTCGCCGGAGTCACTGCGCCGCGAAAGATGGGCAACAACACCAGGAAAGACTGCTGCGGTTTCCCCTGGGCCTGTATCAGCGTAATGGGCCCGGTGATTCGTGCCGCACCGCTTTGTATCGAGGCTTGTGCCGCCTCTCGCCGCGATGTTTCTGAAGCGATGTCCAAGCCAATTGCAGGCTGGTTACCCTCAACCGGTTCGACATACTGGACAACGTAACGCTCGCCTGAATGGGGCGAGAATTGGCGAATGGAGAAATCGGTTTTTCCGTCGGCCCGAGCGAGCTTGAGAAAGTCGCTTTCATCCTGCTCCAGGACACGCCTGATAAAGCCCAAGGCACTGGCGCCGGGGAACTCGACAGCGAGGTCGCGCGTTTGGTTATATTGATCAAAAATCTCACGACTGACGCCATGCTCACCCGCAGTCAGCACCGCTCCACGAGCGCCTCGCAATCCGTATTGGTAAAGATTAAGGCGAGTTAAAACCAAATCTGCGGCTTCGTCGGTGGCCGCTACGATCGCTTCTTGAGCCTGCTGTTGGTTGATGCGGTCAAGGAGCCAGCCGCCCAGAATGCTTGCCCCCAACCCCACCGCCAGAGTGATGACCACGCCCCAGCTCAATGCAAAAAACTTATGTTTTCTCACCCGCATTGCCCCGTTGCAGAAGACCTGCAAGCCTTCAATTTTTAAGGTTCGGACCCTATTGGGGCGTCCGCAGCTTAGTTCGTATGCGCAACATTAACGTTGAGTCCCGCGGATAAAAATGACGATATCTGAGCAAAAGGAACAGGGCGGCAATACAGATAACCTTGCATGATCTGACAGCCTTGCTCCAAAAGCGCATCGGCCTGTTCCTGGGTTTCTACACCTTCGGCCACCAATTCAAGACCCAGCGCCTGACCCAGCTTGATGATCGCTTCAATGATCGCCGAATCGCTTTTGTCGGTGAGCATATCTCGCACAAAACTCTGATCTATTTTCAGAACATCAATGGGAAACCGCTTGAGATAAGCCAGGCTTGAATAACCGGTGCCGAAATCGTCGATTGAAATGCGAACACCGAGCTTCTTGAGAAGAAAAAGGGTTTCTCGCGCGTTATCAATATCTCTTGCCAGCACCCCTTCGGTAATCTCCAGCTCGAGGAATTGTCCTTCCAAGCCAGATTCGGCCAGGATATTTTTCACCATGTCCAGAAAGGCCGCCTCGCGAAACTGCACGACAGAGATGTTGACGCTGATAGAAATGTCATGGCCCCGTTCACGAAGCACCCTCGTATCCTTGCAGGCCTGAAGCAGAACGTATTTGCCAATCGGAATGATCAGGCCTGTTTCTTCTGCCAGAGGGATGAAATCGGCAGGCGAGATCAAGACATCGTCATGGTTGCGCCAGCGAATCAACGCCTCCATCCCAATGATCCGGTTATGCCGTGCATCAATCTTCGCCTGGTAAAAGACCTCGAAGACACCCTCTTCCAAAGCGTTGCGCATATGCCGCTCAAGCAGGTGCCTGGCACGCATGCTGCTTTCGATATGCGAAGAGAAAAAACAATAGCGATTACGACCTGCAAGCTTCGCCTGGTACATGGCTGCGTCGGCATGCCGGTACAGGGACTCCATATCATCGCTATCTTCAGGGAAGACACTGATGCCGATGCTCGCGCAAAGGTCGTAGCGGTTTCCCTGAATTGAAAAGGGGCTGGAGATTGTGGCGAGTACCCTTTCAGCGAAGTCGCCCACGGCATCGAAACCGACCACCTCGGGCAGGAGGAGAATGAACTCATCCCCTCCTTGCCTGCTGACGGTGTCCTCGACGAGCATGGATCGCGATAACCGCGATGCAACCTCTCGCAACACCAAATCACCGATCGAGTGGCCCATCGAATCGTTGATGACTTTGAAGTTATCCAGATCAAGCAGGAGCATCGCCACACGACCGTTGTTGTGACGGGCCTTTTGTATCGCCTGCTCGGTACGATCCTGCAGCAGGATTCTGTTGGGTAGTCCGGTCAATGCATCGTGATTGGCAAGCCGCTTGGCCTCACTGCGCAAGGCGATATGCGCTTTGATGTGGGCTCTGGCAACCGGGATATTCAGCGGTTTCTGGATGAAGTCCACGCCGCCGCACTCCAGAGCCAGAAGCTCATGGTCTGTCTGTGTATGAGCGCTGACAAAAATAACCGCAGCATCCAAAAGTTCGGGGTCAGACTTCAGTGCACGGCAGACCTCAAAGCCATTCATTCCTGGCATTTCGATGTCGAGCAACACCACATCCGGCCGGCATTGACGAGCAATCTCAAGCGCCTGCTCGCCACTTAGGGCGATATGGACTTCAGCTAAATCTCGCACTGCGGTGCTCAGAACTCTCAGGTCGGTGGCTTGGTCATCGACGATCAGGAGGACCGGTTTGAGACTAAACGACTTGTCGCGCATTCCGTTGCTCCTTGCAAATCCCTTGCATTTGATAACAAGCAAACCTGAACAGCTTCGACCTGCGCCAGAACATCCCGCCTGTCAGTTCCTATCAGTCTCAGGCCAGGCCGGCTAATCGCTGAAGTCTTTCAAGGTCTGCTTCGGGCTCATCATTGTTCATGGCGGCGGCAAGGCGCATCACCACTTGTTCGCGGCGAACGTGCATGGGAGGTAACGCATAAATAGCGCCTATCAACTCACGTAGAACCATAGGCAGTCCCCAGCGTGCTTTCAAGCGAACGGCAAAAGGCGCTGCAAAATCGCGGACAGCGTGCAGGAGCGTTTCTTCGTCCACGCTATTACCCTGGTTCTCCCATTTCTGAGTTTGGAACAAAACACAGAGTTCGCCCATACGGTGTAACAGGGCTGCACTCTGCAGGGGTGCGGGGTCCAGGCCGCATTGTTGAGCCAACAGGACAACCCTTTCAGCCAAACGCTCAGCTTCATCCAAATGCACTTGGATGAACGTCATCAGCATGCCGTCAGGTTGAGTATTGGTCTGTCGCAGGGCCTGGCTGATCGCCAGATTCACGCTGGTAAGCCCTCCCAGCCGTGTCAGGGCACCGTTCAAATTCGTGCAGGGCTGCCCGAGCCCGAGATACGCGGCACCGTTGGCTGCGGCGATCAAGTGGGCGCATAGCGCCGGGTCATACTGCCAATCATTGGCGAGTTCTCGCAAATCCATCAACGCCCCGCCATAGCCGAGCTGAAGCTTGTCTTTCACCGAAGCCAGTAAAGGCAAGTCCAACTCTCCCGCAGACAAACCACTGAGATAGCTCATCAGGTCTTCAGTGTTGACAGCAGTCGCTCGGGGGGGCTCATCAAGCGGAAGGAGTGTATCCAGGCATTGGACGACGCGCGAAACCTGGAATGGCTTGGTGAAAAAAGCGCTGATCCTCAGCGATTTTACCGCCAGCACACTGTCTCGATCAGCGCGTCCGGTGATCATGATCAGCGGCGTGTCCTGGTCTTTTTCGCGAATTTTCTGCAACAGGTTGACGCCGGGGGCATCCGGTAGATTCCAGTCGGCCATCACCAACTGATAGATGCCTGGTTGCCAAGCGTCTAACGCACTAGCGACATCGATAAAGCAATCGACTTGCGCAACCGGGCGGATGCTCAACACAAGCTGCTTTAAAAGATCGGATATCCAGGGGTCATCATCCAGAATCATCACTCGCATTTGGTAATCCTCACTGGATTGACACGCAACTTCACATCGTCTCAGGGACCAGGATTATCGGCCTCCTGCAAAAAATTGATGTTGTTGAGATCAATGAATGAGGTTGTAACCAAGCGAATTTGAGTCAGTCACGGCAATTTCCCTTTGGCTGATGGCAAGATGGCATCCTTGAGGATCGAATCTATTCCTCGCCAGCTAACTATACAAGCGATCAACACGGCACCGGCTCGCTGGTTATTTGGCGGAAGGTGGACTATGACCGCAACACTTGAGGGCACTTCGGCAAGCCCCGAATGGTCTAGTGTTGCTCAAGCCAGGCGTTCGCCCCACTTTCTGAAAAGGCACCGACCATGATCATCGTCCACCACCTGAACAACTCCCGTTCCCAGCGCATTCTCTGGCTGCTGGAAGAACTGGCGATCCCCTACGAACTGAAGCTCTACCAGCGCGATCCGAAGACCAACCTCGCGCCGCCGGAGTTGAAAGCCATCGACGCCCTGGGCAAGTCCCCGGTGATCGAGGATGGCGCGCAGAAGCTGATCGAATCCGCCGCGATCATCGACTACCTGATTCGCCGTCACGGCCAGGGTCGCCTGCAACCTGATCCGTCTACCGCTGCCTACGATCAATACGTGCAGTGGCTGCACTTCGCCGAAGGCTCGGCGATGCTGCCATTGATGCTGAATCTGTATGTCGGCAAATTGGGTGAAGCCGGCGCGCCACTGCATCCGCGGATCAACTCGGAAGTGGCCAATTACCTGAGCTACCTCGACACGGCACTGAGCGGTTCCGATTACCTGCTCGGCGATGAATTCAGCGCCGCCGACATCCAGATGAGTTTTATCGGCGAGATCGCCAGGGCCCAGGGCAAGTTGCGCGACTACCCTCATATTGCGGCCTGGGTTGAACGCTTTCAGGCGCGTCCGGCTTATGCCGCCGCGTTGAAAACCGGTGGCAAGTACGACTTCGCGCCCCACTGAGTGAACAGCTGCGGACCACGGACGGTCCGCAAAATCAGGAGCCTGCCATGTCGTCCATAGAACTGCACGCCGCCCAGCGCGATGAGCTGGAGACGATTGAAAACCTGATGCAGTTCTACGTGTACGACTTCAGCGAGTGGCTGCCGCTGAAGCTTGGCGAGCAGGGTTTATTCAACATCCAGCCCAAACCGGGCTACTGGCGCAATCCGGCGACGCAGCCGTTCCTGATCAAGGTTGACGGCGAGCTGGCCGGGTTTGTGACCGTGGATGATGAAACCCACTTGGCCGGCGCCGAGTTCAACATTGGCTATTTTTTTGTCTGCCGACGCTTTCGTGGCCAAGGTGTCGCGAAGTTTGTCGCCTCTGCCCTCTTGAGCCGATTGCCCGGTCAATGGCAAATTTTCCACATTGATGCGAACCCGCCTGCGCGGCGGTTTTGGGCCCGAGTGATCCCGGACTTCACGCACGACGGATTCACAACGCATCAACTGACGGTGGACGGCTATCCGTGCACGCTCTACCGCTTTGAAACCGTGCCCCACAGCCCTTCAGTCCCCCTTCCCTAATTCCAAAACCACTTTGTCCGACAATATGTAGTGACCAAAAATAATCACTACATAACCGTTGACGCCGTCGATTTGCCCTTGCATGATGCAGACAGCTCCCCGATCGGGAGTACCGGCAACATGTTTGAGCAAGCTCGTCTGACCGCCGAGCTGTTTTTCCCGGATACACGCTGCCCACAAGGCAGATTGAAGAAGCTGACCTGGCCCGAACGTCCAGTACAAGGACGAGAAGCGCTGGCGAAACGTACTCATGAAGCTTGTGGCCGACTCTGAAAACGTCGGCAGTGGCCTCCAGGTTTTCGCCGCTTCTCTTCGTTGTGACGCTATTGCGTAGCAGTTATTCAACACGACTACATGCAACAGACGCGTGACCCCGTCAATTTGGCGGCTGAGCGCTGACGTCCTGGTTTCGGTGCCAGGGATCAACTAACCGATGGGCTACTTGTATTAGCGAATCAACTTTGAAAGATCACCAAATGGTCAAGGGGCTTTATTATGAATCTGAACAATCAACCGACTATCGATGAACTGGCTCGTATGTTCGCTGAGCAAAAAGACAGCCACGACAGCCATATCCTGTGGATCAGCAAGTCGGGCCAGGTGCACATGGATTGCCTGTCGCCCCATGCTCACGAAGCAGAGTTCGACCAGAACAACCAGAACTTACTGGCTCGACTGAAGATGTACCGTCGCGGTCAGGGTTACGTCGGCAAGAAAGCCGCGGCCGACAAGGACTTTATCGGTAATGTTCTGCAAACCCTGAAACAGGCGTGGGCATCGATGCAGAACCAGAACGAAGTTCGGGTGATTGATCGGTTCTACTGAGTTCGGCTAACGGCATTCATTGCTGCCGCGTCTGAATTTAAAGGTCTGTTCCTACTCAGGAACGGACCTTTTTTATGCCCGACATATTGATGCAAGCTAATGATAAGTCCCCTACTGTTAATGCAGCTTTACAGTGCTGGGCAACGCAATCCCATGTCGACCTGTCCACCAATAACGGTTTAAAGAAAGTGAACTAGAGTACCTGAGACATAAAGGAGCTCCAGAGGCTATAGACATGCCAGACATCATCGTTGACGGCAGCAATGACCCCATTACGCTCGACGACGGTTACATCCTGCTAGCCCCGGGATTGCAAGGCACCGCGGGCACTCCCTCTCCCGACAAAATCTTGAATGCCGGACTGGTCTTCTCCCTTGCCCTCAGTCCAGAGCTTGATCAGGCGCTTGCCGCTGCGGATATGCAGGAAGTGAAAAGTTATGAACTGAACCTGGAGAAACGCTCTCCCGCTGCATTCTCGGCGTCTCCTGACTTCATTGAATTCCGGGTCCTCGTTCAATCGCCCGGAATGGCGCAAGTGGTGTTGTCAGTTGATGAAGGCGGAGCGAAGCAATGGCATATTCCTGAGCCGGACGTGCTGAATGCTCAAGTTGCCAGTCACTCAGTGGGCCTATACAACGTTTTCCGCATCCCGTACGTGATCCCCATCGCCCCCGAGACGGATCCCGGAATAGCACCCTATGGCTTCTTCAAAACCGTCACAAAAAAAATTCTGAAAGTGCTGGTCTATCCCATTGCAGATGTATTGCTCGGGCCGTCGATCAAAGCCGCTATCAGCCAATGGGAACTGCATAACCGGCCTCATCGAGTGCGCAACTTCTTACCCGATAACAACAATGATCTAAGCGTCGCGGATTGGCACCGGCTGGCAAGTGGACGAGCGTTACTCTACGTGCACGGCACCTTCAGCACTGCGCAAGCCGGCTTCGGCGAATTGACGGCCAGGAGTGAGCTGGCAGCGCGCTATGGTGGACGGGTCTTTGCTTTTGACCATCCGACGCTATCGGTCAGCCCGCTGGAAAATGCAGAGTGGTTTTTCAAGCAGCGGCCACCCGGACTCGAGTTGAACCTGGACATTATCTGCCACAGCCGTGGCGGATTAGTCAGCCGCTGCCTGGGAGGGCAATCGGCAACCTGGCAGGTGCCCGCCGACCAGTTTCGGGTGCAACGCCTGGTCATGGCCGGTGTGCCGAACATGGGCACGCAACTGGTCAATGCTGACCATATGGTGCACTACCTCGATCGCCTTACCACCTGCCTCGATAAGTTCCCGGACAGCGGAGTCGGCGTGGTTCTTGAAGGCGTTCTCACGCTGGTCAAAATCCTGGGGCACGCCGCACTGGAGGTACTCGACGGCCTGCAAGCGATGGCCCCCGGCGCCCCATTTCTGCACAGTCTCGACAAGACACCGATTCCCGACAGCACGACCTATGGCATCGGCTCGGATTTCGAACCGAAAGACTTCGGTCTTCAAGCGGCATTTTGCAGAATCGCAGACGCCATGGCCGATCGGATATTCGGCGATGCAGCCAACGACCTGGTAGTGCCCGACGACGGGATGTACTCCTGGGGCGGAAAGCGGCAGATCCTTGAAGAAAACTACCTCTACTTCACCCGGGAGCAAGGAGTCGCCCATACCCGGTATTTCAATCAGCCTGAAACCGCCAACACGCTACTTGAGTGGCTCAAGGGATAACCCTTACGTTTTCCCTCTCATCGACAGGAGTCCCTCATGAACGACGTTGCCCGCCCCGCCCCACCCGGCGCAACAAAACACCTGACAACCGTCAGCATTTCCTCCCGCGCCGAATGGGTTGACACCCTGTCAGTCAAACAGGGTGAGCGCTACTTCTTCAGGGCCAGCGGCAACTGGTGGGACGCCTTGATTCGTTGCGACGCCAATGGTTACAACCGCCATTACCTGGATCGTTTCAAGCATCATTTGCGTTGCACGGCTAACGAGGCTGGCTGGTTCACGCTGATCGGCGGCATCGCGAGGGAGGATGCCAGCGTGTTCGCCATTGGTGACGGTTCACGCTGGCAGGATGGTTGGGTCGCACCCGTTGATGGACCGCTGACATGCTTTGCCAATGACTGGGACAAATGGTATTGGAACAACCTCTTTTCCATCGATCTGGAAATCTGGCAATAGCCGGTGAAAGCAGCTTGGCTGCCTGTGTCAGCTCATCCGGGGTGCAGGCCCAACACCAACTCCACAAACGCCAACGCCGCCGCACTGTGGTAGTTGTTCCGGCGACGCAACAACGCCGCCCCCCGCTGCGGCGCTTCACCCTGCAACGCGATCTTGCGCAACGCCCGATCCTCGGTCGCAATCGCCTCCGGCAATATGGTCGCGACCGCCGTATGCCGAATCACTTCCAGTAACGTACTCACCGAATTCACCTCGATCACCACTTTGGGCGTGATGGCTTGTTGGCGAAAGTATTCATCAATGGATGAGCGAGTGATGAACTCCGGCGCCAGCAGCGCAAATTCCAGTTGCGCCACTTCGCTTGGCGCCAACGTCCCTTGGCTTTCGTACAACGGATGATCACGCCCGACCATAAGCCCCAGCGTCTCGACAAACGCCGGGATGCACTCGATTTCGGGATTGCGAACCGGCGTGAAGGCAATGGCGATGTCCAGTGAGTCGTCCGCCAGTCCGGCCTCGATGTCGTCCATGGACAACTCGAAGATCTCCAGGTGAATGTTGGGAAAGCGTGCCACGTAATCGCGCACCAGCGGCCCCACCAGGTACGCCATGAAGGTCGGCGTCATGGCCAGGCGCAAGGTGCCACGGGACAAGTCCTTCACGTCATGCAACGCACGCTTGCCCGCCTCCAGCTCCACCAGCACCCGCCGCGCGCATTCGATGTAGGCCACGCCGGCATCGGTGGGCTTGACCGTGCGCGAAGTGCGGTCGAACAGGCTGACGCCGAGGGTTTCTTCCAATTGCCGGATCTGTTGCGACAGGGTCGGCTGGGATACGTGCAGCGCCTCGGCGGCGCGGGTGAAGCCGCCGTGGTCGGCGACGGCGATCAGGTAACGCAGATGTCGGAGCAGCATGGGCAAATCCATCTATAGGCTGTGCTTATGCGATGCATTGTATATCGGTCTTGGACGCTATGGATCAATCGGCAGAAGATTGCTCCACACACAGCAACAACCCAATCCGATAAAGGAGTCACACCATGCAACAGTCCCACGCTTACAACGACCAGAGTCTGGCCCTGACCACTTCGATCCTCGACGCCAAGGCGCGCAAAAACCTGTCCTGGCAGGACCTGACCGACGGCACTGGCCTGGGCCTGGCCTACGTCACCGCCGCCCTGCTCGGCCAGCACCCACTGCCCGAAGCCGCCGCCAAAGTGGTCGGCGAGAAGCTGGACCTGGACGCTGACAGCATCGCCCGTCTGCAAATCATCCCGCTGCGCGGCAGCCTCTCGGGCGTGCCGACCGACCCGACCATCTACCGCTTCCACGAAATGATCCAGATCTACGGCACCACCTTGAAAGCCCTGGTTCATGAGCAATTCGGCGACGGCATCATCAGCGCGATCAACTTCAAGCTCGACATGAAGAAAGTCGAAGACCCGGAAGGTGGCTCCCGCGCCGTGATCACCCTGGACGGCAAGTTCCTGCCACTGCGTCCTTTCTAACTCAGTACCGGCCCGCGCTTAACGTGCGGGCCACCCCCCCGACCTCTGCCACTCACCACGTTCATCTGGAGGCTGCCCCATGCACAAATTTCTGCTCGCACTCTCGCTGATCGCCAGCCTGGCAACCCAGGCTCAGGCCCAGGACAGCGCCGTCGCCTACCAGTACGGCATGGACCTGGATGTCGCCCAGGTCGTCAGCATCACCCCGGTCGCCGATGTCTGCGGCCCGGCCCCGGTGGAGATGACCTACCTCGACTCCAAAGGCGAGACCCACATTCTGCAATACAGCGAATTCGGCACCGGTTGCTCGAACTGAGCCGCCACCGTTCAGCACTTATGAGGAAGCACACATGAAAGCGCTCATCGACGGTTTTTTGAAGTTCCAGAACGAAGCCTTTCCACAACGGACTGACTTGTTCAAACACCTGGCCACCACCCAGCACCCCGGAACCTTGTTTATCACTTGTTCCGATAGCCGCGTAGTCCCGGAACTGCTGACCCAGCAAGAACCCGGCGAGCTGTTCGTGATCCGCAACGCCGGCAATATCGTGCCTTCGTACAGCCCGCATCCGGGCGGTGTCTCAGCCACGGTTGAGTATGCGGTCGCCGTGCTCGGCGTGACTGACATCGTGATCTGCGGCCACTCCGACTGCGGCGCCATGACCGCCGTGGCCAAGTGCAAATGCATGGATCACCTGCCCGCCGTCAGCGGCTGGTTACAACACGCCGAGTCGGCCAAGGTGATCAACGAATCCCGCACCCACGCCAATGAAGCGGCCAAGGTCAGCTCGATGGTGCGCGAGAACGTCATCGCGCAACTGGCGAATATCCAGACCCACCCGAGCGTGCGCCTGGCCCAGGAAAAAGGTCTGTTGAACCTGCATGGTTGGGTGTACGACATCGAGACCGGTTCGATTGATGCGCTGGACGCTGACAGCCGCAGCTTTGTGTCCCTGGCCGAGCATCCGGTGACGTGCGCGATTCAAGCGCGAACCGAAGACGCCGCCGCTTGAGCGATGAACGTCGATGCCCGACGCAGCGCCCCCGGTTAACGGGAGCGCTGCGTTCCGGCTTTATCTGTCGTCAGGCCGACGCTCAGTGGTTTCTTCCGCATTGGGCGGTGTTGAAGTGCTGCCTGGCTTGAACACATGCGTGCGCAAGCCACTGGCCTCGACATCGATAACGCCATTAACCGTACGAGCCAGGTCCATTGCCTGTTCGCACTGTCTATGGGTGTCGACGAGGCCGCTCAACGCCACCGTACCGGCGTGAGTCTTGACGTGGATATGCAAGCCAAGGCCGGAGTCGGCCTTAGTCAGGGCCGATTTGACCCTGGCGGTAATCCACGCGTCGCGAGCGACCGTCGCCAGGCCATGGGAGTACTGATCAAAGGAATGAAGTTTCATGGTGAAAACCTCCATGACGCGAACACAGACACCCCTTGAGTATAGTTCGGCCGTAGCGGGGCTCAGCGTTTGACCGATAGATCGACCTGGGTCATGCGACTGCGAATGGTGAACACCCCGTCGCCCGAGAGAATCGCGCTGCGAGCGAACAGGCGACCGCTTTCCCAGTTCGAAAGCCCCAGTTCCGGCTTGTTCAGCGCATATTGGCCGTCGACCCAGCGCGTGATGCCGTTGCCGACAAAGGGTGCATTCACTGCGTTGTAGAAACGCTCGTGCGCCTCGGCGGTTTCACTGATCAGCGACACGGTGAATTGCGGGCTGTAGCGGTTGAACAAGGTGATCGCCTGATCGAGGTCGTCGACGATTTTCAGGCTGACTTCCGGGGTTTCCTCCCATTCCCACTCGCGGCCCAACTGATCTTCCGCCAGCGGCTCGGCCAACGCTTCGGTGACGTAACCTTCGGCACGGTAGACCTCGACGCTGGCGGTTTGCCAATCGCTCGGCAGGTACGATTCGCTACCCTCGACGATGTGCAATTTGCAACCCTGACCGCGAGCCGTGCCGGCCTGCTTCAAAGCTTCAAGAAACAGTGGCACCAGTTCCGCGGCGCGGTCGCGCTGGATCAGGCACACGTTCAGGGTATTGCAGACTTTGCGGTCCAGGGAATTGCGCACCACGGCGGCAAACCGCGTGGCATCCGCCGCTTGATCGGCGATCAGCCAGGCACCGCCGGTGCCATGCAGGCTGACGGCGGTGCCGGCCTGCTGAGCGATGCTGCCCAGTTGACTGACCGCCCGACCCGAACCACGGGCCACGGCCAGCGACAGGCGCCGGTCGGCAAACATCGCCCAACCGGCCGCGTGATTGACGCTTTCCACCAGCGATACCGCGCCGGTCGGCAAGCCGGAATCGGCCAGCGCCGGATTCAACGCGTGTTCAACGATGGCTTGCGCGGTGCCCAACGCGTCGCTGCCAATGCGCAGCACGGCGGTGTTGCCGGTGCGCAGTACGCCAGCGGCGTCGGCAAACACATTCGGCCGGCCTTCGAAGACGAAGGCGACGATGCCCAGCGGCGACACCACTTGCTCGACTTTCCAGCCGTCATGCTCGACGCAACTGATGACTTTGCCGCGCGTGGCCGATGCATCGCGCCAGGCGCGCAGGCCGGCGATCATGTCGCGACGCATGCGCTCATCGGCCAGCAAGCGCGTGGTGGAACGCCCACGGGCCTTGGCGCGTTCGATGTCGGCCAGGTTCGCAGCCTCGATCAACGCCCAGGTTTCGGCGGTTTCCAAGCGCTGGGCAAACAGGTCGAAAAACTCGCTGATGGCCTCATCGGACACCGCCGACATCGCGCTGAACGCCGCTTGCGCACGCTCGATCGCCCCGGCCGCCGCTTGCTGGTCCACCACCGGGATCAACAGCAATTCGCCGCTGACCTGCTCCACCAGCAAATGGTCACCGGGCTGGAAGCGCGCCGCCAGTTCGGGGCTGACCACAGAGACACGGTTCCCGGCAAAAGGGATCGGCGTGCCAGCGACGAGACGTTCGAGCATCAGGGACATGAAGCGGTTTCACCATGCAGGGGGCGGCCGGAAAATGTATAGGAAAATCGCCGAAGCGTCATTATCGGCGCCGTACCTTAGAACACCGACCAGCCAATCCGTTGACTCAACAACTCCAGCGCCGCCATCCCCGCCAGCGAATTGCCCGCCGCGTTCAACTCCGGCGACCACACGCACACGGTAAATTGCCCCGGTACTACCGCGACAATCCCGCCACCGACGCCGCTCTTGCCGGGCAGGCCGACGCGATAAGCGAAGTTGCCCGCCTCGTCGTAGAGCCCGCTGGTGGCCATGATCGAGTTCACTTGCTGAGTCTGGCGCGCAGTCAGAATCTGTTCCCCGCTGTGCTTGCAGAAACCGTCGTTGGCGAGGAAGCAGAACGCTCGCGCCAGGTCGATGCAACTCATGCGCAGCGCGCAGTGGCTGAAATAGCTGCGCAACACGGCTTCGACGTCGTTGTGGAAGTTGCCGAAGGATTGCATCAGGTACGCCATGGCCGCGTTGCGCGCGCGGTGCTGGTATTCGGATTCGGCGACCTTGCCGTCCACCATCACCTGCGGGTTGCCGGACAAGCGCCGGACAAAATCGCGCATCGACAAGGCCGGTGCGGCGAAGCGCGACTGGTTGATGTCGCAGATCACCAGCGCCCCGGCGTTGATGAACGGATTGCGCGGGCGGCCGCGTTCGAATTCCAGCTGCACCAGCGAGTTGAACGGCTGGCCGGACGGCTCGTGGCCCAGGCGTTCCCAGATCGCTTCGCCGGAATGATCGATGGCCTGCACCAGGCTGAACACCTTGGAAATACTCTGCACCGAGAACAGCGTCTCGGCGTCGCCGGCGCAGTACAACTCGCCGTCATTGCCGTACACGGCAATGCCCAATTGGTTGGCCGGCACCGTGCCGAGGGCGGGAATGTAGTCAGCCACCTTGCCCTGGCCGATCAGGGGACGAACTGCGTCAAGGATCTCGTTCAACAGCGCTTGCATGCCGGGTTCCGAAGTCTCGCCCCGTGGGTTTGCGGGGACACAGTCGCTAGACGCCACTGGCGCGGGACGGATCACAGTTTTGTAGGGGAATGTATCTGGCGGCCGTGCTGATACATGACGATGCTTTTTGGACATATCGCCCACACACCACACTGGAACACTCCGGCTGTCTGCTGACCTCGGTCGGCCCTTGCTCCGGAGTAGCTGTCATGAATACCTCAATCCCGCGTTACCACGGCTGGTCGCTGTTCAGCCTGTTGTCCTTGCTGGTGCTGCTGATGACCGGTTTGATCCTGGTGTTCAACCCGGATCTGGTGGAAGCCACCCGCAGCGCGATTCGCGCCACGGCCCGGACCTCGTTTGCATTGTTTCTGGCGGCGTTCCTGGCATCTGCGTTTGCCGTGCTGGTACCTTCGCCCTTCACGAAATCCCTGGTGCGTGAGCGGCGCTTTATTGGCTTGGCGTTTGCCTTTTCGCATCTGGTGCATGCGGTGTTGATCTACAGCTATGGGCAGTTGAATCCGGAGTTCTGGCCGGGGCGTACCACGGTGGGCAACATCCCGGGCTCGGTCGGCTATCTGTTCATTGTGTTGATGGCGATCACTTCATTCAAAACCACCGCAAAAATGATCGGCCCCAAAGCCTGGAAAGCTCTGCATGTGACGGGGATGTGGGTGATTGCGGCGGTGTTTACCTACTCCAACTTCAAACGGATTCCGATGAGCGCCTGGTATGTATTGCCGTTCGGCATCATGTGCGCCGCGATTGCCGTGCGATGGGTAGGCAAACTCGCGTTGAAAAACAAGCGCAGCCAGCGCCACGCCTACTCCTGATTGAAGTACGCCGCCCCCCGTAGAAGCTGCAGAAGGCTGCTCCTACGGGGGTATTTCGTTGTTTCAGGATTCTGCGTTCGGCCGTGTATCTGAGTGTGTACAGCTGCCCTTTCGATACACCTTTCGCCTAAAACCTCAACCCAACGACACACCGCAGATACACCCGATTGATGAAATGGGCTGGTCGATTGGCCCAGCCGATCAAAGTCCTCAACGGAGATCAAGCCCATGAACACTTCCCTTTCTTCGGCCGTCAAAGGCCTGCACCTGAACCTCGACCGCGCCGGCAGCTGGATTGCGCCGCTGACCCTGCGCATCTTCCTCGCCTGGGAGTTTTTCGAGTCGGGCCTGGAAAAATGGAACGGCGAAAACTGGTTCGCCGATATCCAGGACGCCTTCCCGTTTCCGTTCAACCACGTACCCGCCACGCTGAACTGGGAACTGTCGATGTGGGCCGAGCTGATCTGCGCCCTCGCCCTGCTGGTGGGCCTGGGCACGCGGGTCTCGGCGGTCATCCTGATCGTGGTCACGGTGGTGGCGACCGCGGCGGTTCACTGGCCGGCCGACTGGTCTACATTGAGTGAACTTGCCCAGGGCTACGCCATCAGTAACAAAGGACACGGTAACTTCAAGCTGCCGCTGATCTACCTCGCCGCCCTGATGCCACTGTTGCTCTCCGGCGCCGGTAAGCTCAGCCTGGATGCCCTGCTCGCTCGATTCTTCTGGCGTCGCCACAACCGCTGAAACGTCAGTGTCTCGATAACGTCCCATACTCAATAAAAATGGAGCCATGGTCATGAGCCTCACACTCTACGGTTTCGACGGCAGCACCTACGTGCGCACGGTGAAGATGCTGCTGGTCGAGAAAGGCGCGGATTTCGATCAGGTGCAGGTGAACGTCATCAAAGGCGAACCGCACCTGCCGGAACACTTGGCGCGTCACCCTTTCGGCAAGGTGCCGGTGATCGATCACGACGGTTTCCGGGTGCTCGAAACCGCAGCGATCATGGCCTATCTGGATGAAGTGCTGCCCGGGCCGTCGCTGACCCCGGACAACGCCCACGACCGCGCGCGTAATCACATGGCCATGGGGCTCTACGATTCCTATGGCTACGGCGCGCTGGTCTCGGTGTTCGGTTTTCACTTGTTTCCGGATTTCATCGGTGGGCAGAATGAAGAGTCGCGGCGCAAAGGCATCGAAACTTCCAAGCGCGTCATCCGCGAACTGATGAAGATCAAAGGTGATGACCCGTTCATTGCCGGGCTTGACCCCAGTTTCAGCGACTTCTACCTGGCCCCGGCCTGCGCCTACATCGCGATGACACCCGATGCAGCGCAAGTGTTTGCCGTGGACGGTTTCGCCGAGTGGTGGAAACGTCTGCAGGCCTTGCCGAGTTTCCAGGCCACTATCCCGCAATAAATCCAACTTTCACTGACGAAGACAGGAGCCACCATGAGCGTGACCACCCAATGGATCGAGATCGACAGCCCCGAAGGTAAATTCGGCGCTTACCTGGCGATTCCCCATACCCAGAAAGGGCCGGGGATTGTGTTGATCCAGGAGATCTTCGGCGTCAACGAACACATCCGCTCGGTTGCCGAGCAATACGCCGCCGACGGCTACCTGGTGATCGCACCGGACCTGTTCTGGCGCAGCGGCCCGCGTATCGAACTGAGCTATGACGAAGCCGGCTGGAAACGCGCGGTCGAGTTGATGAATGCCACCGACGTGAACGCCGCACAGGCCGACATCAAACTGGCCATCGACGCCCTGCAAGCCCAACCGGGCCTGGATGGCGGCATCGCGTCCATCGGTTATTGCTTCGGCGGCCTGCTGTCGTACCACACCGCCGCCAACGGTTTTGTTGACGTGGCCATCGCCTATTACGGCGGCGGCATTCAGAACCAACTGGACCGCGCCGACGAAATCCAAGTGCCGATTCTGATGCACTTCGGCGAAGCGGACAGCCACATTCCACTGGAAGCCGTGGAGAAAATCGCCGAGCGTTTCGACACCAACGACAACGTGGAGATTGTGGTGTATCCGGAAGCTGAGCATGGCTTCAACTGTTCGCACCGCGACAGTTACAACCAGCGTGCGGCGGTTGAGGCCCATGGCAATACCCTGATTTTCCTGGGCATGGAGCTCTAAGACGTAGCGCAGCCCCCCTGTAGGAGCGAGGCTTGCCCGCGAAGGCGTCATCCCAGTCAACATCTTCATCGACCGGAATGACGCCCTTCGCGGGCAAGCCTCGCTTCTACAGGTCAAGCATTCCAGCGTTCAAGCGTTCAGTAGAATCACACTTCTTCCACTTGTTTCGGATGCGCACTGCGTTCATGCACATGAGCGGTCGGTGTGCGGTCGATCAGCAAGCTCAGCAACTCCGGACGGCTGTAGTGGCCGCGCGAATCCATCATGCGTTTGCGCTTGTCGATCAGGCCCATGTCGAGTTCGACGATCACCTCGCCCTCGCCCTCTTGCAATGAGCCCAACACCACGCCATCCGGGCTGATAATCGCGGTGAAACAACCACCAGAGATCGGACCGATCGGGCAGCCAGTGTCGGCCATGATTTGCGCCTGTTGTTCCGGGTTCAGCCACGCGGTGGAGTTGACCACGAAGCACGCCGATTCGAGTGCGTGCTGGCGAATGTTGACTTCCATTTGCGAGGTGAACAACGGCCCGGCAAACGAGCCGGGGTACATCGAGGCGTGGATCTGTTCGCCGTCGGCCATCAGCGCATAACGGGCCAGCGGGTTGTAATGTTCCCAGCAGGCCAGTTGGCCGATGCGCCCCACGGCACTGTCGGTGGCCCGCAGACCGGAGCCGTCGCCCATGCCCCAGATCATGCGTTCGTGGTAGGTCGGGGAAATCTTGCGGCGGTGCTGGATCAACGTGCCGTCGGCGTCGAACAGCAACTGCGCGTTGTACAGCGTGCCGCCGTCACGTTCATTGACGCCGATGGACACCACCATGTTCGCTTCTTTAGCGGCAGCGCCGATGGCATCGGTCGCAGCCGAAGGAACGGTGACGGCCTGGTCCAGCAACTTGTAGTGCTCGGCGCCCATTTCAAACGGCGACTGCACGAAGGAAAAGTACGGGTAGTACGGCACGATGGTTTCCGGGAATACGGCGAACTGCACACCCTGCGCTCCCAGTTCCAGAATCTTGTGCACGACTTTGTTGACGGTGCCTTCACGGCTGTAAAGGACCGGGCTGATCTGTACGGCGGCGGCTTTGACGAAGGACATGACGGCGATCTCATTGAGGGATTGGGCTTCAACGAGATCAAGATTACGTTAATCATATTTTGTCTTAAATGCCGAATAGACCACCTTTTAGGACATCAACTCCGGTTGGCCCTCTGGATCACTTGCGGCGGCTGCCCGAAGGCGCGGATAAACGCGCGACGCATACGCTCGCGGTCGCCAAAACCGGTATCGGTGGCCACCACATCAATGGAATGCCGCCCGGTTTCCATCATCAAACGCGCCGCCTCCACCCGCAGGTTTTCAACGGCTTTGGCCGGTGATTGACCGGTTTCGGCATGGAACACCCGACTGAATTGGCGCGGACTGAGGTTCGCCGCGCTGGCCAGTTCTTCGACCGACAGCGCGGACTTGAGGTTGTGCTTGGCGTAGGTCAGCGCGGCTTGGATGCGGTCAGTCCGGGGTTCGAGATCGAGCATCACCGAAAACTGCGACTGACCGCCCGCGCGCCGGTGATAGACCACCAATTGCCGCGCTACCCGACGCGCAACTTCGGCGCCCAGATCCTTTTCCACCAGGGCCAGCGCCAGATCGACGCAAGCGCTCATGCCCGCCGCCGTCCAGACGTTGCCGTCGTTGATGAAGATCCGGTCCTCTTCGACGATGACCTTGGGGTAAGCCTGCTGCAACGCGCGAGCGTGACACCAGTGCGTGGTTGCGCGCCGGCCATCGAGCAATCCGGCTTCGGCGACGGCGATGGCCCCGGTGCAAATCGAGCCCAGGCGCCGGGTGGTCAGGCTGGCGTTGCGCAGGAACTCGACCATCCCCGACGATACCGGGCGGATCAGGTTGTCGCCCATCACCAGCAAAGTGTCGAAGGTGCGCTGGTCGAACGACGTGGTTTCTACGCCGAATCCGGCCGACGTCTGTACCGTGCCGCCCTGCTCCGACAGCAAGGCGATGCTGTAGATCGGCTCGTCGGCGGCGCTGTTGGCCATCTCGAACGTGGCGCACATGGCCAGGCCCAATACCTGGAAGCCGGGGTAAACGATGAGGCCGATGGCGTGCATCTGTGTTGACCTTAAACGTGGCCTGACGGGTTTTCAGGCCAATTGACCCGTACTGTACGCCGCTCCCAACCTG
The DNA here is from genome assembly GCF_012935755.1 of Pseudomonas sp. ADAK2. GTDB lineage: Bacteria > Pseudomonadota > Gammaproteobacteria > Pseudomonadales > Pseudomonadaceae > Aquipseudomonas. The sequence goes on from NZ_CP052862.1 coordinate 1,580,051, forward strand.
AAGAAAATTTCATTTTCCCCGGGACCAATCTTTTGCCGATTCGACGTCCAATTCATCAGCAACATCCACTTTCGGATGCAGGCCTGAGGAGTTGTCATGAACGTTGTGCGCCCCCTGATCAAGTTGCGGCATTTGTTGCTCGTCCCCCTGGCGCTGGCGGCGCTGGCGAGCACGCCGGTATTTGCCCAGCCCGAGATCATCAGTCGCCAGGCCCCGCCGCCCCCGCGCATGGAGCAGGCACCCATGGCCCGCCCCGGTTATGCCTGGGATAACGGCCACTGGCGCTGGGACGGTCGGGGTTATGTGTGGGCGCCCGGTCACTGGCAACGGATGCACCACGGCGGGCGCTGGATGCCCGGTCATTGGGAAGCGCGCGGGCCGAACTGGTATTGGATCGAGGGGCGCTGGGTGCGCTGATCCGCCGATTGCAACAACGCTGAATCACTTGCTTGCTCGAACGAATCAAGGAATCTGACTATGTCCCGACTATTCAACACCACTGTGATCGCCGGCCTCATGGCAATCACCCTGTCCGGTTGCGTCATCGAACCGGCCCGCCCGCACCGACCGCCACCACGGGTGGAAATGGTCCCGGTGATGCCCGCGCCGGGTTATCACTGGGTGGCCGGGCAGTATCGTTGGGCGCACAACGAGTGGGTGTGGGTGCCGGGGCATTGGAAGGGGTATTGATCCCATCATTTCTTTCGATCATTCACATCACGAAAGCGAATTTTTCATTTCCCCCCGACCTGTTCACCATGGCACCACCTAAAACAGCTCGGACGAACTCTTCATGAATATCAATGTGGCGCTTGCTTGCCTGATCGTGGTGTCCTTTGCCATTGCGCTGGGCCACGCCTGACAGCACTATTTCGCATCGCCGTCATGGGGTTTGTAAAACGTGAACAACCCGATCTGGGCCGTCTTGATGTATTCATGCGCCCAGTCCGGCTTCACGGTCCGATCATGAAAATACATCGCGCCGTGGGTGCGATCCGGTAGTTGTTTGTTCAGCGCCTTGCGCGCGATTTCCTTGGCCATCGCATAGGGCACGTCTTCCTGGGCCGTGTCCGGCTTGCCGTCACACCACCAGGAAAACTGGCAGGCATGCTTCTCCGAGCCTTGCTTGACGATCCCGCACACCGTGTCCGGAAAGCCCGCGTGACCGAGGCGATTCATCACCACGTTGGCGACCGCTTCCATGTCGGCGGCGTTCTTGCCCTTCGCTTCCCAGTAAATGCTGCGAGCCATGCAAGTGATGGCTTCGTCCAGCGGCGCGGTGCCTGCCGGGTCGACAGCCTGGACTTCGGATTGAGTGATGGTCTCGGCCTTTTTCGGCGCCGGTGCCGCGCTGCCTTTGTCGGCGGCTTTCTCTTCCAGCACTTGGGCCTTGTCCACGGCCACTTCTTTTTTTTGCTCCTGGTCGTCAGCGAAAACCTGGCTTGCAAGCAGGGTGGCGGCAAGGCAGGCGGCTATCCACGGGAGGCGCATGATGGGCAGGCTCTTCAGGGCGTCGACGGGCGACTTCGCTTCATTGTAGTCGGCAAATCATTGGAAAAGGCAGTGCCCTGAACGGCACGAAATCGCGCATCATGGGCGCAGTCCGTTCAAGGGGGATTTTCATGCGCGTCCTATCATCCGTTTTGCGTGTTGCGGCGTTGTCGTCGGGCCTGGTGTTCGCTACCACGGCCCTGGCCACAGACGAGTCGCAACTGATTCAGTCGATCAATGCCTATCGCAGCCAAGTGCAACGTTGTGGCGGCCAGGCATCGCCGGAGTTGCCACCGCTGGCGGCCGATCCGCGCCTGGTGCTGTCCGCCACGCAAAACGTCGACTTGCAACAGGCGATGGCGCAAGCGAAGTATCCGATGGTCAATGTGCAGGCGATTACCTTGGCCGGGCCGCGTGATGCGACGGCGGCCATGAAGGCTGTGCAGGAAAGCTTCTGCCAGGTGGTGCTGAATCCGCAATTCATCGATGTCGGCGTGAGTCGCGAAGGCAGCCAATGGCGCATCGTCCTCGCGCGGCCGCTGTTGAGCGGGCGTCTGGGCGATGCTTCCGCTGAAGGCCAAAAGCTGATGGAACTGCTTAACGCCGCCCGCGCGCAGCCGCGTCAGTGCGGCGGCCAGCCGTTCGCCGCCACCACGCCGCTGGCCTGGAACGCCACGTTGGGAGCCGCCGCCGAAGTCCACAGCCGTGACATGGCCAACAATAACTACTTCGATCACAAGGGCCGCGACGGCAGCACCCCCGGTGACCGCGCGGAACTGGGCGGCTACATCGCGCAGCAGATCGGCGAAAACATCGCCGCCGGCCAAGACACCACCCGCAAGGTCGTCGATGGCTGGCTCGGCAGTCCGGGGCACTGCGCCAACCTGATGAACCCGCAGTTCCGCGAACTGGGCGCGGCGTATGCGGTGGACCCGAAAAGTGATGGCGGGATTTACTGGACGGCGATGTTCGGGACGCAGTAAGCGCCCGCCGCAATCTCCTGTAGGAGCGAAGCTTGCTCGCGAAAGCGGTGTATCAGTTACAACATTGCTGAATGTACTAAGCGTTGAAGCCCCGACACTGATCGTTCCCACGCTCCGCGTGGGAATGCAGCCCGTGACGCTCCGCGTCACTGGACGCGGAGCGTCCCCTGAGGCATTCCCACGCAGAGCGTGGGAACGATCAAACGCGCGCACCTATTCCCCGCTACTGTAAGCAAACCGCCGGTCTATGAAAAAGGCTCACCTCTTGAGCGATACATTCGCAAAACCCCAAGCCGTCCCCCTACGCGAAGCCTTCCTCTTCTGGCTCAAGCTCGGCTTCATCAGTTTCGGTGGCCCGGCCGGACAGATTTCGATCATGCATCAGGAGCTGGTCGAGCGTCGGCGCTGGATGTCGGAGCGGCGTTTTCTGCATGCGCTCAACTACTGCATGTTGTTGCCCGGCCCGGAGGCGCAGCAGTTGGCGACTTACATCGGCTGGCTGATGCACCGGACCTGGGGCGGTGTGATTGCCGGTGTGCTGTTTGTGTTGCCGTCGTTGTTTATCCTGATTGGCTTGTCCTGGGTGTACATCGCCTTCGGGGACGTGCCGGTGGTGGCCGGGTTGTTTTACGGGATCAAGCCGGCGGTGACCGCAATTGTGCTGCAGGCAGCTCATCGCATCGGCTCGCGGGCGTTGAAGAACAACTGGCTGTGGGGGATCGCGGCGGCCTCATTCGCGGCCATCTTCGCCTTCAATGTGCCGTTTCCGTTGATTGTGCTGGGGGCGGCGGTTATCGGTTACTTCGGCGGACGCCTGGCCCCGGAGAAGTTCAGCAACGGCGGCCACAGCACCGCGAACAAAACCTACGGCCCGGCGCTGATCGACGACGACACGCCGACGCCCGAACATGCCCGTTTCAGCGCGATGAAGTTGCTGCGCCTGGCCCTCATCGGCGCCGTGTTGTGGGTTTTGCCGATGGGGTTGCTCACTGCGTTGTTCGGCTGGGACGGCACCTTGACCCAGATGGGTTGGTTCTTCACCAAAGCGGCGCTGCTGACATTCGGGGGTGCCTACGCGGTGCTGCCGTACGTGTATCAGGGCGCGGTCGGTCACTATGGCTGGTTGACGCCGACGCAGATGATCGATGGCCTGGCCCTGGGCGAAACCACGCCCGGGCCGCTGATCATGGTGGTGGCTTTCGTCGCTTTTGTCGGTGGCTATGTGCAGCAGGTGTTCGGCGCCGAGCACGTGTTCCTCGCTGGCGCCCTCGCCGCCACGCTGGTCACCTGGTTCACGTTCCTGCCGTCATTTCTGTTCATCCTCGCCGGTGGCCCGTTGGTGGAATCGACGCACAACGAACTGAAATTCACCGCGCCGCTGACCGCCATTACCGCTGCCGTGGTCGGGGTGATCCTCAACCTCGCGTGCTTCTTCGGCTACCACGTACTCTGGCCCAATGGCTTCAGCGGCCACCTCGACTGGCCTTCAGCGTTGATCGCGATTGCAGCAGCCATTGCGTTGTTTCGCTTCAAGCGCGGAGTGATCGAGGTATTGATCGGCTGTGGGTTGATTGGCCTGGCTGTGCACCTGTTGCGCTAGCGCTTAAACCGCCGTATCGGCTTGCACCACCTCGATCCCCAGCCGCTGGTAATCCTCGACATTGCCCGAGGCCAGATGACGCTCGGTGATCAGCGTCTGGATGCGCCGGCATGGCGCGACCACAAAGGGTTCGACCGCGCCCAGTTTGTCCGCCGTGGTCACGGCCACAACATGGGCCGCGCTGTCGAGCATCGCCTGCTTGACTGGCACTTCATCGAAATGCAGCGAGCTGATGCCGACATCGGGATGAATCGCGCAAACGCCAGTGAACAGCAGATCCGCTTTGATTCCCTGAAACAGCCGCAACGTGTCATGCCCACTCGCCGACATCGTCGCCGGATTGAGCTGACCGCCTGCCAGAATGACCTTGATGCCTTTGAATTCCGCCAGAGTGATCGCGATCATCGGTGAGGCGGTAACGGCAGTAATGGTGATATCCGCCGGCAACGACCGGGCGATCTGCAGCGTGGTCGAGCCTGAATCGAAAATCACGATCTGGCCCTCCTGCACGTACCGCGCGGCGAGTTGCGCCAGGTGGGTTTTCACTTCATCGGTTTCGCTGACGCGGGTGAAGTAGTCCTTGCCGGTGTCCTTGGGCCGCGGCAACGCCCCGCCGTGCACCCGCTGCACCAGGCCGGCGGTGTCCAGTTCCGCCAGGTCGCGGCGGATGGTGTCTTCGGACACGGCGAAATGCTGGCTCAGTTCAGAGGCCATGACCTTGCCGTCGCGTTCGAGGATCAAGAGGATTTTTTGTCGGCGCAAGGAAGGAAGTTCGATGACGGGATGCATGTTTATGCCTGATCTTGCGGGTTTATGCGAGGTTAGCCAAAGCGCCGCAAAAAAACAATCGCAGCGGTGGTGGCTTTGTTTTCTGGCAAACTGCGGGCCTCCCTAAGGTCGTAACCCTTTTCTCCTGAGCCACCAGCCATGCTTTTTTCCCTTGTGTCGAATGGATCCCTAGCCGCTGTCGAACAGCCCGACGCAAGCGTGCCGTGGTGGAGCTTCACCAAAACCGTGCTCTCGGCTGCGGCTTTGTCACTGGTGCGTGACGGATTGGTCGAACTGGACGATGTGATGCCTGAAGGCCCCTTCACCCTGCGCCAACTGCTGCGGCATGAGGCGGGGTTGGCGGACTATGGTGAACTGGCCGATTACCACACCGCCGTTGCGCGCAATGACTCGCCTTGGTCGGCAGATGACATGCTGCAACGTCTCGATGCCGGCCGGTTGCGCTATGCGCCGGGAACCGGATGGCGCTATTCGAATGTCGGCTATCTGTTTGTAGCGAGGCTCATTGAACGGGTAACCGGTCTCGAACTCGCAGAGGCGCTGACTCAACGGGTGTTTTCGCCCCTCGGCTTATCGCAGGTTCGCCTGGCGACGTCCCCAGCCGATTTGCAGGATGTGTGCGCGACGTACGACCCAGGCTGGGTTTATCACGGTTTGCTGGTCGGGCCACTTGGGGAAGCGGCGCTGTGCCTGGATCGCCTGCTGAGCGACCACCTCCTGCCCCGCGCTCTGCGACAGGACATGCAAACGGTGCATCCCCTCGGCGGCCCCATTGCCGGACGTCCCTGGACTGCCCCGGGTTATGGGCTCGGCCTGATGCAAGGTGCCGTGCAAAGTGGCCTGATCCTGAGTGGACATACCGGAAGCGGACCCGGCAGTGTCGTGGCGGTTTACCGGTGTACTGTGAACGGGCACTCGGCAACGTGCGCGGTCTTCTGTGACGGCGACGACCAAGGTTCTGTCGAGGCACGGGTCGTGGATCACTTATCAGCCGTCTTGGGAAACGGGCAGAAAGACTGAGGCAGCAATCGCCTCAGTTAGTCGCCACCCGTGCCACATTGCCCGAGGTCACCAACGCCTTCAGCGACGCATCGAACTGTTTCAACGCATTCACCTGCAACGCGGTCTGCTGGTCGATTTGCGCCGCAATCTCCGGCGCCGCTTTGCCATGGACCCAGACCGAAGGCATTTGCTGTTCGCGGGAGCCTTCAGCCTTGCCGATGTATTGCAGGTTCGCGTCGTAGAACTTGGCGAGGAAACGCGCTTCGACCTGGTTGTTGCGCTTCGAAACCAAGCGGCTGTAAGTGTCCAGCATGACCACCACATCCGGGTGCGCAGCCACCAGTGCATCAAGGTTGTCGTAGACGGTCACCGAGGCGAATTGTTTTTGCAGCGAACCCATCAGCCAGTTGATCGCCAGTGTCGGATCGGAACTTTTGATGAACGCGTTGCTGATGCGCGAATCGAGGGCGGCGTTTTTGCTGCCGTTGACAGCGACCGAATGGTAGTTCTCAAGGTATTGCAGGGTGTTGACGGTGTTTTCGCTGTAGAGCACGCCCACCGATTGGGAATGTTGCAGGTTGGCGCTGCTGTCCCCCATCGGCACAAAGTGGCAGGCCTGAAGGTCGGCGGCGTAGGCCGGGGCGGTGGCGGCGAAAGCGCCGGTCAGTACGGCGACAAGGGCAAAAACAGTTGGGAGTCTCATCGCGCAGGTTCCTTCAGAAGCGAGATCGGTATGACGCTATCCTCCTCCGATGCCGGAAAAACAGAACTCGCATTTTTTGATGATGACTATCGATTGAACGAATGGTCAGGAAAGCCCGGAACTCAGGCCTGCCTGACAATATCGACCGAGATCTCCACCGCCGCCTCCATGCCTCTGTTTTCAAGCCAGTGGGTGGTGTTCCTGTCCTCGGGCCAGCCTACTCCCGGCCCGTAATCCGTGGCGACACCATTGCGATGGTCGGTGATCGTTCCTTGCAATATGTAGACGGTGCCTGGCCTGTCGATGTGGTTGTGTATCGGCCCGAAGACGCCTCCGGGCTCGATGGTCACCTTGCGCATTCTGAGTTGACGGCCTGCCATGCCTTCGATCTCAGGACCGAGGTCAATCGTTGACAGTAAGGTCACCGTGACGCCTTTCGTTTCAGGTACCGCCTGTTCGATGCTCATTGCGCGCTCCTCTTTTACCTGCAGGATCTATTAGAAGTAGAGACCCTAAAAGGCGTGGCCGGTGGTGAGGCGACAAAGGGTGAAACAGCGGTATCACAGTCGACTTCAATGTTGCTTGATACGCCGTTTATGCGAGCGAGCCCGCTCCCACAGTTGTTTTGTGTCGTTCGCAGGATTTGTGGTCGACTCAGATCCTTGTGGGAGCGGGCTTGCTCGCGAAGGGGTCAGGTCTGGTACACCGCGTCATCGTTTTTCGCGGGCAAGTCGGATCGCCGCACCGCTCGTGCCTACACAAATCCCAACGCCTTATTGCGCAGCGCACCCCGCAAGAGCGTATCGAACCAAAAATCAGCTTGTCCGATACATATGGATATCCGTATATTCGAATTTCCAAACATCGAAGGCACTCCATGCTTAGCCCTCCTGCCATCTACAAATGCCTGTCCGACGAAACCCGCACCCGGGCCACCCTGCTGATCACCCGTGAAGGCGAGTTGTGCGTCTGCGAATTGGTCTGTGCGCTGGACGACAGCCAGCCAAAGATCTCGCGCCATCTGGCACAGCTGCGGGCATGCGGCCTGCTGCTTGATCGACGCCAGGGTCAATGGGTGTATTACCGGCTCAACCCGGAACTGCCCGCCTGGGTTCGCGCGGTGCTTGAAACCACGCTGCACGCCAATGCCGATTGGCTTGAGGAAAACACTGCCCGTCTCAAACAGATGAGCGACCGTCCGCTCAATTCCACAGCGTGTTGCTGACCAGACCCAACGGAGTTTCCATGCGCGTTCTTTTTATGTGCACCGCCAACAGCTGCCGCAGCATCCTGTCCGAAGCAATGTTCAATCACCTGGCGCCAGCGGGTGTCAAAGCGGTCAGCGCCGGCAGCTTTCCCAAGGGCCAGGTCCTGCCGCGCAGCCTGATCACCTTGCAAGAAGCCGGGATTGCGATCGATGGCTTGAGCAGCAAAGGCAACGACGCCTTCGAAGCCAACCCGCCGGACATTGTCATCACGGTCTGCGACAAGGCGGCCGGTGAAGCTTGCCCCGTGTATTTCGGGCCAGCGTTGAAAGCCCATTGGGGACTGGAAGATCCATCGGAGGTCACGGGTGACGAAGCCGCGGTATCCGCCGCCTTCCACTCAACCCTGGCACGTATCGAAACCCGTTGCCGCGCCTTCCTCGCCCTGCCCTTCGCCGAACTTGATCGCGCTGCCTTGAAGCGGGAACTCGACCGCATCAGCACCTTGTAACTGGAGCCTTTCATGACTCACCCACTGCCCAACCTCGACACCTCGCTGATTCAATCCCCTGATCAAATCAGTCCGCACAAACCACGGATCTTGCTGCTGTACGGCTCGACCCGCGCCCGCTCCTTCAGTCGCCTGATGGTCGAAGAAGCGGCGCGTTTGCTCGAACACTTCGGTGCCGAGACGCGGATCTTCAACCCCTCCGGCTTGCCACTGCCGGACGACGCGCCAAACGATCACCCGAAAGTCCAGGAACTGCTGGAACTGATGCAATGGTCCGAAGGCCAGGTGTGGTGCTCGCCGGAGCGTCACGGCTCGATGTCGGCGGTGTTCAAGGCGCAAATAGACTGGGTGCCGCTGGCCATCGGCGCGATTCGCCCGACCCAGGGCAAGACCCTGGCGGTGATGCAGGTGTGTGGCGGCTCGCAATCTTTCAACGTGGTCAATCAACTCCGCGTGTTGGGGCGCTGGATGCGCATGTTCACCATCCCCAATCAATCCTCGGTGCCCAAGGCCTATCTGGAGTTTGACGAGGACAACCGCATGAAACCCTCGGCGCTGTATGACCGAGTGGTGGACGTGATGGAGGAACTGGTGAAGTTCACGCTGCTGCTACGCGATCGCCCGGATCTGGTTGATCGCTATTCGGAGCGCAAGGAGTCCGCCGAAGAACTGACCCGGCGGGTGAATCAGCGCTCGATTTGAACCAGGCGCCGTAAACCCCGCGCCCATCAATGACCGACCACTGCTGCGCCTCCTTGCCTTTGCCCCTGCGGAAAGCCATGCGCCCGCGCGGCCACGGCAATCCATAACCCCGCCAGCAGCAACACCAGCAACACCCAAGGAAACGAAACGACACCGACCTGATCGAGCAGAACACCACCGAACAGGCCGGCGATGGCAATCGCGCCGTTCCAGGCCACGACGTTCATGGACAAGGCGACGTCCGCGCCCTCGCCCGCCGTATCAGCCAGTGCGGTTTGCAGCAGTGTCGCGGCGCCACCGAAGGTCAGGCCCCAGACGAAAGTGCCGACGTAAATAACCACCACGGACTGGGAAAAGAACCCGAAAACAAAGGCTGTCGCGGCGAACGTGGCGAGGCTGAGTAATACGGCGTTGCGCAGATAGCGGTCCACCAGGCGCCCGGTGATCCAGATGCTCAGCAACGCGGCGATGCCGAACACCAGCAGCACCACATCGATATCGCTGGCCAGCCCGGCCGGGGTGACGAAGGGCGCGACGTAGGTGTAAAGAATGTTGTGGGCGAGCATCCAGGTCATCACCACCCCGAGGACCGGACGCACGCCGGGGGTGAAAAATACTTGCCCCAGCGGCATACGCTCGGAACCGGCCTGGCCGGGGTAGTCCGGGACTTTCACCAGCACCCAGACGATCAGCCCCAGCGTCAGCACCGACATCAGCGCAAACGCGGTACGCCAGCCCACCAAAGCGCCCAGCCAGGTGCCCAACGGCACGCCCAGCGACAGCGCAATTGGCGTGCCCACCATCGCCACGGCCATGGCGCGACCTTGAAGATGCACCGCCACCATGCGCCGCGCATAACCGGCCAATAGACTCCAGGCCAACCCGGCGGACACACCGGCGAAGAATCGGGCGACAAGGGTAATGCCATAACTCGACGACCAGGCCGTAATGGAATTGAACACGAGGAAACCGACAATCGTCAGCAGCAAGACATTGCGCCGCCGCCAACCCTGGGTGGCGATGGTCAGCGGGATCGCCGCCAGCAATGACCCCAAGGCATAGACCGTGACCATCTGCCCGGCCAGCGAAGGCGAAACATTCAGGCCGCTGCTGATTTCAGGCAATAACCCGGCGGGCAAGGTCTCGGTCACGATGCAAATGAACCCGGTCATCGCCAGCGCCAGCAGCGCGCCGAGAGGTAACCGTTGTTTTTCAATCTGACTGTCTGGCATTGCCCTGCTCCTGATTACGCACTTATGTATCGAGTGGTATAAATCTAAAGGACGCCAAGAGCATGGTCAATGACTTTTGTATCGACTAGTATCTAAGTCATGAAAAAACGGAGGTGAAAATGGCAACGATGGGCCGCCCGCGCACGTTCGACCGTGACACGGCAATCACACAGGCGATGCATCTATTCTGGGAGCATGGTTATGAATCCACCTCGCTGAGCCAACTCAAGAGCGCCATCGGCGGTGGCATCTCCGCGCCCAGTTTCTATGCGGCGTTCGGCTCGAAAGAGGCGTTGTTTCAGGAGGTGGTGGAGCGCTATCAAAACACCCACGGCCGTGTGACCGAGGGCTTGTTCGACACAAACCTGGCGCCGCGCGAAGCCATCGAATCGACCTTGCGCCGCTCAGCCAAAATGCAGAGCGAAACCGGTCATCCGCCGGGCTGCCTGGTGACGCTGGGCGTCATGCACACCTGCTCGGCACAGCCCACCGCCGTTTCTGCACCGCTGGCCGAAGCCAGGGCACGCAACCGGGCGGGCATCATCGCCTGCATCGAACGCGCGATCGCGCAGGGCGAACTGCCGGTCGCTACCGACACCAAAGCCCTGGCCGCCATGTTTGACAGTTTCCTGCTGGGCCTGACGGCGCTGGCCAGAGACGGGATACCCCATGCGGTGATGGATGCGTCGGTGACTCAAGTTATGGCGGTATGGGATGCCTTGAGCGCGACCACGGCGCGGTGATAAACCCTCTCTGCACACATTGATCTGGCGTGTTACGACCGCAACACGCCAATCGCCCGCCGATACTTCTCGACCCGTTCCAGATCCTCCCATGACGGCTGCGCAATTCGCGACAAGTCGCTGTTTTCTTCCAGGTCCGCGAGTTTGACCACTCGGCCTATCGGGTTCAGCGCTGCGCGTTCGACGAACGCCTCATAGGATTCACCCGCAACTTTGGTGACCGAAGCAATCGCCTCTAACACCGCTTCGCTGAAACCTTCCTGGCGCAACGCTTCGAGGCTGATGCCGGTGTCTTCGACCACGTCATGCAACACGGCGACGATCCGTTCTTCCAGGGTCGTCACCCGCAACATCACTTTCAGCGGATGCAGGATGTAAGGCGATCCGCCCTTGTCGACCTGCCCCTCGTGGGCGGCCGCGGCGATTGCGATCGCCCGTTCCAGAGTCTGGCTCATCGGGTTGCTCCTGAATTAAACGCCGTAGCGGCCGGTGATGGAAAAGTTGCGTTTGAACCAGCCGGCAATTGAACCCCGCAGGCTGGGAGGCTTGGCGTGCTGTTTGAGGATCATGGCGATGATAGTCGACTGATCGGCACCGGGATGGGCGTCCACCAGTGCGGCCACCCAGCCACAACCGGATTTTTCCAGGTGCTGGCGCCAGTCGCCGGGCCAGGTCTGGAGTTCCGCAACCGCCAGCCATATCGCCCCGCCCTGCTCGCAATGCCCGCCGCCAATCGACTGCTCGAAACACAACGGTTTGTCGGGCCGGGACGGGTCGATGTGAAACACATAAACGTCATGATGCTGATGTTGCGGCGTCGGGGCGTTGTTCTGACTACCGATTGTGATCATGGCCACTTTCCATCCTTGGTCATCGGGGAAAGCCGCCAGCTTAAAGGCCTAAAGCTTGTAAGTCACATACCGCCCACGCCCGGTTTTCTTCGCTTGGTACATCACGCGGTCGGCGGCCAGCAGCAAGGTATCGGCGGAGCTTTGCCCGTCGCCCAAGGCAATGCCGATCGACACCCCGACGATGCATACCGTGCCGGAGATGAAAAACGGCGCTCGCAAGGCGTCGATGCATTGCGTCGCCACACTGCTCAAAGCCTCTTCGGCATCGGCCCCCAGGTCGCTGAGCAGTACGACAAACTCGTCACCGCCGATGCGCGCGAGGGTATCGCTGGCCCGCACGACACTGGAAAACCGCCGCGCCACCTGACGCAGCACCTCATCACCGGCCTCGTGGCCCAGGGAGTCGTTGATGTGTTTGAACCCATCGAGGTCCATGAACAGCAAACCGACCTGGGTCTCTTTACGTTGCGCCAGGGCCAGCACTTGCCGAAGCTGGCCCGAGAGATGATGCCGGTTGGACAAGCCCGTCAGCGTGTCGTGATGGGCAATCTTTTTGAGTTCGTCCTGCTTGTCGTTGAGTTTGACCAGCAAGCGATTGAACGCCGAGATCAAATGCCCGACTTCATCGTTACGCACAACCGGCAACGGCGCGTGGGGCATTTCATCGCGTGTCATGCGGTCAGCCTGCGTGGCGGCACGAAACAGATGGCGAAAGACAAAATACAAGCCAGTGGAGGCGAACGTGGCGAAGAACAAAATCGATAAAAACGCGCCCTTGATCAAAAAGTGCTGGGTTCGCGTCACCGTGGCAAACGCCTCGCTGGTCGGCAGACGAGCAACGATGAACCAGCCGGCACTGGGGACCGCCGCGATTGCGGCAACTTCCTCGACGCCGTTGGCATTGTGCGTGAGTCCTGCCCCGCGAAACCCTGCCATCGCTCGATCATGCAGTTCGTTGACGCCGGCAGGCGACGTTGGCTTGAGTTCCACATCCAGTCGCGAGGAGTCCACGGACAGTTGGCTGTCGGGGAACACCAGCTGGAAATCACCGGAGGCATCACTCGTGCGACTCAGCAGCAGCGAGTCCAGAAGCCCGGAAGCGCCAAGTGCAGTGACGCCCACCAGCACGCCCTGGACGTCACCGACGGTATTCTTGATGGGCACCGACATGGGCAATATGGGCGTTTTGGTTGCAGCACTCACCCGCGGCTGGCTGATAAATGAACGCCCGCTCAAACTTGCTTGAACGTCGTCATGTTCTACGTAAGCGGTATCGGGGTAGTTCGCGAGTGAACGTCCCTGCGTGTTCACAACAAACAATCCGCCGGTGAACATCGTTTGGTAGTCGTAATGCTCTTTCAACCACCCTTGCAACCGTTCGGGTTGCGCCAGCAAATCGGCGGGGATGGCGGCGGCCAGCTGCTCCAGCAAGCGCTGGCGCCGGACAATCTTGCTATCGATATCGCGGGCGACATACGTGGCCAGCGTCAATTGCTGACCTTCCACCACGGCACTCAGATCTTCACGCAGGAAGTTGGTTAACACGTAATAGCGCACCACGGCGCCAAAAATGACCATGCACAGCGCCAGTAACAGCAGTCGCGTGACAATGCTGTGACCGATTCGGGTGAAATCAAGCGGTGCATGATGATGTTTTGGCATCACTGGAGTGTATCCGAGAGCGCCGAGCTTTGGCGGTGTTTTCCAATAGCACCGGCCTCAGCGTTCACTGAGCAATTCTTCTTCCAGCCAGCCAATCAGCGCCCGCACCTCGAGCCGATCCTCCCCGCCCTGTTGCCTGTACACGGAAATCGCCTGCGGTAAAGGCACGCTTTCGGTGCAAGGTCGCACCAGCGCCCCGCTTTCAATCAGCTTGCCGGCGGTTCGCTGCCAACCCATGGCAATGCCATGCCCCTCGACGGCGGCTTGCAGCATCAAGGGGTAACTGTCGAACACGGCACCGTTGGTGAAACCATCCGACGTCTGCCCAAACGCCAGCAGCCAGCTATCCCATTCCATCAAGTGAGGTGGCGTGGCGCGATGGTGTAACAGCGTGTGGTTGCGCAGATCGCTGATGGCCAGTGATTGGCGGGCCGTCAGGTAATGGGGACTGCACACGGGAAACACTTCATCGGCGGCAGTGAACGCCAGCACATGCAAGCCGCTGGCGCGCCCGGTGCTTTGCAAGGCGACGTCGAAGTGCTCGTTGAATTCAGTCAGCGGTCGGGTGGAGGTCGCGACCTGGATCTCGATATCCGGGTATTGCTGGTGGAACGTCGACAGGCGCGGCATCAGCCAATAGAACGCTTCGCACAACTGACAGAGTAAAACGACGCGGTTTTTGCGCGGTGATTCACGCAGGGTTACTGCACTGTCGCGGATACTTTGCAACGCGCTGCTGACCACGCGCCCGAGCTCACGCCCCTCCTCCGTCAGGAACACCGCGCGATTGCGTCGGCAAAAGAGCTTCAGCCCCAAATTATCTTCAAGCCCGCGGATCTGGCGGCTGATCGCCGCTTGCGTGATGTGTAACTCATCGGCGGCTTTTGAAAAACTTTCCAGTCGGGCCGCTGCTTCAAACGGCAGCAAACTGGCGAGTGGCGGCAATGACTTCCCAAGGGTATTCATAATCTGAGGTTATGCATCCAGGACCGAGAACTCGTTTGTAGCACACCGGCGACGCTGTGCAACATGCACTGAATACCTCGCGGACACCACGCTATGACCTCTGCTCATGCAAACATCTTCATCGGCGTGACCCTGGCCGTGGTTGCAACCCTGAGCTGGGCGCTGAATTTCATAGCGCCCAACGTCACCGGCGCCTACAGCATCTTCGATTTGTTGATCGTTCGGTTTCTGATCGCCGGTGCGCTGGGTGCCGGCCTGGTGGTGCTCTGTCGCGCCCAACTGCGGTTCTTACGTCGCGACCAGCAATTTACTGCCGCAGGCCTGGGGTTGATTGGCTACCTGGGCTACAGCAGTTGTATTGCGGCCGGCGTGATTTTTGGCGGCCCGGTGCTGACACCGGCGTTTATCGGCATCGTGCCGGTGCTCCTGGCACTGCTCGGCAACGCCACGAAAAAAACCATTGAATGGCGCCGATTGTCCCTGCCGCTGGCTTTTTTGACCGGTGGGCTGTTGCTGTCAAACCTCAGCAGCCTCCATCAACCCGCCGCAGACCATGGCTCGTGGCTGCTGGGGCTGGTTTTTTCAATCAGCGCCGTGGCGTTGTGGCTGGCCTTCAGCGTGCTGAACCAAAGGGCCCTGGAAAAACTCCCGGCCAGCGTAACCGGGATCTGGACAGGCCTGATGATGGCGGGCGCCAGCATAGGTACTTTGTGCCTGTTGCCGGTGGTGCAGACACTGGGCTTGCTCAAGCTGCCGAGCCTGGGCTTCAGCGTTTCCGTGGCCGGCCACTTGTACGTCTGGGCCCTGGTGATCGCGGTGATGTCTTCGTTCGCCGGCGCCTGGGCGTGGAATGCCGCGTCCCGGCGCCTGCCCATGGTGTTGTCCGGGCAACTGATCGCGCTGGAATCGCTCTTCGCCAGCGTGCTGGGCTTGTTGTTTCAGGGCCGGTTGCCGACGCTTTTGGAGGCCTCTAGCCTTGCTGCCGTTCTGGTTGGCGTGGTGGTGGCGGTTCATATCATTCTGGTTCCACGCTGGGGCATGATGGCGAAAATCGTCGAGGATGACGGATGACCCAACATCGAATCACCCTGCTCATGCCCGCCAGCGCAGCCGATGCCTTCGAAGCCTTCCACAATCACACGGTGCGCATGCAATGGGACACGCTCTTGTCCCGCGCCGGTGTCGAGGGTGGCGGCATTCGTCCTTATATCGGTGCAATTACCTTCAATGAAGGCCGGGGCTGGAAGCGTTACTTCTCAATGCGCACCCGTTTCGTCAACTTTCAGCCCGGGCAAGTCGCGGCAGCGCTGTTGGTCGAGCCGGAAGGCGTGTTTGCGTGGTGGGCGGCGTCGATGCGTCATCGTGACTTGAGTGACAACAGCTCGGAGTTGATCTACACCTTCAGCGTCCGTTTGCGGCCGCGCTGGCTGGGGTGGTTGCTGGATCCGCTGGTCAATCGTATTTTCGAACATGAAACACGCCAGCGCTTTGCCGCGATGGCGGAGTTTCTACGGACCCAAACAAAAATAAGGAACTGAACATGTCTGAACTGAACCTGCACCCCAAAGCCGCAGCTTCCTTGAAGCAATGGCACGAGATGATCCGCAAGGGTGACTTGCAGGCCTTGCCCGAATTGCTGGACCCGAAAGCCGTGTTCCGCTCGCCCATGGCGCACACGCCTTATCCGGGCGCAGCCGTGGTGGCAATGATTCTGAACACCGTGGTCAATGTCTTCGAGCATTTTGAATACCACCGCGAATTGGCGACAGCGGATGGTTTGAATGTCGTACTCGAGTTCAGCGCACAGGTCGGCGGCAAAGAGCTAAAAGGGATCGACATGATCCGGTTCAATGAAGAAGGGAAAATCGTTGAATTTGAAGTGATGGTCCGCCCATTGAGTGGCTTGCAGGCCTTGGGCGCTGAAATGGGCAGCCGACTGGGTGCTTACCTGGCCGCCAGCAAAGCCTGATCGCGCCTTATCCCCCTGTGGCGAGGGAGCAAGCCCCCTCGCCACAAAGTGTTCCTGCCTGCGCCACCACCGCGGGTCAAAAACGAATTGAACCCCGCACCTCATCGCGTTTCGAAACTTCATAAGCGCTGATCCTTGATCGGGTTGAGCGCCACTGAAGAGGAAACACCGATGAACAGTAGATGCCTGCTTCTGCTTTTGATCGCCAGCCTGAGTCCCGCCTGGGCCATGGCTGAAGGCTGTGACGTGCTGACCCGATCCGGGAGCCCTTCGGTGCCTGCCGTCGAAACCCATAGTTGCTATGAGTACGAAGGCATGCCGGTGAATGCCATCGATTGGTCCTGCAGCAACGAGAGCAAGGACATGCTCAGCAGCACCAAGAAAAAGGTCGAACACTGCGCCGATCATTACCAGGCCACCTGCATCGCCACGTTGACCCAGGAATCCCTGGCCAACCCGCATTCCACCAGCAAGGACAAAAACGCCAAGTCGCTGAACATTCCCGACAATGCCCAGGTGACGACCTATTACTACGGCGTAGAACACTTCGAGCAAGCCAGGATTGATTGCGAGTCGGGTGGCGGTCACTGGAAAGTGAAGTAGTCGATACCCTTAAAAGGTTGAGACAGTCGATGTAGGCGCGTTAAGTGTCGCTGAGTGTTTGTTTGTTCATGGCTCAATCTCTCCCTTCCAGCCTGCTAAAGCCAGGGCCAAACGCTCTGCATCCGTTATTTATGCTCAGTTCCCAGCTTAATAATATTTTACCGATACCGGGGTGAACCCTAGTCTTGAACCCAAGAGATGGCAGGCCATAACCGACCTGACTCCCACTTCGAAGGGTAAAGAGATGACCACTGAAACAATAAAAATAGACACGCTGATCGTTGGCGCCGGTCAGGCTGGCGTGGCCATGAGTGAACACTTGAGCAAACTCGGGGTGCCGCATCTGGTGCTGGAGCGCAATCGGATTGCCGAACGCTGGCGCACCGGGCGTTGGGATTCGTTGGTGGCCAATGGTCCGGCCTGGCACGATCGCTTTCCCGGCATGGAATTCGACGATCTGAGCCCCGACGGCTTCGCCCCGAAAGAGCGGGTAGCCGATTATTTCGAAGCCTACGCCAAGAAGTTCAACGCCCCGGTCCGCACTGGCGTGGACGTGTTGAAGGTCGAGCGCAATGTCGGTCGCCCGGGTTTCACCATTGAAACCTCCGAAGGCGTGATCGAAGCCAACCGCGTGGTGGCTGCCACCGGACCGTTCCAGCGTCCAGTGATCCCGCCGATTGCGCCGAAAGACGCGCCGTTCACCCAGATCCATTCCGCCGAATACCGCAACCCTCAGCAACTGCCCGAAGGCGCTGTGCTGGTGGTGGGCGCCGGGTCGTCGGGGGTGCAGATCGCCGATGAATTACAGGGCGCCGGCAAGAAGGTTTACCTCTCGGTGGGTGCGCACGACCGCCCTCCTCGCGCCTATCGCAACCGGGATTTCTGCTGGTGGCTGGGCGTACTCGGCGAATGGGATCAAGCGGCGATGAAGCCGGGTCGCGAGCACGTGACCATTGCGGTCAGCGGCGCCCATGGTGGTCGCACCGTGGATTTCCGTGGCCTGGCCCATCGCGGCATGACCCTGGTCGGCCTGACCCAGTCGTTCAATGGCGCCGTGGCGACCTTCCAGCCCAACCTGGCGGACAACCTGGCGCGCGGCGATGAAAACTACAAGGCGCTGCTCGATGCCGCCGACGCCTACATCGAGCGCAATGGCCTGGACCTGCCGGAAGAACCTGAAGCTCGGCATACCTTCCCGGACCCGGATTGTGTGAGTAACCCGGTTCTTGAGCTCGATCTGGCTAAGGCCGGCGTCACTTCGATCATCTGGGCTACCGGTTTTGCCACGGATTACAGCTGGCTGAAGGTCAACGCCTTCGACGACAACGGCAAGCCGCAGCATCAGCGTGGCGTATCGAGCGAGCCCGGCGTGTATTTCCTCGGCTTGCCCTGGCAGTCCCGTCGCGGCTCGTCGTTTATCTGGGGTGTCTGGCATGACGCCAAGTACGTCGCCGATCACATCGCCATCCAGCGTTCGTACCTCGACTACCGCGATGCCGACCAGCGTGAAGCCGAAGCCGAAGCCGCCCAGGTCGCCCACAAAACCATCGTCAGCGCTTAATTCTTGTTCAGGAGCTTCACATGTCCACGCCAACCCACACCCGTATTCGCATGTTCAACACCAAGGAAACCTACCCGAACCAGAGCCTGGACAATGACCTGTGCCAAGCGGTCCGCGCGGGCAACACGGTCTATGTTCGCGGCCAGGTCGGCACCGATTTCGATGGCAAGCTGGTGGGCCTTGGCGACCCGCGTGCACAGGCCGAACAGGCCATGCGCAACGTCAAACAGCTGCTGGAAGAAGCCGGTAGCGACCTGAGCCACATTGTCAAAACCACGACCTACCTGATTGATCCGCGTTACCGCGAGCCGGTGTATCAGGAAGTCGGCAAGTGGCTCAAAGGGGTGTTTCCGATTTCGACCGGGTTGGTGGTGTCGGCGTTGGGGCAACCGCAGTGGTTGATGGAGATTGATGTGATTGCAGTGATTCCCGAGTAAGCGCAGGTCGACCGAGGCGCGGCCTTCGCGGGCAAGCCTCGCTCCTACAGGGGAACGCTTTCCAAATGTAGGAGCGAGGCTTGCCCGCGAAGGCGTCCGCCCAAACAACACTTTCTCCAAGGCCAGACAAGGAGCAAAACCCATGACCTTCTCCATCACCGCCCGCTGCCCCGACACCGGCCAGCTCGGCATTGCCATCAGTTCCTCCAGCATCGCCGTCGGCGCCCGCTGCCCGTGGCTGCAGCCCGGCGTCGGCGCGGTCTCGACGCAAAACATCACCCTGCCATCCCTCGGCCCGGAAACCCTCGCGCTCATGGAGCAAGGCCTCGCGCCCGCGGATGCGCTGGACAAAGTCCTGACCCGCAACGGCTACAGCCAATATCGCCAGGTCACCGCGATTGACCACCTCGGCCGCACCGCGCATTTCAGTGGTTCGGAAACCCTCGGCACCCACAACGCCGTATCCGGCGAACAATGCGTGGCGGCCGGCAATATGCTGGCGGATCGTTCGGTGATCGAGGCCATGGTCCGCGCCTTCGAGCAAGGTGAAGGTCAGTTGGCTGATCGCTTGCTGGCAGCGATGAAAGCGGCCATCGCGGCAGGTGGTGAAGCCGGGCCGGTGCATTCGGCGGCGATGGTGGTGGTCGGCGAGTTGACCTGGCCGATCGTCAACCTGCGGGTGGACTGGGCCGATGAAGACCCGATTGGCCAACTTGAAAAACTCTGGGACGCCTATCGCCCGCAGCTTCAGGACTACATCGACCGCGCTCTTGCGCCCGACAGATCCCCTGGCTACGGCGTCGCCGGAGACGACCGATGAGCACCAGCCGCGATTTGCTTGAAACGTTGGTGGCGTTCGACACCACGAGCCGCGAATCCAACCTGCACTTGATCGAGTTTGTCCGCGACTACCTCGCCCGCTTCGAGGTGCCGTGCGAGTTGGTCTACAACGACGAGCGCAGCAAGGCCAACCTCTTCGCGACCATCGGCCCGGCGGATGTGCCGGGCATCGTGCTGTCGGGGCACACCGATGTGGTGCCCGTCGACGGCCAGCCGTGGACCGTGGCGCCCTTCGAACTCACCGAGCGCGACGGCAAGCTGTACGGCCGCGGCACGGCGGACATGAAAGGCTACATCGCCTGCGTGCTCACGTTGGTGCCGTCGCTGGTGAAGGCCACGTTGCAGCGGCCGGTGCACATCGCGCTTTCGTACGATGAAGAAGTCGGCTGCCTTGGCGTGCGCTCGCTGCTCAAAGCGCTGGAACAGCGCCCGGTCAAACCGATGCTGTGCATCATTGGCGAGCCGACCGAGCTCAAACCGGTGTTGGGTCATAAGGGCAAACTGGCAATGCGCTGCGACATTCATGGCGAAGCCTGCCATTCGGCGTACGCGCCGCTAGGGGTCAATGCGATTGAATACGCCGCTGAATTGATCGGTGAACTGGGGCGGATTGGCCAGCGGCTCAAGGCGCCGGAGCATCACGATGCGCGGTTTGATCCGCCGTTCAGCACGGTGCAAACCGGGGTGATTTCCGGTGGCAAGGCGTTGAACATCGTCCCGGCCGATTGCCGTTTCGATTTTGAAGTCCGCGCACTGCCCTCGTTTGATCCAAACGATGTGGCGCAGGAACTGAAGACTTATGCCGAGCAACAGGTCTTGCCACGCATGCGCGCCGTGAGCGAGCACAGCGCCATCCGCTTCAGTGAGTTGTCGGCCTATCCCGGTCTGGCAACCGATGCGCACAGCGAAGCGGCTGAACTGATCGCCGCCTTCTCGGGTTCACGGGAATTCGGGACGGTGGCATTCGGCACCGAGGGCGGGCTGTTTGATGCGGTAGGCATTCCAACGGTGGTCTGCGGTCCAGGCAGCATGGATCAAGGTCACAAGCCGGACGAGTTTGTCAGCGTTGAACAATTGCACGGCTGCGATGCCCTGCTGCAACGGATGTTGCTGTCGATTTGCTGAGTGTCGGGCCCGACCGTCAGGTATAGAGTCGGGCCAATTCTTCCTGGCAATAATCCACGAACAACTGCACCGGCTTGGTCAGTTGCGACCTTCTGAGCCACGCCGCCGACAACCCCGAGCCCGTCACCGTTTCCGCGAGCGGGATGCACACCAGTTGTTGCCCGTCATAGGTGTACGGCGAAAACGGTTTGGTCACCAGAATCGAAAAACCAAAACCGCGCCCGACCATGCCCCGCACCATCTCGATCGAAGGCGAGCTGAAAACGATGTGCGGGGTCAGCCCGCGCTCTTCGAAAATGCTCACGAAGTAGGTTCGGCTCGGCACCACGTCGAGCAAAATCATCGGCTCCAGCACCAGGTCGTCCAGCGACACTTTTGCCTGTTGTGCGAAGCGGTGGTCCGCCGGCAGCAAGGCGTAAGGCTGTTGCGGCGGCATCAGGGAAACGGTCTCGATCGTGCTGTCCAGATCGTGCTCGAACAGCATCGCCAGGTCGATGCTGCCGGCGGTCAGGGCCTGCACCAACTCTTGCTGCTCGCCATCGCGAATGCGGATCTCCACCCCCGGCCAGCGCTCCTTGAACCCGGCGATCAAGCGTGGCAGGTACAGCGGCGCCACGGTTTCAAAGCAGCCGATATCGATCTGCCCGGCCACCACGTCATTGTCCGCCAGCGCGTTCTGCTCAAACTCGTGCGCGACCCGCAACAGCTCCAGCGCCTTGCGGTAAAACCGCGAGCCACTGGGCGTCAGCGAAACACCCTGGGCGTGATGGCGGATAAACAGCTGCACGCCGAAGCTTTCTTCCAGGTGTTTGATCGCCGTCGACACCGACGGCTGGGCGATATACAGCTTGCGCGAAGCTTCCGCCACGCTGCCGCACTCGGCGGTGGTGACGAAATAGCGCAGCTGGCGCAGGTTGTAAGCGGCCATGCGGACCTCCAGAAAAACACACACCACACACGCCCTGTAGGAGCGAGGCTTGCCCGCGAAAGCGGTGTGTCAGTCGACAAGAATGTTGAATGTCAGACCGTCTTCGCGGGCAAGCCTCGCTCCTACAGGTTCAGCATCGGCCGGATCTGAAACCAGACACACCGCACCCAGAACATACCGGACCCACCCAAACCCCGGGCATATATTTTTTAAGGTTTAAGGCAACAAACTTACTAATTTATCTATCCCGGTGCATTGCACATCATCACTCCAACAAGAAAAGCGTCGCCCACGCGGCGCTCACCGAAGTACGTCCACGTACTCACTTTGCCTTGGAGTTCGTCATGGTCACCTCTGCAACAACCTCCGCCCCGCTGATCGAGAAACACACGATCGGCTACGTTCCCCCGGAAGATCGCCATGGAAAGGTCCGGGACCTGTTCACCCTCTGGTTTGGCGGCAACATCGCGCCGCTGCCCATCGTCACCGGCGCCCTCGGTGTGCAACTGTTCCACCTGAACCTGGTGTGGGGCATCGTCGCCATTCTGGTCGGGCATCTGGTCGGCGGCGTATTGATGGCGCTGCACTCAGCGCAAGGCCCGCAGATGGGCATCCCGCAGATGATCCAGAGCCGCGCCCAATTCGGCTCCCTCGGTGCGCTGCTGGTGGTGCTGATCGCCGGGGTCATGTACATCGGCTTCTTCGCCTCCAACATCGTCCTCGCCGGCAAGTCCCTGCACGGCGTGGTCGACAGCGTGCCGGTACCGGTGGGCATCGTTATCGGCGCCCTCGGTTCGGGCATCATCGGCATCATCGGCTACCGCTTCATCCACGTGCTCAACCGCATCGGCACCTGGGTGCTCGGTGCCGGCATCGTGCTCGGCTTCGGCTACATCTTCACCCACGTGCAAACCACCGACTTCCTCACCCGCGGCAGCTTCAACATCTCCGGCTGGCTGGCCACCGTATCGCTGGCCGCACTTTGGCAGATCGCCTTCGCACCGTACGTCTCCGACTACTCGCGCTACCTGCCGGCGGACGTCCCCGTCGCCTCTACGTTCTGGACCACCTATCTGGGCACCGTGCTCGGCTCCAGCCTCTCGTTCATCTTCGGCGCGGTCGCCGTCCTCGCCACACCCGTGGGCATGGACACCATGGACGCGGTCAAACTCGCCACCGGCTCCATCGGCCCATTGATGCTGGTGCTGTTCCTGCTCAGCGTCATCAGCCACAACGCCCTCAACCTCTACGGCGCCGTGCTGTCGCTGATCACCCTGATCCAAACCTTCGCCTACCGCTGGATCCCCACCGCCAAGAGCCGCGCCGTGCTCTCGATCATCGTCCTCGGCGCCTGCTGCTTCGCCGCCGTCGGTGCCTCGGCGGACTTCATCGGCCACTTCGTCGACATGGTGCTGGTACTGCTGGTGGTCCTGGTGCCGTGGACCGCGATCAACCTGATCGACTTCTACGCGATCCACAAAGGTCAGTACGACATCGACTCGATCTTCCACGTCGATGGCGGGATCTATGGCCGCTACAACCCGCAGGCACTGTTGGCTTATGTGATCGGGATCATCGTGCAGATTCCATTCATGAACACACCGCTGTACGTCGGGCCGATTTCCGAGCACATCAATGGCGCGGACTTGTCCTGGGTGGTGGGGTTGCTGGTGACTTCGCCGTTGTATTTCTGGTTGGCGAGTCGGGACAGTGCCTACAAGCGTCGGTTGTCGACGGGAAAACTGGCTACCGGCGTGTAAGGGATAGCGCGTCTTTCATACGTAAAAAAAACCCGCACTGAGTTGCGGGTTTTTGCTGTGTTTTTTGCCCTGCTGACTGGACCTTCACAAGATCAAGTACCATAAGGCCATCATTCAATAACACCCGGCCTCTGAAGTTTTCAGGGACGTCCGCCGGTATCAAAGGAGCGGTTGATGTACAGCAATGGCAAGTCTGGTTTGTGCGCGTTACTGGCTGGAGCAGTACTGCTCAGTGGTTGTACTTCAATTTTTCAGGGCAAGCCGTACGACTTTCCCAAGCCGGATGAACCCTCGGCCACGGTTCGCCTGAAATACACACGCGGGACCAGCCTGGACGCCATAACCTTCAATGAAAAGGGTTGCTATGCGGGGGGTTCGTCATTGAATGCCCTGGCCGATGACTTCATCGAATCGCAGGTGGCCGTGGGTAAGGAGTTGGTATTGACGTACGAGAACGTCGTCGCAGGAACGATATGCCGGATACCCTTCTCCTTCACCCCTCAGGCAGGCGCTATTTACACCGTGCAAGCAGGCGCCTGGAGTGAGTCCAAGCCAGGCCTTCTGCCAATCTTCACCAATGACCAATATCACTGCGGAATTAACGTCGTCAAAAAAGCCGGGACTCAAGAGAGCGTCGAACCTATACAACAGCTGCGCATCAAGACAGGTTTTGCGTGCCTCAGGTTCGTCAAATAGAGCGCTTGTCCTATCCTTCCATCCACCCCCCGACTCCGGAGATCGAAATGCCCAGCCCCGAATCCACCCTTCTCCAGAGCTGGCACCACAACGCCCAGTCCTGGATCGAAGCCATCCGCAACGGCACGCTCGAAAGCCGTGTCCAGGTCACCGACCAGGCTATCCTGCTGGCGATACTCGGCCGGCAACCCGAGCGCGTGCTTGATCTGGGCTGCGGCGAAGGCTGGCTGTTGCGGGCCCTGGCGAAACGGGGCATCGAGGCGGTCGGGGTGGATGGCGATGGGACGCTGGTTGAGGCGGCGCGGGCGGCGGGGTCTGAGCCGGTGCAGGTGGCAAGCTATAAACAGTTGGTCGAGGCGCAGGTGGACATCGGCAGTGGCTATGATTTGATCTGCGCCAACTTCGCCCTGCTGCATCAGGACATCATTCCGCTGCTCGCCGCGATGAACGCCCTGCTCGCCCCGGGCGGCGCGCTGGTGATCCAGACCCTGCATCCGTGGGCGGTGGCGGCGGGCGATTATCAGGATGGCTGGCGGGAAGAGACCTTTGCCGGGTTCAAGGGGCAATGGCAACCCATGCCGTGGTACTTTCGCACGTTGTCCAGTTGGCTCAATGCGCTGGACATGGCCGGGTTTCGGCTGGCCGGCCTGCAGGAGCCGCAGCACCCGCAAAGCCCTGTGCCGCAGTCGTTGCTGTTGGTGGCCGAACAACGGGGATGATGCTTGTCCCCACGAACTGTCCATCCGCGGTCCACGTGATCACGGCAAGCACACTAGATAAGGTTCGTCTCATGAGCAAAGCGTCCTACGTTCCGCCCAAGGTCTGGAAAAATAACGCGCCGTCCGGGGGCCAATTCGCCAGCATCAACCGCCCGACTGCCGGGCCGACCCATGACAAGGCGTTACCCCTAGGCAAGCATCCGTTGCAGCTGTATTCGCTGGCCACGCCCAATGGCGTGAAGGTGACCATCCTGCTCGAAGAACTGCTGGCGCTGGGGCATACCGACGCCGAGTACGACGCCTGGCTGATCCGCATCGGCGAAGGTGACCAGTTCTCCAGCGGCTTTGTCGAGATCAACCCGAACTCGAAGATCCCCGCATTGCTGGACCGCAGCGTTGAACCCGCCATCCGAGTGTTCGAGTCCGGTTCGATCCTGCTGTACCTGGCGGAAAAGTTCGGCGCCTTTCTGCCGACTGATCCGGCCGGACGCACCGAAACCCTCAACTGGCTGTTCTGGCAAATGGGTGCTGCGCCCTACCTGGGCGGTGGTTTCGGGCATTTCTACGCCTACGCGCCGGATAAGCTCGAGTACCCGATCAACCGCTTCACCATGGAAGCCAAGCGTCAGCTGGATGTCCTCGATCGTCGTCTTGGTGAAAGCCCCTACCTGGCCGGTGACACCTATACCATCGCCGATATTGCGGTCTGGCCCTGGTACGGCCAACTGGTGCGGGACAACGTGTACTCGGCGGCCGAGTTTCTGTCGGCGCACGAATACACCCATGTGCAGCGCTGGGCCGAGGAGATTGCCAATCGGCCTGCGGTCATCCGTGGGCAACGCGTCAACCGGACGTGGGGCGACGAGGCGAGCCAGGTGCCTGAGCGGCACCAGGCCGATGATCTGGCTTAGCTGATTTCGTCGGCGGCTGGATCAGACTCACTCGATCCGGCCCCCGGCGCCATGATTTCGCGCAATGACATGGATTTGAAAGCCTCGACCAGGCCACGTCCCTCCTCCGGGGAACATGAAACGGCCAGGCGCATGGTCGCCTCCCCGAGATGCCAGATCAGGAACGCCGATTCCCGGACCTGCCGCGCATCGCTATCGGGAAACACCCGCAGCATCGCATCGCTCAATAAACCGCCCGCCACGCGACTCTCCTGCAACTCCAGCGCCATGAGCTGTTTGTCCGCCTGCATCCCGGACCAGATATCACGCATGGCCGGTGTCGCCAGAACGATTTCGTAATACAGATCGAGCAGCTCGGAATACGCCGTTCGCAATCCTTGCGCGTCCTCGACGGCAACCAGCGCCTCTTCGATACAGCGACGGCTTTCAACGTTGTAGCGCTCGGCCAACGTGCGAATCACCGAGCTCTTGTCCGGAAAGTACTGATACAGCGAGCCGATCGAGATCTCTGAACGCTCGGCAATCTCACTCATCTTGACCTGGTCACTGCCCTTGCTCGCGATCAAATCAGTGGCGACGGCGAGAATCCGCTCCTGGCGCTCGCGGCTGCGCTGCTGCGTGGGAGTGCGCCGCGTCGGCTCTGCGACAGGCGGTTCGACGGCTTCGAGGGTTTTCTTGGGCACTGGGGTAAATCTCCCGGACGAGAACATGACATAGGCTCACTTTAGCATCGGACCGATACATGGACACCACAGCTCCTACAGGGGTATTTGCCGTACGTCGGGCTTGGCAATTCTGCCCGTTGACAGCAAAACATGAGGGTCTATCATCTTTTTAACGTGAGTATCACTCACATTAACCCGAGGGAGATGAAACGATGAAAAACCAACAAGAAACCATCCTGATTCTCGGTGCCACCGGCAAAACCGGACGGCGAATTGCCCTGCGTCTGCAAGCTGCCGGGCGGCCCGTTCGCCTGGGTTCACGGGCGGCGAGTCCCGCCTTCGACTGGGAAGATCGAAGCACTTGGGCAGCGGCGCTGGATGGCATTCACGCGGTGTACATTTCATTCCAACCCGACCTCGCCGTCCCGGGTGCGCTCGAAACGGTTAAGGCCTTCACCGATCAAGCGGTCAACAGCGGCGTCAGTAAACTGGTGTTGCTGTCCGGGCGCGGTGAGGTCGAAGCTGAACAGGCCGAACAAGTCATACAGAACAGCGGCGTCGACTGGACGATCCTGCGCGCCAGTTGGTTTTTCCAGAATTTCAGCGAAGCGCACTTCCTCGAACCCATCCAGCAAGGGGCGCTCGTCCTGCCCGTGGGCACTATCGCCGAGCCTTTCATCGACGCCGAAGACATTGCCGAAATCGCCGTCGCGGCGCTGACCCAACCCGGACACTCACGCCAACTCTATGAACTGACCGGCCCACGCGCGCTGACGTTTGCCGAAGCCGTCGAGGAAATCGCCCGTGAGACCCAGCGTGAAATTCAGTTCGCCTCAGTCCCGGCGGACGATTATCGCCAAGCGTTGGAACAGGCAGAGCTTCCAGCGGAAGTGATCGACCTGGTGCTGTATCTCTTCACCACCGTGCTCGATGGCCGCAACACGCCGGTAGCCGATGGCGTGCAGCGGGCGTTGGGCCGGCCGGCGCGGGACTTTGGCGATTATGTCCGGCGCACGGCGGCAACCGGGGTTTGGGCCAGCGAAGGATAACGTCCCATTATTCAGTCCGACTTCAATAGCTGAGGGAATGAAGTGCTGAGCAATCATCGTTTGTCCCCCCACGCGATGATGCTCAGAATCGGGCGCAGACGTTACCCGTTGCTCTTCCATTTGAACGCGTCAGAACCGCCGGAAAGTGAGCCCTTTTCCTCTTCACCATTCGCCTCAGGAGATCACAATGAATAAAACCATTTCTCGTCGTAGCGGAGGTCAGATATTGGTGGATGCCTTGCGCATTCATGGCGTCAAAAGGGCTTTTTGTGTTCCAGGAGAAAGCTACCTGGCGGTTCTCGACGCATTGCATGACGTGCAAGAAGACATCGACCTGATCGTCTGCCGCCAGGAAGGCGGGGCGGCCTATATGGCGGAGGCCTACGGCAAGCTCACTGGCGAGCCGGGCATCTGCTTCGTGACTCGCGGCCCAGGGGCAACCAACGCCGCGGTTGGCGTCCACACTGCCTTCCAGGACTCGACACCGATGATCCTTTTCATTGGCCAGGTCGCTCGCGATCAGCAGTATCGCGAAGCGTTTCAGGAAGTTGATTTTCGCCAGATGTTTGGCCCCTTGGCGAAGTGGGTCGTACAAATCGACGACCCCCGAAGAATTCCCGAACTCGTAAGCCAGGCGTTTCACCGAGCGGTCAATGGCAGGCCGGGGCCGGTCGTGGTCGCACTGCCAGAAGACGTGCTGACCGAAATGGCGGAGGTCAGTGATGCCGGTGCGTTCAAACGGGTGTTGATGACGCCCGCAGCCGAGCAAATGGCGGCCATGCAGCACCTGCTTGAGCAATCGGAACGTCCATTGATGGTGTTGGGCGGCAGCGGCTGGGATGCCGAGTCCGTGCAGGACATTCGCCTTTTTGCAGAACAGCAACATCTCCCGGTGGCCGCCTCCTTTCGTTGTCAGGACCTGTTCGATAATCGACACCCCAACTATGCCGGCGATCTTGGCTTCGCGGCGTCCGCACAGTTGTCGTCAGCCGTGAAAGAGGCTGACCTGCTCCTGGTCGTCGGCTCGCGAATGGGGGAAGTTTCGACGGGCGGGTACGCGGCCCTGGATATTCCCGTCCCCAGGCAAACCCTGATTCATATTCACCAAGGCATTGAAGAGCTGGGACGGGTCTACCAGCCTGCGCTGGCGATCAACAGCAGCATGTCGTGTTTCGCGAAAGCCGCCGCAGGACTGGCGCCCGCAAGCCCGCAAAAAACCAGTGAGTGGACGCGCGCGCTGAATCAGCATTATCTGCAAAACCTGGAACACACACCCTCCCCTGGCCCAGTGCAAATGGCCGACATCATTGAGTGGTTAAATCGCCGGCTCCCGGATGACGCGATCCTGACCAATGGCGCTGGCAACTACGCCGTCTGGCTTCAGCGTTTCTATCAGTTCCGCCATTACCGCACCCAGTTAGGCCCCACCAACGGCTCCATGGGTTACGGCGTGCCGGCTGCCGTGGCCGCCAAACTGACCTGCCCGGATCGCGTGGTGGTTTCGTTTTCCGGGGATGGCTGCTTCTTGATGAATGGTCAGGAGCTCGCCACCGCCGCGCAATACGGGGCCCATGTGATTTTCGTGGTGGTCAACAACGGCATGTACGGAACCATCAGAATGCACCAGGAACGCAATTACCCTGGGCGCGTGTCCGGTACGCAATTGCACAACCCGGATTTCGCTGCACTGGCCCAAGCCTATGGATTGCATGGCGAAGTGGTCGCCGAGACCTCCGACTTTGCGCCCGCCTTTGAGCGCTGCCTGACCATGTCCCGGCCATCGTTGATTGAAGTCAGAGTCGACCCCGAAGCATTGACCCCTCGACTCAGCCTGACGCAGATCAGAGAGCAATCAAGCAAACAGTGAGCGGCCATTTCCAGGGGCGATCGTCAAACGGTCGACTGCACAGCCACCGCTTGCCGCCCCTTGAAGGCCAGTGAAAAACAGAAAAAGATCGCCAACGCAAACCCTGCCGGGAACAGCCAGATGCTTGTCCAGTCATGGCTGCTGGCCGAGGCGTAGTGGTCGGTCACCTGCCCTGCGACCCAGAAGCCGATCAACATGCCCAGGCCGTAGGTCGCCAGGGTAATCAGGCCTTGAGCGGAACTTCTGAAGCGTTCCGAGGCTTTGGCGTCGGTGTAGATCTGGCCCGAGACGAAGAAGAAGTCATAGCAGATGCCGTGCAGGGCGATGCCGGTGAACAGCATGAAGGCCAGGTCGCCATTGTTGCCGTAGGCGAACAGCAGGTAGCGCAAGGCCCAGGCCAACATCCCCACCAGCAGCGCGATCTTGATGCCGAAGCGATGAATGAACAGCGGCAACAGGAGCATGAACAGCACTTCGGAAACCTGCCCGATGGCCATTTTCGCCGTAGGGTTGGTGACGCCAATTTCTGCCAGGAACGGATTGGCATTCTGGTAATAAAACGCCAGCGGAATGCAGATCAAAATGGAGGCGATAAAGAACACAAGGTAGCTGCGATCTTTCAGCAAACCCAAGGCATCCAGCCCGAGCATTTGCTTGAGGCCGCCACTGCCCGCTTCAGGCTTCAGGGGTGCGGTGCGCGGCAAGGTAAAGCTGTAGAGCCCGAGCACAAGCGACGCGATCGCCGACATCAAAAAGGTATTGCGCAACCCGCCGGAGGAAATGGCGGCCTGGGAGTCCCAGGCGAAGACAAAACTGATCACCACGCCCGCCACGATCCAGCCAATGGTGCCCCACACGCGGATGCGGGAAAACTCCAGGGCCGGGTCGCTCATCTGCCGGAACGCGACTGAATTGACCAGTGCCAGGGTCGGCATGTAGATCATCATGTAGGCCAGCACATACGGGTAAAACGTACTGAAGTCCGGGGCGCGATAGAGCTGGTACAGCAACACGGCGCCGATCAGGTGCAACACGGCGAGGATGCGCTCGGCATTGAAGAATCGGTCAGCGATCAACCCAATCACAAACGGCGCGATGATCGCGCCCCAGGATTGGGTCGAGAACGCCATGCCGATCTGCCCGCCGCTGGCGCCCAGGTTACTGGCCAGGAACGTACCGAGGGTGACGAACCAGCCACCCCAGATAAAAAATTGCAGGAACATCATGGCGCTCAATCGCGCGGTCATCGTGGTCATAACTGTCACCTTCTTATTGTTTTTCTTGTTGGAGAGCGGGTCACGCAAGGTTGTGATCAGGCGTCGGGCAACCCCAGCAATCGTCGATTGAAACCTTCATCGGCCGACACACTGGCGAAATCGTCGAAGGCCTTTTGCGTCTTGTTGATCATGTGCCGCTCAATAAATGCCGCCCCTTGCGCGGCGCCCTGCGCCGAATCCTTCAGGCAACATTCCCACTCCAGCACGGCCCAACCGGTGAAGTCGTATTGGGTCAATTTGCTGAAGATCGACTTGAAATCGATCTGGCCATCGCCCAGGGAACGGAAACGTCCCGGCCGCTCGACCCAGCCCTGATAACCGCCATAGACACCCGAACGCGCATCCGGGCGAAACTCGGCGTCCTTGACGTGGAACATGCGGATGCGCTCGTGGTAGCGATCGATGAAGCCCAGGTAGTCCATTTGCTGGAGCAGCAGATGACTCGGGTCGTAGAGGATGGCGGCGCGCGGATGATGATCAACGGCCTCCAGAAAACGCTCGAACGATGCGCCGTCGTGCAGGTCTTCGCCGGGGTGGATTTCGTAGCACAGGTCGACCCCGGCCTCTTCGAAACAATCGAGGATCGGCAACCAGCGTTTGGCCAGTTCGGCGAAACCTTGCTCGACCAGACCGCTCGGCCGTTGCGGCCACGGGTAGATGTAGGGCCAGAGCAGCGCACCGGAAAACGTCGCGTGGGCGTTCAATCCCAAGCGCTGGCTGGCGCGGGCGGCCAACTTCAATTGTTCAATGGCCCACTCGGTTCGGGCCTGGGGCTGGCCGCGCAGATGGGCCGGGGCGAAGTCATCGAACAGCGTGTCGAACGCCGGATGCACCGCCACCAGTTGCCCTTGCAGGTGCGTCGACAACTCACTGATCTCGACGCCGGCCTGGGCGCAAACGGCTTTCAATTCATCGCAGTAATCCTGGCTTTCGGCGGCGAGCGCCAAGTCGATGAATTGAGTGCCGAGGGTCGGCAATTGAATGGCTTTGTAACCTTGCGCCGCCGCCCAGTGGGCAATGTTGGTCAAGTTATCGAACGGTGCTTCGTCGGACATGAACTGCGCGAGGAAAATCCCTGGGCCACGCAGGCCTTTTATGGTTTTGGGTTGATCGTTCACGGCAAGATTCTCCAGCGTCATGGGGTGCACACCAATTCGGTCCACTTGGCGTCGCCACGATGGTTGGCGATCACCGTTTCGATGAAGGCCATGCCGCGCAGTCCCACCTCGATACCGGGCACGCCAGGGGCGTCGTTGCCCGCGACCTCGCCACGAATAGCGTTGGCAAAATCGCCGTAGAGGTTGGCCATGGCTTCGAGATAGCCTTCAGGGTGGCCGGCAGGCAAGCGCATGCGCCGGGTGGCGGCCGCGCACAACCAGGGCTGGCCAAGGCCGGAACGCAAGATGCGCAGGGGTTGATCGAGGGCGCGGTGGATCAGGCTGGCGGGTTCTTCCTGGCGCCATTCCAACCCACCCTTGTCGCCGTAGACCCGAATCTTCAGCGGGTTTTCTTCACCGGCGCAGACCTGGCTGGCGATCAACACGCCGCTCGCGCCGCCGGCCATCTTGAACAACATCGAGGCGTCATCGTCCAGTTGCCGGCCCGGGATGTGCACGCCCAGCATCGCGCACAGCTGCTGGATCGGTTGATCGGCGACGAACTCCGCGAGGGAAAAGGCGTGGGTGCCGATGTCACCAATGCAGCCGCCCAACCCGGACAATTCCGGCTGATCGCGCCATTCGGCCTGCTTGTTGCCCTGCCCGGCCACATCCTGGCTGAGCCAGCCCTGGGGATACTCGACAATGACCTTGCGCACCGCACCGATTACGCCGTTGCGCACCATCTCCCGCGCCTGCCAGACCATCGGGTAACCCAGGTACGTGTGGGCCAGGCCGTACAGGCGATGGCTGCGAATGACGTGCTCTTTCAGCGCCAGCAGTTCGGCCAGATTCAGTGCAGCAGGTTTTTCGCTGAACACGTGAAAACCCGCGCTCAGCGCCTGACTCGCGACGGGCGCGTGCAGGTGATTGGGGGTGACGATCACCACCAGTTCCATGCGCTGTTCTGCGGGCAACAAGCGCTCGGCCTCGATCATCTGCTGCCAGTCGCTGTAGCAGCGCGATGCAGGCAAACCAAGCGCGGCACCGCTGTTCAGGTTGTTTTGTGCATCTCGACTGAATGCCCCGCAGACCAGCTCGAAACGCCCGTCGAGCCCGGCGGCCTGCCGATGGGCCTGGGCGATGAAAGCGCCCTCGCCGCCCCCGACAAAGCCCATTCTTATTTTTGCCACTGGAACATTCATCGCAACTCTTCTCTGTTTTAAGCGGCTGGAGACTGGCTATGATGTAACCGGTTACATCGTGGCCGAAATTTAGGCCGAGTTAAGCGAGGTGTCAAACCCCGGATTAAAAAATCCCGGACATTTCAGCCCAAGGCCGACCTGCGGTAAGCTCGCCGGCCGCGCTGTTCGAAATCGAGGTGAGCTTGTCCAATATCCGTGAAGTAGCCCGGCTGGCCGGCGTCTCGGTGGCCACGGTGTCCAGAACACTGGCGTCGCCAGAGCGCGTGCTCCCCGAGACGCGGGACAAGGTCACCGCCGCCGTGGCACAAGCCGGGTATCGGCCGAACCAAATGGCGGTGCAGTTCCGCTCGCGCCGGACCGGCAACCTGGTGATTCTGGTGCCGGCCATTGCCAATATCTTTTTCGCCCGTGTGATCAGCGGCGCGCAACAAGCCGCCCAGGCCGCCGGCTATCGACTGCTGCTGTGCGACACCCAGGGCCGGGAGGAAATCGAACGGGAATTCGCCGCGCTGGTGTACGCCCATCAGGCCGACGGCGTGATCCAGCTGCGCGCCTACGACCCGTTTGAATCACCCCTGCCCAACGCCGAGTTACCGCCCATCGTCAACGCCTGCGAGGTGATTCAGGGTGGCCGCCATCCCACCATCAGCCTCGATAACCGCGCCGCCGCCAGGGCCATGACCGAGCATTTACTCGAACTGGGCCACCGCAGGATCGGCCTGATCAAAGGCCCGAAAAGCAGCCCGCTGACCCGCGACCGCGTGGCCGGTTATCAGGACGCATTGCACCACGCCGGCATCGCGTCCGACCCGGCCCTGATCTGCCACGGTGATTTCAGCTTGAAGGCTGGGCATGACGGTGCCGCAGCGATGCTAGCGCTGCCCGAACGTCCCACCGCGCTGTTCTGCGAAAACGATGAAATGGCCATCGGCGCGTTGAAACGAATCAAGCAACAGGGCTTACGGGTCCCCGAGGACATTTCGCTGGTGGGCTTCGACGACATCCCGTTCGCGGCGTACTGCGACCCGCCCCTGACCACCATCACCCAGCCCGCCGAAGCCTTCGGTCAGAAAGCCGTCGAGATGGTGATTGCCCTGATTGAGAAAAAACCGATTGCCCAACGGCACGTGGTGTTGCCGTTTGAAGTGACGTTGCGCGATAGCACGGCGGTGGTTAATGAGCGCTGAGGCATGTGACCGAGCAGCGCAAATAAAAATCTACCGCCCGAGGTTCTGGTCGCTGGATTCAGGCGTTGATTACAGCGCCCCGGTCATCCACCTCAACGATATCGTGCCGGCCGTTGGTCAAAAGACATTCGCGTTCTTTGATCGCGACGACCGCCTGGAAGCCGGTGCAACCATTCTGCTGATCTGGTGCCCGCCCGTGTCCGACTTGAATGGCTGGAGTGAACAACCGTCCGAAATTGCTCAAAGCCACTTCTTGAAAGCACACGTTGTCGGCGCCGCTCATGCGTCCCCGCATTCCACTCCAGATAGCGACCGCAAGTACGAACTCGAGATCCTCTCCTGCGAACGATTGCTGCCGGCGCTGCAAGCATCTCGGGAGGGTTCGACGTCCTGGAATCTGCAAGGCATTGGCAGCGCGCAAGGGAGTTTTTTGGCGTGGGATGAGCTGCACTGGTGTGGTCGTGCGGTCGTTGAAGGATTCACCTATTTAACGGCGAACACCTCGAACGAGGCGCACCTGGAATTGATCCTCGAGGAATCCGGCGACGAGCTGATCGGGCTCTTTTCAGTGCACATCGACCCCGGTGGCACCTTCCATGAGATGGGCCGGAAGCGGCTAACAAGCGAGGAACGGCGAGTCATCCAACAGGCCCTCAAACTGGCACACCCGCTGCATGATTCACAGGCCGCTTACCTGGTGCAATGACGCGTGCGCATCACTCATTCCTCAAACCGCCCCGTGCCTTCCCGATCCTGCGCATACCGCCGCGCGAGCGGAAACGCCGGCAACCATGCCTCGCGACGCACCGTCCAGCTTTCATAGGTGGGCGTCAGTTGGTCGGGCGCGTCCAGGCAGCCGAGGTTGACTTCGATTTCGTCGGCGCTGCGGTTGAACACCGACGAGCCGCAGCGCGGACAGAAGCAGCGTCCGGCGTAGTCGCGGGTTTCGCCCTCGATCGTCACCGCGTCCTGAGGGAAAATCGCCGAGGCGTGAAACAGCGCGCCATGGTGCTTGCGGCAGTCGAGGCAGTGACACAGGCCGACGCGGTAGGGTCGGCCCGATGCCTCGATCCGGACATTGCCGCACAGGCAACCGCCAGTGAATCGGTCCATGTTGCGTCTCCTCTGAAATCATGCGATGGGCCTGTTAAAAATAGCCCAAACAACCCCCGTCACACACCTGTCACGCCCGCCTGCTAACTTCCCCGCCCTGCCCCCAATTGCCCTGCCCGAGGTGCCCCTCAAGGTGTTCTCAACTTCGACACGCCAGTCAATCATCCTCAGGTCCAACGACATGCGCTGCGACGACTTCGGTGCGCTGTTCTCGCAGATGTTCGGCAACCGCTACGCCGACACGCCGCCCCCGCCGGGGCACATCATCATCGGAGGGGTCTACGGCCGGCACGAAGGCGTGAGTTTTCGCCGCATGCATTATCGAGGCGACTTCACGGTGGCTTTTCCCGATCCCGTGGATGAAATCACCTTCGTCATTCCCACCGCCGGCACGATTGTCTTCAACCACCGCACCGAGTCCGTAGGCGTTGCCCACGTTGGGCTGGCGATCGACAAGGCGGATATCCGCTCGATGCGGTTTATCGACAACCATGCGCAGCACGGAATTTCGATCCGGCGCGGGCTGATCACCGAACGCCTGTCGACGCTGCTGGGCAAGCCGATTTTGAACAAGCTGATTTTCGAGCCGCAGGTGGATCTGGATTCCCCGGCCTTCCAGGGCATCAAGGCTTTGATCGATCTGGCCACGGGCACCGAATTCGACCTGCTGATCAACGCCGGCACGCTGATGCCCTCGCGCCTTCGGGAAATGCTGGTGGACGCGGTGCTGGAGGCCTGGCCGCACAACTTCAGCCAAGCCCTTCGCCGCCCTGAGCCGCTGATTGCGCCACGGCATGTGAAGCGGGCGGTCGAGTACATTCAGGCACATCCCGACAACCTGGTCAGCGGCACGGAGCTGGCGCGGCTGAGCAACGTCAGCCAGCGTGCTTTGCAGGAGGGGTTTCGGCGATTTATGGGGATGTCGATCGTGGCTTATCAGCGGCAGGTGCGTCTGGAGCGCGCCTATGCTGCACTGGCGGACGGTGGGTTGATGTCCGTGACCGAGGTGGCCGTGCGATATGGGTTCAGCAATGTCGGCAGGTTCTGCCAGTACTTCCAGAGCGCTTACGGTATCAGCCCGGCGGAGGCGAAAAACGGCCTGAAAAACCGGCGTTGAACACGACGAGCAACCTGTGGCGAGGGAGCTTGCTCCCGCTGGGTCGCGAAGCGGCCCCCTGCTCTATCTGAAAAGCAGGGGACTGCTGCGCAGTCCAGCGGGAGCAAGCTCCCTCGCCACAGTTTGGGTGTTGATCAGAACAGATAACTGGCCTTGAGGCCGCCGCTGAAGCCGTGGCTGTCACCTCCGCCGCTGGCGCCGACTTCAGCACCCACGCTCAGCGCGCCAAGGTTAGCCATGAGATTAACGCGGCCGGTGAACTGATCGCGGTTGTCGAAGGCGGCACGCTGTTCGATGTCCAGGCCCAGCAAGTGGCCTTCGCTGTCGACGGTGTGATCGCCCAGCACATGCTCGTAACCCACTTCGACACCCGGCGCCAGGCTCCAGGCGCCCATCCCAATCGGTGCGAACGAGGCCTTGAGGTTGGCCACGGCGCTGCGGCGGGTGGCCTGGAGGCCATCGACATCGAGGGCCAGTTCGCTGCCCTTCTCCTGAAAGCCCGACACATCCAGATGACTGACGCGCACACCGAGACTCGGTTCGAGGATCATGCCGCTCACCGGCAAACGGTAGCCCAGTGCCAGGCTGGCTCCGCTGAGATTGCCATGGCTGTCGCCCTTGGCCGAACCGAGTCCACCGCCGAGGTCGCGCTTGCTGTCGTAGTCGAGCCAACCGGCATTGACGTCGGCGTCGACAAATAGTCCGCGTTCCAGACCGCCCGGCGCATAACGCGCACCCACGCTGAAAAAGGTCAGGTCGGTATCCACCTCGCCGCCCGCCCCGCCGACGTTACCGCGACTGTAGCCGAAGCCGGCATGGGCGCTGAATTGTTCGGAGAAGCGCTGGGTCAGGCCAACCATCAACCCTTGGCTGTGCTCGTTGCTGCTGGCGGCGTGGGCCGAGCCGTCCGTGCCCAGATAGCCCGCCAGCGCGGTGCTCCATAACCGGTATTGGCCGACCTTGAGGTCCGTGCCGCTGCTGAACGGCGCCGACGCCTGGTCGATCATCGCACCTTGACGCAGCAGATAACTGGCGGCGTCCGCATGCACCTGGCCGCCGACGGTGGATTCAACCCCACCGAGGCTGCCGGCATCGATGGCCGATTGCAGATAGTAGTTGTAGGCGCTGTAGGTGCCAGACAGGTTGCTGTTCTGCAGCTGCTGCAACACTTGCGCGCCGGCAGCGGCGTTGCCGATCAGGCCGGCCTGGCCCGGCAGGCTGTTGTATTCGACCATTTTGCCGCGCAACACATAGAGGGTTTCCTGGGACAGGCCCAGGCCTTGCTTGAGGTAATTGTCCATGCTGCCGTATTGCGCGGTGACCTGGTCCAAACCCGCCTGCAAATAGCTGGCCTCGACCCCGAGCAGCGGCGCATAGACCGCTGCCATGCTCGCCGGCATCGCCTTGAGGGTCGCGGCCACCCGCGCGGCGGTGTAGTCGTTGGTCGCCAGGTAGTTGCTCATGATGGTGGCGCTGTCGACACCCGCGATGCTCTGCAATACAGCGGCGGTCCAACCGGTGCGGTCCTTGCCGGCGGTGCAGTGGAACAGCGCGGCGCCGTCGACACTCGCCAGTTCATTGAACAACCGGGTGAACTGGCTGCGCATCCCCGCATCACTGACGAACGCTCGGTTGGTCTGCTGCATCATGGCGATGGCATCGGCGGTGCTTTTGAACGAGACCGTGGTGATGTTCGCGCCGGACGTGGTGCTGCCGATGATGTCGATGTTCTCGTAGGTCGCCCCGGTGAGTAGCGTATCGGGCGTACCGGCGATCTCACTCGGCGTGCGCAGGTCGTAGATCGCCTTGATGCCGAGGCCATTCAACGTGGTCAGATCCGCCGCCGACGGCGTCAGCGCATTGGAGCGGTAGAACACACCGCTGCGCATCGTGCCGTCGTGGGCCGTGGAATACGCGGTGGTGGTGCCGGCCAGATCACGGAAATTGTCGATGCTGCGCAGGTGCGGAGTATCGAGGGCAGTGCTCTCGGCAGCCTGGGCGGCGGCGATGGACAGGCTCAAAACGGACAGCGAACACAGAAGACGTTGAAACACGGGGCAGCCTCATTGGAAACGCGTTGGGCTGGCTACTATCTGCGACGAAGTGAGACTGAATATGACAAGTGGCCGAGGGTTGAAAATGCCTGCGCGATGGGGCCGTAGGGCGCGTTTTCTGTCCATGTTCGTGCGACTTCTGCCGCTCGTCAGTGGCTTAGCACCTTTTCCCGTCCTGTTCTTCCAACGCTGTGTACCCCTCGCTGGAGGATAAAACGATGAACAGAACAATCGCCGCGCTCACCTTCGCGAGCCTGCTGATGCCCTGCAGCCTTGTCGCGTTGGCCGCCGAGAAGACCGCCGCAGAATCCGCCACCCCGGCCACCGCTGAATCCAACGACGAGAAGG
This sequence comes from Pseudomonas sp. ADAK2, assembly GCF_012935755.1. Taxonomy (GTDB): domain Bacteria; phylum Pseudomonadota; class Gammaproteobacteria; order Pseudomonadales; family Pseudomonadaceae; genus Aquipseudomonas. Next base: position 1,619,019 of record NZ_CP052862.1, read on the forward strand.
CCAACAAAAAGGGCGAGGAAGCGTCAGGTTCAAGCTCCGGCGCCGACTCGCAATCCATGGAAAAAGAAGCCGACTCCTCAACCGAAACGACGGACAAGGCACAACCGCCGAAACAGTGACGTTGTTGCTTCCGATCACAACGGCAGCGGTCGGTCCTGAATGACGCGTTTCATCACCAGCGTCGACGTCAGCCGCTGCACGTTGGGCAGTGTCGACAGGCTGTCATCGTAGAGCCGTTGAAACGCCGGCAAGTCCTGGGTAATGACGTGCAGCAGGTAGTCCGGCTCCCCGAACAACCTCTGGGCATCGACCACGTGCGGGATGTCCACGAGCGCCGTCTCGAAGGCCTCGACGGCCTGCCCGTTGCCCTCTCGCAGCGTGACAAACACCATCGCGGAAAAGTTGAGGCCCAATGCCGTCGGGTCCAGTTGTGCGCGATAGCCGAGCAACACACCTGACTCTTCCAATGCCTTCACGCGTCGATGGCAAGGGGAAAGGCTCAGCCCCACGCGGTCGGCCAATTCGGTAACCGAAAGTCGGCCGTCCTTTTGCAGCTCGGAAAGAATCTTTCGATCAGTCCTGTCCATTTGGAAAAATCTCCCCTTATCCAGCATTCTCATAACCATCTTTGGAAATAAATACTAACAACATTTCATTATTCTTCCTCCATTCAATCTTGATCGGAGCAAGACGATGGAGAGCGTGTTGCGTCATCAGCAAGGGTGGATGAACCCATGACCTTGAGTATTTTCGTGGCCTTCTGGGCGGTGTCGATTCTGTTCGTCATCACCCCGGGCGCCGATTGGGCCTACGCGATTTCGGCGGGGTTGAAGGGGCGGGTCGTGATACCTGCCGTGGGCGGCCTGTTGTCCGGTCATTTGCTGGCAACTGTGATCGTCGCCGGTGGTGTCGGCACGCTGGTGGCCAACCACCCCGTGGCCCTGTCGGTGCTGACGGTTGCCGGGGCCGGTTATCTGTTGTGGCTGGGCATCAACATGCTGGCACGCCCCGCTACGCCGCACGCCGATGGCAGTCAGGCGTCGGGCTCGTGGAAGCGCTGGGCGCTCAAGGGCCTTTGCGTGAGCGGGCTGAATCCGAAAGTGTTCCTGCTGTTCCTGGCGCTGTTGCCGCAATTTACCGACGCGACCGCTGCGTGGACGGTGCCCATGCAGATGATTGCGCTGGGGCTCGTCCATACGGTCAGCTGTGGTGTTATCTATTTGCTGGTGGGGTTTGGTTCTCAAGCGGTCTTGCAGGCACGCCCGGCGGCGGCTCGTATCGTCAGTCGTTTCTCGGGCGCGGCGATGATCATCATTGCGGTGATTCTGCTCGGTGAGCAGGTGTTGGGTTGAGTCATTTTTACAGCCGAAAATAGTGCTGCATGGCCTGGGCGAGCACGTTCACCGCCTCATCGCCCTGTGATGACGCCGAACGCATAAACACCACCTCATGCTCCGGTATGTCGGGCAAACCGTCGAGGATCTGCATGTTGTCCGTCACCATCGCGCGGTCGATCAGACTGATCGCCAGCCCGGCCTCCACGCAGGCCTTGATCGCCTGGTTGGACGGACTTTCCAGCACTACCCGCGACCGGCGGCCGCTGTGCTTGAGCGACTCCAACATGGCTTGCCGATAAGGGCATTGCGCGGCGTGTACGGCCAATGGCAGTGGATCAGTCAGCGCAAGCATGGCCGTTGCCGGTCCTATCCAGACGGGTTTCGTGGAGACGAGCACCTGGGCTTCGTCATTCAGTTGCCCCTTGGGCTGGGCAATCACCGCGGCCTGAAGCTTGCCTCGCTGAACCTGTTCCCGCAGCGCGTAGCTTGGTGCGGTCTTCAGCTCCAGCACCACGTTGGGCCAGGCGGCCGCGAAGGTCGGCAGGATGTCGCGGATAACGTGGACGGCGTATTCGTCGGGCACGCCCAGGGTAATGCGTCCCGCCAAATGGGTGCCGTGCAAGTCGGCCAATACCCGGTCATGGGTGCTCAACAGTTCTGTCGTGGATACCAGCAGCCGCTTGCCCAATGCCGTCAGCGAGACGGACTGATTATCGCGGTTGAGCAAACGGCCACCGGCCACCGCCTCCAGCCGCTGGATATGCACGCTGACCGCCGCCGGACTTTTATGCAGCTGTTCGGCCGCCGCACTGAATTTGCCGATCCGCGCCACGGCGTGAAACGTCCGGACCAGCTCGATATCGAGGATCGCTGTCATGGTTCCATCTTCGTGAAGGACTGCTGCACTATATTTTGATTTATTAGATTAGGCCGGTTTCGTAGCCTGTGGCAATGAACCAGCCCACACCGATCGCTTGCCACTCGAAAACCACCTCCAACTGGCGCCGGACGATGCCGCTACCGATACTCGAGGCCGGATTGCTGCTGACCTGGAGTTCCGGGTTTGTCGGCGCGCGCTTCTCGATTGATTACGCGCCGGCCTTGTTGGTGGTGTTTTGGCGCTGCGTTGTGGTCACGCTCATCCTGTTGCCCTTCGTCGCTCAATCATTGCGCCGGACCTCCCTGCCCGCCCTGCTGAAAAATGCCGGCATTGGCTTGCTGGCCATGGCGGGTTATCTGGCTGGCGTCACGCAAGGCATCGCCCTGGGCGTGCCGGCAGGCCTCGCCGCGCTGTTCGCCGATCTGTTGCCGATGGGCATGGCGTTGCTGGCCGCGGTGGTGCTCGGGCAACGACTGGCTTGGCCAGTCTGGGCCGGACTGGTTATCGGCCTGATTGGGGTTGTGGTGGTCACGCATGGCGCGCTGGCGTGGGGCGACGCGCCTTTATGGGCGTATGGCCTGCCGTTGCTCGGCATGCTGTCCCTCGCCGTCGCCACGCTGTGGCAGAAGCATTTACCCGCCTCGCAAACGCTGGATCTACTGCCCAATCTCTGGCTGCAATGCTGTGTGTCGAGCGTCGCCTTCGCCCTCGTCGAGGGCACACAGGGCAGCCTCGCGCCGATCCCCAGCACCGGGTTTGCGCTGAGCGTGTTGTGGACCGTGGGATTGTCGACCATGGGCGGCTATGGACTGTATTGGCTGTGCCTGCGCCGCGCGACCGCCACCCGAGTCGCCAGCGTGTTGTACCTGAGCCCGCCGGTTACGATGCTGTGGGCCTGGGCGATGTTTGACGAGCCGCTGTCGTGGCAGATGGTGTCGGGGATGGCGGTGTCCGGGATCGGGCTCTGGATGGTGGTGCGGGCGGAGGCTCGGCAGGCCCGGTCATGACACCTTGGGCAAATGTCCACACAAAGCATTTCCCTTATAACCGTCAGACATGCCCTAGCACCGGATGTGTCGGCTCTGCGCCATAGTCGTCAGGTGCCAGCGACCGGTGAGGATCCGTTGAATGCCTTCAGTAAGCATCATCCAGTTCACCACTGATGATGACCTTGTCCCGGGGCCTGGTCGGATGTTCGAGGTGATCCAGCAATACGCGCACAGCGCTACTGCCCGCCAGGGTCGCATCGTGAGCGACACACGCAATCGGCACACCGAAAATATCGGCAAACGGCAAACGATCGATGCCACAGATGGTGATGCCTTCATGGGATATTTTCCTGGCCCGCAATGCCTTCAGCGCGCCCATGGTGATCAATTGGTTAAACCCCATGATTGCGTCCGGCGCCGTGCCGTTTTCCAGGTAAGCCAGGGTGCTTTCGAAGGAAGGTTCAAGGGTGTAGTCACCGGGATAAATGTCGATCTGCATCGAGGGTTGTACGCCAAGTACGGCGTGTAATCCCTTGAGACGCTCTTCGGTAATCCGCGAATGCTGGGGGCCGGTCAGCACCAACAGGCGCTTGATCCCGGGGTTTTGCTGCAACAGGTACTGCCCCGCCTTGTAACCACTGTGGTAGTTATCGAGCACAACCCGGCTGAACGGGCTGTCGTGAATCGTGCGATCAAGCAACACCACCGGTGTTTTGCCGTTGGCCAGCCGCTCAAGGTAATCCGGCTGGTACTTCGGCTCGTCCGACACCGGCGACAAGATGATCCCCGCCACGCGGTAGCCCAGCAACGTATCCACCGCTTTGCTTTCAATTTCCGGAAGGTTGTCGGTGTCCACCAGCATGATGGTGTAGCCGTGCTTTTTCGCCTCGCGGGAAATCGCCTTGATCATCTCGCTGTAGAACGGGTTGTCCACGGACGCGGTAATCACCCCGATAATCAGGCTTTCGTCGCGTTTGAGGCTACGGGCAAACGTATTGGGCACGTAATCGAGTTCACGCGCCACTTCAAGGATGCGCGCCAGCGTCTCAGCCTTGACCTGATGCGGGTTGTTCAGCGCGCGGGACACCGTGATCGTGGTCATGTTGACCCGTTTGGCAATGTCGCTGATGGTGACGCTTTTCTGTTTGCTCATCGAAACGCTTTGGCTGGCCTGAAGTCGAGGCGGGAGTCCGAAGGCTAACATGACGACGTCCGGACCGTCAGCGCGCGGTGTAGCCACCATCCACCGCAAGGCTGACACCGCTGATCATGCTGGCACCGGCACTGAGTAAAAACAGCACGGGCAGCGCCACTTCCGCCGACTCGGCAAATCGCCCGAGCGGGATCGCCGCCAGCACCGGATCACGTTTGGCCGGCTGCGCCCATGCGGCCTCTGCCATGGGCGTCAGGGTGACGGTCGGGTTGACGCTGTTGACCCGTATCCCGTGCCGACCCCACTCCGCGCACTGCACGCGGGTCATGGCGTCCAGCGCCGCTTTCGACGCGCAATAGGCCAGGTGATCATCCAGCGCCACCAATGAGGCCTGGCTCGACAAGTTGACGATGCTGCCCTGCTCGCCCGCATCGATCATCGCCGCCGCCACACGACTGGCAATCAACGCTGCCGCCCGGGCATTCACGGCCATCACCCGGTCGAACCCTTCGGCAGTAATTCCCCGGGCAGATTCCAGCAGAGAAATACCGGCGCAATTAACCAAGCCGTGCATCACCGGCAATGTTTCCAGGGCCTGTTCCAGCGCCGCGCTGTCGGCCACATCCACCGCCAGCACCTCGCAGCCGTCGGCTTGCAACTGCTGCAACACCTGAAGATTGCGGCCCAAGGCAAACACCTGGGCACCGCACGCCATCAACTGACAGGCGATTTCCAGGCCGATGCCGCTGCTGGCGCCGGTGACCAGAATCCGTTGCTGGCTGAAATCGAAGCTGATCCCGCTCATGTGTGTTCTCCGTGGCTCAGTGCTGTTGCAGGCTGTGCATGATCGGTTTCAGCGCCGGGTACAGGCGCAGGTAGTCGGCAAAGGCCTGGTCATACGCGGCAACGTTGCCGGCGATCGGTTCCGCCCGTTTCTGCAGTTGCACCCAGCCCTGATCCATTTGCCGGTCATCCACCAAACCGACGCTGTGGGCCGCCAGCAACGCCGCGCCGAGGGCCGCTTCGACTTCCTGGACGATGGTGAAGACCGGGTAGTGGGTGATGTCGGCGATAATCTGCATCCACAAATCGGAATGGCTGGCGCCGCCGACCACGATCAGCCGTGGGTCCAGCGAATGGGCGCCGCGAGTGCCGGCCTCGATGTTGTGGCGCAGGGCAAAACTCACCCCTTCCAGCACCGCGCGGTACAGGTGGATACGGCTGTGAAACAAATTGAGGCCAACAAAGCTGCCACTGGCGCGGTCGTCCCACACCGGGCTGCGCTCACCCATCAAATAAGGCAGAAACAGCAGCCCTTCACTGCCCGGCGGAATCTTCGTCGCCTGCTGCTCCAACAACCAATGACTGTCTTCACCGCTGCGTTGCGCTTGCAGTTCTTCGGCCTGACAGAACTGCTCGCGGAACCAGTTGACCGACGCCCCGGCGGTAATCGCGCCACCGAAAATGTACAGGTCGCGATGGCCGTTATAGACGTGGGGCATGCTCACCAGTCCATGCCGGGCATCGACCTGCTGGTTTAGATAACCCCAGCACATGCTGGTGCCAATCATCGCCACATGGTTGCCGGGCTGGGTCACGCCCGCCGCCAACGTGGCCATCGCGGCATCCACGCCACCGGCCAGAATCGGCATCCCGGTCGGCAAGCCCAGGCGTTCGGCCCACTCCGGCAGCAAGCCCCCGACCACTTCACCGGAATACAACAAGCGCTCGGGCATCAGGCTCGGCGCGATGCCCAGCGCTTCGAGCATTTCCACCGACCAACAACGAGCGGCCGAGTCGTAAACTCCGCCGATGTTACCGGCGGAACTGTGGTCCACCGCCAGTTCGCCGGTCAGGCAATGGTTGATGTAGCTGTTGGGCGGCAGAAGATAGCGGGTCTGGCGCCACACCTGCGGTTGGTGTTGCTTGAGCCAGAGCATCTTGGTGAAGCCGTAGTAACTGTCGACCGAGTTACCGGTGATCTGGAACAGCCGCTCCAGGTCGATGTTCTCCCGCACCCACTCCACTTGCTCGCCGGCACGCCGGTCCATCCAGATCAGGCACGGGTGCAGGGGTTGCACGTCAGCATCGACGGCAATCCCCGAACCGCCGTACAAACTGCTGATGCACAGCGCCTTGATGTGCTCGCGCGGCACGCCGGCGCCTTGCAGGCAACCGACCACGCACGTTTCCACGGCATCCAGCCAGACCTGCGGCCACTGCTCGGCCCAGCGCACTTTCGGTGTATCCACCCGATAACCCTGGCTGTGCTGGGCGACAATCCGTCCCTGGCCATCGACCAACAACGCCTTGGTGCTTTGTGTACCGATATCCACGCCAATGACGTATTCCATAGCCTTCCCCTCGCCTTACTGGCCTGGCTTCAACAGGACCTTGATCGACTTCACCGAGTTGGCCAGGGCAAACGCCTCTTCCCAATCGTCGAGCGGGAAATCGTGAGTGACGATGCCTTTGGAGGTCACCAGGCCGCGCTCGAACAGGTCAATGGCCACCGGGTAGCAATACGGTCCGAGGTGCGCGCCGCGCACATCCAGTTCCTTGCGGTCGCCGATGATCGACCAGTCGGCACTGGTTTCGGCGCCGAACACACTGAACTCGACAAAACGCCCGAGCTTGCGAATCAGCTCCAGCCCTTGGGTCACGCCCGCCGGTACGCCGGTGGTTTCGATGTACACGTCGCAGCCGTAGTTGTCGGTGAGGCTGTTGATGATGGCGCGGGCGTCGTCCCGGGACGGGTTGATCACCACGTCGGCGCCGTACTGTTTGGCCAGCTCCAGACGCTCGTCGACCATGTCGATCACCACCAGTTTTTTCGGGGTTTTCAGCGCCGCCACTTGCACCATGCACAAGCCGAGGGTGCCGGCACCGGCAATCACCAGCACGTCGTCGAGCTGGATGTCACCGCGATTGACGGTGTGGATGGCGCAGGACATCGGTTCGATCAAGGCCGAGTCTTCCAGCGACACCGACTCCGGGATCTTGTGCACGATGGCGGTTTTGGGGATGCGCATGTACTGCGCCATGCCGCCCTCGGCGACTTCGCGCTGGAAACCGAAAATGTTGTGCACTTCGCACATCCAGTATTTGCCGGACTTGCAGAAGCGGCACTTGCCGCACGGCACGATCTGCTCGGCAATCACCTTGTCGCCGACCTGCACCTCGAAGTGTTCCTCGGCGCCCTCGCCCACCTGCTCCACATACCCGAAAAACTCGTGACCCGGCACCACCGGCGCCTTGACCCACGGGTTGTCGCCGCCCCAGAACATCGCCGCCCCGGAGTGGCACTTGCAGTCGCTGGCGCAGATACCGCACGCCGCGATGCGGATCACCAGTTCATCGGGCCGCGCCTGCGGTTTGCCGATGCGTTCCAGGCGATAGTCTTTCGGGCCGTGGCAGACAACCGCTTGCATCTGGGCTTGAGTGTTCTTGTCCATGATGTCCAACCTTTTTTGAGCATGAGAGAGCCCGTCACGGCGCTTTCACGCCGTGCGGAAATGACTGATTTTTGTAAGTGCTTACTTGTGCCGTTGGCGACTGATGAAAATCGCCAGCAGGATGATCCCGCCCTTGATAACGCTCTGGACGTAAGGCGACACCCCGAGCATGTTCAAACCGTTATTGAGCACGCCCAGCAGCATCGCCCCGACCAGCGTGCCGAGGATCACCCCGCGCCCGCCGGCAATCGACGCACCGCCCAGCACCACGGCGGCAATCGCGTCCAGTTCGAACGACACACCGGCATTCGGCTGCCCGCTCATCAAGCGCGAGGTCAGTACCAGCCCGGCGATGGCGGCGGTCAAACCACTGATGCCGTACACCAGCAACTTGAAGCGCGGCGCCCGCACCCCGGACAAGCGCACCGCTTCTTCATTGCCGCCGATGGCGTAGATGTAGCGACCGATGCGCGTGTGTTGCAGCAGCACATAGGCCACCAGGTAGGTCACGAGCATGATCAGAATCGGCACTTGCACGCCGAACAGACTTTCGCGGCCGAAAAAACCGAACCAGTCCGGCAACCCGGAAATCGGATAGCCGTCGGTGTACATCAGGCCCAGGCCGCGGGCGATGCCCATGGTCGCCAGGGTGACGATGATCGGCGGCATGTGCAGGTAAGCGACGAACAATCCGTTGCCGATGCCGAACGCCACGCCCACCAGCATCCCGGCGCCGATGGCCAGACCGGGCGGCAAACCGGCGACCATCAAACCGGCGGTCAACGTGCCGGACAAAGCCATCACCGGCCCCACCGACAAGTCGATGCCGCCGGTGAGAATCACGCAGGTCATGCCGACCGCGATGATCGCGTTGATCGACACTTGCCGGGCGATGTTCTCCAGGTTGGCCGAGGTGAGGAATTTGTCGCTGGCGAAGATCATGAACAGCGTGACCACCAGCAGCCCGACAAAGGGAAAGAACGCAGGCGAACGAGACAGACGCGCAACGTTAAAGCGCAGCCGCGATGGGTCGAAGGTATTAATGGAGGTATTCATTCTGGCTCCCGGTGGCGTGGCGCATGACTTCCTGCGGGTTGACGGCGGAGGCTTCCAGCACTGTGACGATGGCGCCTTTGTTGAAAACCGCCACGCGGTCGCACATGCCGATGACTTCCGGCAGTTCCGAGGAAATCATGATGATCGCGTAACCCTGTTCGGTCAGGGCACGCATCAGCGCATAGATTTCGGCCTTGGCGCCGACGTCGATGCCGCGTGTGGGTTCGTCGAAAATCAGGATGTCGCAGTGGTGGTTGATCCAGCGCGCAATCACGACTTTCTGCTGATTGCCACCGCTGAGGTTGAACACCCGGCTCTCGCCGCTGGGGGCCTTGATCGACAGTTGCTTCATCAAGGCTTCAGTGGTGCTGCACTCCTGGCCCTGATCAATCAGGTGGTAGTGCTCGTACTTTTGCAGGTTATTCAGCGAGATGTTTTCGCGGATGCTGAAATCGGTGATCAGCCCTTCACTCTTGCGACTTTCCGGCAGCAAGCCGATGCCTTGCGCCAGGGCCTGAGCAGGGTCGCGCAGGCTGACGCTGTGCCCGCGCAAGTGAACGTCCTTGCTAACAACCGGCAAGGCACCGATCACCGCCAACGCCAGTTCGGTGCGCCCCGAGCCGACCAGCCCGGCGAAGCCGAGAATCTCGCCCTGGTGCAACTCAAAATGATTGTGCGGACCGTTGCGGGTCAATTGAATGTCCTTGACCTCCAGCAGCACCGGGCCGCGAGGCTTTTGCGTCTTCGGCGGAAAGCTGCACTCCAGGCGCCGACCGACCATCATTTCCACCAGCCGATCGATGTCGCTGTCCACCACATCGGTGACCCCGACATTACAGCCGTCGCGCAGCACGCTGATGCGGTCGCAGACCTGGAAAATCTCTTCCAGGTGATGGGAGATGAAAATCACCGCCACGTCCTGGCGCTTGAGTTCACGCATAATCTGGAACAGCAATTCGGCCTCGGTCGGCGTGAGGGTCGCGGTGGGTTCGTCGAGCACCAGCAAACGCGCATCCAGCGCCAGGGCCTTGGCGATTTCGACGAACTGCTGCTCGGCCACGCTGAGGTGTTTGATCGGGCATTGCAGGTCGATGCTCACACCCAAACGCACGAACAACGCCCGCGCCTTGTCCTGCATCTCGCGCTTGCGCAGCAGGCCCAGGCCACTGACCAGTTCGTGGCCGAGGAAGATGTTCTCTACCGCATTCAGGTACGGGATCAAGCTGAACTCCTGGAACACGATGCCAATGCCGGCGGCGATGGCGTCGTGGTAGGTCGCAAACTGCTGCGCCTGGCCATCGATCAGAATCTGCCCCTGGTCCTGATGCTCCACGCCCACCAGGATTTTCATCAGGGTCGACTTGCCCGCGCCGTTCTCACCGAGCAAGGCGTGTATTTCACCGCGCTGCACTTCCAGGTCGATACCTTTGAGCGCTTGCACGCCGGGGTAGGATTTACAGATGTTTTCCAACTTCAAAAGACTGCTCATGCCGCCGCCCTCATCCTTCGATTGATGCACACCAATGACCGCGCCCGGCGTGTTGCGCCAGGCGCGGGGGCACCTACCAACTGAAGTCTTTGGCCTTGGCCTGATCGATCAACGCGATGTCCACCGGGATGGCCGCAGGGACTTGCGCCCCCCACTTCTTCGCCAGGGCCACGCCGAGGGCGAGGCGGATCTGGTCACGGGGGAACTGCGCCGAGGTGGCGATGAATTTGCTGCCAGGTTTCTGAATGGCTTTGATCGCTTCCGGCGCGCCGTCGACGCTGACCAGTTTGACGTCGAGGCCACTGGCTTCGATGGCCGACAAGGCGCCGAGGGAGCCGTTGTCATTGACGCTGAACAGGCCCTTGAGGCCGGGCTGTGCCTGCAACATGTTTTCGGTGACGGTCAGCGCCTGATCACGTTCCTGCTTGCCGTTCTGGATGCTGACAATCTTGATGTCCGGGTGCTTGGCCAGCGCGTCTTTGCAGCCGCGCACGCGCTCAAGGATCGGCACCACGGCGATGCCGTCGAGGATGGCAATATCGCCCTTGTTGCCGATGCTCTTCGCCAGGTACTCGCAGGCCTGGGACCCGGCGTCGAAGTTTTTCGAGCCGACGAAGGAATCCAGCGGCCCATCGGCCTGGGCATCCACCGCCACCACCACAACACCGGCCGCATGGGCAGACTTGACGGCCGACTGCACGCCGACCGAGTCGGTGGGGTTGATGATCAGAATATCGATGCCCTTTTGCAGCATGTCTTCGATGTCGCTGACCTGTTTGGACACGTCATGCCGGGCATCGGTGATGATCAGTTGCGCACCGATGCTGCCGCCAGCGTCCTGCAGGGCGTTTTTCATGGTGACGAAATAGGGGTTGTTGATTTCCTGGAAGGAAGCACCGATACGCAGCGGTTTGGACGGGGTATCCGCACTGGCAGTCCCGGCACAGGCAAAACTCACACTAAAAGCCAGCAAACACAGGGTTTTCGGAAGCATTTTCATGGAGTAATTCTCTGTTGTTTTTATTGTTTTGGAGCAAATGTTATCGATAACATTTTCAGCGAAGCTAACAAAGAAATTTGGCGTATGCAATAGAGGGTTACCTTTCAGGCGAGAGGAATCTGATTTATGTTGCGTCGTGTCGGCAGGCTGCAACGGCGTTGGGTCTGCGAAGCGCTCGGTCGTTGCAGGGCGTACAAACTGATCCACACTCAACCACAACTCAAAAACCACAGAGGCCCGCAGTGCGAACTTTTGATCTGATCCGCGATGCCGTTTTGCCTGAATTCCGCGACCGGGTGTCCGAATACCTGGTCGAGTACGAAACCGTGCTGCGCGAAAAGGCGCCCGACTCGGAGCCAGTGCGTGCGGCCGCCAACCAGCTGCGCGGGTATTTGCGTGGGCTCAATACCACGCGGGTGTTGGGCATGGCGGAGTGGGAAGAGCTGGATCGGCGGATTATCGAGGCGTGGCTGTAGCGCCGACTCCCCACCGGTTCAGCGTTACAATCGGCCAACGTCTAGCTCAAATCGTTCAGAAGGACCGCGTCATGCCTCATTTCGAAACGTCCCTGCAAGACAGCGCCGCGCCCGAAGGCGTGTGTTACGGCTGCGGCGGTAGCAACCCGCATGGGCTGCACATCAAGAGCGTCTGGCATGAAGACGGCGTGCATGTCATCGCCGAGCACATCCCGGAGGCCAAATACTGCGGCTGGCCGGATCTGGTCTACGGCGGTTTGATTGCGATGCTGGTCGATTGCCACTCCAACTGGACGGCGATGGCCTACCACTACCGCGCGGAACAGCGTGAAGCGGGAAGCCTGCCGCGCATCGATTGCGTCACCGGCAACCTCGGCATCAAGTTCATCAAACCGACACCCATGGGCGTGCCGCTGACCCTGCGGGCGAAAGTCGAGGGCGATGTCGGGCGCAAAACCCGGGTGGTCTGCGAGGTTTTCGCCGGCGACGTGCTTACCGCGATTGGCGACTCGATTTTCGTGCGGGTGGATACCGGGCAATTGGCGAACGCGGCGCATGGCCGATAAACCTCAGTTCAACCGCGAGGCCAACTGACCGAGAGAGCCTGCAAAGGCCTTAAAGCTCCTTGAACCGGTGCCGGGGAACGCCGGGGATCGGCAGTCGGATGCAGTAGATATTTCCGGATTCGGGGAAGTCCGCCTGTTCGGCAGGCGACATACCGAATTTGGCGCTGGTGATGAACAACGTGCGCATGTCCGCCCCGCCGAAGCAGCAACTGGTGGGACGCGGGACCGGCACCTCAAGGGTCTGGGTCAATTCGCCGTGGCGATCGTACCTGAGCAGGCAGCCGCCATTGAACTGGCATACCCAGATGCCCCCTTCCACGTCCATCGCCAACCCGTCCGGGCGACCGAGGTCCGGCGGTGTATGGGCAAACACCGACACCTGTTCCAGGTATTGGCCAGTGGCCGGATAGCGGGCGCGGTAAATAGTGCGCGCTACCGAATCGACAAAAAACAGTTCACTGCCGTCGATTGACCACACCAGGCCATTGGGCAGGCAGATATGGTCCAGCATCACCGAGGCGTTCAGCCCTGCGTCATATCGATACAGCTTGCCGGTATTTTTGCTGTGAGCTTCGTCCATCAATCCGGTGATGAAGCGTCCCTGAGGATCACAAGCACCATCGTTGAAACGAAAGGAGGAAAGCGTAATCGCCAGTTTCGAGTTTTGGCTCACCCGAAGGCTGACACGATTCAGAACGGCGACGCCGGCATTCTGGGTAAAAATCAGGTTACCGGCCTGGGTCAATGCCAACGCACCGATCCGTGATGGCGACTCGTAGAGCCGTGTAAGGTTGGCCTGTTCGTCCAGGACGTTGATCTGTCCTCCTGAAATGTCCACGAACAACAGCGCGTTGCAGGTTTCGTCCCAAACCGGGCTTTCGCCCAGATCAGACTGACACGATGAAAAAAGCCGCAGCTCTTCCTGAGCAGGCATATCAACACTCCTTGATGTGGTCCCACAATTGAGCAATTTGCTCGGCGCTGGATGCCTCGACCCGGGCCAGGTCGACGGGATAGTCGACGCCCTTGTTCTCGGCAAACCGTGTAGCAGTGAATTGGCCATTGCTGGCTCGCAGAATGTAGCCGGTGTCCTGACACAGTTGCGAAGCCAGGAAAATCACACCGGGCGCCACCCACTCAGGCTTCAGATTGTCCGGTTCCCCGGTCACGCCCCACATCCTGGTTTTGGCGACGGGCGATACGGCATTGACCAGGATGCCATCGGTTGCGCCTTCCATGCTCAGCGCGTTCATGATGCCCAGTTGTGCCATTTTGCCCGCCGCATAAGCCACCAGGCCCGGCTGAGCATATTGCTGGTACATCGCCCGATCCGAAGAGGTCAGGACCACACGCGCAACAGCAGATTGCCTGAGGTGTTTCCAGGCATGCTTGCACAGCCAGATGGGCGTATGGATATTGATATCCACCGCGCGCTCGATAAATGACAACTCGGCCTCTTCAATCGATTGATAACCGACCCAACCGGCGTTGTGGATCACGATATCGAGTTGCCCGAATGCCTCGATGGCCGTCTCGACCAATTGCCGACAACCTTGCTCGGAAGCCAGGTCGCCGTGGTGGCCGATAACGCTGTAACCCTCGGACTGAAGCGTCCGGGCGGCATCGAGGGCAATGGATGTGTCCGCACCATCGCCGATGTTGTCCGCACCGATATCACTGATCACGACATTGGCGCCCAGCCTGGCCAATTCCCGTGCATAGACGAAACCGAGGCCTCGACCAGCGCCCGTTACAATCGCCGTCTTTCCTGAAAAGTTCATCGTTTTCCCCTCTTGATTGCCAGTTCACCTTAACAATGAAAAGGAGGGTTGTTTAATACTAATGAGGGGCGAAGTTGATACCTGGCTCATATCAAATCAATGCCTGGATCAAGCTCGCAAAACCCCGTCCGTGAACTTAAGCCGGGGGGTTGTGTCTCGTATGCGGGCCTGCACGGTTTCTACCCGGGACGCTCATGACAGCATCTTGTGCTCACCGATGATCCCGGAGGGATGACGCCAGACCCATTTCGCAGCACTGATCAATTCAAATGAAGGAACGGAAGAATGATCGAAACCCGACTACTCAGGCAGTTCATTGCCGTGGCGGAAGAACTGCATTTTCACAAAGCCGCGATTCGCCTGCACATGGCCCAGCCTCCCCTGAGTCAGGCCATCAATCGCCTGGAAGACAAATTGGGTTTCAGCCTGTTCACGCGCAATAAGCGCGGGGTAAAACTGACACCCGCAGGCAGTGCCTTTCTGGAGGCGGCCTACAGCACACTCAAGGAGCTGGAGCTGGGGGTGGAACACGCTCGCCAGGTATCCGAAGGCATCGCCGGCAAACTCACGGTCACCGCGGTGTCCATCGCCTACTACGAGTCGCTGCTCAATACCCTCAGGCAGTTTCGCGAAACCTTTCCCAAGGTCCAGCTGATCATCAAGGAAATGCCATCCTCCAGCCAGGCCAAGGCGATTCTGTCCGGAGACGCCGATATCGCCTTCATGCGCAAACTGCCCATTTCGGCGGACAACATCGAATCGCGCTTGTTGCTCGACGAAGAAATCGTCATGGCGCTCCCCACCCATCATCCAAAAGCACAAGCCGGGCAAATCGACCTGCGGGATTTCGCCGGCGAAGACTTCGTGTTCACCCCCGAAGCCCTGGGCACCGGTTATCACAGCCAGCTCATTGCCTTATGCGAAGCCGCCGGTTTTTATCCGAAAGTGGTGCAGGAAGCTGCACAGATTCACACCCTGATCGGCCTGGTGGCCTGCGGGTTCGGCGTGGCGCTGGTACCCGAATCCATCGCCAACTCGATCATGCGCGACAAGGTTCTGTTTCGCAGAATTTTCCCGGTAACCGAGTCGCCCAACCCCGCCATCGGGTTGTACATGAGCTGGAATACCCACAACGAATCACCGCTGATGGATAGTTTTATTTCCATGCTCGACTTCAGCGCAGAGCCTCATGTCGAAGGCGCCCTGGCCGAACAGGTTCGCTAGAGCGCCAGGTTGTAGTCCTTGAGCCAGGCCCCCAGGGAGAGCGCCGTTTCCAGGTTATTGCGCTTGAGTTGGGAGTTGAAATAGCCCGCAGGGTGCTCAAGCTCACGGCGCAGGTGAGTGCGATCGATGATCTGGAACACCGCATTACCCGGCTCTTGCAGCAATGCCTGGGTTTGTCCACGTAAAAACTGCTCATAGGCCAGGTTTGCCGACGTCGGATAAGGACTCTTCTTGCGTTGCAGCACCGCGGCAGGCACCAGGTCTGCACAGGCTTGCTTGAGCAGCCACTTCTCGACGCCGTCCTTGCTTTTGATGTCCCATGGCACGTTATAGACGTACTCGACCAACTCATGATCGGTGTAAGGCACCCGCACCTCCAGGCCGGCGTACATGCTCAAGCGATCCTTGCGGTCGAGCAGGATCGGCATCCAGCGATGCACATGCATGTGGCAAACCTCCCGCATCTTGCGCTCATCGACGCTGTCGCCGCGCAGATGCTCGACACTGTCCACGGCCTGACCGTAACTGGCGCGCTGGTACTCGGTGAAATCGCAGAGTTTGTTGAAATCCGGATTGATCATCTCGCTGTGCAACAGTTGCATGCGCGACAACCATGGAAAACGCTGGGCTTGCAGGGCGTGAGGATCGCGGAACCAGGCGTAGCCACCGAACACCTCATCCGCCGCCTCGCCTGAAATGGCCACCGTGGAATGTTCACGTATCGCCTTGAACAGCAAATACAGGGACGTATCTACATCACCAAACGTCTGGGCCGAATCGTTGGACCTGAACACCGATTGCCGTGCGGCCTCGGCCACCAACTCCTGATTTTCAATCAAGATGGTCTGGTGATGGCTGCCAATGGCTTCGGCGGCCGCCAATGCAAACGGTTGATCGCGGTCGGGGCGAAAACTGTCACTGCGAAACTGTTCGGCCTGGCCGACAAAATCCACGGAGAACGAGTTGACCACACCGCCCTGCTCCGCTTGCAGTTTCTTCTGAGCCATGGCCGTCAAAATCGTTGAGTCGAGGCCACCTGACAGCAATGTACACACGGGCACGTCGGCATAGAGCTGTTCACCCAGCGCCTTTTCAAGCAGGGCTCGGGTCCTTTCGACGGTTTGCGCCAGGCTGTCGGTATGCTCCCGGCGCTCCAGCGACCAGTAGCGTTGCAGGACGGGACCCCGCCCGGCCGTCAGTTGCAAGCAATGGCCGGGAGTCAACTCGCGGATGCCCTGGAACGGCGTCTGCGTGGTGGCTTTGGACAATGACAACGCATCCACCAGGCCAACGACATCCAGCGCACGCTTGAACTGCGGATGGGCCAGGATTGCCTTCGGCTCCGAGGCGAACAGCAAGCCCGAGTCCAGAGGCGCATAAAACAGCGGCTTGACCCCCAGGCGATCGCGCATCAACAGCAAACGCGCACTGCGACCATCAAACACGGCGAAGGCAAACATGCCGTTGAGGTGCTCCACACACTGCTCTCCCCACTCCAGGTAGGCATGCAGCACCACCTCGGTATCGCTGCGGGTAATAAACCGGTGACCGGCACTGCGCAGGCGCTCACGCAACTCGACATAGTTGTAGACCTCACCGGTGTAGACCAGCACCACTTCGGCACCGCTGCCGGTGGTGTAGCTCATCGGTTGCGCCCCGCCACTCAAATCGATAATCGACAGACGCCGATGCCCGAGCAAGGCGTGCTGCCCCTGCCATACGCCTTCGGCATCCGGGCCTCGTCGGGCGAGGCTAGCGGTCATCTCTCGAACGATCGAGGCCTGACCTGTGAGTACTCTCGAAAAATCGACCCATCCAGCAATTCCACACATATCAGGTGATCCTTATTTAGCGGTTGAAGCAGCGGGCATCGGGCCACGCAGCGACTCGAGTCGTTTGGCCAGGTCGATCAATTGCAGCTCGCTGTCTCGTCGCCCCATGATCTGTAACGCCAGGGGCGCCTTGCCGTCGGCACTCAGGGTGATGGGCAAGGTAATAGCGGGCAGTCCACTGAAGCTGGCTAGCGGTGTAAAACCGATTTTCCGTGCGTAGTCGACATCGACGGGGGATGGAATGGTCGAGTCGCCAGGCTGGGGATTTTTCGTGTTGAAAGGACGATACGGGTCGATAGGAAAAATCACGAAATCCACCGACGCTTCGTCAAAACACGTTCCGATCCCGGCGCGTACCGATTGCATGCGTTCGGCGATTTGCGCGTATTCGGTGTCTGTGAGTTCGGCCCCGACCTCAAGGGCCGCGAGCGTCGACCAGTGCAACTCGGTATTGAATACACCTTCCCAGACCTGCGAAGCCACCCAGGCATCGCGAGCGCACAACTGCCAGGCGGCGCCGCGACAGGCCCAGAGTTCAGGCAACTGCACGGGCACCTGCTGCATGCCCAGGTCAGCCAGCAACGTTTTTGCCTGGCGCATCATGTCGAGCATCGGTGCGCTGGTCAGCCCTTCGTCGATATGCGTCAAAACCCCGATCCGGTAATCGCGCTTGGGCGGTAGCTGCTCGCCGAGTTGCTTGTCCAGGCCCAATCTTGGCAGCAGAAAATCCAGGTCATCGACGGTACGGGTGATCCACCCCAGCGCGTCCATGGAGGGCGACAACGGAAAAACCCCGTCCAGATTGTCCGGCTTGTGAGTCATCCGCAGCCCGACCATGCCGCAATGGGCTGCCGGCCAGCGGACCGACCCGAGCACATCCGTGCCCAGGGAGATATCGCAGATATGCGCCGCCACCGCGACCGCCGAACCGGTACTGGACCCCGACGGATCAATGGTCGGGTACAACGGGTTGCTGCAACCGGAGACAAACCCTATGTTGAGTTCCGTGGTGGCGACCTTGAACAGCGTTCGGACCTCAGGGTGCAATCCCCTCAATGCGCTGGCGGACGCTCGGGGATAGTGGCGATAGCTGCGCAGCCCCAGTCGCGTCGGCATGCCTTGAACGTCCACCGTATCCTTGACCCCCAGACGAAACACCGCGTCGTCGTCGGCCACGCTCGACACCAGACACCGGTATTGGCTGTCGGCCCAAGCCGCCCACTGGGCATAGTGCATGGCCCATTGTTCCTTCAACTGCGGCTGCTGTTCGAGCAACCTGTGGCGCTCTCGCATCGATAGCTTGAGAAAGTCCGGTAACGCGACAACCTGTTCCTGCGACGTCGTCTGCCCGGACAGGTAATGTTTGATGCTCTGTTCTGCAATGCGGGTGTTCATGGCATTCTTTTCCCTGTTTCCTGGATAGCCCAGGCCTGTGGCTTGCCGCTGGCGGACACTGGCAAATGCTCAACGCGTCGGACCTGCACGGGCCTGGGGAAATGGGTGCCCAGGAGGTTGATTGCCTGGAGGATGCTGGCCTCGTTGTGGCCAAGTGCACTGAACAGCACTTGATAGGACTCCCCGCGAAGTGCATCGCGCAGGGGTACGCAGACCAGGTTCTGGCAGTGCGTCGCAGCGATGAGCTCGGCCTGGATGACTCCAAGGTCCTGGCGCACGCCGTTGATCTTGATCAGTTGACTGGCCCTTCCCTGCCAATGAAAGTGCTCGCGGTCCAACGCAACGACCAGGTCATCACTTTGGTGCGTCAGCGCCGGCACTCGATGTCCGACGGCACGGGCAATACGCGGGCTGTGGATTTCCAGGCGTGACTCAATACCCGTCCTGTTGAGCAACGAAACGTCCTCGAACACCGTCCAGCCGATCGGCGCCTGCGTCTCTTCGACCACCGGGCGGTGAGCGATGGCGCCGGTCTCGGTCGAGCCAAGAATCTCGACAAAACCCACCTCTCGCCCGGCAAAGCGGGTGACCACTTCATGAGCGCCGCTGGGCAGCACCGATGCGCTGTGCAGCACCAACACCGGAACCTGCTCGACAAGGCGCTCAAGCAATGACGCCAAGACCTTCCAGGTGCTGGCGATGCACAGAATCACCGTCGGGCCAAGCACTTGCAGATCCGGCAACACCAGGTTTTCCAGCGAGCATTGCTGCAGCCTGGCGTGAGTGACTTCGGCGCCGACCTGTCCCAGGATCATTCCGTAACTGTGTTCAGGGGGGGCGAACGACAGGATGTCGGTGACCCCGGGCGCCCAGCGCCCCAGGACCAACGCAGCTTCCTGTTCCATCTGCTGGCGCGTACGCACCCACTGGCAAGGTGAGGAGGTCGAACCGGAGGTGCTGAAGACCTGTTCCCCACTCATTTCACACAGCCTGCAGCGTGGCGTTGTCTTCAAGCCGGCCTTTGACAAACTGCTCCATCTTTTCCAGCGTCTCGAACCAGTAACGAACGTCGTCACCGACGAAGTCGACCTCGATCCCGAAACGCTCTTCAATGGTGGTCACCACTTCGACGGCCATCAGGCTGTCGAATCGCTCTCCGATGAAATCCCGAAAGCTCTGGTCGGCACCAATGGTTCGTACCTCCGGTCCCAATAAAGCTTCTAGCGAAGCGCGGATATCTTCATTTACCGTATTTGAACTCGACATGTTATTAACCCTTTGTGGCAGCGTTATTCAGAAAGTCACCTGTCGAGTAGAAAACACTTTCTGGACATACGTCTTCGTACTGCAGGTAGAAAAATACATCGGCAAAGTGTTCAGCAAAAAAGTTGAACAATTGATGGGCAAAGTCCTTTCGAAAGAACTGATCCCGGCTGGCGGCAATCGATGCCCTGATAAAAAACACCCGACTCTTCCCCGAGTCAGCATGATTGACCGGCAGCGGCAGACCGGCACTAAAGACACTCTGCTCATCCAGCACACTAAAGATCACCATGCAGTGCGCCGGATCAAGGCCATGACCCTTGAGTTCCCGGGCAACTTTCAAGGCGATTCTTTTCTTCTCGCTTATTCCAAGAACACCGGAACTTATGTTGATCGTGGGCACGCTCAACCTCTCAAGACAAGTACAAATGGGGAAGTGAGTTCAGCCGTCCGTCCATGTGATGTCGGAGCAAACTGCCCAGGCATCCGGACAACGCATCTTCACCTTCTCGAAACATTGGCGACCACGCGTAACCGGCTGCGGTTGCCACCTTGTCCAGGAAGTACGTCAGGTGCGGGCCTTCCACTTCGAGGCCGAAAGCATTCATCGCGGCGATGGCTTCGTAGGTGCTCAGTAAGTCCGGGATGCGATTGCCGACGTTGGCAAACCCGCCCTGCTTGACCTTGTGCCGGGCCAGCAGGCCTTGCAACGCAATCACCTCGCCATGCCCCAGGAACTGAAGGCATTTAAGCGCCTGGATACTGGCTCGAAACGATGGGGTCGCCGCCGGAAAATTACTGAACATCGACGGTTGTTCCGACACGCTGCAACGGCGGACAAACCGCTCCAGTTGCCCGAGGTCGATGCCTTGCGCGTCCCCCAGCATTTGCGCAATCGACACCGCTGACGCCGTCGACACCATGTCCGAGCCGCGCCCTTCCCAGAACCCGAACCCGCCATCGGGATTCTGAATCCTGGCCAGCCAGGCAAGTATCTCGCGCCGGCGTTCCGGCGCCGCCCGAAAGGCTCCGGTCGCCAATGCCCAGGCCGTACAACGCACTTCGGCGCCACGCCCGGGCATGTACATGACGCCCGCCTCGTTGGGCATCTGACAGCCCTCGATCCAGCGAACGGCCGACTCTGCCGCCTCCGGTTCGAGGTGGCCGGCCAGCACCGTTGCCGCCGTCGTCAGCACGTCGGCCGCGGCGCTTTTTTCACGGTAGGTGTAGCCGCCAGTGTCGACATAAAGGTGCTGGATGAACCGGCTCACGTCATCCCCCAGGGCGCGGACATCCTGGTTCAATGCCTTGAGCGAACCAACGGCGCAAAACACCGCCCAGACATCCTCGCAGTCGTAACCTTCCCAACGCACAAAGGCACCGCCCGGGCCGCGCAGCGAATAGATCCAGTCCACGCAGTCGGAGGCCCCCAGTGGTCCGGCCCCCAGCGCGGCCAAGGTCGCCGTGGCGCGGTAAGTCGCCCACAGACAAGGACTGTCCGCCGCCTCGCTGAACCTGAAGCCAGCGCAGTCGAGCTGTTGAAGTTGCAACCACTTGACCAGACGCTCCATGTCCCACGTCGGCACCCAGGCGCCTTGCTGGCTGAGCGCCTTCCAGGCCATGACGCCATAAAAACAGGCGCGGACGTCGGCCTTGTCGCGACGGGCGAACTCGGGCGACCAGCTCAGGCCACCGTTCTCGCACTGCAAACCGCTGAGCCAGTCAAGTAACGCCGTAGGCTCTTTCACCTCGCGATGGCAGACATTGACCAGGGTTCGCACGGCGTAATGCGTCGCCCAGACATCAGCGCCCTGCCCCGCGCACATGCCGTAGGCGCGGCCATCCGACAGACTGTCCAGCCAGGCCTCGGTGGCCTCGGCGACAGGCTCCATGCCGCCCAGGTCGTTGAGGGTTTCGGTGCAATAAAACGTCGCCCAGGCATCCGAAGGCATGCCTTTGCTCCATGCGTAGCCGCCGTCGCGGTTGTACCGGGACTGGATGTAGCGGCGTATCTGCGGTTGGTCGGCGCTGTGCAATCGATCGACCCAGGCCAGGCTGCGAATGGCGGCATAGGTACACCACAAATCCGGTTGACCGCTGACCACGCCAAAACCGTCGGGAAAGTGCGGCCGCACCTGACTGGAAGAAGTCATTGCTGACCTCCCACGAAACGCAGGTTGGTCTTCTTCCAGCTCTTTTGTGAAGCGCCGCTCTTGTTGATGGCAGCCAGGTTATTGACGAACAGGATCTTGTCCCAATGCAGCTTGATCCGGTCCTGGGAGGATGAACGCAACGAGTCGGCGAGCATGGGCTCGGTGCTGTTGTCCCAGACCACGTCGCGCTCAAGGATCAGGTTGGCAGTGTCTGTCTGTCGGTCCACCTCAATCAGGTAACCGGTGGCGTTGCAGCTGCCGTAGACGATCTCCTCGATCTTGCGGATTTCCAGGTCTACGCCCGCCACCACCACCGCATCCGAATCCCGCCCATTGACCAGCATCGTGGGGCCCGGCAAACCTGGCGCACAGTGCGAAGTGATAGTCACGCTATCGCCCGTATCCAGACGCAACAAAGGCCGGGCGTACAGGTTCAGCGGGGTCACTACCAGCCGACCGGTAGCCCCTTCGCTCAGGGGTACCACCCGGCCATCGGCGGTCACCAGTTCGAAATAATTGGTGGCGGTGGTCAACCGCTGGACCTTGCCTTGGGTGACGGCCGCCAGGGTGCCGGTTTCAGTGCTGCCGTAGCTGGCGTCGTGGATGTCGCACCCCCACCACTGCCCAAGCTTTTGCCGGAACGGTCGGGTATTGACCTCACCCAGCAACATGATGGCGTTCACCGACCCGGCAATCCGGTCAAGCATCTGCCGCTGTTTGAGGTAACGGGTCAGTTGAACCAGCACGCCGGGCGCAATGAAAATCACCGTAGGCTGGTAAGTTTCGAACATCGTGCACAAGCGCTCCCAATCGGTAATCCCGGTGGTAAAGGGGTAGGCGCGCACGTGGGAAACATCGAGGTATTCGCAGACGTTGGCGATCAGGTCCCCTACAGGAACGACGTCCGAAGGCATGAGGTTGGCGACCCGTGACCCGGGCTTGATGATGTGACGCCAGTGGAACGCCACCGAAACGGAGTTCCAGATCACGTCTTCCTTGAGCCGCGGGCTGGGAGTGGGCTGGCCCGTGGTGCCGGTGGTGGCGTAATACTTGGCGGCCTGACCGTAATCGACCGTGCAGAACGCCTGGGGTGAAGCCTTGAGGCTCGCCTTTGGCGTCAGCGCAAGTGCCTGGAACCCGGCGAGGCTGTAGGCCCCCAGCGCTCGGTAAAATTCGCTGTGCCGCGCACGCGCCCAAACGGCTTCCAGTTTGCGCTCATAGAATGGCTCATCCGGGATCAAGTCTCCGTGATGCAGGATTTCACGTTCGGCCCCCTGCAAAATCCCATAGTAATGATCGTTGTGAACTAACATTAACTCGCCCTCTTTTAAAAACCTCAACGAGAATTGGCGAGTCGCCCACTAATGTAAAATACTTTTCCGGTCTTTTTGTAAGAGCCTGGAGATATCAGACCTATGGATAAATTAGTGTTGCGCTGTGACTTATTAAATATTTACGCCTGACGCGCGAATACACTTATGGATAACAATCTTCAACTAACCAACCCGTACACACTCGAACCACTGCCGCCCACCCTCATATCATTCTCGTTCAAAAGTATTAAACAGAGACTTTTATAATATTTCCCATCTTCTTTTCATCGTCGCATTATCACCACCGGCTAGAGAGTACTTATCGCAAAAAACATGTATAGCCACTATTGAGTCGGCGCTGGTCCACTTGTAATACACCGGCTGAATCCTCGACTGTTGAACTCGACAAGGAGACGCTGAATGCTGTCCACGCAGAAAAACCCGAACACACCCGTGTCGGACTGGACGCCTGAGTCGTGGCGCTCGCGACCCGCGCTTCATCAACCGACGTACGCGTGCTCACAGGAACACCGGCAAGCGTTGCACGTCCTTGCCCGCAGCCCTGCACTGGTTAGCGCCAACAAAGTCCTCCAGCTCAAGGCCTTGATTGCCCAGGCCCAGGACGGTAAGCGTTTCATCCTGCAGGGGGGCGATTGCGCCGAATCGTTCGCGCAATGTACCAGTGAGGCAGTGGCCAGCCAGCTCAAGGTACTGCAGCAGATGAGCCAAGTGCTGATGCACCGCTTGCAAATGCCGGTGGTGTGCATGGGCCGTCTCGCCGGCCAATACGCCAAACCGCGTTCCTGTGATACCGAAACCTTGGGTGCGGACAGCCTGCCGGTGTACCGCGGCGATATCGTCAATGACAGCGAATTCGAGCATGACGCACGCCGTGCCGACCCCGGGCGCCTGCTCAAGGCCCACGCTCACTCGGCGTCGACCCTGGGTTTTGTGCGTGCACTTTATGAAACCGGCATCGGTGAACTGCTGATGCCGAAGAACTGGGCCATGAAGTGGGCCGATCATCTGCCAGAGCGCGACACCTATCTGCACACAGTCCAGGGTGTGCACCACGCCTTGCACTTCATGAACACCCTGGCCGGCAGTGATACCGACAACTTCCTCCACCGGGACATCTTCACGTCCCATGAGGCGCTGTTGCTCGACTATGAACACGGCCTGACCCGGCAAGTGCCCGGGTTTGAAGGCTGGTTCGATCTGTCGACGCATTTCCCCTGGATCGGCAAGCGAACCGCGGACCTGGAGGGCGCTCATGTGGAGTTCTGTCGCGGCATCCGTAACCCGCTCGGGGTGAAAGTAGGCAGTGATCTTTCTGCCGATGAGTTAACGGCGTTGATCGAACGACTGAACCCCGACAATGAGCCGGGGCGCCTGACCTTGATTCATCGGCTTGGCGCCCGCGACCTGCGCGAAAAGCTGCCCGCCCTGCTTAACGCGGTCCGCCGGGCCGGCGCCAACGTGCTGTGGCTGTGCGATCCGATGCACGGCAATACCGAGACACTGGCCTGTGGCACCAAGACCCGGCGTTTCGAACTCATCATGGCGGAGATCGAGGCCGCATTCCTCGTCCACAGTGACCACGGCACACGGCTGGGCGGCCTGCATCTGGAGCTGACAGGCGACGATGTGAGCGAATGCCTGGGTGGCGCCCGTGACCTGCAACCAGAAGATCTTTCCCGACGCTATCTGAGCAAGGTCGATCCGCGACTCAACTATGAACAGGCCCTGGAACTGGCTTTACGGGTCGCTCACCTCGACACCCTCCAGCCAGGTACACGCCACTGAGACCCCCAACCCGCCCCTGATCCCCCACACAGCCGAGTCCCTATGCCTGCGGTCATTTATATTTTTGCGCTCTGCACCTTTACATTCGGCTTGTCCGAATTCGTGGTCGCCGGCCTCGTTTCAGCCATTTCAATGGACCTGCACCAGTCGATCTCCGACGTCGGCTCGGCCATTGCCGCCTATGCCCTGGGCGCTGCGATCGGTGCACCGGTCATTACCGCGTTGCTGGCTCGCTGGCGGGACAAAACCCTGTTACTGCTGACACTGGGTGTACTGGCGGCAGGTAGCGTGGTTATCAGCCTTGCACCGAATATTCTGACACTGCACGTCGTGCGCTTTCTGGTCGGCCTGGCCCATGGCGTGTTCATGGCCGTGGCCTCCAATGCCGCCGTCAAACTGGTGGACCCGATGCGCGCCGGACGTGCGTTGTCGCTGGTGTGGACCGGGCTGACGCTGTCCATCGCCCTCGGCGTGCCGATGGGGACGTTCTTCGGCAGCTTCTGGTCGTGGCGAGTGGTATTCCTGGCCATCGGCGTATTGGGCCTCATCAGCACAGCGGGCCTGGTACTGCTGATGCCAAAGCAACCGCCGCCGCCTCCGCTTGAAACCCCAAAGGCCATGCAAGGCCTCAAAGCGATCATGCACCGCCAACTGCTCATGGCCGCGACGATTGCGATGCTGGTGAGCGTGGCGACATTTTCGTTCTTCACGTTTATCTCACCGTTCTTGCTCGACATCACACAGCTCAGCGTGCAGACCTTAAGCCTGGCCATGCTGCTGTTTGGCGGCTGCTCCATTCTGGGTAATTTGCTGGGCGGTCACCTGGTGGACACCTTCGACACCGACCGATGCCTGCTTGGCGCGTTGATCGCCCTGGTGGTGAATTTGCTCGGGTTGTATCTGTGGGGCACTTCGCCATTGGTGACACTGACGCTGATCGGCCTTCTGGGGGTGATTTTCTTTGCCATCGTGACCATGTCGACCCTGCGCCTGCTACGCCTGGCCAACCAATATATTCCGCAATCCAGCGCCGTTGCCGCCGGCCTCAACATCGCCTCCTTCAACCTCGGCACCGCCCTGGGTGGGGTCAGCGGAGGGCTGGTGATCACCTACGCCGGGCTAGCCTACATACCGATTGCCGGTGCCCTGGCGGCCTTCACCGCCATGGGCGCACTCTGGTTGCAAATGAGCACGCGGCGCGTCCCGGCCTCCGCCTCCCCTGAACTCGATGACCTCGCCCGGAACGCTGCCGAATAATCGCTCGTACGGCACCGCGATCCGCTGCATCCCCTCCCGGCCTGGTGCTACATGGTGTTAAATAGCGCAGCTTTGCAAGTCCAGACGCTGTCACGTCATACAGCGCAACGAGCCCCCTATGAACACCCATTTTGAGAGAACAGCATGATCGAGGTCACCGAGGTTTCCATTGCCGAGCTGCGTGCGGCGCTCGAATCGGGCCAGACCACGGCGGTTGAGTTGGTCCAGGCCTATCTCGCCCGTATCGAGGCCTATGACGGCGACCTCAACGCCGTAGTCGTACGCAACCCCGAAGCGTTGAACGAAGCGCAGGCGTCCGATGCCCGCCGCGCCAAAGGCCAGACGCTGGGCCCGCTCGATGGCATTCCCTACACGGCCAAGGACAGTTATTTGGTGAAGGGCCTGACCGCCGCGTCTGGCAGTCCGGCCTTCGCCAATCTGGTTGCCCATCGCGATGCGTTCACCATCGAACGCCTGCGCGGCGCCGGGGCGATTTGCCTGGGCAAGACCAACATGCCGCCGATGGCCAATGGCGGCATGCAGCGCGGGGTTTATGGTCGGGCTGA
This sequence comes from Pseudomonas sp. ADAK2, assembly GCF_012935755.1. Classification (GTDB taxonomy): domain Bacteria; phylum Pseudomonadota; class Gammaproteobacteria; order Pseudomonadales; family Pseudomonadaceae; genus Aquipseudomonas. The sequence goes on from NZ_CP052862.1 coordinate 1,646,010, forward strand.
GAGTCCGTACAACGCTGATTACCTCACCGCACCTTTCGCCTCGGGCTCTTCGAACGGCGCCGGTACGGCCACCGCTGCCAGTTTCGCGGCGTTCGGTTTGGCGGAAGAAACCTGGTCGAGCGGTCGCGGCCCAGCGTCGAACAATGGCCTGTGCGCCTACACGCCGTCGCGCGGGATCATCTCGGTGCGCGGCAACTGGCCGTTGACCCCAACGATGGACGTGGTCGTGCCGTTCGCCCGGACCATGGCTGACTTGCTTGAAGTGCTGGATGTGGTGGTCGCGGAAGACCCCGACACTCGCGGCGACCTGTGGCGGATGCAACCGTGGGTGCCGATTCCGAGCGTTGCTTCGGTGCGTCCTGCGTCCTATGCCGAGCTGGCTGCCAATCCCGAGGCACTTACCGGCAAACGTCTTGGCATTCCCCGGATGTACATCAACGCTGATCCCGAAGCCGGCACGTCGCAAGCGCCGGGGATTGGTGGCCCGACCGGGCAGCGAATCAACACTCGAGATTCGGTGATCGAGCTTTGGAAACAGGCGCGCCAGTCACTCGAAGCAGCGGGCGCTGAAGTGATCGAAGTTGATTTTCCGTTGGTGTCCAACTGCGAAGGCGATCGCCCCGGCGCGCCGACGGTGTTCAATCGCGGCATCGTGTCCAAAGAGTTTCTGCACCATGAATTGTGGGACCTGACGGCGTGGGCATTTGATGATTTCCTGCGGGCCAATGGCGATCCGAAATTGAATCGCCTGGCCGATGTGGATGGGCCGCTGATCTTCCCGCATGACCCGGGGACGTTGCCCAATCGCGAGGGCGACCTTGCGGCGGGCATGGATGAATATGTGCGGATGGCTGAGCGCGGGATTACACCGTGGGACCAGATCAGCACCGTGCCTGATGGCCTGCGGGGGCTTGAGCAGACTCGCCGACTCGACCTTGAACACTGGATGGATCGGCTTGGGCTGGATGCGGTGCTGTTCCCGACCGTTGCTGATGTCGGGCCGGCGGATGCGGATGTGAATCCTGCGTCGGCGGATATCGCGTGGAGCAATGGGGTTTGGGTGGCTAACGGCAACCTGGCGATTCGGCATTTGGGTGTGCCGACGGTGACTGTGCCGATGGGGGTGATGGCGGACATTGGCATGCCGGTTGGGCTGACGTTTGCCGGGCGTGCTTATGATGATTCGACGTTGCTGCGGTTGGCTGCGGCGTTTGAAGCAACGGGCAGCAAGCGGATGATTCCGCCGCGCACCCCGGCGCTGACTGCCAAGCAATAGACAAATAACCTGTGGCGAGGGAGCTTGCTTCCGAAGGGCTGCGAAGCGGCCCTCGTTCTCTTTGGAAATACCCCTCGCCACAAATTTAATGAACCCTGCCCGCCACCACCCGCCTAAAGAAATGACTTTCAGGAGGTGGCTAATGCAAATCGAATACGTCTGGATCGCACTCGCGGCAGTACTGGTGGTGATTGAATTGTGGGCAATCAACAAAGTGATCAAAAGCGGCAGCAAGGTCGACAACAAAGGCGTGTGGATCGTCGTCATCGTCTTTGTCCCATTGATCGGCCTCATCGCCTGGGCACTCGCCGGGCCGAAACACAGCACCCATAGCGCGCAATAACCGCCGCCCTCCAAAAAAGCCCCGAAGATTCGGGGCTTTATTATTTCTGTATGCCGCAACCCACGTAGGTGCTGCCGAAGGCTGCGATCTTTTGATCTTCACGTCCGAAAACCACGTAGGAAAACACCCTTTGTGGTGAGGGACCTTACCCCCGCCGAGCAGCGAAGCAACCGCACCCCCCTGCCTCCAATTTCCTCAGACATTTCCGAATGCCCGGTTCACAAGGGTTTCATCACCAAACGCAGCAAATCCCCTTCACCACGATGGCCGTAATGGCGTCCTACACCCCGGTTGCGAGCACCAAAGTGCGCACCTATATTCGACCCGTCACCAACAAAAAATTGGCGATAGGGTTTCGCAGCCCTACCGAATAGAATCAATCCTGCTCAGTCATGAGAAACCCAGGCGTGCTACGCCTGAGTCTCACTTTATGGCGACTGTGCGTGGGAGACCTACGGGTCTGCCGGGTTTGATTCTGCCTTGGTCTGCGAACCCACGCACAGTTGCCACCCATTTTGTTTCGCAGCAAAAGGGTGGCAGTTCATACACTCAATAAAGAATCGAAACTTATGACTACGAACAACCCGCCACGCCGCTTCACCCCAATGTCCCAATTCGCAACCGACTACCCCGTCCTCCTAATCGACAACGACGCCCCAATCCGCGAACTCCACAACTGCGTCAGCGAACGCCTCAACGCCGTCCTCAAATACCTCAACCTCATGGGCTGCACCACCCTCCCCGACTACGCCGAAAACGACATCAACACCGTCACCAACATCGCCTGGATCCTGATCCGGGATGTGCATGATGTGTTTCGGGTGATTGAGCAGCGTGGGTTTGATACGCCACCGAATCAGTAACCCGAACCGAGTCGCAGAAAAAACCGCATTTCTGCGGTTTTTTTACGTCGTCCTGAAGCTGGGCCAACAACCCACCCTGCCAATCCAGCCATGCAACCCGCGCCCCTTCCACCAATATCAACTTAATGGCACTCTGCCGCCTACTTGGCATATCTCTGCGGGATTCGTTTTGCTCGAACCATTAATCCTGCCTATTTCTCAAACCGCTACGGACAGAAACGCCCATGAAACCGCTGTACTTAGGCTCGCTCCTGCTGCTACTCGTAGGCTGCTCACCGATCCCACAATACGAAGCCCCCGCCGACGCCCCCCAAGCGCAGATCCGCAGCGAAATGGACGCAATGATCAATCGTCACAACTACCTGACCCTTAGTGCAGCGCCGACTATGGCCTGCAAGTACGGCCGGTCGGTGCCCGTGACACCCGCTCGGCAACTGTTCTCGGTCTGGGGTGGCTACCCATCGACCCCCTCGAAACCCGAAGGTTTTCGAGCCATTGAAGCGGGCAAGCCGATCCATCTGTTGCTGGAGGGCGGGGCCAGCGGCAACCGCAGATGCACGGTCGATTTTGTTACCGAGTTCATGCCGGGCGCTCGCTATGTGATCAAGGGCGGCATCACCGACGGCCCTCATGTCATGAGCGGCTGCCAGATCAACATCGTCGATCTGGATTCCGGGGTTCGACTGTTTCAGGCCGAGCAGTCACCGGCCAACGGCTGTGCTCTGGATCGGCTGTTACCGCCGATGCGTTGATCACGCGCGCTGGTTGAGTACGCGGTCGTAAAGTTTGTAATCGTTGTTAAATGACGCTGGAAATAAGATGGCAGATCTTTATTTAGATAGATCTGTCACCTTCTTTTGTCATGGGCTTCAGTCCAGCAATGCGACTTTTTTGAGTAAATCGGAAAGCCCATCAGGTACCAACGGTGATTCGTCAGTAAAGCTTGCGCATGAATGCCACTTCGCTGTGAACGCAGCCCCATCGCTCTCTTGAGCATTCAAGTACGGTAATTCGTAAACGGTGCTATCCAAAAACTTCGCATCGTAAACCTGCACGATTTCGTGCCCTGGCTTACCGGCATACGTAAAGAGGCTTTCAAGCGTACCGATCAACCGGACATCGGTGATCGGCAAACCGAGTTCTTCCTGGATCTCTCGCACAACGGCTTCGGCGCTGGTTTCGCCAAAGTCGATGCCTCCGCCTAGCGGCCGGAAGAAGGTTTGTTTTGTGGTGGGGTCGCAGAATTCGTTGACCAGTATCTTTCCATCGTGATGGAAGACACACAGTGCAAGTGCACGGATGCGTTGGGTAGTCATGCAGGTAAGTCCATTTACTTTGAAGAATGCCTGTAGCAACGGACGAAGGTTGCTACAGGTCGGTGTCCATTTGCGATATCAGAAGTTAGCCGGCGTGTTGGCACTAATAATCTCCGCCTCATCCGCCCCAATATTCCTAAATCGATGCGGCAACGTTGTCGGAAAGTAATACCCATCCCCGGCATTCAGCACACTGATCTGCCCATCCACCGTCAACTCAACCGTGCCCCGAGTCACCAACCCACACTCCTCGCCTTCCGAGTGCACGATCGGCTCCTCACCAGAACTAGCCCCAGGCGCGTACTGCTCGCGCAACAAGCGCATCTGCCGACTCGGCACCGAAGCCCCAATCAGCAACAACCTCAACCCATGCCGCCCAAGATCCGGCTGTTCATTCGCCCGAAACACGTATTGATGCTCACGCGGTGGCTGGTCGAAGGTGAAGAAGTCCGCCAGGGACATGGGGATGCCTTCGAGCAGTTTCTTGAGGGAGCTGACGGAGGGGCTGACGCGATTTTGTTCGATCAGGGAGATGGTGGCATTGGTGACGCCGCTACGGCGGGCCAGCTCGCGCTGGGACAGTTTGTAGCTTTCGCGTACTAATTTGAGTCGTGAGCCCGTGTCCATGACAGCCTTATGTGTGTGCACTACTTAAGGGGTTATGGGGGTGGATGGCGGGCGACTTTTGGCCGCGAGGAGCACCGCTTCCCTGTCCCAGAAACGTGAAAGGCGGGTATTAAATCACGTTTGTTCGTGTTGCTCAGCAGGTTCGATGGGTGGTGGGTAAAAAGCCCAAAACGGGGACGCTTCGCGACCCAGCGGGAGCAAGCTCCCTCGCCACAAAGATGGTGTTGGTTTGGACGTTGTGGCGAGGGGGCCCGTTCACACAGGGACTTTAGATACCGAAACGGTCGCGCAGTGCGTAGTACGCAGCGCCCATTGCGGTCAGCGGCGCCTGGAAGGTGCGGCCGCCGAGCATCGGCATGTGCGGCAGGGAGGCGAACGCATCGAAGCGTTCGGCGTCGCCGCGGATCATTTCGCTGATGAGTTTGCCGGCCAGGTGTGAGCAGGTGACGCCGTGGCCGCTGTAGCCTTGCATGTAGTAGGCGTTTTTCTCGATGCGGCCGAACTGCGGCATGCGCGACATGGTCAGCAGGAAGTTGCCGGTCCAGCGGTAGTCGATTTTCACGTCCTTCAGTTGCGGGAAGGTCTTGAGGATTTTCGGTTTGATCAGTTGCTCGATGTCGTCCGGCTCACGCGCGCCGTAGACCACGCCGCCGCCATACAGCAGACGGTTGTCGGCGGTGAGGCGGTAGTAGTCGAGCAGGTAGTTGCAGTCTTCGACGCAGTAGTTGTTTTTGATCAGGCTGCGCGCAACTTGCTCGGACAACGGTTCGGTGACGACGATTTGCGAGCCGCAGGGCATGCTTTTGCTGGTCACGCGATTGTCGAGGCCTTGTGGCAGATAGGCATTGCCGGCGATCAGCAGGTACTTGGCGCGGACCACGCCTTTGGCGGTGCGCACGGTAATCGGCTCGCCGTAGGTGATTTCCACCGCCGCCGATTGCTCGTAGATCTTACCGCCCAAACCGATGATGGCCGAGGCTTCGCCGAGGGCCAGGTTCAGCGGGTGGATGTGGCCGCCCTGCATGTCCAGCAGGCCGCCGACGTAGTTGTCGCTGCCGACTTCACGTTTGATGTCGGCGGCGTCGAGCATTTTCAGGTTTTTGTTGCCGTAGCGTTCCCAGCTGCTTTTCTGCTCGGCCAGGCCTTTGAGTTGCTTTTTGTTCAGCGCAGCGAAGATACCGCCGGGCTTGTAGTCGCATTGGATGTCGTAGTGCTGGATGCGCTGACGGATGATGTCGGCGCCTTCGAAGATCATGCTGCCGAGGATTTCAGCGGTTTTGTCGCCGTAGCGTTCTTCGATGACATCGACGTCGCGGCTGTAGGAGTTGACCAGTTGGCCGCCGTTGCGACCGCTGGCGCCGAAGCCGACTCTGGCGGCTTCGAGCACGGTGACGCTGTAGCCCGCTTCGGCGAGGAACAGCGCCGAGGACAGACCGGTGTAGCCGGCGCCGATCACGCAGACGTCGCATTCCACAAGTTCTTCAAGCACCGGGAATTCGCCGGTGAAGTTGCGGGTGGCGGCGTAGTAGCTGTTGACATGTGTTGTTGGTTTCATACGTTTCTCCGATGGTCGCAGGCTGGCCTGCGACCGCCGCTGTAAAGGTGTTAGAGCTTGATCCAGGTCGCTTTGAGTTCGGTGTATTTGTCGAACGCATGCAGCGATTTGTCCCGACCGTTACCCGACTGCTTGAACCCGCCGAACGGCGCGGTCATGTCGCCGCCGTCGTACTGGTTGACCCAGACGCTACCGGCGCGCAATCCGCGAGCGAAGGTGTGGGCCTTGCTCAGGTTGCTGGTCCAGACGCCGGCGGCCAGGCCGAAGATGCTGTCGTTGGCGATGGCCAGCGCTTCATCGAAGGTGTCGAAGGTGATCAGCGACAGCACCGGGCCGAAGATTTCTTCCTGGGCGATGGTCATGGCGTTGGTCACGCCGTCGAAAATCGCCGGGTCCACGTACAGGCCACCGGTGCTTTCGAGGGTGCGGCTGCCGCCCGCGATCAACTGCGCGCCCTGGTCTTTGCCGACCTGGATGTAGCGCAGCACGTTGTCCAGTTGACGCTGATCAACCACGGCGCCGACGGTGGTTTCAGGATCCAGGGCGTGCCCCGGTTTCCAGGCTTGCAGCGCTTCCACCAGCAGCGGAATGAACTGCTCGCGAATCGAGCGCTCCACCAGCAACCGCGAACCGGCGGTGCAGACTTCGCCCTGGTTGAAGGCAATCGCCCCCGCCGCTGCTTGTGCTGCCGCGCGCAAATCCGGCGCGTCGGCGAACACCACGTTTGGACTCTTCCCCCCTGCCTCGAGCCAAACGCGTTTCATGTTGCTTTGCCCGGCGTAGATCAGCAGTTGCTTGGCAATCGCGGTGGAGCCGGTGAAGGCCAACACGTCGACGTCCATGTGCAACGCCAGCGCCTTGCCGACGGTGTGACCGTAGCCTGGCAGGACGTTGAACACGCCTTTCGGAATGCCCGCGTCCAACGCTAATTGCGCGATGCGGATCGCGGTCAGTGGCGACTTTTCCGAAGGCTTGAGGATGAACGAGTTGCCGGCGGCCAGGGCCGGGGCGAACTTCCAGCTGGCCATGATCAGCGGGAAGTTCCACGGCACGATGGCGGCGACCACACCGGTGGGTTCACGGGTGATGAGGCCGAGTTGATCGTGGGGCGTGGCGGCGACTTCGTCGTAGATCTTGTCGATGGCCTCGGCGCTCCAGCGGATCGCGTTGGCGGTCGCCGGAATGTCGATGTTCATCGAGTCGCTGATCGGTTTGCCCATGTCGAGGGTTTCGAGCAGGGCCAGTTCTTCCTGGTTCGCCAGGATGAGATCGGCGAAGCGGATCAGAATTTTTTTACGTTCGGCAGGTGCAAGACGCGCCCAGATGCCGGACTCGAACGTCTGCCGTGCGACGGCGACGGCCGCGTTGGCGTCGGCTTCGTCGGTGCTGGCGACGTTGGCCAGGAAGCGGCCGTCGACCGGGCTGATGCATTCGAAGGTGTCACCGCTAAGTGCTGCGCGGTATTGCCCGTCGATAAAGGCCCGGCCTTCGATGGATAAGGACTGGAAGCGTTGTTCCCAGTCGCTGCGAGTGTTTGTCATTGTTGTGACTCGACGCAGAGGAATAAGTAGTTATTGGATTGAAGCCAGCCAGTGAAGAAGTCTCAGCCGTAGCGCGTTCTTTTGTAGCAGCTGGCGAAGCCTGCGTTCGGCTGCGAAGCAGTCGTGAAATCAGGCGATGCGGTGCTTCAGGAAAGCCCAGCGCTCAGGTTTTACGACTGCTTCGCAGCCGAACGCAGGCTACGCCAGCTGCTACAGGTTTCGTTGCCGCCTAACTGACTGGTGTCAGCCCATCAAACGGTGTGCAAATACCAGTTGTACTCAAGGTCCGAGATGGAGTTCTCGAACTCGGCCAGCTCGCTTTCCTTGCACGCCACGAACACGTCGATGTAGAGCGGGTCGATGTATTTGGCCATGACTTCGCTGTCGTCCAGCTCGCGCAATGCGTCGCGCAGGTTGTTCGGCAGGCTCTGTTCATTCTGCTCGTAGCTGTTGCCTTCGACCGGTGGGCCTGGCTCGATTTTGTTGGTCAGGCCGTGGTGAATACCGGCCAGGACCGAGGCCATCAACAGGTACGGGTTGGCATCCGCACCGGCAACCCGGTGCTCGATGCGCACCGAGTCCGCCGAACCGGTCGGCACTCGCACCGCAACGGTACGGTTGTCGATGCCCCAGCTCGGCGAGTTCGGTACATAGAACTGCGCGCCGAAGCGGCGGTACGAGTTGACGTTCGGGCACAGGAAGGCCATCTGCGCCGGCAGGGTCTCGAGCACACCGCCGATCGCGTGACGCAGTGCGGCGTTCTGCTCGGGATCCTCGCTGGCAAAGATGTTGTTGCCTTCTTTGTCGAGAATCGAAATGTGCACGTGCAAACCGTTGCCCGCCTGGCCCGGATACGGCTTGGCCATGAAGGTGGTGTCCATCTCGTGGTCGTAGGCGATGTTCTTCACCAGACGCTTGAGCAACACCGCGTAGTCGCAGGCCTTGATCGGGTCGTTGACGTGATGCAGGTTGACTTCGAACTGCGCCGGGGCGCTTTCCTTGACGATCGCATCAGCAGGGATGCCCTGCTCTTTCGCACCTTCGAGGATGTCTTGCAGGCAATCGACGTATTCGTCGAGGTCGTCGATCAAGTACACCTGGGTCGACACCGGACGCTTGCCCGATACCGGCGAACGCGGTGACTGCGGACGGCCATTCACGTTGTCCTGATCGATCAGGTAGAACTCGAGTTCAAATGCCGCGCAGATGGTCAGGCCCATGTCGTCGAATTTGCGCACGACATTAGCCAGTACTTCACGCGGATCGGCGAAGAACGGTTGGCCTTCGAGTTCGTGCATGGTCATCAACAGTTGCGCGGTTGGGCGCTTCTGCCACGGCTCAATGCTCAGGGTGTCCGGGATGGGGTAGCAGATTCGATCGGAGTCGCCGATGTCCAGACCCAGGCCGGTGCTTTCCACCGTAGAACCGTTGATGTCCAGGGCAAACAGCGACGCCGGGAGGTTGATGCCTTTTTCGTAAACCTTATGAAGACTGGTGCGTTCGATGCGCTTGCCGCGCACCACACCGTTCATATCCGCAATCAGAAGGTCGACGTACAAAACCTCAGGATATTTCTTAAGGAATGCGTTTGCTTCGTTGAGTTGAACGGTACGCAGAGGGACCGACATGATGCACCTATTAGCTGTTAATTATTATGTTCACTACGGTGTTGCGAGCCCAGTCAACCCGAACGGCAAAGTGAAGTCAATAGCGAACACTTGGCCTTTCAACCTTTATTTTCGGGCCTTTTATGGGGACGAGAGTGCCAGATAGGTCGCCTGAGCCGCGTAAACCCTCAGCATCGGACGACCGGCGTTTAGAATTTTTTACATGAGAGTTGTTAATTAAAATCAACAAGGCTAAGCTCCGGAAAAGCTCGTTCAAGTGTGAAACTTCGAGGTGATAAAAATGGCATTCAAGCCATTGATCGGCGTTACAGCGTGCGTCAAACAGATTGGCCTGCACCCCTACCACGTCAGCGGCGACAAGTACTTGCGTGCTGTCAGCGTCGCGGCTCTGGGGCTGCCCGTGGTCATTCCTTCCCTGGGCGAACTGACCGACATCGAGGACTTGCTCGCGCAGCTCGACGGTTTGTTGCTGACCGGCTCGCCCTCAAACGTGGAACCCTTCCACTATCAAGGCCCCGCCAGCGCTCCCGGCACGGATCACGATCCGGCGCGGGACGCCACGACCCTTCCTTTATTGCGTGCAGCCATTGCCGCCGGTGTACCGGTGTTGGGCATCTGCCGCGGTTTTCAGGAAATGAACGTCGCGTTTGGTGGCAGCCTGCATCAGAAAGTGCATGAACTGCCCGGGATGCTCGATCACCGTGAAGCGGACAGTCCGGAGTTGGCGGTGCAATACGCGCCGGCTCATGCGGTGACTGTGCAGCCGGGCGGCGTGTTCGAAGCGCTGGAGCTGCCGGCCGAGTTCATGGTCAATTCGATTCACAGCCAGGGCATTGATCGACTGGCGCCGGGCCTGCGTTGCGAAGCGGTGGCGCCGGACGGTTTGATCGAAGCGATCTCGGTGGAGCACAGCCCGACTTTTGCGGTCGGCGTGCAATGGCACCCGGAATGGCAGGTGCTCTCGAATCCTCAGTATTTAAGTATTTTCCAGGCGTTTGGCGATGCGTGCCGGCAACGGGCGGCGCTACGTAAAAAACGCTGACGACTTAAACCCTCACCCAACCCTTTAACTGCCCTCGTGAACGGGCGGCTGCGCCGACGCGCGCTGCTTCTTCACGCGTAAAAAACGCAACAAGACAACAACAAGCACCACCAGGCAGCCAGGACGGCGGCGCCGAATAAGCCCGAGCGGTATGGGCCAGCGAACCAAACGCAATACCCCTGTAGGAGCGAAGCTTGCTCGCGAAAGCGGTTTGTCGGGCAACGATGATGGCGACTGACACGCCGTCCTCGCGGGCAAGCCTCGCTCCTACAAGGGACCGAGTTTGAATGGATTGGCACCGTACGACACAGGCTTGCAATCAACTATTAAGTCAGGCCGCGTTGGCCCGACGACTGAAACCTGTTGGGAGTTTCACATGGCAAATGCCTCCAGCACTTACAGGAAGGCTCTTGAAGGTCACCAGGCACCGAAAAAGGTCTTGGTGAAAATCGATCGCGTGACCAAGAAGTTCGACGAAACCACCGCGGTGGACGATGTGTCCCTGGAGATCCATCAAGGCGAAATCTTCGCCCTGCTCGGTGGCTCCGGTTCGGGCAAATCGACCCTGCTGCGCATGCTTGCAGGCTTCGAGCGCCCGACCGAAGGGCGAATCTTGCTCGACGGTGTCGACATCACCGACATGCCGCCCTACGAGCGGCCGATCAACATGATGTTCCAGTCTTACGCGCTGTTCCCACACATGACGGTGGCGCAGAACATCGCCTTCGGTTTGAAGCAGGATCGCTTGTCCGCCAGCGAAATCGACGCCCGTGTGGAAGAGATGCTGCGCCTGGTGCACATGACCCAATACGCCAAACGCAAACCCCATCAGTTGTCCGGCGGCCAGCGTCAGCGCGTCGCCCTCGCCCGCTCCCTGGCCAAACGTCCGAAGCTGTTGTTGCTCGACGAACCCATGGGCGCGCTGGATAAAAAACTGCGGTCGCAGATGCAACTGGAACTGGTGCAGATCATCGAGCGGGTCGGCGTGACCTGTGTGATGGTGACCCACGACCAGGAAGAAGCCATGACCATGGCCGAGCGCATCGCGATCATGCACCTCGGCTGGATCGCCCAGATCGGCAGCCCGGTGGACATCTACGAAGCGCCAGTCAGCCGCATGGTCTGTGAATTCATCGGCAACGTGAACGCCTTCGACGGCACCGTTGTGGAAGACCTTGAAGGTCACGCGATCATCCACAGTCCGGACCTGGAGCAGAAGATTTACGTCGGTCACGGCGTCAGCACCTCGGTGCAGGACAAGTCGATCACCTACGCCATCCGCCCGGAAAAAATGCTGGTCAGCACGCTCAAGCCGGAGCAGCGCTACAACTGGTCCAAAGGCAAGGTGCATGACATCGCCTACCTCGGCGGCCACTCGGTGTTCTACGTCGAACTGCCCGGCGGCAAAGTCGTGCAGTCGTTCATGGCCAACGCCGAACGCCGGGGCGCACGTCCGACCTGGGACGATCAAGTCTACGTGTGGTGGGAAGACGACAGCGGCGTGGTACTGCGCTCATGAAAACCTTCAATCAGCAATTCCTGAGACTGGTCCCCAGCGGGCGCAAACTGGTGATCGGCATTCCGTTCATCTGGCTGTTCCTGTTCTTCATGCTGCCGTTCTTTCTGGTGATGAAGATCAGCTTTTCGGAAGCAGCGCTGGCGATTCCGCCGTACTCGGAGATTTACACCTTCGCCGAGCAGAAATTCCAGCTGCTGCTCAACCTCGGCAACTACAGCCTGCTGACCCAGGATGAGTTGTACATCTCGGCGTACCTCGGTTCGCTGAAAGTGGCGCTGCTCAGCACCTTGATGTGCCTGGTGATCGGTTTCCCGATGGCCTACGCGATTACCAAGGCGAAAAAGGAAACGCAAAACGTCCTGATGCTGTTGATCATGATGCCGACCTGGACCGCAATCCTGATCCGCGTCTACGCGTGGATGGGCATCCTCAGCAACAACGGTTTGCTCAACGCCTTCCTGATGTGGACCGGGCTGACCTCGGCGCCAATCGAGATCCTCAACACCAACACGGCGGTGTACATCGGCGTGGTCTACGCCTACCTGCCGTTCATGGTATTGCCGCTGTACGCCAACCTGGTCAAACACGATGAAAGCCTGTTGGAAGCGGCCTCGGACCTCGGTTCGAGCAACTTCAACAACTTCTGGAAAATCACCGTGCCGCTGGCCAAGAACGGCATCATCGCCGGCTGCATGCTGGTGTTCATTCCGGTGGTCGGCGAGTTCGTGATTCCGGAACTGCTGGGTGGCCCCGAGACGCTGATGATCGGTCGCGTGCTGTGGCAAGAGTTCTTCAATAACCGCGACTGGCCGGTGGCGTCTGCCCTGGCGGTGGTGATGCTGTTGATCCTGATTGTGCCGATTCTGCTGTTCAACCGCAGCCAGGCCAAAGAGATGGAGGCACGGGGATGAAACGCTTCGGATTTTCAAAGTTCATGCTGATTTTCGGCCTGTCGTTTATCTACTTGCCGATGCTGATCCTGGTGATCTACTCGTTCAACGCCTCGAAACTGGTGACAGTGTGGGGCGGCTGGTCGCTGAAGTGGTACGCCGGTTTACTCGACAACACGCAACTGATGGGCTCGGTGGTGCGCTCGCTGGAAATCGCCTGCTACACGGCGATTGCGGCGGTGGCGCTGGGGACATTGGCGGCGTTCGTCTTGACTCGGGTGACTCGCTTCAAGGGCCGTACGTTGTTTGGTGGTTTGGTCACGGCGCCGTTGGTGATGCCGGAAGTGATCACCGGCCTGTCGCTGTTGCTGCTGTTCGTGGCCATGGCGCAGCTGATCGGCTGGCCGAAGGAACGCGGTCTGGTGACGATCTGGATCGCCCACACCACGTTCTGTGCCGCGTATGTGGCGGTGGTGGTGTCGGCGCGCTTGCGTGAGCTGGATCTGTCGATTGAAGAAGCGGCCATGGACTTGGGTGCGCGGCCGTTTAAGGTGTTCTTCCTGATCACTATTCCGATGATCGCGCCTTCGTTGGCGGCGGGCGGGATGATGTCGTTTGCCTTGTCGCTGGATGACTTGGTGTTGGCGAGTTTCGTATCGGGTCCAGGTTCGACGACTTTGCCGATGGAAGTGTTCTCGGCGGTGCGTCTGGGGGTTAAACCTGAGATCAACGCTGTGGCCAGTCTAATTCTGCTCGCGGTATCGATCGTAACCTTCATGGTCTGGTACTTCAGCCGCCGCGCCGAAGCCACCCGCAAACGGGCGATCCAGGAAGCGATGGACCAGACCGCCAGCGAATCCTGGCAGCCACAGAAAAACCAACGAGTCGAAGCAACGGCCTAAGGGCCTGCAGCACGCACACTTTGTAGCAGCTGGCGAAGCCTGCGTTCGGCTGCGAAGCAGTCGTGAATTCAGACTCTGCGGTTCTTTCAGGAAGATTGAATTCGCAGGTTTTACGACTGCTTCGCAGCCGAACGCAGGCTTCGCCAGCTGCTACGAGGGGTGCGCCGAGACTGCAATTGTTTTGCGTATTTGAATAAAAAAGAAATGGAGTTGTACCGATGAAAATGTTTGGCAGGACTCTGCTGACACTGTCCTTACTGGGCGCCATGGCTTCGGTTGCCCAGGCCGGCGACAAGGTTCTGCGCGTTTACAACTGGTCGGATTACATCGCTGCGGACACGGTCAAGAAGTTCGAGGACGAGACCGGTATCCGCGTGACCTACGATGTGTTCGACAGCAACGAAACCCTTGAGGCACGCCTGCTCGCGGGTAAATCCGGCTACGACATCGTGGTGCCGTCCAACAGTTTCCTGGCCAAGCAGATCAAGGCCGGCGTCTATCAGACGCTGGACAAATCGAAGCTGCCGAACTGGAAAAACCTCAACCCTGTACTGCTGAAAAACGCCTCGGCCAGCGACCCGGATAACGCTCACGCCTTCCCGTACATGTGGGGCTCGATCGGCATCGGTTTCAACCCGGCCAAGGTCAAGGAAGTGCTCGGGGCGAATGCGCCGACCAACTCCTGGGACCTGCTGTTCAAACCGGAAAACGCGGAAAAACTCAAAGCTTGCGGGATCAGTTTCCTTGATTCGCCGACCGAGATGCTGCCGGCCGCCCTGCACTATCTGGGCTACCCGGTGAATTCCCAGGACAAGGCGCAGATCGCTGAAGCCGAAGCGCTGTTCATGAAGATTCGGCCGTCGGTGGCGTACTTCCATTCCTCGAAGTACATCTCCGACCTGGCCAACGGCAACATCTGCGTGGCCGTCGGTTACTCCGGCGATGTGTTGCAGGCCAAGGCCCGCGCCAAGGAAGCCGGCGACACGGTAAAAATCGACTACAGCATTCCGAAGGAAGGCGCCGGCAGTTTCTACGACATGGTCGCCATCCCGCGGGACGCGGCCAACGTCGAGAATGCTTACCTGTTCATGAACTTCCTGATGCGCCCGGACATCATCGCCGGCATCACCAACGACATCGGCTACAGCAACGCCAATGCGGCGGCGACACCGTTGGTGAATGAAGCGATTCGTGATGAACCGGGGTCATACCCGTCGCAGGCTGTGATGGCGACGCTGTATGCGATTCCGGATATGCCGATTGGCGTTCAGCGCGTAATGACCCGGGGTTGGACCCGCGTGAAGCTCGGTAAATAACTGACACCCCGATCGTTCCCACGCTCTGCGTGGGAATGCCTCCGCGCACGCTCCGCGTTCGGTTCTGGATGGGACGCGGAGCGTCCCGGGCTGCATTCCCACGCGGAGCGTCGGAACGATCACGCCGGGTCGCGTGGGAACGCTCGGCGGCTCCTCTCTTCCGTTCACGCAGCGCCTTACCACCGCTGCACCTGCTGTGAACGGCCTCACCTGGCTCCTCGGTTAAGGTGAACTTCAGGCGCCTCCGGGCGCCTTTTTTTGATCCTGGGACAGCAGCGGCCATTCGGCGAGGGCTCGGTAATGGCCCTTATGGGATTCGAACAGAGTGAAGCGATCCGCCCGCAGGATAAATTCGGGCGGTGATTCAGACTCAGGCACCGGCAAGCGATAGTCGCGCATCAAGGTCAGGTGCGGCCGAAACTCCTTGGGCGCGTCCTCAAACCCGAACGGCAACATCGCTTGTTCCAAGCCATAAACCAGCCGCAACAACTCCGGCGGCGCCTCTTCCGGCACCAGCACCAGAACCCCGTGCTTGCGCCAGACATCCAGCCGATCCAGCACCACCCGCAACGGCACACCCGGCACCCGCACATTCGCCGCCGCGGTGCAGAGATCGGCAATTTGCGCCACGCCCACTGCGCCTAAAAACATCAAGGTCAGGTGAAAATTTTCCACTGGTACCGGGCGTCCGCTGCGCAGTTGCAGAGCGCTGCGCCACTGGACAATCGCTCGGCGCGGCTCGGGGGCGCAGCTCAAGGCGAAAAACAGCCGCTTGAGCGGTTCATGGGATTCGTCGCTCACGCCTGGCACCTCCTGACATGCACGTTATAGTTGAACCAACCCAATCAACCGGAGGGCGCCATGCGAGAGATCATCAGCAAAGAGCCATGGTGGGCGACGCCGCCGCAGCCCGGTCAGGACGAGGCCGAGCTGGAATGGGGCTGGCTGGTTCACTATAGCGAAGGTGAGCCGCGTTTCGAGTTTGTGCGGGAGCGGCCGACGGACAACGAGATCCGCAACCGCAAGAGTTGCAGGATCACCCCGGCGCATGAGTGAACCTGCGCTCGTTGTCAGGCCTGCACGATGATGTTGAATCCGCCAAACACCAGGCGCTGCCCATCGAATGGCATCGGATTGACGTCCGGTTGCATGCGCGGATCGTCCATGAGTTTCTGCATCCCGGCATCGCGGGTGGCCTTGTCGGGCCAGACGATCCAGGAAAAGATCACCGTTTCGTCCTCCTTGAGTTTCACCGCCATCGGAAACGAGGTGACCTTGCCGTCGGGCACGTCATCGCCCCAGCATTCGACGACGCTCAGGGCGCCGTTCTCTTTGAAGATCACGGCGGCGTCCTCGGCGTGTTTCTTGAATTTTTCGCGGTTGGCGGTGGGCACTGCAGCGATAAAGCCATCTACGTAAGACATGGTCGTTCTCCTGCTGGGTTAGGGGTCGATCTGTTGAATAGTCGAACCACCCGGGCTCCAATCGACAGCGCCACCGCTCGAACTGACCGACGGTACTTCAGCGCTCCCCGCCAGGTTGCCCTCGATTTGCGCGGCCATGTACAGCGTACCCGCCATGACACCGGTCGTCGGGTTCTGCACCAGCTTGGTCCAGGCCTTGTCGAAGGTGTTGCCCAGACTGCTGCGAATCAGCGCCTCGCTGTCCGGCCGGTCATTGGCCCGGATGATCGCGCGAATCCCGGCGACCCCAATGGTGATCAAGCCTCCGGCCAGTTTGCCTGCCGCCGCCGCCACCGCACTGGCGGCCCCGCGCGAAGGCAGTTCGGCCTCCATCCGCTGGCTGGCGCGCTTGGCCACTGGGGCCATGGCGGTGTCGGTCGAATCCACGCCCTTGTCACCGCCCGCCTTGTGGATCTTGTCGATCAGCGCCGCGTAGGCCGGCAATGTATTCAGCGGCTCGGTGTGCACCACCTGAAAGAGCGAGGCGTCCCGGGCCGGCGGCGGGCCGAGGGCGATGGCGGGGATTTTCTGGAGGCGACCGTTGAGCTGCGCCATGGGAATGCCGTGACGCTGGGAAATTTTCTGTAATTCTTCCTGAACAATGTCCACGTAGAACGCCGTGGCCAGGCCGAGAATCGCGTCAGGGTCGATTTCCACCGCGACCGGCGCCAGCACCCGTTGCTGGTATTGCTCCAGCAGATACGCCGCCAGGCGCTTGGCCGAAGCGTCCTGCTCGCCCGCAGCGCTGAGCGTGTACCAACTGACCTTCATCGATAGCCATTCCTGGGTCCAGTAACTGCTGAACCAGGGAATGAAGTTCTCTTCGGTCAGTTGATAGACCCGCGTGCGCCAGTAATCCATGGCACCACGGGCGTAGATCTTGGTCTGCTCGGTGGCCGACTGCGACGCGGCGACGATCTCCCGGTCCACCTGCTGCCAGGTGCTCGGCGACACCATCACGACCGGCGCCACTTCCGGGGCGCGCGTAGACATGGCGCATCCCGCCAACACCAGCATCACGGCGACGATCAGCGAACGCAGGTTCAAGATCGCGGTGTCCTGAAGGCGCTCCCGAACGAAATGCCCGGGGCTTATAAGACTATTGAGTTGAGTATAGGTTGAGGGTTTTGGCCGTTCGTCTGGTGATTTGTGGTGCCGTTTATGCCGCCATCGCGGGCAAGCCTTGCTCCTACAGATTTGGCACCGCCATCGATGAAAAAACCTTCACCATCATTCACGTCGATATCCACCATCGTAACGAATGCCTTCCGCAAAAAAACCGACCGGCGCAGGATCGCCCCATACGCAACCCAAACCCCGCATCGGAGGGGCACATCATGTTGATCCATCTCCTGACCTGCCTGGCCCTGACCGCCGTCACGCTGACCCTGTTCTCGCGCTTTTTCCTGGACATCGGCCACACCGAGGAGCACCCGTCATGATCCGCATCGTTACCCTGGCCGTGAGTTTCCCGGTGTTCGGCAGCAACTACTATTCGCAACACGTGGTTTCACGCAAAGAGATCGCGCTGGTGTTCGACCCACAGTTCGAAGACGTGCTGATGCCGGCCGCCGCCAACCATTTCAGCAACGAAGTGGTCGGGCTGAATGATCAATTCCGCTTTTTGAACGATGTGCTGGTCGAGCATTTGCTCGACACTGAACTGGCGCAACAGGCGCCACGTTCGTCTCGCAGCTTCACGTTTTAGTGCACATTCCATTTCCAGCACGACGTTGAACGCAGGCAAACACCGTATTGGTCGTCCAGCTCGGCCATGGGCGTTACCAAACGACGGAACGCTTGATGCGCCAGCTGGGTGTCAGTGCTGAGGTAAAACTCGCGCATTTCCTGGGTCAGTTGCTCGGCGACCGGTCCCTGCCACGCGTCCAGCGTCTGATCATCGAACTGTCGCAGGCGCAGCCCGAACTCCTCCCGATAACGCGCCAATGCCTGCGCGTTGACCTGGCTCATCTCATGATCGAAGGTCCTGAAGTTGCGTCGGTATTGAGCCCAGTACTCCTCCGGAAAAGTGAACCACAACTGCGCCTTGCGCGTGCTGATCTGCTGCTCGAGTTTATCGGGCGGCCTACGCAGACGCGTCACCTCGGCGGAGTCGACTTTCATGTCCGCAGTGATGCTGGCATTGATGATGCGATCGATCATTACCACGCGCTGCGGCGTATCGGGTAATGGCACCACCGGGAAGATCGGCGATGTCCCCGTGCAAGCGGCCAGGCCCTTGTGCTCCAGAGGCAGCGAGGTGCGCAGGGTCTTGCCGTCCACTCGCTCGACCTGCTGCAAGGACACCACACATCGGGATTTCACCGAATCGACCTTCAGCTCATATTCAGCGCCGGGCGCAGGCGTGAGGTTGAACGCCGGCGAACCGCACACCATCAGAAAGGCCGGTTGTTCGGGCTTGAGCTTGATTTCCAGGTATCCCCGCGCATCGGCCGGAGGCGCAAAGCTCATGCCCACCCGCCGTGAAGTGTCGCGGGCAAACACATTATTAAGCACGCCCGTGGTGTAGCCCTGGCAGCGTTCAGCGGTGAAAAGCATGAGGCTGGCATTGTCGACATTGGCGACAAAGCGCAGTTTGGCGGGGTTGGGGTCAACGACCTCGGGATAGGAACCGTTGAGGCTGCAACCGCTGAGCAATGCGCATAGGGCGATCATTGGCCACATGCGCGGTGGGAAAGCTGACATGGATCATCCTTGACGCGCAGGCGCGATGAAAGTGGCCGATGCTACTAAAGGGCTACTAACGCGTCCATCCGGTCCTCATTTGCCCAGGTTCTGATTCATCAAACCGGGCTGTTGATTGGCGCTCTGCCACTGACGCAAGTTGTCGCAACCCTTGGCGTTGAGTTCAGCGGCGTTACTGCGGGCATCGCAGATCATCGACCACTTCTGCCGCAACGACGGGTACTTGATAAAGTCCACGCGGGTGGGCGGTTTGCAGGCGGATGACAGTGCAGCCGACAGCATGACGGCAACCGATTTCCAGGCAGCCGAATAACTCAGGATTAACTTCATGAGGATCCGTTTTCGGTTAAGGAAAACGCTCTTGGAATTTTTTGATCGGGATCTGACAACCGGCCGATTGATCAGGATGTGTGAGCATCCTATGACCTCAATGGCCCTACCACTAGACCCACTTACGGCTCATTTCACAGATCCATTGCCCCGCTAACAAACCGCAATGGCGCAACCGCTATGCGCAAGCATGGGCAATGCTCAAATCACGCGGCGACCCATGTCACCCTTTCGCATTAGTAGGTACGGTCGAGGACTTCTCTGCCGTCAGACCCGGGGCGAAGAACAACTTTCTCACCTTGCATCAAGTGAACTACTTCGAAAGCACTACGGGTGAAGTAATGACCTTTCCTGTCAGCATCGGCCATAGCGATGCAACCTGGCTACAGCAATATCCCGCGAATACAGAAGTCATCGCCTTCGGCGTTTGGAAGACAGCGGATGTTACCCGCAACAAGGCTCCGAAGAAGCAAGACCCTGAGAAGACGACGACCTACGTCAACCATGGGATGACGCTGTATCTGAAATTCAAGCGGCAAGTCGTGGCGGTGTAATTGCGCGATCAACACTGCGCATTACAACGTTTTCTGACTGTTGCCGATGGTCCGCGCCTTTTCGATGGCCCATTCCAGCGCATCTTCCATATCGAGCAGGTGCGGTTTGGGGTCGTGGTCTTCATCAATGACCTTACCGTCCGGCCCATAGACGCCGATAAACATCTCCAACGAACCATCCCGCAATATCTTGGCCTTGACCTCAATCTTGCAGCCGTTCGACAGGGTTTCCGTGTGGACCATATGGCGCTCGGTCATTGCTGCATCCTCTTGTTGTCGTGGGTGAACGAATCACGCCTGAGTCATGTTAGCTCAGCCATAACAGTCGCCAAGACAGCGGCCAAATGCCACCTATACTCCACGCAACCAACCCGCAAAGGATCTGCGCCTCCAACAATAAAAAGCAGAGGTGGAACATGGTCTGGCAGCAAATCTACGACCCGTTCGGCAACCCGGTGATCTCGACCATCATGGCAGCAGTGCCGGTGGTGGTGATGCTGGCCTCCCTGGCGTTCTTCCATGTCAAGGCGCACCTGGCGGCGCTGCTGGCCCTGGCCTCAGCCTTGCTGATCGCCATTTTCGCCTTCGGCATGCCAGCGAACATGGCCGGTACGGCGGCGCTGTTTGGCGCGGCCAACGGCCTGCTGCCGATTGGCTGGATCGTGCTCAACATCATCTTCCTGCACCGGCTGACCACCGAGAACGGCTCGTTCAAAGTGCTACAGGATTCCCTGGCGCGGATCACCGACGACCGGCGCCTGCAATTGCTGCTGATCGCCTTCTGTTTCGGCGCGTTCTTCGAAGGCGCGGCCGGGTTCGGCACGCCGGTGGCGGTGACCGGGGCGATTCTGATCGGCCTGGGCTTCTCGCCGCTGGCGGCGTCGGGCCTGGCGTTGATCGCCAACACCGCGCCGGTGGCCTTCGGCGCCCTCGGTACGCCGATCATCACCCTGGCCAAGGTCACCGGGCTGGATGAAATGGAGCTGTCGATGATGGTCGGTCGGCAACTGCCGTTTTTCTCGGTATTGGTGCCGTTCTGGTTGATCTGGGCCTTTGCCGGCTGGCGCAAGATGCTGGAAATCTGGCCGGCGATTCTGGTGGCCGGGGTCAGTTTTGCCGTGCCGCAGTTCCTCGTTTCCAACTATCACGGACCGATGCTGGTGGACGTGATCGCCGCGCTGATTTCCATGGCGTGCCTGACCGGGTTCCTCAAGGTGTGGAAACCGGCCACTGTGCACACTTCGGCGGCCCTGTCGGGGCGCGTCGATAACTCGAAAATCGACCCGGAGCACGAGCAAAAAACCGAGGCCAGCGCGACCTTTTCCGGCGACGCCAAACCGGCGGTCATGCGCGCGTGGATGCCGTGGATCATCCTCACGGTGTTTGTGTTTGCCTGGGGCACCCAAGGCTTCAAAAACATGTTCGATACCCGCGCCGTCATCGACCCGCAAACCCATTCCGCCACCCTCGACCCGCAAGGCAAGCCGTTGCGTGAGGCCAATCCGATCTTTTCCCCGGCCCTGACCTTCACCACCCTGCACCAGCAAGTCGAAAAAGTGCCGCCGGTGGTACCGACGCCGAAAACCGAAGACGCGATCTACAAGTTCACCTGGTTCACCGCCACCGGCAGCGGCATTTTCTTCGCGGCTATCTTCGGTGGGCTGCTGATGGGCTATTCGATCCCGCAACTGGCACGCCAGTACCTGCGCACCCTGTGGGTGGTGCGGTATTCGCTGATCACCATTGCGGCGATGCTCGCCCTCGGCTACCTCACGCGCTACTCGGGACTGGACGCCACCATGGGCCTGGCCTTTGCCGCCACCGGGATTTTCTACCCAATGTTCGGCACCCTGCTCGGCTGGCTCGGCGTGGCGCTGACCGGCTCGGACACGGCCTCCAACGTGCTGTTCGGCGGCTTGCAGCGGGTGACCTCGGAACAGCTGGGGATCAGCCCGGTGTTGATGGCCGCGGCCAACAGTTCCGGCGGGGTCATGGGCAAGATGGTCGATGCCCAGTCAATCGTGGTCGCCTCCACGGCTACCCGCTGGTACGGGCATGAAGGGGAGATTCTGCGTTATGTGTTCTTCCACTCCATCGTGCTGGCGATCCTGGTCGGCGGGCTGGTGACGTTGCAGGCGTATGTGTCGCCGTTTACGCAGATGGTGGTGGGTGGGCATTGAGACAACGCGATCCCCTGTGGCGAGGGGGCTTGTTCCCTCGCCTCAGCAAGCCTCCTCGCCACAGGTTTTGTCCGCGCCGAGCCCTATTTACCGGGCGACGAGGAACCTTCTCGGTCGCAACTTATCCCTTGATAATCGGCTAAGCTTGAAACACTGAGTCAGTGCGCCCTGAGGGTAATGATTGGTCGACTCAGTCCCCCACGAAACGTCCACGCGAATTGCGAATAGAATGCTAAATTTCCCGCCGGCCAAGTTAGCGTTGATGACCTGCACTTAACTGATTGCGACTGCTGAATATAAATAGCCCTGCCGATGACTGCCAAGGCAGGAGCAGCCTCACCCTTTTGCCGCGGCGTCTAGACGTCGCCTTTCAAGGCATTTATCCATGACGAATTCACCCGACCCGACAACCCAAGTTGCCCAGTCCAGGCAACACCCGCTGCACCCACTCGATTTTGGTGTGGTCGGCATTGGTGCGTCCGCCGGGGGTCTGCAAGCGATCAAACTGTTTTTCGAGAACATGCCCCAGGACAACGGCATGGCGTTCGTGATCATTCTTCACCTGTCGCCGGACCACGAAAGCATTGCCGACAAGATCATCCAGGAATCGACCCAGATGCCGGTCCTGCAGGTCACCGAATCGGTGGCCATCGAAAAGAATCACGTCTATGTCATTTCACCCGCCCATCGGCTGACGATGAATGACGGTTACCTTGAGGTCAGCCCATCCGACCCGCGCCTGGGCCGTACCTCGGCCATTGATCTGTTCTTCCGCGACCTGGCCGATGTGCACCGTGAACGGGCGTTTTGCCTGGTGTTGTCCGGCACCGGCTCGGATGGCGCGGTCGGCTTGTCACGCATCAAGGAACAAGGTGGCGTGACCCTGGCCCAGGCGCCGGAAGACGCCGAGTTCGACGGCATGCCCCGGGCGGCCATCGACACTCAGATGGTCGACCTGGTGCTACCCGTCGTGGAGATGCCGCAGAAGCTGCTGGAGTTGTGGCGCAATGCCAAGGCGATTTCCTTGCCAACAGCCAACGACTCCGACCTGCAAACCATCGCCTCGGTTGCCGAGCGCGACGCGGCGGCGGCCGAACAAGTGCTGCGGGACGTGCTGATTCAGTTGCGCGCCGGCACCGGTCACGACTTCAAGCACTACAAGCGCGCCACCGTGTTGCGTCGTATCGAACGGCGGATGCAGGTCACCGCGCAGCCCGACCTCGCCGCCTACTATGGCTACCTGCTGAGCAGCCCCGAAGAAACCAAGGCGTTGCTGGCCGACATGCTGATCGGCGTGACCAATTTCTTCCGCGACCGCGAGGCCTTCGAAGCGCTGGAGCGCGACGTGGTGCCGCAACTGGTCAGCGCCGCCGTGTCGGCCCACCCGGAAAACGAAGAAATCCGCATCTGGTCGGCGGGCTGCTCCACCGGTGAAGAGGTCTACAGCCTGGCGATGCTGGTCAACGATCAGATGCAATTGGACGCCAGCCAGGCGTCGTTGCAATTGTTCGCCACCGATATCGACGAGCGCGCGATCAGCGTCGGGCGCAGCGGGTTGTACCCGCAAGCCATCATCACCGATGTACCGCCGACGCGGCTGCGCCACTATTTCGCCAAAGAAAACCAGCACTACCGAATTCGTAAAGAGCTGCGCGAAAAGGTCTTGTTTGCCAAGCACAGCCTGCTGTCCGATCCGCCGTTCTCGCACATGGACCTGATCGTCTGTCGCAATCTGCTGATCTACCTGGACCGCGAAGTCCAACGGGAGATCCTGCAGATGTTCCACTTTGCCCTGCGCCCTGGCGGCTTCCTGTTCCTGGGTACTTCCGAGAGCGCGGACGCCTGCCACGACCTGTTTGCCCCGGTCGACAAGCGCAACCGGATCTTCCGGGCCAAGACTGGCACCGGCAGTAGCCGACGCGCCCCGACCATGCCCCGTGGAGGCTATGTGCGAAGCGACATTACCCACCAGGCCCCAGCCAGCCAAAAGCCGCGCAAACTGTCGTTTGCCGATATTCACCAACGCGCGCAGGAATACTCGGCACCACCGAGCATGATCGTCGACGCCAATGCCGACATCCTGCACATGAGCGAAACCGCAGGACGTTTTCTGCGCCATGTCGGCGGCGAGCTGTCGCGCAATTTGTTGACGCTGATCCTTCCGGAGTTGCGCCTGGAAGTACGCACGACGCTGTTCCAGGCGCAACAAGGCAGCCAGATGGTCAAGTCGCGCACGGTGGCGATCAAGCGTGAGGAGCGCAGCTATCGCGTCGACCTGGCGGCCCACCCCTACCGTGACGAAGAATCGGACAACGAGTTCGTCCTGCTGATGTTCGAAGAAGTCGAAGTCGACCCTTCTGAAGTGTCGAATTCCACGATGCTGCAATCCGAAAACCAGGTGCTGTCCAACCTTGAACGGGAGTTGCAACGCACCAAGTTGCAGTTGCAGGACACCATCGAACAATCGGAAGTCTCCAGCGAAGAGCTCAAGGCTTCCAACGAAGAAATGCAGGCGATCAACGAAGAACTGCGCTCGGCCACCGAAGAGCTGGAAACCAGC
The DNA here is from genome assembly GCF_012935755.1 of Pseudomonas sp. ADAK2. Taxonomy (GTDB): domain Bacteria; phylum Pseudomonadota; class Gammaproteobacteria; order Pseudomonadales; family Pseudomonadaceae; genus Aquipseudomonas. The sequence goes on from NZ_CP052862.1 coordinate 1,670,621, forward strand.
AAGGAAGAGCTGCAGTCGATCAACGAAGAGCTACTGACCGTCAACTTCGAGCTGAAAACCAAAGTCGAAGAAACCGACAAGATCAACGATTACCTGACCAACCTGATCGCCTCCACCGACATTGCCACGGTGTTTGTCGACAGCAACATGCGCATCAAATGGTTCACGCCCCGGGCCACCGATATCTTCAGCATGTTGCCGGTGGACACCGGACGCTCGTTGCTCGACATCACCCATCGCCTGGACTATGAAGACCTGGCGGGTGACGCGGCGCAAGTGTTCGAGTCGTTGAACATGATCGAGCGCGAAGTCAGCAGCACCGACAATCGCTGGTACATCGCCCGCCTCCTGCCTTACCGCTCCAGCGCCGACCACATCGACGGCACCGTGCTGACCTTCATCGACATCACCAAGCGCCATGCCGCCGAAGAAGAATTGCGCATGGGTGAAGAACGCATGCGCCTGGTCGCCGAAAGCACCCGTGACTACGCGATCATCACCCTCGATGAACTGGGCATCATCACCACCTGGAACAAAGGCGCGGAATTGATCTTCGGCTATAAGAAATCCGAGGCCGAAGGCGCCTATTACGACTTCATTTTCTCCGAAGAAGATCGTGCCGCCGGCGTGCCGGAAAGCGAGCTCTCGACGGTGCGCATCAACGGCCGTAACGAAGACGAGCGCTGGCACCTGCGCAAGGACGGCAGCCGCTTCTTCTGCAGTGGCGAAGTCACCCTGCTGCGCGGCGACAACCTTCAAGGCTACGTGAAAATTGCCCGGGACCTGACGGGGCACAAGCGCCTGCATGAAGAACAAAACCAGCAACTGGCGGAAACCCAGAGCAGCAGCCACTTGAAGGACGAGTTCTTTGCGGTGATGTCCCATGAACTCAAGCATCCGCTGAACCTGATTCAGCTCAACGCCGAGCTGCTGCGGCGCCTGCCGCTGATCAAGACGACGGCACCGGCGGAAAAAGCGGTCAACACCATTTGCGACGCGGTGAGCAGCCAGGCACGGATCATCGATGATTTGCTCGATGTCGCCCGGGTGCGCACCGGCAAGCTGCGTCTCAAGCGCAGCGTCGTGGATTTGAACCGGATGCTGCAAGACGTCTATCTGGTGGTGACCAATGCCCATCCCGGCGTCGATGTGACGCTGCAAATGCCTGAAGCGTTGGTGATTGATGCCGACCCGACCCGGGTCGAACAGATCATCTGGAACCTGGTGAACAACGCCCTGAAGTTCACCCCTGAGGGTGGCCAGATTCGTTTGATCGGCACCCGCGAGGCCGGCATGGCCCGGCTCGATGTGCAGGACAGCGGCGTCGGTTTGAGCGCCGATAGTCTGAATGAAGTGTTCGACCTGTTCGGTCAGGCGGCCAACCAGCACGCGACCCATCAACGGAATGGCCTGGGGATCGGCCTGTCGTTGGTGCGGCAATTGACCGAAGCCCATGGCGGCAGTGTCGAGGTCACCTCCCCAGGGTTGGGCCTGGGTTGCACCTTTACCGTCCGCCTGCCCTTGAGCCAACCCCGTGAGCTGGTGGCGCCATCGACCCTGACCGGCGAACAGTGCGGACGCCTGGCCGGCCTCACCGTGCTGCTGGTGGACGACTCGCGGGACGTGCTGGAAACGATGAAGATGCTGCTGGAAATGGAAGATGCCCGGGTCATCGCCTTCGCCGAACCACACCAGGCGCTGGAAGCCGCCCAGACCGGGCAATACGACCTGGTGGTCTCCGACGTGGGCATGCCCGGCATGAGCGGCCACGACCTGATGCGCGCCTTGCGCGAACTACCGCATATCAAGCAGGTGCCGGCGATTGCCTTGACCGGTTATGGCGCGGAAAGCGACGTCGAGAAATCCCGTAAATCCGGTTTCGACCGGCACCTGGGCAAACCTGTGTCCTATGACGCGTTGATCGAGACAATTGAAGAGCTGAGGCAAACGCGGTCGGATTGATTTAAATAGATCAGTCCCCTTTTTCTGCTCTTTGTAGCAGCTGGCGAAGCCTGCGTCCGGCTGCGAAGCAGTCGTCAACCCTGAGCGCGGTCCTCCTGAAACACCGCGCCGCCTGATTTTACGACTGCTTCGCAGCCGGACGCAGGCTTCGCCAGCTGCTACACAGGTCGTGACTTAAATAGATCTGTCCCGTTTTTTAGAAACACCGCGCCGCCTGATTTTACGACTGCTTCGCAGTCGGACGCAGGCTTCGCCAGCTGCTACACAGGTCGTGACTTAAATAGATCTGTCCCGTTTTTTAGAGACGATTGAAGAGCTGAGGCAAACGCGGTCGGATTGATTTAAATAGATCAGTCCCCTTTTTCTAGGTGAAACACGCTCTTTGTAGCAGCTGGCGAAGCCTGCGTCCGGCTGCGAAGCAGTCGTCAAACCTGAGTGCGCGGTCCTCCTGAAACACCGCGCCGCCTGATTTTACGACTGCTTCGCAGCCGGACGCAGGCTTCGCCAGCTGCTACACAGGTTGTGACTTAAATAGATCTGTCCCGTTTTTTAGTTTTTTTACTGTCGGAGGTCATCATGAAACGGTTGTCTTCCATCGGTCTGTTTGTGGCGTTGGCGGCTACTTGCTCCCAGGGCTGGGCCGAAACGGTCGTGCCCCTCAAAGGGCAGAGTTCGCAGCAAGTTCAAGCTGACATGAGCGATTGCAAAAACGTGGCCGCCAGTCAGGCCTCTTCGACCGCACCGCCTGCGACCGGCGGAAGATTGCGCGGTGCCGCCGTGGGGGCTGCCGCTGGCGCTGTGGGTGCTGAGGTGCGCGGGCGTCAACACGACGAGTTTTATGATCACGCCGGTGATGACGCCAAGCAGGCCTACCGCCAAAACAACGCCCAGCAAACTGCTGCGGCCGGGGCGGTGGTGGGCGGTGCACGGCAGCGCCAGCAACGTCGAGCCCAGCAACAGACCACGTCGACGAACAGTTCAGCGGCGTATACCGGTTGCCTGCAAGGGCGGGGTTATCAGGTCACTTCCTGACAGGCGCCTGGCGCCGCTGATCGAGTAGATGAACCATCAGGCCGGCATACACCGTCACCCCGATAAACAACCCCATGCGCACCGCAAACGCGGTGTAGACGTCCTTGCCGGCCGCGCTGTCCTGCACCGACTGCCCCAGCAAAATGATCAGCGTGATCGTCGTATTGAGCCAGAACCCCGGGCTGAACCGGGTCGGGCTCAGTGCGTAGAGTTTGCGCGCCAGCACCAGGCCGAACAGCAGCATCCACAGAAAGAACATCCACAGGTGCACGAACAGGCTCAGGGCGCACCAGAACAGGATCGCCAGCACACCGCCCAGCAGCGTCGAACCGAGCAATTCGCGGCCAGCGTTGCGCGCGGTGGTGGTGGAGCTCTGCTGACCGAGACTGACCGCTTTGAGGATGATCGGCAGGTAGCTGGCCGGATCGATCAGCGCCAACAGGAACGCCGGCAATACGATCAGCGTGGCGCGCAACGCGACCCGGTCGACGTCTTCGGCGGCGAGTGCCGGGGCGGCGGGCGACGGCGGCGCATTGGCTGGCTCGGGAAACAGCCCATGGCTCACGGTCACCACCAGCACCGCGAGCAGCAAGCCCTTGACCAGCGCGCCGATGACCAGCAGTGCCAGTTCGAAACTGGCGGTGCCGGCCGCCGAAATCATGGTCAGCCCGATCACCAGAAAGGTCACGATCAGGTTGTTGCCACCGCGCAAGCCAAAGCGAAACACCACAAATAAACCGACACCAATCAGCGACAACCCGCTGACCGGGTAATAGCGCAGCAATGGAAATAACAGCAGGCCGACGCCGGTGGTCAGCATCGCCACCAACGCCAGCACCACGCCGGCCTTGAGCGGCAACGGCTGATTGAGCGTGGCCAGGAACAGCAGCGCCAGCACCGGCGCGAGAAATGGAATCGGCAACGCCAAGCCGAAACTGGCAGCCAGGCACAGCGCCGTGCCGGTGGCCAGGCGCAGTGAACGCTGATCGCGGGGCGTGCGCTTAATAGGCATACGAAAGCCAACTCATCAGACTCAAGAACACCCGGCCGAGCGGGTTCAACGGATTGCCCGGCGCCGGGAACGCCATGACTTCGGCCTGCCCGCCCGCGCGGATTGAACGGCTGTCGCGCAGGGCATTCAGGGCGTCCTCATCGAACTCGATCACCACCGGAAAACGCTGGGCCGGGCGCAGCCAGTCGCGGCTGTTCTGCACGCTCGGCAAGGTGCCCGGTGTGGTCCCCTGGCCGACACTGACGCCGTAGCCGACGCTGCGCACCCGGCCGCCGAACACTTCGCCGGGCAACGCATCGAGCACGATGGCGACCGGCGTGTCGGGTTTGACCAGGCCCAGGTTGTTCTCGGTCATATCGGCACTGATCCACACGTCATGGATGGCGATCAGGGTCATCACCGGACTCCCGGCGGCGGCGAACTGGCCGACATCGGTGCGCAGGTCGGTGATCAGCCCCGCCGAGCGCGCGCCGATTCGGGTGTTGGCCAAATCGAGTTCGGCTTTCGTCAACGCCGTCGCGGCGCTGCGCAGCACGGCGTTATCTGCCTCGCTACCGCCCTCCTGCTCCTTGGCCCGTTGCACTTCGGCTTCGGCGGCGGCGACCTGGCTGGTGGCCTGTTCGAGGTTGGCCCGCGACACTTCCAGCAGCCGCACCGACACCGTGCCTTTATCGGCGCGGTACAAGCCTTCGAGCCGCTGACTGTCCTGGCGCATCCTCAGTTCGTTGGCCTGGGCCGCGCGCAATGAGGCTTGTGCCGAGGCGATGCCGGCGGTGCTGGCGCCGATCTGGCGGCGGGTCGATTCAAGGTCGGCGCGGGCGCGGTCAACGGCGATCTGATACGGCTGTGGATCGACTTCGAAAAGAATGTCCCCGGCCCGGACATCCTGGTTGTTGCGCACATTCACCCGGATTACCCGCCCCGCCACTTCCGCCGCAACCGGAATCACAAACGCCCCGACCCGCGCCTGCTGCGTGTAAGGCGTGAAGCGGTCCGCCAGCAAGTACCAGGCGAGGCTGATGAGGATCAGCAGCAACACCCACTTGATGCCTTTCCTGGCCGGATCGGCGGCCGGTGCTGGCGCCTTTGCAGGAGGCGCTTCAACAGAGGGCGGCGCGGCTTCACTCATGGTTGTTCACCTTGTCTGGCAGGGGTAAGACCGGGTTCGTCGAGCAGGTCGCCCCAGTCCGTGCGTTTTTCCATTTGCTTTTGCGTGGTGCGATCGATGAGGGGTTGGGCGGCGTACCAGCCACCGCCCAGGGCCTTGTACAAAGCAATCAGATTACTGACGGCATTGCTGCGGCTGACCAGGTAGTTGTCCTGTTGTTCGAGCAACGCCCGTTGCGCATCCAGCACCCGCTGAAAATCGGAAAAACCTTCGCTGTACTGCGCGCGAGCCAGCACCAGCGAACGCTTGGCCGCCGTCTCGGCCTGACGCAGGATGCGTTCGCGTTCCAGGGATTGGCTCAAGCCGCTGGCGGCATCGTCGGCTTCACGGGCGGCCTGGCGCACGGTGTCGCGGTAGGACTCGATCAATTGCTGCAAGCGCGCATCCTGCACTCGCACGTTGTTGCTGATCTGGCCGTGATCGAACAGGTTCCAGCGCAGGCTCGGACCGCCGACAAAGTCCAGATTGTTCGGCGAGCCGCCCACGGAAGTGGCGGTCCAGACGATGCTGCCGAGCAAGGTCAGCGACGGATAAAAATCACTGACGGCGACGCCGATCAGCGCCGATTGCGCGGCGACATTCAGCTCGGCGGCGCGCACATCGGGGCGGCGCAGCAACAGGTTGGCCGGCACATCCTGCAGTACGGCGCGGTCCAGTAGCGGGATCAGTTCTTCATTGGGTGTCACTTGCGGCAGCTCACCCGGCGCTTGCCCGGTCAGCACCGCCAGGACATTGCGGGTTCGATGCAGTTGGTCTTCGAGGCTGGGGATGCTGGCCAACGTGCCGAGGTATTGCGTCCTGGCCTGTTGCAGGTCGAGTTCGGCGGTCTGGCCGCTGTCGAACAGCTTGCGGGTGATGTCCAGGCTGCGTTTTTGCTGCCGGGTATTGTCCCGGGCGACCCGCAGGCGGGCCTCGGTGGTGCGCAGGGAAAAGTACGTGTCGGCCACCTGAGCGCGCAGCAGTACCAACACGTCTTCGTAGTTGGCCTGGGCGGCGAAGTAGCTGGCATCCGAGGACTCGATGGCCCGGCTGAAGCGGCCCCAGAAATCCAGCTCCCAACCGACGTCGAAGCCTTCACTGAATTGCCAGAACCGGCTGTTCTTCGGGTTGCTGCCGCTGTATTGCCGGCGCTCCGCGTAAAGCAGATCGACACTGGCCTGCTGGAATTGCGGGTAACGCCCGGCCTGGGCGATGCCCAATTGCGCCCTCGCTTCCATCACCCGCAGGCCAGCGATTTTCAGGCTGGAGTTGTGCGCATCCGCATCGGTAATCAACTGGTCGAGCACCGGGTCATTGAACACTTGCCACCACTGGCGCAGGTCCGGGCTCGCGCCCCGCTCGCTGGAGTGCTCCAGTGCCGGCGTGCTCCAGTGCTTGACCCATTCCTCACCGGGCGGCTGGAAGTCCGGCCCGACGCGCGCACAGCCGCCGAGGCCGAGCAGCAGCAGCAGCAGCAGGAGCGGTCCCGACCGGATCAGCATGGCGGCACGTGAAGGCATGGATGGTTTCCCGGCCAAGGAAGATGACTGGAGCATAGTCGCCCGAAAGAAAATCGAGCGGAGGTAAACGCGCTGCCGACTTACTCACGCCTGGGAGTCAGCTGCTACGCTTTCCAAGGGCCCTTAAAACCACGACGATCCATCAAAAAGGTGCAACGCTCATGACCACCCAACCCCACTCCGCCGGCTGGCGCTTCAAACTGGGCATCGTGATTTTGTGTTTGATGTTGGGGTCGTGGCTGATGGTGCCGCTGGCGGCGGCTGTCGGGGTGCCGGGCTCCAAGGTCGCGGCGCTGACCGGTGTGCTGTTTATCAGTAACAAGGTCCTGCTGATCCTGGTCATCGCGGTCATGGGCAAGGCCGGGTTCCAGCAATTGAAGCGCAGTGTGTTCGGTTACGTGACGTCGCTGGCGCCCAGCGCGGAAACCGAAGTGGGCCCGATTCGGCATCGCATCGGCCTGGTGATGTTCTTCCTGCCGTTGATTTCGGCGTTTCTGGAACCCTATGTCGACAGCATTTGGCCGGGGCTGCGGCCGAACCTGTGGCAATTGCAACTGCTGGGCGATCTCATGCTGATCGGCAGCTTTTTCGTGTTGGGGGGCAACTTCTGGGACAAGGTGCGCGCCCTGTTCATCCGCACTGCCAAAGTGGCCAATGCCTAGCACGCATCGACAGGAAGCACGCCAATGAGCCGTCTGACCGCCAAAGACTTCGCCCCCGAGTTGCTCGAACTCTACGACTACTACGTGCATGGCCAGATCAACCGACGGGAATTTCTCGACCGCGCGGCGTTGTTTGCCCTCGGCGGCCTGACCGCCTCCGCCCTGCTCGCCGCCCTGAGCCCCAATTACGCCCTGGCCGAGCAAGTGGAATTCACCGACCCGGACATCCTCGCCGAGTACATCACCTACCCGTCTCCCAAGGGCCATGGCCAGGTTCGCGGTTATCTGGTGCGCCCGGCGAAAGCCACGGGCAAGGTGCCGGCGGTGGTGGTCGTGCATGAGAACCGTGGGCTCAACCCATATATCGAGGACGTCGCCCGGCGCGTGGCCAAGGCCGGCTTCATCGCCCTCGCCCCGGATGGCCTGACCTCGGTCGGTGGCTACCCTGGCAACGACGACAAGGGCCGCGAGCTGCAACTGACGGTCGACCCGGAAAAACTCATGAATGATTTTTTCGCCGCCATCGAGTGGCTGATGAATCACCCGGCGGGCACCGGCAAAGTCGGTATCACCGGGTTTTGCTATGGCGGTGGCGTCGTCAATGCGGCGGCCGTGGCCTATCCGGAATTGGGCGCGGCGGTGTCTTTTTATGGCCGTCAACCCGAAACCAAGGACGTGCCGCGAATCAAGGCACCACTGATGCTGCACTACGGCGAACTGGATACCCGCATCAACGAAGGCTGGCCCGCTTTCGAGCAGGCGTTGAAAGCTGCGGGCAAGACCTATGAAGCCTACATTTACCCTGGGGTGAATCATGGATTTCATAACGACTCCACGCCTCGTTACGATGAGGCTGCCGCCAAGCTTGCGTGGAGTCGGACGCTGGATTGGTTCAAACGGCATCTACAGGGGACATAGACCCACGCAGGAGCTGCCGAAGGCTGCGATCTTTTGATCTGGCGTTGGACTAGACTGCGATTGTCCCCCTGAAAAATCAGCCTCATGTCACGAATTCTGGTGTACATCCTCATTGCGATTGCAGCCCTGTACCTGCTGCTCTGCGTGGCGCTGTTCGTATTTCAGCGCTCGCTCATCTACTTCCCGCAACCCAGCGCCTACGCCACACCCGACAGTGTGCTCACGCTGCCGGTGGCAGACGCGAACTTGCAGGTGTCAGTCAGGCCCCACGACGGCCCCAAGGCGTTGCTCTACTTCGGCGGCAATGCCGAGGATGTCTCGCAAAACCTGCCTTCGTTTTCCGCAGCCTTCCCGGATCAAGCGCTCTACCTGCTGCACTACCGAGGCTACGGTGGCAGTTCCGGCTCACCGTCCGAGGAGGCCATCGCCCGCGATGCCCTTGATCTGTTTGATCGGGTCTACGCCGAACACCCGCAGGTGGCCGTGGTTGGTCGCAGCCTCGGCACTGGCGTGGCGATTCGCCTGGCCAGCCAACGCCCGGCGGCGCGGCTGATCCTGATCACGCCCTACAACAGCCTGCTGGAACTCGGAGCCCGTCAGTACCCGATTTTTCCGGTGAAGTGGTTGTTGAAGGACACCTTTGATTCGGGGAAATACGCGGCGCACATCAGCGTGCCGACCCTGCTGATCGCGGCGGAACATGACGAAGTGATTCCGCGTTCAAGCACGGTGCGGCTCTATGGCCAATTCATCCAGGGCGTGGCGTCGATGAAGGTGATTGCGGGGGTGGGGCACAATTCAATCTCTGAAAGCCCCGAGTACCTCAAGTTGATCGGCGCCGCGTTATGAACGGCGTCGCGCCAGGCGTTGCTGCCAATTTCCGCCGTTGACGCGCTGGCATTGTTCTTCTGAGTCGAACTGCACATGAGCCGCTACGGGGCTGACGAGTACTTGCGCCTCATCGAGTGCGGTGGCCGTCAGCGCGACCATGCGCTCGCCCTGCCCGCTGGCCAGCGCCTGGTCCTTCTGCGCCTCGGTATCGAACACCCAGATCACCCGCAAACTGGAAGGGAACACGCTGTAATCGACCTCATGGGTCAGCCAGCTGAAACCGACGATTTCTGCTTTGGCCGCCTCGCACGCGTCAGTCAGGGTAGCGACCAGGCGACGTTCGATGTGGGTTTGGTCGCGTTTGCTTAACGCCATGGGTTGATCCTTGTGTCTGACGAGGGGAAGCGCCAATCATACGAAATTTCACCGACATGAAATCGTCAAGATCGCAGCCTCCGGTTGGAATGCATTGCTCCTGTAGGAGTTGCCGAAGGCTGCGATCTTTCGATCTTAAAAAACACCCAACTCATTTCGGCCGCCGCACCGACCTTACCTTGCCACTCCCACCGCCACCGCAAAAGAACTGATCACCGCCATCGGACTCCAGCCCGGAAACACCGACGCCCACCGGCATCTTCACGCTTTCCAGTACTTCGCCCGTGCCCGGATCAACCCGGCGCAACTCACTCTCATCGCCTTCCCACGTACCATGCCACAACGCGCCTTCGACCCAGGTCACACCAGTGACAAAACGGTTGGATTCGATGGTGCGCAGAATCTTGCCGGTTTCGGGGTCGATCTGATGGATCTTGCGGTCACGGTATTCCCCGACCCATAGCGTGCCTTCCGCCCAGGTCAGGCCCGAGTCGCTGTTGCCGGGTGCGGGAATGGTGTGGAGCACGCGGCCGGTCTTGGGGTCGATTTTCTGAATGCGATCGGCGGCGATCTGGAACAGGTGCTCGCCATCGAACGCAGTGCCGGCATCAGCGGTGACATCGATCGAGCGCACGGTCTGACCGCTGGCCGGGTCGAGGGCGTTGAGTTTTTCGCCACTGGCGAACCAGACATGCTGGCCGTCCCAGCTGACGCCATGCACGGCGTCGACGCCAGTAAAGGGCCCATATTCACGGATGATTTCAGCTGCTGAGCTTTTCATGAGGTGTTCCTCGTCACGGGTGGGTGAGGTGATCCTAAGCACTGGGCAACGGCGCCGTGAGTAACAAAGTCGTCGCGAAACCCGGCACCGGGGGCGTCATCCAGCGCCGCGCCCGTCCGCGCCCGAACGACTGCACCTTGCCGTCCGCCGCCAGCGTGTCGAGGGTTCGTTGCACCGTGCGCTGACTGGTGCCGAGTGCCAGCGCCAAGGCTGAGCTGGACCACGATTCACCGTCGGCGAGAAAAGCGAACACGGCGGCATATCTTTCTTCGACAGGTGGTGCCAGCAGCACCACATCCTGCGCCACCAACTCAAAGCCGCGCGGTGTGGCGATCACGCTGGCCAAGGGTTCAAGGGCCGCCCGCAACCGCCCGACCTCGACGCGCAGCCGGGCGCGATGGGACTCGTCACTGAGTTTCAGGCGAAAGGCTCGGGCGATCAGGGCTTCTCTCGACACGTCGGCCGGCCAGGCTTCGGCCAAGGCCCGGGCGATGGCGAACAACACCGGGCGCGTGGCCAGGGCCACCGACATACCGGCGCCACGTACGCTGTAACGGCACGCGTCCACCACCAGCGAGGTTGAGGCGAGCAATGCCTCGACTTCCTCCAGCAACAATGGCCGCTCTTGGCCATGGGTAATGAGTCGCGCCACAGGCGTGTTCAACACCAGCACAGCGTGTTCGACTTCGGCAGATAACGCGGGAATCGCGGCCTGCCGCGCGGCCTCCTGCGCGCGGGCCAAAGCCGCTCGCGCCAAATGGGATTGCACGCGGCGCATGGCGATCCCGGCGGCGACCAGTTCATGCACCGCGCGCAAGGCTGGCGGCAGTGGCGCGGGGTCGAGTTCGGCGAGTTGTTGCTCGGCGTCATCCAGTTGCCCGATCAGCAACAAGCGCCGGATCGCCAGATAGCGCGCATGGGCGGCATTGACGGCATCGCCATGAGCCTCAAGCGTCAGCCGTGCGGTGTCGAGTTTCTTCACCGGCCAACCGAGGTCCCGCGAGGCCAGCGCGATCTCGGCCTCGGCGACCACACACCGCGCCCGCGCCAGGCTTTCCTTCGGCCCGAAGGCCCGCGCCGCCCGTTGCACCAGCGTCCTGGCCAACACCAGCTCACCGAGCTGCGCCATTGCAATGCCGCGCAAGGCGAGCGCTGCCGCGTCGTCGCGCAAGGCCACCCGGTTCAGCGCACCGAGGGGATCACCCGCCGCCAGCGCTCGCGCCGCCGCCGTGATCAACGAATCCATCTGAATCGCGCCACATTTGTCACTCCCACCGTCCGACGTCTCGAATTTAGTCTATCTCACGATGACTGACCCCGATGGGAGGCAAGCAGGATGAACAAGCACACGATCGCTACACGAGAACAATGGCTGGCCGCGCGGCTGGAGTTGCTCAAGGCCGAGAAGGACCTGACCCGCCGCAGCGACGAACTCGCCCGGCAACGTCAGGCGTTGCCCTGGGTGCGAGTCGACAAGGCCTACCGTTTCGACACCGAGCAAGGTCCCGCGACCCTGGACGAGTTGTTCGACGGTCGCTCGCAACTGCTGGTCTATCACTTTATGTTCGGCCCCGATTACAAGGCGGGCTGCCCGTCCTGCTCGGCGATTGCCGACGGGTTTGACGGCATCGTCACGCACCTGGCGAACCACGACGTGACGCTGATGGCCGTGTCCCGCGCACCGCTGGCGAAACTGCTGGCGTACCGGCAGCGGATGGGTTGGACGTTTCCCTGGGCGTCAGCGCCCGACAGCGATTTCACAGCTGACTTCAATGTGTCGTTTACCGAGGCGCAGCAGCGTGAAGGGACTGTCGAGTACAACTATCAGCGCGGGGGCCATGCGATGGATGAATCGCAAATCCCCGAGCCGGTCGCGCAGTTCGCGGCGACCTGTGGCACCGATGCGCCGACCTATTCGCGGGACCGGCCGGGGTTGAGTGCGTTTGTGCGCGAGGATGGCGTGATTTATCACACCTATTCCACCTATGCCCGAGGAGTGGATGGGTTGTGGGGCATGTATCAGTGGTTGGACCGGGCGCCGTTGGGGCGGAATGAACAAGGGCCTTGGTGGCGGCGGCATGATGAGTACAGCTGATCAGGGGTTGGTAGTGTCTGGACTGACGTCATCGCGGGCAAGCCTCGCTCCTACACGGTTTCGCGGTGTTCGAAAATTTCGCGGCCACCACAAAACCTGTAGGAGCGAGGCTTGCCCGCGAAGAGGCCCTCAAACACACACAAAACCCACTGCTTATCACCGCCCATCCGCCCACCCCGGCTGGCGCCCAAACCCGTCGAATAATTCGAAAATGGTCGCCTTGACCTTCTGCACCGCGTTGCTCTGCACCGCCGTGTCATGCCAGCACAACGACAACTCCCGGGTGAACAGTCGATGGTCGATCCTGGCCAGTTTCAACTTGTGCTGCTCCAGCTCGGCATGCGCCGCCGCCCACGGCAGGATGGTCACGCCGAGTCGGGCCTTGACCGCCGCGAACAGCAGGTCGGTGGAGTTGGCTTCAAATTCCACCTCACAGTGCAGGCCGGCCTCTTGAAACGCTGACTCGACCCGACTGCGAATCGTATTCGGCGCGCAGGGCAGCACCAGCGGCATCTGCGCCAGCGCTTCAATCGATACCGGGCCATCGGGCAACGCAAACGCCGGCCATGCCACCAGGTACAGTGTTTCGGTCAGTAGCCGCTGCGACACCACGCCCCGACTCTCGACCACATCGACATTCACCGCCAACGCCACCCGCCCGACCGTGATCAACCCGCCAAGCTCGGCGCTGGGTGCATCGATCAGTTCCAGTTTGATCCCCGGATAACGGCTGCGAATGGTCCGCGCCAAGGGGATCGCCAACATTCGCGCGGTACTCGACGGCATGCCCACCGAGACCTTGCCTTGGGGAAATTCGGCGTCCTGGCGCAGCAGTTCCTGAGTGCCGTCGGCCTGGCGCAACAATTCGACGGCATGCCGATGCAACGTGCGCCCCGCCGCCGTCGGCACCACGCCATGAACGCTGCGTTCGAGCAATTGCATGCCCATGTCCTGCTCCAGATTGCGCATCTGCTGGCTGATCGCCGGCTGGGCAATGTGCAGCGCTTCACTGGCGCGGGTGATGGTGCCGCACTCGACCACCTTGATGAAATAGCGCAACTGGCGCAGGTCCATGAGCCCTCCAAAGCCATCGGATTTTCCGTTGGGATCAGAGGAATATCATATTTTAAGTTTATGAGATACCGCGCCTAGACTCGTCTCACAACAAACGAAGCGCCACCGGCCGCCACTGCCGCGTCGCGCTTCCATAGGCCTGAACAAGGCCACTGGGAGATCGCCATGTCTAGAGCAATGACTGCATCTGCAACACGGGAAAAACCGATCAAGACGCCGCTGAGCCGCGAGCAGATTCGCGGCTTCTGGACGGTGTACCTGGGCTGGGTGCTGGATGGCGTCGATTCCGTGATCTTCGCCCTGGTGCTGATCCCGGCCATGACCGAGTTGCTGCCCAACTCCGGCATCACCGCCACCCCCGCCAATATCGCCATGTATGGTTCGCTGCTGTTCGGGTTGTTCCTGATCGGCTGGGGCCTGTCGTTTATCTGGGGGCCGCTGGCCGATCGCTTTGGCCGGGTGAAGATGCTGGCCGCGAGCATCCTGGTCTACTCGCTGTTTACCGGCGCGGCGGCGTTCTCCGAGAACATCTGGCAACTGGCGGTGTTTCGGCTGATTGCCGGGATTGGCGTCGGCGGCGAGTGGGCACTGGCGGGCACTTACGTCGCCGAGTGCTGGCCGGAAGACCGACGCAAAATGGGCGCGGGTTACCTGCAAACCGGCTACTACCTGGGCTTCTTTATCGCCGCGTTGCTCAACTACACGGTCGGCGCCACGTATGGCTGGCGGGTGATGTTCCTGTGCGGGTTGTTCCCGGCATTCGTGGCGATTTATACCGCGCTCAAAGTCAAAGAGCCGCGCAAGGTGATCATCGAAGACAAAGCTCCGAAAGCGCATAGCGCCTGGCTGGAGATTTTCGCCCCGGCGTTTCGCCGTCGCACGCTCACCAGTTCAGCCTTGGTCGGTGTCGCGATTGTCGGGTTGTGGGCCGGTTCGGTGTACGAAGCTACGGCGGTGGTGACCCTGGCGACCCGCGCCGGCATCGATCACGTCGGCGCCGTGCACCTGGCCTCGATCGGCGCGGCGATCCTGTCCTTGAGCACCATCCTCGGCTGCCTGATCGCGCCATGGCTGGCGGAGCGCGTCGGACGGCGCAAGGCGCTGGGCATCTACTTCGCCGGCATGGCCGCCTCGATCGTCGTCGCGTTCGGCTGGGTGTTCTACATGGACGATGGCCTGCACCTGTTCATGGTGTCGCTGGTGTTCCTCGGTTTCTTCGGCGGCAACTTCGCGATCTTCTCGCTGTGGCTGCCCGAGCAATACCCAACGCGCATTCGCGCCACGGCATTCGCCTTCAACGCCTCGGTCGGGCGCTTCATCGGCGCCGGGGTCAACTTCCTGCTGGCGGCCGCGATCCACTGGCACGGCTCGCTCGGCGCGCCTATCGCCTGGACCGCTGCCGCGTTTGTCGCCGGCATTCTGATCCTGCCGTTTGCCGTCGAAACCCGCGACCAGACCTTGCCGCAATAGCGTTCATTCACCGGAGAATCCCATGCAAGCTTTGCAAGGCATCAAGATTGTCGACCTGAGCCGCGCGCTGTCGGGGCCGTTCTGCACCATGGTGCTGGCCGACCTCGGCGCCGACGTGATCAAGATCGAGCCCGGCCCGACCGGCGATATGAGCCGCACCTGGGGCCCGTTCGACCGCGGCGTCAGCACTTATTACCTCTCGTGCAACCGCAACAAACGCGGGATGTGCATCGACTTCCGCCACCCCGAAGGCCTGGCCACGATCCAGCGCCTGATCGATGACGCCGACGTGGTGATCGAGAACTTCAAGCCCGGCACGCTGGAGAGCATGGGCCTCGGTTACGACGTGCTCAGTGCGCGCAATCCACGGCTGATTCTCGGCAGCATCAACGCGTTCGGTACCGACGGGCCGATGAGCCGTTGGCCGGGTTTCGATCAGATCGCCCAAGGCTATTCGGGACTGATGAGCCTCACCGGTTTCGTCGATGGCGATCCGACCCGCACCGGCACCGCGATTGGTGATTTGACCTCGGGCATGTGGCTGGTGACGGCGGTATTGGCCGCCCTGCTGGAGCGCTCGAAGACCGGGCGCGGGCAGCATGTCAGCACCTCGTTGCTGGCCAGTCTGGTCGGGTTGTTGAGTGTGCACGGCCAGCGTTATCTCAGCCTCGGCGATGTGCCGCGCCGCACCGGCAATGCGCATTCAGTGATCGCGCCCTATGGCGTGTTCCAGACCCTGGATGGCCCGCTGAACCTGGCGCCGATCACCTCGGCCATGTGGGGGCGTTTGTGCGTGTTGCTCGACTTGCCGTCGCTGCCGGACGATCCGCGCTTCGCCAGCAATGAGGCCCGGGTCGAGCGCCGTGAAGAGCTGAAGGCGATCCTCGAAAGCCGTCTGAAAACCCGCAGCAAACACGCGTGGACCGAGCTGTTTATCGAAGCCGGCCTGCCCGCCGGGCCGATCAACACCCTCGACGAAGTGTTCGATGATCCGCAGGTGCTGCACAGCCAATTGACCGAAACCGTCACGCATCCGACCCTCGGCGCCGTGCGCCAAGTGGTGACACCGGTGTTCAGCGCCACCGACAGCGCCGCCAGCCGCCCTCCGCCGCTGCTGGGCGAACACACCCTTGAAGTACTGTGCGAGGCGGGTTTCGATGACGCTTCGATCAACGCATTGCTCGCCGCCAACGTGGTGTTCCAGGACACCGACGATTCACCCGCACACGCCACAGGAACTGCCCAATGAACTCGACAGTCACCGTCCACCACGTCGATGAGCGCATCGCCCGACTGGTCTTCAGCAACCCCACCCACCGCAACGCCCTCAGCGCGCAACTGCTGAACGCCCTCGACGAAAGCCTCGTCGCCCTCGCCGCGCAACGCGTTCCCGTGGTGATTCTCGGCGGCGAAGTCGGGCAACCGGTGTGGAGCGCCGGCCACGACATTCGCGAACTGCAACATGACCGCGACCCCATCGCCTACGGCAAACCCCTCGAACAAGTGCTGCGCCGCATCCGCGCCTATCCCGGCGTGGTCATCGCGCTGATCTCAGGTTCGGTGTGGGGCGGCGCGGTGGATCTGGCCATGAGTTGCGACCTGGTGGTGGCCGATCACAGCGCCAGTTTTGCCATGACCCCGGTGAACATCGGCTTGCCCTACACCACCAGCGGCTTGCTGCGGTTCTTCAATAATTTGCCGATTCATGTGCTCAAGGAAATGTTCTTCACCGCGCAGAAACTCGATGCGCAGCGGGCCGAGCGCTTCGGCGTGATTAATCGACTGGTCGAGAGCGATGCACTGGAAGCCACGGCGCTGGAATTGGCCCAAGGCATCGCTGCCAAAGCGCCGCTGGCGGTGGCCGCAGTTAAGGAGCAACTGCGGATTCTTGAGGACCTGCAACCGCTGCCCGTGCAGGCGATGGAGCAGATTGCCGAGTTACGGCGGCAGGCGTGTGAGAGCACCGATTTTGGCGAAGGGCTGGCGGCGTTTGCCGAACGCAGGGGGGCGGTGTTTAGCGGGCAGTGATCGGGCGCTGGGAGGTGTGGTGTCTGGGCGGGCCTCTTCGCGGGCAGCCTTGCTCCTACAGGGTTTCGCGGTGTTCGAAAATTTCGCGGCCCCGTAGGAGCAAGGCTTGCCCGCGAAGAGGCCGGCACAAACCCCGCACATCCCAAAGATGGCCCCAACGTTCTGTCCCACGCTGCCTATACTCACGCCCATAGATTCATCACCGACCGTCGCCGATGACTGGATCGCTGGCCAGCCTGAACCGTGCAACGTCCAGGCTGACCAGACGCCGTGACATGGATCAAGGACGAGTCAATGGACGTTTCCGCCTATGCAGCCTCGGCCCCCTCCCGCCAAAGCTCGGTGACTTGGCGCCTGGCATTGGCCATGGGCCTTCTGTTTATCATTGGCGTCTGCATAGTGGTGGTTGCGCTATTCAGCATCGCCACCGGCCTCGACACAGAAGACATCGACGAGACACGGTTCTACACCGCCCGCGCGTTGGAAAACCGCATCACCGCATCAAAAAACTACATCACCAGTTATGCCTACTGGACGTCGGCGTACGAGCATATGAACGGTGAAGTCGACACCGATTGGGCGTACATCGAGCAGAACATAGGCAAAACGCTGTTCACCAACGATGGGTACGAAGGCGTGTTCGTACTTGATCGCGGGCACACCAAATACGCCGTAATTCGGGGCGAGATGGTCCAGGCGGATTTTTCCAGTTACGTGACAGCGTCGTCCGCGACGCTGATTGAACAGGTTCAGAGCCAGGAAGACCTGACCAAACCGGTGAGCCTGTACACGATGTTCGAGGGCTGGCCCGCCTTGTTGACGGCCGAGGCGATCATGCCAAATGACGCACGGCCGATTGATGATCCGAAAACCACCTCCGTCATGGTGTTCGTCGACCAACTGACCACGGCCAAACTGCACACACTGGGCAGCAGTTATGGCCTGGAAAATCTGAACCTGGCCCCCGATGCCACCTTCAGAAAAAACCAGCCGCAAGTCCCGCTTGAAAGCACCGGCTACAGCCTGATTGCCCAACTCGATGAGCCGGGGAAGCACTTGTTGTGGTCGTTGTTGCCAACCCTGGGCGGGACGTTGGTGGTGCTGATGTTGCTCACTGCGTATTTCTTCCGGTATGCGATGCGTTCCTCGCGCTACGTCGACAGCAGTTATGAGGTGTTGCAAGCCTCCCACCGGGCACTGGAAAGCGCCAATCACGCGTTGGAGGCCAGCGAAGAACGCTTTCGCGCGGTGGCCGAAGCCGCGTCGGACTGGATCTGGGAAATCGATCAACACCAATACATCACCTACCTGTCCGGACGCTTCAGCGCCGTGACCGGCTTCTCCGATCAGCAGTGGCTGGGGCAAAACATCGAACAACTGCTGTATTGCGACACCACGCCGCTGGCCCTCTGGCTGAACAAACTGACCGAGGAAGCCAGTGTCAGCGACCTGCGTTGCACCTATCGCGATCAAACCGGCCAACAACGCTACTGCCGGGTGTCCGCCCGACCGATCCTCGACGACCAGCGGGTCATCGGCTACCGGGGTACAGCCAGCGACATCACCGACGAAGTTGCCGCCCACGCGCAAATCCAGCACCTGTCGATGCACGACGCGCTGACCGGATTGCCCAACCGCAACAAACTCGCGCGCTACCTGGAAGATGCCTTGCAGCTCAAGGAACACTCGGCGCCGCTGACGTTATTGATGCTCGACCTGGATAACTTCAAACCGATCAACGATTCACTCGGCCATCCCGCCGGCGATGCGGTGTTGCAGGAGGTCGGCGTGCGCTTGCGCGAGTGCACCCGCGACCATGACATCGTCGCCCGGCTGGGCGGTGATGAGTTTGTCGTGGTGGTCCTCGGCATGAATAGCCACAGCGAGATCGACAAGTTCTGCACCCGCCTGATCGAGAGCCTGCACCGGCCCATCCCCTATGAACACCATATGCTGCACATCGGCGCCAGCCTGGGCGTTGCCCTCAGCCGTCGCCAGGGTTACGTGCCCAGCGAGTTGATCCGCTGCGCCGATATTGCCCTGTACAAGGCCAAATCCGACGGTAAAAACACCTGGTGCTACTTCGAAGCGCACATGAGCGACCAGATCCAGCATCGTCGCCAACTGGAAGACGATCTGCGGCAAGCGGTGCTGAATAATCAGTTTGTGCTGCACTACCAGCCGCGCTACAAAGTGGACGGCAAGGAAATCGTCTCAGTGGAAGCGCTGGTCCGCTGGCAGCATCCGACGCAAGGCCTGCTCGGCCCGGACCTGTTCATCCCGTTGGCCGAGCAAACCGACCTGATCGTGCCGCTGGGCCGCTGGGTGCTGCGCGAAGCCTGTGAAACCGCCCTGACCTGGCCGGACGACATCCTGCTGTCGGTCAACCTGTCTCCCGCACAATTCGCCCGCAGCGACGTGGTGGAGGACGTGCGCGAAGTGCTGGTCGAGACCCGCTTCCCGGCCAGCCGCCTGGAACTGGAAATCACCGAAAACGTCATGCTCAACGACATCGACGGCGCCCTCACCACCATGAACGCCCTCAAGGAATTGGGCGTGCGTTTGAACATGGACGACTTCGGCACCGGCTATTCCTCGCTGGGCTATTTGCGGGCCTACCCGTTCGACGGGATCAAGATCGATAAACGCTTCATCGCCTCGATGAGCAGCGGCGGCAACGACCGCGCGGTGGTCCAGGCCATCATCAGCCTGGGCAAAGCCATGGGCCTGACCGTGACCGCTGAAGGGGTCGAAACAGCGGAACAACTGAAAATACTCGGCGCCGATCAATGTCACGAAGTGCAAGGGTTCTACATGAGCCGCCCGGTTGATAAGGTGGCGTTCAGCAAACTCCTGAGCAAATCCCGCGCCTGACAACTCCACTCCCTCTGCAGGAGCAAGGCTCGCCCGCGAAGAGGCCCAGGAAACCCGCGCATGTTGAAGACCTCATCGAAGCTGCAAACCATCAATCGGCCACGGTCCATGGATTACCGTGAGCGTGAACGGTAGAAATCTCGAACTCCCGTGATGTCAGTGCCTCCAATGTTTAGGCCCACAGAGGTACGCGATATGAACAACGAATCGAAAACCCCACCAAACGCCCCGCCCACCGATACTTCTGGCAAACCCGTCAATGTGGTTGAGCGGGATCTTGAGGATGAGGACAGCGATACCCGAGGCGTGGATGAAACCATTACGCCCTCCTCGACCCGGGCTAAAGAGCAGGATGCCGAGGAACTGCAGCGCAAAATTGACGAGATTGAACGGAAAGTGGCGGACGGTAACTAGATCGAACGCCTACCTGTGGCGAGGGAGCTTGCTTCCTCGCCACAGGGCCATGTTTAGCCTTAAAGCTCAGTCGCGCGGCCATCGTTGTCGAAGAAATAGATATTTTCATGCTTGAACCCCCAGACGCCGCCCCTCTGACGGATATGAGGTTCAAAGGTAAAACAGCTCACGTCCCCAAGACGCCGGTCATTCCCGGCCTCTATATACAACCGGTCATCCCGTCGCCCGCAGATGCTATGCCCGACATTCCCGCTGAAATCGAGGTTCTCGAACCCTGCCGTCATGATCGACTCATTGGCAAACTCATAGAGCTCATGAAACGTCGTCTGCGGCTGGGCAAATTGGCACATCCGCTCGTGTAACTGGCGCTCTACCTCATAACCCCTACCGAACTCATTGCCAATGGGCACGGCCCGGCACACACCACCCTCCACATAAAACGAGCGCGCACAGTCGCCCCAGACATCGCCCGATATGGGGCTTAAGTCGACGGTTATTAAATTATGGGGGCCAACCGCCTCATCACTCGGCCGGTAGTCTCGGCCTGACACCGAGAGCACACTTCGGGATCCGAGCAGCACAAAGGCCGGACAGTCGTAATACCAGGTGTCGGGATAGCCGGCCTGGGCCAACGCCTGGGACGAAAATCGGGCAATGGAGGCTTCTGTGGACGTGGCTGTTATGTGTTTGACGAGTTGCTGCAGACAGCTTTTGCAGCGGTCTGGACGGGTAAGTTCGCGGGTGTTGGCATGTAAGGCGTCGCTCCCTCGCCACAGAGACTCTAGGGTATTTGAGATTAAGCGTCGTACCTGTCATAAGTCTGCATCGCAATGAACACAACACTCAAGAACGGCCAAGTCTAATGTAAAACCCAAGGATCGAAGGTAGTCAGTGAGTCTTTTCAGTCGTTTCAAAGCTCTCGCAAGGCAAGCCCCCAAAGAACAGGTCGTAGGGTATTCACCAGACGAATTGAAGGTCGTGTTTACCGCGCCTTTGGCACGTCTTCCGGCTGACTCTCCGCCAGCGGTTTCGCTGGAGAACATTGGCGTCCCGGCCTATTACTCTTCGTTTTTAATCGACAAGGAAGATGCCGAGCATTTTTGGGCGCTGGTGGAATCAGCATTCCGCTACGAGACGGAAAAACCGTTCAACGATGTCCTCGTCAAGCAATACGCGAACACCGAAAAAAATCACCACCTGATCTGTTTCACATCCGACGAAGCCTTCCATTCCACCACCGTACGGCTGGTGACGAACAGTGTCGATTTCCTCGACAGCGTTCATCGTGAACGTTTCGCTGTTCCGCCGCCGTGGGTGGCGTTCGAGGGGTACAACCCGGCGTGGTGGGGCGGCGCGATGCAAGGGGCGAACGGGTGCTACAACGACAGCTACTTCCTGCCGTTTTTTACCGGTTTGAACGCAGCCGAAAAAAACGCCTATTACGTGAGGTACGGCGCTACTGACGCGTGGATCAGCAGCCTGGAATTGATGTACGGCGACGAGTAACACGAAATCCGCCCACAAAAATGCCCGCTCACCGTCACCGGTTCAGCGGGCTTTTTGTTCTCACACCGGAGAGATTGTGGCCAAGGCACCAATCAAGACGGTCAGCACCAGAAACCCACCCAGGAAAAACGCCATCTTAGCCATAAGGCCTCCTACCACTTGAGTTTGCGGCGCAACAGGCGCAGTGAAGTGCGTTCACTTCAGGCGGCCGGGCCGGTGAGGCATTGTGGGACTGTGGCTGATCTCGTTACAGATGCAGGTGGCGCGAGAAAATACGGATCAGATGGTTGGGAGGCGTATCGCGGCTCATCAGAGGAAGCCCGAATGCGAGCCAAGTCTATGACGATACGCGAACTTTGTAGCAGCTGGCGAAGCCTGCGTTCGGCTGCGAAGCAGTCGTAAACCTGAGCACGCGGTCTTCCTGAAAAACCGCGCTGGCTGATTTCACGACTGCTTCGCAGCCGAACGCAGGCTTCGCCAGCTGCTACAGGTCGGGTTATGGCTTGCCCCACTGGCAGGTAAAAAAACCCGCTGACCGTGACCGGTTCAGCGGGCTTATTGGTTGCTTACATCACTTCAGGTCGAACCGATCCAGGTTCATGACCTTGACCCACGCGGCCACAAAGTCTTTAACGAACCGCTCCTTCGCATCACTGCTGGCATACACCTCCGCCAGCGCGCGCAACTGCGCATTCGAGCCAAAGACCAAATCAACCCGCGTCGCCGTCCACTTCACTGCGCCGGTTTTGCGGTCCCGTCCTTCGAACTCTTCCTGCGCTTCCGACGTTGGTTTCCACTCCACGCCCATGTCCAGCAGGTTGGTGAAGAAGTCGTTGGTCAACGCTTCTGGCCGGTCGGTGAAGACGCCGTGTTTGGTTTGGCCGACATTGGTGTTGAGCACGCGCAGGCCGCCGATCAGCGCGGTCATTTCGGGCGCGGTGAGGGTCAGCAGTTGCGCCTTGTCGATCAGCAACGCCTCGGCCGGCACGCTGTAGCGGGTTTTCAGGTAGTTGCGGAAGCCATCGGCGATGGGTTCGAGGAAGCCGAACGATTCCACGTCCGTTTGCTCTTGCGAGGCGTCCATCCGCCCCGGCGTGAACGGCACGGTTACGTTGTGGCCGGCATTTTTCGCGGCTTGTTCGACGCCCACGCTGCCGGCCAGCACGATCAGGTCGGCCAGGGAAATTTTCTTGCCGCCACTGTTGAACTCGTTCTGGATGCTTTCGAGTTTCGCCAGCACGCTCGCCAACTGCCCAGGCTGGTTGGCTTGCCAGGACTTCTGCGGTTCCAGGCGCAGGCGTCCGCCGTTGGCGCCGCCGCGTTTGTCGGAGCCACGGAAGGTGGACGCCGCCGCCCAAGCCGTCGACACCAGTTGCGAGACGCTCAGCCCCAAGGCCTGGAGTTTGCCCTTGAGTGCCGCGATGTCGCTGTCGTTGACCACTTCATGGTCCAGCGCCGGGATCGGGTCTTGCCAAAGCAATTCTTCGCCGGGCATTTCCGGGCCGAGGTAGCGCGAGAGCGGCCCCATGTCGCGATGGATCAATTTGTACCAGGCGCGCGCGAAGGCGTCGGCGAGCTGGTCGGGATTGGCCAGGAAGCGCCGGGAGATCGGTTCATAGATCGGGTCGAAACGCAGCGCCAGGTCCGAGGTCAGCATGGTCGGATTACGCCGTTTCGCCGGATCGAACGCATCCGGAATAATCCCGGCGCCAGCGCCGTTTTTCGGCGTCCACTGGTGCGCACCGGCCGGGCTTTTGGTCAGTTCCCACTCGAAACCGAACAGGTTTTCCAGGTAGTTGTTGCTCCACTTCGTCGGCGTGGTGGTCCAGGTCACTTCCAGGCCACTGGTGATGGTGTCGGGGCCTTTGCCGGTGCCGAAGCTGTTCTTCCAGCCCAGGCCCTGTTGTTCGAGGCCAGCCGCTTCGGGCTCAGCCCCGACGTTGTCGGCAGGCCCGGCGCCGTGGGTTTTGCCGAAGGCGTGGCCGCCGGCGATCAGCGCCACGGTTTCTTCGTCATTCATGGCCATGCGGCCGAAGGTTTCGCGGATGTCGATGGCGGATTTGACCGGGTCCGGCTCGCCTTCCGGACCTTCAGGGTTGACGTAGATCAGGCCCATTTGCACAGCGGCCAAGGGGTTTTCCAGGTTGCGTCCGTGGTCGGTACGGCTGTCCTCATTTCTTCCGGGCTCGGCCACGAGTGGCACATCGCCGGGCGCTTGCACCGGTTTTTGCCCTTTGTCGTAGCGGGTGTCGCCACCCAGCCATTTGTTTTCGGAGCCCCAGTACACGTCCTCGTCCGGTTCCCAGACGTCAGCGCGGCCACCAGAATACCCAAAGGTCTTGAAGCCCATCGACTCCAGCGCCACGTTGCCGGTGAGGACAATCAGGTCGGCCCAGGAAATGTTTTGCCCATATTTTTGCTTGATCGGCCACAGCAGCCGGCGCGCCTTGTCGAGGCTGACGTTGTCCGGCCAACTGTTGAGCGGCGCAAAACGCTGCTGACCGGAACCCGCCCCGCCCCGTCCGTCACCGGTACGGTAGGTGCCGGCGGCATGCCAGGCCATGCGGATAAAAAACGGTCCGTAATGTCCAAAGTCCGCCGGCCACCAGTCTTGCGAGTCGGTCATCAGCGCATTCAGATCCGCCTTCACCGCCGCGAAATCAAGTTTCTTGAACGCATCGGCGTAGTTGAAGCCCTCGTCCAGGGGATCGGACAGGGACGAGTGCTGGTGCAGGATCTTCAGGTTCAGTTGATTCGGCCACCAGTCGCGGTTCGTCGTGCCACCGCCAGCGGCGTGATTGAACGGGCATTTCGATTCAGTTGCCATGTAATAGCTACCTTTGGTCGTGTTCATCCAGCTACCCGGCCCGACCTGGGCCTGCAATAGCAATGAGCGAAATCAAAGACATAGGCTGCTGGGCCTGGCAGTTCGATCAACTGCTCTGTGTGGCCACACGGGAACTCAGGGGTTTGGCGACGATCCGCCAGCACACGGGCCCACGGCAAGCCTGTGACTCTTTCTTATCTCGTTATCAGGTATTAATCGGCCAGCGTACGCCAGCGCAACGGTAAGACTAGACCGTCTGGGGAGGACTGCTAATAGCGGCAGTGTTAGGGCGTGATAGGGAGAATCTTTTGCGGGGTAGCTGAAGTGCCCCTCAGGTCAGGCCCGAGGGGCGATTCATCAAGCAGCGTTGGCTTCTTTCTTCAGGCTGTTCATATCAATCACAAAGCGATATTTCACATCGCCCTTGAGCATGCGCTCATAGGCTTCGTTGATGTCCTGAATGTTGATCATCTCGATGTCCGAGACAATCCCGTGTTTGGCGCAGAAATCCAGCATGTCCTGGGTTTCCTGAATCCCGCCAATCAACGAACCGGCCAGGCTGCGGCGCTTGAAGATCAGGTTGAACACCGAAGGCGACGGGTGCGGACTGTCCGGCGCGCCGACCAGCGTCATCGTGCCGTCGCGCTTGAGCAGATTGAGGAACGCGTCCAGATCATGGGGTGCAGCGACGGTGTTGAGGATGAAGTCCAGGGTATTGGCAAACTTGGCCATTTCATCCGGGTTCTTCGACACCACCACTTCATCGGCGCCCAGGCGCAGGCCGTCCTCACGCTTGTTCGGCGACGTGGTAAACAGCACCACATGCGCGCCCATGGCATGGGCGATCTTCACCGCCATGTGCCCGAGGCCACCGAGGCCGACCACGCCGACTTTCTGGCCGGGCCCGACCTTCCAGTGGTGCAACGGCGAATACGTGGTGATGCCGGCACACAGCAGCGGCGCGACGGCGGCCAGGTTGGTGTCGTCGTGGGAAATGCGCAGGACGAACTTCTCCTTGACCACGATATTGTCCGAGTAGCCACCAAAGGTGTTCTCGCCGCCAAACACCGGGCCGTTGTACGTGCCGGTGAAGCCGTTCTCGCAATATTGCTCGTCGCCTTCGGCGCACGACGCACAGTGCTGGCAGCTGTCGACCATGCAGCCAACGCCGGCCAGATCGCCCACCTTGAACTTGCTGACATTCGCGCCAACGGCGGTCACCCGACCGACAATTTCATGGCCCGGCACCGAGGGGTACAAGGTGTTTTGCCACTCGTTGCGTGCGGTGTGCAAGTCGGAGTGGCAGACGCCGCAATAGAGGATATCGATCTGCACATCATCGGCACCAGGCGCACGGCGTTCGAAGGTGAAGGGCTTGAGCGAGTCCTTGGAACCCTGCGCGGCGTAGCTGTAAGTCTTGGTCATTACGATCGCCTTTTGAGTCGGATGTTGAATATCAGAGGAGGAGCGTAGGTGCTGAATCGTTCAAGTGGATGACAGTGGCGACCCATTGATCGCCGAACGCCCAGAAACCCTGGCGGCTGCGTTGCACCGCGTTGCCCACAGGATAAGACCGGCGCAGGCACGACCGATGACCCCATCCTGCTGATTTATTGCCTAATCCCGCCGAACTCGACAAAAGTAATGGCAAATTAGTAGCATGCACGTCCAACGGAACAACACCCGGGTTGCTTCCCGATCACGGACGAACATCGATGAACAAAAGTGCTTACCTTTGCC
Organism: Pseudomonas sp. ADAK2; assembly: GCF_012935755.1. Classification (GTDB taxonomy): domain Bacteria; phylum Pseudomonadota; class Gammaproteobacteria; order Pseudomonadales; family Pseudomonadaceae; genus Aquipseudomonas. The sequence continues at coordinate 1,696,889 of NZ_CP052862.1, forward strand.
TGGCCTTCATGATGGTGGTGGGCGGCCTGAGTTTTTTTCTGCCACGTGAAGCCGCGTTGGGCTCCCTCGCGCTGATCGCGCTGTTCTCCTTCGGCTACTTCGTCTTCTACCTGATCAGGCACAACCTGCACCACGGCATCATCAAAAGCCTGCTGCTCTCAATACTCGTCATGGCCATCGGCATCATTCCTGTGCTCGGCTGGATCGTGATCATCGGCTTCGTCATCTACAACATCTCCAAAGCCCTGGAAGGTTTGAAAAGCCTGCTCCCGGATGTGCTTGCCAGCCTGGTGATCTACGCCCTGCTGTGCGCACGCCTGGCCTTCGACCTCCGCGACCCCATGGCCATCACAGCGCTGGCCGGCGCCTACCTGATCGCGTCGGTGCTCTACTGCCGCAGCCTCAACGGCTACTCCACCGAACATGCGCTGTTCAAGATGAGCGTCATGTGGCTGTCCATCCCCTTCGCCGCCCTCACCATCATCTCCATCGTATCGGCCCTGGGAAACCTGTTCCGCACCGTCAGCTCCACCATCACCCGCACCGTCATCTCGCCACAAATGGTCTCGGCGCATATGCGTGGGGGCGTGGCGATTGATGCGTATACGCGCAACATCACCACCAGCGTGACGAGCACCGTGACCAGCCTGGCGCCGGGCGCAGGGGTGATCACGGCGGGGGTGACAGGGGATTTGGCGCAGAAAGTGAAGACGGAGAAGGCGTGAACAGATTAATTCGCGGACTGCTTTTACTCGCCCTGTGCACGCTGTCGAGCTGGGCAAGCGCGGCAACCGGCTGCGAGGATTTTCTGGCGAAGATGAGTGACAAACCTGCCTTTGTAGAATTTCTACAATGCACTCAAGCCACGGACCGACAGGGGAAACCCTTCGTTGCCCAGTACCGCATAACGGGTGCTGACGCGCTCAAGGCCGAGCGGTACATGACCCAACGCTTTGGCCTGCCCCCACTCAAGTTTTACTGCTGCGTCTGGGACTCCATGCCCTATTTTTATCGCGATAAAAAAACAGATCTCGGGTATAGCTTCGTCATGGCTTCTGAGGAAACACCCATCAACCAACGTGAATCGTGGCCTGATATAAAGTTCTTCTACATCAACGTGTCGCTCGACACCGAAGAGATTTAATCGCCCGATGATTCGATGCGTCCAAGGCAGGCAAACGCAATCATGAAAAACCGTGTCACGCCCTCGGTGCTGTTTGCCTTAACGCTCTTAGTAATGTGCGACTCCGTACACGCCGCCGCATGGCAAATTTGCGGTCTGGAGTTGCTGGTTACCGATGTATTGAAACAACCCTCTCCACAGCTACAGGCCCGAATCCTGAAAGTCAGCCCGGTATCAAACACCGTGGAATGCCCTGAAGTTGGGGCGACTGTCACCTTCATTCCGGAAAAACCCGATTACCAAAACCCGCTGCCACGCCGACAGTGGCCTAAAAAGGGACAGTCGGTGCGGGTTGACTATCGGTATCTGGATGGGGTGTGTAAGGGCGATGGGAATAGTTATGCGTGTCGGATTGAGCATTATCCAATAGGGGGTCAATAAAGGAGTCGGCGAAAAGCGGACGTTCAATACTCGGCAAACTAATGTGAGCTGTTCACCTCCGCCGAAAGAACCACATCAAAAAACGATGTGATCAGTCGACTGGAGCGACGCTCAGCCAAGCAATAAAGAAAGGTTTCGGTGTAGAGCGGATCCCCTTCGATGCGGATCGTGCGAATACGCGGATCGGCGATGAACTCCGCTTCAGATACCACCCCCAGCCCGATCCCACGCACGACGGCTTCACGCAGTGCCTCGCGACTGCCGATTTCCATGGCGATGCGCGGCACAACTTGCGCCGCCATCAAGGCCTGTTCCAGGACCAGACGAGTTGTGGAACCGGGCTCTCGTTGCAACAGCCGCTGCCCCTCCAACTCCTCAAGTCGTACTGAATCGCGTTCTGCGAAAGGATGCTCATGGTGGGCAAACAGGATGATGGCGTGACGTGCGTAATGCACGGCGCAGAGTCCTGGATCATCGTGCCGTCCGGCAAGTACCGCGATATCCGTCACGTAACTCTCAAGATCAGCCAGCACCTGCGCCGAATTGCCAACCCGTATCGAAACATCGATGCGAGGATGCTGCTGAAGGTAGTTGTCGACCATCTCGATTACATGGAAAGGCCCCACCGCCCCTAGCTTGAGCTGACCACTGTCAAGCCGGCCGGAGTCTCGCAGCAGGTTGTGCGCGTCCAGATCCAGCGCAGCCATTGCCTGAGCAATTGGCAGTAATTGCCGGCCGACATCGGACAACTCAATGCGCCGCCCGCGACGGTGGAACAGCTCTAGATTGTATTGCCGCTCCATGCTCTGGACTTGTGTGGTGAGCGTAGGTTGGCTGAGCCCAAGTGCCCGCGCGCCGGCACTGAAACTACCGTGACGTGCCACGGCGAGGAAGGCACGCATCTTGGCGGTCGACATCCATAGACTCCATCAATACTTAGCTGCGAAAACCTATATTGAATTGATCGTATGACTGTCACGTGACATTTCTAGCCTGAGGCCACTCCCACCAACTGCCTGGAATGCCATGAATAATTTCTCCAGATTCTTGCGTATCGCCGCTATTGCCTGCCTCTCGATAAGCGCGGTCTGCCAAGCGGGAGCGAACGAAAAATTGAGAATTGGCCTGATCCCGTCGGAAGACTCCCAAGCGATGATCGAGTCGAGCAAGCAAGTGCTCAGCAGCCTTGAGGCCAAACTGGGCATGCCAGTCGAACCCTTTGTCGCCACGGACTACAACGGCATCATCGAAGCACTGCGTGCAGGCAAACTGGACGTGGCCTACCTCGGCCCTTTCTCCTATGTTCTGGCAACGTCGGTCGCAGACGTTGAAGCGTTCGCGGTTGCCGTCACCAAAAAAACGGGGCAGAGCGCCTACAAGAGCTTGATCCTTGCTCGCAAGGACAGCGGCATTCACGAATTGTCAGATCTCAAGAATCACACCTTCGCGTTTGTCGACCCCAGCTCTGCTTCTGGTCATCTGTTCCCCAAAGCTGGACTGGAGCAGGCTGGTTTTGATCCCGCAACATTGTTTTCGCGGGTAATTTTCTCCGGTTCCCATGACGCAAGCATCCTCGCGGTAGCCAACCGGAAGGTGGATGCAGCCGCAGTCGCCGACCGCATTCTGACCAACGCCGTCGCCAGAGGACTGGTCAAGCAGGATGAATTCCAAGTGGTGTGGAGTTCTCGTCCGATCCCGGAGTCTCCGATGGTCTGGCGGCAAAACCTCGACCCGGCACTCAAGCAAAAAGTCGCTGCTGCCCTGGCTTCGATCAAGGATGTGCCTTGGGGTGACCAGGGCCAACTGGATGGCTTTCAGCCCACTACCGATGCTGCTTACGACGTCGTGCGCGAAACCGCCAAGGTGCTCGATCTCGATTTGCGGAGGCTCAAATGATCAGCATCCGCCAACTGACCAAGCACTACGGATCAAACCCGGTTTTACGTGGGATCGACCTGGAGGTGGCAGCGGGAGAATTCGTGGTGGTGCTGGGCCAGTCCGGTGCGGGTAAATCTACTTTGCTGCGTTGTATCAACCGACTTGTCCAAGCCGATTCAGGGACGCTCTCAGTGGCAGGTATTGACGCACTGGCCTGCCGCGACACCAGCGTTCTGCGACGTCAGGCGGCGATGATCTTTCAGCACCACAACGTCGTGCCACGTCTCAGCGTACTGAAGAATGTACTCACCGGATGCTTGGGCGCTGTATCAACGCTCACCTCGATCATGCAGTTGTTTCGGCGCGAGGACGTGGCGTTGGCCATGCAGTGCCTGGAGCGCGTCGAGCTGGCGCATAAAGCCCGCGAACGGACCGATTCGCTCTCCGGGGGGCAGATGCAACGCGTGGGCATCGCACGTGCCCTGGCGCAACGCCCAAAAGTGATTCTGGCGGACGAACCGGTAGCCAGTCTCGACCCAAAGACTGCGCGCCTGGTGCTGCAATATTTGCGCGACGCCACGCGGGAGCTGGGTATCACGGTGTTGTGCAACCTGCATCAGGTTGATTACGCCCGAGAGTTTGGAGACCGGATCGTAGGCCTGGCCCACGGAAAACTTGTGTATGACGGTACCGCTTCCAGCATGACCGAAGACGACTTGCAGCGCATATACCCCGGCCAGACAACGGACGCCCAAGGTACCACTGCGAGCGCGGGCGAGCGGGTGACCCCTTGCGCGCAACTGAGGGTTTGAGCATGAAACAGCAACGTTATCTGTGGACGGTGGGCCTGCCTCGCGGACCGCGTGGTTGGCTGTCCACTGGCGCAATCGTGCTGGCGGTCATTCTGACTCTGCACTGGAGTGCCACGGGAGCGCAATTAAGCGTGGGCGAACTCGCGGCAGGGTTGCCACAAATTGGTGATTTCCTTGCACGCACCGTCCCACCCGACCTGAGCATTCTTCCTCGACTGCTGGCGCCCGCCGTGGAGACTCTGCAAATTGCCATTTGGGGCACATTGCTCGGCGTGTTGATGGCCATTCCGCTGTCATTTCTCGCGGCCCGCAACCTGAGCCAAAACCGGTTGGTCTTCCACGCGACCCGGCAATTTCTTAATTTCACTCGCAGCATAAATGAACTGATTCTTGCCCTGATATTTGTCTCGGCGGTAGGCCTTGGGCCCTTCCCCGGCGTGCTGGCGCTGGCGTTGCATGGCCTGGGCATGCTTGGAAAATTCTTTGCCGAGAGTATCGAGGAGATCGACCAAGGCCCGATTGAAGCGCTCCAGGCTACCGGCGCACGGCCCTTGCAGGTCATCGTTTTTGGGGTACTGCCGCAGGTCATCACTGCCTGGATTGCAGTGGTCCTCTACCGCTTCGAAGTCAATTTACGCTCGGCGACCGTACTCGGCATGGTGGGTGCCGGTGGGCTTGGTTTTGAGCTGGTGAGCAGCCTGAAACTGTTCAAGTATCAGGAGACTGCCACCTGCATCATCGTCATCACGCTCATGGTGATCGTCGCTGACGCGGTGTCGGGTCGATTGCGCAACGCGATCCAGCGTGGCGTTCACAACTAAACACGCCTCTAGCAAGCACTCACATTGAATCAAGTATCGGTTCAGCCGATTAATGCCTGCGAACTATCGATTTGAGCTGTTGATGAAGCGCCCCGAGTATGGGGCCACTTCCAACAACAAAAACAAAGGACCCGCCATGATTGCCCGATTCCACAATCCCGTTGATACACGATTCGGCTGGGGCAGCCTGCTTGAGCTTGCCAACATCACTGAAAACCAAAAAGTCGCCCTTGTGACCTTTCCCGAGGCGCGTGGGCTGGGTTTGGTTGATCGCATTCAAGACCTGCTGGGCGACCGTCTGGTGTATGTGATTGAAGATGTCCAGCCTAATCCTGACGTGGCCCAGCTACGTGAGACCTATGAACGATTCTGGCAGCAAGCCGGCGAATGCCAGGCGGTCATCGCAGTGGGTGGCGGCAGTGCCATCGATACCGCCAAGGCGTTGATCGTGGGGACTGAATCGGGGCATTTTGATGAATTGCTCGCGTTGCTGGCAACCGGCAAACCCTTCGTCCCGGCGCGCAGCAAAATACTGATCGCGGCGCCCACCACGGCAGGTACCGGCAGCGAGGTGACGCCTTGGGCGACGATCTGGGATTCGGCCAACCACAAAAAATACTCGCTGCACCTTGAATGCACCTGGCCCAAAGTCGCCATTGTGGACCCGGAGCTGATGCTGACCGTTCCTGGCGGCGTCACCGTCTCTACAGGACTGGATGCCTTGTCTCATGCGCTGGAGTCGGTCTGGAACATCAACGCCAATCCGGTTTCGGACACCTTCGCCATCTCCGCCATTGCGGACATCCTGGAGTGCCTGCCGCTGCTGCATCGTGATCTCTCCAACAAGGAACTGCGTTCGCGCATGGCATTGGCCGCCCTCAAGGCCGGATTGGCGTTTTCCAACACCAAAACCGCCCTTGCCCATTCCATATCTTACGAGATGACACTGCACTACGGCCTGCCGCATGGCATAGCCTGCTCCTTTACATTGCCGCGGGTGCTGGGACTGGCCTGGGGTCACGACGCAGTGCGCGACCGTACCCTTCAACGAATTTTCGGCAACGACCTGGACAAAGCTCAGGATCAGTTGCGTGAATTCCTGCATAGCCTGGGCGTGAAAACGGAATTTTCCGACTATGGCGTAACGGCGGAGCAAGCCGAGCAAATGATTCTTTTCGCCATGCAGGGCGCAAGGGGCAAAAACTTTATCGGCTCTCAAGCTGCGTAGCCCTGCCAACACCCGACAAGCACTGTCAGCGGCATGACGAGCCGCGACGATTTCCTGCTGCCCTCACAAAAGAGTGCATCCGCCGGCGCCAACTGGTGAGAGCGAACAATAATAAGGAAAAGATCATGAATCGTGCCCAAACCATGCCTGCTCTGGCCGTACACACCGCCTCATTCCGAGTCGCTCAATGGCGCATGTTGCTGGCAGCGATGTTCTGTTATTTGTTTTTCTACACCGGTCGGCAAACCTTCGGTTTCGCCATTCCGGGCATCCAGGCCGAATTCGGTTTTACCAAGGAACACCTCGGATGGGCATCGGCCGCCATGCTTTGGGCTTATGCCATCGGCCAGGCCATCAACGGTAACCTTGCCGATAAATACGGCGGTCGCCGCATTATGACCGCCGGTGCGGTGTTGTCCTGCGCCGCCAACTGGGTGACCAGCTTCGCCGGCAATTTTGCCGCACTGATCCTGCCCTGGGGCATCAACGGTTATTTCCAGGCGTTGGGGTGGGCGCCGGGCAGTCGGCTGATCTCCAACTGGTGGAGTGCCGGCGAGCGCGGCAAGGTCTATGGCTTATACGTGTTCGCCGCCGGTTGCGCCTCGGTCCTCTCTTACGTGACTTCGATCGTGGTGCTTGAGGTGATGCATCTGGAGTGGCGCTGGATCTTTCGGTTGCCCGTGCTGCTGATGCTGGCGGGCGGGATAATCTTCTACCTGGTGGCGCGGGAACGCCCACAGGATATGGGCTTCGAGCCGCTCGCAGACACCGGTGTAGCGAACGCCGATGACAAAAATCACGAAGTGGCCCATGGCGAAGTCGAGACCTCTGCGCAACGCTATAAAGCCGTCCTGAAAAACTTTCGTTTGATCATTGCCGCCGTGTCCCTGGGTTTCCAGAACGCCGCTCGCTATGGCCTGATCGTCTGGGTACCTGTTCACTTTCTGGGTGCCAACTGGAAGAGCGGCGACAGCATGATCGATCCAAAGTGGATCACTGTTGCCCTGCCGGTAGGCATGGCTATCGGCGCGCTGAGTAATGGCTGGATTTCGGACAAACTGTTCGGTTCCAAACGCTACCTGGCAATCATGCTCTACATGGTGCTCGGTGCCGCCACCAGCCTGTGGATGTGGACGCTTGCGCCACACAGCGCCACTGGTCTTATCGCGTTATTCCTCTGCGGGTTCTTTGTTTACGGCCCTGCGTCGAGTTTCTGGGCGCTCTGCCCTGACCTGGTCGGAGCAAAACGTGCTGGCACGGCAACCGGCGTCATGAACTTTTCGTCCTATCTGTTTGCGGGCCTGGCGGAACCGCTGATCGGCAGTATGCTCGACAGTACCGGCAATACGTCGTTGATCTTCCTTGTGGTCACTACCGCGTGCCTTTGCAGCGCGGTGGTTGCGCTGTTCATCAGGCGCTGAGTACAAGGTTTAGAGGCTTGAATCATAGGTTGCGGCTCAGGAACAGGATCTTCTATGTACCAGTACCACAAGTGGCTTCGATCTTTTCATGCGGTAGCGAAGACTGGCAGTTTCACCCTCGCTGCCGAGTACCTGAGCGTCGGCCAACCGACGGTCAGTGAGCAGGTCAACGCGCTGGAAAAGAAGTTTTCCGTAGAACTGTTCCATCGTCGCGGCCGCTTTATCGAAATGAGTTCGGCAGGACACAAGCTTTATGCGATCACCCAGGGCCTGTTCGGCCAAGAGGATGAAGCCGTGCAACTTTTGAAAAGCTTCAAGCAGCGCAAGATAGGTATGTTGCGCTTGGGGGCGGTTTCCCCGCCCATTGCGATGAACCTGACGTACGAATTGATGCAGCGGCACCCGGACATCGAACTCGAGACCTCGTTTTCCCCTGAAAAGGAGACGCTGGACAGGCTCTTCAATTTCGACATTGATGTGGCGATTCTGGCGCTGTCCGAATTTGACCAGCGTTTTGATACGCAACTTTACCGGCGCTATCCGATCATTGCCGTTGTGCGCGAAGACCATCCCTGGGCAAGTCAAAAAGAGGTACACGTCGAGCAGATCAGCAACGAGAGGTGGGTGCTTCGGGAAAAAAGTTCACGCACTCGCCAGTTGGTGGAGGAAAGCTGCAAGCGCCTCGACGTCTCGCTGAACTGTGTGATGCAGTTGAACAGCCGGGAAGCCATTGTTCATGCCATCGCCAAGGGCATCGGCATAGGTTTTGTCGCTGCCGTCGAATACGCCGAAACCCCAGGTACAAAACCGATCACGTTTGTAAATCACCCGTTTTCCATCGACTACCACTTGTGCTGCCTCGGTATTCGCAGAAACCGGCCGATGATCGCGGAGTTGTTCGACGCTAGTTCAACGCCTGTCATCTGATTCTGTAGCGCACTTTAACAATCGATAACCCTACTTCTCACTGGTGAGAGGGACGGTCTTCCCCTACCCAAAAGTGGAGATTCACCATGCATTACAAACAACCTGCTCAACTGCAAGCCGTGGTCCTGGACTGGGCAGGCACCGTCGTAGATTTCGGTTCATTCGCACCTACGCAAATTTTTGTCGAGGCCTTTGCCGAGTTTGGCGTAGCGGTTTCTCTGGAGGAAGCGCGCGGCCCCATGGGGATGGGTAAGTGGGACCACATCCGCACGTTATGCAACCAGCCACAGATCGCCGAACGGTACCGTGCGGTGTTTGATCGCTTACCGACCGATGAAGACGTCACAGCGCTTTATGAGCGTTTCATGCCGCTGCAAATCGAGAAGATTGCCCTGCACTCGGCGCTGATTCCTGGCGCCTTGAACGCCATCGATGCGCTGCGCGACCAGGGTTTGAAAATCGGGTCCTGTTCGGGTTATCCGGCTGTCGTCATGGAAAAAGTGGTGGAACTGGCGCGCCACAATGGCTACGTCGCCGACCACGTGGTAGCAACCGACGAAGTGCCCAATGGCCGCCCACACCCGGCCCAGGCTCTGGCTAACGTGATCGCCTTGGGCATCAGCGACGTCGCCGCTTGCGTCAAGGTCGACGACACCTGGCCCGGCATCCTCGAAGGCCGCAGTGCCGGCATGTGGACAGTCGCGCTGACGTGCTCCGGCAACGCGCTGGGTTTGACCTACGAACAGTACCAGGCGCTGCCCTCCGACAAACTGGCCGAAGAGCGCGCCCGCATCATCAAGATGTTCGAAGGCTCTCGTCCGCACTACCTGATCGACACCATCGTCGAATTGCCGGCAGTCATCGAAGACATCAATGCCCGCCTGGCGCGCGGTGAAACCCCTCAAGGTTCCTGAACCCACTCGGCCACTGAAGTGACAGTGGCCGTCACCCGGACGGCCACCACCAAAAACAACAAGAGAGACTCGTCATGATCTACGCCCATCCTGGCGCCCCCGGCGCCCTCGTGACCTTCAAGCACCGCTACGGTAACTACATCGGCGGCGAGTTCGTCGCGCCTGTCAAAGGTCAGTACTTCACCAATACCTCGCCAGTGAATGGCCAACCGATTGCCGAATTCCCGCGTTCCACCGCCGAAGACATCGACAAAGCCCTGGACGCGGCCCACGCGGCGGCCGATGCCTGGGGCGCCACGTCCGCCCAGGCGCGCTCGCTGGTGCTGCTGAAAATCGCCGACCGCATCGAGCAGAACCTGGAACTGCTGGCGATCACCGAATCCTGGGACAACGGTAAAGCCGTTCGCGAAACCCTCAACGCCGACATCCCGCTGGCGGCGGATCACTTCCGCTACTTCGCCGGTTGCATCCGCGCCCAGGAAGGCAGCGCCGCCGAGATCGACGGCAACACCGTGGCTTATCACATTCATGAACCGCTGGGCGTGGTCGGGCAGATCATTCCGTGGAACTTCCCGATCCTGATGGCCGCGTGGAAACTCGCCCCGGCTTTGGCCGCCGGTAACTGCGTGGTGCTCAAGCCTGCCGAGCAAACCCCGCTGGGCATCACCGTGCTGATGGAATTGATCGGCGACCTGCTGCCACCCGGCGTGCTGAACGTGGTGCAAGGGTTCGGCAAAGAAGCCGGCGAAGCCCTCGCCACCAGCAAACGCATCGCCAAGATCGCCTTCACCGGCTCGACTCCGGTTGGCTCGCACATCATGAAATGCGCCGCCGAAAACATCATTCCGTCCACCGTGGAGCTGGGTGGCAAGTCGCCGAACATCTTCTTCGCCGACATCATGCAAGCCGAAGAAACCTTCATCGAGAAAGCTGCTGAAGGCCTGGTGCTGGCGTTCTTCAACCAGGGCGAAGTCTGCACCTGCCCGTCTCGTGCACTGGTTCAAGAATCGATCTACGACGACTTCATGAAAGTCGTGATGAAAAAAGTCCTGTCGATCAAACGTGGCGACCCGCTGGACACCGACACCATGGTCGGCGCCCAGGCATCCGAACAGCAATTCGACAAAATCCTTTCGTACCTGGAAATCGCCAAGGGCGAAGGCGCCGAGCTGCTGACCGGCGGCAAGGTGGAAAAACTCGAGGGCAACCTGGCGACCGGGTATTACATCCAGCCGACCCTGCTCAAGGGCACCAACAAAATGCGCGTGTTCCAGGAAGAAATCTTTGGCCCGGTGGTGAGCATCACCACGTTCAAGGACGAAGCCGAAGCCCTGGCCATCGCCAACGACACCGAGTTCGGCCTGGGCGCCGGCCTCTGGACCCGCGACATCAACCGCGCCTACCGCATGGGCCGCGCCATCAAGGCCGGTCGTGTGTGGACCAACTGCTACCACCTGTACCCGGCGCATGCCGCGTTCGGTGGTTACAAAAAGTCCGGCGTCGGGCGTGAAACCCACAAGATGATGCTCGATCACTATCAGCAGACCAAAAACCTGCTGGTGAGCTACGACATCAATCCGTTGGGCTTCTTCTAGAACAGAAGATGCGACAGGCTAGCTACGCCTCTCTCAAATCCCGCCCACAAAAAAGCCCACTAACCGTCACCGGTCCAGTGGGCTTTTCGATTCAGCTTCTACTTACAAAGCCATATCACTTGCAGCATTAGCCTTCGGAGCCTTCGCAGGTTCAGCCGGTGCAGCAGTCGGAGCCGCAACCTGAGGAATCACTGGCGGCGGAGTCAACTGCAACACCTTCGCCGTATAAGCCCACTCCTCAGCAACCTTCTCAGGGCTACCGTTCAACTGAGTGCCATAGCTCGGCACGATCTGGTGCAGCTTCTCTTGCCAGGCCGGGGAAGCAACCTGATCCTTGAACACTTTCTGCAGCACGGTCAGCATGATCGGCGCAGCAGTCGATGCACCTGGCGATGCGCCCAGCAGGCCAGCAATGGTGCCGTCAGCGGAAGCAACAATCTCGGTACCCAGTTTCAGCACGCCACCAGCCGCTTCATCACGCTTGATGATTTGCACGCGTTGGCCGGCTTGCCACAGGCGCCAGTCTTCGGCTTTGGCGTTCGGGAAGTATTCTTTCAGGGCGTTCATGCGGTCTTCGTCGGACAGCATGAGTTGGCCGGCAAGGTACTCGACCAGCGGGTATTCCTTGATGCCGACTTTGGTCATCGGCCAGATGTTGTGGGTGGTGGTGCTGGTCAGCAGGTCCAGGTACGAGCCTTCCTTCAGGAACTTGGTGCTGAAGGTCGCGAATGGGCCAAACAGGATGACGCGTTTGCCGTCCAGGACACGGGTGTCGAGGTGCGGAACGGACATTGGCGGTGCGCCGACGGAAGCTTTGCCGTAGGCCTTGGCCAGGTGTTGCTCGGCAATGGTCGGGTTTTCGGTCACGAGGAACGAGCCGCCGACCGGGAAGCCTGCGTATTCCTTGGCTTCAGGAATGCCGGACTTCTGCAGCAGGTGCAGTGCACCGCCGCCCGCGCCGATGAAGACGAACTTGGCGTCGGTTTCGGATTCGGTGCCGTCTTTCAGGTTTTTGTAGCTGACGCGCCAGGTGCCGTCTTCGTTCTTGGTGATGTCCTGTACTTCGCTGGACAGTTTCAAGTCGAACTTAGGCGTGGTTTGCAGGTGCGCAACAAACTGGCGGGTGATTTCGCCGAAGTTAACGTCGGTGCCGATCGGGGTCCAGGTGGCCGCGACTTTCTGGTTCGGGTCACGCCCTTCCATCATCAGCGGAACCCACTTCTTGATCACAGCCGGGTCTTCGGAGTACTGCATGCCGGCGAACAGCGGGCTCGCTTGCAGGGCTTCGTAGCGTTTTTTCAGGAACTTGATGTTGTCATCGCCCCACACGAAGCTCATGTGCGGAGTGGAGTTGATGAACGAACGCGGGTTCTTCAGGACGCCTTGCTGAACCTGCCACGACCAGAACTGGCGGGAGATCTGGAAAGCTTCGTTGATTTCAACGGCTTTCGGGATCGACACTTTGCCGTTTTCGTCTTCCGGGGTGTAGTTCAGCTCAGCGAGGGCGGAGTGACCGGTACCGGCGTTGTTCCAGCCGTTGGAGCTTTCCAGGGCGACGCCGTCGAGGCGCTCGACCATTTCCATCGACAGGTCCGGTTGCAGCTCGTTGAGCCACACGCCCAGGGTCGCGCTCATGATGCCGCCGCCAATGAGCAGCACATCGACTTTCTTTGCCTCTTCCGCGTGAACGGACGTGATCCCCATCGACAAAGCCAGCCCCAGCAGGGCCGTGTTGAGTTTTTTAAGCATCTGTAGCACCTATGATAAAACGCCATCCGCCCTTCCATCCCAACCGCGAAGGCCCCTGGTTCACGCCATGCAGGCAGCATGTCGCGGGTTCCCGCACATCAGGATTGGAGGGTGGGCACACAAGGCCGACGTGTCCATCGACCTCAGTTTATATGTCCCTACTGAACTGACTTCTTATCATTATTGGCTTCAGCTACTTGAGCGACATTGATCCTGTTTGCACGCCTCAAGGGCGCGCGAACTGAATTGGTCAAAGCAAGATGGGGCGAAGAATATCACGACATGGCAAACCCGCGCGTCTGTTCGCGACTTGGTGGTCGGGGTCTGTGTCTGGATGTATCGGCGGAGGTTGGTAAAACGTGGCATTCCTGAGGCTGACGATACCGCGCGCATCACCGAATTCGCTACAAACGGCACCAGACCGTTAAAGTGACGCCCCCCCCAAACACCTGAGAACGATTAACCATGGATGGCCTTCACCCCGGCGTTGAGCCGAAAACGATTCACCGCTACCGCTCATTGCTTGTTCCAGTACTGTTTTTCGCATTGTGCGCCACCGCGCAAGCCAGCAACATCTGCCCTGCCGCCACCGATGAAGGCGAGATGTACGATTGCCTGCAGCAGAAACTCAAAGCATCCGACCAGGCGCTGAATACGGCTTACAAAACATTGATCGCGCGGTACAAAGACAATGGTCTTTCCAGAAATCCACCCACCCAGGATCAGATGCTGAAAAAGGCTCAATTAGCCTGGATTGCTTTACGCGATGCCAGTTGCGACTTCGAGACTTACGAATCAAGGGAAGGCAGTGGTTTTGGCACGATCCATACCTTCTGCCTGCTGGAGCAGACGCAAAAGCGTGTTGAGTATTTGGATGGATTGGTTGGCGCGCCTTGAATCAATAGGCGACTGGGTGGACACCATCAACCTGATGGTTCCAGCAACGCCCGCAAACTCAACGCATTCCCCAGCGCAAACCCACTCGCCGTATTATCAAAAACGCACCAGGTCTCAGCGCCCTCCTCCATAGAGCTGCGCATTCGCTGCGCCAACACCTGCAATCGTCCCAAGTCATAGTCGCTGTAGTAAATCCGTGGCGAGCCATGCAGGCGCCAATAACGCACCCCGGACCAGCCACCCGGCGTGGTGCCGCCGGTGATCGGTGAGGGATCGGCGGCGACTCGTCCGATGCGGTGTTCGATCAGTAAACCGCTGGCTGCGCGCCAGGTTTCATGGCGCGGTTCGAGTACCACGGTGCCCGCATAACGTTGCCGCAGCATGCGGAAAAATTCGGCGGCTAACGTGGCGTCGTGGGCCAGCGACGGCGGCAGCTGGATTAGCAGACAGCCCAACCTGTCACCCAATTTCAGGCACTGAGCAAGGAACTCGTCGAGCAAGCCTTCGCAATGTTGCAAGCGCTGCACATGGGTAATGAGCTTGGGCAGCTTGACTGAAAAGCGAAACGTCGACGGCACCGATTGCGCCCAGCGCAGATAGGTTTGCGGTTGATGCGGACGATAGAACGAGCTGTTGATTTCCACGGCCGGCAGTTGCGTCGCGTAGCGTTGCAGATGGGTGCCGGTGTCGGGAAACAGCGGCCAGTAATCCCGGGGCAGAGTCCAGCCCGCGCAACCGATGTAGAGCGGACTCAATAGAGCACCGCCGCGGCGTCACGCATAAAGATTTCGATGGTTTTCGGCCCTACGCCTTCAAACGCGTCGAGGCGTTTTTCGAAGGCCTGGCGATCTTCGCTGGCGTTATGAATGGCGCCGATTTTACCGGCGTATTCATCGCTGAGTTTTTTGCCCAGATGGCGCAGGCGCTCGGCGGTGGTTTCGTCGTAACGCACGTAATGGGCCTCGCCGAGCATGGCCACCAAGTCCCGATGGGTACAAGCGGCCAACTTGCGCGCGGTGTCGCGGCTGTGTTTTTCGACAATCACCCGATAAGCCTGGGCGGCGATGTCCGCCTGGATGCGCTTGCCCATCAGGAAGCTGGCGACAAACCATTTGAACAGGGCGTCTTCATCGCCTTTTTTCAGGTGGATGCCCAGGTCACGGGCGCTGATCGCTTTGCTCATCAGGTTCCACCGCCGATGCCTTGAATCGAATTGGCAAAGGCAACACCCGCCTCGCGTACCAGCACGCGCCACTCCATGCCGTTGATCAATCCGGCGCGCTCCATCTCATCGGCGGCCTTCAGCAGTTCGTCGTAGTGCTCTTCACTGTCCATGCGGATTTCGGGTTGCCTGAGCAGCTTGTACCAGGCGGCCAAGGCTTCCTGCTTAGGGTCATCACTCATGGTTGGGCTCCCAAGGGTCGTTTTCCCTTGGAAGGACCGAGCTTGAGCGCCGTTCCTCGCGCCCGACAAATGGCCATGTCGGCCAAAAGCTCGTTCTGTTGGCTCGGCAAAATATCTGCTAAGTTGTACGACGACTGACAAATTTACTCAGTCTCGACTCCCCACAACAACAAGGAAACACCCATGCAAAAAACCAAATTGCTGATCGGTTTTCTCTGCCTCTTCAGCGGTTATGTCGCCGCCGCCCCGGCCACTGCCGAGAAGGACGTGGCGCAAGCCGTCGACCATCTGACCCAAGCCATGTTGCACAAGGACATCCCCGAGCTGCAAAAGCTGACGGCGACCAACCTGAGCTACGGGCATTCCAGCGGTAAGGTCCAGGACAAGGCCGCCTTTATCGCCGATATCGAAACCGGCAAAAGTGCGTTCAAGACCCTGGAGATGCAGAAGCAGACCATCACTCTGTCAGGCGATACCGCGCTGGTGCGTAACCACTTCTCGGCGCAGGCGCTCAACGGCACGGAAGTAGTGCCGACCGAGATCGAGAACCTGCAGATCTGGCAGAAACAGCATGGGAAATGGTTGTTGGTGGGGCGTCAGGCGTTTCGGATCTAACGCCGAGTAACTTTTGGCGAGGGAGCTTGCTCCCTCGCCACAGGATTATGTCCCCAGTTCAGGGCTTGGTATGCGCCACGTCCAGCTGACTGAACGTCACCTGCCCGCCTTCATTTTTGTAGCCGGCGTTATCCAACGCATAAACCCCAGCCTTGAAGTACAGAAGCTTGTTCTTCCAGCTCGAACTGATTTGTTTGCCCCAGCTGTACCCTTGCGAACTGACATTCAAATAGCCGGCAGAACTGAAGCGAACTTCATACGAAAACGGCTTGCCCAAGGCAATGTCCCTGGCAATCACGACGGTGATGTCTTCCCTGCCCGGTTTCAGCCGATAGTTGGCAATCACATTGCCCTTCTTGGTGGCCGCATCGTACTGATACTCCACTTTCAGCAGCGGGCCTTTGTCTTGGTAGATATGGATTTGCCCGATCACGATCCGACCGGTTGAAGGCACTTGATTGACCTTCAACACGGCCTTGAGGCGGTGATCAGCTTCGGGATAGGTCCAGTTGCGCAGGGTCCCGTCGCTCAGGGTTTCACGCAGTTCGCTGCGGGGGAATTCGGATTTCGAGGTGCTGGAGCCGGTGACCGGCGCCCAGAAAAAAAGCGAGTCGCCGGAGCGAAAATAGTTGTCGGAATAGCCATCCACCAGTCGCGGCGTATCGATGACTTTGGCGGGCGTCCCTACAGGGATCGTCAGGTTCCAGGTTGCCAAATCAATCATTTCAACTCTCCTTGGGGGCGACAGTACCCTACAGCACTTGGGTCTGTTGCCCAGCAAGGAAAGGCTTAAAGCCTGAAGCGATCCACCGACTGCGACAACTGCCCCGCCAGCGACGACAACTCATCCGTGGTCGACGCCGTGCGTCCGATGACCTTGCTGTTGTCTTCGGACATGCCGGCAATCATTTCCACCTGATGGGCGATTTCGTTGCTGGCCAGGCTTTGTTCGCCAATGGTGCGGCTGATGTCGTTGACCAGTTGCGTGGTGTTCAGCGTGGCTTCGAGGATTTCGCGGATGGCGCGTTCGACGTCGGCGGTCACGGCCATGCCTTTGTCGACCTGGGCCACGCCGGCCTCCATGCTGGTGACGGCTTCGCGGGTGCTTTGCTGGATGCGTGCGACCATCGCGGCGATTTCCTGGGTGGACGCGCTGGTGCGGCCCGCCAGGCTGCGGACTTCGTCGGCGACCACGGCAAAACCTCGGCCCTGTTCACCGGCGCGCGCCGCCTCGATCGCGGCATTCAGCGCCAGCAGGTTGGTCTGGTCGGCGATGCCCTTGATCACCTGGATGATGCTGAAAATCCCCTCGGACTCCTTGTCCAGCGTGCGGATCACCTGGGCCGACTGCTGCGCCGAGCGCGCAATGCCGTCCATGTCGCTGACCACCTGATGAATCACCTTGCCGCCGTCCTTGGCCAGTTCTTCGGCCTGGTTGGCCATGTCCAGTGCGCGGTTAGCGTGGCGGGTGATTTCTTCGATGCTGGCGGTCATTTCGCTGGCGGCGGCGGCCATGGTGCTGGCGGCGACGCTTTGCTGCTGGCTGCTGCCGGCGACTTCGTGGCAGCCGTTGCTCAATTGCTGGCTCATGCCGCTGACGCCGTGGGCGTTGCTGCGCACCACTTCGATCATGCCGCGCAGGTCGCGTTGCATGGTCGCCAGGGTGCGGATCAGGCGGCTGGCTTCGTCGTTGCCGGTGGGCTCGATGATCGGTTCGCTGAGGTTGCCATGGGCGATGCTGTCGGCGATGCGAATGGCCGAGCGCAACGGCGCCATGATGCTCAGAATCACCCAGCGACCCTGGGCCAACAGCAACAACAAGCTGGCGACGAGGACGCTGCCGAGGGCGATGTTGGCGTGGCTGATGGCCTGCTGCGTACCTTGGCTGGCTTGTTGAGTGTTGGTCTCGATCAACTCGCTCAGCGCCGACATCTCGCCTTCGAGTTGCGTGAACACGCCGTTGAACGTACCGATCTGCTGCTGCGCGGCCTCCGGATTTTCCAGTGCAACCGCGACAATTCGCTCGGCGGCACTGATGTAGGTGTCGAGGCTCGGCTTGATCTTGTTCAGGCCGGCCATGATGGTCGCGTTGACCGGCAGCTTGAGGTTTTCACCCAGCACCTCACGAAAACGCGTCGCATGCTCCTCGATGGAACTGCGCACCTCGTCCTTGCTGCTGGTGCTTTTGCCCAGTCCCACCAACATCGCCGACAGCACGTCGGCGCGTAGCGCATCGTGCATCATGTCGGCTTCGAGGTGATTGCGCAGCGCCGCCATGCTGACTTCGCTGTCGTTCACGGCCTGGGCCATCTGGGTGTGCCCCAGGTAACTGACCAGGCTCATGACCAACGCCGTGAGCAGGCCCGTCCCCATCAACAGAAGTAACCGTAGTTTTATGGACACTTTGTTGTTCCCCTGTTGGACGCTGCGAAAGACGACTCTGAAGAGGTTATCGACCCCATCCTGTGGTTATTTAAGCCTATTTCCGTGAGCCCGTCGGTTTAAGACCGGCGGTAGAGCCTGGGGTACGTGGCCATTTGCCGGGGGCCACGGAACTCCTGAGCCTCGCCGCACCTCCTAAGTAATGTGTTACTTCCTTTTCGCTTTACGCTGTTGGAGGACGACGCCATGCGCCGCATGTTACTCATTACTTCATTGATGTTATGCCTGCCCATCGGGTCTGCCCTGGCCGTCAGCGGCAAGGACGTCGCGACCTCGGCAGGGGTTTCCGCGTCCCTGTATTCGACCTTCAAAGACCACAAGATGGTGATTCCTGCCCGGGATGACGTCTCTGCGTTTGTCGCCAGTAACGGCGCGATCCGCGGGGTCTACATGGAGGCGGTGTTGCAGCAGATCCGCCAGGACAACCCAGGCCTCAATGCCACCGACGAAGACCTGGCCAACGCGATCCTCGTGCAGTACGAGGGGCCAGCCGCTCACTGATACCAACGTTTACCCGCGTGAGTAACAGGGGCAGGCTCGCTTGGACGCCTGCCCTTGGACCGCACTGGAACACGCTGGGCAAAACCGCTCGCCGGCCTCTATGATTGAGGCCATGACGACCCCGGCCCCGATCCGCTCCCCCTGCCCACCCGGCGCCTGCATTTGCGGGCGTGACCCGTTGCTGGAAACACCCGGCGCGGATGTGCGCATCCTGTTCCTGACCCGCCAGGAAGAAAAGCGCCTGCTCGAACGTCTGGAAAACCTCAAGGACCTCGCCGACCTGGCGCACCTGCAAGCGCTGATGCACGAGCGCTTGGGGATTCGCGTGGCATTGACCCCCAGCTTCAACGAAGTGCGGACCATGCGCGGGATCGGCATTCAGATCGAGGATCTGCCGGGCCTGTGCCGCAAGACCCGCGCCGCCATCCCCGCAGCCATTCGCCGCAGTCTGGAAAAGCGCCCGGAGATTGCCTACGAGCTGCTCAACGCCAACGACCTGTTGCGCGACGCTTGAGTGTTCAGTGCCTCAACGCTTCCAACACCCAGAATACCGCTCACATACCTGATACTCGCGGTCCATCTGCGCCATCCGGTCGAGGTGATGGTTGATGGTGTCGACCAGAACACTTTTCTGCGCCTGGAAGTAAAACATCGCCATCGATTTGTACTCTTCGAACGCGGCCTTGTTGGCAGGCTTGGCCGATTTGTCTTCGGGCTTTGCCCAGTCTTCCAGTTGTTTATCGTCGAGTCGTTGCAGACGCAGGCGGTATTCAGCGGTGTAGCGCTTGAGCGTCTCGGTTTTGTTTTGCACGGCTTCGTTGTCGAAGGCGATCAGGTTCTGGCGATACAGCGTCCAATAGTCGTCCGGCAGGGTAAAGCCCAGTTTGCCCTGGCGTTCGGCAATCAGTTTGTCGAGTTTTTCCGGGGACGAGCGATTGTCAGCATCCTTGATCGGGTCAGGCTTCATCACCGGAATGACCGAACTGTCGATGATCTGGTTGATCCAGGTCACGCGTTGCGGCGTGTCCGGCAGCGGGTCCGGCAGTTTCACGAACAACGGGTTGCGCCCGTCACAGGCCGGCAGCCCCTTGTGCTCGATGACCAAAGGCGTGCGGACATCTTTGCCATCGACCCGCGCCACCCGCTGCAGCAACGTGGTGCACTGGCCGTTGCCGGAACTGAACTTCAACTCGTATTCGGCGTTGCGCTCAGGCTTGAGGGTGAACGCGCCGCCGCACACGGAGTAACCGACCTGCGTGTTGATGCGCAGGTACGCATCCTGCTCAGGCTTGAGCTTGATTTCCAGATAGCCCCGGGCATCGGCTGGCGGCGCGACGCTCATGCCGACCCGGCGCGGGGTGTCGCCCAAAAACAGGTTGTTGAGCATGCCGGTGGTCTGGCCGTCGCAATGCTGCGCGTCGAAGTAGCTGAGGCTCGCATTATCGGTATTGGCCACGAAACGCAGCTTGGCCGCATCCGGCTCGGTGGCGTCGGTGTAGTTACCGTTGACGCTGCAACCGCTGAGCAGCGCGGCCAGCAGCGTGACGCCGACGATGGCGCGAGTGGAATTGAAGTGGAACACCGACATGCATCGTCCTTGAACGCGTTTCGCGTAATGGAAAAGAGCGAAATGCTACTAAATGGCCATCATCGTGTCCACCTTGGCAAATCAGGCAAGCCGTGAGTGGTTATGGAACATCGGCGTGACCTATGACAGCAAGGCCCGTGGACCCGACCAAATCCGTATCAGGCGTGCGAACCTCCGGTCAGTTCGACAATGCCTGGATTCAAGCGTTGACCGCCAATATGACCTGGCGTTTTTGAACTACCGTTATCGAAAAAATAACGCGTTCCCCCACGGAGCACCCGCCACAATGAACCTGTCCCGAAACGTGTTTATCGGCGCCGCGCTGGCCAGCCTTTTGCTGGGCGGTTGTACTTCAAAGGTCACCGAACGGGAGCAGTACTCAGGCTTCCTGCCCAACTACAACAACCTCCAGGAAGTGACCACCCCCAGCGGCGAGAAAGCCATGCGCTGGGTCAGCCCGTCATGGAACCCCAACGCCTATGACAGCGTGGCCTTCATGAAGCTGGAACTCTATCCGAAGCCGAAACCCAACGAACGGGTCGACCAGCGCACCCTGGAAGAATTGCAGACCTACATGACCAACAGCGCCAAGGGTGTGCTCGGGCAGAAGTACCGCGTCGTATCCAGCGCCAAAAAAGCCCCGGCAGGGTCGAAAACCCTGGTCCTGCGGGCGGCGATCACGGGGGTCACGGCCTCCAATGAAGGCATGCAATGGTATGAAGTGGTCCCGGTCGCCGCCGTGGTGGGCGGGGTGAGCGCGGCTTCCGGCCATCGCAGCCAGGACACCACACTGTTCCTCGAAGCCGAACTGGTGGACGCCAGCAACAACCAGATCATGGCCAAAGTGGTGCGCAAGGTGTTCGGCGAGCAATTAAAGAACTCGAGCCAGAAGATCACCACTAATGATTTCAAAGCGGCGATTCACAAACTGACCGAGGACTTGCAGGCGTTTATTCGCTGACATGACGGGGAGCGTCACCGGTCTTTTTACCACGGTTAGCTATAGTCATTTTCCAGGCCTTGTTTTCAGGGCTTGATCTGCCTCGGTGCTACAGCTCATCAGCCATGGCACCGAACTTTCCATTAAGGAGATTTCCATGAAGCGTTCTGCACTTGCTGGATTGTTCGTCGCCGCTGCACTGCTGGCACCTTCGGTATTTGCTGCGGACGACCTGTGCGCGGTCAATCTGCAGAAAATCAAGGAGGCTCAAGTCAGCACTGAAGCACAAAGTGCCGATCTGAAAGACAGTATTGACGACGCCGTGACACAGGCGAAGGCAGCACAGGCCAAAGGCACCGAGGAGGGCAAAAAAGACTGCATCTCGCTGACCACACAAGCCCTGCAGGACATCCAGAACAACACCAAGGGCGACCAATAAAAAAGGCACCTGACACGTTCCTATAGGAGCTGCCGAAGGCGGCTCCTACGGGGGGTTGGCGGTGTTCTTAGCTCAACATTTCAAGCCACTGCCCCGGCGTCATCCTGCTCACCATGATCAGCCCTGCCCGTCAGAAAACACCACGGACATTTGCAGATTGCCCGGGTCGTTGATGGCGGCCATGTACTCATCGACGCTGATTTCACCGACACACGGGCGCGCGCCGGGTGCGGGCGTGTAGCCCTGGAGCATTTTCGCTGCCAGGGCGACGGCGGCGCAGCTGGGGATCTCTGGTCCCTTGTCGTTGAACGCCGTGAGTTGCACGGTCAGGGACAACGGCTTGTCGTCCATGCCGTCGCCCACGACGTCGATGTACATCGCACTTTTGCCATCGCCAAACCGCTCGAACCCGCTGCCCCAGCGATGCAGGCGCGCGGCCCAGCGCTCGTGGTCGCGAACCAGCCCGGTGCGCAGGGCCTGGGCCAGCAGGAAGGTGGCGACATTACCGAGCTTGAGCCCCGCGCCGGCCTTGAACCGCAAGGTCTGCGCGCCGTAGCGGCTGGCGAAGATGTCCATGTCCGGCACGTCGACATTGGCCAGTACCCGCGTGCCCATCTGCGGCATCTTGCGCAGGGTCAGGTCCTGCCAGCCGAACACTTCGTGCACCTGGCCGTTCTTGAGCTGTTTGATCGGTTTGCCAGCGTAGGCCAGCACCCCGGTGATCGTGGACAGCCCGGGCATCTTGGCCGAGGAGGAAATGCCGTGCTCGATCAAATCGATACGTTTGAACCGCGAGCGGTGCTGATCGATGATGGCGGACGACAGCGTCGGCACCGAGCTGCAGCCACTGAGAATTGCCACGCCGGCGCTTTTTGCACGGGCATCCAGCACGCCGATGGCGTTGACGAAGGTGCGGCAGTCCGAGAGATCGCAGTAATTGACCGCGGCGTCGATGCAGGTCTCGGCAACGGCATAGGATTGCCCCTGGAACGGTCCGCCAGTGTGGATCACCAGTTGAATGCCCAGTGACTCCAGGGCGGATTTGAAACCCGCGCCCATCGCATCGCCGCACCAGCCTTCGCAGGTTTTGCCTGACTGGGCTTTTAATGCATCGACCTGGGCCGACAACTTGCGCGGGTCACGCCCGGAGATCACCAGATCGATGCCCGGCATCACCGCCAAATGCCGACACACGATGCTGCCGAAGTTTCCGTAACCACCGATCACCAATACCTTGAGTGTCATTCACTGCTTCCCTGAACCGTTTCTCGACCGAGGCGCGATTCTAAGGGATCGAATGACCCGGCAGCGATGATTTGTTCATAACCTTGTGGCGAGGGAGCTTGCTCCCTCGCCACAAGGTTTATGCCCGACGCTACACCGCGCCACCCTTGGCCTGCTGCTCCAGATGCACCTGCAACTCGGGCTCAATCTTCAGCGCCGCCGCCAGTTCATCCAGATAACTGCGCTCGGCGTCTTGCTGATCATCCACCACCATCACGCTGGCCAGGTACATTTCCGCGGCGATGGCCGGGTCCGTGGCTGACCGCGCCACATCGGCGGCGTCCAATGGCCGGGCGACTTCATCGTCGAGCCATTGCTGCAATTGCGGATCATCGGTGTGGCGGCCGATTTCGCTGCTGATCATCTGTTTCTCGTTGGCATCGATCCGGCCATCAGCCTTGGCCGCCGCGATCAGTGCGCGCAGCACCGCGTGGCTGTGGTCCTCGACTTCCGGGCCGGACAGCAGGTCCACCGTGCGTGGTGCCTGTTGCGGCGCCGAGGCCTGGCTGCGTTGCCAGGCTTGATAGGCCTGGAACGCCATCATCCCGAGGGACGCCAGCGCCGCGTAATTGGTGCCACCCGAAGAACGGGTTCGGGTCGAGCCGCCCAAGGCAGAGCCGCCGCCCAGCAAACCACCGAGCAAGCCACCCAACCCGCCACCGCCGGCCCCTGCCCCGGCGCCGCCGCCCAACAGGCCACCGAGCAATCCGCCAAGACCGCCAAGACCGCCCAGGCCGCCCTGGCCGCCCTGGGATAGCGCGCCACCGCCGCCCTGCTGCGCCATCGAGCCTTGGCCGGCGCGCAAAAGTTGTTCGAGCAAATCGCTGGTGTTCATGACGACGACCTCTCTTATGGGTGTAACTCAGTCAGGCAACGATAGTCCTCGCCGGCCATTGCGCCAACCCCGTTTGGCCGACTTGAACAGGCACAACACCCGAGGGCACACGCTCCTGACAGAAACTGACAGTGCAGCCTTTTATGCTGCGTGCCACATCCTTCGGAGCCGCCCCATGATCACGCCTCGTTATTGGCTACTTTTTGTCGAGAACCCTGCCGTCAGTGCCCGGTTCTATGAGTTCCTGCTGGGCCGCAAACCCGTGGAAGAATCCCCGACCTTCGCCCTGTTTGTGCTGGAGGACGGCTACAAACTGGGACTCTGGTCGCGGCACACCGCCGAGCCTGCCGTGGGCGTGACCGGCGGCGGCATGGAGCTGGCATTCCCCGTGGAATCGGCCGAAGAAGTCGACGCGCTGTTCGGCCAATGGTCGAGCCTGGGCCTGAGCATCCTGCAACCACCGACCGAGCTGGATTTCGGCCGCACTTTCGTCGCGCTTGACCCCGATGACCATCGGCTGCGAGTGTTCTTCCCTCGCTAACCCGCCACCCAGAGGATCACCCGCGCCATGGAACCGCATCAAATCGTCGTCAGCGACGTGATCGAACCCGAAGTCGAGCACCTGCTCAGTGCCGGGCTCAGTGCCTTCAATGAACAGGCCACCGGGATCAGCGACTGGCAGGCGCTGGCGGTGACGGTTCGCGATCCAGAGACCCAACAGGTGCTGGGCGGGATTACCGGGCGCACGTCGCTGGGCCTGCTGTTTCTCGATTTGTTCTACTTGCCCGAGTCGGTGCGCGGCTCCGGGCTGGGCGCTCGACTGCTCAAAACCTACGAAGACGAAGGCCGCCGGCGTGGGTGTCGCTCCGCGGTGCTCTACACCTTGAGTTTTCAAGCCCCGGCGTTTTACGAGAAGCAGGGCTGGCAGCGATTCGGCGAAGTGCCGTGCCTGCCTGAGGGCACCAGCCGGGTGTTCATGAGCAAAGCGTTATAGACCTGTGGCAACAGAGTCTTCATTAAGTCTTCAGCCATGCAGATTTACCGGGGTTTTTTTCCCACAGCACAGCTAAGATTCATAGGTGGTGAACCTTATCCCCGGATTCCCGGTCGATACCTGCAACCCGACCCGGTTTGCCGACGCCCCCAATAGAAGGGTGCTGACTGGCTTGCTTCACTTTTTGGAGAACGCCCCCGTGATATCAACCCTACACATTGCCAGGCTCAAAGCATGGGGCGCCCATGGCTTTACCGCGACTGGCGTGGTCACAGCCTTCCTGGCCACCCTCGCGCTGCTGGAAAACCAGGCCACCCATTGCCTGCTGTGGCTGGGCGTGGCGCTGATCGTCGACGGCCTCGACGGCGCGCTGGCACGCAAGGTCAACGTGCAATCGGTGCTGCCGAGTTTCGACGGCTCGATCCTTGACCTGGTCATCGACTACCTGACCTACGTGTTCATCCCGGCGCTGTTCATCTATCGCTACATTCCGTTGCCGGACTACACGCTGCTGCTGACCGTGTCGCTGATCCTGGTCTCGTCGCTGTTCTGCTTCTGCAACGTCAACATGAAAAGCAAGGACAACTACTTCCAGGGTTTCCCCGCCGCGTGGAACGTGGTCGCGTTGTGCCTGTACATCATTGGCCCGTCGCCGTGGGTGACGCTGCTCACCGTCATCGGCCTGGCCCTGCTGACCGTGACCCGCATGAAGTTCCTGCACCCGTTCCGCGTGCGCAAGTTCATGCCAATCAACATTGCCGTGACCGCCATCTGGCTGCTCTGCAGTTTGTCGCTGGTGGTCAACCATCCGGTGATCAACCCGATGGTGATGGGGCTTTGGCTGCTGATGTCGGCGTACTTCCTGGGCATCTGCATCTGGCGCACGGCGATGGAGTGGTTTGACGGTTCGCGGCACAAGTAACCGTCCATGGCCATCAGCATCGTGCGGCTTGGCTCGCCACGCAGGCCCGATGAAGGCCTGCGCATCGGCACGGTGCGCCGCCCGCCTCGGGGCGTACCTAAAGCCGAGTTTGCCAGCCGTGATTTTTATGATGTCTGGCAGCCCCTGCTGTCGCCCAGCCCGGAACTGGTTGCCCAAGCCCAAACGGCGCAGGACGCCAAGGCTTGGGACGCGTTCAAGCGCAAGTTCAAGGCCGAGATGAACCAGCCTGCACCCAGTCACCTGCTGGATTTGTTGGCGGCGTTGTCTCATCAAACGGCGCTGGCGGTGGGGTGTTATTGCGAGGATGAGGCGCATTGCCACCGTTCGGTCCTGCGCGAATTGCTGCAAGCACGGGGGGCGCAGATCACGGACGTACCGTAGGAGGTCAGCAGGAAATCTTTCACAAGGAGCAGTGAGAACGTGAACAACCCGATTCGACGTGCAACCGCGCAAGATGCAGCCGCCATCAGCCAGGTCATCATCCAGTCCCTGCGCCAGTCCAATGCCCGGGACTACCCGCCCGACGTCATCGCCCAGGTGGAGAAAAACTTCGCTCCCCAGTCCATCCTCGCCTTGCTCGGCCAACGCCAGGTATTCGTGGCGACCATTGACCATCAGGTCGTAGCCACCGCCAGCCTCGACCGCGACGTTGTCCGCAGCGTGTTCGTCCACCCAGAGCATCAAGGGTCCGGACTCGGCAGCCAGCTGATGGCCACGCTGCAATCCTTCGCCCAAGCCGCCAACATCGATATCCTGCGCGTCCCCTCCTCCATTACCGCTGAAGGCTTTTACCTGAAGTTGGGCTTTCTGAAAGTCCGCGATGAATTCCATGGCGCCGAGCGCACGATCATCATGGAGCGCCGCTCGAACCCTGATTGACTGCAGGAGCGGATCAAACCACCGGCCGCCCCACGCAAAAAAGCGCCACGGGTTGACCGGATTCGTCCAGGCCCAGCGCGCTTGTCATGGCCGCATCGTCGAACCCCATCACCACGACCGAGCCCAATCCTTCAGCCGTCACCGCCAAATACATGCTTTGCGCGACCGCACCCGCTTCAAAATCAACATAACGCGCACCCCGCAGGCCATCGGCTTGCTGTTCGGCAAAGTGCTGAATGGCCAGGCCACGGTTGCCGATGATCACCACCACGACGGCGGCGTCTTCCAGCCACGTTTCATCGCCCAGCGCGGCGGCGTTCAGCGCCCCGGTCTGCACACAGTGCCCGCCTGGCTTGAGCTGCGCCGACTCAGGTTCGAACCTGTAGAAGCCTGGCGCCAACCCGTCCACTCGACGAACGACGACGCCCAGCGTCAGCGGATACAAGGCATGGGCCGAGGGCGCTGCACGTTTGCCTTCCGTGGACGTGCGGCCTTGGCCGGCGGACAGGATGTTGAGCAAGGCACTGAGAGGGACCGGCTCGTCGGCGTAACTCCGGACACTGCGCCGACGGGCGAGCAGGTGCTGCAGGGGTGTGGCGTTTGAAGCATCCATTGCGCATGAGTCCTGATTTTTCAGAACTTCGATTAAAGCAGCTCATCCACGATTTCGTGGCAACTGGCCCGATATATTTCACCCGGTTGAAAGGCCATCTTCGCGCAGGAGCCAGGCTTGCGGGCGAAGGCGCCCTCAAGATCGCCTTCGCGGGCAAGCCTCGCGCCTACAATTTTGGGGGGCAATCTATCGGGTGGACAAAACACGCCATGGAACGTTAGCGTCAGCCCCAAGCATTCAAAGGACTGACCATGACGCAGATTGTCGATTACACCAACGAACACCACCGCACCTCGGTTATCGAACTCTGGGAAACCGCATTCGGCTACGAAACCGCGCACAACACCCCAAGCCTGGTGATCGACAAGAAACTGGCCATCGCCGACGGCTTGTTTTTTGTGGCGCTGGCGAACGACGGGGTCGTGGGCACGGTGCTGGCGGGATACGACGGTCATCGCGGCTGGCTGTATTCGGTGGCGGTGCATCCGGCACAGCGCCGGCAAGGGCTCGGCGCCCGATTGGTACGCCACGCTGAACTGGCATTGACCGCTCGCGGCTGCATGAAGATCAATCTGCAGATTGTCAGCGCGAACGAAAGCGTGAAGAGTTTTTATGAGTCGCTGGGCTACGCGGTGGAGCCGCGCATCAGCATGGGCAAAAAGGTGGAAGTGAACATCCCGGCGCCAACGGATTCGCCCGTACGCCTCTGAAACCACCGCAATCCCTGTAGGAGCTGGCGCAGCCTGCGATCTTTTGATCTTGATCTTCAGCAAGTCCGAAAAAGATCAAGATCAAAAGATCGCAGCCTTCGCCAGCTCCGACATGGACCTTATCGCCGTGAGATCACCACCTCCAGGTATTCACTCGGCACCACCAGCGACGCCTCGCCGGCCCGATTCAGGCTATTCAGCAACTCGGTAAAGTCCCTTTCCAGCGCCATGGCGCCGTCTACCGGCAGCACCGCAAACGCCTTGTGCACCGGCCCATACCAACTGCGGAACGTGTCGATGAAGTGGGCGGCCGAGCGGTAGCGGAAGTTGAAGGTCCGGCGCGTCACTTGGGTCAGAAAATCCTGCTCATCGAAATGCGTGCGCAGCCAGGCTTCATTGCCCCAGTTTGATGGCGGTTGCGCGCCGGGCGGTGGTGGCAGGTGACCGCCGAGGATCTTGAACATCTGCCCGACAAAGCCTTCGGGCGTCCAATTGGCCAGGCCGATGCGACCGCCGGGGCGAACGACCCGTGCCAGTTCTGCAGCGGCCTTGGCCTGGTCCGGCGTAAACATCACACCGAAGGTCGACAGCACCGCGTCGAAACTGGCGTCGTCGAACGGTAGCGCTTCGGCATCGGCCACTTGGAAAATGACTTCCAGCCGTTCGGCCCTGGCGCGGTCTTCACCGCGTTCGAGCAGCGCGGCGACATAGTCGGTGGAGGTGACTTTGCAGCCACGACGGGCAGCCGCCAGTGTGACGTTGCCGTTACCGGCGGCGACATCCAGCACCTGTTCGTCGCAGAGCAGGTCACAGGCTTCGGCCAGTTGCTCGCCGACGATCTGCAGCGTGGTGCCGATCACCGCGTAGTCGCCGCTGGCCCACGCGGCCATCTGGCGGTTTTTCAGGGCAGTAAGATCAATGGGTGTACTCATGAAGTGTGGCTCCCTCGCGGGTTGAAACACAGTCCAGGCGCTGACGGAAAACTACTCCGCCGTGGTGGGATCGATGATGTTCATGACCTGTGAAACGCTGTTGGCCGGAAAACCGCCCTGCCTGGCATGTTCCCGGACGAGCTCTTCGTTCGGCGCGATGTACACGCAGTAGATCTTGTCGCCGGTGACGTAACTCTGCAGCCATTGCACTTCAGGTAAATCGCGCAAGACCCGGCAGGACTTTTGCGAGATGGCTTTCAGATCCCGGTCCGACAGTGCTCCGGCGCCCGGAATGTCCCGCTCTATGACGAACTTCGGCATAGCAACCTCTCTTTTCTTGTTATGGACACAGGGCCGGCAGTGACCCCGTGCATCCACTATCGCGCTGGCGCGGGCCGGCGTCCTGTCCGATCGTCGGCCAACACTGCCCGATCGTCCGGAGGTTTCACGCCGCGCGGCGACGGGCTCACACTTAACAGCATCCGTCCCCACGAGAAATCACCATGGACGCCCTCTCGCAAACCTTGCGTGTGGTCCACCTGGTCGGCGCGATTTTCATCAACGCCCGGTTCACCGCGCCCTGGTGCTACCAGTCGCCGAGCGCCGATACCGCCGCGCCATTTCTGGAGCCCGGCGCCGAGCGGGTGGTGATCTTCCACCTGATTACCGAAGGCGAGTGTTACGTCGAGTTGGGTGATGATCCGCCGCTGCTGCTGAATGCCGGCGACGTGGTGGTTTTCCCTCAGGGCGATGCCCATCGCATGTGTTCGAGACCGGGCGTTCCGCCGGCCACGGGGGCACGGCTGGACGTGGTACTGGCGCGCCGTCCGCGGCAATTGAGCTATGGCGGTGGCGGTGGCGTGACGCGTCTGGTGTGCGGGTACCTGGCGTGCGACACGCGGTTGGCCGGCATGTTGCTGACAGGGTTGCCGGCGGTGATCAGGGTCAATGTGCGCGGTTCGAATGCCGGAATGTGGTTGGAATCGTCGGTGCGCTACGCCCTCGCCGAGGCGCGATCGCCCAGGCCCGGCGGCGAAGGGGTGCTGGCGAAACTGGCCGAGGTGCTGTTCATCGAGGTGTTGCGCCTGTACATGAACGAGCAGGCCGAAGGTCGCACCGGTTGGCTGGCGGGCGTCGGCGACCGGATCGTCGGCGGCGCCCTCAACGCATTGCACAAGAACCCCGGTCATTGCTGGACCCTGGAAGAACTGGCACGCACCGCCTGCACCTCAAGGTCGGTCCTCGCCGAGCGTTTCCAGCAACTGGTCGGCAGCTCGCCGATGCAGTACCTGACCCAATGGCGGATGTTGCTCGCCGCCAACCTGTTACGCCGCAGTAACACCTCATTGGCACGGATTGCCGAGGAAGTGGGTTATCAGACCGACACGGCATTCAGTCGCGCGTTTCGCCGCGAGTTTGGCGCACCGCCAGCGGCGTGGCGGCGTCATCAGGCCGTGGTTGATGCAAAACCCGGGATTGCCTGTCCGCCCTGAAATCGGCTCTTATGGGGCCCCCTTCGAAAGGAATCAACCCATGCCCCGCCTGGACTGGCTCACCCATCACCCGCAACACAGTGACACCTTCGCCGCGTGGATTCATCGGCAATTCGATTACGAATACGCCTCACAGCCCTTGGCGGATTGGCAGCGGGAGTTTGCTGACGGTCAACACAATAGCGACTGGCAATGCCTGATTGCGCTGAAGGGGGATCAACTGTTGGGCGGTGCCGCACTGGCCAGGGCCGACCTGGCCCTTCGAGCGGATCTCGGTCCGTGGCTGGCCTGTGTATTTGTCAGCCCCGAGGCGCGAGGCCAGGGGCTGGCGGAGCGTTTGATCGAAGGGATTTGCGCTGAAGCGAAAGCCAAGGGTGTGGCGCGAATCTACCTGCACACCCAGGACAAGCACGACTACTACGCCAAACGTGGCTGGACGGTCCTGGACAATTTCCAGGCCTGGGACAAACAACAATGGCTCATGGTGCAAGACCTGTGAGCCATTGATTTGAAGGCTTACGCGGCCGGTGCCTTGGCCTCTTGCAACAGCTGCTGGATCATCTGCTCCTGAGTGTCGTAGCGCCCCTCGCCAAAGTGGGTGTAACGCACTTGGCCCTTGGCGTCGATCAGGTAGTGGGCGGGCCAGTACTGGTTGTCGAAGTTGCGCCAGATCGCGTAGTTGTTGTCGATGGCCACCGGGTAGGTGATGCCGAGTTTCTTCACCTGATCCTTGACGTTATCGATGATCCGCTCAAAGCCGTATTCCGGGGTGTGCACGCCGATCACCACCAGGCCGTCCTTCTCGTACTTCTTCGCCCAGTCCTTCACGTAGGGCAAGGTGTGCTGGCAGTTGATGCAGTCGTAGGTCCAGAAGTCGATCAGCACCACTTTGCCTTTGAGGGATTCGCTGGTCAGGGCCGGCGAGTTCAACCATTGCACTGCGCCGTCGAGCGAGGGCATTGCGCCTTTGGCGTTGTCCATGGACGTGTCGGCCTTGACCTTACTGACGAAGTAATCGACCACTTTTGGTACGTTTTCCAACAGCCCTTGCTCGACGCTGCTGACGCCCTCGGACGAGGTGCCGGCCAGCAGGGTTTTGTCGGCGCCGGTGGAGATCACGGCGGCCGCCGCCAGTACGGCAACACCCGCGCCACGGCGCAACCAACCGGTAACCGGGATCGACGCTTTCAAGCGATTGACCAACCCGCGACCGGCAAAGATCAAGGTGCCCAGGGACAAGGCGCTGCCGAGGCCGTAAGCCACCAGCAACAGACTGGTTTGCGCGTTGGCGCCTTGCAGCATGGCGCCGGTGAGAATCACGCCGAGGATCGGCCCGGCACACGGCGCCCAGAGCAGACCGGTGGCGACACCGATCATCAGCGAGCCGAGCGGGCCGGACATTTTGCGGGTGTTCGGGTCGAGGCGATTGCCCAACAGCACGAACGGACGCGCCAGCCAGCCGCCGATGCGGGCGGAAATCAGCGACAGGGCGAACAGCGCCATCACGATCAGAGCCACGTGGCGACCGGTGTTGTTGGCCTGGACCACCCATTCACTGCTGACCACAGCCAGGCTGGAAATCAGGGCGAAGGTCAGGACCATCCCGCCGAGGGTGAGCAGGATCGAAGAGCGGGTGCGCTCGACACCGGCGAACAGGAACGGCACGACCGGAAGGATACAAGGGCTGAGGACGGTCAAAATGCCGCCCAGGAATGCGATGAGAAACATGGGGGGATTCCTGAAAAGGTGTTCAACGAAACAACGCTATCCCTGTAGGAGCGAAGCTTGCTCGCGAAGGCGGTGTGTCAGGCGACATTGATGTTGGATGTGCCGGCCTCTTCGCGAGCAAGCTTCGCTGCTACAGGGGGGGGCGGGGACCACGGCAAAAACCGAGTCAAGCCGTCTGGCGCTCCAGCAATTGCCCCTGGGGCGTGCGGCTGGAACCGTTCTCCGCCAGCGCCGCAGCGCCCTTCTCCACCGGGGTCAGTTGAAAGCAAGTGGCACTGCCACAGGCATTCTTTTCAACCGCAGAATTGGCATGGGCGGCAGCGCCGGCAACGGAGAAGGCTACGGCGGTCAAGTAACGCGTCACGTTGTTCATGATGGTCTTCCTGTTTCAAAGTGGGATTCAGAGAGGGACTCAGCTACCTTCGTGGCAGTCATCGGAAAACTTGCTGTAATCCAGCGCCTGGGTTTTGCCCTGGGAATCGAGGTAGGTCAGCCGGGCATTCACAATCCCGCAGGAAGGCGCGGTGTCCTGTGTCAGCGACACGACTTTCTGGATGTCCAGATGCGTGCCGTAGGTGTAGGTTTTCGGGGTCACATCGGCTTCGGCACGGGCCGACAAGGTGCAGATGTTCAGGGCGGCAAACAGGCAAGCGGCGTAGATGGCTTTGGTGTTCATGGCGGTTTCCTCAAGGCTTCAATGATTAGTGGGTCCGAGGCGGGTTGGTTTGCCTCGATGGGACCCATTAGAAGCCTGCGAGGTATCCCGTCTGTGTCGGGAAAACCCCTGAGTAAATCGTTACGTATCAAAGCCGCCGCCCGATACACAGCGATACAAAACCCCGAAAAAATCGCGTTTTTGCGTCTGCGTGTATCCGTCGACAGGCCAGATACACTGCAATACAAAGGGCAGCGGGCGAACGGGCCAAGGCTCGATAGACTGCGCGACATCCCCCATTGATAGAGGTTTGGCCCCATGGAACATGTCGATCACATTCTCATCGTCGACGATGACCGCGAGATTCGGGAGCTGGTCGGCAACTACCTGAAGAAGAATGGCCTGCGCACCACCGTCGTCGCGGATGGCCGGCAGATGCGTTCGTTCCTGGAATCCACGCCGGTGGACCTGATCGTGCTCGACATCATGATGCCCGGCGACGATGGGCTGATGCTCTGCCGCGAGTTGCGCGCCGGCAAACACAAAGCCACGCCGGTGCTGATGCTCACCGCGCGCAACGACGAAACCGACCGCATCATCGGCCTGGAAATGGGCGCTGACGATTACCTGGTCAAGCCCTTCGCCGCCCGCGAATTGCTGGCGCGGATCAACGCCGTACTGCGCCGCACACGCATGCTGCCGCCGAACCTGGTGGTCACCGAAAGCGGGCGCCTGCTGGCCTTCGGGCGCTGGCGCCTGGACACGTCGGCCCGGCATCTGCTCGACACCGATGGCACCATGGTCGCCCTCAGCGGCGCGGAATATCGCTTGTTGCGGGTGTTCCTCGATCATCCGCAACGGGTGCTCAATCGCGATCAGTTACTGAACCTGACCCAAGGCCGCGACGCCGATCTGTTCGACCGCTCCATCGACTTGCTGGTCAGCCGCTTGCGTCAGCGCTTGCTCGACGATGCGCGGGAGCCGGCCTATATCAAGACCGTACGCAGCGAGGGTTATGTGTTTTCCCTGCCGGTCGAAGTACAAGGAGCGCCCGCATGAATCTCGCGATGCACTGGCCGCGCACCCTCGCTTCACGGCTGTCGCTGATCTTTTTGATCGGCCTGATCCTCGCCCAGGCACTGTCCTTCGGCGCGCAGTATTACGAGCGTTACGAAAGCGCGAAAAACACCATGCTCGGCAACCTGGAAACCGACGTCTCGACCTCCATTGCCATCCTCGACCGCTTGCCGGCGGAAGAACGCGCGGGCTGGCTGCAGCAACTGGAGCGGCGTAATTACCGCTATCTGCTGGACGACGGTTCGCCCGGTACGGCCATGCGTGACACACCCATCGCGGTGACCTCGATCAAGGATGCCATCGGCAAGGATTACCCGATGACCGTGACCGACATCCCCGGTCCGCAGAAACACTTCCAGGTGCACCTGAAACTGGCGGACGGCAGCCCGGTGACCATCGACGTGCGGCCGGCCATGGTGCCGTTGTCGCCGTGGCTGCCGATCGCGTTGCTGGGGCAATTGGCGCTGATGCTCGCCTGCACCTGGCTCGCCGTGCGGATCGCCATCCGCCCTCTCACCCGCCTCGCCACGGCGGTCGAAACCCTGGACCCCAACACCCACGCCGTGCACCTGGACGAAAAAGGCCCGACCGAAGTCGCCCATGCGGCCATGGCGTTCAATGCCATGCAGGCGCGGATCGCGGCGTACCTCAAGGAACGCATGCAACTGCTGGCGGCGATTTCCCACGACCTGCAAACCCCGATCACCCGCATGAAACTGCGCGCCGAGTTCATGGACGATTCCAGCGAGAAAGACAAACTGTGGAATGACCTCAGCGAAATGGAGCACCTGGTGCGCGAAGGCGTGGCGTATGCCCGCAGCATCCACGGCGCCACCGAAGAGAGCCGGCGCACGGATCTGGATTCGTTTCTCGACAGCCTGGTGTTCGACTACCAGGACATGGGCAAGGACGTGCAACTGAGCGGCAAAAGCGCCGCCGTGATCGACACCCGCCCCCACGCCTTGCGCCGGGTGCTGGTGAACCTGACCGACAACGCCCTGAAATTCGCCGGGGCTGCGGAGTTGCAGGTCGAAGCAAAAACCGATGGCAGCTTGTCGGTGAAGGTCATGGACCGTGGGCCGGGGATTGCCGAAGAGGAATTGGCCCAGGTGATGGAGCCGTTTTATCGCGTAGAGAACTCACGCAACCGCAGCACCGGCGGGACCGGATTGGGACTAGCGATTGCGCAGCAGTTGGCGTTGGCGATCGGGGGATCGTTGACCTTGAGTAATCGTGAAGGCGGCGGGCTATGTGCAGAACTGAAGTTACCTCGTTGAGAGCGGATCGTTCCCACACTCCAGACCTCTAACCTGATCGTTCCCACGCTCCGCGTGGGAATGCCTCATCGGACGCTCCGCGTTCGGCTCTGGAAGGGACGCAGAGCGTCCCGGGCTGCATTCCCACGCAGAGCGTGGGAACGATCAACGATCAGGCTAATACACCTTCCGAATGCATCTGCCGCAACAACGCCACGCCGTTGTCCATGAACTCGCTAGACCCGCCAGCACCGGCCTCCTCCGCGAGTCCTTCCAGCTGCGCACGCCCGTCCAGCTCGGGAAACTCCCCCATCCGCTGCAACAACCGCCACGCCAAAGGACTCAACTCAGAGAACTTGACGCTCCAGTCTTCAGTCCGTCGAACCAACAACAACGTCGGCTGATCCGGCACAACATCAGGCCGGTAATCCGGCCCCAACAGCTGCACCGGCCAGCCATACGCCAACGGCCAGGCCAGTGGCGAAACCTGCAATGGTCGCTCCAGCAACAACCCGGCATCGCTCATCGGCAATGGCTCGTCGTCAGACTGCTGCAACGTCATCTCGACCCACTCGTAATGCGCCAGTTCGACCATGAACGGCGGCCAATCCCCATCGCTCAAGCCTGGCGGTTCAGCGGCGAGAAACGCGACAAACTCCTGGGCGATCTCACCGAATTTCGGCGTCTGCGCGCGATAGTCCCGCAGGAAGATCCGCACCAGCGCGCGCCACTCCGCATCCCCTAGAATCCGCACCAGCACCGGGAAGGTTCCGCTGAGCAGCAACGACACATTGTTGAACACCAGATCCCGATAAACCTGCACCCGCGCAGCGTCCATTTCGGCTGGCGGCGCGCAGTGCTCGGGATCACGCAGGTATCGGGTCAGGGCATCCTGTTGCTGATGCAGCGAAGATTTATCCACGGTTCACCTCCACACCTTGCAAGCGGCGAATGGTCTGCAACTCGGCCACCAGTTCCGAGAACGCCGGGAAGTTGAAGTCCCGCTCCAGCAGCGTCGGTTGCGCGCCGAAGCGGGCGTAAGCCTCGGCCAGCAACGACCAGACCACCGGTTTCACCGACGCGCCGTGGGTATCGATTTTCAAGGTTTCGGACTCATCGAAATGCCCGGCGACGTGCATCGCCACCACCCGCCCGGAATCGATCCCCGCCAGAAACGCCTGCGGATCAAAACCGTGGTTGATCGAGTTCACGTACACATTGTTGACGTCCAGCAACAGGTCGCAATCGGCTTCCCGTAGCACGGCATTGGTGAAGGTCAGTTCGTCCATGTCCTGCCGGGGCGCGGCGTAATAGGAGACGTTTTCCACCGCCAGCCGCCGGCCGAGAATGTCCTGGGACTGACGAATTCGTGCGGCAACGTGGTGCACCGCCTCTTCGGTAAACGGCAGTGGAAGCAGGTCGTAGAGGTGACCGTCATCGCTGCAATAACTCAGGTGTTCGCTGTACAGCGGCACGTTGTAGTGATCGAGAAACACCCGCACTTCCTGCAAAAACCCGACATCCAGCGGCGCCGACCCGCCCAACGACAGGGACAAGCCGTGGCAGGACAACGGATAACGCTCGGCCAACGCGCGCAACGCCGCGCCATGGGCACCGCCGATGCCGATCCAGTTTTCCGGGGCAACTTCGAGAAAGTCGAAACTCCCAGTCGGGGCGGCCTGGAGGTCTTTCATCAGCCCGCGACGCAGGCCGAGGCCGACGCTGGCCTTGGTGGATAAATCAGAGGTCTGCATGATGTCGATCTCATTCTGTGTGGATTAATGAGAGTCGAGTTAATCGAAGCGGTGTATCGGGGCTGTGTTCGGTTTTTGCAAAAACCGGCAGCGCATGTATCAGCCGCTGCACCGTACACACTGCGATACACAACACCCAACCACACAAAACCTCGCTCCTACAGGGATTGTGGGCCCTGTGGCTTTCGTCGCCCCAAACCGCAGTGCGCGGGGGCCGGACTAAACTTAACGCACGCGGGGCGCCGTCAGCGTCCTGTTCATTCCCACGACCACCGCCCAGCGGCGCACGCCTCGACCCACACTGCCTCTGGACCGTGATCCTGCCACAGGAGCACACGTGATGGACGAGGCCAGACTTAACGACTTCATGGGTAAATTGGTCAACGACATGGGCGGCGCGGCGATGCTGGCCAATGTCATTCTCGGCGAAGAACTCGGCCTGTACCGGGCCATGGCCGACAGCCAGCCGATCAGCCCCGAAACCCTCGCCGAAAAGACCGGGTGCCACCCTCGCCTGCTGCGCGAATGGCTCAGCGCCCACGCCGCTTCCGGTTACATGGAACACCAGGACGGCCAGTTCCGCCTGCCCGAAGAGCAAGCCCTGGCCCTGGCCATCGAAGACTCACCGGTGTACATCGCTGGCGGTATCGGGGTGGTCGCGTCGTTTTTCCATGACAAGGACAAACTGGTCAGCGCTTTTCGCGGTGACGGTGCATTGCCCTGGGGCGATCACCATCCGTGCATGTTCAGCGGCACGGAGCGCTTCTTTCGCCCCGGCTACAAAGCGCACTTGGTGGCCGAATGGTTGCCGGCGCTGGAAGGCGTGGTGGCCAAGCTGGAGAGCGGCGCCAAAGTGGCGGACATCGGCTGCGGCCATGGCGCCTCGACCGTGATCATGGCCCAGGCGTTCCCGGATTCGCGCTTTGTCGGCTTCGACTACCACGCGCCCTCCGTCACCGTGGCCACCCAGCGCGCCGAGGCCGGTGGGGTGTCCGGGCGGGCGCGGTTCTTCCAGGGCACGGCGAAAAGTTATCCGGGCACCGACTATGACCTGGTGTGCTATTTCGACTGCCTGCACGACATGGGCGACCCGGTGGGTGCGGCGCGCCACGCCTATGACTCGCTGAAAGCGGACGGCACGGTGCTGCTGGTGGAGCCCTATGCCAACGATGCCCTCGACGACAACATCACTCCGGTGGGACGGCTGTTTTATGCGGCTTCGACCTTCATTTGCACGCCAAACTCACTGTCCCAGGAAGTCGGCCTCGGGCTCGGCGCCCAGGCCGGTGAAGCGCGGTTGCGCAAGGTGTTTACCGAGGCCGGGTTCAAGCATTTCCGCCGGGCGACGGAAACGCCGTTCAACCTGATTCTTGAAGCGCGTAAATAGACACCGGGGGGAACGCGAAACTTGTAGAAGCTGGCGAAGCCTGCGTTCGGCTGCGAAGCAGTCGTAGACCCTGCGCACGCGGTGCACCTGATGCACCGCGTGGCCTGATTTCACGACGGCTTCGCCGTCGGACGCTGCCTCGCGGTGCTCGACAGCTGCTACAGGTGCGTTATCTGCGAGCGGCGCGTGGTGATCGGCAAATGCTACCCTGCAAACACTCAAGGCCTTCCCGGAGTGTTGAACATGCTCGACAGCCCCATCCGCGAACAACTCGACCGTCTTCAGCAATTAATGGCCGACCAGCCGTTCGCGGTCCTGACGGGCGCGGGCATCAGCACCCCGTCAGGCATTCCCGACTACCGCGACAACCAGGGCGTACGCCGTGGCCGGCAACCGATGATGTACCAGGAATTCCTCGCCGCCCCCGAATCCCGCCGCCGTTACTGGGCACGGGCGATGCTCGGCTGGCCGCGGGTACGCCTGGCCAGCCCCAACGCGGCCCACGAGGCATTGGCCAGTTTGCAAAGTGCGCAGCAGATCGGCGGGCTGATCACGCAGAACGTCGACACCTTGCACGACCAGGCCGGCAGCCATGACGTCATCGAACTCCATGGCAGCCTGCACCGGGTGCTGTGCCTGGACTGTGGCCGGCGCAGCGAGCGCGATGCGATTCAACAGCTAATGGAAGTGCAAAACCCCTACCTGGCGGGCGTCGATGCGGTCCAAGCGCCGGATGGCGATACCCTGCTCGACCCGGCGTTTGAAGCACGGTTTCAGGTGCCGCACTGCCCGCATTGCGGCGAGGAGCGGATGAAGCCGGACGTGGTGTTTTTTGGCGAGAACGTCGCGCAGGTGACGGCGGCCAGGGCCATGGCGGCGGTTGAGAAAGCGGCGGGGTTGCTGGTGGTGGGATCGTCGTTGATGGCGTATTCGGCGTTTCGGTTGTGTCGGGCGGTGGTCGATCAGGGCAAGCCGTTGATTGCGATCAATCTGGGCAAGACCCGGGCGGATGACATTCTGGATATGAAGATTGAGGGTTCCTGCGAACAACTATTACCCCTGCTGACACAACGCCTGACCCAATGATCGTTCCCACGCTCCGCGTGGGAATGCCGCCGGGGACGCTCCGCGTTCCGCTTCCGGATGTGACGCAGAGCATCGCAGGATGCATTCCCACGCGGAGCGTGGGAACGATCACGTGGAGGGCGTGTTCCGCGCTCAGGGCATGAGGCGCTGTGCGAGGTTGGCTTCTTTGAAAATATCGAACAACGCCTGTGCCGCCGCCGACAGTTCATGCCCCGGCTTGGTCAGTACGCCGATCGCCCGTTCCACCACCGGGTCACGCAAGGTGATGCAGTGGGCGCCCGACTCCTGCATTTGCTGCACGCACAATGCCGGCACCGCGCTCACGCCCAAACCGCTGGCGACCATCCGCCCGACCGTCGCCAGTTGATGGCTTTCAAATTCCACCGGCAACTTCATACCCCGGGCCTGCAAGTGTTCTTCGAGCATCACCCGCACGGTGGACGGTCGTTGCAAGGTGATAAACGGCTCCATCAATAAGGTTTGCCAGTCGATCTCGTCCAGTTTCGCCAGCGCCGAGTCATGGGGCACCACCGCGACAAAGCGATCGATGTACAACGGCGTGAATTCCAGCGACGTGCTGTGGG
The DNA here is from genome assembly GCF_012935755.1 of Pseudomonas sp. ADAK2. GTDB lineage: Bacteria > Pseudomonadota > Gammaproteobacteria > Pseudomonadales > Pseudomonadaceae > Aquipseudomonas. The sequence goes on from NZ_CP052862.1 coordinate 1,736,834, forward strand.
CCGGTTCGAACGACACGCCAAGTTCCACCTGCCGATCCCGGACCATTTCCAGCACCTGCTCGTTGATCACGTCGTTCACCGTGACGTTGACTTTCGGGTAACGCGCGCGGAAGGTTTTGAGGATCGGCGGCAGCAGGTTGCCGGCGAACGACGGCATCGCCGCCAGGGTCACGCGACCGCGCTGCAGGGTGAAACGCTGGCGCAGTTCATCTTCGGCATTGTCCCAATCGGCGATCAACCGGCGCGCCAACGGCACCAGGGATTCACCTTCCGGAGTTAGCGCGACGTTGCGCGTATTGCGGCTGAACAGGCGCCCGCCCAGGCCTTCTTCCAGGGCCTTGATGGTCAGGCTCAGCGCCGATTGCGACAGGTGCAACCGCTCGCAGGCCACGGCGAAACTCAGGCTCTGGGCCACGGCCAGGAAGGCGCGGATTTGCTTGACGGTCATGGCGAATGGCTCCAGTAAGTGGCGCATGTGCTATCTGTAGGAGCATGGCTTGCCCGCGATGGCGTCCTTGAGAATCTCATCGCGAGCAAGCTTTGCTCCTACGGGATTGATTGGTGAGTTTTATCTATCAATCAACCTTAAAAATCAACTTAACAAATGAATGGCCCGGCGCGACACTCACTTCCACTACGGCTAGCCAGCCGCCCATCAAGAATAAAAGAGGTGCATATGGCAGGTTTCGACAAGCGCGTGAGTTCCTACGAGGAAGCCCTTGCAGGTCTTGAAGACGGCATGACCGTGATCGCTGGCGGCTTTGGCCTGTGCGGGATCCCGGAAAACCTCATCGCCGAGATCAAGCGCAAAGGCACCCGCGACCTCACCGTGGTTTCCAACAACTGCGGCGTCGACGGCTTCGGCCTCGGCGTGCTGCTGGTAGACCGGCAGATTCGCAAGGTGGTGGCCTCCTACGTCGGCGAGAACAAACTGTTCGAAGAGCAACTGCTCAGCGGCGTCATCGAAGTCGATCTGACCCCCCAAGGCACCCTCGCCGAAAAAATGCGCGCAGGCGGCGCCGGCATCCCGGCCTTCTTCACCGCCACCGGCGTCGGCACCCCGGTGGCCGAAGGCAAGGAAGTGCGCGAATTCAAGGGTCGCAAGTACCTGATGGAAGAGTCCATCACCGGTGACTTCGCCATCGTCAAAGGCTGGAAAGCCGACCACTTCGGCAACGTCATCTATCGCCACACCGCCCAGAACTTCAACCCGCTGGCCGCCACCGCCGGCAAGATCACCGTGGTCGAAGTCGAAGAAATCGTCGAACCCGGCGAGCTGGACCCGGCGCAGATCCACACCCCTGGCATCTACGTCGACCGGATCATTTGCGGCACGTTCGAGAAGCGCATCGAACAGCGCACCGTGCGTAAGTGATCCCCTGCCCCCGGACCGAATGAAGGAATAACAACAATGGCACTTTCCCGCGAACAAATGGCTCAACGCGTCGCCCGCGAAATGCAGGACGGCTACTACGTGAACCTGGGCATCGGCATTCCGACCCTGGTCGCCAACTACATCCCTGAAGGCATGGAAGTCATGCTGCAGTCGGAAAACGGCCTGCTCGGCATGGGTCCGTTTCCTACGGAAGAAACCATCGATGCCGACATGATCAACGCCGGCAAACAAACCGTGACCGCGCGGATCGGCGCGTCGATTTTTTCCTCGGCCGAGTCCTTCGCGATGATCCGCGGTGGCCATGTCGACCTGACCGTGCTCGGCGCCTTTGAAGTCGACGTCGAAGGCAACATCGCCTCGTGGATGATTCCCGGCAAACTGGTCAAGGGCATGGGCGGCGCCATGGATCTGGTGGCCGGTGCAGATAACATCATCGTCATCATGACCCACGCGTCCAAGGACGGTGAGTCCAAGCTGTTGGCCAAATGCAGCCTGCCGCTAACCGGCGCCGGGTGCATCAAGCGTGTGCTGACCGACCTGGCCTACCTGGAAATCCAGGACGGCGCGTTCATTCTCAAAGAACGTGCGCCAGGCGTGAGCGTTGAAGAAATTGTCGCCAAGACCGCCGGCAAACTGATCGTGCCGGATCACGTGCCGGAAATGCAGTTCGCTGCCCAGTGAGGAATCATTCCATGCAAGACGTCGTTATTGTTGCCGCCACCCGTACCGCCATCGGCAGTTTCCAGGGTGCGTTGGCCGGTGTGTCCGCCGTTGACCTGGGCGCTGCGGTGATCCGTCAGTTGCTGGCGCAAACCGGGCTCGACCCGGCGCTGGTCGATGAAGTGATCATGGGCCAGGTGCTCACCGCCGGTGCCGGGCAGAACCCTGCGCGCCAGTCGGCGATCAAGGCTGGCCTGCCGTTCACCGTGCCGGCCATGACCCTGAACAAGGTCTGCGGTTCGGGCTTGAAAGCCCTGCACCTGGCGACCCAGGCGATTCGTTGCGGCGATGCCGACGTGATCATTGCCGGCGGCCAGGAAAACATGAGCCTGTCCAACTACGTGATGCCCGGCGCGCGCACCGGTCTGCGTATGGGTCACGCGCAAATCGTCGACACCATGATCAGCGACGGCCTGTGGGATGCGTTCAACGATTACCACATGGGCATCACCGCGGAAAACCTGGCCGAGAAATACAGCCTGACCCGCGAACAACAGGACGCCTTCGCCGCGGCCTCCCAGCAAAAAGCCACGGCCGCCATCGAAGCCGGGCGTTTTGTCGATGAGATCACGCCGATCCTGATCCCGCAGCGCAAGGGCGATCCGCTGTCCTTCGCCACCGACGAACAGCCACGGGCCGGCACCACCGCCGAAGCCCTGGGCAAGCTGAAACCGGCCTTCAAGAAGGACGGTTCGGTGACCGCCGGTAACGCCTCTTCGCTGAACGACGGTGCCGCCGCCGTGATCCTGATGAGCGCCGAAAAAGCCAAGGCCCTGGGCCTGCCGGTCCTGGCGAAAATCGCCGCTTACGCCAATGCGGGCGTCGACCCGGCGATCATGGGCATCGGCCCGGTATCGGCCACTCGCCGTTGCCTGACAAAGGCTGGCTGGTCCATTGACCAACTGGACCTGATCGAAGCCAACGAAGCCTTCGCCGCGCAATCCTTGGCAGTGGCCAAGGACCTGGAATGGGACCTGGACAAGGTCAACGTCAACGGCGGCGCCATTGCCCTGGGCCATCCGATCGGCGCGTCAGGTTGCCGGGTGCTGGTGACCTTACTGCATGAAATGATCAAGCGCGACGCCAAGAAAGGCCTCGCCACCCTGTGCATCGGCGGTGGTCAAGGCGTGGCACTGGCGATCGAACGGGCTTAACCCGTACATGATCGTTCCCACGCTCTGCGTGGGAATGCCTCAAGGGACGCTCCGCGTTCCAAGGGGACGCAGAGCGTCCCGGGCTGCATTCCCACGCAGAGCGTGGGAACGATCAAGTGTTCAACAGGCAGCGCGGGGACCCACGAATATCCGTTCGCTGTCTGGCAAAACACCCGGTGCGATTCACGTCGCACCGGGTTCTTTTTGCCTGGCATTCAGCCAAATTTCACCAGATTGAGAATCGGCAGCGGCCCACCCGGAAACTGCGCCAGCCGCGCCCCGACACTCAGTTCTCCAAGATCAATCCCGCAGAAGCCCAAGCGCTCGATCAATTCCGCCACTTTCCCTTTCGCCTCGGCATCATCGCCCGAAAGAAACAACACTCGCTTGCCACCCTCCGCCGCCGGATCACTCTCCAACAACCGCGCCGCCAGGTGATTGAACGCCTTTACCACCCGCGCTCCGGGTACCCACTCAGCGAACACTTCGCTGGACGTACGACCCTGCAAATCCACAGCCTTGAACGATGGCGCTTCAATCGAGTTGTTGGCATCGAGGACGATCCGCCCGGCGAAATCCGGCAGACCCGCCAACGCCATCGGCAATTTCGACCAGTTCACCGCCACCAACACGATGTCTTGCGCCGCCGCTTCTTCTCGGGTGCCGGCACGGGCGGTTGGCCCGAGTTCTTCCACCAGCGCCGCCAGGGTGTGCGGCCCGCGGCTGTTGGCGATGACCAATTCAATCCCCTGACGGGACAGGGCCCGGGCGAAGGCTGAGCCGATGGCGCCGGCGCCGATGATTCCGATAGTGCTCATGGTTATTCACTCCAAACAGGTTGTCGTTGGGGTGAATACTGCACTTGCCATTAGGTCTTGATTAGCCGGTAATGATTTGAATGATCTTCAAGCATTGCTAGCAGGTGCCTTGCCATGGAAACCCTCGCCAACCTCGAATCCTTTGTGCGCAGCGCCGAAACCGGGAGCTTTTCCGCTGCCGCGCGGTTGCTCGCGCTGACGCCCGCCGCCGTCAGTCGCAACGTGGCGATGCTGGAGCGCAATATCGGTGTGCGGTTGTTCCAGCGCTCGACTCGCAAGTTGTCCCTGACCGAGGCCGGGGAACGTTTCCTGGCGAGCATCAGCGGCAATCTGCAGGGCTTGCAAGCGGCGATCAGCGCGGTGAGCAGTGATCGAGGCGAGCCGGCGGGTGTGCTCAAGGTCAGCCTGGCGCCGACCTTTGGCATTGGGCATGTGCTGCCGCTGCTGCCGGCGTTCCTGGCGCGTTATCCGTTGATTCGGCCGGAGTGGCACTTCGAAAATCGCCAGGTGGATTTAATTGCCGAAGGTTATGACGCGGCCATTGGTGGTGGTTTTGAATTGACGCCGGGGGTGATCTCGCGGACCTTGGCGGCGGCCGATATCGTTGCTGTCGCATCACCGGCTTATCTGGCAGGACGCACCCTCCCCGTCAGCCCGGGGGACTTGCTCGGGCACACCGGCATCGTGATGCGCGGCATTCGTACCGGGCGGGTTCGTCAGTGGGTGATGCGCGATGGCGCGGGCCATGAGGCGACCGCCACGTTGAATGAAAACATCGTGCTCAATGACCCGGCGGCCATGCGTGAAGCGGCCCTGCTCGGCCTGGGCGTAACGCTGCTGGTGCTGCCCGATGTGGTCGCGCAGATCCAGCGCTGTGAGCTGGTGCGACTGCTGCCGGACTGGAAAGCGGATGCGGGGCCGATCTCGTTGTACTACCCGAGCCGCACGTTGATGCCGGCCAAGACCCGGGTGTTTATCGATTTTGTGATGGACGCGTTCGGCGACTGACCGATCATTCCCACGCTCCGCGTTCGGCTCTGGAAGGGACGCAGAGCGTCCCGGGCTGCATTCCCACGCGGAGCGTGGGAACGATCAGGTCAAACCACCAATTGCAAAATCAACCACGCATTTGCCGCGCTGATCACCGTAAACAACCCCCACGCCAACACCCGCGTCGGCAGCCGGTTCACAAACGGCCCCATCAGCTTCTGGTCATTGGTCATGCTGATCAACGGGTACAACGCAAACGGCAGTTGCAGGCTCAACACCACCTGGCTCATTACCAACAACTTGCCAATCGCATTGTCGCCCATCAGCCACACACCGATGAACGCCGGGATCAACGCCAGCCCACGGGTGATCAAACGCCGTTGGTAACAAGGAATCCGCAGGTTCAGGTAACCCTCCATAATTACCTGGCCGGCGATGGTCCCGGTAAAAGTCGAGCTCTGCCCCGAGGCCAGCAGCGCGACGCCGAACAGCACGCTGGCCAAGGCCCCGCCCACCAGCGGATCGAGCAGGTGATAGGCGTCCTGGATGTCCACCACGTCGCTGTGTCCGGTGCTGTGGAACGCGGCGGCTGCCAGGATCAGGATCGCCGCATTGACCAGCAACGCCAGGGCCAGGGAGCCGATGGTGTCGATGCGCGCCAGTTTGACCGCGTCCTGCTTGCTGGCCAGGTCCTTGCCGATCAGCCGCGTCTGCACGATTGAAGTATGCAGGTACAGGTTATGCGGCATCACCGTGGCCCCGAGAATGCCGATGGCGATGTACAGCGGTGCGGCATCGCCAATGGCCGACAGTGATGGGGTGAAGCCACGGGCAACGTCCGGCCAGTAGGGTTTGATCAGCAGCAGTTCGACGAAGAAACACGCGCCGATGGTACCGACCAGTACCAGCATGATCGCTTCCAGCCGGCGGAAGCCACGGTTCTGCAAGGCCAGCACCAGCAGCGTGTCAAACGCAGTCAGGGCGATGCCGAAGGTCAGCGAGCAGCCCAGCAGCAAATGGAACGCCAGGGCGCAGCCGAGCACTTCTGCCAGGTCGGTGGCGATGATCGAGATTTCCGCCAGCACCCATTGCGTGCGTGCGGTGCGGGTGCTGTAGCGCTCCCGGGACAGTTGCGCCAGGTCACGCCCGGTGGCGATGCCCAGCCGCGAACACAAACACTGCACCACCATTCCGGCCAGGCTCGCCAACAACACCACGAACAGCAAGCTGTACCCAAATCGCGAACCGGCCTCGATGGCGGTGGCCCAGTTGCCGGGGTCCATGTAGCCAATCGACACCAACAAACCGGGGCCGGCAAAACGCAGCAGGCGCTTGAAGAATGAAGCGCCCGGATCAACCGCAACACTGCCAGCCACTTCCGGCGGGCAAAACGGCGCCGTGGCGATTTTGGGCAAAAAACTGAAGTTCACTCAAACATCCAGAAACAATTGGAAAGGCGCAGCTTAGACGTTTCGACCCTCTACAGGCTATACACGCGACCTGGGTAGGCGCTGCCTTCGGCAACTCCTACGAGGGATCCGCGCTTTGTATACAAAATTCGGCCATTCATAGAGCAATCCTCCGTCTGCAATGCTAACGTTGCCGCCTCACACAGGTCGGAGGTGCGTGCGTGCTGCTGCTCAAGTTGCTGGTGATTCCCGGGTTTCTGCTGCTGATTTCCCTGGCGGGCAAACGCTGGGGGCCGAGCGTGGCCGGGTGGCTGTCCGGGCTGCCGGTGGTGGTCGGGCCGATTCTGTTTTTCCTCGCCATCGAGCAGGGCCAGGTGTTCGCCGCTCAAGCCGCGACCGCAGCCTTGTCCGCGATGTTCGCCATGATTGCGTTTTGCGTGACTTACGCCCAAGTGGCGCAACGGGCCGGTTGGCCGTGGGCGCTGGCGATTTCGATGTTGGTGTGGGCCACGGTGGCTGTCGTGCTCTCGCTAATCCCGCCCTCCCTGACCTTCTCGGTGATCGCTGCCGCGTCCGCCCTGCTCGCCGCGCCTTACCTGTTTCCGTCGGTGCAGCCGATTGTTTCAGGCCCCAAACCCAAGTCCGACAAACTGCTGCTGCGCATGGTGGCCGGCGCCCTGCTGACCCTGGCCGTCACGCTGCTGGCCAGTACCGTGGGCGAACGCTGGAGCGGCTTGCTGGCGGTGTTCCCGGTATTGGGCAGCGTGATGGCGGTGTTCTCCCAGCAAACCCGTGGCCCGGCGTTCACCGCCGCCTTGTTGCGCGCCACCGCCACCGGCATGTATTCGTTCGCGGCGTTCTGCCTGGTGCTGGCGCTGACCTTGCCAAGCCTGGGCTTGCCAGCGTTTGCCCTTGGCGTGGCGGTGTCCGTGGGCATGCTCGGGGTCACGCGGCGCTTGTTGGCGAAACCGGCAGCAATAACTCGTTCGAGGGTTGCGAATGACTAGGCCAGAAACTGCCTACCCGCCAGCGCGGAACGTACACCGGGCTGGATGCCATCCAACCTCCATGGGATGATCGCCCTCTAGCGCGACCATCCCTGGAGATTTTCTATGTCATTGTTCCGTAAAAAAGCCGTTGTCCTGTTGCTGACGGCGGCTGCCAGCCTGGGGGCGATGAATGTTTATGCCGCCAAGGCCACCACCAGCGACGCCGCGCCGATCAAAGTCTCGATGCTTGGTGGCAAATTCAAATTCACCCTGCCCAAGGGCTTCGTCGCCAACCCGCTGCCGCCGGGCGCGACCGGTGCGACCGGCACCATGTACGCCAACGAAACCACCAAGACCGTGGTGATCGCCGCTGAAAACAACCTGGCACCTGGCGTCACCGTCAAAGACAACGACGGCGAGTTCCTCGACAGCACCGCCGCCGATTTCGATGCTGCCGAACACAAGGCCCTGCCGGACTTCACCAAGCTCAGCGAAAAAAGCCTGACCCTGAAAGGTACCGGGCTGGGCATGCGCCAGGTCGACAGCACCGCCACCCAGGGCGGCGGCAAGACCCTCAACACCACGCTGATGGCCGGTTCCGGCAACCGCATGGCGGTGATTCAGATCATCTCGCGCCCAACCGACAAGGCGGGTCACGACACCTTGGTCAAGCAGATCACCGGCAAGTAAATCCGAACGATTCAGGGGTTGAGGCGTAGCAACCAGGCGCTCAAGTCCTGGATCTCGGCAGCACTGATGCTATGGCCCAGGCCTTCGTAGGTATGAAACTCAGGCTTGAGTGACAGTTTCTGCAACAGGCTGTTGGCCGCCGTGCCGTCGACCAAGGGCAGACGTTGGTCGACGGTGCCATGACCGATGAAAATCGCCAGTTGCTGGCGTTTTTCATCCGGTTTCAGCTCCGATTTGAGTACCGGCAATATCCGCCCGCTCAACGCGGCAATCCCGCCTACCGCGTCGGGATGACGCAACGCCACCTCGTAGGACATGATCGCGCCCTGGCTGAACCCCACCAGGAACACCTTGTTGGCGTCGGTGTGATATTTCTTCGTCGCCTGGGCGATGAAGTCCAGCAACACCTTGCCGCTGGTCTTCAGGTCATCGGTCTCACCGTTGTAGGCGCCTTCGCCCTTTTTGCGAAACCACTGGTAACTGTCCGCGTCCAACGCCACCGGTGCCTGCACTGACAGGTAGTTGTACTGTGTCGGCAGTTCGTCCTTGATCCCGAACAGATCCCGCTCATTGCTGCCGTAGCCGTGGAGGAAAATCACCAGCGGCTGATTGTGCGAGTCAGGGTTGGCCTGTTCGAGGTATTTGAGGGGCAGGTCGGTGTGCAGCGGGGTTTGAGCGTGAGCCGTGGCGGAGGCCAGGACCATGAACAGAGCGAGAAACTTCAGCATAAACCTTCCTTTATGGGGCGCAGGATTCGGGAGATACCCTAACATCGCTGAGGTTTTTGGTGTGGCTGATGCCGCCTTTGCGGGCAAGCCTCGCGCCTACAATGTATCCCCCGTAGGAGCGAGGCTTGCCCGCGAAGAGGCCATGACGGGCGACAAATAACCTGGATCAGTCGTTAGTCAACTTCCCAACCCGAAACGCCTCGCGCCCCGCCACTTTCGCCTGCCACGTCCCCGGCTGGGTGTACCGCCCACGATCAATCGCAAACAACACGCCGCTGGTCCCGGCGCGCACGGTCGTCACTCGGTCGCTCAACGGATCGACCACTTCAAACAGCGCATCGCCCTGCTCCACCCACTCACCCGCCTCGCGCAGGAAGCTGACCACGCCGTGGTGCGGGGCGAACAGGTATTCGGTGCCAGCGAACGGCATGCCTTCGCAGCATTCGCTCGGCGCCGCCGGCCAGGTGCCTGTGATGAAACCTTGTTCAGCGAGAAAGCCCAGAATCGCCTCGCAATTGGCCTGGGCCTGATCAACCCGGGTGTCGCCCATGCTGCCCAACTCCACGGTGGTTGCCAGGTTCGCCAGCGGAATCGCCGCCTCCGGGAAGGCCTGCGCCAAACGCAACCACGGCGTCGAACAGGACTCGTCGAACGAACTGCCACCGGAATCTTCACTCAACAACCCCACGCCCGCATTCAGGCGCGCGGCCAGGGATTGCCACTGCGGCCACTGTTGCGGCAAGGCGTAAATGTGAATCGCCGCGTCAAAGTCGCAATGCAAATCCAGGGTGATGTCGGCATCGCAGGCGTGGCGCAACAGCAAGCGGTGCATGGCTTCCAGTTGCGACGCCGGCGCCGGCAGACCGTCGAATACCTGGCCCATGGCCTGGCGAATCAACGCGATGTTGGCCTCGGCATCGTCGCCCAACTGAGCGCCGACCAACGCGGCCACCGGCGCACTCAGTTCGACGAACGAGCGGTTGAAATTCTTGCCGCTGCCGAGTTCAAAACGGCCCATGTGCGCGCCTTGCAGGTGCTGGTCGAGGCCGATCGGGTTGGCCACCGGCACCAGCTCGATAACACCTTGCAACTGGCCTTGGGCTTCGAGTTCGGTCAGGCGCTTTTTCAGCTCCCAGGCGGTGCGCATGCCCGGCAGTTCATCGGCGTGCAGGCTGGCCTGGATGTACACCTTGCGGGCGCCGGCGCCAAAACGAAACACGCTCAAGCTGCGTTCGGTGCCCAAATGGCTCCACGGCAGTGGATGGTCGATGCGTTGCATAGCGAAGGGTCCTGTAGACCGTAGGGGGGAATGTGTTGGCAGGATAGATCATGAGGTCATAAAAAAAGTGGCCACCGCGTTTACGGTAGCCACTTTTTTGAACGGCTGGATTATTCGCCGTAGACGTCAAAGGCGAAGTACTTGTCCTGCACTTGCTTGTACTTGCCGTTGGCGCGGATTTCGGTGATGGCGGTGTTGAATTGGTCCGCCAGCGCCTTGTCACCCTTACGCACGGCGATGCCGGCACCGCCGCCGAAGTACTTGGCGTCTTCATAGGTCGGGCCAACGAAGGCGAAACCTTTACCGGCGTCGGTTTTCAGGAAACCGTCGTCCAGGTTGACCGAGTCGGCCAGCATCGCGTCGAGGCGGCCAGCAACCATGTCCAGGTTGGCTTCCTGCTGCGAGGCGTAACGCACCAGGATAATCCCGGCCGGTTGCAGCACTTCAGTGGCGAAGCGGTCGTGGGTACTGGCGCGCAGCACACCGACTTTCTTGCCCTTGAGTTCGGTCAGCGGGTCCTTGACGTCGGTGCCTGCCTTCATCACGAAGCGCGCCGGGGTGTGGTAGTACTTGATGGTGAAATCGACGTTTTTCTTACGATCGTCAGTGATGGTCATAGACGACAGGATCGCGTCGATTTTCTTCACTTTCAGCGCCGGGATCAGGCCGTCGAACTCTTGCTCGACCCACACGCACTTCACTTTCATCTGCTCGCACAGCGCGTCGCCAATGTCGACGTCGAAACCGGTGAGTTTGCCGTCAGGGGTTTTCATCGAGAATGGCGGGTAACCGGCTTCGATACCGATGCGGATCGGCTTGGCGTCTTCGGCCACAGCGGTCAGGGACAACATCGACAGTGCCAGGGCACCGAACATCACTAGCTTCTTCATTTATAACTCCATGTGTGCGGAGGCTTTTATTGGCAGCTTTTCGATTGGCAGTTTCGGCGAGAGAAAGCCGAAATGGCGGGCAGTCTAGAGTGGCTTTCGGCCAGCCAATTGTGTTGATGCGACAAATACTTATAAAAAAGTGGCCGAGCCAAGGGACGGTTTAGCGGTGTGCGCCACAGCAGTGCAAAAGCTGTAGGACAAGTCCTGCTTTCAGATAAAACCTACGAGGTTCGGGTGCTTATCCGACTGAATAGTCGCCATGGAAACAGCCGCAGCGCCTCACTGGCGACGAAGGCTTTTTTGCGGCACATTGAGCGCCACCTGCCCCCTGCAAGAGAAACCTGATGCCCGAGTTGAACCTGATCCAGCACCACCCCGCCGAAGGCCCCGGTGCCATTGCCGAATGGGCCAGGTTGCGCGGGATCACGCTGAATGTCTTTCGTGCCGACCTCGGGCAATTGCCGCCGATGGCTGCGGGGCCGGTGATCCTGTTGGGCGGGCCTTATGAGTCCAACGCCGGGCCTGAGTGGCTGGAAGCAGAGCGTCAATGGCTGGCGGCCAGCCTGGAGCAAGGCGCGGCGGTGTTTGCCATTTGCCTGGGGGCGCAGTTATTGGCGTTGAGCCTGGGCGGGAATGTGCGGCGCATGCCTCACCCTGAAACGGGCTGGACCGCGCTGAGCCTGGCTGATGGCCAGACGTTGAACGTGCTGGAATGGCATGAAGACGCGATCGATCTGCCACCCGGCGCGCAATTGCTGGCCAGTAGCGAGGCCTGTGAGCAGCAGATGTATCGGGTCGGGGCGACGCGGGTGGGGTTGCAGTTTCATCCGGAGTGGAATGCTGAATCAGTGATTCTGCTGAACGAGCATTTTGGCGATGAGTCGCCATTGCCACGAGACCAAGACGACAGCGCTGCGCATGCGGCGGTGTTTGAGTGGTTGCGGGGAACATTGGATCAATGGTGGGTAGCGACAGGCTTTTTGTAGGAGCAAGGCTTGCCTGCGATAGCGATCTCAAGGACGCCATCGCGAGCACGCTTTGCTCCTACGGGCGTGGTGTTCGCCGCGATATGGCGGTGTCTATGTCAGCACTCGCAATTGACCACCACACTGACCGGCCGCGCCACCTCAACACTCAACTCAAACCCCTCATCCAGCCACCCCGTCACCCCGCCGATCATCTCCTTGACCGGGTAACCCAGCGCCGCCAGTTTCACCGCGGCCTTGTTGGCGCCGTTGCAGTGCGGTCCGGCGCAATAGACCACGAACACACTGGATGAGGGATAACCCGCCAACGTCTCGGCGGTCATCAGCCGCCCTGGAATATTGATCGCTCCCGGCACATGCCCACGCTCAAAAGCCTGCGGGCCACGGGTATCGACCAGAATAAAATCCACTTCGCCTGCCTGTTGGCTGCCATACACGTCGGAACAATCGGTTTCAAACGTCAGGCGATTGCTGAAGTGCATCAGGGCAATGGCGGACGGGGCTGCGGGAATTTGACGAACCAGGCTGGTCATTGGGTGTAGTCCTACGTCTGGGTGGGTGTAGGCAGACTTTATCTGCCCGGCGCTTGCCGCTACAGTGGCGCACAAGACACTCACCGGGAACTTTCCGCCAAATGCAGCCCACCCCTGGATTAGTCGCGATCCTGGCCTACGACGGCCTCTGCACCTTCGAGTTCGGCATCGCCGTGGAGATCTTCGGCCTCGCCCGGCCGGAGTTCGATTTCCCGTGGTATGAACATCAGATCGTCGCCGTGGATGAGGGCCCGATGCGCGCCATGGGCGGCATCCAGGTGCTGGCCGACGGCGGCATGGAATTGCTGGAACAGGCCCGGACCATCCTCATTCCCGGTTGGCGCGACCGCCAGGCACCGGTGCCCGAAGCCTTGCTCAGTGCGTTGCGCCAGGCCCATGCCCGCGGCGCGCGATTGCTGTCGATCTGTTCCGGGGTGTTTGTGCTGGCGGCTACCGGATTGCTCGACGGTCATCGCGCCACCACCCATTGGCGCTACACCACGGAGCTGGCCGAGCGCTTCCCGAACATTCAGGTAGACCCGGACGTGCTGTATGTCGATTCGGGTCAGCTGATCACCTCAGCCGGCAGTGCAGCAGGTATTGATGCCTGCCTGCATCTGGTGGCGCGGGACTTCGGGACTCAAGTGGCGAACTCGGTGGCACGACGGCTGGTGATGTCGCCGCAACGTACTGGCGGTCAGGCGCAGTTTATTCCTACACCGGTCAGTCCAACGCCTCGCAGCGATTTGTCACGGGTCATGCAATGGGCGCGGGAGCGCTTGCACGAACCGCTGGAAGTCCGTGACCTGGCCAGCGAGGCGGCGATGAGTGAACGCACCTTCCTGCGTCGCTTCAGCGAGGCCAGCGGTCAGTCGCCCAAGACTTGGCTGCAACATCAACGCCTGGCCCGGGCCCGGGAGTTGCTGGAGAGCACGGGCGACAACACCGAGCAGATTGCCGAGCGCTGTGGTTATCGTTCGGTGGAGAGTTTCCGGGTGGCGTTTCGCAGCGTGGTCGGGGTGCCGCCATCGGTGTATCGGGAGCGGTTCGGGCGCGGCGTACAAGCCATTTCCTGAGGTGTCCTTGAGGACACCGCCAACCTCAAGGCTTACGCAACAAATACGTATCCATAATCCACCCATTCGCCAGCCGCGCCGCCTTGCGTACCCGCTCAATCTCATCCGCCACATCCTTGAGCTTGCCGCTGATGAGGATTTCATCCGGCGTGCCCAGGTAGGCACCCCAGTAAATCTCTGTCTCCTGATCGGCCACCTGATGGTAGGAATCTTCGGCGTCGAGCATCACCACCAGACTGTCGGCCTCACTCACCTGCCCCGCCGCCAACCGCCGGCCCGTGGTGATTTCAATCGAGCGGCCGATGCGGTTCAGCGGCACCTTGTGTTGTGCTGCCAAGGCCTGGACGCTGGTGATGCCGGGGATCACTTCGAATTCGAACACACCACGGCCCGAAGCCAGGATCGCCTGCAAGATGCGCACGGTGCTGTCGTACAACGCCGGGTCGCCCCACACCAGGAAACCGCCGCACTGGCCGTCGGACATTTCCTCGTTGATCAGGCGTTCGAAGGTGTGCTGCTTGGCCAGGTTCAGCTCATCGACACTGGCCTTGTAGTCCACATCGCCGCGTTCACGTTCAGGGCTGTGGGCTTCGACGAACCGGTAAGGGTGATCGGTGATGTAGCGCTCGCAGATCTCGCGGCGCAGGTCGATCAGCTTGTCTTTGCTCTGGCCCTTGTCCATGAGGAAAAACACGTCCGCCCGGTTCAGCGCCTTCACCGCCTGCATCGTGATGTAGTCCGGGTTACCGGCACCGATACCGATGACCAACAACGTTTTCATCAAAAGCCTCCGTCAGCATCAGTGCTCATCAAGCGCAGCCGCCAGCGTCCAGTGAACCGCAGTTCGATGGCCGACAACGGTTCGACGTCGATCAGGTTGAACGCCGTGCTTTGCAGGACATGGGTCAGTACGGCGCGAACAACATAGGGATGGGTAATGGCGATGATGTCGCCCGGCGTCGTCTCCAGTGTCGCCAGCCAGGCGGCCGCGCGCTCACCGAGTTGCACCACCGACTCGCCGTCGTGGGGCGCGGAGTGCGGGTCTTCGAGCCAGGCCTTGAGCGCCTCGGGCTCGGTTTTTTGCAGTTCACTGATTCGCTGACCCTGCCAGCGACCGAAATCGCAATCGCGCAAGGCGTCGACAATTTGCGCATCGCTGCCGAACAGTTCGGCGGTCTCGCGAGTGCGGGCCTCGGGACCACACAGCAGGCGTGGCGCGACCTTGGAGGATCCACGGCGGGAACACTTCGCCGATTGCCAGACCATTTCCACGGATTCATCCGCAGGAAAACGCGCCAGTTTTTGTGCGACGGTTCGGGCGTGGCAAATCAGGGTCAAACGGGTCGCCTGCACGGGCATTACTCTTTCATTGGAAACGCAAACGGCAACACGCCGTAAACAATTGGCTGATTGT
Organism: Pseudomonas sp. ADAK2; assembly: GCF_012935755.1. Taxonomy (GTDB): domain Bacteria; phylum Pseudomonadota; class Gammaproteobacteria; order Pseudomonadales; family Pseudomonadaceae; genus Aquipseudomonas. Next base: position 1,751,906 of record NZ_CP052862.1, read on the forward strand.
GCCGCAAGACAGGGCTAGGGGGTAAAGCGATCAGTCAAGGAGCCCCTCGCCACAGCAAGCTTTCTCGCCCCAAATTGTTCACTGGCCAGCCTGTCGCGTAAAAATTCTTCAACGGAAAACGGCGATCTCCGACACAGCTATAGACAATGTCCTACACCCTCAGTCGACATCCACGTAGGCCTTATGCCACGGGCGTTTCACCCGATTTCAACGCTTGGCATTCCCGTTTAAAAATTCACTAGACATGTAGCGTGCGTTACATAAATACTGTTTTAGCGAAATGTGAAATAAAACCGACACACCCCTCCAGCAGGAGCCCGGATGCCCCCCCTCAGAGACCTGATCACCGATCCCGGCCTGGACCTCACGCCATCGGAACGCAAAGTCATCCGCGCCTTGCTCGACCAGTACCCGCGTAACGGGCTGGGGCCGATGTCGCGTTTGGCCGAACATGCCGGTGTCAGCGATCCGACCATCGTGCGGCTGGTGAAAAAACTCGGCTTTGGCGGTTACGCCGAATTCCAGGACGCCCTGCTCAGCGACATGGACCACCGCCTGCGCTCCCCCAGCGCCCTGTTGCAACCTCGCGCCCACCTGCAAAAAGACGATCCGTGGAGCCATTACCTGGCCGAAACCCATCGCTCGCTCGTGGAAACCCAGGCCCTGACCCAACCCGAAGATGTGCGAATCCTGGTGGAATGGTTGCTCGATGTCCGCCATCAGGTGCATTGCTTCGGCGGGCGCTTCAGCAGTTTCCTCGCCAACTATTTGCTCAACCATTTGCGCCTGCTGCGTCCTGGTTGCTTTGCCCTGGACGACAACGCCCAGTTGCCGGACCGTTTGTTTGACGTGCAGCGCCAGGACGTGGTGCTGGTGTTCGATTATCGGCGTTACCAGTGCCAGGCCCTGCGCGTGGCCAGTGCGGCGAAAAATCGGTATGCGCGGGTGGTGCTGTTCACCGACATCTATGCCTCGCCACTGCGGGAAATGGCCGACTTGATCATCAGTGCGCCGGTCGAATCAGTGTCGGCGTTCGACAGCATGGTCCCGGCACTGGCGCAGATTGAAGCACTGATCGCCTGCCTGACCCTGCGCAGCCCCGATCTGGCCGATCGCCTGGAAGGCATCGATGCCGTGCGCGCCGAATTCGACACCCACCTGCTGGAGGAAAAATAAGGATGTTTACGCTCCCCCACCGCTCGCCCCGCGACCTGCCATTTGTCACCGACCACACCGCGCTGTTGCTGGTCGACATGCAACGGGCCTGGCTCGAACCGCAGTTCGACCCGCACCTCAATGACCCGGACGCCGAATACTTCCTGACCCGCACCCACATGCAGGTGGTGCCCAACCAGCGGCGGTTGCTCAGCGCCTTTCGCAGCGCCCGACAGAACGTGCTGCACACCCTGATCGAAAGCCTCACCGCCGATGGCCGCGACCGCTCCCTGGACCACAAACTCTCGGACATGCACCTGCCCAAGGGCAGCCCGCAGGCGCAAATTATCGACGACCTGACGCCGACGGAAAACGAAGTGGTGTTACCCAAGACTTCCTCCGGGGTGTTCAACTCCACCAGCATCGACTACGTGCTGCGCAACCTCGGGACGCGGCACCTGATCATCGCCGGCATTGTCACCGACCAATGCGTGGACATGGCCGTGCGCGACGCCGCCGACCGTGGCTATCTGGTGACAATGGTCGAAGACGCTTGCGCCACCTACACCGCCGAACGCCATCAAGCCTGCCTCAACGCGATCAAGGGCTACTGCTGGATTACCGATACCCAGACCGTGCTCGCCCGTTTGCAGGACATGCAACCATGAGCGCGCGCCTGCTGCCGGTGCCAATGACCACGATCGTCACCACCGACCTGATCGGCGTGACCCGTGGGCGTTCCTTTCCGACTGATGAGCTGGAGCATTATCAAGCCGCCGGTTGCGGCTGGGTGCCGGCCAACAGCGCGCTGACCCCGCAAGACGTCATTGCCTCGACCAATCCGTGGGGCGCCTATGGTGACTTGCGCCTGATTCCCGAGCTGAGCAGCCGGGTCACGGTCAGCAACGGCCCGGACGCCAACGCCCCGGCGCTGGATTTCATCCACGGTGACATTCGCGAAACCGATGGCCGTCCCTGGAGCGCTTGCCCGCGCACGCTGCTGCGCAACGAGGTGGAGCGCTATCGGGCCGAACTGGGTGTGCAGGTCAACGCCGCGTTCGAACATGAATTCAATCTGGATTGCGGGGCTGCCGAACACCTGGCGTTCACCCTGGAAGCCCAGCGCCAGGGCGCCGAATTTGGCGGCTGGCTGCTCAGCGCCTTGCGCGCCGGGGGCGTCGAGCCGGAGATGTTTCTACCGGAATACGGCAAGCACCAATACGAAATCACCTGCCGTCCGACACTGGGGGTCGCGGCGGCTGATCGTGCAGTCAACGTGCGCGAGATCACCCGGGAAATCGCCCGGCAAATGGGCCTTGGCCTGAGCTTCGCACCGAAGACCGCCGAGCACGCGGTGTGCAACGGCGTGCATTTGCATATCAGCCTGCAAGACCTGGCCGGGCAACCGCTGCTGTACGACGCCGGCACCACCAACGGCCTGTCGACCCTCGGCCAGCACTGGGCCGCCGGTGTCCTGCATTATTTGCCGGCCCTTTGCGCCTTTACCGCGCCGACGCCGGTGTCCTACGAGCGTTTGCAGCCCCACCACTGGAGCGCCTCCTACGCCTGCCTTGGCCAGCGCAACCGCGAAGCGGCGCTGCGGATTTGTCCGACGGTGAGCCTGGGCGGCAAGTCCGTGGCGGCGCAGTACAACCTGGAATTTCGCGCCATGGACGCCACCGCCTCACCGCACCTGGCCATGGCCGCGCTACTGATTGCCGGGCGCCTCGGCATCGAGCAGCGCCTGGCGCTGAACGCGATCACCGATGAAATCCCCGACGCCCTGAACGAAGAACAACGCCAGGCCCGGGGCATCGTCGCCCTTCCCGCCTCGCTGGCCCAGGCCCTGGACTGCCTGCGCAACAGCGAGGCGCTGATCGAAGCCTTGCCCCAGGCCTTGCTCGACACCTATTTCGCCCTGAAAACCGAGGAACTGACGCTGACGGAACAGCTCTCGCCCGCCGACCTTTGTGAGCACTATGCGCGCTTGTACTGAATCCGTTGAAGTGGGGCTCTACACCGAGCCCCCGTACACCCTGAGCCGGGAAGCCTCCGAGCACCCGTTGATTCTGGTGTGCGAACACGCCAGCCGTTTTATCCCGCCGGCCTTGCACGACCTGGGCTTGAGCCATGAGGCCGCCCGTGAACACATCGCCTGGGACATCGGCGCCCTGGCCCTGGCCGAGCATTTGTCCGACACCCTCGGCGTGACCTTGCTGGCGGCCAATTATTCGCGGCTGTTGATCGACCTCAACCGCCCACGCCATGCCCCGGACAGCATTCCGGGACAGAGCGAGATCTATCAGGTGCCGGGCAACCAGCAGCTGGATGAAGCCACCCGGGAATACCGCCGGCAGACGCTGTTCACACCGTTTCACACCCGGCTGCAAAGCCTGATCGACGAGCGCCTGGCGCAAGGGCGCGAGGTGCGTGTGGTGGGGATTCACAGTTTCACCCCGGTTTATTACGGCCAGCCCCGACTGCTGGAGGCCGGCGTACTGTTCGGCGAAGCCCGGCAATACGCCGAACGGATCATTGACGGATTGAGCCGGCATCCGCTTAAAGTGGCCGGCAATCAGCCGTACAAGATCGACCCGCAGGGGGACATGACCGTGCCGGTGCACGGCGATGCCCGCGGGTTGGAATCGGTGTTGATCGAGGTGCGTAACGACCTGCTGCGTACCCCCGAAGCGATTGAGCGCTGGGCTGGCTACCTCGCCCCGCTGCTGTAGAAAAAAGCTGAACGCTGACGCTATAAAAACTAACAAAGCCTGAATGACTGACAAGGAGAAACGCTTCATGGAAATAGAAGAATTCGGCTACAAACAGGAGTTGAAACGCAGCCTGACCCTGACGGACCTGGTGGTGTACGGGATGATTTTCATGATCCCCATCGCCCCGTTCGGCGTTTATGGCTACGTCAACGCCGAAGCGCCGGGCATGGTCCCCCTGGCGTACATCATCGGCATGGTCGCGATGCTGTTCACCGCCCTCAGTTACGGCAGCATGGCCCGGGCTTTTCCGATTGCCGGCTCGGTGTATTCCTACGCCCAACGGGGGCTGAATCCACACGTCGGCTTCATCGCCGGTTGGTTGATGTTGCTCGATTACCTGCTGATTCCGCCGCTGCTGTACGTCTACGCGGCGATGGCGCTGAATCACCTGTACCCGGACATTCCAAAAGTGGGTTTCATCCTGGCGTTTCTGGTCAGCGCAACCTTTGTGAACCTGCGCGGCATCACTTTTACCGCACGGATGAACATCGTTTTTCTGCTGGCGCAACTGGTGGTATTGGGGATCTTCCTGTTCTACGCCTGGAATGCCCTGCACAGCGGCGGCGGTCACGGTGAACTGACCCTGGCGCCGCTGTACAACCCGGCAACGTTCAACTTCGCCCTGCTGATGCAAGCGGTGTCGATTGCGGTGTTATCGTTCCTCGGTTTCGACGCGATTTCCACCCTCGCCGAAGAGATCAAGGGCGATCCGGGCCGCAGCGTCGGCAAGGCTGCGTTGATTACTTTGCTGGTGATGGGTGTGATCTTCGTTGTGCAGACTTGGATTGCCACCGACCTGGCCGCCGGCATGGGCTTCAAATCCGCCGACACCGCATTCTATGAAATCGCTGAAATCGCTGCCGGCAGCTGGCTCGCGACCCTCACTGGCGTGGCCACGGCCCTCGCGTGGGGCGTGGCGGTGGCGATTACCTCGCAAGCGGCGGTGTCGCGGCTGCTGTTCGGCATGGCGCGGGACGGCAAACTGCCGAAAGTGCTGGCCAGGGTCCATCCCAAACACAACACGCCTTACATCAGTATTTACCTGGTGGCGGTGTTGTCGCTGGTGATCTGCTACCTGTTCATCAATTCGGTGGACACCCTCACCTCCCTGGTCAACTTCGGTGCCTTGAGCGGCTTCATGCTGCTGCACCTGACCGTGATCAATTACTACTGGCGCCGGCAGCAATCCGGCCAGGTGATCCGTCACCTGCTGTGCCCGGTGATCGGCTTCATCATCGTCGCGGCCATCATGTACAACATGGGCGTCGATGCGCAGAAACTCGGGCTGATCTGGATTGCCCTGGGTCTGGTCTATCTGTTCTTTCTAAACAAGCTGGGCGCCAGCACGACGCTGGCCGACCCGAGCAACGTCTGACAAGAAAAAGGGCGGCGTCTGACAACAGATCAGGCGACCGCCGCTTTAACGCGTGGAAACCGACAGTGATAGTCAGGTTCGACGGCACTACCGCCGAACCCTTTGATACAGGAGTACATCCATGCTGGTCTTACGCCCAGTCGAATTAACCGACCTGCCCCAGTTACAACAACTGGCCCGTGACAGCCTGGTGGGCGTCACGTCCCTGCCGGATGACAGCGAGCGCCTGCGGGAGAAGATTCTCGATTCCTGCGCCTCTTTCAACAAAGACGTTGAAGGCCATGGCCCGGAAAACTACTTTTTCGTCCTCGAAGACCTGGCCACCCAGCGTCTGGCGGGCTGCTCGGAAATCCTCGCCACCGCCGGCTTCAACGAGCCGTTCTACAGCTTGCGTAACCGCCATTTCACCAGCGTCTCCCGGGAACTGAACATCGAGCACGGCGTGCCGGCGCTGTCGTTGTGTCACGACCTCAGCGGCCACACCTTGCTGCGCGGCTTTCACATCGATGCCGAGCTGGTGCGCACACCGTTTTCCGAACTGCTGTCACGGGCGCGGCTGTTGTTTATCGCGGCGCATGCGGCGCGCTTCTCCGACGCGGTGATCACCGAAATCGTCGGTTACAGCGATGAGCAAGGCCAGTCGCCGTTCTGGGATGCCTTGGGCAAACATTTTTTCGATTTGCCTTACGTCGAGGCGGAACGGCTTTGTGGTCTGGAGAGCCGGACCTTTCTCGCCGAACTGATGCCGCAATACCCGATCTACGTGCCGATGCTGCCCCAGGCGGCGCAAGATTGCATCGGCCGCATCCACCCCGACGGCCAGGAGGCGTTCGACATCCTGGAGCGCGAAGGCTTCGAAACCAACAGCTACATCGACCTGTTCGACGGCGGCCCGACGCTGTATGCGCGCACGCCGGGTATTCGCTCCATCGCCCATAGCCACACCGCTACCACGCAGCCCGTCGAAGTCATCGACGCCCGTGGCAGCTATTTGGTCAGCAACGATTCGCTCAAGGGTTACCGGGCCATCGTGGCCGAACTGGATTTCATCGCCGGACAACCGGTGGGCCTGAGCGCCGAGATGTGCGCGGCCCTGAACGTGACCGACGGCAGCCCGATCCGGCTGATCGCCCTGTGAGCAACACCCGGCCCCGTGCCCAACGACAGCGCCCGAGCACGCGCGCAATAGGAGCTGCATCATGATTGTCCGTCCGGTTCAAGTCACCGACCTGCCCGCCCTGCTGGTGCTGGTGCAACAGGCCGGCCCCGGGTTTACCACCCTGCCGGCCAACGAGGAGCGCCTGGGCCACCGTTTGCGCTGGGCGCAACGGACCTTCGCCGAACAGGTCGAACGCGCCGATGCCGATTATCTGTTCGTGCTCGAAGACGACGATCAGCGCGTGGTCGGGGTCAGTGCCCTGACCGGGGCCGTGGGCATGCGCGAGCCCTGGTACAACTACCGGGTCGGGTTGACCGTCAGTTCATCGCCGGACCTGGGCATCCAGAAACAGATCCCGACGTTGTTCCTGAACAACGAAATGACCGGCCAATCGGAACTCTGCTCGCTGTTTCTGCGCCCCGATCAACGCCAGGGCTATAACGGGCGGTTGCTGTCGCTGGGGCGGTTGCTGTTCGTTGCCGAGTTCCCACAGTTGTTCGGCGACAAACTGATTGCCGAACTGCGCGGCACTGCCGACGAACAAGGCCGCTCACCGTTTTGGGACAGCCTCGGCCGGCACTTTTTCAAGACCGATTTCAGCCACGCCGATCACTTGTCGGGGCTGGGCAACAAATCGTTCATCGCCGAACTGATGCCGCGCCAACCCTTGTACACCTGCCTGCTCACCGAACAGGCCCAGGCCGTGATCGGCAAGGCCCACCCGAACACCGAACCGGCCTTGAAAATCCTCAATGCCGAGGGGTTTGCCCACCGCGACTACATCGACATCTTTGACGGCGGACCGGTGATCGAAGCCCAGATCGCGAAAATCCGCACCGTGCGCGACAGCCAGCCACTGGTGCTGGGCATCGGCACGCCGGACGAACAGGCGCCGGCGTGGCTGATCCACAACCGGCGCATGGAAAACTGCCGCATCACCACCGCCAAGGCGCGACTGGTGGGCAACAGCCTGATCGTCGACCGCCTCACTGCCAAACGCCTGCAACTGCAACCGGGGAACTCGGTGCGGGCGGTGCGGTTGCTGGATCAGGCGCAGCAGGCGGTGGCGGCTTGATTAACCTCTGAAGCCTCCCACAACCCGCCTGAAAATTCGTCATCATCCTTACCCCGCCCGCGTGATAGCCTTTTGTTCCTTCGGCGTTGACACTTTTGCTCAAGCCCTTCCATTCCAATGCAGTGGTGGAACTATATGTCCAGGCTTTCCCATCAAGATTTGCGCCGTAACTTTCGCCAATTGCTGGCTTCCGACGCGTGCTACCACACCGCTTCCGTGTTCGACCCGATGTCGGCGCGTATCGCGGCGGACCTGGGTTTTGAAGTCGGGATTCTCGGTGGCTCGGTCGCCTCGTTGCAGGTGCTGGGCGCCCCGGATTTCGCCTTGATCACCCTCAGCGAATTCGCCGAACAGGCCACCCGTATCGGCCGTGTGGCCCAGTTGCCATTCATCGCCGACGCCGACCACGGCTACGGCAACGCGCTGAACGTGATGCGCACCATCGTCGAACTGGAACGCGCCGGCGTCGCCGCGCTGACCATCGAAGACACCCTGCTGCCCGCGCAATTCGGCCGCAAATCCACGGACTTGATCGGGGTCGCCGAAGGTGTCGGCAAAATCCGCGCGGCGCTGGAAGCCCGGGTCGACAAGGAAATGGCGATCATCGCCCGCACCAATGCGGGGATCCTGCCGATCCAGGAAATCATCAACCGCACCCAGCAATACCAGAACGCCGGGGCCGATGGCATCTGCATGGTCGGCGTCCAGGACTTCGACCAACTGGAAAAAATCGCCGAACATTTGAGCGTGCCGCTGATGCTGGTCACCTACGGCAACCCGGCCCTGCGCGACGACAAACGCCTGGCGGAACTGGGTGTACGGGTCACCATCGATGGCCACGGCGCGTACTTTGCGGCGATCAAGGCGACGTACGACAGCCTGCGCGAACAACGGCAGATCTTTACCCAGGCCTCGGATCTGAGCGCGACCGAGCTGACGCATACCTATACGCAGCCTGAAGAATACATTCGTTGGGCGGAAGAGTTTATGCGCGTGAAAGAGTGATTACGGCGCCAGTCGGCACACCGCTAATCTGATCGTTCCCACGCTCCGCGTGGGAACGATCAGTGGCTTACCGCTTGGCCAACTCCATAATCATCCGCGACAACAGGTAAATCCGCGGCGCCACGCTTTCCACTTCCGCGTATTCCTCCGGGGTATGAATGTTGCCGCCGACAATCCCGAACCCGTCCAGCGTCGGCGTACCCACGCCAGCGGAGAGGCTGGCATCCGCCGCGCCGCCGCTGCCTTCTTCGGTCAACTTGCGGCCAATTTCGCCGTAAATCCCCTGGGCCATGGCCATCAGGCGATCGGATTCCGGCGTCTGCGGCATCGGTGGCAAGCCACGTTGCAGGGTGGTGGTGACTTCGGTATCCGGGATCAACTTATCCTTGGATACCCGCGCCAGATCCTTCTCGATCCGGTCGAATTCTTCCGGCACCGCCGCGCGCACGTCAGCCTTGGCGGTGGCCTGGTCCGGGATCACGTTGGTGCGGTCGCCAGCCTTGAGCACGGTGAAGTTGATGGTGGTTTTCTTCGCTTCGTCGCCGAGTTTGCCCAGCTGCAGAATCTGGTGCGCCGCTTCCATCGCCGCATTACGCCCCAGTTCCGGCGCGACGCCGGCGTGGGCTGCTTTACCCTTCACTTCGACCACAGCAGTAGCGCTGCCTTTGCGCCACACCACCAGGCCATCCGCCGGGCGACCCGGTTCGAGGTTGAGGGTAACGTCGTGGGCCTTGGCGGTTTTCTTGATCAGGTCGGTGGCGACGTCCGAGCCGGTTTCTTCGCTGGCATCGAGCAGGAAGGTGATTTGCGCATAGTCCTTGAAGTCGAGGTTTTTCAGGACTTTCAGCGCGTAGATCCCGGCGACAATCCCGCCCTTGTCGTCCATCACTCCCGGCCCGTAGGCGCGGCCGTCCTTGATGTGGAACGGGCGCTCGGCGGCCGAGCCTTCCTTGAACACGGTGTCCATGTGCGCCATCAGCAGGATTTTCGCCTTACCGGTGCCTTTGAGCGTGGCGATTACGTGGCTGCTCTTGTCCGGGGTGTTCGGCACCAGTTCAATGCTGAAGCCGAGTTTTTTCAGCTCGTCGACGGCGATATCACGGACCTGGGTCAGGCCGGGTTCGTAGCCGGAACCGGTGTCGATATTGACCAGTTTTTCCAGCAGCTTCAGGGCTTCGGCCTTGTATTGCTCGGAGTCGGCAAGCACTTGTTTGTTCGGTTCGGCGAAGGCGGCGGGCGCGAAAGCGCCGAGGGCGAAGGTCAGGGCGAGGCTGGTGGCCAGTGGGGAACGCGCGAGTTTGAAGGTCATGAATCGATCCTTGTTTCTTGTCGGGGTAGTCGAACCCTACCTGACTGCGACGCAAGGCTCTATACCGGATACGACACTGAGCGTTCGTTTTACAAGCCCAAAGCCCCCGTAGCAGCTGTCGAGCACCGCGAGGCAGCGTTCGGCGGCGCAGCCGTCGTGAAATCAGGCAACGCGGTGTATCAGGTGGACCGCGTGCGCAGGGTTTGCGACGGCTTCGCCGCCGAACGCTGCCTCGCGGTGCTCGACAGCTGCTACGTGTAGGGTTTTAGACGCTCAGACCGAGTCAAATAACTCATGCCGAGGCTTGCCGTCACTGCTGCAGATAACCCGGTTGCGCCCTGTAGTTTTGGCTTCGTAAAGCGCCTGATCGGCATCGTTGAGCCACAACGTCGCGTCGGAATGCGCCGGATTGAACGCGGCCAAACCAATGCTAAGGCTGACTTTCAGCGCCGGATTCTGCTCATAGCCGAGGGTGGCGAAACGGTCGCGCAAGGCGTCCATCGCGGCGGCGGCGCTGTTCAGGGGCAGGTCCGGGAGAATCACGCAGAACTCGTCACCCCCATAGCGCCCGGCGACGTCCGCTGCACGCAGGTTCTGCTTGAGCATTTTGCTCAGTTGGCGCAGGACGATGTCCCCGGCGACATGGCCGTAGGTGTCGTTGATGGTTTTGAAATGGTCGATGTCGATCAGCGCAATCGCCCCGCCCTGATTCTGTCGCTGGCAGCGCTGGAATTCGACTTCCAGTTGATCCTTCCAGGCGCCGTGGTTGAGCAGACCGGTGAGGCTGTCGGTGCGGCTCAGGGCGAGCAATTCGCGTTTCTGCCGGCCGAGGGTATTGGCCTGGCGAAAGCAGATCCAGCCCAGCGCCAGCGGGTACAGGCACAACAACGGCAAGCAGGCATACAGCTGCAACGGACTGGTTTGCGGGATAAACGCGGGAGTGAAAACCAATAGTCCGATGCCCACTCCGAGGATCTGCGCCACGGTCCCGGCCAACAGAAAACGCAAGCCGCCGATGGCGACGTTGTTCATCGCCATCATCGAAATGGTGGTGGCGCTGGGCAATGGATTGAACTGCATGGCCACGACCCAGAAGCCGCCGAGAAAGGCGTCTACCAGCAAGTTGCGGTGTTCGGCGTGATAAGGGAGTGTGGCGCGGCGGGCCCATTGGTAGGCCAGGTGCGGCCAGATAATGCCGTTGAACAGCATCACCGCCCAGACCCAAGGCGCAGGATTGAGCGGGTACATCGCCGCACTCACGCACAACAAACCCAAGGCCAAACCCAGGGTTCGCGACGTGTAGAGCCTCCTGGCCAGTGAAAGTCCCTTTCCTCCCGTTTTTGCCATAGAGGCCTCTACCACTGAACGGAATCTGATTACACCGGGGGTTGCGGGTGTGAACGGAGTCTATCAGGGCAACGTTAAATAGCCATCACCGGCTGGCGGTGAATACCCTGCTATCTGTAGGAGCGAGGCTTGCCCGCGAAGAACGATGACACGGTACGCCTGATGCACCGCGTTATCGTTCTTCGCGGGCAAGCCTCGCTCCTACAAATGCAAATGCGCAAACGGCGCCCTATGGCTATACATGAAGGAAGGGTTTAATAAACAACGACAAACAGGAGGCCCATGCCAACCTTTCAGGTATTGATCATCGGCAGCGGATTTGGCGGACAGTGTGCGGCGATCAATTTGCTCAAGGCGGGAATCAGCGATTTTCGCTTGCTGGAACGGCGGGACTTTTTCGGCGGCACCTGGTGCCAGAACACCTACCCCGGTGCAGCCGTCGATGTGCCCTCGCCCCTGTATTCGCTGTCTTTCGCGCCTTATCAGTGGACGCAGATGTTCGCCGAACAGGCCGAACTGCATCGCTACACCCAGTACGTGGTGGAGCGTTTCGGCTTGCGCGACAAGGTAGAGCTTGAGGCCAACGTCGAAGGCATCGAATGGGATGACGCCAATAAACGCTGGGAAGTCCGCACCGGCAGCAAAGGCACGTACTACGCGCAGTTCCTGATCAACGCCACCGGGCCGCTGAGCCAACCCGTCGTCCCACACTTCGAAGGCGTGGAACGCTTCCAGGGCAAAACCTTTCACACCAACCATTGGGACCATTCCTACGATTACACGGGTAAACGCGTGGCTATTGTTGGCAGCGGCGCCAGTGCAGCCCAGGTCATTCCGGCCATCGCACCCAACGTCGAACACCTGCACGTCTTCCAACGCACCGCCCATTGGGTATTACCCCGCGCCGATCGAACTTTCGGCCGCTTCCAGCGCTGGCTACTGGGGGTGAAACCGGCTTACAAACTGCTGCGCTGGACGATCTACTGGTTATTCGAAACCCGGGTGATCGCCTTCAAATACTCAAAACCGGCGATTCATCTGGTTCAGCAGCAAGCCCTGCGCTTGCTTAAGCGCCAAGTGCCCGACCCCGAGTTGCGACGCAAGTTGACTCCGGATTTCACCATCGGCTGTAAACGGGTGCTGGTCTCCAGCACGCTGTATCCGGCGCTGGGCCGACCCAACGTGACGTTGCACGCGCGCGAACAAGGCATCGCCTCTCTCGACGAAACCGGGATCAACACCCTGGACGGCCAGCACATCGACGTTGACCTGATCGTCTGGTCCACCGGCTACGACGCCACCGACGGGGTGATTTCCTACCCGGTCACCGGCAAGAACGGCAAGCGCCTGAAAGATGTCTGGGCCCAATACCCGCGCGCCTACCTGGGCACCAGCCTGCCGGACTTTCCCAACCTGTTTATCGTCACCGGCCCCAACACCGGCATCGGCCACACCTCGGCGCTGTTCATCATCGAATCGCAGATGAATTACATCTTCGGCTGCATCCGCACACTAAAAGAACAGGGCCTGCGCAGCATTGAAGTACGCCCCGAGGCGGAACGTACCTACACTGAAATGATCCACCGGGAAATGGAACGCACGGTGTGGAAGTCCGGGGGCTGCCACAGTTGGTATCAAAGCAAGAGCGGTCATGTGATCGCCATGTTTCCGGGGTTCAGTTTCAGCTATCACCGCTTGACCAAGGCACTGAAACCCGCCGACCACATTCTGTCCTGATCACGTAAAAAGGAAGACGCCTGATGCTTTTGTTGGTTGTCGCAATCGCGGTTTTTGTGGCCTGGAGCTGGTTGAGTTACCCGGCCATCGGCCATTGGCTGTATGACCTGAGCATGGCCCTGGAGGCCAAGCTGTATCGGCTGCACAAGATCGTGGTGCCGATCAGCGAGATGACCGTCTCGACCTGGCAAGGCGGGCCGTATGAAGCCGCCAGCGCGGTGTTGATGCTGCACGGCTACAGTGCCGACAAGAACCTCTGGCTGCGCTTTGCCCGGCATTTTGTCGGCGACTACCGGGTGATCATCCCCGACCTCGCCGGCCATGGCGAAACCGGCTTCAAGGCCGGCGGCGGCTACGACATCGGCTTGCAGGCCAAGCGAATGATCCAGTTGCTCGACGTTTGCGGGGTCGAAAAAGTGCATGTGATCGGCAACTCCATGGGCGGCTACATCGCGGCCTGGCTGGCGGCCACTTATCCCGAGCGGATTGCCTCGGTGGCGCTGATCGATCCGGCGGGCGTCACCGCTCCCGAAATCAGCGACCTGGAGCGTCACTTGGCCAAGGGGCACAACCCGTTTTTGATCAACTCCAAGGAAGAATTCCAGTACTTCTACGCCATGACCATGGCCAACCCGCCGTGGGTGCCGGGAGTGGTGCTCGACGCCGTCGCCCAGCGCTACGAACAAAGCCGCGACGAACTGGCGGAGATCTTCGAGGACTTCCGCGCCAGCCCACCGATGGAGCCGAAACTCGCCGACATCAAATGCCCGGCGCTGTTGCTCTGGGGGCGCAAGGACCGCTTGATCGACGTCAGCAGCGTGGCGGTGTGGAGCAAGGGCATTGATAACTTGCGGGTGGACATCTGGGAAGGCATTGGCCATATGCCGATGGTCGAGCAACCGGTGAGGACGGCGCGGTTGTATCGGGAGTTTTTAGGGGAAGTGCGCACGTAACCCTGTAGCAGCTGCCGAAGGCTGCGTTCGCCCGTAGCAGCTGTCGAGCTTGCGAGGCTACGTTCGCCCGTAGCAGCTGTCGAGCTTGCGAGGCTGCGTTCGGCTGCGAAGCAGTCGTGAATTCAGCCAGCGCGGTGCCTCAGGAGACAGAGTGCTCAGGTTTGACGACTGCTTCGCAGCCGAACGCAGCCTCGCAGCCTCGCAAGCTCGACAGCTGCTACAAGGGTGATGTTTGAGATAAGGGACAGCATTGATGAACATTCTTTATGACGAACGCATCGACGGCGCGTTGCCCGATGTCGACAAAGCCGCCCTGCTCAACCGCCTGCACCAGCAAATCCCCGACCTGGACCTGCTCTGGCGCGAAGAGGAACTCAAGCCCTACGAATGCGACGGCCTCTCCGCCTACCGCACCACACCGATGCTGGTAGCCCTGCCCCGGCGTCTGGAGCACGTGCAAAAACTCCTCGAAATCTGTCACGCGCAACACGTGCCCGTAGTCGCGCGCGGCGCGGGCACCGGGTTGTCCGGCGGTGCCCTGCCGCTGGAAAAAGGCGTGCTGCTGGTGATGGCGCGCTTCAATAACATCCTGCACATCGACCCCGCCGCTCGCACCGCGCGGGTCCAGCCCGGCGTGCGCAACCTGGCGATCTCCCAGGCTGCGGCGCCGTTCGGCTTGTATTACGCGCCGGATCCGTCCTCGCAAATCGCCTGTTCCATCGGCGGCAACGTCGCGGAAAATGCCGGTGGCGTGCATTGCCTCAAGTACGGCCTGACCGTGCACAACCTGCTGAAACTGGAAGTGCTCACCGTTGAAGGCGAACACCTGACCTTGGGCTCCGACGCGCTGGATTCGCCAGGTTTCGATCTGCTGGCGCTGTTCACCGGCTCCGAAGGCTTGCTGGGGATCATTACCGAAGTCACGGTCAAGTTGCTGCCCAAACCGCAAGTCGCCAAGGTCTTGCTGGCCAGTTTCGATTCGGTGGAAAAAGCCGGCCGCGCCGTGGCCGACATCATCGCCGCCGGGATCATCCCCGGTGGCCTGGAAATGATGGACAACCTGGCGATCCGCGCCGCCGAGGACTTTATCCACGCCGGTTACCCGGTGGACGCCGAGGCGATCCTGCTCTGCGAACTGGACGGCGTCGAAGCCGATGTCCACGACGATTGCCAGCGCGTGCGCGAGGTCATGCAACAGGCCGGCGCCAGCGAAGTGCGCCAGGCCCGGGACGAAGCCGAACGCGTGCGCTTCTGGGCCGGACGCAAAAATGCCTTCCCGGCCATCGGCCGCCTCTCGCCGGATTACTACTGCATGGACGGCACCATCCCCCGCCGCGAATTGCCCGGCGTGCTCGAAGGCATCGCCCGCCTCGGCGCCGAACATGGCTTGCGCGTGGCCAATGTGTTCCATGCCGGCGACGGCAATATGCATCCGCTGATCCTGTTCGACGCCAACCAGCCCGGCGAACTGGCCCGGGCGGAAGCGTTGGGCGGGCAAATACTGGAATTGTGCGTGAAGGTCGGCGGCAGCATCACCGGCGAACACGGCGTGGGACGGGAGAAAATCAATCAGATGTGCGCGCAGTTCAACAGCGACGAGTTGACCCTGTTTCACGCGGTAAAAGCGGCGTTCGACCCGCAGGGCCTGCTCAACCCCGGCAAGAACATCCCGACCCTGCACCGCTGCGCGGAATTCGGCGCGATGCACATTCACGCCGGGCAATTGCCGTTTCCTGAACTGGAGCGCTTCTGATGGCGGATTTCGATGCCAGCGAGGCGTTGCTCGCGCAGGTCAATCAGGCCCGGGACAACGCCACGCCGCTGCGGATTCAGGGCAGCAACAGCAAAGCGTTTCTTGGCCGCGAGGTGGCCGGGGAAGTGCTCGACACCCGTGCCCATCGCGGCATTGTCAGCTATGACCCGACGGAATTGGTGGTCAGTGTTCGTGCCGGCACGCCTTTGACCGAACTGCTGGCGGCGCTCGACGCAAAGGGGCAAATGCTGCCCTGCGAACCTCCGTCATTTGGTGAAGGCGCCACCGTCGGCGGAATGATCGCTGCGGGGCTGTCCGGGCCACGGCGCCCATGGTCGGGTTCGGTGCGCGACTTTGTCCTCGGCACCCGCGTCATTACCGGCCTCGGCAAACACCTGCGCTTTGGCGGCGAAGTGATGAAGAACGTCGCCGGTTATGACCTGTCGCGCTTGCTGGTGGGCAGTTACGGTTGCCTCGGCGTGCTGACCGAAGTCTCGCTCAAAGTGCTGCCAAAACCCCGGCAATGCTTGAGCATCAGCCTGGAAGTCGACAGCGCCCGCGCCCTGATCAAACTGGCCGAATGGGGCCAACAACCGCTGCCGATCAGCGCGGCGAGCCATGATGGTCAGCGCCTTTTTCTGCGACTGGAAGGTGGCGAAGGCTCGGTGACGGCGGCTCATCAACGGCTGGGCGGCGAGCCGCTGGACTCGGGGTATTGGGCGGCATTGAACGAGCAGCGACTGGCGTTTTTCGATGAGGGCCTGCCGTTGTGGCGGCTGTCCCTGCCCAACAACCTCGGACCTTTGCAGCTGCCCGGTGAACAACTGATCGACTGGGCCGGCGCGCAACGCTGGTTGAAATCCGAGGCGGGCAATATTCAGTCGCTGGCCCATGAACTGGGCGGCCACGCCACCTGTTTCAGTCATGGCTTCAGTGACACACCTTTCCAGCCATTGGCCCCGGCGCTGCTGCGCTACCACCGGCAACTCAAGGCGCAACTGGACCCGCAAGGGCTGTTCAACCCTGGCCGGATGTACGCGGAGTTCTAGCATGCAAACCACCCTCAGCGAGCAGTCGCGCAAACTGCCACGGGCCGCCGAAGCGGAAAAGATCCTGCGCACCTGCGTGCATTGCGGCTTCTGCAACGCCACCTGCCCGACCTATCAATTGCTGGGCGATGAACTGGACGGCCCGCGCGGGCGCATCTACCTGATCAAGCAAGTGCTCGAAGGCGCCCCCGCCACGGCGAAAACCCAATTGCACCTGGACCGTTGCCTGTCGTGCCGCAACTGCGAAACCACCTGCCCGTCCGGGGTGGATTATCACAACCTGTTCGACATCGGCCGGGCCGTGGTCGATCAAGCGGTGCCGCGTCCGATGGGTCAGCGCCTGTTGCGTGAAGGGTTGCGGGCGTTGGCGCCGAATCCGAACCTGTTCAAGTCGCTGCTGCGGATCGGCGCGACGTTCCGGCCGTTATTGCCACGCACGGTTGAAATGAAGTTGCCCCACGACCTGCCCGCCACCGGCGAGCGCCCTGCCCCGCGGCATGCGCGGCGAGTGTTGATGCTCGAAGGCTGCGTGCAACCCGGTCTGTCGCCCAACACCAACGCAGCGACGGCGCGGGTGCTGGATCGGTTGGGGATCAGCGTGATCCCAGCGCCCGAGGCCGGTTGTTGCGGTGCATTGGACTATCACCTCGACGCCCAGGCCAAAGGGCTGGACCGCGCCCGGCACAACATCGATGCCTGGTGGCCGCATATCGAAAGCGGTGCCGAAGCGATTGTGCAGACCGCCAGTGGTTGCGGCGCGTTCATCAAGGATTACGGGCATTTGCTGGAGGGTGACCCGGCGTATGCGGCCAAGGCACTGCGGGTCAGTGCGCTGGCGCTGGACCTGGTGCAAGTGCTGGCCGATGAACCCCTGGAGAAGGTCTGCGCCGCGACGGATCAACGCATCGCCTTCCATTGCCCCTGCACCTTGCAGCACGCGCAGAAACTTGGCGGCGCGGTCGAGGCCGTGCTGAGCCGCTTGGGCTTCAACCTCACCGCCGTGCCGGACAGTCATTTATGTTGTGGTTCCGCCGGGACTTATTCGTTGACGCAACCGGAACTGGCCCGGCAACTGCGGGACAACAAGCTCAACGCCCTGGAAAGTGGCCATCCGTCACTGATCGTCACCGCCAACATCGGCTGCCAGAGCCACCTCGCCAGCGCCGGGCGAACCCAGGTCCGGCACTGGATCGAATTGGTAGACCAGTCGCTGGGAGAATGAAGTTCGTAGGAATCTTCGTTTGTCGGCGTGGCAGAAGGCTGCGATCTTTTCCCGCATCCTCTCTGTTACCGCGCCAGGAATTTTTTTCATGAACCACCCCCGCTTCGTCAGCCCCGACCTGATCCGCCAGCGCTTCTCCAAAGCGATGTCCGACATGTACCGCGAAGAAGTGCCGCTGTACGGCGCGTTGATGGAATTGGTGGAGCAAACCAACCGCCAGGTGCTGTCCAGCGAAACGCAGATCGCCCAACAGCTCGAAAGCACCGGCGAAATCCAGCGCCTGGACCTGGAACGTCACGGCGCCATCCGCGTCGGCACCGCCGCTGAACTGGCCACCCTTGCACGGCTGTTTGCGGTGATGGGCATGCAACCGGTGGGCTATTACGACCTGACCCCGGCCGGGGTTCCGGTGCATTCCACGGCGTTCCGCGCGGTGCATGAAGCGGCGCTGCAAGTCAGCCCGTTCCGGGTGTTCACCTCGTTGCTGCGCCTGGAGCTGATCGAAGATCTGGAACTGCGCGCCTTTGCCCAATCGGTGCTGGATAAACGCTCGATCTTCACCGTTGAGACGTTGGCGCTGATTGAACAGGCCGAAACCCACGGTGGGCTCACCGAGAAGCAAGCCTGGGAATTCGTCGAGCAGGCCCTGGAAACCTTCCGCTGGCACCACAGCGCCACCGTCACCGCCGCGCAATACCAGCAACTCAGCGCCCAGCATCGACTGATCGCCGACGTGGTGGCGTTCAAAGGCCCACACATCAACCACCTGACCCCGCGCACCCTGGACATCGATATCGTCCAGGCGCAAATGCCCGCCCACGGCATCACCCCCAAAGCCGTGATCGAAGGCCCGCCGCGCCGCCATTGCCCGATCCTGCTGCGCCAGACCAGCTTCAAAGCGCTGGACGAGCCGATTGCCTTTACCGATCAAGACCAGACACGCGGCAGCCACAGCGCCCGTTTCGGTGAAATCGAGCAACGTGGTGCGGCGCTCACGCCTAAAGGTCGGGCGCTTTACGACCGTTTGCTTAACGCCGCCCGTGATGAGTTGAAGGATTTTCCGAATGAAGCCAACGCCGTCCGTTACAACGAATTGATGAGCCAACACTTTGGCGAATTCCCTGACACGCTGGAGGGCATGCGCCGACAGGAACTGGCGTACTTTCGCTACTTCGTGACGGAAAAGGGATTGGCGGCGGATGGGCTGGACGGTGTCTCGCTGGACGACTTGCTCAGCGGCGGGTATGTGCGGGTTGAACCCATGGTGTATGAGGACTTTTTGCCGGTGAGTGCGGCGGGGATTTTCCAGTCGAACCTGGGAGATGCGGCGCAAACCCGCTATGACGTGCAATCGAATCAGCAGGCTTTTGAACAGGCGCTGGGGCGGTCGACCATTGATGAGCTCGGGTTGTATGCGGCGACGCAGCGGCGGTCGATTGAGGCGTGTTATGAGGCACTGGGATTGCCGGACCTGAGCTGAGTTTGTGGAACACCTTTGTGGCGAGGGAGCTTGCTCCCGCTGGGCTGCGCAGCGGCCCCAAAACTCTTCGAACGACAGAGATTTTTGTGAGTGCTGCGCACTCAAGCGGGAGCAAGCTCCCTCGCCACAGGAAAGTGCTTAGGTCAGCTTCGCCAACAACGCTTTGGCCGTCGCCTCCGAAGACGCGGGGTTCTGCCCGCTCAGCAACAACCCATCGGTGGTGATATAGCTCGCCCAATCAGCACCCTTCGAATAAATCCCGCCGTTGGCCTTCAACACATCCTCGACCAAAAACGGCACCACATCGGTCAACTGCACCGCCTCTTCTTCCGTGTTGCTAAACCCGGTCACCCGCTTGCCTTTGACCAACGGTTGCCCCTGCGCATCCTTGACGTGACGCAGCACGCCCGGTGCATGGCAGACCGTCGCCACCGGTTTACCGGCCTTGTAAAACGCCTCGATCAACGCGATCGAGTCTTGGTCTTCCGCCAAATCCCACAGCGGGCCATGGCCACCTGGATAGAACACGGCGTCGAAATCTTCAGCCTTCACGCTGCTCAACACCACGGTAGATGCCAGCGCAGATTGCGCAGCCGAATCCTTGCGAAAACGATCGGTTGCGGCAGTTTGCGCGTCCGGCTCGTCGCTTTTCGGGTCCAGTGGTGGCTGGCCGCCCTTGGGCGAGGCCAGGGTCAGCTGAGCACCGGCGTCCTTGAACGTGTAATACGGCGCAGCGAATTCTTCCAGCCAGAAGCCGGTTTTCTTACCGGTGTTTCCCAACTGATCGTGGGACGTTAGAACCATCAGGATATTCATATCGTTCTCACTTGATTTGCGGATTATTCGTACGCTCAACGGCGCGTAGGTACAGAGCCATTGACCACCCGGCAGCGCGGTTCGTTTCGTCGCATATATCGGCGCCGACCTTGAATGATGGCGCATGGCCTTGATGCGCAAGAAGTTGCGCACTTATTTTGCGAAAACGCCATCCAATATCGCTAAGCGCCAACCCCGCTGTGGCCTGTAGACGAGTGCGCAAGAAGTTGCGCAGTACTGCGCAACTTCTTGCGCACTTTGTGGGGTGTTTTCCCTTCAACATCACGCAAGTGATTGAAATACCTCGGCCATCCCCCCGGTTTATATAGCCCTCACCTTTTCTGGCACGGACCTTGATAACAGTTAGGCACCCACCGGGCGATTTCGCCTCCGGGCACTTTTATTTATCAAGCAAGGAGAGCATCCCATGGCAACACCTGCCTACATGTCCGTCACTGGCGAAAAACAAGGCCTGATCACTGCTGGCGCATTCACCGCTGACTCCGTTGGCAACACCTACCAGGAAGGTCACGAAGACCAGGTCATGGTTCAGGCGTTCAGCCACGACGTGATCATCCCGCGTGACCCGCAGTCCGGCCAACCAACCGGTCAGCGCGTTCACAAGCCAGTCGTGATCACCAAGGTCTACGACAAAGCTTCGCCACTGCTGCAAGCCGCTCTGACTTCCGGCGAGCGCATGAGCGAAATCGTTATCCAGTGGTACCGCACTTCGGCCCAAGGGACCCAAGAGCACTACTACACCACCAAACTGGAAGACGCGATCATCGTCGCCATCAACAACAAAATGCACAACTGCCAGGATCCGTCGAACTCCCACTTCACGCACCTGGAAGAAGTGCAGTTCACCTACCGTAAAATCACCTGGACCCACGAAGTATCCGGTACTTCGGGTTCCGATGACTGGCGTCAACCAGTCGCTTAATCGCGGCTGACCGCTTCACGCATCGGCCAGCTCTGCTGGTCGATGTTGTTTACGCCTTTCCAGAATTTTGCGTCTGCTGATCCTTTGATCGGGTATTGGTTTACGCCGCAGCACTGCACGAGGAACAAGGGATGTTCGCGCCGGCCAATCAGACCCACTTTGCCCTGACTATCGAAGGCCTTTCCAACGACCTGCAGGTCCTTGCCCTGCAAGGCCGGGAAGCCATCAGCCAGCCCTTTGTGTTTGAGGTGGAGCTGGTCAGTGAACAGCCGTCCCTGGACCTCGAAACGCTGCTGCACAAACCGGCCTTTTTGCAGCTCTCGCCTGACGGCAGTGGCATCCATGGTCAGATCTATCGCGCCGCCCAGGGTGAATCCGGCAAACGCCTGACCCGCTACGCGGTGACCCTGCGCCCGCAACTGTCCTACCTGGCGCACCGCATCAACCAGCGCATCTTCCAGAACCTCAGCGTGCCGAAAATCATCGGCATGGTCCTCGAAGAGCACGGCATCCAGAGCAACGCCTACGAATTCAAAGTCGGGGCGATTTATCCCGAGCGCATTTACTGCGTCCAGTACGATGAATCGGACCTGCACTTCATCCAGCGCCTGTGCGAGGAAGAAGGTATCCACTACCACTTCCAGCACAGCGCCACGGCCCACAAACTGGTGTTCGGCGATGACCAGACGGTGTTCCCGAAACTCAAGCCTGTGGCCTACCAGCAAGACTCCGGCATGGTCGCCAACGACCCGGTGATCAAGCGCTTCGACCTGCGCCTGGAAACCCGCACCAGCCGCACCACCCGCCGCGACTACGACTTCGAAAAACCACGCCTCACCCTCGAAAGCGAAAACCGTGGCGACGCCCTGCCCGACCTCGAAGACTACGACTACCCAGGCCGCTTCATCGACCGCGAACGAGGCAAGCACCTGGCCAAACGCGCCCTCGAACGCCACCGCAGCGACTTCCAGCTCGCCGAAGGCCGCAGCGATCAACCGATCCTGGTCAGCGGCCACTTCCTGGCCCTGACCCAACACCCGAAAGCCAAGTGGAACGACCTGTGGCTGCTCACCGAAGTCCTCCACGAAGGCAAACAGCCGCAAGTGCTGGAAGAGTCGGTCACCAGCAGCACCACTAACCTTAAAGACGACTTCCACCAGGGCTATCGCAACCGCTTCCAGGCCACCCCGTGGGACGTGCCGAACCGTCCACCGCTGAACCACCCAAAACCGCGAATCCTCGGCAGCCAGAGCGCCGTGGTCACCGGCCCCAAAGGTGAAGAAATCCACTGCGACCCATACGGCCGCGTCAAAGTGCAATTCCACTGGGACCGCGAAGGCCAGGCCGACGACAAAACCAGCTGCTGGCTACGCGTCTCCTCCGCCTGGGCCGGCGCCCACTACGGCGGCATCGCCATCCCGCGCATCGGCATGGAAGTACTGGTGACCTTCCTTGAAGGCGACCCCGACCAACCACTGATCAGCGGCTGCCTGTACCACAAGGAAAACATCGTCCCGTACGAGCTACCGGCCAACAAAACCCGCACCACCTTCAAAACCCTCAGCTCCCCCGGCGGCGGCGGCTACAACGAACTGCGCATCGAAGACAAAAAAGGCCAGGAACAAATCTTCCTCCACGCCCAGCGCGACTGGGATGAAAACGTCGAGCACGACCAGAAGATCCGCGTCGGCAATGAACGCCACGATACGGTTGAGAAGAACAGCTATACGGAGTTCAAGGCTGAAGAACACCACACGGTTTATGCCGACCGGAAGGTGGAGACACAGGCGAATGATCATTTGACGGTGGGGGTTAATCAGCACGTCAAGATTGGGACTGGGCAGTTTATTGAGGCCGGTCAGGAAATCCATCTCGACAGTGGCCTGAAAGTGGTAATGGAAGCGGGCACTGAATTAACCCTGATTGGCGGGGGAAGCTTCATCAAGATCGACGGCAGCGGCGTCACGCTAAGCGGGCCAGTGATCAACATGAACTCTGGCGGCAGCGCCGGTAATGGTACGGGGGCTGCGCCGATTCTTCCGACACCACCTAAACCCGCAGACACCGCGCCAGTCGGGCAGACGTTGGGCAATGCACCGGTCAACAATGCCGCACCGAGAAAAACCCCAGGCGAAAAAGGCCCGGAGGCTCTAATCGTCGATGTCTGGGGCGACCCTGAATTGGGCAGCCAATTGCAACTACTGGGCCCGGAGGGCAAGGCATGAGCAGTTTTAACGACAAGCCCATCAGCGAAGGGACTCGCAAGAAAACCGAATACGAGAATGAGCAAAAGTCGCGATTAGCGCTGAACGTAGAACGTACCGATGGCGGCAAACTGCAGATTCCGATCATGGTCGATGCCAAGACCACTCAAGAAGAAGAAAAGTACCAGCACAACACGTTGTTGGCGGTCACCCCGCTGGCGCGGCTGCCGGGGCATGACAAACTCAATGAAACGTTACAAGGCGCGTTACCGCGCCCTGGCCGCATCTATGTGTTCCTGAAAAACAAACTGTGGCGAGAACTGGAAACCGACGGTAAAGGTCAGCTGTTCGAAGTCGACGTGGCCCACTGGCGCAAGATTGCCGAGAAAAAAGGCGATGCCGACAAACGCGAACCAGTGTGCGTTAAACAATTTTTGATTCTAGTTCCGATGTTTCTACAGGGTCGATTCGTTGGCGACCAACTCAGCATGGCCTACAGCGAATTGCCATGGACATGGGAATACATCGAATGGCTTGAAAAGGACTCCGGACGGATCAAGGCGCGCAGCCAAAACATGGCGCCTGCCTGGGCGGCGACTGCGGGTGAAACGCAGATCTGGAAGGCTTCGTTGATTTATCCGGCGACACCGGTAAAGGGTCTAGTCAAAGGGTTGCGGGCGCGTGAACTGCACGCAGAAACCCTGATGGAAGATCCCAGCCTGTTTACTCCGGATTTGAAGACTCTGCCAGACACAGCAATCATCAAACAATTAGAAAAATATCACCAAGAGCTCGCCGGGCATCTCGGTACCAGCCCACCTTCACCACCAGGCGCTCTACCTGAAAGCAAAGACTTGCTTAACGAATATAAGATTCGCGATTACCCTCACTTGGTGGGGTTCATAGTCGACGACCCTTTATTTACGTTCCGTCACGCTGTTGCTCAGTCCAGACTGGCCGTCGAACTGCTTCAAACACTCAATGCGCTTGTACCCTACCAACCCTTTGGTCACTACGCCGAGCTTTTGTATCAAGAGACGCTGTCGCCTGCGGGTAGTTTGAAAGACTTACTCCCGCACATAGATCAAGAAGGGCTGAAAAAAACGACGTTCCATTTTGAACGAGAAAAAGCTCGCGAAGTTATTTATATTCAGCAAGAACGCATGCTCGACTTGGTAACAAAGAGTTTACCGCCTATCTGGAATGACTACACCTACAGCAAGGATGAGCGGCTGCTCGAACCTTACGCCCTATTGGTGGAGTTGCTGGAGTTGTTGGGTCGCTCTGCAAAAAAATCCGATCCACGGTGTATAGAGCCAGAAGACATCAAGGTCAGCGCAGCAGTATTCAAGATAAGTAAAGAGTTGGCCGCCGCCACTCACGTCCTAACAAAAGACCTGCTGCCGCCAACTAACGGTGAGCTACCAGCATTGGCAAGCAGGCTTGCTGTATTCCAAAGCAACGGCAAAAACGCGACCCCAGAAAATCTTGGGTTGAGTTCGTTATCGTTGTTCACCAACTTATATATCGGCCAGAACGTATCACTCGCGATAGATGAATTGGCAGCCCACATCGCACACGCGACTGCAACGGTGGCAAAACAAGTAGCCGAAAGCAAAAATGTTACTCAAGTCGAAATGGTTAGAGTCTTCGGCCCTAGTTTCACATTTGCCAACAAATTCGCCAGTAAAGCAAAAAACCTGAAATTGATCACTCAAGGTGAGGCCTTGGGTAAAGATTTAGTCGTATTGGGCATTCATGGCGCGGGATTGAGTTTCGGTATCTCTCCCGACGAACGAACTACTTTCACGCGCAAAAACTTCCTTGTGGCCAATTTGGAAGGGAAAAACGGGAAAATTGTTGGTACAACAAGCGGTAAGGTAGCGGAACGCCTCGCCTTCGCAAAGAAAGAGTTAGGCTACGTAATGGTAGTGGCAGGTCCCGCGAACGACCCCGCCGTTCAGGAATATATGAAATGGCGTATGGCTATGCCTAGGATGTCGTCCGCCGAAAAATTAAGCAGTAACGTTGCGTTACCTGGGATAGCGACGGCTTTTGCAGCGTTTAGTTTATATGCGAACACGGTGGGGGCGTTGTCTCTATTATCAGGAGAAAGATCGCGGTTTTTCGCAGGAGCTATGGCAGCAGGTATTGATCTTGGTTTAGCCGCCAACAACGTTGCATTGAAAATTTTGGTTAACTCGAAAGCTACGCAATCACCTTGGCTTGCTTTTTGGGAAAACGGACGTTTCGATACAAAAAACTGGAAAGGTAATTTCTCGGAAAACCTTCTCAAACGTACCGGAAGTAGTTGGCTCAACTGGACTCGTATAGGGTCAACCTTTGCTGTCGCAGCCACTACCGCTCTTTTTATTTGGGATGCGGTTCGAGCAGCTAAGCAGGGTGAAAATGATGTAGCAATGGCCTATAGTTTGGCTGCCGTCGGCTCTGGCATGTGGGCACTTTATACCGTTGGATTTTTGGCGAGTCCTTGGATACTTGGAATCGGGATCACCCTGTTTGTGGTGGGACTTGTAGGAAGTGCTTTATTAGCCAACAGCCCAGTAGAGCAATCTGTCAAACAGGGGCCTTTTGGTGATAGTGATCGACTAACACATCTGAATGACCCGTTGATTGCATACCAACAACTGCTTGGCATACTAGGCGCCCCCCGATTTAAAATTTACCGGTTAAAAAATTGGCAACAAGAGGTCAGCAAAGAAGACAACAGCCAACTTCTTTCTGCTGCAAGAGAAAGCAACACAATATTAGCTCCAAATGATTGGGCCGTGGAACTGCAAACTCCTCTTCTGAGCCACTTTGATAATGAGTCAACGTTCAAAATCACAGCCAAAGAAACCGTGCGCACACTACAAAACGATAGCGGTTGGGACTATCGCCCTCCGACAGAAATCCCCAAAGAAAAACTTGGCGGAGTTGTATTGGATGGAACTCGGGTACTTTATATACTTGCAAACCAGAACTACGCAATTGCGGAAAATGATCCGAGCCGGCAACTTCGTACATGCGAGTACAGTTTAAAGGTCTCTGGTCAATTTGAGTTGGGGCAGCGTCAATGTAATGCAGGAGAGCCATTTCCCGCGTATCGTAACATCGCGCTTCCGCAACCTAAACCTAGCGCGTGGGTGCCTTACCCCGGTCCTGAACCAGAAAAAAATGATGGTGCCGGAGACGTACCCTACTGGCTGATAGAGCAGAGAGATTTTGCGAAAATATGAATAGTTTAAATTTTGAACCACTTAACTATGGCCCGGCCTCATTCAACAGCGGCAAAATTCCGACTCAACCCGGACACCGAGGGCGCGAGAATTCTACCCGCTCAGGCCTTTTCCGGACGACGTTGTGCTGGGGGAACTACGCCAATCTCCAACCTTGGCAAGATGTCAGCGCTCAACTCAATTCAGGCATGCAAAATTCATCGGCCCCAGAAAGTAGCGTCGATCACTACATTAACCATCATCGCTGGAGTTTTGAAACCTCCAGTATATTTTTAACGCTTCTGCCTTTTCTTAAATGGTGGTCCATCGCATTTTTTCCATGGATATTGTGGGGATTCGGAATGACTGAAGCATTTTCGAATTTTTTCGACGAGATCAATGCATCTAAAGGTGTGTATATCACCATGGTGCTTATGCTACTAATAGTAGCCACCACATTAATATCAATTGCATTAAGTGCTTGGATGATGTGGAGAGACAACCCCAAGTATAAAAAATATCTATTCTTGGTATCGATTGAGTTTTTAGTAGTTTTCGCTTCAAGCTTTTTAAACTTTCAGACCGCACCAGATGATACCTCTCCACTATGGTTAAGCCTCGCGATGGGTGCGACGGTATTTATGGGGCTAGTCGGCTGGGACTATATAACTATTTATTACTTACGTATATTCAAACACGATGGCAGTGAACTCAATAGAAAAACAGGTATAGTCACCGTTGCTCGCCGCTTCCGCCCTGCCTTTACTGCACCATTTTATGAGTTCGACGCGACCATGGAATTACGACCAAGTCCGCACGGCAATAGCAGCATGACCGTCTGGTTGCACCATCGCTATAGCGACTTTGAGATATTTCTTGGAGGCAAGGTTCAATCATTGGGCATGAGTCGTGAAGAGTGCCTTGCATTCTGGGATACATTACAGCGTTATATGGACGTGAGTCAGCCATTGCCGGAACTACCAATCCTTGAACAATTCCGTCATCTTGATCCAACCACTGCTGCACACGACAAACTGTCCAATCGCCCCCTACGCCGATGGCGTGATACTAAATATAAAGTTTGGGATCGCACTGAGCGGCCGGCCATGATGCGGAGAAACTTGCAGTACCCTTGGCAAAGCCAAGCGTGCATTTTAATGGCCAGAATCGATCCTACACTTAGCATCGAGGCTTATTATCGCGCTCAAGAGGCGAAAGGCATACACTCAACTCCGAAGGCAGATGATTACGACAACATTCATCGCGGCTAAATGAAACATATGCAGTAAGTGGAAAGGTTTATTTTCTAAGCATATTCTTGCCAGGAAATCGCGTAAATAAATCCGTCCCGTTTTTCCACCAGTTGAAAATCGGGGCGTACCGCATTAACACAATTCTCATAGATCGGGCGCAGACCACAGAACGCTGGGAGATTCTTAGCGAGCCTGTTGTGGCCAGACTACGCCGTGTGGAAGACAATCAAGTGGTTCTCTGCGTCGGGTACCCAGAGACCAACGAACGGATTGTGGGTAAATCTCGTGAGGAATTGATGCTCGTTGTGGCTGTTCAAAGCACCAGTTCCAGTGGGCAGCCTCAACAGAGAACACACTATATTCGTTTTGATCCAAGGGGAGTTGGCGCCTTCCCTTCAGTTGATCGAGTCCCACCTCCCCCTCAAGCGCCTCTGCTCCAGGTAGAACCCCTGATGATGGAATTTGCTTCGCATGTCTAAAAACCTTGATATCGACCCGATAGATCCAGCGGCAAGGCAATTGCACCGCGCAGGAGACATCGAGCGGTTCCCCTCTGGCAACACGACGTTTTTGGCACCATTGCCGCTGCCCACCGACGCATCCCCACACAGCCCTTATGTAAGCGATCTCAACGATACGTATCTGGATTTCGGCGGCGGCAAACCACAAGTGTTTTCATGGCAGATGACACTGGGTGGTCCTTTTACCGCTGCGCTCTTAATGGTCTTAGGTGGCCCGATTATCATCGCACTCTTTGGTGCAAGCTTCGGCTACGGTCGGGCTGACATTCGGGGTGCGATGCAAGGCGTCTTTTTAGCTACTCGCGAACCAGCTATCTGGATGTATTTGGGCGGCCTGGGCATCGGCCTCGCCGTGTGGCTCTACAATCATAAAAAGTACACACAAGTCACCCCGACCCGCTTCAACCGTCAGCGCCGTGAAGTCTGCTTCATGCCCACGGGCGCAGAAGCTCCGGTTTTTGTGCCTTGGGAATCGCTCTCCGCCTGGGTGGTTCAGGCGCAAGGCGCAACCCAGTATGGTGTTCGGCGACAGTACGGCATGGGCATGGGGTTCCATCACGAGGGACAGTTGGTCAGCGTTGAATTCGTTTGTGGCGGTCTGCCACTTGCCATAGCCCATTGGGAGGCCGTGCGTGCCTACATGGAATACGAAGTCCACGACCTAAAAAGCATTCAGGACCCCATGGACCTGCAAGGTCCAGATGATCCACCCCATGAAGGGATGCACACTTTCCGCAATGCCCGGGCACGCCTGCACCGCCGGATTCGCGAAAAGGAAGTTGGGTGGGTCTATGCCTTTTTCTGGTACCTCTACCACCTCATGACATTCTGGACGTTACCCAATCGAATCGTCGAATGGGAAATTCGCCGCATTGCGAAAGTCGGACGCAAGGCATTGCCGCAAGCCATGCGTGATTGGTCCGAGCCACTACCTGAAGAGCAATGGGCAAAGCCAAGCGATGTTTTGGTCAGACTGAGTAAACGGGTGAAAGAACTAAAAAAGCAAAAACGCCTGCGCTCAATCACTGAAATTTTTGCAGAAGTTTATCAGGCAGAAAACGGCGGAAAGAAAAAGGCGTGATGTTTTACACAAACAAAGGTGCTTTTTCAGA
This sequence comes from Pseudomonas sp. ADAK2, assembly GCF_012935755.1. Classification (GTDB taxonomy): domain Bacteria; phylum Pseudomonadota; class Gammaproteobacteria; order Pseudomonadales; family Pseudomonadaceae; genus Aquipseudomonas. The sequence goes on from NZ_CP052862.1 coordinate 1,781,366, forward strand.
CCTAATCCGCTTGCATTAAAACAAGGTGAACGGGAACCCCATTAGCCGGTCTCCATTCAAGGCAAAAGCCAACTCTCCCTGCAGTTTTTAACTGCAGGGTTGCCCTCTCTCAACCTGCCCGGATGAACCCGTCGTACCCGTTTTCTCGTCGATGGCTACGGTCGAGTCCTGCCTGACACCCATGTGGATCAAGCGGTAAAGGTGTTGCATGCACCGCCCTGGCAGTGAACTGCCCCAGAGAAACGTTGGTGCCGCCAGTGGTCCAAACCTCTGTCGCCCGAACAATGGTCCCAGCGCTCTCCAGAGCTGGAACAGGCTATCCGCCAGCGACAGGCCGAGTTGAAAGCCGATAACCGCCAAGAATCAGCCACGACCTCAATCACGCCGGTAACCGCAAGGGATTGGCACACTAAAATACTGAGTTCTCTCTATGACCGTACAAATGGATACCCCGTACGCTGCCAGTGCTTATCGCAGCAACAGTCATGAGCCTTTACCACCGCCGAAATGGGCGGGAGATGCCAATCGCTCAGGGAACTTTGATACCCATCTCGCCTTTGGTCATTACGCCAATTTGGAGCCGGCGATGGAGGTCAATACCCAGTTGCAGGGTGAGGAGCAGAGGATTTACCAGCAACAGCAGGGACAAAAAAAACAAAACGTGTATTGCGATGCGCGGCGTTGGTGCTTTCAAAACTCGAGCAAAATCCCACATTTGCTATTCGTACTAAAAATAGCGTGTATTTCTTTTATATGGGTTCCTTGGTCCGTTTGGATCATAGGATCAATTAAGCCGGAGCTTGGATATGGACCTCCTGACACAGGTCTCGCACTTCTAATTGCATTTTCCGCTGTTGCCTTAATGCTAACTTCTTTAACTTTATATATGACAGGAAAAAAAATAGTCCACCATCTACAAATCGCGGGTTTCATTATCGGCGCCATTACTGTGTTTTGGTTTAAGGGTTCGGTCTTGGGAGGTAGCAGTATGCAGATCGCTTTATGGGCCGGTGCTTTCCTTTATTTCATGGCGACCATAGGTTCAGATGCTCTACTCTGGCTCCACAGCAAAATCACCACCCACGACGGAAGCGAATTCAACCGCATCGACGGCATGCTTCGCTTCAAACGCCGTTTCCGCCGCCTCTTCGTTGCGCCGTTCGAAGAATTCGACCCAGTGCTGCAACTGCTACCCAGCGGTTATGGCTCCCATGACTATCTCCTGTGGCTGCATCACCGCTACACCGACAACAAGGTTTGTCTGGCCACCAAAGTCCACGCGTTGGGCCTCGACCAGGCGAATGCACTGGCCTTCTGGGATTGCCTACAACGCTACATGGACGTCACGCAACCGCTGCCGGACCTGCCAGTGCTGGAGCAAAGTCGCCACCTCGACCCCATAACTGTTGCCTACGACGCTAAAACTGGCCGTAACCCGAGACGCTGGCGCGACCAGTCGGAAAGAGGGTGGCTGGCCACGGGTCTCAAGCAGCTAAGCCAACAGTTGCAGCAATACCCTTGGCAAAAACAGCCCTGCATCATAAAGGCTCGAATTGATTCGTCCCTGAGCATCGAAGCTTACTACCGCGCTCAGGAAGCGAAAGGCATCCAGGCGACGCCGAAGGCCGATGACTTTGATGATGTTCATCGTGGTTGAACGTAAAGTTTAAAAGGGATAACTTATTTTCTTTGCATTCCTTGACTGGAGGTCGCGTAAAAATAAACCTATCCCATTTTTTTGTACTTCGGGAATAAAGAAGAAATGCACAAAGAAAAAAAACCTGACAACGACATAAAACAAAATGAGGCATCAATAGAGCAAAGCGACTTCATCCACTCCATGGAAGGAAGCCAGTTGATGTCATGGACAAGTAAGGTCCTAAATCAACCTAGACGCGAAATAATCTTAGGTCCAATAATAATCCTAGGCCTAGCCATGACAATATGCCTGGCGATCACTTGGAAAATGTGGGGACAAATCGGAGAAAATCTAGATATTTGGTCTGGAATGTGCGTTATAGTCTTCACCATGTTAGGTGGTCTTCTTTTAATAACAAGACAAAAAACCATATTTAATTACCGAGCTACTACAACCGGAATTGCAGTTGAGCACGCTCTCCACTACCCTGAATTTGCTGGCCCTTTGTTCAAAGGCAGTGCAATATTCGTAGTTCTTTTATTCATCGGAATAGCGGTTTACACAAATTCATTGATATTTCTATTTGGTCCGGTAGCAATGTCCTTAGGCGCAGCGAAATTTTTACTCGGTTGGAAAAATGAAAAAAAATACGAAAAAAGCAGGCCATGGAACGAGTACAATTTTGTTACCGTTGATAGGCCCAGTTCTGTTGTAGTCATTCATCGGACCGACAAGACCGTAGGGTTTGAAACCCGCTTTGAAAACAAAAAAAATCTTGAGCAATATTTACAGTTACTAAAAGAAGCACTGCCTAAAACCGCAGTTTTCACAGAAGACACTTGGCCATATTGAAAAAGCATGAAGAAGAATATAAGAAACGGGACAGATTTATTGGCCAATAATCAGCCATGACTTCATCCACGCCCGGCAACCGCTAGGGATTGGCACCTCAAAACACTGAGTTCTCTGTATGACCGTACAAAAGGATACCCCATACGCTGCCAGTGCTTATCGCAGCAACAGTCGTGAACCTGTGCCACCGCCAAAATGGTTAGAGGATGCCAATCGCTCAGGGAATTTTGATACCCATCTCGCCTTTGGTCATTACGCCAATTTGGAACCGGCGATGGAGATTACTACCCAGTTGCAAGGTGAAGAGCACACGCGCTATCTACAGCAGCAGACACTCGGAAAAAAAGAAGAAATTTACTGCGATGCTAAAAGTTGGCGCTTTCAAAACTCAAGCAAGGTCCCACATCTATTATTCTTACTAAAACTGATGAGTTTTCCTTTCATCTGGGTCGTTTGGGGAACTTGGATTTTGAGCTCGCTTCTACCCGGATTGGAGGTAGCGAAGTATCTGCGAGATTCGTCGCTACTACTCTTAGTTGTGGTATTTCTTCTTTTATCATTAGGCTCATTAACTCTTTATATGACAGGAAAAAAAATAGTTCACCACGTACAGATTATTGGTTTTATTGTTTGCGCCGGAATCGTGCTTGGAATGACGGGTTCATTATGGGGCCATAATAAACTGCAAGTAGCCCTATGGACCGGAGCCTTCCTCTACTTCATGGGTGCCATCGGTTTTGATTGCCTGCTCTGGCTCCACAGCAAAATCACCACCCACGACGGAAGCGAATTCAACCGCGTCGACGGCATGCTTCGCTTCAAACGCCGTTTCCGCCGCCTCTTCGTTGCACCGTTCGAAGAGTTCGACCCAGTGCTACAACTGCTTCCCAGCGGTTATGGCTCCCACGACTATGCCCTTTGGCTGCATCACCGCTACACCGACAACAAGATTTGTCTAGCTACCAAAGTCCACGCCTTGGGTCTCGACCAGGCGAATGCACTGGCCTTCTGGGATTGCCTACAACGCTACATGGACGTCACCCAACCGCTGCCGGACCTGCCAGTACTTGAGCAAAGTCGTCACCTCGACCCGATAACTGCCGCCTACGACGCCAAAACGGGCCGCAACCCGAGACGCTGGCGCGACCAGTCGGAAAAGGGTTGGCTGGCCACGGGTCTCAAGCAGTTGACTCAACAGTTGCAGCAATACCCTTGGCAACAACAACCCTGCATCATCAAGGCTCGCATTGATCCATCTCTGAGTATCGAGGCTTACTACCGCGCTCAAGAAGCTAAAGGCATGCACTCAACGCCGAAGGCCGATGACTTTGATGATGTTCATCGTGGTTGAGCGTAAAAGCTTGGGAGGGGCTGCCCAACGCACGCCCCTTCGACGCAAAACACACAAAGCAAAACCAGGAAGCTTCCCTACAAGGACCAGTAAGCAAGTTGAAACCCATAATCCCCTTGATCCTGGCAGCCACCGCCTTCAACGCCCAGGCAGATATCCAGGTCCAGATCTCCCCAATACCCGAACAACTGAAAAACCTGAAGCCAGTCGCCATCGCGGAAAGCAGCTTGGAAGAACGGAAACGGCTCGACCAAATCGAAGCAATAGTCCAACGCTTCAACCTGAACATTGAAGAGAAGTTCATCTACACGGGTAAATCGTCAGCCAACTCGCTCCTGGGAATTCTGGATGTCGTCTACAAAGTTTATCCAGAAGAAGCCCAGTTGCAGGTGGTCAAACTCGACATCCAAAAAGGGTACGCACGTGTCTACCCAGTCAGCCCCGAAGATATCCAGCCTTATTCAAGTTTCGCGGCGAGCCCGCTCGATGCCCGGATTGCCAACAATATCCTGAGTCCCGGTGCATCCGCAGCCCGATCCAAAGCCTATTTCAAAGACTGGTACGACACTTATCAGTCGTCTCGGGTCAAGCTCGCCCGAAAGGTTGTGGCGAGTGATGCTTGTGAGACTGTCACGAGTGTCGAGCTCTACAGTTTCAACGGGGATATGTTCACCGCGTTCTGCGGCAATGGCATGAAGTTCAATCAAACGCCGACGGAAGTTGAAGCGGACAAGCCTATTGATCCCGCGATAAAAAATTGGGTGGTCAAGCGGCCCCTGTGAGTTCGGGACTCATCCTCCTGAGCGTCAATTTCATTCAAATGGCGAGGCGCCTTCGCGCCGAGCTGCGCATTTTTATATGTCTGTGCGGTAAGCCCATTGGACATGTGTCAGGGAGACAACCATGAAGCATTCGATACGACGCCGACACTGCGCCCTCTTTACCGCGATCCTGCTGTCAACCTGCTCCGCCGTCTGGGCGGTGCCGGCGGATCAGGCAAAAGCTCGGCCACCCAGTCCTGCTCAGTTGATGCACGAAGCACAACGCCTGAGCAGCGAGAAATCACTGGCAGAGGCTACGGTCGCCGCCCGGGCGGCGATGGAGGCAGGCCGCAAGGGCAGCGCCATGGATTACACGGATCTCGAGGCGGGCGCCTTGCTCGTCGATCTGCTGCATCAGCAAGGGCGATACGACGAAGCCCGGAAAGCCGCCGAAGAGCAGATCGCGTATTGGGAGCGGGAATCGGCCGCTGTCGGGTCGACAAGCAGGCGCGACACCCGCATCACGAGCATGCTGGGCGTGGCGATCGAGGCAAGCATGATGGCGGGTGAACGAGCTGAGGTAGCACGCTTGCAGGAAAAGCTCTTCACGATCAACAGCCCCGAGCTCGGTCTGTGGCGCTTGTCGCCGGACGAACCGCGCTTGCATTACGAACTGGCTGACTTCTCGACGCCACTCCTGCTGGGGCAATGGAAACTGGCGAAGTTTGAGCCCGCAGAAAGACGTGATGTCACCACCAACCTCCTCTACACGCAGGCGTTGGCGAACGGACGCCTGAGCGCGGAGATTTCGCTGGTTTATGACGAAGCACAACGCAAGTACACGGCATCGCAACGCCAGGATTGGCTCAAACCCTATCAGGAGCAGCCTAAGCGTCGAGCATTTGCATCGGCGATGCCCGACCTCCCCTTCGCCGACCTGACCGCCGCAAAAATGGGAAGCCCAGAACAGTGTGACGGCGAGCAATGCACCAACATTCGCTGGACGGCGCTACGCGGTGACTGGCGCATGGACATTGATGTGATGTTCAAATCGCGAGACGAGGCCCAAGCCATTGAACAAATGCATAAGTTGTTCGCGTCACTGAAATGGCAAAGCGCACCAACGCTGTTCCGCGAGCGCACGATGGCCGAACAGACCCAAGACATGGATTCAACCTGGGAGCTTCCGGGTGGCTGGTCGAAGGCTGCTGAGCTCGCGAAAAAGGCGCTGCCCGACGCCTTTTTCCCGGATGAAGTTGCGCGTGTACAAACACTTATCGGCGTGTCGCAGTACCGGCACGGCGACCTCGACGCCGCTCGCCACTCGCTGGGTTTGGCCCTACCTGCCTGGGAGAATGGCTCTTCCTATCTACCCCTCTATCGCACTGCGCTGGATTACGCAGCGGACATCGCCTACCGCCAGGGCAGAACTCAGGAGGCCATCGCCCTGAACCGGAAGCTCATCGAATGGCAGCAAAGCGATGCGACGCTCGGCTGGGGAACACCGAAGGATAAAAATGCGCTGGTGAATAGCTGGAAAGGCATTCACCTGCCCTTGCGCGTGGGCGACTACCGTTTGAGAACGGACATGGAAAATCGTTTCTACTACGAAAACTTGCAAACAGGGGCACAGCTTGGCCTCACCGTGGATTCGGCTCAGACATCGGACGAAAAACTTGAGTCGTTGCTGCGCGCATTCATGGTGAAAAAGCTGGGGCTACAAGCCGCTGATATGCGCAAGACGAAATTCTCACCCAAATCGGCCGAACCAGAAAAGTCGCAAGCAACCGGGCAAATATGGGAGTTCGATGTGACGAAGCTGCCTGGCGAACAAGGTGCCGTGACTGACGACTACGTGGCTGGCATCCAGCGGAAAACGCCCACGAAGATGACGTTCTGGATTGTGGATCGCGAGGGGGTACGGTCGCTGCTACGGGCGCCAATCATGGAGGGTGGGCAATCCGGGAAAGAGGCGAATCAGATTGCGCAAGCGTTGTCCTGGTAGGGTTGGACGATGTGTCGGTAGTCGTGAAGATTGGGGGGCGGTGAGCATCCTGCCCACCCAATAAAAGAAAAAAGACGCTTAACCCGAGGCCTAATCCAAGTGAGCAGCAACCCGATCACCCCGAAAGACTTTGTCATTGGACTTAAAACGGCTGTCGTGGAGGAGAATATTTGTATTTACAGACAGCTTTTCGCCAACACGACCATTCACGATGCAACCGACGAATACTGGAGGCGAGCCTTAACCTTGTTCAACTCGCTACCTACCGAACAGCGAGAAGTTTTCTTTGAGGTCATCAGGCAGACAATGGTCGATACCACATCTAACCTTTTGGGAATCATGGATGGCGTCAGCACAATAGAGGGTGTAAACGATGCGTTTTCTCTGACTTACGGCATAGACAACGACACACTGACGGGTGACTTGCAGAGTTTGTTTTTGGCAGAAGAACAGCGCACATCGTAGAGAACAAAAAGCCCGGTGACATTTGCCGAACCGACTCAAGAACCCGAGACCTCTACTTGACGAGCCATACCCTTGAAAAATAGATATGACCGACTGCCTCAAGCAGGTGACATCGACAGAGAATCAGGCACTGAAACACTCTATTTATCACCAAAGCCAGTGCCAACCGGAGTGCAGCCTTTCAGTGCTCGCCAGCTACACCGCTATGCCGATGAAGTAGTCTTGGACTTTGCCGTTTCTAGAGGAAGCTTTGAGTTTATGACTCGAGCCGGAATCGGGGCGGTTATGTTCCTGTTGATTTTTCTGTTTTTCACAACGGGTTTCGGATCCTGGATAAGACGTGACATAGAACCTTTCTGGAGTAGCTGGCTGGATTTCTTCACAAGTATTGCCGTTTGGGGTTTTGTGGGAGCGCTGGCCACTCTCTACCTTTGCGTGTTTTTCTTTGCAATTCGTCGGGTAAGCAATCAACCTCCTGTGCGCTTCAATCGTCAGCGTCGCGAGGTCGTCTTTGTTCCCAAAAAAGGCATGACCCCACGTTATGTACCGTGGGAGGAAGTCATTACGAGTGTCTCGATCAGCAAATTGATCACTCAATATGCTGTCATTCCTGAATTCAAATTAATGATTGGGCTACGTGAGACGAAAAACGGCGATGTGCTTTGGATCAGTGTTCCAAGTGGAAATTTGAATCAGGCGATCGCTGAGTGGGAGGCAATCCGTGTCTATATGGAAGATGGACCGCAAGCCTTGCCCGAGGGGCAATCGGATGAATTCGAAGCCGGCTCGGTCGCCTACTTCCATATGTGTAGAAAAGGTTATCGCTCCCATCATTCATTGCTTCGATATGTCTTCGGCTTCTTGATAGTTCAGTTTTTCAGTGGCTGGACGATTCCTTGTTACCTTGCCGTCTGGATCAATAACCGCCCTAAAGCAGGCTTCCCAAGGGAGGTTCTGGAGTGGTCGCTACCGCGCCCTATTGAAGAACATGCAATACCTGGCGAGGAACTGATTAAGGAAAGTGCTGAGATCCGAAAGGCATTTTCAGAAGGAAAGAACTTGCTGGACTACTTCAAGATTAAGCTTGGCGAGTTGAACAAAATACCTACATAAAGCAGACAGATTTTTATCTGTGACGGGGCTTCCCAGAGCCCCCCTTCGACGCAAAACACACACGGCAAACCGGGAAGATTCCCCTGCAAGGAGCAGGACGCATGTTGAACATATCCGTCCGGCCAAGTCACCTAAATCCAACCCGCTACGCGGCAATAGCCCGTGGGTGTTGCCCGCTACCGTGAATCGGCGATTATTCAAACGCTCGCTGATGTGAGAACAGGGGATTTCAATGAATGTTGTGTCCTTTAGTCGACATATTCCATTCCAGCTTTCGCCTGATCTTAAGCTATTTTGTCGCGACTGAAGAAGGTGCTGTATCGGCTAGCTCTAAAGCTGCCAACGACTAGATAAAACGCAAGATGGCCTCACTGTCCGCTTACTTCTGGATTAATATCGATACCGGACGGCCAAGGCGCACCGTTCACACCGCGCCGCGCCTAAAGGCGCGCATCTACTCAATGACAGGGACGCAAGCACTCATGCACTCAACCGACTTCCACGCTTCTTCCGCCACCGGCGAGCTGATCGCGACGTTCCGCCAGGGCAAGGCCTTTTTGATTTTCAGCCTGATATTGGCCGCTGCGTTTTTGGGCCTCGCCGTGTTCGTCTTCTATCTGAGCACGATTTTGCCGATGGGCAATGACGGCCCGGTCAGTCTTCAGACGTCCCGAGGCATGACTCTCAATTTCGCCAGCACACACGTCATGTTTTATTTCACGACCGGTTTGTTGGCCATTGTGGGGCTGTGCATATTGGGTATCTACGTTTGGCAAAAGAAGCTGCGTAATACCCACTACGAAGTTTATGAACACGGCCTCGTGCGCATCACTAAAGAGCAGCGCGACTACATGCCGTTTGCTGAGATAGAAGACCTGTATCTGTTCAGCTCCGGGCAAACTGCATTGACCGGCCTGATCACAAACCTGGCCTATCGCCGTAATGCCGCAGAGCCGTTTCATCGGGTTCTCGAATCCCTCAAAGGCTTTCAGAAGTTTCAGGAACTGGTTCGTGAGTTGCACGTACGCGCGCGCCTGCCGTCTGTTGCACAAACGCTGGAGTCGGGCGGCTCCGTAACTTTCAACTGCATCAATTCAAAGCAGGTTTGGGGCAAGCGAGTGACCGGTAACTTCCTCAAAATAACTACGGCGCCAATTGTTGTGCGCCAGGATTTCCTCGAGTACCAAGGCAACAAAGTGCCGATGTCGTCGCTGCGTACGGTAGACCTCAACGCCTGGACCGAAGACGTGGTGATCAAGGACGAAAACGGCAAGCCCGTATTGTCGACCACCACCACCGGCATCCTGAGCCATGACCTGTTCCTCAATACGCTTGATGTCGTATTGGCTGTTGAAGAGCAAGCACGCGAGTCAGCAGCAGATGTTTTCGAGATGAACAGCAAATGATGATCTATCGCGGCGCAGGCTGGATGACCTTGTTAACACCAATAGTCATGGTGCTGTTATTGATGTGGTTGTTGATGGATCCCAGCGTTAAGCCCGGCAATGTATCGCTCATGCATTTTTTGATGGGGGTGGGTATTGGTTCAGCCATCAACGTTGTGCTGGGCTTTGTATTGAATCGCCAGGTTCACGCCGATGGCGTTCGCCACCACTTCTTTTTCATGCCGATGCAGTGGCCGGCGCTGGCGATTGCGGTTGTCTGCGCAGTGATTGCCTTGCTGAAATAAGCTTACTGACCGCTCGGCAAGGGCGGTCGCGTTTCGACTTGTTCAAGGCTTACACGGTAGGTGGTGTAAGTATCGCCGTCTTCCAGGTAAAGGTTGCTCTGGTAATCCGAGACTGCGCCTTTGAGCTTGATGTGCAGGCCGTTGGAGACTCGCTGGATTACCACGTCTTTCAAGTCAGTGTCCGAGACCAGGAAGGGCGGGGTCTTGCCGAGGCGCACCTTCATCGTCTCATTATTCCTACTGCCGCCGTTGTTGACGTAGAACCTCAGGCTTTTGGGCTCATCTGGATCCCTGGCATCCTGAACGATGTAGATCGACTGCCCCGGAATGAAGCCTTGCTTCAGGACTATCTCAGAAGGGAATTCCGGTTTGTGCAGGTATGCATAGATGAAAACGCCTACAAGGCAGAGCAAAAAGATAATCGAGAGATACTTTTTAACTCTGACTACAAGGGTTTGCAGTTCGATCTTACTCATGGGATTCAGCTGTAATCGAAGGTGAATAGCACCAAGCCTTCAATCGGTTCGTAGAACATGACGATCAGGTCTGCGCCGGCCGTCCGGTAATGCCAGCCCGGAACGCTTGCCACGTGGAAAAACCGGTTACCCGCAGGGCTCAGGGGGTAGACATTCGAATCGCCGCGGTCGGGGTCCAGTTCAACGATGTGCATTGGAAATTCGACCGCCTCCACCCAGTTGGCGCAGCCATCGACTTCGCCGCCCAGTTGCGCGACAAATTCCACTGCATACAACGGTTCGCCATCCTCACGCGCCAGCACGCCGCTGGTTTTAAACCTTTCAACGGTGGCGGCAAACGCGCGGTGCTGATCGGCGTAGTGCCGCTCCAGATCCGCTCTCGCCTCCGGGTGAGGATCAGCCAGCTGTGCATTCCCCTCGTGCAGAAAGAAGTAGCGTGGATCGCCGCACAAGCGATACCGCCCTTGCTCGACCTTGAAGCCGATCCAGTTGGTTTTCAGCAGGTAGCCATGGTACCCGTCCCACTCGGTCAGCTCGCCGACAAAGCCCTCGTACGGCTCCAACGGGCTGAGCATGTGCAGCACGCCCGACCACTCGGGGTTTACGGTGCTGATATCCAGGCTGAACAAAGGGTGCAGATGGTTGGCCAGTTCCAGTTGATCGGCGACAAACACGTCTTCAACAGGCGGGAACGGCAGCATGCCGGTGGGGACTTTGGTGAAGTCGGGGGTGTGATCGTCACTCATCAGAGGTTCTTCCTTGTGGGTCGCTACGGGTTGAGCACTTGGGTATCAATGGCTGTCTTGGTAAGCGCCCAGCGTGGCGCAGTGGCGACATTTGAACAGGTAGGCGGTAGGCCCATGATCCTTATCCAGGGCATTGAAGAACGCTTGCCACTGCGGACCGTCCTCCAACCCTGTTGAGTCCTGAACGGCGGCGATGGCTGCCGGGCCCAGTTCAAGCAACTCTGCATGGCCGACCTTACCGACAAACTCGGCTGCGTCGTCGCAGTGAGTGAACCAGCACTCTTGCTGCCAGCCGTTAAAACCAGGCGTGCGCTGGCTGACTTCGGCGATCTGCGCCTCGCTCAGCGTGTCTTCGCCGTCCAGGCCGATACTCTCGTCATCGACAAACGTCGCGCCCAGGCGCTGGTGCGCACTCCCGTCGGCAATGCACCAAGGGCAGATGCAGTTTTCGTATTCATCAATGGCGTATACCGGGCCCACATAAATGTAGCCTCGCGCCTGATTGCAGCTCACGCAAGTGGCGGAAGAGGGTTGCACCGAACCGCTACCGACGGGATCGGGATGGTAAATAAAGTGGGGCAGTGTCATGTACGCATCCTTGTTAAATGCATGCCTTTCATTGCTCGACCTGCTCTAACCAAGTCTTGAATTCGAGGGCTTGCTCGGGGGTATTGAGTTGCGTAATCCAGGTGATTTCTTCCGGCACGCTTTGAAAGTCAGAGACTGTGAATACATAAATGGCGTTCTCAAACGCGCACCTCGTTAGCGGCTTCAAGGCCGCAACACAGTGTTCGAAGACGAGCGCGCGGTGACGTTCAACATCTTCATCGGGAATCGAATCAGCCAAGTCCCACAACAGGTTCGACAGGGCGTTGAAGTGTTCGCCACCGAACGTTTCGTGGCTCCATTCAGCGGGTGACCATTTGAAGTACCCCTGCTCAGCAGGTTCTTCAGCCTGCACGCGCGCCAAGTGATCAGCCGTGTTGAACGACGGCACCAACGTCCGCGCATCGGCGTCTGAGTACAGTGCAAACCCACAGACATCGGCGGTGGGGTGCGCTTGGCGAAACTGCTCGATGGCCTTTTTGCACGCTATCTGAATATCTCGCTGAAAATGGTCGTTGATCTGGCCCGAGTCGCTCATTCAAAAAAGAACCTCATGAAACCATCCACATCCGTGCCCTCAACATCGCCGACCACTTCCCTGACCCTGGACAGAAAGGCGGGCGTATAGTCGTCGTCATCGTCGCAAGTGGCATCATTAAACTCGTTCAATTGCACCGCGATACCCGCTTCCAGCGCGCCTATCAGCGCGAGAATATTCGCCGCGACCTTGAATGAGCGCTTTTGAATCGAGCCAAATATGGCGGAGTGTTCATCAAGGCGATCATAAACCAGCACATCGCCATGGCGATCAGCGAACACAGTGAAGCTGTCTTTCCAGCCCCACGCCGGATTTTCATCACCTGTTGCGTGCCATCCCTCCTGCGCTTTGGGCAAGTCGTCAGGACCATAGAGCGCAAGCATGAAATCCCCGCCGATCATGGGGCGATCAGGGAAGTCTATCCACTGGAAGTAGCTGCGCATGATTCCGGCTCTGGGGGCTTCGGCAATAGCCGTAAGGTCCGCTGGACTCTCGCGCAGATGCAGTTGGCCGAGGGAGTCAGGCCACGTATTGAATAGCGTGACGAACTGCGCAAATGCTTGCGGTGCTTCATCAGGAGTCGTCATTAACAAATATCCTTATTTGATCAAAACAGCTGCGTTCGCCAACCCTCAATCGTCCAGCACTGTATTTAAGGCGCGGTGGGCTGGGGGCATTGGTCGGCTTAAATGGGGCATGGACACGTTCGTCCGTCCACCTGTGCGGCAATAGCTGGTCAACCTCACTCGCCCGCTGCGTCGGCAGCGGCGTAAGTATATCCTTCAGATGGCCCCGTCATCGAGGTAGCGCGACAGCCCTGCCCAGCACTTCAAGATGTCACTGATTGGCTCTCAGCAAAAGCTTTCCATGGGCGGCAAAGGGTTTTTCTTCACGTGTGATCTCTACGAAAATGACCATATTCGGCGAGAACTGGATGTCCGGGATATTATTAGCTTCAGAACAAAGTGCATTCCGCTCCTGATCCTGAAAATAGACAATGGAAAAGAATGGGGTGCATTAGCCCTGGACATTCTGAGTCAGCACTCAATATCTGGCGCAGGCACCTGCATAAGCGAGTTTTACTCGTTCTCCCCGTCATTAAAGGCTGGCACTATTGTTTGGCACACCAGAGTTGCCGGGCTGCCAACTGGATGGGTAGCCATTGCCAGGGATGCGGGTGATTGTCTTATTTGTCTGACTTTCAATACACGCTCCACCACTGTCGAGATGTTCGATCCAGAATCCGGCAGTACAGGCTTTGTAGCTAACAGTTTTAATGATTTTGTTGGCTTATGGCGAGAGTAGGATAGGGCTCGGCTGGGGAACCCAGTTGCACATAATTAACTGGCAATGGCTTTGCGGTTTTCTAAAGACGCAAGAACATCCCGAAACCCTACTGAAAAATGCATTTATCAAATATGTATTCACTGTAGCTAATCACATAGAGGATGCGAGCGACCTACTGGAAAACATCGGTTGTTATAATTATCTTCGCAGAAAGCCCCCTGCACTATCTGCAAATGATTTCAAAACCTATGGCTGCAACCTCGACCTTGAAAGTCTTTAAACCATTAAAAACTTATAAAGTCTGATATCGCACCCCAGCGAAGTGCATACATCAATTGAAAAATCCCCACCGCATGGACGAATCCGATAACGCAACCCAATGTTTAATCTGGCTTTTTGACTGCCACACAGGTTGAATACCCCCATTTCCGCCTGACGCATGGCCGTCGGCGAGTGAAACCGGATCACCACCCAGCAAAGGAATGACCCTTGTTTACCATCGCACGCCCCCTCGCCCTGCTTTTGGCGTTGTCTGTTTCTCTTGATGCCGCGGCATTGTCACTTCGTTCAGAAAAGCGCGCCGACGGCACCACCGTGCTGCAGCTCTCCAACGCGCCCGCCGCCGCACGGCCGCCTCAACTCAATGAAGATCCGGCGATACGCGCGGCGTTGGTTGATTTCATCGGTTACGCCACCGGCAGTTACACCCTCGACGGCAGTTTGATCGTGTCGCAGATACTCGATGCCCTGGATTCAGAATTCACGACGTTTGAGGAAGGCGTGCCGGCCGGGCGCACGATGCTGACCGCCATGGATGACGGTAACCACGGCGACGAGCGCGGCGCGCTGTTGTTGGACGAAAAGGGGCAGTTGATCGCCGTGGGGTTGGTCAATGGGCATTGCACCGTGAAATCGCGTACGGAGACGTTGTCCTGCAACCCGGGGCCCGAAACCGTGCTGACGATTTTCCAGGCCAAAGGTGCGAAAAAGAGCGACGCAGACCCGATCATTGTCTGGAGCAAACAGTTGCCGCCACTGGTGGCGTATTGGGCTGAAAGTGAAGATCCCGAAACACGCGCCAAGGCGCAGAAGATCGGCTCGGTCGAATACATCACCACTGCCCCGAACAAACCGTCCTGGACGACTGCGCAATTGCCGTCTGACTTCCCGAAGGCGATGCTCCCGCTGCTGCCAACGAATTCCTATCTATCGGGCGTTGGCGCCGATGGATTTTACATTTCGCCCGGTATCAAAGGCTCCCCGATGGAGGGTATGTTCGACCAGATTGACGGCCGCCCCATGCATGAGTTCGAGGTCATGTTGCAGACTTATATGCCGTTCGCCGACGTGCTGAGGTTTTACCAACAGCACGCCAAAGGTGCCGAGTTACAAGCCAATGATGAAAAGGCACGGGTTGACGGCGTTGCTGGCGGCGGCACCTACAAAATCGACATCCGGGATCAAGAGGATGAAGGCACCGCGATTACGTTTACTGCCTGGAGAAAAGAGGTCTGATCACCTTTAAATGCTAAAGATGAAAAACAGGTGATCTTGTGATCACCTGTTTGTTTATATGACGACCGGACTTTCAAGTAACGCGTCATCCACCGCGTACTTGACCACCACCCGATTTCGATAAAGACGTTCACTCTTCACCAACTGACTCTCCTGCCCTTTGGTGCTTACATCGCGCCAGATTTCGTTCTCTCGAAACACCCGATCGCCGTCGCGCACAAATCGATGCGCCCGTTGATAAACGTGATAGCGAAACTCCCGCACCCGATCACACAACAACTCCCCTTCCAACTGTTGCTCGCCGACATTCAGTTTCAACTGAAAATGCCGATCCGTCGGGTTGTACAACACCAAATCAACATAGTTATAAAAAATCGCTGCCCCGGAACCGAATGGCAATACCCGGCCTTCATCGGGAAAGGGATCGAAGCTGTGATTGGACCGCTCGACCACCACCAGCGGCGAGTGAATCGCCATCCAGTGGATCAGGTTGCTCAATTGGCAGATCCCGCCACCGACGCCCGTGCGTGCCTCACCGAAGGACAATTCCATGCCTTCGACGTACCCGCGTCGACGAGTCGGTCGACCCACTAACCGGCAAAAGGAAAAATATTCGCCCGGGGCAATGACGACACCGTCGACAGAAGCCACTGCAAGTTTCAGGTTAATGACTTTGTTATGTTGCAGTGCAATATCGGAATTGCCCAGTTTTCGAATCAGTTTGGAGGTGTGCTTGAGGTAGCGAAACGGCAAGCGGGTACTGTCCAGCGACACGGCGAATGTCTTACGGGAATAGCGCCAGGACAGTTGGCGGAACAGTCGTTTTTGCCACACGCGAAGCCAGTAGAGGGCCGGGTGGTAGAGGGAAAGTGGTTTCATCCGTGTCAGATCGGCGGCGGCCGTTTTCTTCCTTGAGTAAAAAGCCGCGCATCTTAACGTATTGCTGCAAGTGCGTGTCGCACTAAAAGAAGGTGTTCGCCCAGTGTAATGGCCTGGCAATCCATGCACCGGTAAAGAGCCCTGACACTGGGCGAACGCAACGCATATTAATAGAAGTTGGCGAAGATGTCCGCATACATATACATGAAATTTCATGCCCACAACTTTGTGTGGATATTTATCGACATCAAACTTACAAACACCAAACTCACCAACTGGAACGTTAAGCTGATTATTCTTATACAAGAGTCGTACAAGAATAATCAGTTTATGTAGAGCTACTACTCAGATTTTGTGTTGTCGATTCACTTTCAATGATATCGGTGTAAGTGACAATAACGCTTTTTTGCCGATGACCATTGCCGCCAATCAGGGAGTGTTCGCAGTTTCCTGGGCGGTGGATTCGCCGCTGTCGGTACCCTTGCTGTTTTCCTTGCGCTTGGTCGGGTCGGTGGGGCGCAGGGCGTCGTTGTCGCGCTCGGTTTCGCCGGGTGGCCGGGGTTCGTCGGGGTGTTCGGATTCGGTGATGGGTTTCAAATGGGGCCTCCTCAGGCTTCAGGGTCGTCGACTTCCTCGGCGACGTTGACGGCGGGCGAGTCCTTGTGGGATTGCTCGGCCTTGGCTTTCAGGGTTTGCCATTGCTCGAGGTCGATGGCGCCCTGCCCCAGCAAGTCGTCGGCCACTCGCAGCAGTTCGCTGTAGTGGGCGTCGGGGGATTGTTGCCAGTAGGCCTTGTCGTCGAACAGGCGTTGCCAAGTGGCGAGATCCGGGGGTTTGAGGTCGTCGCTCATGGCGGACTCCAGGGAACGGGCTTCATAACGTAGGAGGACGTCGTTGCGGCGAGAGTTCCGATTCAATAACCGGTCATTTCCAGATACCCCTGCCCCGCATGACTGCCGCTCAACCGCACCGGCCCTTCCCAATACGGAATGCGCAAATCCATCCATGCATTCGGGTTCAGCGCGTTAATGCTGATAGCCAGGTGTTTATCGGGGATTTTTATCGACCAACGCACAGGCATGGCTCGGCCGGCGACCTTGGCGGTGTCCTCGGGCGTGAGGCTGATGTCGGCGCCATGCAATAACTGCGTTTTGCCCTGGGCGTCGATCCAGGTGCCCGTCACAAAAGGCGCGCCGTCCTTTTGCCGCATGCGGTAGAGCATCACCTGTTCGCCACTGTCCAGGTGCAGGGAAAACCAGTCCCAGCCCGTCTGGTTGGCGGTCAGCGGCTGGCTGCTCCATTCGCGGTCAAGCCACGCCGGGCCGCTGACGGTGTAGGTTTTGCCGTCGATCTCCAGCGAACCATTGGCCTGGAAAAACGGCTGGCTGTAGTAATACGAGGCCTGGCCTTGTTCGGATTTTTGACTGAAACCATGATCGCCCTGAAGCACCAGCGGACGGCTGGACGTCAGCCGCAGTTGATAGCTGAACCTCTGGTCCCACGCGCTGAGCTGCAAATCGGTCATAGGACCGCTGAATTGCCAATCATCGATCCACGCCTTGAACGGCGCCACGTTCACACCTGCCTGACCCACACCGCCTCGCGCATAGCGTTCAGCAGCGTGATGCACCGTTGCCGAGGTGACCGCCGCATGCCCGAGCCAGATCGTCTGGTTGCTCCAGCCCGCCACCTCGGGCGTAGCCTTCAAGGCGCTGCGAAACAACGTCCACTGCACGCCAAACTCGTTGCCTTGAGCGTCCTTGAGATTGGCGGTGACGTACCACCACTCGATACGAAAACCATCATGCGGCCCATGATCCGCCGGAAAGCTGAACACTCGACCGGGCACCACCGGGGTAAACGCGGACGCCTCGCCGCCCATCCCGGCGAAGCCTTTTTCATCGGGTGCCGAGTTATCACAACCGCTCAACAAAGCCAAAATCAACAGCCCGGCCTTAATCTTCATGAGCAAACGTCCTCAACAGATCCGCCGGCCGGGTGCGATACAAGGTGTACAGCGGCCACGCCGACGCCAGCAACGTGGCGAGCCCTGCCAGCCCCATCAACTGCACCAGTTGCAATGGAAACACTCGCAACGGCAGGCGCCAGCCGAAGGCCTGGACGTTGATCACCGAGTCCAGGCACCACGCCAGAGCAATGCCCAGCGGCAGCGCCAAGACCAGCGTCAGCAGCGCCAGCAACCAGGTTTGCCCGAGGTTGAGCAGCATCAGTTGCCGCCGCGTGACGCCCAGCGCCCACAGCGGCGCGAGTTGGCCGAGGCGGCTCTGGCTCTGGGTCAGCAGGCTGATGAACAGCGCGACGCCGGCCACGCCGAGGGTCAAGCTGTTGAGCGCGGCGGTGGCGGCAAAGGTGCGTTCGAACACTTGGGTCGACCAGCCCTTGAGACGCGCCTGATCGACGATGCGGTTGTCGTCCAGCGCGAAACGATTTTGCAGCGCAACAAGGAATGACGGGGTCGCCGTCGGGTCGATACGCAGGTTAAAACGGTTCGGCGTGAGCTGCGGCCAGCCGCGCAGCAGGTGATTGACGTTGACCAGCACGTGACCCTTGGGATTGCCGTAGTCGGCGTAGATCCCGACCACTCGCGGTGACCACGAGCCATTCGGCGTCGGGATCGTCAGGTGATCACCCAACTGCACTTTCAAGCGCCGCGCCAGTTGTTCGCTGAGCATCACCGTGTCGTCCTTGGCCAGGCGCTCCCACGGGTTGTCCCCCACCGCTTCCAGCAGCGGCCAGTGCTGGCGGTAGTTGGGATGGTCGATCACGCCGTAGACGTCCGCTGGCCAGCCTTGCAACTGGATCGACACTTGCCAGCTCGGCAACACGGCAGTGACTTGCGGTTGTTGTTTGAGCCAGGTTTGCAACTCGCGGGCCTGGGCCGGGTTTTGCGGGTTGAGGTAAAGCTCGGCGGTGAGGCGTTGTTCGAGCCAGTCACTGAAGGTCTGGCGGAACCCGGCGGTCATGCTGCCGGCGCCGATGTTCGCCGCCAGCGCCAGCAGCAACGCCATCAGCGCCAGGCTCAGGGCCGGCAGTTGCTGGCGGCAATCAGCAAGAAACCATTGGCCGAGCACCGTACGACTGCGGTGCAGCACCAGGTTGAGCACGGCGTTGAGCAACACCGGCAGCGCCAGTGCCGCGCCAAGCAGCAACGCGGCCATCAGCACAAAACCGCTGGCCAGGCTGTCGCCCAAGATCAATGCCAGCAGCGCGATCACTGCCGCCAATGCGGCGACCCAACCCTGGCGCCGCAACCACCGCGCATGAGCCTGATGCCAGGCCTGCGGATTGGCCAGCGCCAGCAACGGCAAACGTGCCGCGCGCAGCAGGCTGTTGGCGCCGGCCAGCAAGGCGCCGAGCAGGCTCAGGCCAACACCGCTGAGCCACCACCATGGACTCAAACTCAACTGCCCCGCCACTTCGGCGCCGTACAACCCGCGCAGACTGGCGGCGACGTCCGGCAACAGGACAGTGGCCAACAGATAACCGCTGGCGACCCCGGCGATGCCGCCGATCAGCGCCAAGCCACCCAATTCGACAGCGAGGCAGCCAATCAACATCCGCGCACTGACCCCGCAGGCGCGCAGGGTCCGGAGCAAACCCCGGCGTTGCTCCAGCGCCAGGCCGATCGCCGCGTGCACGATGAACAGGCCGACCACGAAGGACAGAAAACCCAGGGCATCGAGGTTCAGGTGAAAGCTTTCGGTGAGGCGCGCAAGGTTGTTTTCTTCGCCGCTGGTCTTGAGTTGGAGTTGGCCTTTGAATTGATCCGCAAGCGCCGCGTGAAAATCCTTGGGCAACAGCAGGCGCGACAGTTGATCCGGCAGGCCGAGGATTTGCTGGGCGAAGCCGATGTCCACCAGCAACACACCGGGCGCCATGTCCGGTTGGGCATGCAGCGGCGGCAAGGTCTGACCGCTTTCGGAAATCGGCGTTTCACCTTCATGTAAACCCAAGGCCTGTAAGGTCTGCGGCGCAATCCAGGTACGGCCCGGCGGGCTGAAAAATTCGACGATCCGTTCCATCGCCAGCGCCTGCCCCGCCACCGCCGAACCGGCCGGCAACGACACCGGCTCGATGCCCATCAACTGCAAGCGCTGATCGTCGTGGCCCTTGAGCGTCAGCCGGCCTTGCAGCACCGGCGACACCGGCCAACCCGCCCGCCGCAAGTCGACAAACAATTGCTGAGAGAAGACGCCGCCACTCGGCGCGCTGAGGCTGGCCTGGGGTTCGCCGCCGATCAACTGACTGGCCTTGGCATAACTTTCCCGGGCCTGACTGTTCAAGGCCTGCACCCCGGTCAGCAAACTGGTGGCCAGCCACAACCCGGTCAGCACGCTGAAAAACTGTACCGGGTGCTGGCGCCAATGGCTCAGCAACGCGCGCAAGGTTTCACGAAAGACTCGCACCTCAGCGCACGTCCGCGTCAGCCAGACGGCCATGATGCAGCACCACTTTTTCCGCCAGACGCGCCGCCACCCGTGGGCTATGGGTGACCATCAATAAAGTCGTAGGCGTGTCGTCGAGCAACTCCAGCAACAACTTCAACACCTCGTCGCTGGTCGCTTCATCGAGGCTACCGGTGGGTTCATCCGCCAGCAGCAGTTTCGGTTGCGAGGCCAACGCGCGACCGAGTGCGACCCGTTGCTGTTGGCCGCCGGACAACTGCTCCGGGTAACGCTTCAGCAAATCACTCAAGCCCAGTCGCTGCACCAGATGCGCCTGCCAACGCGCATCGTGGCGCCCGGCAAGGCGTGCCTGGAACGCCAGATTATCCTCCACCCGCAAGCTGCCGATCAGGTTGAACTGCTGGAACACCAGGCCGATTTCGCTGCGCCGCCAATTCGCCAATTGCCCTTCGTTCATCCGCTCCAGCCGATGCTCGCCGCTGCGGATGCTGCCGCTGTCGACCTTGTCCAACCCGGCGATCAGGTGCAGCAAGGTGCTTTTGCCACTGCCCGACTCGCCCATTAGCGCCAGGCTGCTGCCGGGTTTCAAGGTGAGGTCGATGCCTTGCAGCACTGGCAATGGACCTTGCGGGGTGGCGTAGCTTTTGAAGACGCCTTGGACCAAAAGCATGGGAAAACCTGATGGGTGAACGTGAGGCAAGGATAGCGGACGTCCGGTTGAACACGTAATCATCCGCGCAAAACCTAAATAAAACCTATCGCGAAAAGTTATTAAAAACCGTCATTTCTGACAGTTGTTTGCCGCGCGACGACGCGGCGAGCATTAGGCGGTCGGCGGTCCACCTCGGATCAACGCCCGGATGGATGGCCAAGGGATGACACAAAACAATTACCGTCGGGACATCGACGGACTTCGCGCGGTGGCGGTGGTTGCGGTGTTGATCCACCACCTCAAACCGAGCCTGCTACCGGGCGGGTTCGTCGGGGTTGATATCTTCTTTGTCATTTCGGGCTTCCTGATCACTTCCCAGGTTTACGCCGAGATCAAGCGCAAGACGTTCTCGCTGAAGGGCTTTTACCAGCGACGCATCAACCGCATCGTTCCGGCCCTGATCACGGTGCTGTTGGCCAGTGTGATTGCCGGGGTATTCATTCTTTCACCGGTCGATCTGATTCGGCTCAACGTCAGCGCGCTGTTTTCCTTGATGGGTGTCTCGAACATCTACATCTGGATGAAGTACGGCAACTATTTCGCCGCCGATGCCACAGAGGCGCCCTTGCTGCATACCTGGTCGCTGGGGATTGAAGAGCAGTTCTACGTGATCTGGCCGCTGTTTATCGTCCTGCTGGTGCGCCTGGCACCGCGTTATGTATTGCCGATAGTGGGCCTCGGCGTGATGGTCGCGGTGGGGATTTCGGAGTACGGCACCGGCCTGTTCGTTACGGCCGCTTACTACCTGTTGCCCACGCGGTTTTTCGAGCTGATGCTGGGAGGGCTGCTGGGGATTTATCTGTACCAGCCGCGCCCCCTTGGCAGGCTGCGGGCCCACAGTTATGCGCTGGCCGGGTACCTATTAATCGGGTTTGCGCTGGGGACATTGAACGCCGATTCCAACTTCCCCGGGATCAATGCGCTGATCCCGTGCCTGGGCGCCTTCCTGTTGATCCTGGCCGGCAGCGGCGACTTTCGCTCGACCTTGTTGACCAGCCGGCCGATGGTATTTATCGGCTTGATCTCTTACTCGCTTTACCTATGGCATTGGCCGCTGATTGCCTATCTCAACTACCTCGGCATTCACCTCAATCTTGCCGCAGCGATGCTGGTGGTCGCGACCTCGATCCTGCTCTCGTGGCTATCCTGGCGTTATGTCGAGGTGCCGTTTCGACGCAACGGTGCCGCGATGCATTTGCACCAGGTGTTTACCCGGCGCTTTGCCCTCCCTGCATTGGGGCTGGCGGTGTTGGCCGGGCTGAGTGTGCAATGGAATGGCTTTACGCAGCGCTTCAGCCCCGAAGTGGCGACGCTGGAGGCGATGACGCTGAGCAAGCCCAGCGAGATTCGTCGGGGGTGCCACGTGACCAATGCGCTGTACCGCACCGAACCCAGCGCGGCCTGCCGGGTGGGGGCCGATAAGCCACGGATCGACGGCATCATGATCGGTGATTCGTTCGCCAATCACTTCACCGGCATGGTCGATGTCCTGGCCAAGCCCAACGGCATCACGCTCATGGATTACACCATGGACTCCTGCCCGCCGATCATGGGCTACACCGCAGGAATGTCCGCCGTGTATGCCACCCATTGTGTGAAACGCAACGAGCGCGTGTTCGAGTTGATCCAGCAGAATAAATATCCCTACGTCGTCCTCGCGGGGATCTGGCCGAAGAATGAAGCCGCCAGGGACATGGTCAAGGCGAGTATTCAGCGGGTGGTCGAGAACAGCGGCCAGGTTATCGTCATCTTGAGTAACCAGCCGATTGAAAAGGCCGCGAGCTGTCCCATCCGCCGCTTGATGTTCGGCATTGATCGCGACTGCTCGGTGAAGCGAAGTGCACTGCCCGCCTATTGGGCTGATGTGCGGCAGGCGTTGCCTCAGGTTCGCTTTATTGATCCCAATGTGGTGATTTGCCCCAACGGTATTTGCAGCCCGATCATTCAGGGCACGTTGTTGTACCTGGACAATGCCCACCTCAGCGAAGTGGGTTCGCGTTTCATTGGCCAGACATTGCTGAACCGGGGCGACTCTTTGTTGGCCGATCACACGAGGCCTGCCAACGCGCAGGCGTCGGCATTGCTTGCGACGCCGAGCCAAGCGCCGGCACGATAAAACGGCCCACTGCATGGTTTTTGTCCGTTGACGATTGCCGCCCCGCACGACGGGCGCCCTACCCTCGAGGCTGGTCTAACCATAACGATAAAAACCGGAGACGCCATGCCTCGTTTCACTTTAAGCCCTCGTGGCCTGTTGGCCTGCTTGATCACCGCTTGCCTGACGCAATCGGTCTACGCCGTCGATGAACCGGCCAGTGCCAGTTCGATCACTGCCACGCAAAACGCAGCGGTGCTGCAACACTTGCCGTTCAGCGACCGTACGGACTATGAGTCGGTCAGCCGTGGCTTGATCGCGCCGTTCAAGGGCCAGGTCAAGGATGCGGCCGGCAAGGTCATCTGGGATGTCTCGGCTTACGACTTCCTGGCGAACGACAAGTCGCCGGAGTCGGTCAACCCGAGTCTGTGGCGCCTGGCCCAGCTCAGTGCACACGCCGGCTTGTTCGAGGTCAGCCCGAAGATCTATCAGGTGCGCGGCCTCGATGTGGCCAACATGACCATCATCGAAGGTGACGACGGGCTGATCATCATCGACCCGTTGACCATGGCCGAAACCGCCAAGGCTGCGCTGGCGCTGTACTACGCCAATCGTCCGCACAAACCGGTGGTGGCGGTGATCTACAGCCACACCCACGTTGACCATTTTGGCGGCGTGCGCGGGGTCATCGACGAGGCCGACGTCAAGGCCGGCAAGGTCAAGGTGTTCGCGCCGTCCGGGTTCATGGAACACGTGATGAGCGAGAACGTGTACGCCGGCAACGCCATGAGCCGCCGCGCCCAATACCAATTCGGCAGTCTGCTGCCCCGTGGCGAGAAAGGTCAGGTGGATTCAGGCATGGGCAAGAGTCTGCCCACGGGCGGCACCATCACCCTGATCGAGCCCACCGACCTGATCGGCAAGGAACTGGAAACCCGCACCATCGCCGGTATCGAGGTGGAATTCCAACTCACCCCCGGCACCGAAGCGCCGTCGGAGATGAACCTCTACCTGCCGCAGTTGCGCGCCTTGTGCATGGCCGAAAACGCCACGCAAATGATGCACAACATCCTCACCCCGCGCGGTGCGCAAGTGCGTGACGCCAAAGCCTGGGCGCAATACCTGGACAGCAGCCTGGCGCGTTATGGCGACAAGAGCGACGTGCTGTTTGCCCAGCACAACTGGCCGACCTGGGGCAGCGAGCGGATCCGCACGTTCCTGGCGGATCAGCGCGACATGTACGCCTTCCTCAACGACCGCACCTTGCACCTGTTGAACCAGGGCCTGACGCCGATGGAAATCGCCGACAACATGCAAAAGCTGCCCGGCGATCTCGACCAGAAGTGGTACACCCGTGGGTATTACGGCTCCCTGAGCCACAATTCCCGGGCGGTGTATCAGCGTTACATGGGTTTCTATGACGGCAACCCGGCCAACCTCAATCCACTGCCACCCGTGGAAACTGCCCAGCGCACCGTCGAGGCCATGGGTGGCGGCGCGGCAGTGATCGAGAAGATGCGCGCGGCGATGGCCAAGGGTGACTATCGTTGGGCTGCGCAATTGGGCAATCAGTTGCTCTTCGCCGAACCGGACAACGCCGCCGGCCGTAGCGCCCAGGCCCAAGCCCTGGAGCAGACGGGCTATCAGAGCGAGAACGCCACCTGGCGCAACATGTACCTGACCGGGGCCATGGAACTGCGCAACGGCGTACCGCAACATGCCGGCAGTTCAGTGTCGGTGGACATGGTGCGGGCGATGACGCCGGACATGTTCTTCGATTACCTGGCGATTCGTCTCGACAGCGACAAGGCCGTGGGGCATGACTTGACGCTGAACTGGACGTTCGAGGACCAGAAGAACAAGGACTTCAACCTGACCCTGCGCAATGGCGTGCTGACCCACCGCGCAGGCCTCAATGCAGCGGCGGATGCCAGTGTGAGTTTGAGCAAGACGACGCTGGAACAGATCAGCCTCAAGCAGCTGGATTTCCCGACGGCGATTCAGAAAGGCTTGATCAAGTTGCAAGGGAACGGGAAGAAACTTGGGGAGTTGCTGGGGAGCCTGGATACGTTCAGTCCGCAGTTCAATATTGTGACGCCGTAAAGTTCAAGAGATCGCAGCCTCGTTTCACTCGACAACTCCTACAGGGCTTACGCATTCACACGTAGGAGCTGTCGAGTGAAACGAGGCTGCGATCTTTTGCTTGATCGTTCCCACGCTCTGCGTGGGAATGCAGCCCGGGACGCTCCGCGTCCCAAAGCGTGACACAGAGCGTCACAAGAGGCATTCCCACGCGGAGCGTGGGAACGATATCAAACCACCTCAACCCCAGGCATCTCGCCCTGCAATGGCGGGCTCTGATCGCCCGATCGCCCGATCGACCGACGATCAAGGCTCAACCCGCGCAATCGTCGGCATTTGATAACCACCGTCCAGCGCCCCGGCCTTGGGCAGGTACAAGCGCAGCAATAGATTGAACGGACCTTGCGGGGTCGGCAGCCAGTTGCCCTGTTGTGCGGGAGCGCCGGGTTGCAGGATCAGGGTCAAGCCACCGTCGGCGTCGTAACGCAGGTCGGGGCTGCGATCGCCCAGGGCATAACGCTGGATCGGATTGGCCGCCAGCAACTGGGTTTTGCCGTCATACAAAGTCAGGGACCAGAAGGCATTCACCGGCGGCAATTGCCCGGCGGGGAAATGCAGGCGATAGGCGTTGCGGCCATCCAGCATCTGCCCTTGGGCATCGTGCAAGGCCATCGGGTACACCGCTTCCACCGGGTCGTTGGCGTAGATGTAGCGCCAGGCCACCGCCGCGCGGGTCAGGTCATCGTCGCCGAATTTGCCGACATTGGCCGGCGAACGAAACCAGCCTTGCTGCTCCACCGACACTTGGCTTGAGGCCACGCGTACTTGCTCACGACCGGCTTCGGCGCCTTGGGCAATCGCTTCGCTCAGGTCTGCCGGTGGCTGGAAGGCCGCACCGGGTCTCACGCCGATGGCGGCAAAACGGGCGAGTTTTTCGCGCTCGTTTGGCGTCCACTCGTGCAGCGGCGCCAACGCATTGAAGGTGCCGAACAAGGCCTGGGCCGGCCCTTGTTTGGTGTCTTGGTATGGCGGCAGTTGCAGCGGTGCCGGCAGTTCTGGCACCACGCCACCCACCACGCGGGACAACGGTTGCAAGGCATAGCCCATCAGCACTTTCGCGGCGTCTTTCAGGTCCGTTTCACCCTTGACCTCGGTGCGCCCGAGCAAAAACACCAGGCGACTGGGCGAACGAATTACCCCACTGAAACCCGCCGGCACTTCACCGTGCCAGTCCGGCCCGGCGATCAGGTAACGCCCCGGTTGATTACCCGTGGCGCGGGTGCCGATGTAGTCGAGGTTGTCGGTGCGCATGTCCACCAGTTGGAAGCTGTAGTAGCGCCCCTGCACCTCGGGGACTTCCAGCACCAGCGGCTCGCCGCGCAGGTCGAGCAAGGCGCGGGAGTAGAAGGTGTCGTTGTTCGGTGAGACGACTTTGTTGTCTTCCGGGCCGAGCAAACGCGGTTCGCTGTACAACCGATTGAACGGCAGTTTCGCGGCGATGGCGGTCAGGACTTTGTCGTGTTCGACGGTGGCGTAGGCGAAGACATAAGCCTCTTGCGCCAGCATCTTCGCTTGCGGTTGATCGAGGGTTGCAGCGTGAACAGTGCCCAGGCTTGCGCCGAGGGCCAGAGCAGAAATCCAGTAGCGCATATCAGGTCTCCAGACAAATAAACATCAGCACGCACAACGCTGATCGTTCCCACGCTCCGCGTGAGAATGCAGCCCGAGACGCTCGCGTCCCAAAGCGGACGCGGAGCGTCCATTGAGGCATTCCCACGCAGAGCGTGGGAACGATCAACATGCCAAGGACGGGATTACTTGGCCCAGCGGCGCAGATCCGACGGGGTGTAGTCGTCGGTCTTGGCCGCGAAGCCGACTCGCATCGGCTCGGTCTCTTCGTTGGCCAGGCCACCGGCGTAATAGCGTCCGGAGATCAGGTCGTACGAGGTTTCGAGCACGTTGTAGGTGAAGCCATGGTCGTACTGCTGAATCGCGTGCAGTTCGCCGCTGCGCCACAGTTCACCACGGCTGTCGTATTGGTCTGACTGGGCGATCTGCCAACTGTCCTCATCCACATAAAACCGGCGCTTGGCGTAGATGTGCCGGGCGTTCGGCTTGAGGGTCGCTTCCACTACCCAGACCCGGTGTTTCTCGTAACGGGCCAGGTCCTGATTGATGTGGTTGGGCTTGATCACCTCGTCGTACTTAAGGCTGTGGCTGCCGATTTTGTAACTGTTGTAGGGAATGAACAGCTCCTGTTTGCCGATCAGTTTCCAGTCGAAACGGTCCGGCGCGCCGTTGTAGCCGTCGATGTTGTCGGCGGTGATCAGGCCGTTGCTGTAGCGGGCGCTGTTGTCGTAGGCAATCATCGGCGCCCGACGCACCCGGCGCTGGCCCGGCAGGTATTGCCAGGCCGAACGCGGCTCGGCGACCTGGTCGATCGGTTCGTGCACCAGCACCGCTTCGCCGGACAGCCGCGCCGGTTCCAGTACCCGGCTCTTGAACATGAACAGCATGTTGGCCCCCGGTTCCAGGCCGCCCACGGTGTCGGCGAAGTTGATCAGCGACTGGTTGCGCACGTAACTGGTGGCGCCGTTTTCCCGCACCAGCGCCGAACTGCTGATGCGCTCGTAGCTGCCGCCGCGATAACGGGTCATGTGGTTCCACATCACCTCCAGGCCCTCGGTGGGCAGTGGAAACGGAATGCCGCGAGCGTAATCGTGCAAGCCGTTGCCGCCATCGGCCAGGCTGGTTTTGGCGACGTTGTCGCGACTCTGCGCCAACACCTCCTTGGGCAGGTTGGCGCTGCGATGGCTCGGGTAGATGTTCATCTTGTAGCTGTCGGGGAAGCGCTTGAACAAGGCGATTTGCCCTGGGCTGAGAAATTTCTGGTACTGCGCGACGTTCTTCCCGTCGATGGTGAACAACGGTTTTTCGGCGGCAAACGGATCGCTGTATCCGCCCTTGCTGTCGACGGTGCCGGCGTTGCTCGCCAGGCCGCCGGTCCAGGCCGGAATGCTGCCGTCGGCGTTGGCTGCCATTTCCGAACCCATGGGGGTCAGGGTCTTGCCGAGGGCGGCGGTATCGGTGCCTTTGGCCTGGGCCAGGCCGACGGTGCAGGCCAGCGCCAGCACGCACAATTGCATACGCATAACGGTTCTCCTTAGAAGTCTGCCTTGAAGCTGACGGATGCGAAATCGCGGTCGTCGAGGGTGCTGTAGTCGTTGGAACCGAAGAACGCGTTGTAGGCCAGTTCCACGCTGTAATCGTTGAGGTAGGTGCCGGTCAGGCTCACGCCCAGGGCTTGCTGGCCTTCCTGGAACGGCCCTTGCGGATCGTAGGAATAACCCGAGACGTCATGCCGCCAATTCACCGCCGGGATCAGGTTGATACCGGGCAACACGTCGCTGTATTCGAGGCTGGCGCGCAGGCGATAACCCCAGGACCACGGCGTGGCGAAACCCTTGTCAGTGCAATACTGATTGGTCACGCCCGAGGCCACGGTGTTGCAGGCCGTGCCATTGCGCGGCGCACTGCGGCCGAACGCGGCATTGCGGCCCAGACGCTCGTCACCGAGGTCGTCGATGTGCACCACGCCAACCTCCCCAAACAGACTCAATCGGGTCGCGCCCAATACGTTGTCGAATGCCTGGGTCGCCGAGCCCGTCATCTGCCATACGCCTTTGCGCACCCAGCCGTCGTAGCGACTGCCGTTGTTGATATTGAAACCGGCCGGCAAGTCGACCCAGGAACTGCCGCCCGGCCCGGAAATCACCGCCACGTTGATGTCCGGCGCATTGATCGCCAACGGCATGTTCGGCCGATAGCTCAGCTCGCCGGCCAGGGAAATCCCGCTGATCGGCTCGACGCCATTGAGGCTGATGCCATACAGGTGAATATTCTCCGGAAACGCCGCCGCGTAGCTCGGCGCCTGGACGCCACCGGGGAAGGTGCCGGGCAGGCTGGTGTTCTTCGCATCGAGGGTGAAATACGGCAGCCGCGAGTGATAGTTGATGTAGTAGATCGCCGCCTCGGCATCGTTCAGCGAATGGATCATGTTGCGCAGGGCGAAACCGAACTGGCCGTTGTCGGACGGCGATTCATTGCCCCGAGGCGAGGCGTACAACCCGGCCGCCTGCATCTGTTGATCGGTCTGCACCTGGCTCAGGTACAACGGTCCGCAACCCTTCTGGATCACATCGCTGCTGGCGAAGAAAGTGCCGCAGCCATCGAGCGCGCTGGGGCGCCAGTTGTATTGGTAGAAGCCTTCGAGGTTGAGGCTGTCCGACAGGCCGAAGCTGAAGGACAGCATTTCCACCGGCAACTGGCCTTCCTTGATCTCCACCCCCGGACGGTTGAACGCCGAGACGTCCAGCGGGTTGATCACGTTGATGCCGTTCTGGATCAGCAGCGATTCGCCCCAGGACAACACCTGGTTGCCGACCTTCACCGTCAGCGGACGGTCGGCCACCTGGAAGTCCTTCCAGACGTAGGCGTCGAGCATCTTGAAGCCCTGGAATTTCGACAGGTCGTCCCAACCCGAATCGTCGAACTGCTTGAAGCGCCCGTCGCGGGTTTCGTAGGCATGGTCGTACCAGTATTTGAAGCGCACGAATGCGCCCTGACCCTGGCCATCGAGACTGAAATCGGTGAGGCCCTTGAAGTTCTGCGAGACCGGATCGCCCTTCTCGAAATTGAGCCGGTTGTCGTCGGCGCTGACGCTGGTGCCATTGGCGCGCACGCCTTGGGCCTGCAACGCGTTGGCGCGGGTCATCAGGCGCTTGTCGGGGTTTTGCGTTGACCAGCTACTGCCAAGGGTCAAGGTGGTTTTGGTCGACAGTGTCCAGTCGTCATTAATGTCAAAACTGGTGGCATACGAAGGTCCCGCGAGGACGGCAAGCACCGCCAGCGCAAGGGGCTGCGGGCGGGTTTGGCCAAGCCGATGGCGTCGCGGGCGGACTCCGGCGGTGGCCGAGCATTTTCTTATCATTATTAGGCTCCGGTCAGGATTACTCAGCCCGGACACGGTGCCCAACTCTCAGCCGGCACACGCAAGCGATGGCCGACAAAAAGTAATCATCAGCGTGCGTTCGCGGTGTTAAACCGGCTCGGCACAACCCAGCCGAAACTGCTTGGGCGTGATGCCGAACTGTTTGCGAAAGGCGCGAATAAAGTTGCTCGGCTGGCGATACCCGAGGCGCTCGGCAATGCGCTCGATGGGTTGGTCACCGGCGGTCAGCCAATGCCGCGCCATGTCCAGGCTGTCACTGCGAGCGTGTTGCGCAGCCTCGGTTTGCCAGCGCCGAAGCATGCTCTGATGCAGGAATGGATTGGCCCCGAGCAACGGTTGGTCGAGGCTGGCCAGTGGCAGTGTCAGACACGGGTATGGCCCCTCTTCAACCGCGATGCCGACGCTGTGCAGCCATGGGCCGGCCGCCTGCTGCGAGGTCAGGCTGACGGCGATAAACACCTCGCCCGGCGCCCGCCCGACACGCCGGGCGATGTTGCGCACCAGGCTCAACGTCGCCGCATCCAGGCCAAAGTAATGCGGCAATTGCCCGGCTGCGCGCACATGCAATCGAGCCTGGCCGTCGACCTCCTCAAGTTCCGCCACCACGCAATTGGTCACCCGTGGCAGGAACTCGACGAAACAGGCCAGGCTCGCGCGCAGGGTCGCGGCGGAATCGAGCAGGATATTCAAGCCCTGCAGGCAAGCCGTCGCCATGCCGTTGACCAGTTCACAGCCGAACGTCGCACCGGCACCGGCGCTCTCGCATTCATTCCACAGTTGTTCCACCAGGTGCGCGGGGATGTGCTGCCCTTGGCCGTCGAGCCACGACAGGCTGATGCCGGCCCGTGCCAGCAGTTGGTCCTGGCACAAGCCCGACTGTTGGGCGTGGCTGAGAATGGTGCGGGTAAATGCACTGGAGGCAAAGGGTTGGTCAGGCATGGCAGATGACATCGAGTGGGCAGGCGTGTACTTATGCCAGTCGTTGTGATATCGATCAAATGCATTAAAAGTATCCTCAGAATGCAGGAGACGCATGATGGATCTACGCCAGCTTCGCCACTTGGTCGCCCTCGCCGATTACCGCAGTTTTGGCCGCGCGGCCGAGGCGATCAACCTGAGTCAACCGGCGTTCAGCCGCAGCATCCAGACCCTGGAACGGGACCTCGATTGCGCCTTGGTCGAACGCAGCAGCCGTGAATTTCGCCTCACCGGCCAGGGCGAACTGGTGCTGCAACACGCCCGGCGCTTGCTCGCCGGCAGCCAGGCCTTGCACAACGAACTGACCCAGTACAACGGCTTGACCGGCGGCGAGCTGCAGTTCGGCAGTGGCCCTTATCCGGCACAGTTGTTGGTGCCCGCTGCACTGGCCGAATTCATCCAGGCGCATCCGGCGATCCGTACGCGTTTTCATTTGGGCGACTGGGAGCAACTGTCGCTGTGGTTGCGCGAGCAGCAGATTGAATTCCTGGTGGCCGATGCGCGCTACTTCACCGGCGATCCGCAATATCAGGTGCAGCTGTTGCGACCACGGCGTGGAAGGTTCTTCTGCCGTGTCGATCACCCGTTGGCGGGGCGCAAGGGTTTGTCCCTGCGGGCATTGCTCGATTACGCCGTGGTCGGCACGCGGATTCCGCCGATGATTCGCAAGATCCTCGCCGACATCCAGGGCGAGCCGGACTTCAACCCGAGTGTCGAATGCGCGCAATTCGATGCGATCCGCCGAGTGGTGATGTACTCCGACGCCGTGGGCCTGGCGACGATGGAAGCGCTCACCGAACTGGCCGATCAGGGGTTGATCCGCCTGCTGGAGTTTGCCGACGTACCCAGCGACGACCCCGGTTTGCAGCTGCATTACGGCATCGTCAGCCGCGCCGGTTACTCCCTGACCCCGGCGGCGCTGGCGATGATTGAGGCGATTCTGACGGTGGATCGGCGGTTGCTGGCGGAGGGATGACATCAACCGAAAATCGACTGCCAAATGATCAAGCAGCCATCGCTCTGTGTCAGGCACGCCGCGCCAGCGACAGCAATGCCCGCGGCTCACCCAACGCCCGCAACAAACAATGCATCGCCTCTTCCCGACTGCGCTCAAAGCGATAACGGGCCTCGATGTACAGCGCCAGTTTCAGTTCCACCGGTTCATCCAGCGGCAACGGCACCTGCTGCAACCCCAGCACACTGGCGACCCGGCTCGGCAGGCTCATGCCGAAAGGCTGGCGGTCGGCGATCAATTTGGCGGCCAGGGTGCTTTGGGTATTCACCGCCAGGGTGCGACGCAAGCCTTTCAACCCCAAGTGCAGATCCACCGGGCTGAGCCCGTCGCGACGGCTGGAAATCTGAATCTGCGGCTGTTCCAGATAGGCTTGCAGCGTGCGCGGCGGTTCCTTGAGCGCCGCGCCATAGGCAAACACGTAATGGTCCGCCGGCAACACTTGCTTGTGCAGACCGGCGAGCCCGGCCAGGGGTTGGTCGAGGTCGATCAGGATGTCCAGTTTGCCGCTCGCCAATTCTTGCAAGGCGTCCCGCCGCCGTGGCTGGAAGTAGCGCACCTGCCAGTCGGCCTGGGGCGCTTCGAGCAGCGCATCGAGCAGCACCGGTTGCAGGCAATCCAGGCAACTGATGCGCAGCAGCGGATTGCTTTGGCGCGCGGCCGGGATCATCCGCAAACCGTCGCGCAACGATTCCAGCGCCGCGCGCACGTAGTCGGCCAGGCGATGGGCGACCAGCGTTGGCGTCACGCCGAGACGGCTTTTGATGAACAACGGATCGCCGCACAAATCCCGCAGCCGGCGCAGCGCATTGCTCATCGCCGGTTGCGACAGGCACATCACCTCGGCGGCGCGGGTCACGCTGCGTTGCTGGTATATCGCGTCGAAGGCAAGCAGCAGGTTGAGGTCGAGCTGGCGTAAATCAAGCATGGTCTTGCTCCGGCAAATCGCTTAACGTCGGGCAGCCTAACCAGTGTCCAGGAACACGCTGTGAGCCCTACATGACAAAAAGCGATCAGCCATTGCCGAATGCGTTCTACGCCCCGACCTTGCTGCCAGCCATCGAAGAACTGCTGGCCCGAGGCGTCGCACGGGAAACCATTGAACGTGTGTTTCACCGCAGCTTGTTCGAGTTGCGCACGCCGTTCATGCGCATCCCGCTGTTTCTGTCGCGACGATTCTGGGCGTTGGCGCTGGAGCAAAGCGCCGACCCATTGATCGGGCTCGCGGCGGGACGGCGTTTTGTCTCGACCGCGACCAATGGCCTGACCTACCTGTTCGATGTGGCCGCGACCCTGGAAAGCGCTTGCGCGTATTTCGTCCGCTTCTTTCCGTTTTTCAACGGGCACTACCAGGCGCAGATCGTACGCGACGAGGACGGTGTCGAGCTGCGCCTGCTCGACTGCGGCAGCCTGAAGGCCAGCGCGCCGACCACCGATTACATCCTCATCGGCCTGTGCAGCATGCTGCGCCGAAAATTCCTCGCCAGTGGCCTGGAGCGCGATCCGATACTGGGCGTCAATCTGGCGTGGCCGACACCGGCCAATCCTCAGGATCACGAACAAGCCTTTCGCGCACCGGTGCACTGGCGCCAGCCGCACCCTTCGCTCCGCCTCGATCCGCAGTTGTTCGTGACCGCGCTGACACCGGGCAATCATGAGCTGGAGCAAACCCTGGTGGACTTGCTGGAACAAACCCGACTCAACAGCGAACCGACATTGCTGGAGCAGGTCAGCGACCATCTGATCGCCGACCTCGCGGGTGCCAACTGGCAACAGTTTTGCGCTGATCACCACATGCTGGAACGCACGGCGGCGCGGCGCTTGAAGGCGTTGGGCTGGAGTTTTTCCGAGTTGCTGGATGAGTATCGGCGCTGCCAAGCTGAAGACTTGCTGCAGGCTGGGGCTCTGGAGCTGGTGGAGATTTCGGATCGATTGGGTTACGGCGATGTGCAGAGTTTCAACCGCGCGTGTTTGCGCTGGTTGGGGTGTGCGCCGGGGGTGTATCGGGCGCGGTGGGTGAATTAGAAAAACGAAGATCAAAAGATCGCAGCCTTTGGCCGCTCCTACAGGGGATTGCGTGTATCCACCGGGCATGGTTGGTGTACTCGATCCCCTTTAGGAGCTGCCGAAGGCTGCGATCTTTTTACGGTGTCACTGCCCCGCCGCTACGCTCGTTGCCGCCTGCGCCGGCGTCACAATCGTCTTCAAATCAATATGCTTCCACTCCGGCTTCGCCCCCAGCCGCGCATTGAACCGATAGTTGAAGGTGAACTCATCCGCCGTCGCCACGCTCAGCGGTTTGCCATACACCGCTTCCACCCCCGCCAGGTCGTACCCCATCAACTGCAACAGCGTCGGGAAGATGTTGTAGTGACTCGACCGATCCTTGTTGCCGGGCAGTTGCGCCGACCAGTCCAGCGTCTTCAACCCGCTGCCCTGAATCACCACCAACGGCACCAGTCCTTCCTCCTCCACCGGGTCGCCGCCGCAGTGGGTATTGAGCCCGGGATTGCCGCGCTCATGCAGATCCTGGCCATGGTCCGAGGTGTAGATCAGCGTGGCATGGCTCAAATCCGCCTGGGCAAACAGCCGTGAGAAAAACTCCCCGACATTCCACAGCAACGTGTTCTTGTAGGCGTTGCGGTACAGCAGCCAATCATCCGGCTGGCCGTTGAAACCATCGCGCTTGCCGGTGTCCGCCACTTCGACGAACTGCCCACGGGGCAAAGTCGGGCGGTAGGCCATGAAGGCATCCGGGTATTTGTCATGCACCGGGAAATGCGCGCCGACCTTGTTGATCACTACCAACTGCGGTTTATCGTCGTTGAGCAATTCGATCAATTTCGTCGCCGCCGCCATGTCGCGGTCGCGCACGCTGGTCTGGTCGAATTGCACGAACTCGTCGATGTCTTTTTTCTCGGCGTCGTTCATCAGGTTCTGCAGGTTACCGCCGGTGCGTTGGGCGTCGATGTAGACGGTGCGCAGCCCGGCCTTTTTCGCGTACTGCCAGATCGACGGCAGCGTGGTGTTGATGCGCATGTAGTCGGCGCGGGTGCCGCCGTAGCGCAGGGTAATGTTGGTGTCGGCGCTGCAATTGGCGATGGAGGCGGCGTAGCCATAATTGAAGATGTCGACGCCGGGGCGCGCTTCCTTGAGGTTGCTGTGCACGCCGAACGGCGCGTTGATGTCCAGGTAGTTGCCGGAAATGCTCTCGTCGATGATCAGCACGATGTCGTGGCCCACCGGTTGATCGTTACGCGCCAGTTTCACCGGTTCCCGCGGGCCGACGGTGTTGTGCAGGGCTTCATAGGTGAACAGATTCAGGTAGGCCAGCGGCGTGTACATGATCGGCAGGCCCCGGGCGCCCTCGCCGGCCCGCACAAACAGCACCGCACTGAGCAGCAACACCCCCAACACCGGCGCCGCCACCAGCAAAGCCCCCGGCAGCGGCATCCGCCGACGGGGCTTGAGGCCGATGCCGAACAGCAGCAACAGGCCACTGAGCAAGCCGCTGATCAGCGGATCACGGTACTGGTACGCCGCTTCCTGGATGAAACCGCCGGAATACACCAACGACACAAAACTGCTGTAAGTCAGGTAATCGGCGGTCACCCGGGTATAAACGTCAAAGAACACTGCGGATATAAACAGCGTTATAGCGAATAAATGCCTGATGAGCGTCTGGCGGATGTACGCGGTCATGAACAGCGCTGCCGTCAGCGCGATAAACATCGCGCTAAACAGCAGCACCGGAAAACCGATACCCATGGCGCTCAGGCGCTCCAGGTAATAATCGTAATTCTTGATTAAGTAGAGAACTAACAGCAGTTCTTTCAAATATCGAATCATAGTATTTACGCAACTCGGCGAGGGTGTTTTGCCAATAGTTTGTCAGCCATTTTTTGACACTAGCACCGAGCCATCAAACCGCAAGAAATGCCGGGTTTTTCCTAAAAGCGTCAAAAAATTGTTGACTCAAATCTGACACACTCAAAGCGCTACAGCCCTTGTATTTCAAGCCTTTCGACCGTTTATCGTTTTCTTCTAAATGTGAAAAACCCGTCAAAACCGCGGCAAATCCAGACACAGCAAGCACTTGATGGCCATTCGCCCCCAAAAACGGGGGTGTTCTAGAAGAGCAACATGTCATTTTGCTGACACGATTTGCCAAGGCTGGGCTATACCCCTTTTGACAGTCTAATTCCTGATCTTTCCACCGTCTTACGAGGCACGCCAATATGGACGTGAGCGTATTTGGTACGGGCTACGTTGGCCTGATTCAAGCAGCTGCATTGGCCGATGTCGGACATCGCGTGCTGTGTGTCGATATCGATCCGAACAAGATCAAACAGTTGCAACAGGCAGTTCCACCGATCAGTGAACCGGGACTTTCCGGCACCCTGGAAGAAAACATCAAGGCTGGCCGTTTGCTGTTCACGACCCAGGCCAGCGATGCGGTCGAACATGCCGAATTGATCTTTATCGCGGTCGGTACGCCGGCCGATGAAGACGGTTCCGCCGACCTCAGCCATGTGCTGAACGTGGCCCGGCAGATCGCCAGTTTCATGGAAGCCGATCGTACCCTGATCATCAAGTCGACTGTGCCGGTCGGTACTGCGGACAAGGTTGCCGAAGCCGCCAGCGACGAACTGCGACGCCGGGGCAAAGACGCGCTGATCGTACGGGTCGTGTCCAACCCCGAGTTTCTCAAGGAAGGCAGTGCCCTCGCCGACTGCATGCGCCCGGACCGGATCATCGTCGGCACCAACGACGACATCGCCCGTGACCAGTTGAGCGAACTCTACGCACCGTTCTGCCGCAACCATGAAAAGCTCATGTTCATGGACAACCGCAGCGCCGAGCTGACCAAGTACGCGGCCAACGCGATGCTCGCCACCCGCATCAGTTTCATGAACGAGCTGGCCAACCTCACCGAACTGCTGGGCGCCGACATCGAAGCGGTGCGCAAGGGCATCGGCTCGGACCCGCGCATCGGTTATCACTTTATCTACCCCGGTTGCGGCTTCGGCGGCTCGTGCTTCCCCAAGGACCTGCGCGCCCTGCTGCACACCGCCGAACACAATGGCATGCCATTGCGTCTGCTGCGCAGCGTCACCGACGTCAACGATACCCAGCGGCACATTCTGTTCAGCAAACTGAAAGCGCAATTTCCCCAAGGCCTGGCCGGCAAGTCCATCGCCGTCTGGGGCCTGGCGTTCAAGCCCAACACCGATGACATGCGCGAAGCACCCAGCCGTTACCTGATGGATGCGCTGTGGGCCGAAGGCGCGAGTGTGCAGGCCTATGACCCGGAAGCCATGTCCGAATGCCGGCGCATCTACGGCTACCGCAATGACCTGCACCTGTGCGCCACCCGCGACGACACCCTGGAAGACGCCGATGCGTTGGTGATCTGCACCGAGTGGAAGAATTTCCGGGTGGTGGATTTCGATCTGCTGGCGAGCAAGTTGCGCGCCAAGGTCATCGTCGACGGGCGCAACCTCTACAACCCGGAACACGTCGCCGCCGCCGGTTTGCACTACAGCGGCATCGGCCTGCGGCACATCGCTCCAGAGGTGCTGCGCCCATGAATATTCTGGTGACGGGAGCAGCGGGATTCATTGGTGCCCATTGTGTGTTGCGGTTGTTGCGCGACGGGCATCGGGTCTGCGGGCTGGATAACTTCAACGACTATTACGACCCGCAACTCAAGCACGATCGCGTGCGCTGGGTGCAGGAGCAAGTCGGCAGTTTTCCCCTCGCGCAGATTGACCTGGCCGACGCCCCGGCCATCGAAGCCTTGTTTGCGAGCGAACAACCGGAGGTGGTGCTTCACCTCGCCGCCCAGGCCGGGGTGCGTTACTCGCTGGATAACCCCAAGGCGTATCTGGACAGCAACCTCAGCGGTTTCCTGAACATCCTTGAAAGCTGCCGCCACCATCCGGTGAAGCACTTGATCTACGCCTCGTCCAGTTCGGTGTACGGCGCCAACCAGCACACACCCTACTCGACCCATGACGGCGTCAATCACCCGCTGTCGCTGTACGCGGCCACCAAGAAAGCCAATGAGCTGATGGCCCACAGTTACAGCCACCTGTTCGGCATTCCCAGCACCGGGCTGCGCTTCTTCACGGTCTACGGGCCTTGGGGTCGGCCAGACATGTCGCCGATCCGTTTCGCCCAGGCGATTGCCGAGGGCAGCCCGTTGAAGCTGTTCAATTACGGCCAGCATCAACGCGACTTCACCTACATCGACGACATCGTCGAAAGCATCGCTCGCCTGGTCGATCGGCCACCGAGCAGCACGCCGGACTGGAACCGCGAACAACCGGACGCGGCCAGCAGCATGGCGCCGTGGCGGATCTACAACATCGGCGGCGAACGCCCGGTGGAACTCAAGGATTACCTGGCCCTGATGGAAAAGCACCTGGGCCGCAAAGCCAATGTCGAGCTGTTGCCGCTGCAACCGGGCGATGTGCTCAACACCTGTGCCGATGTCCACGAACTGGAACGGGACACCGGTTTTCAACCGCGCATCGAACTCGACGAGGGCCTTCGCCGGTTCGTCGCCTGGTTCCGCGAATACTACCCATTGCACGCCCATACGCCGCCTGCGGCTGAGCAACAGGGCTGAGAGCTACAGCGGAGGAGTCTATGACTGGACATGAAAAAGGTGTGCCACTCCAAAGTTTGCGCCGTGACAAGCGCCTGGACCCCGAGCACCGAATGCGCCTCGACACCGCGATCCACATGCAGGGTCGCGGCTGGATTACCGGTCGCGACGGTGGTCGGCCCTGGACCTTGTCCCGCACCAACCGAATCGTGGCGTGCTTCGGTGCCTTGTTGATCCTGATCCTGATTTCGCCGCTGTTGCTGGGCCTGGCCCTGGCGATCAAGTTCAGCAGCCCTGGCCCGATCATGTTCGTGCAAAAACGCACCGGTTACCGCGGTCGCGTGTTCGGCATGTACAAGTTTCGCACCATGGTGGCCAATGCCGAGGAGCTTAAAGAGTCCCTGCGCCACCTGAACAAACACGGTGCCGACGCTATCGATTTCAAGATCGACAAGGACCCGCGCATCACCCGCATCGGTGGGTTCCTGCGGCGCAGCAGCCTCGACGAGCTGCCCAACCTGATCAATGTGTTTACCGGCGACATGCGTTTGGTCGGACCGCGACCAACCTCGTTCAACGCCTACCGCTACAAGGATAACCACCTTGCACGCCTGAGCATCTACCCCGGCATGACCGGCCTGTGGCAGATCTCCGGACG
The DNA here is from genome assembly GCF_012935755.1 of Pseudomonas sp. ADAK2. Lineage (GTDB taxonomy): Bacteria > Pseudomonadota > Gammaproteobacteria > Pseudomonadales > Pseudomonadaceae > Aquipseudomonas. Next base: position 1,820,877 of record NZ_CP052862.1, read on the forward strand.
CAGCAATATCGACTTCGACCAGCGCGTTGAGTTGGACCTCAGCTATATCGCCGAGCAGAGCCTCTTGCTTGATCTGAAGATCCTGTTGAAAACCCCCTTCAAAGTATTCAGCGGCCACGGAGCAAGTTAAATGGACGGTTCATCGACTAAAGCCCTAAGCATCGCCAACCCGAGCGAGTCCAATCTGACTTCGACCGTGCTCGATCAAGATCTGCGGATCCTATTCCTGACCGCCGCCAACCCCGGCGCAGGCACCACCACCAGCGCCCTGGTGCTGGCCAGCCAACTGGCACAGATGAGCAGCGGCCAAGTGCTGCTGGTCGACGCCAGCCAGTCGGCGACCAACCTCACGGCCCAGCTCAACCTGCAAAAAGAGCGCGGTTTTCGCGACCTGCTATTCAGCACCGGCACCCCGCCGCTGCTGCAGGATTGCCTGCTGCAGGTCTCCAGCCTGCCGTTCGATGTGCTGCCCAACGGCCGGCACCTGCGCGGCAACGAACACCTGACCGCCGAACGCCTGAGCCCGTTGCTCGACCAGCTCGGCAGCCGCTACCGCTTTGTGGTGATCGACGGCGACGCGGTGTATTCGGCCGCCGACACCCTGGTCATCAGTACTCAGGTGGACGGCGTGATCATGGTCGTGCGCTCTGAAGACACCCGCTGGGAAGTGGCCCAGGCCGCGGTCCAGCGCCTGACCCAGGCCGGGGCGAAACTGGTCGGCAGCGTGTTCAACCGACGCAAGTACTACATGCCCAAATGGCTCTACAAAAACCTGTAAGCAACCAGAAAAGGATGACGCCATGAACGCCAAAATGCTTCTCCTGCTGTTGCTGCCGCTTGCAGGTTGCTCCAGCAATTCCGACACGCAGAACATGCCGGTGAATATCCTCACGGCCTCACCGGCCAATGCCCAGGCAACCGACATGCCCAAGGTCGAGCAGACCTTGCGGCCCCAGGATGTGCTGGACGTGATCTTCCACATCAGCACCAGTGGCTCGGACGCTTATCGCGTGCAGCCCGGTGACCAGATCGGCCTGAACTTCACCGCTGCCAGCCAGCTCAATGGCAATCAACTGGTGCTGCCGGATGGCAGCATAGAACTGCCGGGAGCCAACACGTCGGTGAAAATCGCCGGGCTGACCAGTGAAGAAGCGCGTACCGAGATCCAGCGCGCCTACCAGCGCAAACAACTGTTCCAGCCCAACCGCAATCAGTTGTCCGTGCAAATCATCAGCCCGCTGAGCAACGAGTCGAACCTCAAAAGTGCCCTGAACCACCCCGCTACCGGCATGAGCCGGGAGATCACCGTGGGCACCGACGGTTACGCGAGTTTCCCGGAAATCGGCGCCGTGCCGCTGCAAGGCATGACCGTCAATCAACTGGAAACCTTCCTCAACAAACGCTACGCCAACCTCCCGGGGCGGATGACCGTCGACGTCTTGCTCAAGTCCACCGCGGGCAACGAAATCTATGTGTTGGGTGAAGTCGGCCAGCCGGGTTCCTACCCGATTCGCCGGCCGGTCTCAGTGCTCGAAGCGTTGACCCTCGCCCGAGGCACCAACGTCAAGGCGCGGCTCGATTCGGTGGTGATCATGCGCCGCAACGGAAACCAGGTGCAGGCCCGGCGCTACGACGTGGAAAAAGCCTTGTCCGGCGATGCGTCGCAGATTGCCTACCTGCAACCGGACGACATGCTTTACGTGCCCAAGACCAAACTGGCCAGCGCCGGTGAGCTCGCGCGGCAATTGGCGGACGTGGTGTTGTTCCAGGGCGTGGGGTTCAGCTTTGGCTACCGCGTCGACAACAAAGACAGCGACAGCAACTAACTCTCGGGTGACCTGACATGAATCCAAAGGAAAACTACCTGCACGAGTTCTTCAGGATCTTCTTCGCCAACAAGCAGCTGGTGAAACGAGTATTCCTGGTCTTTGCAGTCATCGCGCTGACCTTGCCATTGGTGCTCAAGCAGAGCTTCGACATCACCGCGCAAGTCATCGTCCAGTCGAAAAAACTTTCCCAGGGTGACGCGACCACGTCCCTGAATCAGGAGAATGCGAGTTTCATCCCGCCGTCACTGGCGGACATGGAAACCGAGAGCAATATCCTGCGTTCGCCGGCGCTGATTCGTCAGACCATCAGCGAACTGCGGGACAAGGGTGAGTACACCCCCGCTCCCGGCATGTTCAACAAAATGGTGTCCGAGCCGCTGAAGCTCTATGTCACCACGCCGCTGCGCGAATACGTGATCAACCCGGTGAAATCCGCGCTGGGCATGGAGACCGATCCCGTGCGCGACACGGTGCTGGACTCGCTGACCCAGGAGGCCATCGACAAGCTCAAGATCGAAACGCTGCCGGGCTCCAACGTGATCTCCATCATCTACAGCTTTGGCGACCCGCAACAGGGCACCAAGTTTGTCGCGACGTTGCTGCAGAACTACCTGGTCAGCCGCCAGGAACTGCAATCGATCGAACTGCCGCAAAGCTTCTATGAAACCAAGAAGCAGCAATACGAGGTGCGTCTCGATGGCCTGGAAGGCAAACGGCTGTCGTTGCTCGAAGCCATAGGTTCGTCCGATCCCAAGGAAGAAATCACTTTCCGCCTCAACGCCATCAACACCGAGGAGCAAGCACTCAACCTGTACCAGGACCGCCGCCTGCAAAGCCAACGCTGGCTCGAATACCTGAAAACCAGCCTGGCCGCCGCGAGCAATTCCAAACTCAACGACTACACCTTCCCCTACACCTTCACCACCACGGTGGACAACGTCGCCTTTGAAGATCGCGAGATCAAACAAATGGGTGAGGCGCTGACCACGCAAGTCAGCCGCTACATGAACGACCTGGCGATCTTCCAGCCAGGCAGTGAACCGATGTTGCTGACCCGCGAGCAAATCGCCCGCACCCGCCAGCAGTTCCTCAAAGTGGTGAGCAACCGGATTCAGGAGCGCACCAATGACCTGGCGATTGTCGGCTCGGTGATCGACCAGAAAACCGCGCGCATCGCCGACTTCAAGAACCGCATCCACCAGTTGCAGGAAACCCAGAGCAAGCTGCGGCAGTTGGACACCGAGATCAACGCCCTGCACGCGGCGTTCGGTACCTACGCCCAACGCTTTGCCGAAAGCAGCACGGCCCGTTCGCTGGACAACGACCTGTCCAACGCCCGGGTGCTCAGCCCACCGTATGAACCGACGGCCCCGGCGTTTCCCAAGCCGTTCCTGATCATACCGTTCGGCTTGTTCACCGGTCTGTTGCTGGCGATTGCCCTGGTCTACGTGCGTGAGTTCTTCGATCACCGCTTCAAGCATCCTGCGCAAATCACCCACGAACTGGGCCTGCCCGTGCTGCTGGTGATCAACGATCAGAACATGCTGCCGAACAATCCGCACAAGAACTGGACCGTGCCGAGCTTCGTGCATTGGGTGCGCAATTGAACGCGCCGCTCACGCCTTCCAGCGCCCTGCCGATCATTCATTTGCTCAGCAGCGGCGGCTTCTATGGGGCTGAGCGGATGCTGCTGGATCATTGCCTGGCGACGCCGGGGCAGCACCAAGTGCTGTTTCTCGATGCGCCGCCAGAGCTGATCGAACGGTTTCGCGAGGCCGGGGTGGATGGCCAGGGCTGCTCGGGGCTGGGGGCATTGCTGACGCATTTGCGTCAGCGCCGGGCCGAACAGCCGCTGATCAATACGCACAATTTCAAAGGCCTGTTGTTCGGCTGGGTCGGCGCGACGCTGTTGCGTTTACCGCTGGTCATTACCCAGCACGGCTTCACGCCGCGCAGCCGCAAGCAGAAGTTCTACACCTGGCTGAGCCTGCAACTGTGCCGCACCGCCTCGGTGAATCGAGTGGTCTGCGTCGCCGAAAGCATCGCCGCGTTGTGCCGCCAGGCCAGTGTCCGGTCGGAAAAATTGCAGGTGATTCCCAATGGCTTGCCGGCGGCCAAAGGCCTGCTGCCGCACCGCGTCAATCGCCAGCGCTGGCTGGCCGGTTACGTCGGGCGGCTGAGCAGTGAAAAAGGCCCGGACCTGTTTCTCGATGCGCTGATTCCACTGTGTCAGCAACACCCTCGACTGGACGCCGTGATGCTCGGCGACGGCCCGGAACGGGAAACCCTGCTGGCGCGGATCAGTGATGCGGGTTTGCAGGACCGCATCACCCTGCCGGGGTACCAGACCGACATGAAGGTGTGGTGGCGCCGACTCGATGCGCTGGTGATCAGCTCGCGCACCGAAGGCACGCCGATGATTTTGCTCGAAGCGATGCAGGCCGGTGTGCCGGTGGCAGCATTCGGCGTCGGCGGCATTCCCGATGTGCTGGAAGACCGGCACAACGGCTTGCTCGCCACGCCGGCCGACAGCGCCGCCCTCGCCCGGCAGATCGGCACCTTGCTGGCGGAACCGGTTCTGGCCGGCGAATTGAGCCACAACGCAAAACGTACACAACTGGATCGCTACGACCTCAAGGCCCTCGCCGAACGCTGGTCGCAGCTTTATATCCGTACCGCACGGGAGGCACGCGCGTGATCTTTCCGCTCTCGATCATCAGTTTGCTCGGCCTGGTCTGCCTCGGTTTGCTGGCCAGCCCTTATCCCTACCTGGCACCCGGCGCGGTGCTTGGCCTGGTGGGTTTCTCGGTGCTCTATCGCAAGCCCGGCTGGGGCTTGCTGGGTATCGTCGCGCTGGTACCCTTCGAGGGTTTCTTCAAGGACAGCGCCCTGTCGGGGACCAAATTCATCGGCGCCTCGCTGGCCGTGATCCTGATGTTGCAACTGGCCCTGCATCAGATTCCGTCCGAACGCCTGCGCAGCAACATCTGGCGCTTCCTGATCTGGTTCATGGTGTTGTACCTGCTGAGCACGCTCAATACCGATGACCTGGGTGTATCGATGGGTCACCTGCGGGAACTGAGCGTCGGCCTGATTCTGTTTGTGATCACGCTGCTGGTCGGTCGCGAGCTGAACCTGGACCTGTTCGCCAAACTGGCGACCCTCAGCGTCACGGTGACCTGCGTATTAACGATGTTATCCGTCAAGTATCAAGACCAGGGCCGCGCCGCCGGCCTGCTGGAAGACGCGAACGCCTTTGCCATGCTGATTGCCTTCGCCGTGCCCCTGGCCCTGTTGCTGGTGATCCGCAGCCCGAACCTGTTGCACCGGTTGTTCTGGGGCCTGTGCTGCCTGGCGCTGTTGGGCGGCATGACCAAGACCGAATCCCGTTCCGGGCTGGTGGTGCTGTTCCTCAGCCTGATGATCGGTGCCTGGCACTACCGCACTGAACTGTCACGCATCCGTCCACGGCACCTGGGGTTTGCCATGCTCGGCCTGGCGATCGCGATTCCGCTGGCGCTCTACGCGATGCCGCCGGGTTATATCGCGCGTATTCAGTCCTTGAGCATTTTGAGCGCGGGCGCCAAGAGCCAGGACGAATCCCTTGGTCGTCGCGCCTCGTACATCGTGGTCGGCGGCCAGATGATCCGCGAGAACCCGCTGCTCGGCACCGGCCCCGGAACCTTCCCGTTGCATTACGCCACCACCGGTTACGCCAAGGCGTTCTCGGCCAACCGTAAAGTCGGCGACCTGTACCGCCGGGCTCACAACACCTACCTGGAAATCTTCAGCGAACTGGGGATTCCCGCCGGCTTGTTGTTCGTCGGCATGCTCGCCCTCGGCCTGTACAACCTGATTCGCGCCCGCCGTGCCTGGATGCTGCGCCGCAACTGGACCGAGGCTGACTTCATGACCCACCTGGGCATGAGTTTCCTGTCGCTGACGCTGTTCCTGATGTTCCTCAGCGCCCCCAACCAAAAGTACGTGTGGATCATGCTTGCGCTGACCAGCGTGCTACGCCTGAAGGCAGAACAAGCGCCACTGACGGAGGCCAAGGCATGAAACGAATCAGTATTGTCATCCCCATGTTCAACGAAGCCCGGCACATCGGCCGGACCTTGCTCTGTGCGCAAAAGGCGGCGGATGCGGCGGACGTGGAATGTGAGTTGATCGTGGTCGATAACGGCTCCGAGGATCACGGCCCGCAGGTTGCCCGGCAGTTCGGCGCGCAGGTGCTGGTGCTGCCCGGTCTGCTGATCGGGGCTCTGCGCAATCGGGGAGCGGCTCTGGCTACCGGGGAATGGCTGGCCTTTATCGATGCCGACGTCGAAATGCCGGAAAACTGGCTGAGCCTGCTGTTCGATCTCGAGTCTGGCGCCCACGCCGATGTGTTCGGCCTGGACCTGCACACCCCGGCGCAAGCGCCGTGGTACGCCGATGCCTGGCAGCGCCGCACGCTGCGCCCCCTCAGCCAGCCCCACCCGGTGCAATGGCTGCCCACCTCCAATTTGATCATGCGCCGCACGTGGTTCGACCAGATCGGCGGCTTCGACGAGTCCCTGCGCACCGGCGAAGACAAGGACCTGACCATGCGCCTGAGGGAGGTCGGCGCGCGCTTGCTGGCGGTCAATCAAAGCGTGGCCCTGCATTGGGGTTATGAAGCCAGTTGGCGCGAATGGATGGGCAAGGAGATGTGGCGCCAGGGCAGTCATTTGCAACTGCTCCGCACCCACGGCTACAGCCTGCGCCTGCTGCGGTTTCCGATGCTGTCGCTGGTGGTCTGGTTGCTGGATTTCCTGGCGATCTCCGCGTTGCTGGACGGTTTCCCGCACCACGCGGCAATCATGGTGATGATCACCGCGATGCCAGCGCTGATCCTCAGCCTGCGCCAGAGCATGAAACACCGCGAAGTGCTGTTGACCCTGCAACTGTGGGGCCTGCATTGGGTGCGTCTGCACCTGGCCGGCGCCGCGTTCATTCTCAGTCTGTGTCATTGGAATGCCAGGAGGCCCGCCCGTGGCTGAATTCATTTTCTGGTTATGCCTGCTGTTGCCGTTCTACGCCTACGTCGGTTACCCGCTGCTGCTGACGCTGCTGGCGCCGTTGTTTGCAGCGCGGCATCACGTTCCGGCGGCGCCGCTGAACGTCAGCATTGTGATCGCCGCGCACAACGAGGCGCGGCATATCGAGCACAAGCTGCGCACCTTGCTCGCCCAGGATTACCAGCCGGCAACCCTGGAAATCATTCTGGTCAGCGACGGCTCCACCGATGACACCGTGGCCTGCGCGCACAAGGTCATCGACCCGCGCATCACCGTGCTCGACCTGCCCCGCCAGGGCAAGGCCGCAACCCTGAACGCCGGCGTGGCCTTGAGCAGCGGCGACATTCTGGTGTTCACCGACGCCGACAACCAATGGTCCCGCGACACCCTCGGCCACTTGCTCGCGCCGCTGTCCGATCCGAAGGTCGGGGCCTGTGCCGGGCACATGGTGATCCCGGTGACCGGTGGCGGCCTGAGTGTCGGCGACAGCCTCTATCGTCACTACGAAGGCTGGCTGCGTTGGGCGGAAAACCGCACCGGTTGCATGGTTTCCGCCGATGGCGCGTTGCTCGCCCTGCGCCGCGAGTTGTTCGAGAACGTGCCGACGGAGGTCAACGATGATTTCTTTATCAGCACCTGCGCGCCGGTGGCGTTCAAACGCATCGTCTATGTGCCCGAGGCGCAGGTGATCGACCAGGGCGTCGATGAAGCGAACAAACAGTTCCGTCGTCGCCAGCGCGTCACCGTCGGTGGCCTGCAAAGCCTGGCCCAGCGCAGTGAGCTGCTCAATCCGCTGAAGTATGGTTTGTATTCGATTGCGCTGATCAGTCACAAGCTGATCCGGCGTCTGGCACCGATCCTGTTAGTGCCGTTATTCCTGAGCAATTTCTGGCTGTGGGACGACCACGGTTTCTACCAAATGTGCCTGGTGGCGCAGTTGCTCGGTTACGCGGTGGCCATCGCCGGTCTGCTGGATTCGCAACACCGTTTGCCCAAACCCTTTCGCCTCGCCGCGTTTCTCCTGGTGACCCTTGCCGGGATGAGTATCGGTCTGTGGCAGTTCCTGCGTGGCCAGCGGTACAGCCAGTGGAACCCCGAGCAAAATCGATGAGAGGCGCGTGCCATGGCGATCAAACAATTATTAAAACGCACCAGTGGCTGGCTGTACCTCAACTCCCCGGTGGGGCGCAGTCAACTGCACGGCGCCGGGGTGATCCTGATGCTGCACCGGGTGCTGGCCAACGACCGCGCCGCCGACCTGCCCCATCGCAATGAACTGTGCGTCGGACCCAAAGCGTTCGAACACTTGCTGGTCTGGCTGAAAAAGCACTTCGACTGCGTGCCACTGATGGACATCCTGCACCCTGGCACCCTGCGCTCGGAGCGGCCCAGGGTCGCGTTGACCTTTGATGACGGCTGGCGCGACAACGCGGTGAATGCCTTTCCGCTGCTGCAAAAGTACCAGGTGCCGGCGAGCATTTTTCTTTCCACCGATTTCATCGGCAGCCGCCAGCGTTTCTGGTGGGAAAGCCTCGGTGAAACCCTGTGGGGCAGTCATGGCGAAAGGGATCGGCATCACTTGATCGAATGCCTGCAACAGGTCGGCCGCCCGTTGCCGGTGCTGATGGATGACCTCGATGTGCAGCGCCGCAGCCTGACGCTGCTGCACTACCTGCAAAGCCTGAAAACCCTGGCGCCGGACGATTTGAGCCGGCTGACCGACGAGTGCCCCGAAGAGTCGCTGCCCCAGGCCCTGGACTGGCAGCAAGTGCGGGCGCTGGAAGCCTCCGGGCTGGTGCGTTTCGGCCCCCACGGCGCCAGTCACGCGATCCTCACCGGCCTCGACGATCAACGTCTGGACGAAGAACTGAGCCGCAGCCGCGATGCGTTGTTGAACGGTTGCAACCGGCCGCTGCCGGTCTACTGCTACCCCAACGGCGACCACGATGCACGGGTGCGGCAACAGGTGGCCGAGCACGACTTCCCGTTCGCCCTCGGCACCGGCACCGGCATCTATCGCGGCGCCAACGATCCCCTGGCCTTGCCGCGCTTCGGCGTCAGCCAGCGCACGGCGCGCAATCCGGAGTTGCTGTCGTGGCGCATCTACCGCGGAGCACGGCCATGAGTCGCAGCCATTACCTCAAGCACCTGGCCCTGAGCATGGGCACCAAACTGGCGATGATCGGCCTGCGTTTGCTGCGCAACGTGTTGCTGGCGCGGATTCTGGGGCCCAGCGAACGCGGTTTGTTCGCGCTGCTCAGCACCCTGCCCGACCTGATCAGCGCCGCCACCAGCGGTGGCTTGAATTCGGCAGTGGGTTATCAAGCGGCCAAGCAACGACCGATGGGGTTGCTGCTGAGCCAAGTGTTGGTGTTCGGCTGTCTGTTGGCGCTGTTGTTGACCTTGCTGGTGGTGGCGTTGACCCGGGAATTCGGCAGCGAACTGGACATCACCACGCAACTCGGTTTGCTCGCCTGGCTGTTGTTGCTGGCGGTGCCGCTGACGGTGCTGAAAAGTGGTTTGCTGACCTTGCACAACGCGTCTGGCGGCGTGGTGGCGTTCAACGCTTTGCGCCTGGTGGAATCCCTGGCGCCGTTGCTGCTGTTCCTCGCGCTGTTCTGGATGTGGAAAACCGCGGCCCTTGAAGCAGCGCTGATCAGTTGGCTGGCCGGCATCAGCCTGGTGGTGCTCGCCGGTTGGGTCTGGCTCAAGCGCAATCAACCGCTGACCCTGCAATGGGACCGCGCCGGTCAAAATGAACTGCTGCGCTACAGCGCCCGCAGCCATCCCGACCTGCTGTTCCAGCAAGTGATCCTGCGTTCCGACTACCTGTTCATCGGCGCCCTGCTCGGCAGCACTGCGCTGGGTCATTACGCGATGGCCAGCGCTGCCGCCGAGTTGCTGCTGATCGTCCCGGAAGCGGTGACCACGCCGCTGATGAAACGCCTGCTGCAACAAGACGAAGGCATGGACAAAGTCACCCCGCTGGCCCTGCGCCTGACCGCCACGGTAATGCTCGGCGCCTGCCTGACCATGGCGGTGATCGGTGAATGGCTGATCATCACGCTGTTCGGTATCGCCTACCAACCCGCGTACCCGGCGTTGCTCGCCCTGCTGCCGGGACTGTTGGGGCTGTGCTATGCCAGCATTCTGCGCCTGGACTTGCTGGGCAAAAATCGCCCCGGCACGGTGTCGCTGCTGATGGGCATCGGCGCGCTGCTCAACCTGGCCCTGAACCTGGTATTGATTCCGGCGTACGGCATTGTCGGCGCCGCCGCCGCTTCGTCCATTGCCTATCTGGCGGTGACCATTGCGCTGCTGGTGATGTATTGCCGCTTGAGTGGCGTGCCGGTCTGGCAAACCCTGATCATCCTGCCCAGCGACGTCGCGCCGATGCTGCTGATGCTGCAACGGAAGTCGGCATGAAACGCCTGGCGCTGCTGTTGGGACTGAGCCTTGCGCTCGGCGCTCAAGCGGCGCCGATGCGTTGGTCGGACATTCGTGACGGCAGCCTGTACCTGCAAGCGGATCGCCCCGACACGGTGACCGTGCGCTGGACGCCGGCCTGGCAGGCGGACGCCAACGAAGAACACCTTTATCTGCTCGACGGCCAAGGCAAGCTTTCAGGTGAACGCCTGATCGCCGCCAGTGAGTCCCGCGGCACCCAGAGCTGGCCATTGGCGCCGGGCGCGGCCAGTTATCAGCTGGAGATTCCGGGCTACAGTTTCCGCCGCTACAAGGTCGAGCACGACGAGCGCACGGTGGCCTTGTTCGCCCCGGCCAAGGTGCATTTCAGTGCCGAATCCCGTGACGGCGACGAGTTGTATTTCAAGGTCGCGCCGGGGGAACACGCGGTGCTGGCCGGCAAGTTCCACGGTGGCGTCGGTGCCCTGCAAGCCCAGCGCGTAGGTGACAACCAACAACTGCTGCTGGCGCTCAAACCCTATCGCGCCTATTGGCAGTTCGATCAAGTCGCACTGCCGGTGAGCGCCAGCGAACAAGTCTGGCGCCTGCGCCTGCGCGGCAGCGGCAAAGTGGCGTTCTGGCTCGACGGCACCGCCAACCTGTTTGCGCAAAATCCGCAGCAACTCAAACCGTTGCGTGAAGACGACGGCCAGACTCGCTTGACGCTGCACAAAGACGTGCTGGGGCCGACTCCGAACCTGGGCATCGCCCTGCCCTATGTGATGCCGCCGCCTTCCAGTTTTGCGCTGCTCGATGCGCTGAATGCGCGGGCCGCCAGTTACTACAGTTTCGTCGACATCACCCAGCGCAAGCCGCATTACGAAGACGCGTTCCGTCAGCTGTATCAGGACCGTTTCGGCATTACCCAGGACATCACTTTGCTCGCCGGCAGCCAACGCCAGGCCGATCTGCGAGCCGACACCATGAGCAACAGCGGCCTCGACGCCTGGCTCGCCAGCACCCGCGCCCTCGGCGGCAAGGGCACCCACTACATCGGTTTCGCCGACGAGCCGAACCTCAACTACCCCGATTACGCCAGCTACCAGAGCATCTTCAACAGCATGGCCCGGCAGGTGCGCAGCAATCCGGCCAACGCCAAGGCCGGCATTCGTATCGCCATGCCTGCCAGTTCCCGACTGGTCAACGGCCCGTTCGCCGACAACGCGGCGGACAAGCGCGGCATCGACTGGGCCCGGCGCCTGCTGGCGGAATCCGGCGAGCAGATCGACGCCCTGGCCTGGCACGAATGGATGATTCGCGACCTGCTGGCGACCCGGGTCTACCGCGACAGCGTGCGCCGCGCCGCTGACCTGGTGGGGCTGGACGCCAACGGCCGACCACGCAAGGCGTTGCTGCTGGACCAGACCAATATGTCCAGCGGCTCAAGCCTGAGCCCCTACGATCAGGACACCCATTTCGCTTCGTTGTGGTGGGCCTCGGTGGCGATCAATTCGGCCCAGGACGGCTTGCTGGAGATGCTCAACTGGTTCCAGGCCGCCGATGAGCCGAACTACCCCAAAGGCATGCTCAAAGTCCTCGATGACAATCATTTCGAGATGAAGCCGGTGGGCCTGGCCCAACAGTTCATCCAGGAGCATTGGCTGCAGAATGTGATGCGCCTGGAGAACGACGCCTTCGAGGTTGACGCGCTGGCCACGGCCACCGAGCTGCAACGCAGCCTGCTGGGAGTCAACAAAGGCACGCGCTTGCAACGGGTGGACCTGACCGGGGCGAACTGCCCGTTGGCCAAAGGTTCCTTGCGCTACTTCGGTGCCGACAACCGCAGCCGCGACGCACCGTTTCACTGCCAGGACGGTCGCGTCAGCTTCGACCTGCCAGGACAAACCCTGTTCGCCCTGAGCTGGATCGCCTCATGACCGCCCTTCGAATGCATGGCCGCGCAGGCTTATCGCCGCGCGTTGTATTACTCCACTCACGGCCGATCCCGTCAGGAGTTAATAACATGAGTATTTTGAAGAAACTCAGCGAACACATCAGACAAAAAGGCCTGCGCGCCACCGTCAACAAGGTATGGAAGCATTACGTGTATTCCCACCAGGAACTGCTGTGGATGGAGCGCGATCTGGTCAGCCCGGTACCACCGCACAAACTCAGACCTTATCCGCCGCTGCGGGTCGTCAACATCACCCCCGACAACGCCAGCGCCTTCGCTCGTTACTTCGGCGACCGCGTGGGAACCATGGCCGAGCTGGCCCGCGAGGGTTACACCGGCCAAATGCACCTGGATGATAAAGGTGACGCGGTGGCATTCATCTGGGGCGCGGCGCGCAACTACCACGACAAACACTATTACGGGTGCTGGTTTCCGGTGAAGCCTGGCGAGTTCTTCGAATTCGGTGGCGAACTGACCCGTGCCTACTGGGGCACCACGCTTTCGGTGGACCTGCAACTGGACCTGTGGAAAGCCATGGCCGACCAAGGCTGCAATAAAGTGGTGGATGTCTGTGAATTCCACAATATCCCGGCGCTCAAGCTGCACATTCGCATGGGGTACAACGAGCAAGGACGCATCATGAACGTCTACGAGCTGTTTGGTCGCTGGCGTTTCTACCGAGAAACCCGCTACAGCGGTTCACGTCTGGATGCCTTGCGCAAACCGACGCGGGCCCCTGTTGCAGCAGAGGCGACCTGACCTGATGGCGACGCGATTCGAATGGCGCACTTCACTGTGCGCTCCGGACTTTCCGGCAGTGGCTTATGAAGCACTGCGCCTGCGAGTGACGGACCACACACCGTTCAACACCCTGGCCTGGCTGGGCGCTGCGGAACAGGCGCTCAAGGACGGCGAACGCCTGCACGTGCTGCTCGGCTGGCAGGGTGATGAACTGGCGCTGTGCCTGCCGTTGGTGGCGACGCGCGAACGCATCGCCGGCTGGCCGTTCCGGGTGTTGCATCACCTCGGCTACCCGCTGACCGATCGCCTGGCGCTGCTCGCCTGCCTCGATGCCGAGAGCATCCGCAAGGCGCTGATCGTGATCCGTCGTCATTTGCCCCATGCCTTGCTGCAACTTAACGAGCTGTCCGAACCCGCAGGCGAAGAAAGTGCCCTGACGGTATGGATGGCCCACAGTTCCACCGGTGAACGGCGCCTGAGTTGCAAGGCGCCGGTCCACCTGATCAGCGAAACGGATCGCCAGGAAGTCTCGGGCGATCCGCGCTACAAACTGCGCCGCGCGCGCAAACGTATCGCCGCGTGTGGCGCCGAGGTGCGGCGTATTACGCCGGACGCCTCGACCATGGGCCCGCTGCTGCAGGCCATCAGCGAAGTCGAAGCGGTGAGCTGGAAAGGCGATGAAGGCGTCGGCATCTTCGCCGACGAACGTCATCGACAATGGATGGACCGCGCCTTCACCGCCCTCGCCGACCGCGGTCTGGTACGGGTGGTGCTGCTGGAGCTGGAGGGGCGCTGCATCAGCTATCGCCTCGGCTTGCTGGAACAGGGTCGGCTGTACGACTACAACCTGGCGTTCCTGCCGCAATACGCCGACCTCGGCAGCGGCCGGGTGCTGCTCGAAGAGTGGATTCGCTGGGGCCTGGACGACAATTGGCGCTGGATCGACGCCTCGCGGGTCAGCCTGGAAAACTCCAGTCATCAACTCCACGAGCGCATGACCGGGCAACTGGAACACTGGCGCTGGAGTTTCTATTCCTGGCGCCCCAGTGGTCTCGCGCTGGGGTTGGCGTTGCGTGTGTGGCAACGGCTGAAACCGGCCTTGCAAAAATGGCGGGCGAAACGGTCGGCAGCCGCAGTCACGGCACCTGTGCCGGTGACCAAAGGCCCGGCGCCTACTGAAAAAACCACGGAGGGCGAACATGCCGCACCAAGTCATAGTCAACGCTGACGACTTCGGCCTCAGCCCGTGCGAAAACGCGGTGATCCTCGGCGCCTTCCAGGCCGGGGTCATCAGTTCCGCCACGGCCATGGCCAACATGCCGGCGTTCGAAGCCGCGTGCCAGATGGCCCAGCATCCACTGCTCAAGGGACGGATCGGCCTGCACTTCAACCTCACCTATGGTCGACCACTGAGCCAGGGCATTCTCGAACGCTCGACGTTCTGCGACAGCCAGGGCGAGTTCGACCTCAACCTGCCCCGCCACACCCTCTGGCTCAATCGCCTGGACCGCGAAGCGGTGATGGACGAACTCGAAGCGCAATGGCAACGCTGCGTGGACAACGGCGTGCGGCCCAGCCACCTCGATTCCCATCAGCACGTGCACAACATCTGGCCCATCGGCGAGATTGTCGCGCGCTTTGCCGCACGGCAAGGGGTGGCGGTGCGCCTGGCACGGAATCTGGGGCAAAACCTGAGCCTGCCCAAACGCGTGTTCAAGAGTTTGCTCAACCGGCGCCTGCAGAATTTATCCGGTGCAACGGCGGACTATGTCTGCACCCCCGTAGACCTTCGAAACGCCCCCGTGCCGACCGACGGTCTGCTGGAAATCGTCGCTCATCCGAACCAGCTCGGAGCGGATTTCGGCGATGCGTATCTGAACCCCGGCGAGTCGCTAACCCAAGTGCTAGAGCGGCGCCTTGCGGGTGTTGAGCGAGTGTCCTACGCCGTTGTGAGCAGGGATTTACAGGCCGGCACAGCGGCACTCGAATAAGTTACATACGTTGCAACATATTCAAAGCTGGCGCTTTGACATGAAGTCCCGGCCTTGATCTATACCCATCAAAAGCGTCATCCACAACACCCTGGCCTTGGCCACGGAGGGCTTTATGAACGTCATCGAAAAGCTGCGCGAACGCATCAGGCAAAAGGGTCTGGGCAACCTGTTCAAGGCCTTCTGGAAACGCTACGTGTACTTCCACTGGGAGCTGTTGTGGATGGAGCGCGACCTGGTCAGCCCGGTGCCGCCGCACAAATTGCGGCCCTATTCCGGCTTGCGTCAGGTGACCATCACCCCGGACAACGCCATCGCCTTCACCAAACACTTTGGCGACCGCGTCGGGACCATGGCCGAACTCGCCGCCGAAGGTCACACCGGGCACATGTACCTGGACGATGAAGGCCATGCAGTCGGGTTCATCTGGGGCAGCACCCGCGACTACCACGACCGTCACTATTACGGCTGCTGGTTCCCGGTCAAACCAGGGGAGTTCTTCGAATTCGGCGGTGAAATGATCCGGGCCTATTTCGGTACCAGCCTGTCGGTGGATGTTCAAGTCGCCCTCTGGGAAGCGATGGCCGCCCAGGGCTGCAACAAGGTGGTGGACGTCTGCGAAACCCACAACATCCCGGCGCTCAAGCTGCACATTCGCATGGGCTACCACGAACAGGGTCGCGTGGCCCACGTTTACGGCCTGTTCGGCGGCCGCTGGCGCTTCTTCCGCGAAACCCGCTACACAGGCTCACGCCTCGACCCGTTGCGCAAACCGGGCCGGCCAGTGGTGACAGAGGCGGCAGCTGGGGCCTGAAAACCGAGTGCGGGCCGTTTATCTGTAGGAGCAAGGCTTGCCCGCGATGGCGTCCCTGAGATTGCCTTCGCGAGCAAGCTTTGCTCCTACAACTTCACCGCCACCCACGTAAAGCACAACGGCAACTGCGCCACTTGCTGTTCATAGCGGTCATACAGTTCTTCGCGGTTGGAATGCGGGTATTCCTTGAAGTGGCTGATCTGCAACCCGGCATCGATGGCGCCGGTGAAGATGGCGCCGAGGGTGTGGGCGAACCAGTAGGACGCCGCCGCTGGCTGTTCGACCTTGCCTTCGTAGACGATCGGCTGGTGCTGCACAAACGGTTCGCTGCGAAAGTACGAGCTCTGCAGGCGATACGGGTCGGCGGCTTCGGGGTCGAGCATTTCCAGGAACGGGTGGGTTTCGTAGATCACCAGCGCGCCACCGGGCTTGAGAATGCGCGCAACGTGGCGGAAGAATTCGGCGATGTCAGGCATCCAGTTCAAGACACCGATGGTGATCAGCGCCACATCAAATCGCCCCTCAAGCTCCGCCGGCAGTTGATGAATATCGGCTTCGATGAATTCGGCGTCATGGGGTGAACGGGCCCCCAGTTCCCGGGCCTGCTCAAGAAACGCGGCGGACTGATCAACCCCCACCACACTGCGCGCGCCCAAGGCGAACAGCGAAAGACTTTCACGGCCGTTGTTGCAGCCCAGTTGCACCAGGTCCCGGCCCTCGACGCCCACCTGTTCCAGCACACCGCGCAAAGTGTCGTCGATGCGACTGAAGTCAGGCCGGCTGACGGCGTCAAGCAGCACCTGCCATTCAGGATTGTCTTTGTGGTGTCTTGCGGAATCGTTCCAGGCCTCGCGGTTGCTGGCGACGGCTTGTTGTTTAGTCGGCATGTCCATTGCGCACTCCAGATCTCGTTTTTATTGACCGGCACGAGTCTAGATCAGCCCCCGAGAAAACCACATCGAGGCTTTGTTGCGATCTTGTAATCCGGGCACCGCGAACGCGTCGCCGTACGGCAGCTATAGTTAAAAGCCTTGGGGAAATGCGGGACAACCGATTGCGCAGGTGTCGCCATGAAACACACGCTGTTCTTCTTAGCTGTTCTGACTGCCGCCAGCGCTGCACTGGCGGACGACAGCCCCATGCAGACCGACAGTTCCAGCAGTGAAATGATCTACTACGGCCCCAACCAGCCCTTCGCCCATCCGGCGCCGCCGACGCTGAACCCGGTGCCGCCGCGTGCGTACATCCCGACCGCGCCCCAGGATTTCATCCCGATTGCCAGCGAACATGTGTTCTACGACTCCCGGTTGCCCACCGTGGCGGATGCCAATGTGCGGGTGTTCATCCGCTCCTACGACCCCGAGCGCGGGATCTATGTGAATGACGAAGTGCTCGACCCGTCGTGCCTGCTGGCCTGCCTCACCCGCCAGGTCCAGGCGATGCCTTGAGCGTCAGTCGCAGGGCCAGGTGTGGCGCAGCGCCGCGCGGCGATCGATGGCGTCCCGCAGGCGACGCTTCTGGCGCTCCCAGATCTCGCTGTCGACTTTATCGGCGCGCATCATCTCCAGCACCGCTTGCTTGGCTTTCAGGTATTCGTCCCAGGCATCCTGACGCTTGAGCCGCAGGGCTTCTTCGTCGGACATTTCCATGTGACGCAGGGCCAAGGCGCAAGGATCATCCAGCACCACCCCCAACGTCAGTTGAATGCGATGGGGCGCACGGAACGCCGTCATCGTGTTGAGAATCGCCTGGGCGCGGGCGCAGCCCCATTCCAGCGCTTTCACCAGGGTGGGATGGCTCTCACGGTCATAAAATTCTTCCGCCAGCGGTGCACCATCGACGGCATACACCCCGATGAACACCTGGGTCATCTGCTCGCGATTGAACCGGGCCTGAATGTCGATCTGCGTACCGTCCGGCAAGACCTCTTCGTGATTGCGACCGTGTAATTGCCTGTTGCTCCAGAGCCAGTATTGCGTCCCTCTATGCCGCATAGCCCGCCTCTCCATCAAAGGGGAAAAATCAGTTAGGCACAGCCTCCGTGGATTTTCCACCGAGCTGACCCACCTCTCGTCGTCCTCTGACAAACAACCGACCATCAGTCCGTCGCGACACCTACCACTGACGCTTGTCCGGGCGCGCCAAACCCAGTTTTTCAATCCGGTAACGCAACATGTCCCGGCTCAAACCCAGCAGACGCGCCGACTTGGTGACATTCCAGTCGGTCTTGTCGAGCATCTTGCGCACCATGTCGCGCTCGACTTCCGGCAGGTTCATCGATTCGACGTGGTTGTGTTGCCGGGGTTCGATGTAGTGCGTTTCCGGCAAGACAAACGGTTCATCCACCAGGCTCTGGCAGACGTTCAATTGATGCGCGGCAATGGATTCGTTCTGAGCCAGCAACACGGTTTGCTCCAGCATGTTGCGCAACTCGCGCACGTTGCCCGGCCAGGTGTAGCTGAGCAGCAACTCCTCGGCCTGATCGCTGAAATACAAGTGCGGCTTGCCATAGCGTTTGCCGTGGATCGCCAGGAAATGCCGGGCCAGCAGCAACACATCGGCACCGCGGGCGTGCAGGCGTGGCACCTTGATCGAGATAATCCGCAGGCGAAAGAACAGGTCGCGGCGAAACTTGCCCTGCTGGACCATTTGTTCGAGGTTGCAGTTGGTGGCGCTGATCACCCGCAGATCGACTTTGCGTTCCTTCACCGAACCGACCCGGCGAATGGTCCGGTCTTCCAGCAACTTCAGCAGTTTGGCCTGGAGCAACAGGTCCATCTCGCCGACTTCATCGAGAAACAGCGTCCCGCCATCGGCGGCTTCCACCAGCCCGACCCGGCGATCCTTGGCGTCGGTGAAGGCGCCTTTCTCGTGGCCGAACAGTTCCGATTCAACCAGGTTGGAGGGAATCGAGGCGCAGTTGAATTCAATAAACGGGCCTTTGGCCCGTGGGCCGTCGAAATGCAGCGCCCGGGCCACCAGTTCCTTGCCGGTGCCGGTTTCGCCTTCCACCAGCACCGGCGGCAGGTCGGTGTTGGCCATGCGCCGTTCGGCGTCGAGCAACTGGCCGATGGTGTCTTTGAGGTAGTGCATCGGCGCCGATTCACCGATCAACGCCTGCACCCCGGATTTCTGCGCCTCGCGTTCCTGGTAGAACGACAGCGTGCGTTCCATGCGGTCGGTGGCCAGGGCCTTGTCCAGCAGCAGCTTGAGTTCCGGCAGCGCCACCGGTTTGGTGACGTAGTGGAACGCGCCCTCTTTCATCGCCACCACGGCGTCTTCGACATTGCCGTAACCGGTCATCATGATCACTTTCAGATCCGGCGCGCTGATGCGCAGCTTCTGGATCAGGTCGTGCCCGCTCATGCCCGGCAGCGAATTGTCAGTCAGCACCACGTCCGGGACAAAAGTGCCCAGTTGCTCCAGTGCGTCCTCAGCCGAGTGGCAGACCGTCACCTCGAAGTCTTTGCGCTCCAGGTAGGTCTGAATGTTCTCGGCGAGGAGCTCATCATCCTCGACCAGCAATATGCTGTGCTCCATAGTCCCCTCCCGTTGCCACTTTAAAGTTGAGACAAACGCGGGTTCCTTCCTGCTCCTGGCTGGTCAGTTCGACCGAGCCCTGGAAGCGTTCCATTATTCGTTTGACCAAAGCCAGGCCGACGCCCAAACCGCCCTGCTTGGTGGTGAAAAACGGTTTGAAGACCATTTGTTGCTGCTGTTTGGTCATGCCCTTGCCGGTATCGGTCAGGATCATGCGCAACTGCCCAGGCTTGGGTGTTTCGATATCGACGCTCAGCACGCCGCCCTTGGGCATGGCTTCCAGGGCATTGGCGAACAGGCTGTTGAGAATCTGGGTGAGCAGCACGGGCTGGCTGACCACCGGCGGGAGGCTCTGCGGGGTAAACCGCACCTCCACGTTCGAGCGTTTGATCAGTGGGTCGAAGGCGCTCAGGGTGTCGTCGATGGCCAGCACCAGGTCCACCGACTCACTGTCGTCGTTCATCGGCCGCAATGACACCAGCAACTCGCGGACCCAGCGGGACATGCGATCGACCTGATTGATGATGTCGCCAATGTTCTTCTGCGCGCCCTGGCTCGCCACTTCCTGGGCCAGTTCGGCGCTGGAGCGGATGGTCGCCAGCGGGTTGCGCAAGCTGTGTGCGACTGCCGAGGACATTTCCCCGAGGGCGACGAAGGTCTCGTTGCTGATCAATTGTTTCTGCTGGCTTTGCAGCAGCTTCGCGGCCCGGCGCACGATCCAGAACAACGCCAGGTAAATCGCCGCACCGCCGAGCAAGGTCGCGATCCAGATCGACTTGAAGCCGCGCTGGATACGTTCCACCAGGTCCGCCGGTTCCTTGTAGATCTCCACCATGGCGATCACTTTGCTTTTGTCGGCGTTGAACATCGGGATGTAGTTCTCGATGAACAGCAATTGCGGCTTGCGCAACAGCATTTGCTCGGGGCGCTCCTCATCGATCTCGTGGTAGCTGGAGGACACGGGCACCTTCATTTCAAAGGACTCATCCAGTTCTTCGTCGTCAGCGAAGCGCATGCCGATCATTTCAGGGTTGGTCGACCAGGTTACCGTGCGGTCCAGGGCAAAAACGGTGGCCAACAGGGTATCCGGCAGGTGCTCCACATGATCGAGGAATTCGGTGCGCGCAGCGGCACGTGCCGCCGGGTCCACATCGGAATAGGCATTGTCATGGCGTGGATCGAGCATCTCGCCCATGGTTCTGTTGGGGTTGATCGAGGCATGGCGAATTTCGGCATCGCCGATGGCCTGGATGAACTGCGCGGTCAACAAGGCATCGCGCTCGATGCTTTCGGTGACCACGAAACGCGTGGAAATGTAGCCCAGGCCCAACGCCACGGCGCCGATGATGAAAAAACTGGCCAGGGAAAACCAGCGCAGCAGATTGAACTGACCGCCCCAGCCCTTGCGCTCTGCTGTCGGCAGAGCCGGCGCAGGTACTTTTTGTTGTTCTGATAGCTGCATGGGAATGTCCCTGGATGCTTGCCTCAAGCCTTTTTCAGCCGTTGTCACGATGAGTGTAGGTGGCATTGATCGTGGTCGACGGGGCAATGATGTTATTTAGCCGCTAGTTCATCTGCGACACCTCTGGTGCCTGCTCTGCCAGGGGTTGTTGGCGGTCGGTTTCTTCCTGCAAAAAATCGATGATCGACTGCGCGGAGTTCTCATCCAGGCGCAGGTTGGGCATCGGTACCTTGTCGAAACGCTGATAAAGCTCCACGGCGATCGGGTCTTTTTCGGCGAGCATCCGGTCTGGTTCGCGAATCCAGCGGTTGAGCCAGGCCGGTTCCCGTTGCCGGGTCACGCCGATCAGGTCCGGGCCGATGCTGCGCATGCCAATGCCCTGCCCGTCTTGCGGCCCCAGGCTGTGGCACGAGGCGCAACGGGTGCGAAACAGTTCTTCGCCGTTGCTCGGCGGGCGAATCTCCGGGGCGTTGGCGTAGCTTTGTTCAATGCTGGGCTGTTTCCAGTTCTGCAAGGTGTTGGCCAGTTGATCGGCGAGGATCCACGGGTTCTCGAACGGTGAAGCCTTCATCCAGCGGCCACTGGCCTGGTTACCGACGATCAGGCTCAGGTTGTGATCCTTGCTGCGGCCGTTGTCGACGCCTTCGATGAACAAGCCGAGTTTTTTTCGCAGATCGGTGACCGCTTCGAATTCACCGGTCAGAAACTTCCAGCCCGGCCCGACCTTGAAGCGTTGTGCGTAAGCTTTCAGCACCTCCGGCGTGTCGCTGAGCGGATCAATGCTGATGGAGTAGAAGAAGATGTCCTGGCCGACCCGGTCCCCCAGCAACTTCTGCACCTGACGCAGGCGCGCGGTTTCCAGCGGGCAGGAGTCGCTGCACGAAGTAAATATGAAATTGATCACCACTACCTTGTCCTTGATCAAGTCATCGAAGAAACGCACCTGCCGACCGTCCTGATCGGTCAGCAGAGTGTTGGGGAAGTAATCGCCGCCCCAGGGTGTCGCCGACTCGCTCGGCGACAGTTCATGGGCGAGCAGCACCTGACTGGCCAGCAAACAGGTGACCAACACCAGAATCAGGTGCATGCCCAGCGCCCGGGAGCGCGGCGTGTACAACGGCTTGTCGGCTACCCGGCGGTTCATTTCTTGACCTGCACTTGCGGGCCGAAGCCATCGCCATTGCGGAAGGTTGGCAGCGCGGCCGAGTTGACGTAACGCACCCCGTCCCAGCTGGGCAGCGGAGTCGGCATCAACTGGAATTGCCCGGGTTTCTCAATGTCCCAGCGCAGCAGCATCGAGTTGTCTTCATGCTGGGTGTTGTGACAGTGCTCCATGTAGGTCCCGGCGAATTCGCGGAAGTTGATCGCCATCTCGACGCTGTCCAGGCCATCGTTTTCCGAACCGATGCGGTACACGTCTTTGCGTGCCCATTTTTCCCATTCCGGTGGTGTCTTGCCGCCGCGACTGAGGATGATCCCTTCCTCGAAGTGCACGTGCACCGGGTGGCTCCAGCCCTTGCCGCCCGCCTTGATGTTCCACACTTCCAGTGTGCCGAAACCACTGACACCTGCATCGGTCGGACCGGTTTTCAACTGGGTTGCCGTGTTCAAGCGCCGAGGGTCCATGTGGAAGCCGAAGCCGCCATCGGTCTTGACCGTCCACGGCGCTTCATCGGTGCCGTCGGAACGGCCGAAGGTGAAGGTGCGGTGACGGGCCTGGGACAGCAGCACTTTGTCGGCGGCGTTGTCGCGGTGAATCTTCAGCGGGATCATCACCATGCCTTCGGCTTTGCCCGGTTTGGCCGGTTCGTACGCCGCCGGGTCCATGGCCAGGTCCTGGCCGGTGTAAGCCTTGACGTTGAGCTGCAAGACTTTGCCCACGCCCGGATCACCCTTGTCCCACTGCGGGCCTTTGCTCGATTGCTTGATCACCGCCAGGTATTTCTCCGACAGCACGTCGGCCAGGTTGATCACGTCTTTCGGGCCCTTGCCGTCGTCGTGTTCCTGCAGGTTGACCACGAACACTTTGTCCCCAGGCTTGATGCCGTTTTTCGCGAAGTTGACGATGATGTCAAAACGCTCGGCGATGCCCTGGGTGGGCAGGATCGCGAAGTGGTTCTTTTTATCGCCATCGGCGTCGAGGTCCATGGTGCCGTCGAAGGGAACGGTGTGTTCCATGATGTTGCCGTCGTTGGCAATCATATGGAACGGCACACGGGCATAGGACACACCGGAGTTTTTCGGCCCTTGGAATTCGCCACTGTTGCCCTTCACTTCGCGGACGATGGCGAACTTGAAGTAGCGCGACACCGAGCCATTGAGGATGCGGAAGCGATAGCTGCGGGCGCGCACGTCCAGGGTCGGTTTCCACTGCCAGTTGACCAGCACCTGGTCACCGAGGAAGCCGTCGGTATTGAACGGGTTGAACCACAACTGACCGGTCTGATCCCAGGCCTTGTCGGCGAACACCAGGTTGACGTCGTAGTCGCGGTTACCCCACGGCAAGGCGCTGCCGCTGGGCAAACGCAGGTTGACGCCGTCGTTCACCGATTCGTTGCCACGGTCCAGAGCGCTGTAGTAGTTCATCATCGCCGCGTTGCCCTTGTAGACGTTCTGCGCGGTGAAATCGAGCATGTGGTCGTGGAACCAGTGGGTGCTCATGGTTTCGCGCCAGTCGCCGCGGATCTTGATCGTGCCGTGGTCGCAGGTCTTGCGGCTGGGGCTCAGGTCGTTGGTCCACAGGGTTTCACCCGGCGCGCACGGAAACGCTGCACGCGGGTCTTCAGCCTTGGTGTTGATGCTGTCGTAACCGGCCAACTGGATCGGCCAGCGATAGTCGTAATACTGGCCGGGGAAAAAGAACGCGTTGGCATAGCCGTCGCTTTCCGCTGGCGCGTGGCCGTTGTGTTCGTGGGTACTGATGGTGTGCAGGCCGAACCCCATGTTCGCCGACGGGTCGATCGGCAAGCCGTTGTAGTGGCGCATCAACACCGGTTGGCCGTACCGCACCATCAACAGTTTGGGCGGCAAGGTGCCGTCGAAAGTCCACACCGAGTTGTGGTTCTGCACCGGCATGTTCGGGTGGAAGCGCGGGTCGACACCTTTGGCGGTGCCATCGGTGGCCGGCACCCCGGCGACGTTGTGATAAAGGCCACCGGGGCCGAATTCACCCACGGCATAACCGTGCATCTGCCGCGCGTCACGCCAACCACTGTTGAGCCGCGCCCCGGTTTGCACGGTTTTGTAGGCCACTTGCGGGTAGAACTCGTTCCAGCGCTGGTGCGACCAGCCCTTTCCTGGTGGACGACCTTCCGCCGACGAGCCGATATGGCGGTTGAGGAACACTTCGATCTGCGCCTGCCACGGGTTGCGGTCCACCACGTTGGAGAACTGGCTGGGGAACGGCGTCAGCCCCGGTTGGCGCAAAAAGGCGTCGAGGGCGGCGCTCGGCGGCGCACTGCGCGCTGCGTTGGTCGGGTCCTGCTGGGGCAACGGCCCCACGGCGGCCGGTGGAAAGCCCAGCGGCGCGGCGGGTGTGGTGGGGTCGAGTTTTTCCGGGCCGAACTCTTCGAACAGCACCAGTTGCTGGGTGAATGGCTGGGCGCCGAACAACGGGCTCGGCTTGCCATTGGTGGGGTAGTTGAAACTGGTCTGCACCGTCGGCGGCAGGATGTTTTCCTTGCGCGTGTCGTCACGGCTGCCTTTGACACCATCGGGCAAGTCGAAGGAATCTTCGTTGGCATCGGGCATGGTCAGAATGGCGTTCAGGGCGGCCGGCTCATCTGCCGGCTCGTCGTAGTAGGCCGAAGGATCGGAAGGCTCGGGCTGGCGCTCATCGTCAATCTGGCTGGCGCGCACGGTTGTGGTGCCCAGCGTCATCGCCAGAAGGATACTCAGGGGGGGCAACAGGCCGAACCACTTGCAGGGGTGCCGCGCTTTTGTATCCATCACCAGCCGCCTCGAAATCGTGAAGGGGGTAATGGGGTTTTGCAATTAGCTCGCCAGACTTCACACGACCTAACGCCAAAGAACTAATACCTTTTAAAACAATACGTTACAAAACCTTCCCACCAATCCTGACAAAACGACTGGGCCATGACACCCGCTAACGGGGAAAGTTCATCCCCGTTTTCAGGGGATCAGCTTGAACGACAGACGCACGCACGTGCCCTCGCCTTCCCGACTGCCCAGAGCCACCGCACCACCAAAACGCTCCATGATGCGCTTGACCAGCACCAGCCCGACGCCAAGCCCGCCCTGCTTGGTGGTGAAGAACGGCCGGAAGGCCATCTTGCGCTGTTCTTCGCTCATGCCTTTGCCGGTATCGCTCACCACCACGCACATGCCCCGGGCATCGGTCGGTTCCAGAGTGACGGTCAGCGTACCGCCCTTGTCCATGGCTTCCAGGGCGTTGGCCATCAGGCTGTTGAGGATCTGCGTCAGTTGCACCTGCTGGCTGAGGACCATCGGTGTCTGTCGCGGATTGAACACCACCTGAACCTTCGCCTTGGCAATTTGCTGCTCGAACGCGGTGAGGCTGTCATGGATCGCCGCCACCAGGTTCACCGGTTCGGGATCGTCGTTGAGCGGGCGCAAGGATTGCAGCAACTCGCGGACCCACTTCGACATGCGATCGACCTGGCCGATGATGTCGTGGATGTTCTTGTGCGCCGGGCCGTTGTCGAACTCCAGGGCCAGCTCGGCACTGGAACGGATGGTCGCCAATGGATTGCGCAGGCTGTGGGCGACGGCCGAGGACATCTCGCCGAGGGCGACAAAGGTTTCGTTGGTGATCAGTTGTTTTTGTTGTTGCGCCAGCAGGATCGCCGCTCGGCGCACGATCCAGTACAAGCCCAGGTAAATCAACCCGCCACCCAGCGCCGTGGCCAGCCAGATCAGCGCCAGACCGCGCTCGATGCGGCTGATCAGGTCCTTGGGTTCCTTGTAGATCTCGACCATCGCCGTGACGTTCTTGCCGTCGGCATCGAACAGCGGGATGTAGTTTTCGATAAAGATAAAGTCCGGGGGCACGACGAATTTCTGCTCCATCCGCGCCTCGTCAATGTCGTGATAACTGGCCGAGACCGGGACCTTGAATTCAAAGGCGTGGTCCAGGTCTTCGTCGGCGTGAATCCTGGTGTTGATCAGTGCCGGGTTAGTGGACCAGATCACCGTGCGATCAGGGGCATAGACGTTGGCCAGGATCACGTCCGGCAAGTTGGCGATGTGGTCGAGGAATTCGTCCCGGGCATTGGCGCGGGCCGCCGGGTCGACATCGGGAAAGTCCTTGTCCTGGCGCGGGTCGACCAGTTCGCCCATGGTCCGCACATTCGGGATCGAGACGTGGCGCACCTCGGCCGAGGCAATCGCCTGAATGAATTGCGCGGTCAGCAATGCATCGCGCTGCACGCTTTCGGTAATTACAAACTGCGTAGACACCGCCCCCAGCGCCACCGCCACGGTGGCAATCACCGCCATGCTGATCAGCGAAAACCAGCGCAGCAGATTGAACGGCTGCTTGCGCGAGCTCAAGCGAATGTCGCCTTCCTCAGGCCGGTGCGTTGGTGCATGCATGTTCATTGGCGATGATCCAGGCGATTCCCCTATAGAGGGGGTATAGCCCAGTGTTTGGGGTTTGACCCAATGCAAGCAAGCTAAGGAAATGCTGGGGCGGCCCCCACCAATGAACAATGACGAGGTGTGTCAGGTCCGACGCCTTCGCGAGCAAGCTTTGCTCCTACAGGTGTTGGGCCCGATTTTTGTGTGTAGGAGCGAGGCTTGCCCGCGAAGAACGATAACGCGGTGTGTCAGACCTGACGCCTTCGCGAGCAGGCTTCGTTCCTACAGGGTCCAGCGATTAGCCGGGCTTGTGGTTATCCAGTATCCGATTGACCGCTAACTCACCCATCACGAGCGACCGATGCAACACCAGCATCGTATGGCGTCGCGGGCCGTCCGTCAGCTCGACGAAATCGTTGACCATCTTGCGGGCCGTTGATATCGATTCGTAGACCTCGACCAGCAACGTTTCGTCATCCACCGCTGCGTCGATGGTGAAGAAGGTGCCAACCCTTCTCGCTACTAAACGAAAGGGGTGGCAGCTGTACGCAGGTTAGTAGACCGGGGAACTCAGCAAGCCGGCGCGCCGAAGCGCCCTACGTACAGCCACCATCAAGCACAGATATGAAAACCCTGTCCGACGGATGCACGTGCAGCCTGAATTACCACGGGCTACTAAACCCGACCACTGATGGGCAGTGGCAGGCAAACGATAGAGGCCAAGGGCAAGGCGCACAAGCCGGCGGATTCTGGCGTACGCGTAGGCAACGGCGCAAGGCGTTGTAGCCGCTTATGACGTAACACCGAGTGTCTTTCAACGCTCGCTTATAAACATGTTTATCACCATCAAAATAGAGAATTCCTTTGGCGGTGCGCACCAACCCTGTGGCGAGGAAGCTTGCCCCATTCCCCACTGCCCCATCCGCCCCCAATACTGGGGACACTCGCCCGCTCCGCTATTCCCCCCGCTCATCCTCTGCGCTACCCCAACCCCCATACCCCGGCCCTCTCCCGCCCATTCCCGCCAATTGGTATGCAATTTGCGCTGCCCCCCTCAACTGGCCCGTCTCCATGGGACAGGCATTCCGATAGAGGGATTAACTCATGCACCCTTTACTGTCCAAAACTGCGGCCGCGCTGGTCGTTTCCGCTCTGGCCCAAGGTGTTGCCCAGGCAGCGCTGTTTGCCGTTGACCCCGGCCCCTATGTGCCAGCCAACGGTTCGTTTGCCGCCTGGTATCAGGACACCCATGGTCGAACCCTCGACTTGTGCCTGTCCAAGGCCCTCAGCTCCAGGGTTGCCAGTGCACCCGGTGCGCCGTCCTACATGTGCCTGTTGGGTGCGACCCCTGGCGTTTTCGACGACACGCAGCCCATCGTTTTCCCGAGCAACTTTCCCGATGAGGCGTTCTGGTTCACCGGCGACGGCTCAATCGTCGATGCCGCACGGGGCATCGACCTGACCTACGTCAGCGCCGTGGAAGCCGCCTTCGCCGCTGAAGAACCGGTGGAAGGCGACCAAGTCAGTTTTGGCCGCATCCGCATTCGGGTGGACGTGCCCACTGCCGGTGTCTACACCATCACCCACCCCTACGGCGTCGACATCTTTGACGTTCCCGCCGGTGGGCGTCGCGCGATCAACATGACCCGCGACATCGGCATCGGCACGCCGAAAACCTACGACGGCGCGCTCAAGAGTGACATCGGCCCGTTCCTGCGCAGCGTCAACGGTCCCTACACCGAAACCAACCCGGTCACCGGTCAAGCCGAGAAATTCGTTGGCGACCCGAACCTGGAAGAAGCCTTCACCGGCAGCCCTTTCAACACCAACTTCATCCGCATCGAAGGGCCTAACGGGCTGGACTTGCGTACGACCGTGATGGCCATCTCCGGCAAGTTGTCGACGGTGGTTCGCCCCACCCCGATCATTGCCGAGCGCAGCACTTACTCGCGCAAGGCCGGTGCCAGTGGCCCAGTGGCTCAGCAGGACGTGTTCGTCATGGCTCCACCACCACCGGCCACCGTGACCCTGGACAGCAACAGCCCGGTGTTGAACCTGACCGAAGCCAACACCGCCGGCCACTGGTACGCCCAGTCCGCCACTAACCCGACGTTGCCGAGCACCTTGCAGGTGACCGCCGACAACCACCTGGCCATCCCGACCAGCACGCCGACCACGGTGCCCACGCCGTTGACTGACCTGGTGGTGATTTCGCAGGCCCAGTACAGCCTGAGCACCGGACAGATCTCGATCGTGGCCTCGACCAGCGACGAAACATCGCCACCGGTCCTCACTGCCACCTCCGGCACGGGTGTCGCCATCGGCGCCCTCAGCGGCGACGGCGCGGTGAAATCCCTGTCGACCGGCATCTCGCCGATTCCACCGGCCAAGGTTCGAGTGACGTCATCCAATGGCGGCAGCGATACCGAAGAAGTGGTCGTCGTGCAATGAACGCGCACCTGCCCAGATCCTCATCAGGAGGCATCATGAACAAATTGCCACGCCTGGCGCTCAACGCCCTGGGACTGACTCTATCGCTGTCCGGCAGTGCGTTCGCGCAACTCGCTGCCGTCGACCCCGGCCCCTACACCTTTGCCACCGGCAAATTCCCGATGTGGTATCAGGACAACACACTGCTGTCGCTCGAACTGTGCCAGTCGCGGGCGACCAGTTCGCGGGTACCGAGCGCTCCTGGCGCGCCAACCTACATGTGCATCCTGAACCCGGAACCGGGGGTGTTCGATGACACCCAACCGATGGTGTTCCCGGATAACTGGCCACCGGAAGCGTTCTGGTACCTCGCCGAGACCAACATCGCCGATGTCGGCGGCTATGGTGTGGATGCCTACGTGGCCGGGATCGAAGCGGCTTTCGCTGCGGAAAACCCTGTCGACGGCGATCAGGCAAGCTTCGCGCGGATTCGTCTGCGGGTGAACGTGCCTGTTGCCGGGACCTACACCATCACCCACCCGTACGGCGTGGAAACGGTCAACGTCACCACACCGGGCCGTCGGGCGATCAACATCACTCGCGATATCGGTATCGGCGCGCCGGGCAACTTCAGCGGGGCACTCAATGGTCAGCTCGGGCCGTTCCTGCGCAGCGTCAACGGACCGTACGCCGAAGTGAACCCGGACACCGGTTCCACCGAGACTTACGTCGGCGATCCGAACCTTAGCGAAGCGGTCACCGGCAGCCCGTTCAACAACAACTTCCTGCGTGTGCAGGGGCCTGCCGGGACCATCCAGACCAACCTCTTTACCGTGTCCGGCAAAGTCCTCGACAACCGTGCGCAAACCCCTGTGGAAATTGGTCGCGCCACTTACCGCCGCACGTCTTCAGGCCCGGGCACCAGCAGTACCCGGGTAGAAGTGTTTGGTAAATCGACCAATGGCTCGAGCCTGTGCTTCCGCGAAACCGTGGCCCTTGTGCCCGGACCACCGCAAACGCCCTGCCTGACCAACATGCTCGGCGACAACAATGGCCAGTTCTTCGGCCATCGCCTGACGGGGACCACCGTGCCGGCAGTGGTGGTGCTCACCGCGACCAACCCGGCCGGTACCACCCGGCCGACGGCCGTCTCGAGCAAGGTCACCGACCTGGTGAAAATCCAGACCGCGCGCTACAGCTGGAGCAATCACAGCCTGCTGATCGAGGCCACCTCTACTGACGAAGTGGCGGTGCCGGATATGGTCGCCCAGGGTTACGGACGCCTGTCGAAAACCGGCACCCTGCAAAAACTCACCGTCGCCGATCTGACCCAGCCACCCGCCAGTGTCACCGTCAAATCCGCTTCCGGCGGCAGCGATACCGAGCTTGTCGTGGTGGTGGGTTCTGCACCGGATACTGGCGAGAACCAGGCGCCGCTCTCGGTCGCCGACACCGGCAGCACCAGTTTCGGCGTGCCACTGACGCTCAACCTGCTGGCCAACGACAGTGACCCCGACGGCAACACGCCGCTGAGCATCAGCGCGCTGACCCAACCGGCTGCCGGGCAAGGCACCGTGGCATTGAGCGGCACCACTTCGGTGGTCTACACCCCGCCAGCCGTCGTCACCACGCCGCTGACCACGACCTTCACTTACAAGGCTCAAGACGTCAAAGGCCTGGCCTCGACCACTGCGGCAACCGTGACCATCACCGTCGCGCCGAACCGGCCACCGGTGGCGGTTGCCGACAGCATCGCGACTCTGGGCGTGTCGATACCCATCAACGTGCTGGCCAACGACACCGATCCGGAAGGCAACGTACCGCTGGCCGTCGCCAGCCTGACCCAACCGGCAGCGGGTCGCGGCACCGTCACCACTGACGGCACCGTCATCACCTACAACCCTCCGGCCACAGTCACCACGGCCTTCACCACGACCTTCACCTACATCGCCAGGGACAGCTTCGGCGCCCTGTCGACACCGGCGACTGTCACGGTGCAAGTCTCGCCACGGCCTGCTGCGGAAACCTTCACAGTGACCACGGCGACGGTGTCGGCTCGCTCCAACAACCGCTTCACCTGGGACTTTGCGGGCACCTCATCGGTGATCACCGGCAACACCATCACCGTGCAGGTCACCACCCCGACCGGGCTGGTCACCTTGGGTACCACCACCGTACCGGTGACCGGTCGCTGGCGGTTGACGGTGAACAACAGCACCACGGTGGTCCCGTCGGCTAACCCGACAGCAACCATCCGCTCGTCCCAAGGCACCGTGCGCACCGTGACGGTCATCGCCAACTGAGCCCTCGCCCCACCCGCCGATCCGGTGGGTGGGGCCGGCCTCTTCCAACAGGACAACACCATGAAAACGCCGACCGCCGCCCTGCTCTGCCTGCTTCTGCTTTGCAGCAGTGCGGGCGTGCGCGCCGACGATTTGATGGACAACGACGACCTGGCCCCCAGCGCTGATCTCGGTGAACTGCCACCGCCGCTTGGCCAGCAAGCGCTGATCAACCAGCTCGGCCAGGCCAACGTCGCGTTGTTGCAACAGAACGGTCAGGGCTTGCTCGGACGGATCGTCCAGTCGGGCAGCAATCAGGAAGCCTACATCCTGCAACAGGGCAGCGACCTGATGGCACAGATCACCCAGCAAGGTTATGGCAACGACGCCTCGATCACGCAAAACGGCAGCCACAACCGCGCGCAGATTTCCCAGAACGGTAATAACAACGACGCCAGCATCGACCAGGCCGGCACGGGGCTTTCCAGCGCCGTGACCCAGTCCGGGAACGGCATGAGCGTTTCGGTCAAACAATATCGCTAAGCACTGCAATCACCTTGGAGGTTTCATCATGTTCAAATTGACGCCCCTCACCGCTGCCATCCTGGTCATTGTCAGTGCCCAGGCCTTGGCCGACGACAGCGTTTCCACCCAGACCCAACTCGGCACCGCCAACATTGCCGACGTGAAACAGACCGCGGCGCCGTTCAGCACCGCCACCCAACAGCAACTCGGCCAGGGTAACGATGCTGCGGCAGTACAAGACACTGCCACCGGCACCATCTCCCAGGACCAACTCGGCGACTACAACGCCGGTTACGCCGAGCAACTGTTCGAGAACGGCAGCACCATCACCCAGCAACAGGTCGGCAGCCTCAACATCAGCCATGCCAGCCAGTCGATTGGCATGGGCGAAAACCAGGCGCTGCAACAACAGCAAGGCAGCGGCAACTTCTCGTTCGTCTACCAGGACAGCCAGGAAGCCACTAAAGGCCAGACCTTGCAGTTCGGGGACAACAACGAAGCCAATATCGAGCAGATTCAACTGGGCGTCGGCAACAACGCGGTGATCATCCAGTACGGCAGCACCAACTACGCCACCGCCGAACAGATCGCCCACATGGGCGGCCAGATCAACCTCAACCAGGCCGGCGAAGGCAACTACGCCTACGGCGATCAGCGCGATGGCATCGGCGGCACCGTGACCGTCAATCAGTTCGGTGATTTCAACGCCACCGAAATCTGGCAAGGCGGACAAACCGCCAGCGAAGCCACCGTCAACCAATATGGGCAAACCAACGAAACCGTGGTCGACCAGAGCTTCGGCGAAAACAACAACGCCCAGGTGCTGCAAGTCGGCGACGTCAACGCCATCTATGCCGACCAGTTCGACTCCGTCGGCTCGGTCCTGGCGCTCTATCAGCAAGGCACCGGTAACGTGCACTTCACCTACCAGAGCGGCGACAGCCACGTGCTCAACGCCACCTCCGTGGGCAACGGCAACAAGGTCTACGCCAGCGACTGGAAAGGCCCGCAACTGGGCGGCCAGTTCGGCAGCAACCAACGCGCGACCGTCACCCAGGCCGGCAACGGCAACATTGCCAGCTTCAAACAGGATGGCGTCGGCCACATCATGACCACCAACCAGACCGGCACCGGCAACAAAACCACGGTCAGCCAGGCTGAAAACTACAACGAGCTGTACTTCGACCAGAACGGCAGCGACAACATCCTGATCGCCGACCAGCGCGGCACCACCAACCTGGCCCAGGGCTCTTCCAACGGTTCGGGGAACAGCACCGAATTCGACCAGTCCGGCACGGGTAACCAGGCGTTCACCACGCAGCTGTATGGCAGTGACAACCAGATCACCGTCAAGCAGGCTGACACGATGAACGTGGCGTATGTCACCCAGGGCGGTACGGGAAACATGGCCACTGTCGATCAGAGCGGGATGACACAAATGGCGACGGTGCAGCAGTTTGGCTCGGCTAACCAGGCGACTGTGCTCCAGCAATAATCGCGCAGCACAAAAAACCGCGACCCTTAACAGGTTCGCGGTTTTTTTATGGCATGAGCACAAGCCTTGCTCCTACAACGGATCGGCGGTGAACGCAGATTTTATGTACAACGCCCCACCCCGTAGGAGCAAAGCTTCTGATCGTTCCCACGCTCTGGGTGGGAATGCATCCCGTGACGCTCTGCGTCACATCCAAAGCGGAACGCGGAGCGTCCCTGGCGGCATTCCCACGCAGAGCGTGGGAACGATCGGGGGCAAAGCGCTGTGGCGTCGCGGTTTTTATGGTGTGAACAACAATCCTGCAGGAGCAAGGCTTGCCCGCGAAAAACGATGACGCGGTCCATCTGCCGACCACTGACTGTGGCGAGGGGGCTCGCCCCCGCTGGGCTGCGCAGTAGACCCAAACCCGGCAACCACACTGCCACTGACACACCACATTCTGATCGTTCCCACGCTCCGCGTGGGAATGCATCCCGTGACGCTCTGCGTCACATCCAAAGCGGAACGCGGAGCGTCCCTGGCGGCATTCCCACGCAGAGCGTGGGAACGATCGGGGCAAAGCGCTGTGGCGTCGCGGTTTTTATGGCGTGAACAACAATCCTGTAGGAGCAAGGCTTGCCCGCGAAAAACGATGACGCGGTCCATCTGCCGACCACTGACTGTGGCGAGGGGGCTCGCCCCCGCTGGTCTGCTAGCAGCCCCACCCCCGGCAACCACACTGCCACTGACACACCACATTCTGATCATTCCCACGCTCCGCGTGGGAATGCATCCCGTGACGCTCTGCGTCACATCCAAAGCGGAACGCAGAGCGTCCCTGGCGGCATTCCCACGCAGAGCGTGGGAACGATCGGGGGCAAAGCGCTGTGGCGCCGCGTTTTTTATGGCGTGAACACAATACTGCAGGAGCAAAGCGGCGAACTCCCACCCGCTCTTCACCACTCATTAGGCCGGGCGTTAGCTCGCCTGCCCTTGATCTTGCCCTACCCGCCCCTTCGGGAGGCTGAGTGGAGGTGTTCATCTGGGGGTGAGGCGCGTAGCGCCGTGCGGCGAAGCCGCACACATCGAGAGGAGGTCGAAGCGAAGCCGACCGGAGGCGATGCCCCCAGATGGACACCGGAACGAAGGAACGCCGAGCCTAGGCGAGGGGCCGGACGCCGGGGCGAGCCTTTTTGGGTACTTTTTTGGCGTTCGGTACGTGTCAACGTACCAGTCGCCGTTACCGCAGGAATGGATATGTACTCGGTCAGCAAGAACTGGGTCGGCTATTTGGCCGCCAAGGGCAGGATCAAAAGATCGCAGCCTTCGGCAGCTACAGAGGCAAGCGCCAGGGACTACTGGGTTATTCGCTCTCCGGATCCACCTTGTTCTGAGTCAGGTAGCGATTCAAGGTCTCATCCTGCACCGGCGTGGAGTTGTCCCCCGCCACTTGCCACAAATGCCGCTCGATCCCCTGGGCCAACAAATGCCCCACGGCCGATTCGATCGCCGACAACACACACAACTGCGCCGGCTCATTGGTGGTGTAACCCACCTCAGCCTCAAGCAATTTCTTGAACTCGATAAACTTGAACACCCCGGCACTGCGCCCGACGGAGTAAATGGTCTTGCTGGTCATGACGTTGGCCAACACCTGCCCGCTGCGCACATCCACCGCCCGCAGGTTCACCGAGACCTGGTCGACCCGATACTCCCGGGAGATATCGATCCCCAGGTACCGCGCCCCTTCCCCGCCACTGCGCACGTTGGTGTCGTAGGCGATGATGCCGCCTTCGAGCATCAAATTCGCCGCCTGCAACGGTGGAAGCTCACCCTGAATGTTCACCGGCGTATTCGCCTTTTTCTGCGAGGCGCGGATGATTTTGCGTTCAGTCAGCAGGTTCTGCAGCCCTTCGCGTTCCAGCACCACAAACCAGCCGCTGGCCTGCAACGCATCCATCAACATGCTCGCCGCGCCTTGGGTCACGCTGGTGGAAAACGAGCTGGCCGGGGTCGGTTTGTATTGCCCGGTCTGGTCGCGGAAGCCGTACACCACCGCCATCAAGCGGCCTTTGGGCCGTGGCATTTTCAGCAAGTCGTAGTAGGTCGACGCCCGTGGTGTGAGGGTCGGTGATTCGGTGTCCTGCTCGGCCGGCATGGTGTCGCGCAAGCTGCAACCCTGTAATGCCGCCAACATCAGCCCTAGCACAATTATATTTTTCATGTCCTTCACTCCCCGGTAGCCGAATCCCTTTCAAGGGTTGAGGCCGTTCACCTGAATTTCCGAAACTTCACCGCTCGCTCGGTCGGTCACTTCAATGCTCAGTGCGCCGGAGTCGTCGATGACGTTGACGATAAAACTGTCGGTGGACAGGCTCCCCGTGTTGCCCGTGGAGATGTTGTCCAGCAGTTGCCCGAGCAACCGCGATTGCAATTGACTGGTGAACCGCTCCAGTGCCGATGTGCCGGCAATCGCCGTGCGGTCTTTCAGGTCGGGGTCGTCGTAGTCGTTCTGCGCCTGGGCGTTGTTGAGCAGCCAGGTACCGTTCAACGGGTTGCCGCCGAACGACGGGTTGATCGGCGTGTAGACCAGCTCGGTAGCGTGGACCAGGCCGCAACTGCCCAGCCCGACAAGCCACAGTCCGGTGCGCTGTGAGAACGTTTTCTTGTTCATAATTCGTCCTTCTCCAGGTCGGTGGTGTCCTGCAATAACGTTTCCAGCTTGCGCTGGACGATTTGTCGGCGAACCCAGTCGGCGGCGTCGTACGCCTCGTCCTTGAGTTCCACGGTGTTCGGCGGCAGGAAGCGCCGGTAAACCAGGCGTTGCTGATATTCAACGGTCACCAGGCTGCCCCAACGGGCCGAGGGTCGTTCGCGCACCACCAGGTTGAAATCCATCGGGCTGGTGGCGCGCAGGCGTTCACTGAACGAGTAATAAAAGTCGTGGCCGATGTGCGAAATCGTGTCGTCAACGATGAAGCCCTTCATTTCGTCCTCCTCGTCGGCCGAGGCCAAGGGGGCGATCAATATCAGCAGCAACGCCAGGCAATATCTGTTCATGGCGTTAACGCCTGAGGGGTCATCGACTGAGGTTTGGGCCCGGACGCGCCATCGAGAAAGGCTTTCTCGGCCACGAACTGCCAATCCTTGTAGCTGGCCATGCCGACGAAATCCGACCATTGGCTGGGGAAATTCGTCTGTTTCAGCGGTGTGTCCGTCGAAGGGCTGTAGAGACCGGTGATGCGCCCGTCGAAACCGCGCATCAGTTGCCATTCGCCGCCGCCAATCGGGTCCGGGTAGAGCTGGCGCAGATGATGTTTGGGCGAGGGAAAACGCTCGTCCTGCAACAGGTCCGCCAGGTCTTTCGGGTACTGCGCCAACCCCGGCGAGCTGCGGTAATAGCTGCGCAGCGCCTGGGCGTATTGGGTACCGACCCACAGCAACTGGCGTTCACGATCACGCCGCGAAGCGGTGGACCACAACTCCCCGGCACTGGCCAGGCCCATGCCCATCAGCACGATCAGAAACAACACACCCAGGTAGGTGAACCCGCCCTCGCTGGCGGGGCTACCACTCGGAATAAAGGCTGCCATCACGCGCCCTCCCGGTAGCACCGCTTTTGATATCGGCCACCGCGCCCGGCACGCCGTCCGGCGGCCCGACCAGGACCCAGAGGTCCTTGCGTTCGGCAATCGGGTCCACCGGCGGATTGCGCAAGTAACGCTGTTCCACCAATTGCTCGATGGAATCGGGGTAGCGCCCGGTGTCGCCGTAGTAGTGATCCAGCGCCTCGCGCATCGCCGACAGGCTCTGGCGCAAGGTGGTTTCTTTCGAGACTTCCAGACTGGTGAAATAGCGAGGCAAGGCAATGGTCATCAGGGTCGCGATGATTGCCATGACCACCATCAATTCCAGCAGGGTAAAACCTTTTTCCCGGCGCATAGGTTCACCACTCGCGGTAGGCAATGCCGTTGAGGCCTTTGCCCCGGGCTTTGGAGTAGACGTCAAACACGTCTTCGCCTTCCCGTGGGTTTTGAGCCGTACTGTCGTAGGAGCGCACGCCCCAGCCACCTTCATCGTTACGCTTGACCGCCATCAACGGGTCATGGGGCACCCGGCGCAAAAAGTAGAACTTGGCACCCTTGGCACTGCGCACATCGCGCACGCCGTCCACCAGCACTTGCAGGTTCGGCGGGTAGCCGCTGCTGTTCAGCGACTTCTCGATGTAGCCGGCGTCGAAGGCGCGTTTGTAGGCGTCGATGGCGTCGCGGATCTGGTACAGCGCCGCGCGCATGTCCTGCTCCTTGCCCCGGCGCACCACGGTTTCGGTCAGGGGCGCGGCCATGCCGGCCAACAAGCCGATCAGGGCCAGCGTCACCACGACTTCAATCAAGGTAAAACCGCGTTGGGAGGCGTTCATGATCAAGGCTTCTCGACAACAACGTGGGCGGACGAGGCGACCGGTGTGGTCATGACTTCGGTGTGAACCGCCGTGTCCACGCCACGATCAGGTGCCTGGATGTGCATGCTGGTTTCGGTGCCGGTCTGGAACTCCATGTCCGACGGGCTCTGGTACGGCAGGTTGCGCACAATGCGCGGGGTGATCGACAACACCAGTTCCGACTTGCCGACGGTGTCCTTGTTGCTGCCGAACAAACGGCCCAGTCCAGGAATGTCGCCAAGGCCCGGAATCTTGTTGCCGGTGGCGCCATGGTCGTTGCGCATCAGGCCGGCGAGGATCTGTGTTTCGCCGTCATGCAAACGCAAGGTGGTCTGGGCGTTGCGGGTATCGACCTGCACCGGAATCGTGCCCTGGCGGGTCGGCTCCAGCGGCGTGGCGTTACTCACTTCCAGGGCGATCTTGATCGCCACTTCGTTGTTCAAATGCACGATCGGCTGCACTTCCAGCTTCAGACCAACGTCGAGGTAAGTAACGCTTTCAGTGATCACCGGCCCCTGAGTGGACGGCACCGACGTGGCGCTGATGATCGGCACGCGCTGACCAATGTGGATGCGCGCCTGTTCGCGGTTACTGACGCGAATCACCGGGCTGGCCAGGGTGTTGATGTCGTTGTCCTGGGCATTAATCTTGGCTTGCGGCGACGGCGAGATAGAGATCCGGCTGGAGTTGATGCCTTTCAGTTGATCGAGCAGCGTCACCGCCGAACCGTCACTGTTGACCACGCCGAAAGTGTTCGGCCATTGCAGGCCCAGGTCGAGAATCCGTTGGGTGGCGACTTCCATCACCTCCACTTCCAGAATCACTTCGGGATCGGACTGGTCTTGCGACTGCAAGAGTTTCTCGGCCATGCGCACTGCGTCTTCGGTGTCGCGCATGGTCAGGGTATTGAGGCGCTCATCGACGAACACGTCGCGGGTCTTGAGCATGGTCTTGATCATGTTCAGCGCGGTGTTGGCATCGACGCTGGTCAGGTAGAAGGTGCGCATCACCAGTTCCTGGTAATCCTTGACCTTCTGCGGCGAGTCCGGGTAGATCAGCAAGGTGTTTTCGTTGACGATTTTCTGGTGCAACTGGTTCTGTTGCAGCAGCAGTTCCACGGCGTCTTCGATGCGCACGTCACGCACGAAGATCGTGGCTTTCATGTCCGGGCGCAGGTCTTTGTCGAAGATGAAATTCAACCCGGCGACCTGTGACAGCACTTCGAAAATGGTCTTCAGGTTGGCGTCGCGAAACTCCAGGGTTACCGGCCGATCCAGACGCGTGCGCAGTTGCGGATAGGGAATCACGTTGCGGCTCTGCACCAGGCGAATATTGCCTTGCAGCTCCAGGGCGCCGTCATTTTTCGGGTCGAGTTCGAGGATCTGTTTGACCTGGCGATCAGCACCGTAGATGTCGCCCCTGCGCAGGTCGCCCCGGGCCAGTTCGAGTTTGTCGTCCTGGCTGCGCAGGTAATCGAGTTGGCGCAGGGAATCCTGGGCCCGGCGGTTGCTCGGTTCGATGGTCAGCACTCGACCGTAGGCCAGGCGTGCCGAAGGGAAATCCCGGCGCGCTCGATCGGTGTCACCCGCGGTCAGCAGCGCGGTAATCGCCTTGGCCCGACCGGTGTTCAGCAGCAGGTGCAATTCGGTGTCCCGAGGGTCTTCCCGCAGGCCTTCCTGGATGCGTGCCAACCCGGCTTCGTACTGACCTTGTTCGATCAGGTCGGACGCTTCTTTGTTAGCGACCTGCGCGGAACTGCACGCGGCCAGCGCTGTGCTCAGGCACAGGCTCATCAGCAAACGGGATCTGTTCATTGCGTGCTCCCCACAGACAAAGTCTGGGCCAAATGCAGAGGCAGGTAGACCAGGCTCAATTCCACTTCGGAAATG
The DNA here is from genome assembly GCF_012935755.1 of Pseudomonas sp. ADAK2. Taxonomy (GTDB): domain Bacteria; phylum Pseudomonadota; class Gammaproteobacteria; order Pseudomonadales; family Pseudomonadaceae; genus Aquipseudomonas. The sequence goes on from NZ_CP052862.1 coordinate 1,860,255, forward strand.
CCCTCGATCCGCCAGGTGTCGTCGATCACATCCCCTTTGCGCACGACGTATATTTTTTCGCCGCTCTGCAAAAACACTTGCAGGTCGGAACGGTCATGGAGCTTGCCGACGAACTGGAACGGCATCGGCGGTGCACTGGGGATCTGCACCTCCGGGGTCAGGTTGACGGGTTGTTCGGTGACGCTGGCCAGTTGCGGCGCCGCCTTCCAGCTGCGGGCGGCGAACAGGTCCCCGGATGGGCTCAAGTCCTTGATCGGCGCCGCTTTGACGCTGGCCGTCACGGCTGTTTTTTTGCTTTTGGCGGGTGTGGCCACGGTGGCGACGTTGAGCTCGCCGTCCTCCGGTTGCTGCAAGAACTCGGGCAACCAGGCCAGCGCCGCCGCCACGCCGAAGAACGCCACCCACCCTGCTACGCGCTTGGTATTCATCACGACCTCGACAAGTAAAGGGTCATGCGGATCCGCCCGGTGAGGTCGGTGTCGGCGATCTTCTTGCGCTGGAACTCGACGTCCTCCACCACCACCGCCGGCAACTGGCCGAGCAAGGCGTGCAGGAAGCGCCGCAGTTGCGGATAGCTGCCCCGCACCGGCAGCAGAATCTGATAACGGGCCAGATGAGTCTTGGGGTCGATGCCCAGCGAGTATTCGCCCCGGGCCAAGGTGATGTGTTCCAAAGCGGCCAGGGCGTAGATCTTGTCGATGGCCACCGTGGCTTGCGGCTGCGACGGCAGCTTGCTACGGAAGTCGTCGAGCTGGCGTTGCGGCACCACCGGTGGCGCGATGCTGCCGTCTTCGACCTTGGCCAGGTACTCGCCGGCTTCGCGGGTTTGCTGGCTGAGGGTTTGCAGCGACTGCCAGTCCGGCAGCAACCCGCCGAGGCTAAACACCAGCGCCAGAGTCACCAGCGCTATCCCGGCCAGCCCAGGAATGCCCAGGCCTTGCAGGTATTCGTGAACGATCAGTCTAGGGATTTGCATCGCCAATCTCCCAAGTCGCCGACAGGTTGAATTGCACCGGGTGTTCCGGCACGTTGGCGACGATTTCGTGGCTGAGCAGGGACACGTCCGACAGCTCGTCGCTGGCTTCCAGACGCTGGTGAAACTCGAGCATGGTTTCCAGATCCCGCGCCTCGGCGCTGATTCGCACCTGGCCCTTGCGTGCATCCGGGGTCAGGGTCAGCAAGGCAATGTCGTCGCGCGGCATGGCTTCGAGCATGGCGAACAGGCGTTCCCAGGGCCGCCGCAGTTGCTGCGAGACCTTGCGCATCTCGGCGAGGTTTTGCGCTTGTTCGCGGGTCTCGGCCGGGGTCAGGCCGACTTTGCCGCCGCTGTCACCAGTGAGTTCGCGTTGCGCGTGTTGCAAGTGGCCTTGTTGTTGCGAGGATTGCTGGTCGAGGTGCTGCTGGCCGAAAAAGCACGCCAGGGTCAGCGCCACACCGGCGGTCAACAGGCTCCAGCCCAGGGGACCGGAGCGGCGACGTGGCTGGAAGTCGAGGGTCAGGGCGCGCATGTCAGGCCACCGCCCGGGACATCACGTACAGGCAATCCCGTACGCTGGTCCGGTCCTCTTCGAGGGTTCTGAGGAGCACGCCGGGTACGTCAGGTTGCGAGTCTAGGCGTGCCGGGGCATGCAGGTAGACAGTCAGCGGCCGTTCACTGCTGGAGGCCTGCAACTGGTTTTCCCGACCAATCAGCGCAATGAGCGCGGCATCGCTGTCGCTGCTGCCGACCGAGCGTACCGAGGTCCAGCGCCCTTCCCTTGCCAGCAGCAACACACTGCGCACCGGTTCGGCGACCACGAACAGGAAGTCCCCGGCATCGAAGCTTTGGTCGAAGTGGTTGAACGCCGCCATCAGGTACGGCTGCACCGAACGCAGGCGCAAGCCGCGACCGCTGACCAGTGCGCGCAAGCGTTCCAGCAAGTCCTGGGGCAAGGCCGCGGCGATGCGGTCGTAGCCGGCCGGTTCTGCCGACAGCACCAGGCTCCAGGGTTGGCTCGGTACGCCGTAAAGGTCTTCGAAGCACAGTTGGGCAAAACCGAGCAATTCGCCGGGGCTGCTGATCTGGTCGCTCCACGGCACCAGGCAAAAGCGGCTGAAGTGGCCGGAGACCACCACGCTCAACTCGGCACCGGCGCGAGTATGTTCGCCGAGCAGACGGTCGAGGGTTTCCAGGGCGACGGCCCAGGCGTGGAAGCCTTCATCGATAAACCCGACGCTGCCCAGCCAGCGGGTGTCGCTGCCCTGGCGCTGACCGAGGCCGACGCCACTGGCGCCGAGCACGGCGACATAACGATCACGAGACAAAAGTGACACGATTGATCTCCTCGAGCGTAGTACGCCCCGCTTGCACCAGTTCCAGCGCCGACTCGCGCAACAAGCGCAAGCCACGTTTGCAGGCGTGGGCCTTGATTTTCGAAACAGGTTGGCGCTCGACGATCATCTGCCGCAGCTCGTCGTCGAGGTGCAGCAGTTCGGCAATCGCCGTGCGCCCGCGGTAACCGGTGCCCCGGCAATGGCCGCAGCCCTTGCCGTGGACGAAGTGGTAATGAGCGACGTGTTGCGGGTCGAGCCCGGACAGTTGCAGCTCTTCCTCGCTCGGCTGGTGCGGTGCGCTGCAACTGGCGCACACCAGGCGAATCAGGCGCTGAGCGAGCACCGCGTTGAGCGCCGAAACCAGGCTGTAGGGGTCGATTTCCATCTGCGTGAAGCGGCCGATCACATCGAACACGTTGTTGGCGTGAATGGTGGTGAACACCAGGTGCCCGGTGAGGGCCGATTGCACGGCGATCTGCGCGGTGTCCGGATCACGGATTTCACCGACCATGATCTTGTCCGGGTCGTGGCGCAGGATCGAGCGCAAGCCACGGGCGAAGGTCAGGCCTTTTTTCTCATTGACCGGGATTTGCAGCACGCCCGGCAGTTGATATTCCACCGGATCTTCAATGGTGATGATCTTGTCCACGCCGTGGTTGATCTCGGTGATCATCGCGTAGAGGGTGGTGGTCTTGCCGCTGCCCGTCGGGCCGGTCACCAGCACCATGCCGTAGGGTTCGGCAGCCAGGCGGCGCAGTTGTTTGAGGGTTTCTTCTTCAAAGCCCAGGGCCTGCAACTGCACGCCGCTGACTTTGTCGGCGAGGTCCTGTTTGTCGAGCACCCGCAGCACGGCGTCTTCACCGAAAATGCTCGGCATGATCGACACCCGGAAGTCGATCTGCCGGCCGCTGATACCGATTTTGAAGCGACCGTCCTGGGGCACGCGTTTTTCGCCGATGTCCAGTTCGGCCATGACCTTGACTCGGGAAATGACCTGCTCGGCGAACTCGTTGCCCTGGATCTTGCTGATGTTGTTGAGCACGCCATCGATGCGGTACTTGATCACCAAACCGCTGCCGGTGGTGCCCAAGTGGATGTCGCTGGCGTGCATTTTCAGCGCGTCGTAGAGCGTCGAGTTGACCAGTTTGACGACGACGCTCGCGTCTTCGCTGATGCTGGTCAGGGACAGGCTTTGCAGGTTGTCGATCTCGACGCCGGCATCGGCCTGGGCGTTGAGCGATTCCACGGCGTGGAAGCTTTCTTCGTGACGGGCCAGGTAGGCTTTCAAGTCGTCGGCATGCACCAGGTAGAGCGGCGCGCCGTGCAGGCAATCGTCGATCCAGGCCAGGCGCGCGGTGTCGAACGGGTCGGCAAACACACCGATCACCGCGTCGTCATGGCGCAGCAGGATGAATTCACGCTTGAGGCATTGGGCCAGGGTTACCCGGTCGAATACCGGGGTGGCGCGAAACAGCGTGTCGGTGTCGAGCACCGGGTAATGCAGGGTGGCGCCGAGGCGGTGGATGAAAGGCATGGCAGCCAGTTCGCACAACACCCCGAGGGCGTCGAGGACCCGTTCGCCGGAGCTGGCGGCTCGCAAGCGTGCCTGGGTTAATTGCTCACTGGAAAAGCATGAAGGTACAGCGTCCAACGGTGCCGGTTCGACGGCCAGTGATAGACGTTCCATGGCTTGCTCTCCAACGCCGGGGGCTTAGAGCCCTGTCGGCGCGGCAGGCCATTGCGGCGGGAGCCGGAACGTCGTGTCGCGCCATTACTCCCCGGTGAGCAATTGTTCGTCGTCCGGCGCCAGCGAGGCCGATGTTCGTCGGCGATCCGCCAGCACCCAACTGCCGTCGTACAACTGCAGCGGGAAGCTCTCAGTCCTGCTCTGGCGTCGTTCGACAAAACCTTCGGAGGTGCTCACGCCCGTTTTGGCTTCGCGCTCCATCCCCAGAAGGTCGCAGACTGCACGGGCCAATTCCGCCAATGGAAAAGGTTTGAACAGGATATGGCTGACACCTAGCTGTCGGGCCCGCTCACAGACTTCAGCGGTTGGGTGCCCGGTAATCAGCACAAAATGACAATTCCTGTTCTGGCGGACGGCATCGAGCACCTGAAAGCCTTCCATATCCGGCAAGCGGTAATCGAACACCATCACATCGGGTGCAAAACGTTCGGCTTCGCCGATTGCCATGGCACCGTCGTGAGCTATCCGGACTTCCAACGCCTGCGCCTGAAGGTAATCCTTGAGGTTTTCGGCAAGCAGTTGTTCGTCTTCGACAACCAGTACTTTGTTTAACAAGGTCGACTCCTTGAAACCGCAGGTCCGAGTACCGAGCCTGGTGGAGTGTGTGCCTTACAAGGGCTAACGCACACTTCATGCCAGGCCGAGCGCCGGTATTTTTATCGCTTCATGTCCTTGAATTTGAAGACAATGCCATGTCGTCCAGAATCCCCTCCCCCCAAAGACGGGGAAGCGCATGGATTGGCACTGAAGCTTTTCCCCAGTATTGGGGGGAACGTTCAATCATCGTCAATCCGCTCGATTCGATTGCTGGAACGCAGTTGCGCCAGAACGTCTCGACGAGCCTGGGCCTTTTGCTGTCGGGCAAGGTACACCCGAACCGTTGCAAGCCCCTGCTCCTCTGTGACATCTGCCGCCTCCTGGTGGTTCTGTAAATAGATCAAATGCCAGCCGACCGGCGTACGCACCAGTTCACTGACCTGCCCCGGCTTCAGGGCGAACGCCGCCGCTTCGAATTCCGCCATCATGCGCCCGCGCGCGAAATAGCCCAAGTCCCCGCCTGCGCTGGCCGAAGCGTCTTCGGAACCGCTGCGGGCGACGCTGGCGAAGTCTGCGCCTTGGGCGATTTGCACACGCATCTCTTCTAAGCGTAGTCGCGCGGCTTCGACTGTGGCGGCATCGGCGTTTGGCGCGACTTTGACCAGGATGTGCCGTGCCTGGATTTCTTCGGGGCGGCTCATCTCGGCGCGGTGCTCGGCAAAGAACGCCCGGACCTGTTGTTCATCCGGCTCGGCAGCTTGCGTAAGGTCAGCGAACACCTGCTGCGCCGCCAGTTCGCGGCGGGTGTACTCAGTGAAACTGGCCTCGTCAAAACCGGCGTCCTGCAACCGGCGGGTAAACACTTCGGCACCGCCCATGCCCTGGCGAGTCTGCTCGACCTGGCTTTGCACCGTGGCGTCACTGATCTGCACCCCGCGCTTGAGCGCTTCCTGCCACAGCAACTCCTTGTCGATCAGCGCATCGAGGGCGGCCTGGCGCAGTTGCTTGTAAGCCTTGGGATTGCGAATGCTGGCCACCGCCCGGCCCTGGTCTTCCAGGTACTCGGCGAAATAGCGCTCCAGGCGAAATTCGGAAATCTCCTCGCCATTGACCCGCGCAGCAGCCGGGCCGTTATTGCTGTAGGCCATGGGCACCCAGAGGATCAGTAGCAACAGTAGTGTCTTCATGATCGAAGCCTCCGTTCAGGGGGTGGCGGCAATGGGTTTGTAGGGGGCGACCAGATAGAAGCGCTGGTCGGGCAGGTCCACGGTGACGATATGCGCGCCGCTCAGGCCCAGGCGCCGGCCGGGGCCGAAGCTGATCAGCGGGGTCAACCCGGTCGCGAAGTCGTGCAGGCCTTCGAGGGCGCTGATGAGCTTTTCGCGGCTGGCATCGCGCCCGGCCTGTTTCATGCCTTCGCTGAACAGCAGCATCGAACTGAAGGCGCCCACTTGCAGCACCGCATGTTCGCCGCCGAGGCCTTGATGCTCGCGCAGCATCGTCAACGCCGTGCGTCCGGATGCCGTCCAGTCGCTGGGCACGAAGGGATAGGCGAGGAACACCCGCCGGGAAAACCCGCTGGGCACCTGCAGCAAATCCCCCGCCACCTGATTCGACGCGGCGAACAGGTAAGGCAACTGCCCCGCCGTTTGCAAGCGCTCGGCCAGGCGACTGAAGCCACCGCCGGTGCCCAGGTAAAACACCGAGCGCGAGCCCAGTGGCCATTCGTCCTGGGCCGAGTCGTAGGCTTGCAGCCGTACGTCCTGCCAGGCGTGATCCTGCAAATATTGCCCGAGGTTCTGCGCCGCCAGCCGTTGGCCGGGGTCATCCGGGTAAGCGATCAGCGTCGGCCCCTGGCGCACCCGCAAATTGTCGGTGGCGTAGTCGGCCAGGGCGATCAGTTGCTCGCGCAAACCGGGTAGCGGTTCGAAAATCTGCCGACTGGTCCGGGTCGTGCCTTGCAGCGACAGCGGGCCGATCAGCGGCACACCGGCCCGCTCCAGACGCGCGGCCAGTTCTGCGTCCAGCGCCGGGGCCAACGGCGCGATCAGGGCAAACACCTGCTCCTGCTCGATCAGTTGGTCGAGCGCCTGCTCGGCGCTGGCGCGGTCCGGGCCGGGATCGAGAATGGTCAGGCGCAGCGTCCGGCCATGAATCCCACCCGTCTCGTTGATCCGCGCCACGCTGCCCTTGAGCACCGCCGCCACGGTCGCGCCCTCATCGCTCAAGGGTCCCTGGCTCGGCAACAACGTACCGAGGTGCAAACTGTCAGCGTCCAGCCCCGGATCACGGTCATCGGCCAGGCGCTTGAGGTAGGCGCTGAGGTCACGTTGATCCTTCATCGACAGTACGAACCGCGGCATGGCCGGGTCGAGCCGATTATTGGCGGGGTCACGCCCCTCCTGGATCGCCCGGGCCAGACTGCCCTCGGTGTAGGCCGGGTAACTGCGGCCATTGACCTGTTGCTGGCCATAAATGCTGCTGAGCCGCGACCAGTTCAGGTCCGGCGGCCGCACCCCGCCCTCCGCCCGGCCCTGGCCGTCAGCACCGTGGCAATTGGCGCACGGCAGGCTGCTGGCCGGCAGCACAATGTCCGCCGCGCCGACCCGCGCCATCACCGGCTCGCCGCTGCCCGACAACCCTTCGCGGTACAAGCGTTTGCCCGCGCTTTCACTGGGGGTCAGCGGCAACGCGCTGACGCTCAGGCTGAAACTGGCGAGAAGGATCAGGAGGGCAACTTTCATGGCCCGGACTCAGCGACCGGCCACGGGCATTGTCAGCAACTGCAAGCGCTGGGCAATGGCGGCGGCTGGGGCATCGGGACGGATTTTGCTCCAGCGTTTGTTGGCCACGTCACCGACGATCAGTTGCGTGGAATGCTGCTCGGGGGTCGGCACGATCTGGCCGATGCGCCCCAATACCAGGTCCATTTGTGCTTTATCGCCGGTTAAAAAAAGCCAGTGCGGGCCATCGACGCCCTGTTTCAAGGTGTAAGCCTTGAGGACCGCCGGGGTGTCCCGCAGCGGATCACTGGTAAGGGAAATGAAGGTGATGCCGTCAGCCTTGTCGCCCAACACTTCGCGCACTTCCTTGAGCTTGCGGGTGATCAGCGGGCAGGCATCGTTGCAACTGGTGAAAATCACGTTAAGCAGCACCACGCGGTTTTGCAGGGCATCGCTGTAGAAACGCAGGGTGTTGCCGTTCTGGTCTTGCAACGGCGTGTCAGTGAACCAGGTCTTGGCATCGCGGGTGCCGGTTGCCGGCGGTGCGGTGGCGACCGTTGGCGTCGGTTCTTCATGCCTTTCGTGGGAAAACGCTAAAAAGCTGATGACGCAAAAGCACATCGTCAGGAAGATCAAGATCAGGGCTTTCATGGCTGAGTCTCCATGGCAATCGCGGTGTGTTTGGCATGGGCATTGCGCTGGCCGCTGAGTTTTTCCACTTCACGGGTCAGCACGGTCGGGTCGGTGAAGCCGTAGTAGCGGGTCCAGTGGCGGCTGTTGCCGTCGCCGACCATGATCAGCGGCGCATGGTTCTTGAAGTCGCCGCTGAAGGTGCCGAGACCCTTGAGGGTTTCGGTCACCGATTGCGGGGTGCCGGTGAGCCAGCTCCAGCCCGGGCCGTTCTGGAAACTGCGGGCGTAGTCGTTCAGGCGTTTGGGGTCATCGCGCTGCGGGTCGATGCTGATCGACACCAGTTGCACTTCCTTGCCGACCCGGGCGCCGAGTTGCTTTTGCACCTTGCCCATGATCGACGACACCACCGGGCACACCGTGGTGCAACTGGTGTAGATGAAGCCCATGACCACAATCTTGTTGGTCACCAGGTCTTTTTCCAGGCGTACCGGCTTGCCGTTCTGGTCCACCAGCGCGACGTCGGCGAATTTCACCTGGGCGCTTTCCTGAGTCTTGGCCGGCGGCGCGTTGTGCCCGGCGTGTTCATCCGCCGAGTGCGCCAGGGCCTGGCCGATGCCGGTGGCCAACAGGCAGAACGTCAACAAGCCACGGTATGCGAATCGGTTCATATCGCTTTCCTCTTCAGTGAGCATCGCCGGGCAGTACCCGAACGCTGGCAAAGGTCTTGTCGTCGAAACTCGCGCCCAGGGACGCCGCGCGTACATGCAGATACCAGGCGCCGCTCTGGTCGAGAGTCACCGGCGCTTCGTACACGCCGTTGCCGACCTCCAGCGCCGCCACTTCCTGGGCCCTGGAGGTCGGGGCGCGGAAGTAGCGCACCTGCACGTCCTTGACCCCGCTGCGCTGAGTTTTCTGCTTGCCCTCAACGATGCGAAAGCGCACGACATAAGGGTTGCCCAGGTCAGCCGTGGACTTATCGAGCAGGAATTCCACTGTCGGCGCGCCGCGGTGTTGCGCGAGGTTTTGGTCCGGCTCTACCAACGCCGTGAAGCAATGAATGATGTTTGGTTGGTTGAGCAGGAACGCGACGTCGAAGCGCCCCGCCATTGGCAGTTTGATCCGCGCGCTGTACAGCCCCGGTTCGACCTCGCGCAAGCTGCGGTCGATGACCATCGCCGCCCGCGCCACTTGCCCGCGATTGGGGTAGCCGGACATCGGCGCGTTCATGCCTTCGGCGTAGAAGTAGGTGGTGTTGTCCACCGGGTTGACCACGAACACCGCGTTGTCATCCCGGGACACCGCCAGGCTGGAGGCCAGCGGCAAATCACCGGCCAGGCGTGGCGCCTGGGGCCCGGCTTCGAAACCCTGGCTGATCGGCGTGCGGCCTTCGCCGAGGGACGCCAGGTTGATCATCGTCACCTTGGCCGAGGCGAGTCCGCGCACGTAGGCGTAGGCCTTGGTGAACACCACTTGATAAGGCTCGGCGGAGACATCGATTGAGTGAAGTTGCGAATCGTTGGCGGCGTCGATGATTTCAGCGCGGTTTTCCAGGGTGTTGAGCACCACGCCAAAACGCCCATCGGCGCTGAACCCCATCGGGCCCAGGCCCTGGCTCAACTTGATCACCCTTCGCACCGCCAGGCTGGCGGTATCGACCACGGTCACCGTGCCGTCCTGGCCATCGGCGACATACACCGCGCCGGACAGCGGCGAGTACGCCACCGACAACGGGTGCGCGCCGGTCTTGAGTTGTTGGCTGATGGTCAGGCTGGCAATGTCGATGATGCTCAAGGTGCCGTCGTCGCGGTTGCTGACGAAGGCATGGCGACTGTCCTTGCTGAAAGCGATTTCGTGGTGGCCACGGCCGGTCGCGAGGTGTTTGAGGGGTTTGAGGCTGCGGCTGTCAATTACCGTGACGCCGGACTGTTCGGCGGTTTGTGCATTGTTGCCGACCCACAGCAGGCGCTCGTCCGGTTGCAGCGCCAGGCGTACCGGGTTGTTGCCGGCGGCCACCGAGTCAAACAGCTTGAATTGTCCGCTGTCGAGCACTGCCACTTCCCCGGCCGTCGGCATCGAGATGAACACGCGTTTGTTGTCTTTGGTGGTGACCCAATCCATCGGTGGTTGCTTGAGATCGATGCGCGCCATGGTGCTGGTGATCCCGCCGACCGACACCGAAGGATCGACCACCGAGACGCTGGCGTCGCGGTTCATCACCAGCAGGAAGTAGCTGTTCAAATCCAGCAGGGGTCGCGCGCCGATACTGGATTTGAGGAACACCCCGACCCGGGACTTGCAACTTTTTTCACGGCCCTGGGCCTGGTCTGCGGCGAGGGTTTCCGGGTCGAGCCAGGCGCCGGGGTTCACCCCCGACAACGGTTGCCCCGAGGTACTGTCGCTGACCCGGAACTGCACGTCGGCAAAACTGCCTTCGCGCAGCACGCCGTCCTCGGCCAGTGGCTGCACCTTGAAGTCCACCACCACCCCGTCCCGCGTCAGTGTCTGGCCGCTCCAGGTGTCGGGCAGCGCGACCTCGCTGAGCAGCGTCGGTGGCGCCGTGCGCCAGATGCCGAGCCAGATCAGTGCCAGCCCGACAGCCAGTGCGCACCCGGTGATTTTGATAGTCCTGCTCATCACGCGTCTCCCCTTATCCATCTGTCACGCCATGCCCCTGTAGGAAGGCCGTCATCCGTTATGGAGCCGGCGCCGGTTCGGGCTCATTGGTCACCCGCAGCAATCCCCAAAGCCCGGCGGTGTTGCCGTAGGCGCCGTAGTCGCGGAACAGGTAGTCGCCCGGTATCGCGTTGCTGCCCCCGGCGCTCGGGTGCATAAAGCTGAAGTGCGCCGCCGGCAGGATGCTTTCGTGGGCGCCGATGTACATCGACATCGGGTTGAAGCCGAACCGCACCGAGCCCACCCCTGGTGTACTCATCGGATAGCCACCGGTGTCGCTCTTCTCCGACTGGAACGGGTTGACCGACCACACGTGACCATCAAGCTGGAAGGTCGAGCCACGGCTGCCACCGGTGGGCAACATGATGTGCGTGCGGAACGGTTGCCCCGGTTTCACATAGAGCACTGGCGTCTGCGGATCGCCGCCCACCAGCGCATTGCTGTAGGCCATGTGCGCGTTGGGCACGTCGCCGTAACCATGGCCGTCGGCGTGACCGAACGGCGCATCCGGCGCCAGCCCGAAGCGGTACCACAGTGGCTCGGCCCGGTAGTTGATGGCCATGCTCGAGTTGTCCTGTGGATCGGTCGGCACTCCCAGGCCTTCCGCCGCAATGCCTTCCACCGGCCGGCCGTTGGCCCAGCGAATGTTCAGGGCTTTCTGCCAGACCATCGCAAAATCGCGGTAGGTGGTCTGCCCCGGTGCGGTGACGGTCGCAGTCACTTTGCGGGTATCGTCGACCCAGGTTGCGCCGACCGGCAGGATGCTCATCGCACCGCCAAGGCCTTTTTGTCCCTGCTTGATGACGTCCGCCGGGGTGAAGTTCAACCCGCCAAACTCCACCGCCGTGGCGTTGATGTTGTCGACACTGCGACCCAGTTGCGTAATCGGCTTGCCTTCACGCTCCAGGTGCCCGGCATAGTACTGATAGGTCCGCGTCGGGTACGCGCCGACACCGCCAACACGCGGTGGCACGGTCTGGATCGGGTTGGCGCCGACGTTGGTGCCGTCGGATTTGGTGATGTCATACGCCAGCAGTTGCGCGTGCAGGCCAACATGGCTGGACGGGCGCATCAGGTTGTTGCTGAAGGTGGTCGCGCCCAGGCCATCGTTGCGATTACGTTTGACCATGCCTTGCATCACCGCCGTCTGAGTCAGGTCCGGCATGACGATGGGCAGACGGTTTTCCAGCGTAATGTTGATGCAATCACCGGCCGCCGCACGCAGCACCAGCGGTTCGACTGGCACACCGGGTTTGAGCTTGCCGGTGATCGGATCGAGGTCGCCTTTGCGCACATACAGGATCGCCGTCGGGTCATGCAGCGGCCCGCTTTGCCCGCCGATGGTGAACGTCTCACCGTCTTCAGGATCGGTCACGGTGACCTGCGGAATGCTCACGGTCCGCGAGTTGAACACCAGGGTGCCGCCCGCCGGATTCAATGGCCCGCCGACATGCTGGCCAATCCCGGCCGGATCACCGATGGCCAGGTTCAACGGATTGCGCAGGATGTCGTTGGCCAGTGCCGCGACCACTTCATAGTTGCGTTGTGGTGTCGGCCGGGTGCCGATGCCATTGGGGTTGGCGCCGATCCGTGGGCAGATGCCATCGAACGCCACGGTGTTGCGCATACCGGCCGGTTTCGCGTTGTTTGGCAGCGCGAACAGGTCAGCGCGTTGGGCCGTATAGTTGCGCATCACGCCCCAGATCCCGCTCCAGTAACCTTCAATCGACGCGTCCATCGAGTACAGGTAATCCCCGGTGGTCGCGGCCGCGCTGGAGATCATCGACACCGGCGCATTGAAGCCCATCTGCTCGGAGATCCCGATCATTTGCGACGAGCGCCAGCCGGAGTTGGAGCTGTTGCCGAAACCGGAACCGCTTTGCAGCCATTTCACGCCGTGCAGGGTCACGTTGTGCTCTTCTTCGTGACCACCGGCATGCACCCGCAACCGCACGTTGTCACCGGTGTAGGTGCGCAGCATCGGGGTGAACGGGTCGCCCGGTTCGGCACCGCCGCGGTTGATGTGTGGCGGGAACAGCGTGGTGCCGCCGGTTGGGCCGGTGGCTGCAGTCACCAGGTTCGGCGCCAGGTTCATCGCCGGGATCGCGCGGTCGGTACGACTTTGCATGGCGTACGCCAGGTCGCCGCCGAGGCCGTCGGCCTGCATGCCGCGCTTGCCGTCCGGGCCGACCTTGTTCGGGTCATACACCCGCAGGGCCAGCGGTTCGTTACGGTAATTGACCACGAACATGCCAGGGTCATCGACCGAGATCGCTTGCGGGCATGGCCGGCTTGGGCAACCAGGAACTTGCCCGCCTTGCACTTCGACGATCCCCTCCAGCAGGTTGCTGGCGTTATTGCGCACCGGCGGATTAATGGCGTAGCGGAAGCTGTCAGCGGTGGCCGGGAAGGCTTGCGGATTGGGCACGCCGTTAGGGCCAGCGCCCACGTACACACCGGCTTCATAAGCGTGCTGGAAGTCACTGTATTCGAGGAAGAACTCGCGGAAGCTGTCGTTCTTGCCGTCACCATCAATGTCACCAGTGGACACCACCGCTTGCCACGAAGTCGGCCCGCCGTCCTGCCGCGCGCCGCTGTACAACGGCTCGCCGGTTTCGGCGTGGAACCAGGTGGAACCGGCCGGCTCCGCCAACACGGTGGCGTACAAGCCAATCTGCTGGTGAGTCGATGGGCCTAAGTGGTCGTGGGTGAAAATGGTCCCGAGGCCACGGTCGACGCCTTTGGCGTTCACCACCGGATCGACAAACCAGCGCTGCATCGCCGTGCGCGCCCCGACCCAGTCAGCCCGGCCAAATTGACCGAAGTACGGGTGATTCTTGGCTTTCGGACAGGCCGGCGTGCCATCACGCGGGTCGGTGCCTTCGCACTGGTTGAACTCGCGAATGGCGTGGATGCGTTCTTGCACCGCGCCGGGGGAAAGCACGCCGTCTTCGTAGTTCCAGCCGTTGGCCGAACCGTCGGCTGACACCAGGTCCCATTTAGGCAGGTGAATATGCTGGCCGATCACGTCGGTCGGCGTGCGTACCTGATAGTCGTCCATTTCATAGGTGGCCGGCACCAGGTTGGTTTGCTGGTACTGCACGCAGTCGAAGGTGTTCATGCGCATTACCAGAGGCTCTGGCGGACGCTGCTTGGTGATCACCGGCCAGGCGTCTTCCCACAGGGCGAGAATGCGCGCTTGCGGGAAGTGGTAACCGACCTTGTTGTACACCGCGTCGAACTGAATGTTCGCGGCTTTATAGACCCGAGGACGGTCGGCGGTGAAGGTCGAAGAACCGGTGTAGGACATCCCGTCGATCCGTTCGCCACTGGCAAACTCACCGGTGCCGGCGCTGCTGGTCAGGCGTTTTTGCCGATCATCCATGCACGGCTCGTAGTACGGCGCCCCCGCGATCGGCAACGCGCCGTTGGTGCGGAAGGCCTTCGCCACGATTTGATTACCGGGCAGCAGCGCAAAGCTTGGGTGATCCTTTTTCGCGTGGAAGGCCATGGCCGCCTGTTCGACTTCGGTGCCTTCTTCCGGCATGTAGATCGGTTTGGCCCGGGTCACTTCCTTGGAGAAATCCAGGGACGTGGTGATGGTGTGCGCCAGGCCACCGGCAGAGAAACCGTCCAGGGAATGCCGCCCCAAACCGCCGTCCCAACCACCGGACTGCGCCGGGTCTAGGTTGGCCCACAGGGCATTGCCGCTGGTTTTCAAGGTCTGCGCCTTGGCGGCGTCGAGCATGTCCAGCGGCGGCGTTGGTGGGCGTTGGCCGACCGAACTTTCCATGCCGCCGATCCAGAACGGATACCCAGGGTTTTTCAGGCTGCCGTCGGCATTGCGGTTGGCTTCGCTGCGATCCACCAAGGCCAGGGAGCCGATGGCTTGAGGGCCGCCGCTATGATGTTCGCCGTCGTCATTGTCGTCATCATCCGCCACCAGGGTTTCGCCGATTTTCGGCACCACCGCGACCTTGCCTGGCATCGGTGGCATGGCTTTGCCGGGCAGCGGCACCACTGCGGGAATCGGCGTCCCGGCGACAATTTCGCCATCGGGCAAGGCCCGCGCGCCCGCCGCCGGTTTCCCGCTGCGCAAGGCATAGGGTTCGCTGTGATAACCGTCGGCACCTTGTTGCGACACTTCGAGTTTGGTGCCTTCTTCAAACACATCATGAACCCGCCACATGCTCCACATGCCTTGGGCAAAGTGTGGATAGAAGTGGCAATGATAAATAGCGTCGCCGGCCACGCGGTTGCGGTTGCCCGAACCACCGTTGGCGATTTCATAGGTGTAGCCGGCGCCCGGACCGATGCCCTGGGCGTCGACATAATCGGAGTTGTCATCGTTGGGATTGAACAGCCACTGATGCCCGTGCAGGTGGAAGATGTGTTGCTCGTGGCCGTTGTGGGTGTTGCGGAATTTGACGAAGTCGCCGATGTAGCTGTGGTTGACGTTGGCCGGCTCCGACGGGTACAGCGCCATGGTCGCCTTGACCCCGACCTGATCGGCGCGCGGTGTTTCACCGGGACGAATGTTTTCCAGGCCGACGTTGGCCGGTACGTCCACCAGCATCGCCACATCGCCCACGGTGTGGGAGCTGAGGAAGAATTCTTCATAGGCGCAGGACAGGCAATCGTGCATCGGCCCGACACCTAAACGGTTGGCCACCACTTCGGCGCCCATGCCACCAGAGCCGTAGTTGATCATGAACGAGTCGCGGGTCGGCTCCAGCACGTGGGCCATCACCGGGTCCGCCCAATACGCCGGGAAGGCTTGGGTGGCGGCGGTTTCATCCTGGAACTGCGAGGCGAAATCGCGGAACGGTTCCAGCCGATTGGGGATGGCCGGGTTGCGTTTGCCGACGGCTTCCAGCGGATAGGTCGAGGGCGGGAAGCTGCCGTCGGCGTTGCTGCCCATCACGATCGCATCGCTCTCGCTGGAAATGATTTCATTGCCATCGACCATGCTGATGATTGGTATGCCGGCCTTGCCTTCACGCAGCCACGGTTCGCGCTGCGGATAGCGTGCCTGGTAGTCGACAATCGGCTGGCCGGCGGGGGTGCGGCCGCTGCTGGCCAGGCGCATTTCTTCTTCGGTGACGGTGTTGCGATAGGCCCGGCCGCCCTTGGGCACCACCACCACTTCGCCGAACAGACCGTTGGCGACGTTGCCGGCATCGCCTTCACCGCCGAAGGTCGCGCCACGACTGCTGGCGGCAAACGCACCTTCGCGCTCGGCGTACAAGGTGTAGGAACGGCTGGCGCCGGGGGCGATCAAGGAGTTGGCGTTGCGCCCGGTATAGGACGCGATGTCGTCGATGCTGTTGACCGCTTGCAGGCCGTTGACCTGGAAGCCGACGTGACGGTCAGTGACTTGTTCGTCGACTTTGAAGTTTTCGTCGTTACCGACTTCGCCCTCTTCCTCTTCCCCGCTTTCGTGGCTGCCAGGATTGGCCTGGTAAGCCAGCAGGTTTTGCAGGTTGACGGTCAGGCAGTCACCGGCAGCAACCCGCAACACCAGCGGCCGCGGACGCTTGTCGGGGCGCAGCGAGACTTTGCCCGGCACCGCCGAGCCACCCTGGGCCAGGGAGCGGTCATGGTCATCCACTACATCGCGGCGCAGGGCGAACATCATGCCGTTGGCGTTCTGCGCGCCGAGGCGGTTGAACATCAGCGGCTGATCCAACGCCACGACGTTGGCCACCAGATTACGCTCGCAGCGCACTGCCGCGTCGGCCAGCTCGATGCCCAGCATCGACGCCACCAACAGCAGCAACTGAAACATAGATGGAACGTGGAATACGCCAGTCATGATCACAGGCCTCGCTGGGTGCTCACAGGAATAACTCTCGACAAGTACGGTTGAGCAATCTGCATGCCATAAATTATTTGTTTATTTATCAGTCAGTTATAGAAACGAGTTAATACGCCGGGGGATATTCCCCACCCATTCCCCACATTCCGGGCGCCCCCGGTTTGCCCCACATTTGGGGTAACTGCCCCACGGCGTCCGCTCACAACGGCGCATCCACGGCAAGGCCCTGCAAACGTCGGTACTGGCGCAACACGCTGGGCACATAACGCTGGGTTTCGGCGAACGGCGGGATCACCCCGCCACGGCTGAGCACCGCTTGCGGCCCGGCGTTGTAGGCCGCGACGGCGAGGCTGATGTCGTTGTCAAACAGGGTCATCAAACGCTTGAGATAACGAGCGCCGCCCTGGATGTTGGCCTTGGGGTCGTAGACGTCGGTCACCCCCAGTTCGCGAGCAGTGCCGGGCATCAATTGCATCAGCCCGCCGGCACCTTTGGCCGACGTCGCGTCGGCGTTGTAGCTGGACTCGGCCTGGATCACCGCGTGCAGCAGCGCCGCCGGCAACTGATTGGCCGTGGCCGCCGCCGAGACCAGTTCGGCATAGGGCTGGCGGGCGATCATCTGCGGTTGCTGATCCATGCTCAGTTGGGCAGATTCGGGCTCGTGAATCACCCGTTCATAGTGCCGTCCGGGACGGTGAACATTGGACAGAACGTAGCTGCCCTTGGTGTCCATGGAAACGAAGACATCGGCCTGGGCGACGCCGCTCAGCAGCAGCGCGCCGAGCAGTCCTGCGGTGAGAGTTTTCATGTTTCATACCTCCCCTGGCCGGCCCCGAAAAACGGGGCTTATGCCCCAATGGCCGGTAGTCAACCAGCCATACGCAAGCACTGTGCCGTCGGCGCCAGGGCCCGAATCACAAGGGGTTCAGCGGTATCTCCAAGCGTGAGCATGGCAATTGCATAAGGCCCTTCAGCGACCCTGCTGCCCACTGGATAGAGGTCATCATGAATCAGCGTCCGTGTTCCGCCCCGCGCCCTCAACGCGGGTTCACCTTGCTCGAATTGTTGGTGGTGTTGGTGGTGCTGGGGTTGTTGGCCGGCATCGTTGCGCCGAAGTATTTCGCCCAGTTGGGGCGCTCGGAAGTGAAGGTCGCCAAGGCGCAGATCGAAGGCTTGAGCAAGGCCCTGGACCTGTATCGATTGGAGGTCGGTCACTACCCGTCCACCGAACAGGGTTTGCAGGCGCTGGTCATCGCGCCCAGCGATGAAACCCGCTGGACCGGCCCGTACCTGCAGAAAAAACTGCCCCAGGACCCTTGGGGTCGTAACTACGCCTACCGCTACCCCGGGGAAAACAGCGAGTACGACCTGCTGTCGATGGGCAAGGACGGGCAACCCGGCGGCGAAGGCGAAAACGCTGAAGTCACCAACTGGCAATAAGCGGAGCGACGCCCATGCGCTTTCATCTCAAGGCTGTCGGCAAGGCTGGCGTGGTCTCGATGACCGTCGAAGCCCCCGGCCACAGCGAGGCCCGACGCATCGTCGAAGACCAGGGCTTGCGAGTGCTCAGCCTGCACGCCGAGCGTCACTGGCGCGCATTACGCTTGCGCCAGCGCGAGACGTTTAACCTGGTGCTGTTCAGCCAGGAACTGACCACGCTGCTCAACGCCGGCCTGCCGTTGATCGATGCGCTGGAAAGTCTGGCGGAAAAAGAATCCGCGCCCCAGGCCCGCAAAACCTTGAGCGAACTGGTGCGCCTGCTGTACGAGGGCAAATCGTTCTCCCAGGCGTTGGCCCAGTTATCGGCGGTGTTCCCGCCGCTGTACGTGGCGCTGGTGCAATCCAGCGAGAAGACCGGCGCCGTGGGCGAGGCGCTGGGCCGTTACGTCAGCTATCGCCAGCGCATGGACGAGGTGCGGCAGAAGATCATCAGCGCCTCGATCTACCCGCTGCTGTTGCTGGTTGTCGGCGGTGGCGTGGTGCTGTTCCTGATGGGCTACGTGGTGCCGCGTTTCAGCCTGGTGTTCGAAGGCCTCGGCTCGAACCTGCCGTGGATGTCGCAGATCCTGATGAGCAGCGGCATGTTCCTCCACACGCATCAGCTTGAATTCTTCGGCACGCTGGCGGCGATCATCGTCGCCCTCGCCTTCCTCCAGCGCCAACCGGCCTTTCGTCGGGGCGTGGACCGCTTGATCGAAAAACTCCCGGCGGTGCATCAGCGGATCTTCATGTACGAACTGGCGCGCTTTTATCGTTCCCTGGGGATTCTGCTGCAAGGCGGCATCCCGCTCGTCACAGCGATGGGCATGGTCCGCGGCCTGCTCACCGTCGCCTCGCGTTTGCGCCTGGACCAGGCCTGCGAACGGGTGCGCGAAGGGCAATCGCTGTCCACCGCGCTGGAACTCAATCACCTGGTGACCCCGGTGTCCCTGCGCCTGCTGCGCGCCGGTGAACAGTCCGGCAACCTGGGGCAAATGATGGAACGCAGCGCCGACTTCTACGACGAAGAAATCAGCCGCTGGCTCGAGTGGTTCGTACGCTTGTTCGAACCGTTGCTGATGACCTTCATCGGCCTGCTGATCGGCGTCATCGTGATCCTGATGTACATGCCGATCTTCGAACTGGCCTCCAGCATTCACTGATCCGCGCGAATCAACTGAATAAAACCGTGGGTTGCCGTGTTAACCGATTGAATGAAGCAGCACGTTGCATTGTTCATCCACGTTCCAATCTGAATAAGAAGACGGAGAACGACATGCACATCAACAAGCTTTTACTGGCAGTAGCGATTGGCGCAGTCCTGTCGGCGTCGACCATTTTGATTCCGGACAGCCTGTCCGGTGTATCGAGCGCGCAAGCCAAGGAAGGGGGTAGTGGCGGTGGCGGCAATGGGGGTGGCCATGGTGGAAGTGGGGGTGGCGGAAGCGGTGGCGGTGGCGGTGGCGGTGGCGGCAATGGCGGTGGGCACGGAGGCAGTGGCGGCGGCGGAGGAAGTGGTGGTGGCGGCGGCAATGGTGGCGGTCACGGCGGCAGTGGCGGTGGCGGCAACGGTGGAAGCGGCAGCGGTCACGGCGGCAGTGGCAGTGGCGGCAACGGTGGAAGCGGCAGCGGTCATAGCGGCAGCGGACACTCCGGGGATTCAGCATCCTCCGGGCGCAATGGTACCCACGCGGAGCCAGGGGACGATCATGGGGTTCATCGCGCTGGTGAAGTGGGTGACGACCACGGCGTCCACCGTGCGGGCGAAGTAGCCGATGACCGTGGCGTCCACGTCGGCGGCGAGCCGGGGGATGACAAACGGGTCAACTGATCATCATAAATCCCCCTGTAGGAGCGAAGCTTGCTCGCGAAAGCGGAGTGTCAGTCAGCACTTAAGTTGAAGGACACTCCGCTTTCGCGAGCAAGCTTCGCTCCTACAATGGGTGCTGATCCAGCCGCTCGCGCAAAAACTCGATAAACGCCTGCACCGGTCGCGACCCTTGGCGATGCTGCGGGTACACCGCCGACAACGTCAGCGGCTCCGGTCGAAAATCCTCCAGCACCGGCACCAACCGCCCGTCCTTCAGCGCCGCGCCGACAATAAACGTCGGTAGATAGGTAATCCCCATCCCCGCAATCGCCGCGTCCTTGAGCAATTCCCCGTTGTTGACCCGCATCCGCCCGGTGACGTTGACGGTCAGCGGCTTGCCCTGCCCTTCAAAACGCCATTGCACCTGACGCCCGTGGCCATACGGCAAACAATCATGGCTAAGCAGGTCTTCGGGTTTGGCCGGCGTGCCGCGCTCGGCGAGGTACGCTGGGCTGGCGCAGTACACGCGCTGGATCGAGGCGATGCGCCGGGCGATCAGGGTCGAGTCTTCCAGCACGCCGATGCGCAACGCCAGGTCGTAGCCCTCACCGAGCAAATCCACCGGTCGGTCACTCAGGTCCACTTCGACGGTGACGTCGCGATAGCGCTGCAAAAACACCGGCAGCAAACACCCCAAATGCGCCAACGCAAACGACAGCGGCGCGCTCAAACGAATGGTGCCGCGCGGCTCGGTGGTCTGGCCGGCGATGCCCTGCTCCACTTGCTCGACTTCGCTGAGCAGGCGCAACGCGGACTCGTAATAACTCTGGCCGAGGGGCGTCACGTCCAGGCGCCGGGTCGAACGATTGAGCAGGCGCACGCCGAGGCGTTCCTCCAATTGCATCAAGCGACGGCTGACGAACTGCTTGGACAGGCCCAGTTGATCCGCCGCGGCGGTGAAGCTGCCGGAGTCCATCACCTGGCAAAAAATACGCATATCTTCGAACGGGTTCATTGTCACGCCCTGGTTGACAGTCAAACACTTTATAGCCGCTTTTTCCGTTTCTGGCACCCCATTAATCTGTGTCCACGGTGCAGCGAACAGCCGCTGCTCCGGAAACCGAACCCGAATTCGAATACACAATTAAAAAGGATTTATGCCATGAACATCGTCAAGAAAACCCTGACCGCTTCCCTCCTCGCCCTCGCCGTTGGCAACGCATTCGCTGCGGGCAGCCCCGGTGTCGAACACACCACCCAAGCCTTCCTCGAAGCCCTCGCCGCTGGCGGTGGCAAACCCCTTGAACAACTGAGCCCCAAGGATGCCCGTGCGGTGCTGACCGGTGCGCAGAATTCGGTGAAGGTGGATTTGTCGGGCGTGGATGTCAGCGAGCGTGCGATCAAGGTCGATGGGCAAACCATCAACCTGAAAATCGTCCGCCCAGCCAAAGTCAAAGGTGAGTTGCCGGTGTTCATGTTCTTCCACGGTGGCGGCTGGGTGCTGGGCGATTACCCGACTCATCAACGCTTGATCCATGACCTGGTGATGGGCTCCGGCGCGGTGGCGGTGTATGTCGATTACACACCATCACCGGAAGCGCAGTACCCGACCGCGATCAACCAGGCCTACGCCGCGACCCGTTGGGTGGCTGAGCATGGCAAGGAAATCGGCGTCGATGGCCAGCGCCTGGCGGTGGCCGGCAACAGCGTCGGCGGCAACATGGCAGCGGTCGTGGCGTTGATGGCCAAGGAACAGAAAACCCCGGCGCTGCGCTTTCAGTTGTTGATGTGGCCAGTAACCAACGCGCAATTCGATACAGGGTCGTACCAGCAATTTGCCGAAGGGCACTTCCTGACCAAGGGCATGATGAATTGGTTCTGGGACAACTACACCAAAGACGCCGGCCAGCGGGCACAGATCCACGCCTCGCCGTTGCAGGCCAGTGCCGAACAGCTCAAAGGCTTGCCGGCGGCGCTGGTACAGACCGCCGAGTTCGACGTGTTGCGTGATGAAGGCGAAGCCTATGCCCGTCACCTCGATGCGGCGGGTGTACCGGTGACGGCGGTGCGTTATAACGGGATGATTCATGACTTCGGGCTGTTGAATCCGCTGAGTCAGATTCCGGAAGTGAAAGCAGCGGTCAGGCAGGCGGCACTGGAACTGAAGACGCATTTGAACTGAAGCAGATCCCTGTAGCAGCTGCCGAGCACCGCGAGGCAGCGTTCGGCGGCGAAGCCGTCGTAAAATCAGACACCACGGTGTATCAGGTAAACCGGGGTGGCAGGATTGACGACGGCTTCGCTGCCGAACGCTGCCTCGCGGTGCTCGACAGCTGCTACGGGGGCGGATGCGATCTTACTTTCAGCGGAGTTCCCCCATGTCCCTCATCTACGACCACCCCCTGTCCTGGAGCGCCCTGCTGCTGGTGATCGACGCCCTGCTCTGGCACCTCGCGCCATTCAAGCACCGCGTCACCCGCATCGGCCTGCGCCTGGCGCTGTTTCTGATCTTCAGCGCGGTGATCATCAACGCTGGCGTCAGCCCGCTCCAGGCGCCGGTGTTTGCCGACGACCCTGTGGCACAACTCGGGGCCACAGCATTGGGGATTGTCTGGTGGCTGTACGCCGCGCGGGTGCTCACCGAAGTCATCGGCCTGGTGCTGATGCGCCGCATCGGTCATAGCGGACGGTTGTTGCAGGATGTCATTGGCGCGCTGGTGTTTCTGGTGGCCATCGTCGCGGCGGCCGGGTATGTGCTGGAGTTGCCAGTCAAAGGTCTGCTGGCGACGTCCGGAGTGGTGGCGATCGTGGTCGGCCTGGCGTTGCAAAGCACCTTGAGCGATGTGTTTTCCGGGATCGTGCTCAACACCACCAAGCCGTATCAGGTGGATGATTTTGTGGTGATCGACGGCGTCGAAGGCAAGGTGCTCGACATCGACTGGCGCGCCACGCATCTGCTCACCAGCGCCGGCACCATGGCGGTGGTGCCGAACTCGGTCGCGGCCAAGGCGAAGATCGTCAACCTGAGCCGGCCGAACAACCTGCACGGGGTGTCGATCAGCATTCAAGTGCCCAACCATATTCGCCCGCGTCGGGTGCTGGATGCGCTGGATCGTACGCTTCAAGGCAGCAGCACCTTATTGCTGAATCCGGCGCCGAAAGCGGTGTTGAAAGAGGCTGGCGAAACCATGTCCGAATACGTGGCCAGCGGTTTTATCGCCGAGCTTGGGAAAAAAGCCGAGGTGCGTAATCAACTGTTCGACCTGGCCCATCGGCATCTGGAAGCGGCGGGTATTTCCCGGCAACTTGATGGCGTGATCGAGCCTTCGACCCGGGCGCGAGCGTTGCTCGATGAAGTGAAAATCTTTCGTTCGCTGGACGAGGATGAACGTGATCGACTGGCCCAGGCGATGGTGCCCCAGCAGTACGCGGCGGGTCAGGTGGTGCTGGAATTGGACGAAGTGCCGGACAGCCTGTTCGTGATTGCCACTGGCGTGGTCAGCGCCACCGTGCCCGATGGCACCGGGCACACCGAAGCCGGACGCATGGGGCCGAGTGAGGTCATGGGCGAACAGAGCATCCTCACCGATGCACCGTCCCAGGCCTGCTTCACCGCATTGACGTCGTGCATCATTTACCGGATCGACAAGTCTTTGACCCGCGATTGCATGGCACAGCGTGGCGAGGTTGGGCGGGCGTTGAACAAGTTGCAGGCGGTGCGGCAGCAGAACAGTCGGATGGCGTTGATGGCTACGCCGGTTCCGGTCAGGAAAGGAGGTTTTCTGGGGTGGTTGCAAAACCGTTGATCCACGGGTCGAACCGGGCCTTGTGTAGCAGCTGTCGAGCACCGCGAGGCAGCGTTCGGCGGCGAAGCCGTCGTCAATCCTGCCACCGCGTTTTACCTGAAACACCACGGCGTCTGAGTTTGCGACGGCTTCGCCGCCGAACGCTGCCTCGCGATGCTCGACAGCTGCTACACGGGGTTTGTGTCAGGCAAGAAAATGCCCGCACATTGGCGGGCATTTTTGAGCGCGACGAGACTTATTTGGCAGCCAACGCCGAATAGCTGTTCATCAAGTTGCGATAGTTCGGAATGCGCGGCGACAGCAGGTTCGCCAGGCCTTCCATGTCGTTGCGCCAGTCGCCTTGCAGCTCGCAGGCCACCGAGAACCAGTTCACCAGTTGTGCGCCAGCCGCGGTCATGCGCGCCCAAGCGGCTTGCTGGACGGTTTCGTTGAAGGTGCCCGAAGCATCGGTCACCACGAACACTTCAAAACCTTCAGCCAGGGCCGACAAGGTCGGGAAGGTCACGCAGACGTCAGTCACCACACCGGCAATGATCAGTTGCTTGCGGCCAGTGGCTTTCACGGCTTTGACGAAGTCTTCGTTGTCCCAGGCGTTGATCTGGCCTGGACGCGGGATGTACGGCGCGTCCGGGAACAGTTCCTTGAGCTCCGGCACCATCGGGCCGTTCGGGCCGTTTTCGAAGCTGGTGGTAAGGATGGTTGGCAGTTTGAAGAACTTGGCCAGGTCCGCGAGGGCCAGCACGTTGTTCTTGAACTCGTTGGGCGAGAAATCCTGCACCAGCGAAATCAGGCCGGTCTGGTGGTCAACCAACAGTACAACGGCATCGTCTTTGTTCAGGCGTTTGTACGGAACGTTGCTCATGTGAAACTCCTCGGTAGTGGGATGGTGCTGATGACGCCGGCACCAGGCCGGCGCTTTTTTGATCGTCAGAAGGCAAAGCACGAGCAGCCGAAGGCGCCCCAGAAACCCGCAAAATCGCTGACCGGCGCATTCGACAGGCGCGCCTTTTCGTGGCTGTGGGAATGCACGCCGCACGGCCCGCTGCAATGGTGAACCTGAGCCTGCATCGGCGACGTCGGACGCCAGTGGCCGGGGACTTTCACCACCGGCGACCAGTCCGGCAGCACCGGCACGCTGGCCGGGCCGAGTTTTTCGAAGTCACCGGCGGCGTACACGACCTTGCCGCCGACCACCGTCAACACGGACTCGATCCATTTGATCGCCTCTTCATCGACGCTGAAAAAATCGGCGCTGAGGGCGGCGACGTCGGCCAATTGACCAACCTTGATCTGGCCTTTCTTGCCCTGTTCGGACGAGAACCAGGCGCTGCCGTGGGTGAACAGCTCCAGCGCGGTCAACCGCGACAGGCCTTCGGCATGCAGCTCCAGACCGCCGACGGTACGGCCGCTGACCATCCAGTACAGCGAGGTCCAAGGATTGTAGCTCGACACCCGGGTGGCGTCGGTGCCGGCGCCGACCGGTATTCCCTCGGCCAACATGCGCTTGATCGGCGGCGTGGCTTCGGCGGCTTTGGCGCCGTAACGCTCGACGAAATACTCGCCCTGGAACGCCATGCGGTCCTGGATCGCAATGCCACCGCCCAGCGCCCTCACCCGCTCGATGTTCTGCGGGGTGATGGTTTCGGCGTGGTCGAAAAACCACGGCAAGCCGTTGAACGGAATGTCACGGTTGACCTTCTCGAACACGTCGAGCATGCGGCTGATGGATTCGTTGTAGGTCGCGTGCAAACGGAATGGCCAGCGCTGCTCGACCAGGTGGCGTACCACCGGTTCCAGTTCGTCTTCCATGGTTTGCGGCAGGTCCGGGCGCGGTTCGAGGAAGTCCTCGAAATCCGCCGCCGAGAACACCAGCATCTCGCCAGCGCCATTGTGCCGCAGGTAGTCGTCGCCCTGGTGCAGGGTCACGCTCGACGTCCAGTTCTTGAAGTCGCTGAGTTCTTCTTTCGGCTTCTGGGTGAACAGGTTATAGGCGATGCGGATCGTCAGTTGCTGATCCTTGGCCAACTGCTCGATCACCTGGTAGTCGTCCGGGTAATTCTGGAAACCGCCGCCGGCATCGATGGCACTGGTCAGGCCCAGGCGATTGAGTTCACGCATGAACTGACGGGTCGAGTTGACTTGGTATTCCAGCGGCAACTTCGGCCCTTTGGCCAGCGTCGAGTAGAGAATCATCGCGTTCGGGCGCGCCACCAGCATGCCGGTCGGATTGCCATTGGCATCCCGGACGATTTCGCCACCCGGTGGGTTCGGCGTATCGCGGGTGTAACCGGCGACGCGCAGTGCAGCACGGTTGAGCAAGGCACGGTCGTAGAGGTGCAGCACGAAGACTGGCGTATCCGGCGCGGCCTGGTTAAGTTCTTCCAGGGTCGGCATGCGTTTTTCGGCGAACTGGAATTCGTTCCAGCCACCGACTACGCGCACCCATTGCGGTGTTGGGGTGCGGTCGGCCTGGTCCTTGAGCATGCGCAGGGCATCGACCAACGACGGCACGCCTTCCCAGCGCAGTTCGAGGTTGTAGTTCAAGCCGCCACGGATCAGGTGCAAGTGCGAGTCGTTGAGGCCGGGAATGACGCAGCGGCCCTTGAGGTCGATGACCTGGGTGCCCGAACCGCGCAGGGCCATGGCTTCGCCGTCGTTACCGACCGCAACAAAGCGCCCGTCCTTGATCGCCACGGCGCTGGCCAGCGGGTTTTCGCGGTCAACGGTATGGAATTGGCCATTGAACAGAATCAGATCGGCGTTCATCACGGTTCCTTCTTCGCAGTGGAGTGAGACAACCAGGGCGCGAACAATCGGGTCGCCCTTGGCATGAACAGGTACACCACCGAGACCACGATGGTCACGGTGATCAGGAACGTGGCGACCACGTAGTTGGACAGGATCGGGTGCAGCTTGAGCAGCGGCCCCCAGAGCATCGGCACCAGCAAGGTGTGCGGCAAAATCACCAGCAACGTCACCACGGCCTGCTTCCAGCGCGGTGGCGGTGGCGACGCGGCGTCGACCGTTGGCGCGAACCAGAACTCGTTGACCGGGTTGACCTCGGTCTGGTCGCCGTCGGCCAGCATCGGTGTGGCTTCGTTGACCAGCTCAAGCCGTTGCGGCGAATCCAGCCAATGCTGCATCGCCTCGGTGGAACAGAAGCGCAGCACACAGGTGTACATGTCGAGGCCGGCGTTTTTGCCGCGCATCACGTCCACGCCCAAGTGCCCTTCCTGCTGCCCGGCAATCGTCACGATGTTGCGCAACCAGGCTTCGTAGGGCACTTCGAACCCGGCCTTGACCCGGTGCTTGATGATCAGGGTCACGATCTCATCGAAACCCGGTTTTGCAGCGGCGGCGTGGTTGGCATCAGGCATAACGAAGGACTCCGGCGAAACGTTCATTGAGCGCCAGCCGTCCCGGCCCGGCGATGAGGATGCTGGTGAACACAATCAACAGCAGCCAGCCGAACTGCCCTTCAAACAGGCTCCATTGCGGATGCACGACCACCAACGCCACCAGCAGCAGAAACAGAATAGGCAAACACGCCAAACGCACCAGCACCCCGGCGATGATCAGCAGCGGGCACAGCACCTCGGCGAAAATCGCCAGGATCAACGTCAGGTTGGCGCCCAGGTGGAACGGGTCTTCGATGTTCTGCACTTCGGTGCTGAAGTGCAGCAGCTTGGGCAAGCCGTGCACCCACAGCAAAAACAGTCCGCCGCTGACCCGCAAAAACAACAGCCCGAAGTCCCGAGCCCGTTCATCCCATGCCGATGCGTTCATCGCCTGCGCGCCCCTGTGAAAAAATCACCGGCATGGCTTCGCCGGCACTTGAGTTGATAGTGCCGGGGGGAGGACGGAGAAAATTGGATGTACGTGCTCTTTTTGCGGCTGCCCCCCAACCACCACACAACCCTGTAGGAGCAAAGCTTGCTCACGATGGCGGATTGATCGTTCCCACGCTCTGCGTGGGAATGCAGCCCGGGACGCTCCGCGTCCCATCCAGCGCCGAACGCAGAGCGTCGGTGGAGGCATTCCCACGCGGGAGCGTGGGAATGATCATGTGTGTTTGTCTGGGGTTAGGGGGTCGGGATGTTGAGCGGTTCGGACATGAATTGGCTGATGCGTGAGCGCAGCCATTTCTCTGCCGGGTCGTTGTCGTGCACGCCGCTCCAGGCCATCGATAACTGTGCCGCCTCGATTTCAAACGGTGGGTCTTCGGCGCGCAGCGCACAGCCTTCGACCAGGGCGCAGGCGGCGTAATCCGGCACGGTCGCGATCATTTCGGTCCCGGCCAGTAACGCACGTAAACCGCTGAATTGCGGCACGCCCAGCACCACGCGGCGGGAACGGCCGATCTTGGCCAGGTCGAGATCGATGTTGCCGCTCAGGTCACCCGAGAACGACACCATCGCATGGGGCCGTTCGCAGTATTCATCCAGGGTCAGCGGGCCAGGCCGTTTGTCCCCACGCAACACCTTGCAGGGAATATCCCGCAGTTTCTTGCGCTTGGCATTGGCCGGCAAATCGGTGGTGTAGCTCACGCCCACGGAGATTTCCCCGGACGCCAGCAATGCCGGCATCAGCAGGTAATTGGCGCGGCGCACGACGACGATGATCCCCGGCGCCTCCTCCCGCAACTGACTCAGCAACGGCGGAAACAAACCAAATTCGGCATCGTCCGACAGCCCGATGCGAAACACATCGCAGCTGCTGGCCGGCTCGAATTCCTTGGCGCGGCTGACCGCGCCGGAGATCACGTCCATCGCCGGTTGCAGTTCCTTGAGAATCGCCAATGCCCGCGCCGTCGGTTCCATGCCGCGACCGTTGCGCAGCAGCAACGGATCGTCGAACAGATCACGCAAACGGCCCAACGCGGCGCTGACCGCCGGTTGGCCCATGAACAGTTTTTCGGCGACCCGGGTCAGGTTCTTTTCGAACATCAGGGCTTCGAAAATCACCAGCAGGTTCATGTCGACGCGGCGCAGATCGTTACGGTTCATAAGGGCAATCCATTTGGGTTGTCAGCCAGGCACGGTCTGTCGAACTCTACTCGATCAACGGCACTTTCGCCGCTCGTTTGTACGGCCCGTACTCCACCGGCACCCACTGGAAATGCTTGCCCTCGGCGGCGATATGACCAATGCCCGGGAACGGCAAGTGCGCGGCGGTGACCCAGGTTTTGCTGATCGCAGCATCGGTGAAGACCTTGTTGCGGCTCTCGATCGCCTGCTGACTGTTGACGTCAAAACCGATCGACACTTCGGGATGGAGAAATTGCACCGCCAGGTTATGCACCAGGTCACCCATGAACAGAATGCTCTGGCCCTGGGAAGTAAAACGATAGGTGGTGCTGCCCGGCGTGTGCCCGGCCTCTAGCGTGGCCTGGACACCCGGCACCGGCGACTGACCGGCGTCGAAGGTCTTGAAGCGGCCCGCCGCGACGTACGGCGCGGTCGAATCCTGGGCGATTTTGAAGTACGGCTTGGCCCCTTCCGGCGCCTTGGCGATGGCCTGTGGATCGAGCCAGTAATCGGCTTCGGCCTTGGCGGCGTAGACCGTGGCGTTGGCGAAAACCGGTTTTTGCTCGGCGTCGACCAGACCGCAGACGTGATCCAGGTGCAGGTGGGTCAGCAGGATGGCGTCAACCTGGTCCGGCTGATAACCGGCGGCTTTCATGTTGTCCGAGAGCATACCGGCCGTGGCACCGATGCACTGCCCTGCCCCGGTATCGACCAGGATCAAATGCTTGCCGGTGTTGACCAGAAACGCGTTGAACGCGGTTTGCACCCCCGGTGTTTCAATCGAGCGCCGGGCCAGCAGTGCACGGATCTGGCTCTGGGTCAGGCCCTTGAGCAGTTTCGGCGACAGGTCGTTGTAGCCGTCGAACAGCGCCGTCACTTCGTAATCCCCCACCGCCAACCGGTAGTAACCGGGCACCTGCGTGCCGACCTGCGCCGGTGCCGCTGCCATCGAAATCCCGGACGCCAGCGCAACCGCCAGGCCCAGTGTGCCAACCACAGAATGCTTCATGCCTTCACCTTTGATCTGAGAAAAGCGGCCATCCCCGGCCGCGCCATACGTCATTCATTTTGACCTGCCCTGCCCCTGCGCACTTGCAGCGATGTGCTGAGTTAGCGCGGTTTCTTCGCCGCGAACCGGGCAAGGAATTAACAACGTTTAACTCGCCTGCCAACGCCCCGCGGCCAAGAATGAAGCCCACTGCACACAGCTGTTTTCTGCATAAGGGAAGGTGCTGATCCACCGTGCAGTGCGCCCGCGCATTCCCACCGACACGGATATTTGTCATGGCCCATGTTCAGCATCACGCCGTCAGGGCGTCCGCCACGTCGCCGCAAAAAACCAGCACCGGCGGCCTCGCCCCCTGGCGCGAAAACCTGGTCAAGCAACTGATTCTCGAACGCCTGAGCGACAGCCTGGAAGTGACCGAACTGGCTCGCGCCTGTGCGTTGTCGCGCAGTCATTTTTCCCGGGCGTTCAAGTGCAGCACCGGCTTGTCGCCACAGGACTGGATTCGTGGCCAGCGCATTGCCAAAGCCAAGCAACTGATCCGCGACACCGACCTGACCCTGACGCAGATTAGTCTGGAATGCGGATTTTGCGATCAGGCGCATTTTTGCCACATCTTCACCCGCAGCGAAGGGATCAATCCGTTTGCATGGCGGTGCAAGGTGCTGCGCGGCCCTGCCTTCAACGCTTTTTTGTAGGAGCCAAGCTTGCTCGCGATGGCGATCTCAGGAACGCCAACGCGGGCAAGCTTGGCTCCTACAAAAGCCCGAAATCAGGCTTTGAGGAACGCCAACAGGTCTTCGTTGAGCTGATCCTTATGGGTATCGGTCAAACCATGCGGCGCGCCCGGATACACCTTCAGCGTCGAGCCTTTGACCAACCGGGCCGAAGCAATCCCCGCCGCTTCAATCGGCACCACCTGATCCGCATCGCCATGCACCACCAGGGTTGGCACGTCGAACTTCTTCAAGTCCTCGGTGAAGTCGGTTTCCGAGAACGCCTTGATGCAGTCATAAGCGTTCTTGTGGCCAGAGCTCATGCCCTGCAGCCAGAACCAGTCGATCATGCCCTGGGAAGACTTGGCACCCGGTTTGTTGAAGCCGAAGAACGGACCGGCGGCGAGGTCCTTGTACAGCTGCGAACGGTCGACCAGGGAGGCCTGACGAATCCCGTCAAACACTTCCAGAGGCAGACCGCCGGGGTTGGCTTGGGTCTTGAGCATCAACGGCGGCACCGAAGAAATCAGCCCCGCTTTCGCCACCCGGCCCGTGCCGTGACGACCGATGTAACGTGCCACTTCACCGCCGCCAGTGGAGAAGCCGAACAGCACCACATCTTTCAGGTCCAGCCGTTCGATCAATTGCGCCAGGTCGTCAGCGTAGTGATCCATGTCATTGCCGTCCCACGGCTGGCTCGAGCGGCCATGACCCCGGCGATCATGGGCGATGACCCGATAGCCCTTGGACGCCAGGAAGATCATCTGCGATTCCCAGCTGTCGGCATTCAACGGCCAGCCGTGGCTGAAGACGATGGGCTGACCGCTGCCCCAGTCCTTGTAGTAGATCTCGGTGCCGTCGCGGGTGGTGAATGTGCTCATGTGGCGTGCTCCTTTTTTTGGGATTTATCAAAGCGGTGAGTGATGCAGGCGCTCGGCCAGGCGTGCGATGCGCTCGCCCAGGTGCGCGGCGGTGCTGCGATCTTCGGCGGGTGGCGCGTCGTCGGGGGACTGTTCGACATTCGACTGGGCCATGGCGCCGAGCGAACTGCCGAGGCGATTGAGTTGGCCGTCGAACAGACCGGTGCTGCTGCGTGCCGGCAACAGGTCGAGGCCGACCCAGATCATCGAATGCTGGGCGGCGAACACTGCCATCTGCAGCAAGGTGTTGAGCTTGTCGCCGCACAGGCAGCCGGAATTGGTGAACCCGGCGGCAAGTTTGTCGCGCCACGGTTGGGCCAGGTAGAAGGCGGAAGTGGCTTCCATGAACCCCTTGAAGGACGCCGAGGCGCTGCCCATGTAGGTCGGGGCGCCGAAGATGATCGCGTCGGCCCGGTGCAGGCGCTCCCATTGCGTGTCCACGTCCTCCACGGCAATCAGCCGGCAGGTACTGCCCAAGTGCCGTTCCACGCCCTGGGCCACGGCCTCGGCCATGACCCGGGTGTGCCCGTAGCCACTGTGATAGACCACCACCACATCGCTCATCCCGGCATTCTCCAGAAGTGTCCATTCCCTTTACAACGCGAAGACAGAGGTCTTCGTTGGACTTGAAGCGCTAGAGTTTTGGGCGTAGACCTGACTCGCGACGAGTTAAACGTTGTTAATTTTCAAAATCGCGCCCAGCGCCGCGCCGCCCTGTTTGTCACACTCACGGCCAATAAATACGCAGTGACCAACGACAGCGGGAACGTGCCAGTCGCAGCGAACACCTGACAGTCAGTCGCGCCCTCATTGCGCTGCCGGACAATCCTGAGGAATATGCTCGAAAACCGCGTACTAGACGGATGCAAGCAGGAGTGAGCCGTTGACCCTTTCCCCCGAACAGGCCGTGCAGTTCGGCCCTTACCGGATCTATCCCGGACAACGCCTGATCCTGGAAGGCGACCAGCCTTTGCGCCTGAGTCGGCGCGCCATGGACATTCTGTTGATCCTGCTGGAACACGCCGGGAATGTGGTCAGCAAGCAGCAATTGATCGCCCAGGTCTGGCCCAAAAGCGTGGTCGAAGACATCAATTTGCGCGTGCACATGGCGGCGCTGCGCAAGGCCTTGGGCGACGGTCAGGCCGGCCAGCGTTACATCGTCACCGTGGCCCAGCGGGGTTACAGTTTTGTCGCGCCGTTTTCCCTGGAGCCCATCGCGCAACGTCCCGATGCGCTCGAACCACAACGGCATAACCTGCCGGTGCCCCGCACCCGCCTGATCGGGCGCCAGCATCTGGTGGACAGCGTGGTCACGCACCTGGCCCGCCAGCGTTTTATCACCCTGGTCGGCCCCGGCGGTATCGGCAAGACCACCGTGGCCCTGCGGGTGGCCGAGCAACTGATCGGTCACTACCGCGACGGCATTCGCCTGCTGGACCTCGCCCCGCTGAATGACCCGGCGATGATCAGCGCGCACCTGGCGACCCTGCTGGACCTGGCCCTGCACGATAACGAGCCGATGAACGGCCTGGCGACCTGTCTGCGCGAGCGGCAGATGCTGCTGGTGATCGACAATTGCGAACACCTGATTGATGCGATTGCGCTGCTCTGCGAAAGCATCCTGCGCAGTGCGCCACAGGTGCATATCCTCGCCACCAGTCGCGAGAGCCTGCGGGCCGAAGGCGAGTATGTGCAGCGCCTGGAATCCCTGGACTGCCCGCCGCCGATCGCGGTGCTGGATCGCGCCCAGGCCCTGAGTTTTTCCGCGCTGCAATTGTTCGTCGAGCGAGCGATGGCCAGCCACGACAGTTTCGAATTGAGCGATACGGAGCTGCCGCTGGCGATTGAAATCTGCCAGCGCCTGGACGGCATTCCGTTGGCCATCGAACTGGCGGCGGCGCAAGTCGCTCACCTCGGCATCAGTGGTTTGCACACGCAACTGCAAGGCAGTTTTCGCCTGCTGACCCAAGGCAGTCAGGTGACGCTGGGCCGTCATCAAACCCTGCGCGCGACCCTGGACTGGAGCTTCGAATTGCTCAGTGCCTGCGAGCAAACCTGCCTGCGCCGCTTGGGTATATTCCGCGGCAGTTTCACCCTGGAATCCGCGGCGGCAGTGATCATCGGGGAGCACATCGAACCCGGCGTGGTATTTGCCTCGATCACGCAACTGGTGGCCAAGTCGTTGCTGAACGTGGAGGTTGGCGACGAGGACGTGTTCTATCGCCTGCTCGACACCACCCGCAGCTATGCCCTGGAAAAACTGCATCTGGCCGGCGAATTGTCGGACACCCGGCACCGCCATGGCGAGCGCTGCCTGGCCTTGATGGACCAGGCCCAGAACGACTGGGAGAAAACCCCAACGCACCTGTGGATCGAGCGCTACACCCGGAGCCTGGAAGACATTCGCGCCGCCCTCGAATGGGGCTTGCACGCCAACGGGCCGCAGACGCTGGCGATCCGCCTCACCGCCACGTCGATGCCGCTGTGGCAGGAACTGTCGCTGCTCAAGGAACATGGTGTGTACGTGCGCCGGGCCCTGGCATTGCTCGATGCCGCCGGCGAGCCCTGCCCTCGCCTGACCATCGCCCTCAAGCTCGCACTCGGCAGCTCCTGTTACCACGCCCAGGGTGGCACCGCCGAAACCGTCGACGCCTTCGTCAGCGCCCGGACCCTGGCCGAACGCTGCGACGATGTCGCCGGTCAGTTGCGGGCGGTGTCCGGGCACATGGCGGTCAATCTCTGTAGCGGCAACTACCAGATGGCCCTGGAGCAAAGCCGTCAATTCGATCAATTGGGGTTACAGGGCGACCCGCTGTTGTCACTCAGCACACACCGCTTGCAGGTGCTGGCCTTGCACTTTTCCGGGGATCAGCCACAGGCGCGGTACAACGCCGAACAGGTCATCCAGCGCATGGCCCAGAGCGGCCACCTCAACCGCTTCACCCACGGGTTTGGCGTGCAGTACGACCAGAGCGTTGCCGCCCTGACCATTCTGGCGCGCATCCTCTGGCTGCAAGGCCACCCGGACCAAGCCTGGCGCACCGCGCGCCAGGCGCTGGACATTGCGCTACAGATCAATCACGGCACGTCGATCTGCTACACCCTGGCGCTGGCCGGTTGCGTGATCGCCCAGTACAACGGCGACCAAGCCACCGCCCGCGACCTCCTGCGTCTGTTGCTGGAGCAGGCGCAAAAGCATTCGGTGCTGCTGTTTTACAACTGGGCGCGGCAGTACGCGCGGGTGATCGATGGCGCCGAAGGGCCTGCGCAATCGAGTGCCGGGCTGGTGAAAGAAATCATGCTGACGCTCGACGGTGGCGGTGTCGATGAGGGACTGCTGGCGCGGGCGGAAAGTGGCGCGGCGGGTTGGAGCACGGCGGAGATTCTTCGCGCCCGGGGCGATGCGCTGCTCGACGACCAGCGCCCGGACGAGGCCGAAGCCGTGCTGCTGAAAGCCCTGGCGGTGGCGAAGGCTCAGGGCGCATTGGCCTGGGAGTTGCGCAGCGCTACCTCACTGGCGCAGCTGTGGCAGCGTCAGGGTCATTGCCGGCAAGCCTATGAGCTGTTGGCGCCGATCTATGGCCGGTTCACTGAAGGTTTTGCCACGCCGGACCTGACGAAAGTACGGCAGTTACTCGATCAGCTCGGCGGGCAACTGCACACCTGAGATCCAGCGCGCCCGGCTGTTGTAGTGCGCGTGGCTCAATTCGAGCGCCGGCAAGTGGCCGCTGGTTTCAAGTTTCTCCAGGGCATAGCAGCGTGTGGTGTTGAGGAAGCGATAACGCGCTGTGCCGTTGACCTGCTCGACCGACAGCAGCGATTTGCCCGCCAGGCGTTCGACCATGGCCAACAGGTGCATGGGCGGCAACACCGCGCAACTGATCACGCCAATCGCCGCGTCGAGGGTGAAGGCCATTTTGAACACCGCCAGATGCTGCAACACCATTTGCTCCAGCGGGCTCAGGCGTTCGTAGCTCCAGTCCAGCGCGGCCTTGAGGGTTTGATGGCGCGGCACGGCGGTGCGTCGACCCTGGGTCAGCAGTTGGAAGCAGTTATCCAGTTGTGCTTGCAGACCCACCAGCGCCAGCGCGTCGATCTGCGCGGCGGCCAGTTCGATCGCCAGGGGCAAACCGTCGAGTCGGCGACAGATGTCGCGCACGGCTTTGAGGTCTTGTTCGCGCAAGGTGAAACCTTGCTGCCGGGCGCGGGCGCGGCTGACAAACAGCTGCACCGCCGAATAGCCCATCGCCTCGGACACGCTGTACAACGCCGAGGCCGGCGGCACCATCAACGGCGGCACACGCAACACGGTTTCGCCCTGAGCCTGAAGCGGTTCGCGGCTGGTGGCCAGGATCGACAGGCGTGGCGCGGTGGTGAGCAGATCGTCGATCAAGGTGCGGCAGCGTTCGAGCACATGCTCGCAGTTATCGAGCACCAACAAGGCGTGCAGTGAAGTCAGGCCAGCGTCGGCATGCAAGGTGTTCATCAGGTGATTGAAGACTTGCGACGGATCATCGACGGCCGACAGGTCAACCATCCAGACGCCGTCACGGTAGTGCTGCAACAGCAACTCTGCCACGCGCAACGCCACGGTGGTCTTGCCGATGCCGGCCGGGCCGATCAGGGTCATGAAGCGTCGAACCGGCAACTGCCGAACGACGCTGCCGACAATCGAATCGCGGCCGGTGATCGGGGTCAGCCGCGCCGGCAGGTTGTGCTGGGGCTTGTGTGCGCTGTCGATGAAGACTGGCGTGCCGCGCTGCACCGGGGCGATAAAACTGTAGCCGCGCTGGGGAATGTTGACGATGTAGCGCTGGCCGTTCTGGCCATCGCCCAAAGCCCGGCGCAACGCCGCAATGTGTACGCGCAAGTTGATCTCTTCCACCACCGAAGTCGGCCAGACCCGGGCGATCAATTCGTCCTTGCTGACCACGTGGCCGGCGCGCTCGACCAGCACTTGCAAAATGTCCAGCGCCCGCCCGCCCATGCGCAACGGCCGATCCCCTTCCAGGATCAGCCGTTGGCTCATGTGAAACGCGTAGGGGCCGAATCGCAGCACCGCATCGCTGGTTAAATCTGTAAGGCTGTTCATGCACGTTCAGGTGCTGAAAACCGGGTCGGGCTCAAGGTACTGCAAATTCCGTAGCGCACGTCCAACCAGGCTCCCGCATCTCCATCGCAAAGAGTTCACCGGTATCTTGGCAGGCATCGATGACCGCACAACGACCGCGCGGGGCGCGACACGGACATCACGGTGCGCAATACAGACACGGAGGCTCTAGCTGAACTGTTCGCGGTACTGCGCGGGGGTCAAACCGAGTTTTTCACTGAACAGAAACCGCATGTGCCGCACGCTGCCGAAGCCGCTTTTGTAGGCCACGGTCTTGAGCGGTGCATCGCTGGTTTCCAGCAGTTGCCGGGCATGGTCGATGCGCGCACTTTGCAGGAACTCCATGGGCGTCATGTTCACCTCGCGGGCAAACAGCCGGGCGAAGTGTCGCGAACTCATGTTCGCCAGGCCCGCCATGCGCTCGATGCTGAAGGCTTCGTCGAGGTGTTCGAGCACGTAGTTCTGCACGCGGGTGATGGGCGTTTCCTGGGGGGCGACCGTGGCCAGCAAGGGACTGAACTGCGCCTGCCCGCCCTGGCGTTTCATCACCACCAGCAGCACTTTGGCCACGTCCTGGGCGACTTTTTTGCTGTGGTCCTGGGCGACCACCGCCAACGCCAGGTCGATGCCGGCAGTGACGCCGCCTGAGGTAATCAGGTTGCGGTCCTCGACGTAGATTTGATCGGTCTCGACCATCGCCTTCGGAAAGCCTTTGATCAACCGTTCGGTGTAGTGCCAATGGGTGGTGACGCGATAGCCGTCAAGCAACCCGGCATGCCCGAGCACGAAGGCGCCGGTGCAGATCGAGCCGTAGCGCTCGGCGCGGGTGACGGCGCCCCGCAGCCACGTCAGCAAGTGTTGCGGTTTGTCGTTATAGGCACCGGGGCCGCCGGGGATCAGCAACAGGTCGTAGTGTTCGCTGGCCTGATCGATGTGCAGATCGGCCTGGACATTAACGCCGTTGGACGCGCGCAACGGACCGTGCTCGGTGCCGATCATCGACAACACGTAGTGATCGTCCGGTGGCAGATAACGGTTGGCGATGGAAAACACCTCCATCGGCCCGGCCATGTCGAGCAGCAGAAAGTTGGGGAACAGCACCATTGCCACGGTTTTCATGGGTTCAACATCATCAAAGTCATAAAAAGAGAATATTCCCGCTGCCTGTTAACAGGATTTGTGTGGTGTGCATTATGGCCAAGTGTGGCGATTGTGTCGGATGAGAATACGTGACCCCGCCCACAAAACTGTCAACCTGAGCGAGACAGTATTTCAATTTCCATCTACTTATTGCATCCACCAGTAACCATTAACCTTCTCCTCACTCGGACGAATTCACGTCCTGACAGGAGATTTCATCATGCTGACCCTTCGCAAAGCCTCGGATCGCGGCGCAGCCAATCACGGTTGGTTGAAGTCCTTCCACACCTTTTCCTTCGCCAACTATCGCAACCCGAAAGAGCAGGGTTTTTCCGACCTGTTGGTGATCAACGATGACCGCGTGGCGGCCGGCAAAGGCTTTGGCCAGCACCCGCACCGCGACATGGAGATTTTCTCCTATGTGCTCGAAGGTGCCCTGGAACACAAGGACACCCTGGGCACCGGTTCGGTGATCCGCCCCGGCGATGTGCAATTGATGAGCGCCGGCAGCGGCGTGGCGCACAGCGAGTACAACCACTCGGCGACCCGTGGCGTGCACTTCCTGCAAATCTGGATCGTGCCTGAGGTCAGCGGCGCCAAACCGCGTTATCAGCAAGAGCACTTCAGCACCCAGAAAAAACGTGGACGCCTGGCACTGATCATCTCCCCGGACGGGGCCAAGGGTTCGCTGTCGGTGCGCCAGGATGCGCGGGTGTATGCCGGGCTGTTCGACGGCAAGGAAAGCGCCACGCTGGAATTGGCGGCTAACCGGTATGCCTACGTGCATGTGGCGCGCGGCAGTGTTGAACTCAATGGCGTGCCATTGCAGGAAGGCGATGGTGTGCGGGTTCGCGAGGAGCAGGTGCTGAGCTTGAGCAACGGCGTGGATGCCGAAGTGTTGGTGTTTGATTTGCGGCCGCAGGAATTGCCGGAAATGCCGTAACAGCAACATGCCCCCGTAGCAGCTGTCGAGCCCCAGCGAGGCTGCGTCCGACGGCGAAGCCGTCGTAAAATCAGCCATCGCGGTGTTTCAGGTAAACCGAGGTGGCCGGATTGACGACGGCTTCGCCGTCGGACGCAGCCTCGCCGGGGCTCGACAGCTGCTACGGGGTTATTCGCCTGTACCGGAAAACCCGGCGACGATTTCATCAATCACCGCCCTCACCCGCGCCGTATGCCGCAGATCCGCATGGGTCACCAGCCACACGTCATAGGGCACCGGGCGCGTACGTTCCGGCCACAACCGCACCAGCCCGTCCCGCTCGCCCATGTACACCGGAATCTCGCCAACCCCGATCCCCGCGGCGATGGATCGACGCACCAACAACCCGGACCCCAGGCTCGACACTATCCGCCCGCGCGTCAGCGGTTCCGACACCAGCGTCATCTCCTTGTTGCCCGCCAGATACGGCTGATACACCACCACATCATGCCCTGCAAACGCCGAACCCGGTTCGGGCACGCCATGGGCGTCCACATAGCCTTGGGAGGCAAACAGCCCCACCGGCCAGCGCGCAATGCGTCGGGCGATCAGGTCGGGGTTGTCCGGCCGGGCGTTGCGCACCGCGATATCGGCTTCGCGCTTGGCCAGGCTGATCATCTGCGTGGACGCGTCCAATTGCACCTGCACGTCAGGGTGTTGTTCGTGCAACCGGGCAATCGCCGGGATCAGGAAATCGATGGCCAATGAATCGGTAGTACTGACGCGCACGGTGCCCGTCAGCCGATCATCCAGGCCCTGGATTTGCCGCTGCAACTCCAACGCCGACACCTCCATTTTTTCCACGGCCTGCAACGCCGCTTCGCCCACCGCCGTCAGCGCGTAACCTTCGGAGGTACGCAGGAACAACGTCGCGCTCAACGACTTTTCCAACGCCGTGACCCGCCGCCCGACCGTGGCCTGATCGACCCCCAGCACCCGCGCCGCGCCCCTGAGCGTCGATTCCCGGCAAACCGCCAGAAACACCCGCGCATCATCCCAATTCATACGATTTCCCTGCCACTGCATATTCGCATCACTGTAGCGCGAAATCGCTGCATTACTGCATCAATAAACCTCGATAGGCTGGAGGCCAGAGATAACCTCACAGGAACGTTCTCATGCACAGCACATCCACCACCCCGCCCAGCGCCATCTGGCTGCCGATCTTCGCCGGCCTCTGCGCCAGCCTGGTCAGCATCGGCCTGGCGCGTTTTGCCTACACACCGTTGATTCCATCGTTGATCCAGGCCCAATGGTTTTCCGCCAATGACGTGGTGTACCTCGGGGCCGCCAACCTCGTCGGTTACCTGATCGGCGCGTTGATCGGTCATCCCCTAGCCCGACGGGTGGGCAACAGCACCGCCCTGCGCCTGATGATGCTCGCGGTGACGCTGTCGTTTTTTGCCTGTGGCTTTCCATTGTCGGTGAGCTGGTTCTTCGGCTGGCGCCTGCTGTCGGGGGTTGCCGGTGGCGCGATCATGGTGTTGGTGGCGGCGACCGTGTTGCCCCATGTGCCGGTGTCCCGTCGAGGCTTGGCCAGTGGCGCGATTTTCCTCGGTATCGGTTTGGGCATTGCCGGTTCAGGGACGATTGTGCCGCCGCTGCTGAGCCTGGGTTTGCAGAACACCTGGTTCGGCCTCGGCTTGCTGGCGCTGGTGTTGACCGCCGCGAGCTGGTTTGGCTGGCCGACCACTCAACACGCTGCACCGGTGAACAGCGACAGCGTGAAATCGCCCACCCCGCCAGGCCTTTATCTACTGTTCGCGCAATATGCCTTCATGGCGGCGGGCCTGGTGCCAGCGATGGTGTTCCTGGTGGACTTCGTCGCTCGCGGCCTCGGCGCCGGAGCGCATGTGGGTGCGCTGATCTGGGTCATGTATGGCCTGGGGGCGATTGTCGGGCCGGTGAGCTATGGTTTTCTCGCCGACAAACTCGGCGCACGGTTGAGCATTCGGATTGTGCTGGTGGTGCAGGCGATTGCGTTGGCGTCGCTGGCGGTTTCCAGTTCATTCCTGGCCCTGGCGTTGCTGGCGGTGATCCTCGGTTCGTTCCCGCCGGGCATCGTGCCGCTGGCGTTGGCCCGGGTGCATGAACTGGTGCCCAATCACCATCAACAGCAAATGGCCTGGAGCCGTGCCACGGTGTCGTTTGCCACGTTCCAGGCCCTGACCGGGTTTGCCTATTCGGCGATATTCAATGCCAGCGGCGGGCATCACGCGTTGTTGTTTGTGATTGCCTGCGGGGCCATTGTGGTTGCATTGGTTTTGGAGTTGGCAATGCGTTTGACCAAGATCAAAAAATCGCAAGCTCCTACATTGAACTGCAATCCCATGTAGGAGTGTGTAGCTGTCGAGTGAAACGAGGCTGCGATCTTTTGATCTTCAGCAACCACATACGGTCCCATTTATTAATCCATTCACCACAGGAACCCGAACATGACCCTGCCCCAAACCATGACCCTGATCGAAATCACCCAACCCGGCGGCCCCGAGGTCCTGCAACCGAAGGACGTGTCCATGCCCACGGTTGCCGCCGGTGAAGTGCTGATCCGCGTCCACGCCGCCGGGGTAAATCGCCCGGACGTGATCCAGCGCGCCGGCAAGTACCCGATGAAACCCGGCATGAGCCCGATTCCCGGCCTGGAAGTGGCGGGTGAAGTGGTGGCGATCGGCAAAGGGGTCAGTGAGTTTGTGCTGGGCGACAAGGTCTGCGCCCTGACCAACGGCGGCGGCTACGCGCAATATTGCGTCGCCCCGGCCAGCCAGACGTTGCCCATCCCCGATGACATGGACTGGATTCAAGCCGCCGCCATCCCGGAAACCTTCTTCACGGTCTGGGCCAACCTGTTTGAAATGGGCGGCGCCAGCAAAGGCCAGCGCGCCTTGATCCACGGCGGCACCAGCGGCATCGGCACCACTGCGCTGATGCTCTGCCGCGAGTTTGGCGTCGAGGCATTCGCCACCGCTGGCAGCGAGGAAAAATGCGAGGCGATCCGTAAACTCGGGGCCAAGGCGATCAACTATCGCGACCAGGATTTCGCCCAGGTCATCGCCGAAAAAACCGCCGGCAAAGGGGTGAATGTGATCCTCGACATCATGGGCGGCTCGTACTTCAACAACAACGTTGCCGCCCTGGCCATGGAAGGTCGGCTGGTGATGCTCGGCTTCCTCGGTGGCGCCCACGCCAAGGACGTCGACCTGCTGGCGATCATGGCCAAACGCGCGATCATCACCGGCTCACTGCTGCGCTCGCGGACCCAGGAAGAAAAAGCCGCCATCGCCCAAGGGTTGTACGAATACGTGTGGCCGGTACTGTCGGCCGGGCGTTGCCTGCCGATGATCGACAAGGTCTACCCGTTTACCGATGCGTCGCAAGCCCATGCGCGGATGGAAGCTGGCGATCACATCGGCAAGATCGTCTTGAAAATGGATCAGTAACCCTCTCCCGCCGACTGCGCGCCACCGATGATCGCGATGCCGGAGCTGCTGCCCAAGCGGGTCGCACCGGCCTCGATCATCGCCAGGGCGGTCGGGTAATCGCGCACGCCGCCCGAGGCCTTGACTCCGATGTCCGCACCCACGGTGCGGCGCATCAGGGCAACGTCTTCGACGGTGGCGCCACTGCGGCTGAAACCGGTGGAGGTCTTGACGAAGGCGACGTTCAGCTCGCGACAGATTTCGCAGGCCTTCACTTTCTCGGCGTCGGTGAGCAGGCAGGTTTCCAGGATGACTTTCAGCGGCACACTGCCGCAGGCCTGTTTGACCTGGGCAATGTCGTCCTGCACCTCGGCGAACAGACCATCCTTCAGCCAGCCGATGTTCAACACCATGTCAATCTCGCCAGCGCCAGCGGCAATCGCCCGCTCGGCTTCGAAGGCCTTGGTGTCACTCAAACCGGCACCCAGCGGAAAGCCAATCACTGCGCAAACCTTGACGCTGTGCCCTGTCAGGCACTGCGAAGCGAGGGGCACTTGCCCGGAATTCACACACACCGAATAGAAGCCATGTTCCGCCGCCTCGCGGCACAGGGTGGCGATTTGTTCGCGGCTGGCGTCCGGCGCCAGCAAGGTGTGATCGATGTACTGCGCCAGTGCCTGGGGTGGGAGATGGGCCATCGCAAAAACTCCTGTTTGTATATTCAAATGCCCCTGCGCCACAATCGAGGATCATTTGCGCAAAAACGTTACAAAACTCACAATTAATGTTACTTAAATAACATCAACAATCAACCCCGGAATGCCTGTGGACAGTAAAAAAGCCGAGCGTCTCAAGCTGATTCAACAAGCCCTGCAAGACCAGAGCGCCATTCACCTGCGCGAAATGGCCGCGTTGCTGGACGTGTCGGAGATGACCCTGCGCCGCGACCTGACCAAGTACACCGACCACCTGCGCCTGCTCGGCGGCTACATCACCAAAATCCACGACGGCAACGAACCCGCCGATTACCGCGTGGCCGAACAGGACACCCGGCATGTCGAAGAGAAACGCCGCATCGGCAAACTCGCCGCGCGGTTTATCCAGCCCGGCGACACGGTGTTTTTCGATTGCGGCACCACCACGCCGTTCGTGGTGGATTTCATCCCCGACGAGCTCGAATTCACCGCCGTGTGCAACTCCCTGAACGTGCTGCTCAAACTGTCGCAAAAGCCCAACTGCCACATCGTGGTTTGCGGCGGCACGTTCCATCGCAAGAACCAGGTGTTCGAGAACCAGACCGAATTCGGCATCCTCGATAGCGTGCGCCTGACCTGGGCCTTTGTCTCCGCCGCCGGGGTCAGCCAGGACTTCGGCGTGACCTGCTTCAACTTCAATGAAGTGGAGGTCAAGCAGAAGGTCCTGCGCCAGGCGCAACAACGGTTGCTGCTGGCCGACCACAGCAAGTTCGACACCGTGCGCACCGCGCATTTCGCCGCCCTTGAGGATTTCCAGTACGTGGTCAGCGACAAGAAAATCCCCAAGGCCTATTGCGATGCGATTGTGGCCAGCGGCGCTCAGTTGATTATCTGATCAAGGCCTGTTGCTCGGCCTTGTTCAGATAACCGGTGGTGACCTTGAACGCCGCCGTCTCCCCCGCCGCCAATGCGCGCACATGGCCCTTGGCGGACTCGGCGCGATAGCCTTCCGGCTCGCAGGTGGCGGGCAAGATGAACGCCGCCACTTGCTGATCGGCGTTGTGCAGAATCCAGCGCGCGGCGTGATCGAACTGGTCGGGGCGATAGCGGGTGTAGAACGCGGCCCCGTCCGGGTGACTCAGCAGGAAATGCGCATCGCCGTTTGCATCGGCGTGCACGCCATCGAAGAAAAATACGATCTCCGGGTCGTAGAGGTCTGGGCGATCCAGGCAACGGAACTGTTCCGGCTCCAGCGCCAACTGCTCCATGTATCGGCTCCAGGCCGGGGTCGGCTTGACGTGGGCCGGCACGCTGCTGCGCAGGCGTACTTTTTCGAATCCCAACGGCTCGATAAACCGCGCGCCCTCGACGTAGGCGTAATTCATGTGGGCCATGTACATCAGGTCCATGGGTTTGCCGGCCAGGTTGGTCACGGTCATAGCAATGTCGAACAAGCCCGAATCGGCACGCAAGGTGACGCTCGGACTGGCCAGATAACGGTCGCCAAAACCCTGGGCGTATTCGTAC
Organism: Pseudomonas sp. ADAK2; assembly: GCF_012935755.1. Taxonomy (GTDB): domain Bacteria; phylum Pseudomonadota; class Gammaproteobacteria; order Pseudomonadales; family Pseudomonadaceae; genus Aquipseudomonas. The sequence continues at coordinate 1,904,333 of NZ_CP052862.1, forward strand.
TCGCCGCCCAATCGCAGGAAGGGTCCGTCGCTGTCTTCGCCGATTTCCAGCCAGGCACGATCCATCGCCGCGCACGGCATCTCGCCGTGCAATGGATGATCGTCTTCGGGTGTCGGGCAACCATTGCGCAACAGGCCGCTGTGGAACATGAAACAGCCGTAGGTGCCGATCACTGTCGGGCTCGGTCTGGGCTGGCTGAACAGGTTGCTCATGGTCAGGTCCCGGCCGTCGAACACCGCGTCCCAGATCATCTGGCCCTGATACGGCAGCACCACCAGTTTTCCGCGACTGTTACTCATTTCCAGCGCCAACACGCCGCTGGGATAAGTGCTGGCGCTGACCTTGAAATGCTCGGATTCCAGCAGCGTCTTCGGCGCTTCACTAAACAGCGCCGGGTAGAGATTGATCCGCGTGCTCATGAAGTCACCGCCGCACCCACCGGTGCACGTTCGCTGGCGGAATGACGCAGGCAACGCACCGCGTAAGCGACAATCACGATGAAGCACAGCAACGGCACGCTATAAGCCAGTTGCATGTTGCCGCCGCTGTAATCGGAGAGCAGGCCCTGGAAGATCGGAATCACCCCGCCACCGACGATGCTCATCACCAGCAGCGAACCGCCGACGCCGGTGTCTTCACCGAGGCCATCGATGGTCAGGCCATAAATGGTCGGCCAGCACGGGCCAAGGAACACGCTCACACCGACCGCCGCATACACCGCGGTGATGTTCGGCACCAGAATGGTGTAGGCCAGCAACACAATGCACAGCACGCCATACACCGCCAACACCTTGGCCGGGTGCAGTTTGCGCATCAGCACGTTGGCGATCAGTTTGCCGATGAAATACGCGGCGAAGGTCGTCAGCAGGAACCACGAGGCGCTGCGCTCGTTCATCCCGCCCAATTGCATGGCCAGGCGAATGGTGAAACTCCACACGCCGACTTGCGCGCCGACGTACAGAAACTGCGCCAGCACACCGAAAGTGAAACGCTTGTTGCCCCACAACCGCGACAAACTCTGACCAAGGCTGGCGGTTTTCTTGCTCGCGGTTTGCACGCCTTTGCACGCGGGGAAACGGGTGATGGCGATCAGGATGAACATCAGCACCAGCACCGCGATCATCCATTTGTACGGCAGCAAGGTGGACTGGATCATTTGCAGCTGCTGGACCGCCGCGTCCGAAGCGCTCATTTGCGTGAGCTGCTCGCGGGTGGCGTCGGTGTCCTTGAACATCACGAAGCTGCCGACATACACCCCGGCCATCGCACCGAACGGGTGAAAGGTCTGGGAGATGTTCAGGCGACGGGTACCGGTTTCCCGTGGGCCCATCAGCGTTGAATAGGTGTTGCACGCGGTTTCAAGAAACGACAGCCCCGCCGCAATCACGAACAGCGCCAACAGGAACATGCCGTACTTGGCCGTCGATGCTGCCGGGAAGAACAACAGGCAGCCCAACATGTAGAGCATCAGGCCGATGAGGATGGTGGTCTTGTAGCTGAAACGCCGAACCACCAGCGCCGCCGGAATCGCCACGAAGAAGTAGCCGAGGTAGAACGCCGACTGCACGAATGCAGTCTGGAAATCGCTGAGCAGAAAGGCTTTCTTGAAATGCGCGATGAGCACGTCGTTCATGCTCGCGGCCGTCGCCCACAGCGCGAAAATGCTGCACAGCAGGATGAAGGCGAACCAGGGCGTGCGGTTCAGGTAGAAACCATCGGGCGTCTGTTGGAGCGGAGGCTTTGTCATTGTTGTTCTCCGGGTAGTTTTAAGGGGTGAATCTGCTCGACGTCAGGCGTCGAATTGGCGCTGGAATTCTGCAAATGCAGGGGCATCCGGGTAGGAGGTCTGGGTGCCCAGCCCCGTGACCGAGCACGCGGAATAGGCCACGGCCTGGGTCATGGCGGCGCGGATATCGCGGTCGCGGCTCCAGTGCCGGATGAAGCAGCCAATGAACGCATCGCCGGCACCGGTGGTGTCACGGGCGTTAACGCGCAGGCCGGGAATCTGGAACTCGCCCTCCTCTCCGACGTACAGCGCACCCTGCTGGCCGAGGGTCACGATCACATGGCGGATGCCGCTGGCGACCAGGGATTTGGCGGCTTTAAGCGCGGACTCAGGCGAGTCGACGGTATGGCCGCTGATCAGCGCCAGTTCGGACTCGTTGGGTATCAGGAAATCCAGTTGGGCCAAGTGTTCACGGCTCAGGCCGGCCAAGGCCGGTGCCGGGTTGAGCAACACCGGGATGTTGTGTTCGCGGCCGAACTCGATGGCGTAGTAAACGGTTTCCACATTGATTTCGAGTTGCAGCACGATCAGCGTGCATTCGCGCAGGGCTGGCGCGGCGGCGTCGATATCGGCCGGGGCGAGATGGGCGTTGGCACCTTTGACGATGAGGATGCTGTTGTGGGAATCGGCCTGGACGAAGATCGGTGCCACGCCGCTGGACACGCCGGGCACACGCTGCACGTAACGGGTGTCGATGCCGAAGCGCTGGAAATTGGCCAGGGTGTTGTCGGCAAACATGTCATCGCCGACCTTGGTCAGCATCAGCACATCAGCCCCCAGCTTGGCCGCTGCCACCGCCTGATTAGCGCCCTTGCCGCCGCAACCGAGGGCAAACCCCGGAGCTTCCAGTGTCTCGCCCTGGGCCGGCATGCGGTCGATGTAGGTGATCAGATCCACCATATTGCTGCCGATGACTGCGATCTTGCTCATTGCTATCCCACCTTGATACGGCTTGCCTGACTGACGTCGGCGCTGTTGTTTTGTTATTTAAATAACATTCGGTGTGATTATTCAATCTTTTTTATTGCGTAGATGAGGAAGCAAAGACGAGCGGCTTTGCGCAAATCCGGTGTGCGATCGGGAGGTGGCGGTGATCGTTCCCACGCTCCGTGTGGGAATGCAGCCCGGGACGCTCCGCGTCCCATTGGAACGCAGAGCGTCCCTGAAGGCATTCCCACGCAGAGCATGGGAACGATCCTGCAACACACACGACTGTCGAAATAATTCCCGTCCCCGCCCCGCATCTGTTAAAACCCGTGCTTTCCCCTGATCGACTGGACTGCTGGATGCTTACTCCCCTCATGAGCCGCTTGCGTCGGCGCTGGTTTTCATCGTTGTGCATGGCGCTGCTGATCGTCGGTTTGCCGGCGAGTTGCGGGGTGCTCAAGTACAAAGAGCGCGAGTTGTTGTTCCGCATCGAGCCGGGCACGGCCGGGTGGTATCGCGGCTTGCCGCAAGACGTTCAGGAATTCGATATCAAGCCTGCCAGTTTCAAGGGCAATCAAAACCTGCATGCCTGGTGGTGGCCGGCCGCGCGCCGGGATGCGCCGTCGATCCTGTACCTGCACGGCGTGCGCTGGAACCTCACCGGCCAGGCCTTCCGCATCGAACAGTTGCGGGCGATGGGCTATTCGGTGCTGGCCATCGACTACCGCGGCTTTGGCCAGAGCAAGGGCGATCTGCCGTCGGAAGCCAGCGTTTATGAAGACGCCCGAGTCGCCTGGGAGCGCTTCAAGGCGATGCAACCGGACCCGAACAAACGCCTGATCTACGGCCACTCGTTGGGCGGCGCGGTGGCCATCGACCTCGCGGCAGACCTGGCCACACAGGCGAAAAAGGACCACGTCGCGGTGCCAGTGCGCGGATTGGTGATCGAGTCCACCTTCACCACACTGGGCGACGCTGTCGCGCAAGTGGCCGACAGCAACCTGCCGGTGAAATCCCTGCCGGTGCGCTGGCTGCTGTCGCAGAAATTCGATTCCATCGACAAGATCACCGACATCGATATGCCATTGCTGGTGGTCCACGGTCTGGCCGATGCGTTCATGCCGTCGCGCTTCAGCCAGCAGTTGTTTAACGCCGCCAACGAGCCCAAGCGCCTGCTGTTGGTGCCCGGTGGTACGCACAACAACAGCATGAGCCTGGGCGGCAGTCAGTACCGCCAGGCCATCGACAACCTGATGAAAGCCAAGCCAGCACAGGTCGCCGGGCCAACGGTGACTCAAGGTGCCCGCAAGGCTTAGCGATAACCCCGCGCCTGCAAATCGAACAACTGCGCATAACGCCCGCCCGCCGCCACCAGGCTGTCGTGATCGCCACGCTCCAGGATCGTGCCCTGATCCAGCACGATGATGTGGTCGGCGTTGCGCACACTGGAAAAGCGGTGGGAGATCAGCAAGGTCATGCGGCCCTGGGTGTGCTCACTGAAATGCGCGAACACCGCCGCTTCCGCCGCCGGGTCGAGGGCTGAGGTCGGTTCGTCCAGAATCAGTATGTCGGCATCACGGCGCATGTAGGCGCGGGACAAGGCGATCTTCTGCCATTGCCCGCCGGACAGCTCCTGCCCCCCGGCAAACCAGCGCCCCAGTTGCGTGGCGTAACCGCGATCCAGCCCTTCGATAAAGGGCGCGGCCATGCCTTCGGCCGCCGCTTCTTTCCAGCGTTTTTCATCGTCGAAGGCCAGGGTATCGCCGACACCGATGTTCTCGCCCACGGAGAACTGATAGCGAATGTAGTCCTGGAAAATCACGCCGATGCGCCGCCGCAGCGCATCCTCTTCCCAGGTTTGCAGGTCACTGCCGTCGAGCAGGATGCGACCCTGATCGGGGCGATACAGCCGGGTCAGCAGTTTGATCAGCGTGGTCTTGCCCGAACCATTCTCACCCACTAGTGCCACGCTGCGGCCGGGCACCAGGTGCAGGTCGATGCCCTCCAGCGCCGCGCGACTGGCCTCTGGATAGCGGAAGCCGACGTTCTCGAAACGCAGTCCATCGCCGGGCACCGCGCCCACGGTCAGGTGGCCGGTATCGCTCACCACCGGTTCGGCCAGGTATTCGTAGAGGGCCGACAGGTAAAGACCATCCTCATAAAGACCGCTGATCGCGCTGAGGCTACTGCTGACAGCGGTTTGCCCCTGTTTGAACAGCACCAGGTACATGGTCATCTGCCCGAGGCTGATCTGGCCATGAACGGTATCGACCACCACCCACGCATACGCCAGGTAAAACGCCCCGGTGCCCAGCAGCCCAAGGACAAAACCCCAGCCGTCACGACGTAACGTCAGGCGTCGGTCTTCGGCGTAGAGCCGTTTGAACGTGTCGCGATAACGCTGCAACAGCAAGGGCGCAAAACCGAACAGCTTGACCTCTTTGATAAAGCTCTCGTGGGACAGCAGCGTCTCGATGTAACTCTGCTGCCGACTCTCCGGCGCGCGCCGGGTGAACAGCCGAAACGCATCCCCGGAGAAATGCGCCTCGGCGAAAAACACCGGCAACGCACCGACCACCAGCAACACCAGCGCCCACGGCGAAAAGTGCACCAGCAACACACCGAAACTGATCAGCACAATCAGGTTCTGGATCAGCCCCAACGACTTCATTACCAACGCTAGCGGCCGGGTCGAAGCCTCGCGCCGCACCCGCACCAACTTGTCGTAAAACTCCGAGTTCTCGAACTGCACCAGCGATAACGTCTGGGCCTTCTCCAGAATCATCGTGTTGACCTTCTGCCCCAACTGCACCCGCAACAACGACTGCTGCACCGACAACGCCCGTTGCGTCCCGGACAGCAAAGCCAGCACCCCCGCCTCGAACAACACATAACGCACCACCGGCCACAACGGCGCACTGCCCTGCTGCGCGTGCAACTGCATGGCGGTGACCACGGCGTCGACAATGCGCTGGCCGAGCCAGGCAGCCAGGGCCGGGAGGACACCGGCGATCAGGGTGGCGAGGACCAGGCCGAGGAACAATCCGCGTGAGGTGCCCCAGACCAGTTGCAGGGCGCGTCTTGCCTGGTCGAGCAGCGCGGCGAAACGGTTAACTGCCGCGCTCATTCAGCACACTCCGCCGGGGGCTTGGAGGATTCGCCCTGAAACCGCGCCCGATACCGCCCCGGACTCTCCCCCGTCCACTTCTTGAACGCCCGGTGAAACGCACTCGGTTCCTGAAACCCCAACTGCTCGGCGATATCGCCAATGCTCGCCTTGCTTTGGCGCAACTGTTCAAACGCCACCCCGCGCCGCACCTCGTCCTTGATCTCCTGATACGAACAGCCCTCGCGCTCCAGTTTGCGGCGGAAGGTGCTGGGGCTCAGGTGTTGTTCCAGGGCGAAGGCTTGCAGGGTGGGCCATTGGCTGTAATGGCTGTTACGCAGGCGCTGGTGCACGTGGGACGCGAGGCCGTGCTGGTTGCGGAAGCGGATCACCAGCCATTGCGGCGCGGTGCGTAAGAACACTTTCAAGGATGCGAGGTCTTGAACCACTGGCAGTCGCAGGTAGTAGCTGGCGAATTCGATTTCGGTGCGTTCGGCGCCGAAGGTCAGGTTGGGGCCCCAAAGCAGACGGTCGTCGCTGAGGGAGACGCGGGCATGACGAAAGTCCGCACGGTCGATGGGGATGCGGCGCCCGCCGAGCCAGCACAGCAAACTGATCATCAGGACCAGGAAGGTTTCTTCGCCGAGGCGGCTGACGTCGTGGTCGGTCGAGCGGGTTTGCAGGCTGATGACCGCACGCTTGCCGCGCACCGTCAGGGTGCCGCGAAAGTCGCTGAGGAACAGGGCGAAGTTGGCCAGGCATTGGCGCAGGGCTTTGTGCAGGTCGGGTTCCTGGATCAGCGCGCGGCAGATCAGGGCGAAACTGCCCGGTGGCATGCCGTGGCGGTCGAGGCCGAAGAATTCGTCGTCGAGCTCGCGAATCTGGATCAGCCACAACGCGGCAAACGCACTGGCCGGCACGCGGGCCGTGGGCTGGTCGAGCAGCGCCGGGTCGATATTGGCCTGTTCAAGCACCGCCGCGAGGCGCTGAGGATTGTCCATCAGACGATGGATCATCGCCCGCACGAAGTAGGCCGCCACTGAATCCGTTTCCCGCATGTGAACGCTTTGCTCCCCATCACCCGACTGGCAAAAAACACCAGTGCCGTTGAACAGTTGCGGCATAGGACAAGCGCCCTGCCCGCTCTAGACTCGCGGCCATAGTACGCCTTCGGCCGTTGTGGCGGCCAAGGTATCGACGGGTTTGATCGCAAGGACTTCAAGCATGAATCTGCAACACATCGGCGTGATTGGCGCGGGCACCATGGGCAACGGGATTGCGCAGGTTTGCGCCGTGGCCGGCTTCAGCGTGACCTTGATCGATATCAGCGAAAGTGCCCTGCAAAAGGCTGTGGCGACTGTCGGCAAGAACCTTGATCGGCAAGTCGCCAAAGCGACGTTGAGCGAAGAGCAGAAACTCGCCGCCCTCGACAAGATCCGCACCAGCACTGATTACGCCAGCCTGAAAGGCGTGCAACTGGTGATCGAAGCCGCCACCGAAAACCTCGACCTGAAACTGCGGGTGCTGCAACAGATTGCCGCGCAGGTCAGCGCCGAGTGCGTGATCGCCTCCAACACGTCCTCATTGTCGATTACCCAACTCGCCGCCAGCGTCAGCCAGCCCGAGCGTTTCATCGGTCTGCACTTCTTCAATCCGGTGCCGGTGATGGAGCTGATCGAGGTGATTCGCGGCCTGCAAACCAGCGACGCGACCCACGCCCTGGCGCTGGACATGGCCACGACGCTGGGCAAAACCGCGATCACCGCCGGCAACCGCCCGGGCTTCGTGGTGAACCGGATCCTGGTGCCGATGATCAACGAAGCGATCCTGGTGTTTCAGGAAGGCCTGGCCAGCGCCGATGACATCGACGCCGGCATGCGCCTGGGCTGCAACCAGCCGATCGGCCCGCTGGCCCTGGCGGATTTGATTGGCCTGGATACGGTGCTGGCGATTCTCGAGGCGTTCTACGACGGCTTCAATGACAGCAAATACCGCCCGGCGCCGTTGCTCAAGGAAATGGTCGCCGCCGGTTACCTGGGACGCAAAACGGGGCGCGGCTTCCATGCCTATGCCTGAGCGTTGTGAACGCTTTGCCGAATACCGGGACAAGGTGCTGGAGCTGTTCGCCAGCAAGGGTTTCGGCCAGGTCGGCATGCGCGAGCTCGCCACCTGCCTGGGGCTCGCCCCGGGCTCGCTGTATCACCATTACCCGAGCAAGCAGCACTTGCTGGCGGACTTGATCGAAGAGTTCTACGAAGAGTTGTTGGCGACGCTTGGGCGCCTGGATAAAAAAGCCAAACGCGGCATGCTGCCCAGCCTGATCCAGGCGCACCTGAACCTGCACCGGGAAATGCCTTGGCATTTTCGCTTGGCGGAGCGCGACAGCGGTTGCCTGAATGAAGATCAGCAGCAACGAGTTCGGCAATTACGCGAGCAATACGAATGCCGGTTGCTGCTGATGTTGGGGGCCAAGTCCAGGCTCAGCGCACAGGGTCAGTTGGCGGCCGGGCACGCGATTGCCAACTTGCTCAACAGCGCCCCTGGTTGGCTGACCCAGCATGCGCTGGGTGAAGCGGAGCGGGATGAACTGTTGGAAAGCCTGGTGAGCGGCGCGATCGAGCGCGTGTTGCGCCCTTCGGTGCCACGCGCAGTGGCCTGAGGCGATACAAAGTGCCAGTACCCACTGGCATACTGGCGCCCCCTCAAAACACAAAAAGGATTTCGTGTGTTCTCGCGCCTCAATACCCTCGTCTCAGGGCTCTTTCACGCCGTTAGCGGGCTCGTTGTACTCGTTTTGATTCTGCATGTGGCCTTCTTCAACTGGCAGTTGATGACGCCGCGTGATGTCGGCGGCACCTTCATGGGCGGCGGCATGGAAACGCCGATGTATTTGATGAGCTGGGGGGTGGCCATACTCGGGCTGGTTATCGCTATTTTGTTACGCCTGCCTGGCGCGATCTACGGCTGGATCGGCTCCGGCCTGGTGCCGCTGGGCATCGGCACCTGGTGGCAACTGAACTACCCGGACAACGACACAGGTAATGCGATTTACAGCATCAGCGAGCATGAGATTGGCTCCTTCATGATCATCGGCGTGATTCTGCTGAGCAGCGGTCTATACGCTCGCGAAAAACTCAAAAACCGCGTATCGGATCCGCAGCAAATGCCAGTGCAATTCATCGCCGCCGTGCTGCTGGCTGCTTTCTTTATCGGCGTGCCTCTCGGCAAGTACAAACAGGCGTCGCTCCCCCACTGCGCCTTCAATAAGGAAGGTCAGCAGTTGACCGTCTGCATTGGCGACGAACGCGTCATCGTCGATTGATCGAGCAATAAGCCGCGCCTTGTCTATAGAAAAAACGTCTGAACAAACCCGGTGAAACCCGGCCTCTAACGCTTTGCTATTAGAGGTCGAACCCTATTGAAGCTGGAGGCCGTTTTGGCGTCCGGCCCCACTCGGTTACCGGGAGTAGAACATGAAAATCAATCCCTACCTGATCTTCAATGGCGACTGTAAAGCCGCCTTCACCTATTACGCCACGGCCCTGCCCGGCCAGATCGACATGATGATGACCTTCGGCGAAAGCCCGGCGAAGGAACACGTTCAAACGGAGTACCACAACCTGATCATTCATACCCGCCTGTCGGTGGGTGACCAGGCGATCATGGGTTCGGACACCACACCTGATCGCCCTACCGACGATATGGCCGGATGCTCGATCTCGTTGAACGTCGACAGCGTGGCCGAAGCCGAGCGCGTCTTCGCCGCACTGGCGGAGGACGGCACGGTGCAAATGCCGTTGGAGGCAACCTTCTGGGCGGCCCGCTTCGGGATGCTGGTGGACCGGTTTGGCGTGGCGTGGATGGTCAATTGCGAGAAGGATCAGTAAATCGCCTATAGAAAAGCCCAACCTGAAAAGGTTGGGCTCGTTGAACCAGTGGCGAGGGAGCTTGCTCCCGCTTGAGTGCGCAGCGCTCACAAGATTTTGGGGCCGCTTCGCAGCCCAGCGGGAGCAAGCTCCCTCGCCACAGGGGTGGTGTTCAATTCAGGCTCTGTGGCAAGTCCAAGACCATCTGCTACCGTCAACTCGCCATCCCGAGCCGCGTCAACGGAGGTTGAATGAATCATTTGCTGATCGCACTGATCGTATTCACCTGCCTGTTCGGCAGTGCCTTGGTGGGCTCGTACGTGCGGCAGCGATTGCCCTCGCATCATCTGAGTGACGATTCGGTTACCGTCCTGAAGCTTGCCACCGGCCTGATCGCAACCATGTCGGCGCTGGTGCTGGGCCTGCTGGTTTCTTCGGCCAAAGGCACGTTCGAAACCACCAATGCACAGCTGGAAGGTGCGGCGGCCAAGGTGGTCGAGTTCGACCGCGTGCTGGCGCGTTATGGCCCGGAAACCCAGCCCATCCGCACACAGCTCAAGCACAATTACGCGGAAATCGTGCAGGTCCTGCAGTCCCGGGATCGATCCCGGCTGGCCATGCTCGATAGCCCGGAAGCGATCAACCGCTCCGAAGCGCTGCAACAGCAGGTCGCCGCGCTTTCCCCCGGCACCGACAATCAACGCACGCTCAAGGCCTCGGCCTTGCAGATGATGGACGCCGTGTTCGCCGCCCGTTGGCTGACCATGCTGCAAGCCAACCAGTCGATCCCGCCGGTCATGCTGGTGATTCTCATCACCTGGCTGTCGATCATCTTCGGCTCGTTCGGCTTGTTCGCCCCGCGCAATGGCACGATTGTGGTGGTGCTGATGATGTGCTCCGCATCGGCGGCGGCGACGATCCTGCTGGTTGAAGAGCTGAACCGGCCGCTGGACGGATTGATCAGTGTGTCGCTGGAGCCGATGCTGCATACGATGGAGCGACTGGGGCAGTAAGCACCGCGCTTTTGCATTCAACCATCAGCCTGTTTTCCCCTTCCACGGTGCAATCGATAGTGACCGGCAGAAAACGCTCGATCACCGCGATATTGCTTTGCAGATGCTCGGTCATGCGCGGTGTGGTGAAGCTTCCACCACCCGCCATGGCCATGGGCAGCAGCAATTGATCGGCAAGATGCTCGGCAACGGCGGTGGTGCTGTTCAGCCAATCCGCAGCCTGATCGATGGCGCCATCGGCAACCTTCTCGGCACGCAGGGTCGCCTGGCCAAAGCCACTGAACACTTCGGTGACGTGCTCAAAGACGTACTCCACCAGCAGGACATTGCCCGGCCCCCGATCCTGATCGAGCGCGACACAATGTAAAACCTGCGGCGCCATCTCCAGCCGTTTACCGACCCGCTCCAGTTCACGCACAGCCACTTGCAGTGCCAGGCCCGCCACCAGGGCCGAAGCGCTCTGTGAAACTAACGCGCCGCGCTCCAACAGATGCAGCGGCCGCAGCTGCGAAGGCTGCACGAAGACTTCGATCTCGCCACCCCCCGCCGGTACAAACCCGTGGCGAATCAGTTGCAACTCAACCTTGGCCCCCATGCGGCGCAGCAGCGGCAGCCAGGCGCGCTCAAGGAAATCGCTGGGCGGTGCCAATGGATTATGCGTACCACCCGAGATCCGTACCCGACTGGCTTGCGGCGCCAGCAACAAGGCCGGCAACAGTGTCTGCAATACCAGGGTGCAACTGCCCGCCGTGCCAATGGCAAAGCTGAACTCGCCGCCACGAATCGGCCCCGGTTCAAAGGATAAAACCTGCGAACCCAACTCCGCGCCCTGCACGGCGGCGCCACAGACCTCCGCCGCCGCCAGCACCGCCGTCAGGTGCTGGCGCAGCAAACCGGGGCGGCTGCGCCGGGCCCGAATGTTCTTAATCCGTAGCGCCCGACCGGTCACCATCGACAGGCTCAAGCCACTGCGCAGTACCTGACCGCCGCCCATCGCGCCGTCCAGTTCAATCACTTCCTGTTTCATCTTCATCCTTAGGCGTAATGCTTTACCGTGTCTCTCAAGTACTGATCCAACAGCCGGGAGTCTTCCTGGGTGCGCGGCAGTTCAGGGACTGCGCGTTCCAATTCCGTAGCGATGAACTGGTGCAAGGCATGTCGACGTGGGCCATAGGCACTTTCATCGGCGTTGCGCTTGAGCACCAACAGCTCCGCGACTTCATCCAGCAGTGCCCGGTCGTCGACCGTGCTGAGCAAGTCGGCGAAGGTCATCGGCGGCCGGCCCCGGCCCTGGTCGATCCAGCGCACCGCCAGCAACGGACGCAGCACGTAAAAGTACTTCTTGAACCGCACACTCTCGCCTTGCAGGTAGCCGCGAAAGTTTTTCCGGGCCATCGACAGGTAATGATTGCGCGCGGCCGGCGGGCTGTAGAACGCCTCGGCCAGCTCCCGCAACTGCAAGGTCGCGGCCGTTTCGCTGCGATACACCAGGGGTGAATCGAGCCATTCCAGTAGCGTCGGATTGGACTTGCGCAACAGCCCGAGGGTCTTGCGCAACTCCCAACCACTGACATCCAGCTCATCGTCCAGCGGCCGCTCGATCACATCTCGCGGCGTATCGACCTGGACGAACCACTCCGGTTTTTCCACGTAGACGAAGCGCACGTCATAGTCGCTGTCGGTCGAAGCAAAGCCCCAGGCGCGACTGCCGGATTCACAGGCATAAAGCACCGTGACGTTACGCTCGCGTTCTATCCTTTCAAGCTCCTGTAACACCCTGGCGCGCATTTCCGGCGCCAATGGGTGAGTTTCATAGTTGTCCATGTTCCCTATCCTTTTACGCACACCACTTGACGCAAGGTGTGCAGCACTTCAACCAGCTCGCGCTGGGCGTGCATGACTTTGTCGATGTCCTTGTAGGCCATCGGAATTTCATCGATCACGGCAGCGTCCTTGCGGCACTCCACGTGCGCGGTGGCGCGGATCTGATCTTCAAGGGTGAAGGTGTTCTTGGCCTTGGTCCGGCTCATGGTGCGACCGGCGCCGTGGCTGCAGGAGCAGAACGATTGCTCGTTACCCAAGCCGCGAACGATGAAGCTTTTCGCCCCCATCGACCCCGGAATAATCCCCAACTCACCCTTCTTCGCCGACACCGCGCCTTTGCGCGTCACCAAAATCTCTTCACCGAAATGCCGTTCTTTCTGCACGTAGTTGTGATGGCAGTTCACCGCCTCCAGCGCCACCTCAAAAGGCTTGCTGATCACTTGCCGTGTCGCCTGAATCACCGCTTGCATCATCAACGCACGGTTCTGCTTGGCGAAATCCTGGGCCCACCCCACCGCTTCGACGTAGTCATCGAAGTGCTGGCTGCCCTCTTCGAAGTACGCCAGGTCGCGGTCCGGCAAGTCGGCGATGTGCTGACGCATATCCGCCTGGGCCAGTTGAATGAACAGGTTGCCAATGGCGTTGCCGACACCACGGGAACCGCTGTGCAACATGAACCAGACCCGATTGGCTTCATCCAGGCAGACCTCGATGAAATGGTTACCGCTGCCCAACGTGCCCAGATGTCCACGGTTGTTGGTTTTGGCCAACGTCGGGTATTTGTCGGTGATCAACTTGAAGCGTGGGTCGAGCGCCGCCCAGGCTTGATCGGCCTGTCGCGGGATCTCATCCCAGGCACCCTTGTCCCGGCGCGAACGGGGCGAACTGCGGCCATGCGGCACCGCTTGCTCGATGGCGCTGCGCAGGCCGTGCAGGTTATCCGGCAAGTCGGCGGCCATCAGCGAAGTGCGCGCGGCGATCATGCCGCAACCGATGTCGACGCCGACCGCGGCCGGAATGATCGCGCCCACCGTCGGAATCACGCTGCCGATGGTCGAGCCCTTGCCCAGGTGCACGTCCGGCATCACGGCCAGGTGTTTGAAGATGAACGGCATCTTCGCCGTGTTCATCAACTGCTCGCGCGCTTCGTTTTCCACCGGGACGCCTTCGGTCCAGAGCTTGATCGGTTTGCCGTTGGCGACTTCCAGCAGTTGGTAGGTATGTTCTTGCATGATCTCGATTCTTTTCTTTTTGGCCGATTATCCGGCGTTGTTCCAATACCCGGCAGCGACCAGGGGATACAGGCACATAGGCTCTACCAACTGAGCTACCCGTTACCGGGGCGGGAGTCGAACCCGCGACACGATGGAGTACCTGTGGCATTCGCTGCCAAAATTTCAAATAGGTGGCACGACAAAAGTGAGTGACTGTTGCGCGTTGCCGCGCACCGGACTTAACCGGTCTTCAGATGTACAGCCACCCGGCATTCGTGCCTTTCACCGACCCTGACAAGGGTTTGATGAGACGTCGTTGGATGTAGTCCCATCGGCATTCAGCGTCGGTGAAAAAATCAATTCTTGTGGCGTGCGCCGTATGAGCGGCGCACGCGTTGTGTTACTCCATGGCCTCGATCACCTTGACCCAGTGCTGCGCACCATAGTGGCCGGTGGTGAACTGTTCGATCACGTCGAACACCGAGTCGCTGAAACCGCCGACATTCAAGATGTCCTCACGGTCCGGCGCCTGGGTCGTGGCCCCCGGTTGCATATCGATGCACACCAGCCGCGCATGGGGGTTGATCTGCTTGATCCGCTCCCATTGCCGCATCGTCTCGCTACCGCCACGGCGACGCGCATCGATCCAGGATTCGTTGTCCGAGACCAGGATCAGCGTATCGACCTTGGCCTTGGCGTCGGCCAGCTTCGCCAGTGGCGCCGAGCAGTTGGTCCCGCCACCGCACGCAGCGGCCAGTTTCTCGGCGTTGCTCATCACGCTGTCACGCGGGTTGAGCTGGACGTCCACCACCTGCACCTCAAACGGCATCACCCGGGCTTGGGGTTGCTTGCGCAAAACCGCGGCAGCAATCAGTGCAGCCACATCGATGCAGCGTACTGCGCTGGTCGCGCCCTGGCGATAACCAGTGACCGGGCTGTGCATCGAGCCCGAGACGTCCGGGCACACCACGACATGACCTTGCAGCGCCGGCACGTTGGCCAAGGACAGTTCCAACGCGTCCTGCAACGCCTCGCGCACTATGTGCGGCACGTCATCCCCGGTCATGCGATACGCCGCCAACAACTGGTATGGATAAACCCGCGCCTTCGCCACCGCCTCGGCATCCGCCAACCGCGCCGCTACATACTCGGCGCAGCCCGGCACTTGAAACGCACCGTGGCGCGCCAGGGTGTTGAGGTTCATGCGCAGGGCTTGCCAGCCCATGTTCCGGGCCTGGATTGCCCATTGCTCCTTGCTCAGCGTCTCGTTACCCAGCAGTTGGAACGGCACCTGCGGCACCTCCCGGCTCGCGCCGCTACGGAAGGCCAGCAACGAGCGGGTCAGTTCCGGCAATGCCTGCACGTCCACCGGTTTACCGATCAGCCAGGCGAAGAACGCTGCACGCCAGGCTTCGTTGGGCTTGGGGTGAACCATCTTCACCACGTCCGCCAGCGACGGCTGGTTGCCGATCGAGGCCTGGAGCAACTGGCGTTCGCTGGCGCTGTTCAACCAGTTCTGCACCAGTCGCTTTGGCTGCGAACCGAGGGACTTGCGCCCCGTGGCACCGCTGCGCAGGATCTGTACGAAGTTGCGCAGCATCTTGCCGCTGTCCACCACCTGCTCGAACACCTCTGGCACCAGCGCCGAACGCTGTGCGGTGAGGGCGGCGAGCATCAAGGCCGGCATGTCTTTCATGTGACCCTTTTTACGAGCATACAAAGCGGCCTTCGCCACGTAACGGCTGTCCAGCTCGGCGACCAATTGCAACACCTGATCCAATTGGCTTTCGGCGCAAGCGTAGAACGTCGAGTTCAGACACCCGGTCACGGCCAGTTGGGCCAACTTGTGTTTGGCGCTATAGGCATAAGCCGGGGCTTGAGCGGCGTTGAGCGTGTCGCATGCCGGCAGGTTTGCCTGTTGGGTGTTGAACAGTTTGAAGTTGGCCATCGTGGCGTCTCGCTTGTTTTCTCGTTGGTTGCCAGAGATATTGCAGCCGACGTGCCAGGTTTGTTTTTTGTTCAGATTATTTTTTATATTATTGATTTATATGGTTATTTTTAATTTTTGTGATGTATGAAGATTCTTGAGGAGACAAACGGTTCGTTATTTATCTATCCTTTGATATCGCTTTTTATCTTTAGGTATAAACATGTCAGCCAAGCGCACCGTCGCCATCGGTTTTATCGGCGCCACCCTCGATCGCGTCGGCAAGGGCGCCAATCGCTGGAGTCACTGGCGACCGAGCGTCGGCCTGTGCCAGCAACCGGACGTATTGATCCATCGCCTGGAACTGATTCACGGTGTCGACGCCCGGGACGTCAGCCTGGCCCAGCGGGTTCGCGAAGACATCCGCCAGGTCTCACCGGACACCGAGGTGCGCCTGCACCCCATGTCGCTGCGCAACCCCTGGGATTTCGAAGAGGTGTACGGCGCGCTGCACGACTTCACCACCGACTACACCTTCGACACCGAGCACGAGGATTACCTCGTGCACATCACCACCGGCACCCACGTCGCGCAGATTTGCTGGTTCCTGCTGACCGAGGCGCGGTTTTTACCGGCGAGGTTGATCCAGACCTCCCCGGCCCGGCGCCAGAACGAAGAGGATAAAGCCACCGGCACCCACGCCCTGATCGACCTCGACCTGTCGCGCTACGACCGCATCGCTTCACGTTTCGCCCATAAACGCCTCGAAGGCCTGGCGTTTCTGAAGTCCGGGATCGCCACCCGCAACGTGGCGTTCAACCGCTCCATCGAGCAGATCGAACGCGTGGCGGTGCGCTCCCAGGCGCCGATGCTGCTGATCGGCCCGACCGGTGCCGGCAAGTCATTCCTGGCCCGACGCATCTATGAACTCAAGCGCGGCCGTCATCAAATGCAGGGGCGCTTTGTGGAAGTGAACTGCGCGACCTTGCGCGGCGACGGCGCCATGTCGACGCTGTTCGGCCACATCAAAGGCGCATTCACCGGCGCACAGAATGCCCGCGACGGTCTATTGCGCGCAGCCGATGGCGGCATGCTGTTTCTCGATGAGATCGGTGAACTGGGCGCCGACGAACAAGCCATGCTGCTCAAAGCCGTCGAAGAGAAACGCTTCTTCCCCATGGGCTCGGACAAGGAAGTGGAAAGCGACTTCCTGATCATCGCCGGCACCCACCGTGACCTGCGCAGTCGCGTCGCCGAAGGCCTGTTTCGCGAAGACTTGTATGCGCGGATCAACCTGTGGACGTTCGACCTGCCCGGCCTGGCGGGTCGGCGCGAAGACATCGAGCCCAACATCGATTTCGAACTGGAACGCCATGCCCGCGATCAAGGCCATTTGGTGCGCTTCAACCTGGAGGCCCGACGCCGCTACCTGGCGTTTGCCAGCTCCAGCGAAGCCGCTTGGCTGGGTAACTTTCGCGAGTTGTCGGCATCGATCACGCGCATGGCGACCCTCGCCGACAGCGGGCGCATCGATGAGGCTCAGGTCGAGGAAGAGATTGACCGCCTGCGCTATGCCTGGGGCCTGACGCAACCCAGTGATGACCTGGATGGATTGCTGGGTGAGAACGTCGACATCGACCTGTTTGATCGCCTGCAACTGAAAGCCGTGCTCGACGTTTGCCGGCAGGCGGACAGTTTGTCTGATGCGGGGCGACGTCTGTTTGGCGTGTCGCGCCAGGCCAAGGCACAGCCGAACGATGCGGATCGCTTGCGTAAATTCCTGGCGCGATTCGGGATTGATTGGAAGCAAATGGCTGATTTGCAGTGAAGGGTTTCAACTAGCTGATTTGATCGGTTTTGCTCGACATAAAGCCTGGCGGTCATCGACCGCTCATTAATTCTGCCCCCCGGGTTTTCGCGGTGTCTTGCAGAGCGCATCCTCCCCGCGACATCCTGTCCATCTGCTGCCTGTGGTAGACGGCGACCCTCGGCTGGTAACCTGCGCCCTGCTCTTTCAATGACGACGGTGACGCATTTGATCAGCAGTACCCCAACACTGGCCCGGGATATCGACGGTAAAGCCATTTCCGCCCAGGTGCTCGACGAGGTCCGCGAAGAAGTTCTGGCCCTGGCCGCGCAGCAGATTTTCCCCGCTTTGGCGGTCGTGCTGGTCGGCGACGACCCGGCCAGCCACGTCTATGTGCGCAATAAACTGCTGCGAGCCAAGGAAGTCGGGATTCGCTCCCTCGAACATCGCCTGCCGGACGACGCCAGCCAGGCGCAAGTGCTGGAGCTGATCGCGCGACTGAACGCCGACGTCACCGTGAACGGCATTCTGGTGCAACTTCCGTTGCCGGACCATATCGACGAAGCCGCAGTGATTCATGCCATCGACCCGATCAAGGACGTCGACGGTTTTCATCGCGAAAACGTCGGCGGGCTGGTGCAAGGCATGGACGTGTTGACCCCATGCACGCCCAGCGGCTGCATGCGCCTGTTGCAGGAGACTTGCGGAGATATCAGCGGCCTGCACGCGGTGGTCGTCGGCCGGTCGAACATTGTCGGCAAACCGATGGCGACCTTGTTGTTGCAGGCCCATTGCTCGGTCAGCGTGGTGCATTCGCGCAGTGTCGATGCGCCGGCGCTGTGCCGATTGGCGGATATTGTGGTGGCGGCGGTGGGTCGTCCCGGGCTGATCGATGCCAGTTGGCTCAAACCTGGGGCGGTGGTGATTGATGTCGGGATCAATCGCATTACTGATGCGTCCGGCAACCGCTTGGTGGGCGATGTCGACTACGCCAGTGCGCGCACCGTCGCCCGTGCGATTACGCCGGTGCCGGGTGGCGTGGGGCCGATGACCATTGCTTATCTGCTGAAGAACACCCTGATCGCGGCGCGGTTACAACGCGCGGTGAAGGCGAGGGATCCGGATCCGGATGGGTGTGATTCGGATATCAATTGACCCATGCGCAACCTGTAACAACCTGCGTTCGGCTCTGTAGCAGCTGCCGAGCCTGCGAGGCTGCGTTCGGCTCTTTAGCAGCTGCCGAGGCACGAGGCTGCGCTCGGCTGCGAAGCAGTCGTAAAACCTGAGCACGCGGTCTTCCTGAAGGACCGCGTCGGCTGATTTCACGACTGCTTCGCAGCCGAACGCAGCCTCGTACCTCGGCAGCTGCTACGAGTACCACGTGTGACTCATGTTACCGGGCAACTTTAAAACCGCGGCTTAACCGTCTTCCACTCTGGCTGATACTTTTGCATCTGCTTCACATCATCGCGCTGACGAATCCCGCACGTCAGGTACTGATCATGCAGCTTGCCCAATTGATCATGATCCAATTCCAACCCCAGACCTGGCGCGCGGGTGATCTTCACGCAGCCATCCACAATCGGCAGCTTGCCGCCCTTGATCACCTCTTCGTCCGACTCCTGCCACGGGTAATGGGTGTCGCAGGCGTAATCCAGATTCGGCACCGACGCGGCGACATGGGCCATGGCCATCAGGCTGATGCCCAAGTGCGAGTTGGAATGCATGGACACGCCCAGGCCAAAGGTCTGGCACATTTTCGCCAACGCCTGAGTGTCACGCAGACCGCCCCAGTAGTGATGGTCGGCAAGCACGATCTGCACACTGTTTAGCGCCACGCTGCGGCGGAACTCGTCGAAATCGGTGACCACCATGTTGGTCGCCAAAGGCAGCCCGGTACGCTTGTGCAGTTCGGACATGCCTTCCAGGCCCGGCGTCGGGTCTTCGTAATATTGCAGGTCATCGCCCAGCAGTTCGGCCATGCGAATCGAGGTGTCCAGCGACCAGTTGGCATTCGGGTCGATGCGCAGCGGGACGCCGGGAAACGCCTTCTTCAAGGCCTTGATGCACGCCACTTCATGTTCCGGTTCCAGCGCGCCGGCCTTGAGCTTGATGCTCTTGAAACCATAGGTTTCGATCATCCGTCGGGCCTGGGCGACAATCTGTTCTTCGTTCAGTGCTTCACCCCAATTGTCAGGTTTATAGGGTGAGTCGATGTGCTGCGCGTACTTGAAAAACAGGTAGGCGCTGAACGGGATTTCATCGCGAATCGCCCCGCCCAGCAGGTCCACCAACGGCACGTTCAGCGAGTGTGCCTGCAGGTCGAGAAATGCCACTTCGAACGCCGAATAGGCGTTGCTCACCGCCTTGCTCGCATGAGAACCGGGCGCCAGTTCGGCACCGGCCACGCTAGTGGTTTTATTGGCCGCCACAGTCGCCTGGACGATGGTGCGAAGCTGATTGAGGTTGAACGGGTCGAGGCCGATCAATTGGTCTTTGAGTTGCATCTGAATCGCCAGTGCCGGGGCATCGCCGTAGCTCTCACCGAGGCCGATGTAGCCGTTGTCGCTCTCGATTTCGATGATCGAGCGCAGCGCAAAGGGTTCGTGAATGCCGCTGGCGTTGAGCAAGGGCGGATCGCGGAAGGCGATGGGGGTCACGGTTACGCGTTTGATTTTCAAAGGTCAGGCTCCGATTGATCTATCCAGGTCTTAACGTGTAGCGGCGTGGCTCGGCACCACAGCTTTGGTCGCGGTTTGCGTGCTTGATTTCGGGGTGGTACGGGCAAAGAAGATCACCACGGCGGCTACTAGCGACGTCGCCGCCAGGCCATACAGGCCGCCTTCGATCGAACCGGTGGATTGCTCGAGGAAACCGAACGCGGTGGGCGCGACGAAGCCGCCGAGATTGCCGATGGAATTGATCAGCGCAATCACCGCTGCAGCGATGCGCGCATCCAGATAACTTTGCGGAATCGGCCAGAACAGCGCCGACGCAGCCTTGAAGCCAATGGCAGCAAAACAGATCGCGACAAAGGCGAAGATCGGGCCGCCGGTGGTGGACATGAACATGCCGAACGCGGCGATCACCAAAGTCAATGCGACCCAGGCCTGCTGGAATTTCCATTTGCTGGCCATCGCGGCAAAACCGTACATCGCGACGATGGAAATGATCCACGGCACCGAGTTGAACAGGCCGACCTGGAAGTCACCGAGGCTGCCCATCTTCTTGATCATGCTCGGCAGCCAGAACGTGGCGCCGTAAATGGTCAGGGCGATGGAGAAGTAGATAAAGCAGAACAACGCGATCTGCCGGTCCGCCAGCAACTTGAACATCGACGGCTTGACGCCCTTCACCGCTTCACGGGCCTGCTGCTCCTCGGCAATGGCGGTGATCAGGGCACCGCGCTCCTCGTCGCTCAGCCATTTCGCCTCGCGCGGATGGGATTGCAGCCAGAACCAGACAAAACCGCACAACACGATGGAAGCGAAGCCCTCGATCAGGAACATCCACTGCCAGCCATGCAGGTTCAAGCCGTTGACGTTCAGCAGCGCACCCGACACCGGGCCGGAAATCACCGAGGCAATCGCCGATCCGCTGAGGAATACCGCCATGGTCTTGCCGCGTTCAGACGCCGGCAGCCATTGGGTGAAGTAATAAATGATGCCGGGGAAAAACCCGGCTTCCGCCGCGCCGAGGATAAAGCGCAGCACATAGAAACTGGTTTCGCCTTTGACGAAGGCCATCGCCATCGCGGCGGCGCCCCAGGTGAACATGATGCGGGTCAGCCAGACGCGCGCGCCGTAACGTTGCAGCAGCATGTTGGACGGCACTTCAAACAACGCATAACCGACGAAAAACAAACCGGCGCCCAGCCCGTAAGCGGCCGCGCCAATGCCGAGGTCGGTTTCCAGGTGGCTGCGCACAAAACCGATGTTGACCCGGTCGATGTAGTTGACGATGAACATGACCACGAACAGCGGCAGCACATGGCGTTTCACTTTGGCGGCGGCACGGGCGAGCACCGTGGGCTCCGGCGAACTCTGGAGGGTTTTCAAGGGCGACTCCCGATCTTGTTTTTTTGGGGACGAGCCGATCATGGACGCGGCAATTGATCCCGTCTAATCTAACTTGGCATTCGATTGATACCTGGATTAGATCAATGTTCGAACTCACCCAGCTGCGCTGCTTTACCACGGTCGCCACCGAGCTCAACTTCCGTCGAGCGGCCGAACGCCTGAACATGACGCAACCTCCACTCAGTCGCCAGATTCAGCTGCTGGAGCACCACTTGGGCGTCGAGCTGTTCACCCGCACTACCCGCAGCGTCGCGCTGACCGCGGCCGGTCGCGCCTTCTTCATCGAAGCGCAGAACCTGCTGGAGCGCGCCCAGCAAGCGGCCGTCACCGCCCGGCGTTTTGCCGAAGGCGACATCGGCTCGGTCAATATCAGCTTCGTTGGCAGTGCGGTATATGAGTTCCTGCCCAAGGTCATCGCCGAAGCACGGCTCAAACAGCCTCACGTGAAAATCGATCTGTCGGAAATGAACACCTACCAGCAGCACGAAGCCCTGCGCGCGCGGCGCATCGACCTGGGCATCGTCCGTGCGCCGTTGCTGGAACCGGGCTACGCCACCGAATGCCTGGTGCGCGAACCGTTCGTCCTCGCCGTACCGAGCAATCATCGATTGGCCAGCGCCGACACCGTGTCCGTGCAGGACCTCGATGCCCAACCTTTTCTAATGTACTCCCACGCCGCCTACCCGCCGTTCAACGAACTGCTGACCGGCATGCTGCGCTCGGCCCGCGTCGCTCCGGAGTACGTGCAATGGCTCGGCTCATCCCTGACCATCCTGGCCCTGGTCAACGCCGGCATGGGCCTGGCCCTGGTGCCGCGCTGCGCGACCAGTGTGGTGTTCAAGAACGTGGTATTTCGCGATATCGACTTGGGCGAAGGGGTGCAAAGCGAATTGCATCTGATCTGGCGCGAGAACAATGACAACCCCGCGTTTGCGATGTTGCTGGAGGGGATCCGGCGGGCGGTCAGGGAAGGCTGGGGGGTATGAAAAAGCCCAACCTTTTCGGATTGGGCCAGCCATTGAAAAACGGGGGCGGGACGGAGAGTCGAAAAGGTTAACATTCACCAGTGCCAGTCATTTTTTCGATGCAAGGACAGCGATCAAACAACATGGAAAGTAAGTGATGTCGATCTATTCAGGTTTTAAATCCGTATCCATACACATTATAAAAGTGATGGGCCAAATCCTGCTGGAGATCATGAGAGCCCTGCTCAAACTGATCCTTTTCGTGGCAGCCGTATGGGTGCTTATTGTTTTGTGTATTTGGATAACCGCTGATTCTACCAATCCCGGAATGAGCCCATTGCTAACCGAACTGGTTACCACGGTGAATGAACATCGAATAACCTATTACCACAATCAGGACTGGTGTAAGAGTATTGAATCCGAAACTGGAAATTATGCAGACAAACCCAGCTCTACCTGTGGCAGCGATGATGAGAACAAACCTTTCGATGCACACGGAACGCAGCTGTTCACGCTGGTCAGCGACGCAGCTAAAAAGGCGCAGATAACGCCTATCAGAATTGACATTCAATCAGAGCATGGCCGCGTAACGTTCGCGCGGATCAACCTTTCCTGCTTCTTGTGCTACGCGTCTTATATCTATTCGCCGCAAAAACCCTACGTCACTCAAGAGAGGAAACCCACAGACGTCAGGGATATGACTGGGGATTGGTATTACGAAAACACAGGTATTTGAACGTGACCGCGGCCTTGGCATCGAGGCGCCAGAACGAAAAAGCCCGGCGGATAGGCCAGGCTTTAACGTTTCGGAAACACGCTCAATGGAGCTGGCGTTGTCTCTGTAACTCGCTCTTCAACCACGTGCTCGTCGGCTGGACGCCCGCGGGACACCTCACTTCATAGGCTTTGCCATTCATGCTGCTTTTGGTAGCGGCCAGATCAATGAAGTCTTCGGCGCTGCTCACCATGTTTTTGCCTTCGAGATAATTCAGCTTCTTTTCGAGATGCGCCCGAGCCTGGGGTCCCGGGTATTCGGTGCCGCTGCGCACAAACTTGCACTCACTGCGCTCCACAAAATCCAGCAAACCCTTTATCTCTTGATTAGCCTGCGGCGTGGTTTGGGCCTGCGCACTGCCCGCCACTGCCAATAGGCCGATAGAGACTGTGATTAGCCATTGGCGAACAATGGTTAGGGTGGTCGCGGTTTTGACAATTCGCATGGTACTTCCTTGTTCTGAAAGTGGGCGACTTTAGCACCAGGACGTCAGAAACGAAAAAGGGGATCAAGCCGCCAGGCTTGATCCCCTTGTGAAATAGGGTCGGGACGGAGTGATTCGAACACTCGACCCCTAGCCCCCCATCTTCTTTTTCATACTTATTGAAAGCTTCGAAAATTCCACTCTGGATTTTTCAAAGCGAGTATTCACCTGAGCTCCAGTGTTGTGTGAGTTAGCAGCGGATTTAGCACCGACGAGGACCTTGCAATAGATTCCGAGCTGACCGCGTGACGTACAGCCGGTTCCGCTGAGCGGCATGAACGCACACTGGATGACGCGCATCGTCATCCAGTGTGCTCTGGCGATACGGGTCACACCGCTGCTTTTTTCCAGGTCTCCAGGCGAAAAAAACCCGCCGAAGCGAGTTTTGCATCTATGTCCAGGTCAGTTTGGCGAGGCGCCACTCAAATTTTCAATCAATGACGGGGTGACCACTGCGCGATATCCATCAGCATTTGGGTGCAATCCATCCGCAACATACTGATTAAACAGGTCGGGACTTGATTTCAAGACCGCCTCCCACCTTGGATAATTGTCGATTAGACGAAGTCCCCTGGCCTGTGCGACATCCCGGTACATCTGGAAGTAATCCCTTAACTTCGGTCTCTCCACTCCAGAGCCTCCAATCACTGGATTCGTCACCATTAAAATGATCTCCGTCGATGACTTGGCAGCCTTGATCCGGTCAATCATTAACTCGAGGTTTTTCCGCGCTTGTTCGACGGTGGTTTTGTGGGGAAGGAAAGCGTCGTTGATCGCGAATTCGATAAACACCGTATCCGGGCTTTTGGAGATAACTCGACTTTCGAGATTTTCAACACCCCATCCCGACCACATCGAACCCTTCCCACTATTTATAACCGTGGC
The DNA here is from genome assembly GCF_012935755.1 of Pseudomonas sp. ADAK2. Taxonomy (GTDB): domain Bacteria; phylum Pseudomonadota; class Gammaproteobacteria; order Pseudomonadales; family Pseudomonadaceae; genus Aquipseudomonas. Next base: position 1,928,991 of record NZ_CP052862.1, read on the forward strand.
ACGTCCTGGGTAACGCTGATTCAGATCATCCCCAAGCTGCTGCACCCAGGCGCCAGAGGCCGTCAAGCTCGTACCATAAGCTACGACGGTCTGCGCCTTGCCAGCGTCAAGGTTTGAATAGAGCTCGCTTTCCTGACCAGCAAAGCTGGCCGCGCTTAACGAAAATAACATTCCAGCAAACAGAGCCTTGGCCCACAAACGATTCATTCAACTGTCCCGATCTTTTCACAGGCGGCAAGGATGAACCTGTGAGCTTGAGGCGTCCAACAGATTTAGGCGGGTGGCATTGGTTCTCACCCCGCAAGCTGTAGGCGAGGATGTCTCGGTCATTGCCAGGAAAGATGGGCAGAAAATGGCAAGACTTGCGAACGAAGGCATGGCCAAGAACCACCAGGCGTGAAAATAGAGAAGTCACGCAAAAATCACGCACATGAAAAAGGCCAATGCTGTAAACATTGGCCTAAGACATTGAAAAATATGGTCGGGACGGAGTGATTCGAACACTCGACCCCTAGCACCCCATGCTAGTGCGCTACCGGACTGCGCTACGCCCCGACTAGGCGTTATACCTGTTCCTCACCTCGAGGAACGCTCAAGAATATATCGCAAGCTTTTGAAAACTGGAAGTATTCAAACGCAGGAATTTATTTCTTGAGCACAACCAGCACATCTTCCAATTCAGCAATCATCTGCCGAATCATCTGCTTGTATTGGGTGGTGTCGTCTTTGGCTTCATCGCCGGACAAACGCAGGCGCGCGCCGCCGATGGTGAACCCCTGATCGTAAAGAAGCGCGCGGATCTGCCGGATCATCAGCACGTCTTGTCGCTGATAATACCGGCGGTTACCGCGGCGCTTGACGGGGTTGAGTTGAGGAAACTCCTGCTCCCAGTAGCGCAGCACGTGCGGTTTTACCGCACACAGCTCGCTGACTTCACCAATGGTGAAGTAGCGTTTGCCTGGGATGACGGGTAGCTCGTCGTTATGACTTGGTTCCAGCATAAGCCTCAACTCGGGCCTTCAACTTCTGCCCTGGACGAAAGGTGACCACACGGCGAGCCGTGATCGGGATTTCTTCACCCGTTTTCGGATTGCGGCCAGGCCGCTGGCGTTTGTCCCGAAGGTCGAAATTGCCGAAACCGGACAATTTGACTTGTTCGTTGTCTTCAAGAGCGTGCCTGATTTCTTCAAAAAACAGTTCGACCAATTCCTTGGCCTCCCGTTTATTCAGGCCCAGCTCTTCATACAGACGTTCCGCCATCTCAGCTTTCGTCAGAGCCCCCATACGTCACTTCCTTAACGTGGCGTTCAACCTTTGTTCGAGCGAGGTGAGGATATTTTGCGTCGTGTTATTCACCTCATCGTCATTAAGAGTGCGCGATGGATGCTGCCAGGTCAAGCCAACTGCAAGGCTTTTTCTATCAGGATCAATGCCTTTACCCTGATACACGTCAAATAGCCTGAGGTCCGTCAGCCATTCCCCTGCATTTTCACGGATTACGTCCAGTACGGCGCTGGCGGCGACGTCTTTTTCGGCGATCAATGCAAGGTCACGACGCACTTCAGGAAAGCGCGACAACTCCTGGAATTTAGGCATTTTACCCAACGCCACTTCAGCCAGAACCAGCTCGAAAACGAAGACCGGACGGTCGAGACCGAGGGTTTTCGACAATTCAGGGTGGATCGCACCGACGTAACCGACCAGACGACCCTCACGCTCGATGCGCGCGGTCTGACCTGGATGCAGCGCCGGGTGTTTGCCCGGTACGAAAGTGAATGAATCCAGCGCACCGGCAAAGCCCAGCACCGCTTCCACGTCAGCCTTGACGTCGAAGAAGTCCACGACATCGCGACCCTGCGCCCAGCCTTCCGGCAGACGACTACCGCAAACCACACCGGCCAGCATCGGCTCTTGCTTCAAGCCTTCCAACTGACCAACGAAACGCAGGCCGCTTTCGAACAGACGGACGCGGTCCTGTTGACGGTTCAGGTTGTGCTGAAGCGCCTTGACCAGGCCTGGCCACAACGATGAACGCATGGCAGCCATGTCATTCGAAATCGGGTTGGCCAGCAACAGCGGTTCAACACCCGGATTAAACAGTTCGAACTGTTTCGGATCGATGAAGCTGTAAGTGATCGCTTCCTGATAACCACGAGCCACCAGCAGGCGGCGCAGTTCAGGCAGATCGCTACGGGCTTCAGCCTTGGCTTGCGGTGCCAGGCGGGCTTGTGGGTAACGAACCGGCAGACGGTTGTAACCGTACAAACGGGCCAGCTCTTCGATCAGGTCCACTTCCAGGCTGATATCGAAGCGATGGCTTGGCACTTCTACGCGCCACTGCCCTGCCCCGTCAGCCGAAACGGCCAGGCCCAAAGCATTGAGCAGACGCTCGACTTCCACCGGGTCCATTTCCATGCCCAGCATCTGGGTGATGCGTTGCGCACGCAGGGTCACCGGCGCGATTTTCGGCAGGTGCTGCTCGCTGACGGTTTCGGTGATCGGGCCGGCTTCGCCGCCAGTGATTTCCAGCAGCAGGCCAGTGGCACGCTCCATGGCTTCACGGGCCAGCTGCCAGTCCACGCCACGCTCATAGCGGTGCGAGGCGTCAGTGTGCAGGCCGTAAGAACGGGCCTTGCCAGCGACAGCGATCTGGTCGAAGAACGCGCTTTCGAGGAATACGTCACGAGTGGTCGCGGTGTTGACGCCGCTGTGCTCGCCACCCATCACGCCAGCAATAGCCAGGGCGCGGGTGTGGTCGGCAATCACCAGCGTATCGCTACGCAGGCTGACTTCCTGACCGTCGAGCAGCACCAGCTTCTCGCCTTCTTCGGCCATGCGCACGCGGATGCCGCCATTGATTTCGGCGAGATCGAACGCGTGCAGCGGTTGACCCAGCTCCAGCATCACGTAGTTAGTGATGTCGACGGCGGCGTCGATGCTGCGCACATCGCCACGACGCAAGCGCTCGACCATCCACAACGGTGTTGGTTTGGACAGGTCGACGTTGCGGATCACTCGGCCCAAGTAACGTGGGCAAGCGGCTGGCGCCAGCACTTCGATCGAGCGTACTTCGTCGTGCACGGCTGGCACGACAGCCACCATCGGGCGGGTGACTTCGGTGGCGTACAGCGCGCCAACTTCACGGGCCAGACCGGCCAGGGACAGGCAGTCGCCGCGGTTCGGGGTCAGGTCGACCTCGATGCTGGCGTCGTCCAGGCTCAGGTATTCACGAATGTCCTGACCCACTGGCGCATCGGCCGGCAATTCCATCAGGCCATCGTTGCCTTCGCCGACTTGCAGCTCGGCTTGCGAGCACAGCATGCCGTTGGACTCAACGCCACGCAGCTTGGCTTTCTTGATCTTGAAGTCGCCCGGCAGTTCGGCACCGATCATGGCGAACGGGATCTTCAGGCCCGGGCGCACGTTGGGCGCACCGCAAACGACCTGGAAGGTTTCCGAGCCATTGCTGACCTGGCAAACGCGCAATTTGTCAGCGTCCGGGTGCTGCTCGGTGCTCAGCACCTCGCCCACCACTACACCGGTGAATTCGCCGGCGGCCAGCGTAACGCTGTCGACCTCAAGACCGGCCATCGACAGACGAGCAACCAGCTCGTCACGACTTACCTGCGGGCTTACCCAGCCACGCAGCCATTGTTCACTGAATTTCATCCTGCTCTCCTAAGAATTCGTTACGACTAGCGAAATTGCGCGAGGAACCGCAAGTCGTTGTCGAAGAACAGACGCAAGTCGTTCACGCCGTAACGCAGCATGGCCAGACGCTCAACGCCCATGCCGAAGGCAAAGCCCGAGAACTCTTCCGGGTCGATTCCGGACATACGCAACACGTTCGGGTGAACCATGCCGCAGCCCATGACTTCCAGCCAGCCGGTCTGCTTGCAGACACGGCAGCCTTTACCGCTGCACATCACGCATTCCATATCGACTTCAGCGGATGGCTCGGTGAACGGGAAGTACGAAGGACGGAAACGCACGGCCAGTTCTTTTTCGAAGAACACGCGCAGGAACTCTTCGATGGTGCCTTTGAGGTCGGCGAAATTGATGTCGCGATCGACCAGCAGGCCTTCGACCTGGTGGAACATCGGCGAGTGGGTGATATCGGAGTCGCTACGGTACACACGGCCTGGGCAGACGATACGGATCGGCGGTTGTTTCGATTCCATGGTGCGGACCTGTACCGGCGAGGTATGGGTGCGCAGCAACATGTTGGCATTGAAATAGAAGGTGTCATGCATCGACCGGGCCGGGTGATGGCCTGGGATGTTGAGCGCTTCAAAATTGTGATAGTCGTCTTCGACCTCAGGGCCTTCGGCAATGCCGTAGCCAATGTGGGTGAAGAACTGTTCGATACGTTCCAGAGTGCGGGTAACCGGATGCAGGCCACCCGAGGTCTGGCCGCGGCCAGGCAGGGTCACGTCAATCGACTCGGCGGACAGTTTGGCGGCCAGATCGGCCTCTTCAAACAGTGCCTTGCGCGCGTTGAGAACCTCTGTGACACGCTCCTTGGCAACGTTGATCAGCGCGCCGACTTGCGGGCGCTCTTCTGCCGGCAAATTCCCCAGGGTCTTCATCACCTGAGTCAACTCGCCCTTTTTGCCAAGGTAGTGAACCCGGATTTGCTCCAGGGCATTGATATCTTCAGCGCTTTGCACAGCCTCTAGAGCTTGAGAGACCAGCGCGTCCAGGTTTTCCATGTACAGACTCCAGATACAAAATAGGGGAAGAGCTTGAAGGCTCTTCCCCTATTTATGACGTTTAACACCTGGCCCCACAGAGGTGAGGCCGGGTGACTGTCGGGGGTACTTAAGCCAAGGTGGCTTTAGCTTTCTCGACAATCGCAGCAAACGCCGCTTTTTCGTTCACTGCCAGATCAGCCAGAACCTTACGGTCGATCTCGATGGACGCTTTTTTCAGGCCGGCGATGAAACGGCTGTAGGACAGACCGTTGATACGTGCACCAGCGTTGATACGAGCGATCCACAGAGCGCGGAACTGACGTTTTTTCTGACGACGGTCACGGTAGGCGTATTGGCCTGCCTTGATTACCGCTTGCTTGGCAACACGGAATACGCGCGAGCGAGCGCCGTAGTAGCCTTTAGCAAGTTTCAGAATTTTTTTGTGACGTTTACGGGCAATGACGCCACGCTTTACACGAGCCATGAGTTACTTCCTCTATTCTTGACTAAATTAACGAAGGCGCAGCATGCGCTCGACTTTTGCCACGTCACACGGTGCCAGCAAGCTGCTACCGCGCAGTTGACGCTTACGCTTGGTCGACATTTTAGTCAGGATGTGGCTCTTGAAAGCGTGCTTGTGCTTGATACCGTTAGCAGTTTTCAGAAACCGCTTAGCAGCACCACTTTTAGTTTTCATTTTTGGCATGTTCGGATACTCCGCATTCAGTTGATAAACATAATCAGTAGGCCTGCCGTGCCCAAATGATTACTTCTTCTTTTTCGGGGCGATGACCATGATCAGCTGGCGTCCTTCCATCTTAGGATGCTGTTCGACCGAACCGTACTCGAGCAAGTCACCTTCAACTCGCTTGAGGAGTTCCATCCCCAGCTCCTGGTGGGCCATCTCACGGCCGCGGAATCGCAAGGATACCTTGGCCCTGTCCCCATCACTCAGGAAACGTACCAGGTTGCGCAGTTTTACCTGGTAATCCCCTTCCTCCGTCCCTGGACGAAACTTGATTTCTTTAACCTGGATCTGCTTCTGGTTTTTCTTGGCTGCGGCAACCTGCTTCTTCTTTTCGAAGATCGATTTGCCGTAGTCCATCAGCTTGCAGACAGGGGGTACAGCATCGGCGGAAATTTCCACCAAATCGAGCTTGGCTTCTTCAGCCTTAAGAAGCGCGTCTTCAATTGACACAATCCCAAGCTGCTCACCCTCAGCCCCAATTAACCGAACCTCGCGTGCCGAGATATTCTCGTTGATCGGGGCTTTCGGTGCAGCTCGTTTATCTTGTCTCATTTCACGCTTAATAGTAATTACTCCGAATCTGGGCGACCACGCCGGGAAACCGCTTGAGCGAGGAACTCAGCGAATTGGGCGACGGGCATCGAGCCCAGGTCAGCACCTTCACGAGTACGCACAGCGACAGTCTGCATCTCGACTTCCCGATCTCCGATAACCAAGAGATAAGGAACCTTGAGCAAAGTATGCTCGCGGATTTTAAAGCCGATCTTTTCATTTCTCAAGTCAGACTTGGCACGAAATCCGCTTTCGTTGAGAGTTTTTTCAACCTCAGCGGCGAAATCAGCCTGCTTGTCAGTGATATTCATGATCACTGCCTGGGTCGGAGCCAGCCACGCAGGGAACGCCCCCTCGTAGTGCTCGATCAGGATTCCAACGAAACGTTCGAAGGATCCGAGGATCGCCCGGTGCAACATAACCGGGTGCTTGCGACTGTTGTCTTCGGAGACGTATTCGGCTCCCAGACGGACAGGCAGATTAAAATCGAGCTGAAGGGTACCACACTGCCAGACGCGGCCAAGGCAATCTTTCAGCGAGAATTCGATCTTCGGACCGTAGAACGCCCCTTCGCCCGGCTGCAAATCGTACGGCAAGCCAGCGCTATCAAGGGCTGCAGCCAATGCAGCTTCGGCGCGATCCCACAACTCGTCGGAGCCGACGCGTTTTTCCGGACGAGTGGACAGCTTCATCTCGACGTCTTTGAAGCCGAAGTCGGCATAGACGTCCATGGTCAGCTTGATGAACGCAGCGGATTCGGCCTGCATCTGCTCTTCGGTGCAGAAGATGTGGGCGTCGTCCTGGGTAAACGCACGCACGCGCATGATGCCGTGCAGTGCACCCGACGGCTCGTTACGATGGCAGGCACCGAATTCGGCCAGGCGCATCGGCAATTCGCGGTAGCTTTTCAGGCCTTGATTGAACACCTGCACGTGGCACGGGCAGTTCATCGGCTTGATGGCATAGTCGCGGTTTTCCGACTGGGTGGTGAACATGTTGTCGGCGTAGTTGGCCCAGTGCCCGGATTTTTCCCACAGGCTGCGGTCAACGACCTGCGGAGTCTTGATCTCCAGGTAGCCGTTGTCGCGCTGCACCTTGCGCATGTACTGCTCGAGCACTTGGTACAGAGTCCAGCCGTTCGGGTGCCAGAACACCATGCCCGGCGACTCTTCCTGGGTGTGGAACAGGCCCAGGCGCTTGCCGATCTTGCGGTGATCGCGCTTTTCAGCTTCTTCGATGCGCTGGATGTAAGCCGCCAGCTGCTTCTTGTCCGCCCATGCAGTGCCGTAGACGCGCTGCAATTGCTCGTTCTTGGCATCGCCACGCCAGTAGGCGCCGGACAACTTGGTCAGCTTGAAGGATTTCAGGAAGCGCGTGTTCGGCACGTGCGGACCGCGGCACATATCGACGTATTCTTCGTGATAGTACAGACCCATGGCCTGCTCGTTCGGCATGTCTTCGACCAGGCGCAATTTGTAGTCTTCGCCACGGGCCTTGAACACTTCGATCACTTCGGCGCGCGGAGTGACTTTCTTGATCACGTCGTAATCTTTTTCGATCAGCTGCTGCATGCGCTGTTCGATCGCGGCCAGGTCGTCCGGAGTAAAAGGACGCTCGAAGGCGATGTCGTAATAGAAGCCTTCGTCGATGACCGGACCGATGACCATCTTGGCCGTCGGGTACAGCTGCTTGACCGCGTGACCGACCAGGTGGGCGCAAGAGTGGCGAATGATCTCCAGCCCCTCTTCATCCTTTGGCGTAATGATTTGCAGCGTGGAATCGCTGTCGATGATGTCGCTGGCGTCGACCAGCTTGCCATTGACCTTGCCGGCCACGGTGGCTTTGGCCAGGCCAGCACCAATGGATGCGGCGACCTCGGCTACGGAAACCGGGTGATCGAATGAACGTTGACTGCCGTCGGGAAGAGTAATAGTTGGCATGGCGCCTCCTCTCCTAGTGGTGACCCCTACCAAAGGTCACGTGGGTTGGGATGAGCCAGTACAAGATCCGATCCAGGCCATTCAATGACGAACGCCTGCCTTACAGCGGCAGGAGCCTTGCGGCCAACCGGAAAACCGAACCAGAGTGACTGGGATTCAAATCAGGGGTTATTCGTGTCTCTGCCGCTACCGGGACTGAACGTCATCCGGAGCCCGCAAAAGCCCGAGCGAGGCATGCTAGCACAGATGAACGGTCGTCGCGGCAACGAGGTTTTCTGCTGCGGCAAATCAGGCGTTTTTATGCCAGAGTGCTGAACTTGAACCCCGCTTTACCCCTCAGATAACAAGACATTGACCCACAAGGAGCATCCCAGCATGCGTCTGAATCGTTTGTTCGCTGTAGTCGCCCCCATCGTCCTGCTGCTGCCTCTGGCCGCCCATGCCGATTGGCCAAAGGGTGAGCGTGAGAAATACATGGCTCAGTGCACCCAGGCGGCCACCCCGCAAATCGGCGCTGCGGCAGCCAAGGCTCACTGCGCTTGTGGTGCCGACGCGATCAAATCGTACCCGGCCAGCGACATTCAAGCCCTGATGGACAACAAGGCCAGTCCAGAATTGCAACAGAAGGCATTGGCCAAAATTGCATCGTGCAAAGCCGCTCCCCAGACAAAAAAATAAGCCCAAAAGAACGCTTTGAAGGCCTCAACAGCCGATGAAAAGCCTCCGAAAAGCGCTTTTTCGTACAATTTATGCAGGTTTTACAGCTTTTTTTATCGTCTTTACTTTCGGCTGAAAGCCTTTTAAAACGGGGCTTTCAGGCCGATCAGGTAGCAAAGAAAGCACGACTGTTTGGCAAACAGGCCCTCCGGGGGGCTCCCAAACCGTACATTTCGACTATGATAGTCCCGTGTGCCCAGTTGGCCTGAGCAGCACAGTACTACTGAAAATATATGTTTCTTGGAGATACACCATGTCTAATCGCCAAACCGGCACCGTTAAATGGTTCAACGATGAAAAAGGCTTCGGCTTCATCACTCCTCAAGGTGGCGGTGACGACCTGTTCGTACACTTCAAAGCTATCGAAAGCGACGGTTTCAAAAGCCTGAAAGAAGGCCAGACCGTTTCCTTCGTGGCTGAGAAAGGCCAAAAGGGTATGCAAGCTGCACAAGTCCGCCCAGAGTAAGTTTCTGGCGCACTAAAAAAACCCCGTCCATGTGACGGGGTTTTTTATGGGCGAAACAAAAGCCGGGGGATCAGCCGCAGTTGATGCGCGTGACCACCAGGTTGTCATCGGTGTTCAGGTTCAGGCGGTCGGAGCGATACTCCAGGGTCACCATATCGCTGGGCTTGAGGATACGGGCATTCTGCGCGCCTGCGCGTGCACGCGCCTGCTCCAGCAACTCTGGCGAGGCCTTCTTGCCGATGGTGAACTCTGCAGCTTTTGAGTCACACCGACTGTGACCGGTGTCGGTCACCACAGGGTCCGTTGCTGTCGACTCGGTGGAGGGCGTGCTGCAACCGGCCAACATGGCAACGGCCAACAAAGTACCCAATGACGCGAGCTTCCAAGGCATGAAGCCTCCTTTTTTCAATAGTTAAGCTGAGATCGTGCGACCGCCAATCTTGCGTTTGGTTTCCCAAGCAGTGCTATCACCCTGCCTTCGATCTGGACAATCGCCGAGTTTGCCTGAGCATCGCCGCATCGTTCATCACTCAATCGTGACTGAATATGAACAACGCTCAATAAACGTCGATGTAGTCGTAAAGCGGATGCGGCCAGTTCTCTTTCAGCGCGTTGAAGATCTGCATGACCCAGACCTCATCACTGGCCGCGACGTTTCCTACGTACCCTGAGCCCTTGGCCCACGTCTCCAGACGAAACAACAGCCCGCCGATGTCGGTGCCACCGACGACGCCCGACGAAATGTAAGCGATGCCGCCCTTGGTCACTCGCAACTGGGTGTGTTCATCATCGCTGGCCGATGCCAGTAGCTGGCGCACGGTCTCAAGGGTCAAACCGTCAGGGGTGTTCAAATCGATCTGCACAGCGCGGTCCTTGAAAATCCATCAAAGACCAAGTGTCGCATAGCCCTCCCCTCATGCCTAAGTCGGAGTGCCAAATGTCGCGCAAAATGGTTAACTCGACGTTCAGACTTTTCCGACTTCACGAGCGCCATCATGACCACCGTAAGTATCGACGCCGACATCAAAGCCAAGTGGGCACAGGGCCACAGCTCTTACAGCCCCGGAAGCCCGGAGGAGCTGGCAATCATTGGGATCGATCTACTGGTCAAGGAACTGGGAACGCAAGCGGCCCAGTCGTTTATCGCCCAGGTATTCGAAAAATACCCGGCCGACTACCCCGGCGTAGTGGATTCAGGCAGGGAGTAAAACCCGCAGGTTGGCACCTGCGGGCATAGCGCTTACTTCAGACGAGCCAGACGCTGGGTCAGCAGGTCGAAAAAGCCCTGGGCGTCGCCGTTCTCGACCCAGAAGGCATTCTTCGGTGCTTTCAGACCGTCATACCAGTCGACGACGGTCTGGCCAAAAGTGATGCCTTCGCGACTGTCGATGGCTACGTTGACCGAACGACCGGTGAACAGCTCCGGCTTCAGCAGGTAGGCAATGACGGTGGCGTCGTGCACCGGGCCACCCGGGATGCCGTAGTGCTCCATATCGCCCTTGACGTATTCATTGAGAATATCGCCCACGATCTTGCCGGCATTGTTATTGAGCGCGGCGATCTGCTTCAGGCGCGCGTCGCTGGTGAGGATCTTGTGAGTCACGTCCAGCGGCAGGTAGGTCAGCTTCACGCCGCTCTTGAGCACCACTTCCGCAGCCTGTGGGTCGGCAAACAGGTTGAACTCGGCCACCGGGGTGATGTTGCCGCCATTGAAGTGCGCACCGCCCATGATCACCACTTCCTTGATGCCCTGGACGATTTCAGGTTCCTGGATCAATGCCAGGGCCAGGTTGGTCTGCGGACCGAGCATGGCGATGGTGATGCTGTGGGGCTTGGCGGCTTTCAAAGTATCGATCAGGTAATTGACCGCATTGCCTTCGGCCAGGCCTTTCTTCGGTTCGTGCACGGTGACACCCGACAGGCCTTCCTTGCCATGGATGTTCTCGGCGTAGATCGGCGTGCGCATCAGCGGTTTCGGCGCGCCCGCGTAGACCGGCACCTCTTCGCGCCCTGCCCACTCGCGGGCCAGTCGCGCGTTACGCGAGGTCTTGTCCAGACGCACGTTGCCCGCCACGGTGGTCAGGGCGCGAATGTTCAGTTCTTCCGGGGACGCCAATGCAAACAGCAAGGCGACCACGTCGTCGGCACCCGGGTCGGTGTCGATGATCAAGTCGATTTTTTCCGCCGCCTGGGCGCTTGTTGCGGTAATCAGGGACAAAAGCAGCAGACTCCGGAGCAGATGATGCAGTTTCTGAGCATAGCGGTGCATAGCGCACTCCTTGTGCGTGGGAAAGCAGAAAGGGATACAGCGGGTTAGAACGTCACTCCGGACACCAGCACGATGTTGCAGTACGGCGAACATTCGCCCGTACGAACAATCGCCCGCGCCTGCCGGCTGAGGACTTTGAATTGGTCATGGCTGAGCAGTTCGCGTTGGCCCAGGGCACCTTCGGTATTCAGCTCATTCAGTGTCATCAAAGCGGTCGGTTGCTTGTCGAGGATTTCCTGGGCGAGCACATGGCTTTCGACCTGCATTTCGCTGAGCACCACTTTCAAGGTGCTGATGAAGTCCGGAATCCCGTGGGTCAGGGCCAGGTCGATCAGTTCGACGCCCGGCGGCACCGGCAGGCCGGCATCGCCGATCACCACCATGTCGCCATGGCCCAGGGACGCGATCAGCCGCGACAACGCGACGTTGAGCAAAGGGGTCTTTTTCATGGTGTCTTGAAGGCCTGTACGTCGGACAAGGTTGGAATAGAGGGCTGGGCACCGGCCCGGGTCACAGACAGCGCCGCAGCAACCTGGCCGAAACGGATCGCCTCGGCCTCGCTTTTGCCGGACGCCAACGCCGCAGCGAAACCGCCGACAAAGGTGTCACCCGCCGCCGTCGTATCCACCGCCTGCACCTTTGGCGCTGGGAAATGCGCGAAGCCGGTGCCGTTGGCAAACAGCGAGCCCTGGGCACCGAGGGTGATGATCACCTTGCCGGCACCCATGCCGATCAATCGGGTGGCGGCAGTTTCGGCGGTTTCCAGGGAGTCCACCGGCAACCCGCTCAGGGCCGCCGCTTCACTTTCATTGGGGATCAGGTAGTCGATGGACGCATACCAATCCGCCGGCAACGGACGACTGGCCGGCGCCGGGTTGAGAATCACGGTCTTGCCCAGTTCTCGACCACGCTTGAGCGCATGCCCCACCGTGGCGTCCGGCACTTCCAGCTGGCAGATGATCACGTCCGCCGCTTGCAATACCGCGTCGAAACGGTCGATCACTTCAGGCGTCAGCTCACCGTTGGCACCGGCGACAATCACGATCGCGTTCTGGCTGTTGTCATCGACCACGATCAAGGCCACGCCGCTGGCGCCGTCGACGATGCTGACCGCCTGACAATCGATCTGCTCGGCCAACAGCGCCCCGCGCAATTCCTGGCCATAGGCATCAGTCCCGACACAGCCGACCATCGCCACTTGGGCGCCCAGTCGCGCGGCGGCCACGGCCTGGTTCGCGCCCTTGCCGCCGGAGACCGTGGAAAATGACTGGCCGATCAGCGTTTCACCGCCACGGGGCAGCCGTGGCGCCCGGGTCACCAGGTCCATGTTCAGGCTGCCTATTACCACTACTTTTGCTGGCATACGTCACTACTCATCAATTCGGTTTCTGCGGTGCTTTCAGCGGAATTCGGAGAACACACCGGCCAGCGGCGCAGTCGATTCTCGCAAGACGATACTCGGGGTCACGATCCGTTGATCGGTGGCCAGGTCCGGCGTGGCAATCCGGCGCAACAACACTTCGGCCGCCATCTCACCGAGCTGCAGGATCGACTGGCCGACAGTGGTCAGTGCCGGGTAGACATAACGACTCATTTGAATGTCATCGAAGCCGATCACCGACAGCTCGCTGGGAACACGAATGTTGCGCTCGGCGGCCGCGCGCAGCACACCGATGCCGATCATGTCGTTACCGGCGAAAATCGCGCTGGGCGGATTCTGTTCCAGCAGGATCGCCGCCGCACTGTAACCGCCGGTACTGGTGAAATCGCTTTCCAGCATGCGCTCGCGCGGCACCTCGACGCCCGCCTCTTTCAACGCCCGGCAGTACCCGGCCAGACGCATTTGCGCCACGCTGGTATCTGCCGGCCCGCCGATGGTGGCGATGTCCCGGTGGCCCAATTCCAGCAAGTGCCGGGTGGCCAGGTACGCGCCGTATTCGTGATCAATGCGTACCAGATCTGCATTCACCCCTTCCAACCCACGGTCGACAATCACCATTGGCGTGCGCACGCCGGCCAGGCCTTCGGCGAGCCCGGCATCGCCACCGGCCGAAGCCACGATCAAGCCGTCGATGCGTTTTTCCAGCAGCACCCTTAAATAGCTGCGCTGCTTGTCCGGGTTGTCGTCGGAGTTGCAGAGGATCACGCAGTAGCCGTTACGCTCGCAGTAATCCTCGATGCCCCGGGCCAGCTCGGCGAAGTACGGGTTGAGGCTGTTGGGCACCAGCAAACCGATGGTCGCCGTGGTTTTGGCTTTCAACGAACGCGCGACGGCGCTGGGTACGTAGTCGAGGCTTTTGATCGCCGCCTCGACTTTCACCCGCACTTCTTCACTGACCGGCCGCGTCTTGTTCACCACGTGGGACACCGTGGTGTAGGAAATTCCTGCAAGTGCCGCCACATCCTTGATCGTTGCCATGAATCAGGTCCGCCGGCTTGCGCGCTGACTGCGATAAGTATCCAGGACCACTGCCACCACGATAACCGCACCGGTGATGATGCGTTTGGTCGGCTCGGTCGCACCAATCTGCGCCAGGCCGGCCGCCAGTACGGAAATGATCAACACACCGAAGAACGTGCTGATCACCGAACCACGACCGCCCATCAGGCTGGTGCCGCCGATCACCACGGCGGCGATCACTTGCAGCTCCAGGCCAGAACCGGCATTCGGGTCCGCAGCCTCCAGACGGGAAATCTGGAACAGCGCCGCGATGCCGGCCAGCAGACCCATCAGGCTGAACACCAGGATTTTGTAGGGCTTTGGATTGATCCCGGCCAGGCGCACGGCTTCTTCGTTGGTGCCGATGCCAATCAGGTAGCGGCCGAACACGGTACGAGTCAGCACGGCCTGGGCGACGATGATGATCACAAAGGCAATAATGAACGACGGCGAAATACCGAAGGCAATCGGGTTGGACAGCCAAGCGAAGGCATCACCGATATAGGCGGTGCGTGAGCCGGTCATCTGGTACGCCAGGCCACGGGCCATTTCCAGCACGCCCAGGGACACGATGAACGACGGAATGCGCCAGGCCACGGTGATCGAACCGGTGATGGTCCCGGCCAATGCCGCCACCGCCATGCCGAGCAAGGCCGCCGGCAATACGCTCCAGCCCCAGCCCAGAATCGCCACGCTGACCGCCGACGCCGCGAGCGCCAGCACCGAACCGACCGACAGGTCGATGCCGCCGATGATCAGCACGAAGGTCATGCCAACCGCCAGCACCATCAAGTCGGGAATCTGGTTGGCCAGGGTACTGAAGGTGTCATAAGACAGAAAATGGCTGCTCAGCACCGAGAACAGCGCGACCATCGCCAGCAAGGCACCGGCCAGGCCCAGATAGGTGCCGAGGCCGTAAAAATTGCCACTACGTTTACCGGCAGACGTTGCAGTTTTCATGGAAGATCCCTAGGCGCTGCTTCGTTGAGCAACGCATCACGTTTTTGGTAGCCGGCAAAAGCGGCGGCAAGCAAATCATCCTGGGTCCAGCTGTCGCGCTCGAACGTGTCGATCAGACGCCCCGCCGACAACACGCCGATCCGGTCGCAGATCAACATCAGTTCGCGCAGGTCACTGGACACCACCACCAGCGCTTTACCCTGGCGCGTCAATTCGCCGAGCAAGGCATAGATGTCGAACTTGGCGCCGACGTCGATGCCGCGGGTCGGCTCGTCGAACAACATCACCGAACAATCGCGCTCCAGCCAACGGCCGATCACGACTTTCTGCTGGTTGCCGCCGGACAGCTCGGACACCAGTTGCGTCGGGCTGGAACTGCGGATACGCATGGCGTTGATCTGCCGCTGGGCCAGGGCCATTTCGTCACCGTTGTTGACGACGCCCGCACTGGAAATCACCGGCATATTGCCCAGGGCAATGTTGGCGCTGATCGATTGGGTCAGCAGCAGGCCTTCGCCTTTGCGGTCTTCGGTGATCAGCGCAATGCCGTGCC
This sequence comes from Pseudomonas sp. ADAK2, assembly GCF_012935755.1. GTDB lineage: Bacteria > Pseudomonadota > Gammaproteobacteria > Pseudomonadales > Pseudomonadaceae > Aquipseudomonas. Next base: position 1,944,330 of record NZ_CP052862.1, read on the forward strand.
CGACCGCGTCGGCCGGCGAACGAATGCTCACGACCTTGGCTGGCGAACCCAGCGCGACCGTGCCGCTGTCCGCCGTGTCGGCGCCGAAAATCAGGCGCAGCAACTCGGTGCGCCCTGCCCCGATCAGCCCGGAAATGCCATAGATCTCACCCGCGCGCACTTCGAAAGACACGTCACGCACCTTGTCGGAGCGGGTCAGCCCCTTGACCGTCAAGGCGGGCGCGCCGATCTTGCGCACGCCCATGTCCATGTGTTCGCCCAGCTCGCGACCGACCATCAAGGTGACCAGTTGCTCGCTGTTGTAGTTGGCCATCGGCTCGACGCAGACCAGGTTGCCGTCGCGCAGCACCGCAATGCGCTGGGCCACGCGCGCCAGTTCTTCGAGGCGGTGGGAAATGTAGATGATCGACACGCCGCGGGCTTGCAGGCGCGTGATCTGCTCGAACAGCATCTCGACTTCACGGGCCGTCAGCATCGCGGTCGGTTCGTCGAGGATCAGCACATGACAATCGCCGATCAGGTTGCGGGCGATCTCGACCATTTGCTGGTGACCGATGCCCAACTCACCAACCAGGGTGTCCGGGTCAATCGCGTCGAGGCCGACCTGGGCCATCGCTTCGATCGCCGCCTTGCGCAGCTGCTTGCGGCTGATCCAGCCACCGTTGCTTGGCAGGTTGTCGAGAAACAGGTTCTCCGCCACCGACAGGGTCGGCAACAGATTGAGTTCTTGCATGACCATGCGAATGCCCAGGTCTTCAGCCTGGGTGCGGCTGCCGGGGCGGTATTCCTGACCCTGGAATTGCATCTGGCCGGTGGTCGGTGTGACCAGCCCGCCAATGATCTTCGACAGGGTGCTTTTGCCGGCGCCGTTCTCACCGGTCAGCGCCAGCACTTCACCGCGCATCAGCGTCAGGTCGATGCCGGTCAGGACCGGTTGGGCATAGGTCTTACCGATACCGCTGACCGAGAGGACAGCGTTCGGGGCGGAAACTGACATAAAAAACTCTCCATGCGCTCGCCCGGACGGGCGAGCGCCGTTGTGTCGCCAGAAGGACTACTTGGTAACCAGCTCTACCGGAGTTTCGATTACGCCGTTGGTGCCGCTGTCGACTTTCTCGCCCTTGATGATTTTCAGCGCAGTCTCGATACCGAACACGGCTTGCTTGGCGGCAAACTGGTCAGCGGTGGCCAGGACGCGACCATCCTTGAGCATCGGCTTGATGGCGTTGATGTTGTCGTAGCCGACCACTTGCACTTTGCCAGCCTTGCCCGCGGCACGGACGGCGGACACAGCGCCGACGGCCATGCTGTCGTTACCGGCCAGCAGGGCTTTGACTTCCGGGTATTCGCTGAGGATCGAGGCGGCAACCTTGTTGCCTTTGTCGATCTCCCAGTCACCGGACTGCAGCGATACGACTTTGATATTCGCCGCTTCCATCGCGTCCTTGAAACCCGCGGTGCGCTGTTGGGCGTTGGTGGTGGTGGACACGCCTTCGATGATGCCGACTTCGTCACCGGCCTTCAGTTGCTTGGCCAGGTACTCGCCGACCAGACGCGCACCTTTGCGGTTGTCCGGGCCTACGAACGGAACGGTGATGTTCTTGCTTTTGACCACAGCCGGATCGAGTTGATTATCGATGTTGATCACGGTGATACCGGCATCGACGGCTTTCTTGATCACGGGAACCATGGCCTTGGAATCAGCCGGTGCGATGACCAGCGCGTTGACCTTGGCCAGGATCATTTGCTCGACGATGCGCGTTTGGCCAGCGGTGTCCGTTTCGTCCTTGATGCCGTTGGAGATCAGGTCGAAGTCGGCGGTGTGGTCTTTCTGATAGGCCTTGGCGCCGTCTTCCATGGTCAGGAAGAATTCGTTGGCCAGAGATTTCATGACCAGCGCGACTTTAGGTTTTTCAGTGTCGGCGAAAGCCGAAGAGAGGGGCAAAGCGGCGGATGCGGCAGCCAGCATAGCGACAGCGAGAAGACGTCCAGCGAATGGCAGCTTCATGGGTTCACTCCGATCTTATGATTATTGTGAGCAACGCTTGCGCTGGCGTAGGCTACAGGGCGTTCGTCGATGGATCGAGCCACCACGACTGCCGCGCAAACGTTTGCGTAGATCGAACTATGCGAACCCTGCCGGGATTTGTCAACGATCAGAAACGACCATTTTGTGCGCTGCCTGGTAAAAGCCGAGCATTGGCCTTACGCCGTGGTATCGACCACCGACCCGGTGCTGGCACCCTTGGACAATTCCTTGACCAGAGCGGCGGACACTTCCAGCAAGGCGCCGCTAGTCGCGGCGATCTGCCCTTGAATCGCCATCAGCGCGGCAGCCTTGATTTCCGGCGTCGGATAAGACGCCGCTTGGGCTGCGGCCAATTGCTGTTGTTGCTCGCGCAGTAGCTGTTGCAACTCTTGCATGCGCTTGAGCAGGACTTTTACCGCCACGCTCTGGTTATCAGCGGCCTCGGCTGCGGCCTTCGTATCGGCATTCTTATCCAAGCCTACAGGACCGGTCTTGACTACCTTGCCGTCGTCTTCCTTAGTGCCAAGTGCTTTGTCTGCCTCGGCCTGCGCGGCATCGTTCAGCGCCCGGATCGTCGCTGCGGATTTGCCGCCAATGGTGACGCCTGCAGCGTTGGGAAGACCGACTGATAACGACATGTGAACTCCTGAAAAAAAGATTCCTTTGAAGAGCCATCGACCTGCGCGGGATTTTCTTTAGCACTGATTCGAAATCCGGCCAGGCGATTAATCAACAAAGTCCGTAGGCCCTTTCGGAGAACCGAACGCAAATACTCAACGTATTCGGAAACCCGGACAACAGGTCGTTTAACCTTGTTACCAACCACTTAAATACTGATATAAATCATCAGGTTAAAGTTTTCCCTCATGCACAGTACAGCTGGTACAGATCCTGCTCCTTCTCGTGCACCCCAGGCGTTCAGATCTGCCGGGGCGTATCTAGATGAACCTGCATCAGCACCGTCACTACTAGAGAGAAAATAATGAAATCTGCTTTCAACACCTTTATTCCGGGCGCTTTGGCCCTCCTGCTGCTCCTGCCCACCGCCCTTCAGGCGAAAGAAGCCGAAACCCAACAGAAACTGGCGAACGTGGTGATCCTGGCCACCGGCGGCACCATTGCCGGCGCTGGCGCCAGCGCGGCCAACAGTGCCACCTACCAGGCGGCCAAGGTCGGTATCGAGCAACTGATCGCCGGCGTGCCTGAACTCAGCCAGTTGGCTAACGTGCGTGGCGAACAAGTCATGCAGATCGCCTCGGAAAGCATCACCAACGACAACCTGTTGCAACTGGGTCGCCGCGTGGCGGAATTGGCCGACAGCAAAGACGTCGATGGCATCGTCATCACCCACGGCACCGACACCCTGGAAGAAACCGCCTACTTCCTGAACCTGGTGGAAAAAACCGACAAGCCGATCATCGTGGTCGGCTCCATGCGTCCAGGCACCGCGATGTCGGCCGATGGCATGTTGAACCTGTATAACGCCGTGGCCGTGGCCAGCAGCAAAGAAGCGCGCGGCAAAGGTGTGCTGGTGACCATGAACGATGAAATCCAGTCCGGTCGCGACGTCAGCAAAATGATCAACATCAAGACCGAGGCCTTCAAAAGTGCCTGGGGCCCGCTGGGCATGGTGGTCGAAGGCAAATCCTACTGGTTCCGCCTGCCGGCCAAGCGTCACACCATGGACTCGGAATTCGACATCAAAACCATCAAGAGCCTGCCTGACGTAGAAATCGCCTATTCCTATGGCAACGTCAGCGATACCGCCTACAAAGCCCTGGCGCAATCGGGCGCCAAAGCGATCATCCACGCCGGCACCGGCAACGGTTCGGTGTCCTCGCGCGTCGTGCCAACCCTGCAGGCCCTGCGCAAGGATGGCGTGCAAATCATCCGCTCGTCCCACGTCAACGCCGGCGGCTTCGTGCTGCGTAACGCTGAACAGCCTGACGACAAGTACGACTGGGTGGTGGCGCATGACCTGAACCCACAGAAGGCGCGCATCCTGGCCATGGTCGCGCTGACCAAGACCAACGACAGCAAAGAGCTGCAACGGATGTTCTGGGAATACTGATTCGCCCTCGCCCGACCGGTTCCGGTCGGGCACTGCTTACGCCACTTACCAGTCTCTGGTGAGTGGCCGCCGTCCGACAAAAATCTCAAAACGTCCTACACCAAACGGAAAAAATCGCTGTCAGACGATTTTCTTGAATTTTAAGCAGTTGCGAAAATGCCTACAGTTAAATACTGTATGCACGTACAGCTTAATAAGGGTAATTCCGTGGCCTCCACTTCCGCCTCTCCTGACTCCTATCAACGCATGGGCGTTCGCGTCCAAAAAATCATCAATTCCCAAAGTGCCCAGAAAGCCAAAGCAGCCCTGATCTTTCGCCTGCCCGACGAACCGGTGGATGAGTGGGAACAACTGCTCGAAGAAATCGACGAGAACGATAACGTCACCCTCGCCTACCGCGACGATGGCGGTGTGCAGATTTTCTGGGTTGTGCCGAAGGAAGATTGAGTCAATGAGTGTCCGTTGTTTCGCTCTACTGCTGCTGTTCACCGCCATGGGCGCCCAGGCTGCCGCGCCACGTACCTTTAACGAAGCCAAGAAAGTCGCCTGGAAACTCTACGCTCCGCAATCCACCGAGTTTTATTGCGGCTGCAAATACACCGGTAACAAGGTGGACCTCGCCGCCTGCGGTTATGTGCCGCGCAAAAGTGCCAAGCGTGCCGCCCGCATCGAGTGGGAACACATTGTTCCGGCGTGGCAGATCGGCCATCAACGCCAGTGCTGGCAATCGGGCGGACGCAAAAACTGCACGCGTTACGATCCGGTTTATCAAAAGGCCGAGGCCGATTTGCACAACCTGGTGCCGAGCATCGGTGAGGTTTATACGGGAGAGCACCAGTCCTAACGAAACGTTGACACACACCGCTACGAAGCCTCGAAGCAAGAAGAACAGGCGCTTCGGAAAGTTAGGGGGTCAACAGTACACATTCAATACGTAGTGTGCGCCAGTTATCAGGGGGAACCCTAAGCACATAGGTCAACCTCAAGAATGGGCCCCTTTTTAAAGAGAATCGCTTCAGTAAGCACCTTTTTCTATCCCTCGCTCAATGTGGCCTGCATAAAACCCCAGCAAAACCGGCGCCGATGATTGAAAGGGGTTTTCCCAAAACTTTCTAATCATGCCCAAAATTGGACGGCTCTCACTGACCGCGCCATACGGTTAGAGAAAATGTTTTAAACGTGACTAAACTCATTATTTTCTTTTTGGCACTTATATCATTTGGAAGGTTTACGAACATATCTAATATATTGCCGCTTCAGCAAATGTAGTCTAAGTCACACTAGATAACGTCCACCGAACGATTGCAAATGTGACGCTCGGATATTTTTTGTTGTACTAAGTCATTCATAAAGAATCCAAGCAAGAATCTTTTCTGCATCTATGATTGCGGTGCGAGGGTAATTAAAAGTTTCTCACTTCACGAACAAAGCGCTCTTCCGCAACCAGCAAACCAGAGTCAATGGGTATACTTTTTATATACTGTTATTTCGTCGGGCAAACACTACCGTTAGTCCGATCGACTTGACTAATCCCCTCCAGCCGTCTTCAACTGTTACTACTCAGGAGGGAAACCAAAATGACCTTATCACCTATGCCGCATCAACAAGAATGTGATCTCAGAGAAATTGGGGACGCTTACTGTCACGTGGTCTTTCGCTGCTGCAGTGGAAAATTCCAAATCTTGAATTGATTCCATAGGCAACCATGCAGCGCTTAGCTGTAATACCCTCCCTGGGCAATACCTTCATCAGAGAAGCTATTGAGGAAGTACACGTTCCGGGCGCCATGTCTGCGATTAAACCGATTAACCGCCCTGCTTCAACACTTCGCACGAACATTGTGGCCGATACAAAAAAGCTCTAGAGATGACTTATCACTGGCCTGAAAAACGTTAGCGATACACACATAAAATGCCCATGTAATAAACGCAATCACGACGGTGAGCAGAGTTAAGAGTACAGGCGCTTCAAAATTCGAGGGTGTACGAGTGCGAATTCGCTATGTAGAGGGCATCAGTTGGTCAGGTGGAACCTTCAACACATATGTAGTCCTCAAAGATGGGCCATTCACCGAAGAAAGCATCGTGTCTGCACCCACCGTGTTTCTCTTATCCCTAGCTCAGCGTGGCTTGCTTCAAAACACGATTAAAGCCGCCGCCGATGACTTGAAAGGCTTTTTCCAAGCTCTCTCGGATCATGGACAGGATTGGAGAGAACTCACTGACAGCGACATGTCAGGGTACCTATACGGCCACCTACTAAAATCCAGATCACTCACCGAAAATTCGATTGTGCGGCATAAAACAACAATAAAAATGTTCTACCAACATTCTTGGAACGTTGGCTTTCTGGATACCCCTCCAACATTCTCCTATACATACCTCTCGAACAATCTAAAATTGCAAGGCGAAAGCTACAAAAAAGTAAATTTCGACCTCTACAACAAATATGTAGCAATTGACATATTTAAATATTTACTAAGCAATGTGATTGCTCAAGCCCCATTTGAAAAAGAGCGCGATGAACTAGTTTTGCATATAGGCTATCACTGTGGCTTACGAACAAGCGAAGTCACAGACCCACGAAATCTGTTGACCGCAGATCTGAGAAAGCTCATTGCTATCGCAGTAGATTGTGGACAAAAAACAATAAATATACCGATTATTGGAAAAGGCGAAAAACTTAGAAATATCGACGTACCGCCGAGAGCTTTTGTAAAAATCAAAAAATTCCTAGATGGAAACAGAGCTAACATACCTGATGGGCCGTTAATATGCAGACGCAATGGCGCACCATTATCACTCGAACACGCAACCTACGTATTTAGGTCAGCAAAAATTTGCGCCAGTGCAAAAATCGAAGAAGTGATTACTGCACTTCATGAAAAAGACGCACACATGCATTTCATTCGTAAACCTTCGTTTATGAAATTAACATTCCACTCACTACGGCATACGTATGCCACCAACTTAGTTGATTTTTGCTACAAACACGGATATGACCCATGGCAATATGTCCCCGAACAAATGGGACATGAAGACGAAGAAACAACAGAAGAATATGTTGTTTTCGACGGAAAGCTTAATCGTCGTGAAAAAATAAGGCGAGCGCTGAATGATGAGCCTGACGAATGAACATATTGCCCCCCCCGTGAATCCCAAGGCAACCTTGGAATCGCTGGCTCCAAAAGATATAACTAACTTAGAGCCATCTGATAGATTTGCCATTGTAGCGCTGAAATCTGGCATGGGCCGCCCGATGGAACACCGTCGCGTAGAGATACCATATCAGCTGCAATCGTGCCCCATTGCTCAATGCTTTATCAAACTTTTTCACAGCGGTGTATTTAAAGAAAACTCTTTGCACGATGCGTACGCTAAGACTCTTAAATTTAACAATCTAATGAAATGGGCGATTGCCGAATATCCAAATGCTTCAACCTTACCTGCCGCATTTCTGCAAGATTTCGTACGGCATTTGCGCACAGATAAAAAACTACGGCAAAACTCAATATGCGGAGAAATGTCTTTTTACCGAACGACTTTCGAATGGTATTTAGAAGAGCATCGTGGTGAATCTAGTCAAACAGAAACTTTAACCCGTATTAGAGAAGCGAAGGCATTCATCCCATCAGTGTCGAATAGATCTGGAAAGACTGTTGAAAGCTTAGGGCAAATCACCGACCAAAATGTAAAAGATGAACTAAAATTAACAAGATCGACAATCCGTTTTTGCTGTCATTTTCTTAAGCAAATGAATGACCATCGAACTCAACTAATTAACCACCCAGAAGTAAAAAATCAGCTAGATAAAATTATCTTTGAGTGCAATGGCGACGCGGAAAAGCTCAAGTATAGTACAAAAAAATCTAACCGCAGCAGGCTGTATAAACCAATAGCAGAGGCGATTCTCAGTAGCGAAAGCCTACAGTTGAAAGAAAGACTACTACATAATAATTTTGACTTCAGAAATTCTCAATTCAACAAAGGGACTCAAACAACAATTGTGGATGCAAATAGGCTAATTCACGCAGGCCTAAAGAAATCAGGATTTGTGGACATCACCCCAGGAAACACACATAAAAAACTCCATTTTCACAATATCGATTACTTATTTCTAGTCAAGCACACACCAAGCGAAGAATTTGCTTTTGCCTTGCTACTTGCTACAGACAGAGTTCAACTGAACGGCATCATTAATATGCAGCATGGAGACCTTCGAATCACTCCAAATTTCGCTTCACCAATTTTTATTAAAGGACGCAGTGTACAACCGATCCGCGAAGTCCCCATGCACCATAGAAACTCAATGCAATACAAAGCTTATTGTGAGTTTGATGAACTTAAGAAAAATTTTCTAAAATTATTCCCTCACTCAGGGAGCATGCTTTTTGATTTGCCAGTTACGTCAAACATTCAATGCACGGAAAGCATTGTATTCCGCCCCTTAATCATGGCTGCCTGCCAACAAACATCAAACTATACATCGCTATTGGAAGCAGATCACGAAATCGAACTATTTGCCGACATTGCCCGTCGAGTTGCTACGAACAATCGCCCAATATGGAACAATAAAAAAATTCGCCGAGAACGCGTAGCCCAAGGTGGGACGAGCTCTACTCCCGTCAAGCGACAGACCATCACAGTGACCGCAGTAGCCCAGTCAAGGGCTATTTTAGATACTGACGGAAGCGACCCTGCGAACGAGGCTTTCGAAAAATATTCACAAGACGTTGTGGGTGCGAATGCAACGGCCCATTCTCCGGGCGTGAAGCAGGTCGTCTATATCAACGCCAGCGAAACGAAGTATCGCTTAGACAAGCGGGCATCGTTCGCAAGCAGCGTGGGGCACTTGATGGTTGAGGACGCAAGGAAAGTCCAGGCAGCTGTACGTCAAGAACATTTCATAAGCGTTGCCAAACTAAAAATAATGCTCGGTTGGGATGAGGAGAACAGAGACACCGGAGAACTTGAAGAGTTTGACGAACTTCTAATTTCAGCTCAAAAATCTGGCTTTTCCATATCGCCATTTGGGCAATTGAAAAAAAACAATCAGACATTCATTATCACCAACCCAATCACTGCAGCTCTGTTGATTAGCTACCTTGATGAGTGTATTAGCCAACTAAGTCTCCTCTCGACCGAGGACGACTCAAAGGCTCTCGCTATCGCAATGCAAGCAGCACGGATCGAATATGTGCTTGAAAACTTTGATTACAAAACCATCATGCAAGGTAGACAAACTCTGAAAAGCCATAACTTCCCCAAACCGATCATAAGGTGACACTATGCCAAGAAACTCTGCTCCTCTAATAACCTTGGAACCACAGAATGAAGCCATACAGAATCAATACGGAGACGATTACTTTCAGATTCAGGATCCGCTAACAGGTAAGTTTTACACACTGAGCTTTGTGTGGAAATGCTCTATGGCGAAGAAAGTATATGCGCAAATGTATTTTTTGGAGGGAGGAATATCCAGAGGATACGCAGACGATAAAAACCGAATCGTTGTCAGCAGTTTATCAAGTGCACGTCAGGAGATCGCCTACCTTCGCGACATATGCGAATACTGGGAAAAAGTATTTCCTGAGAGAACACTTCAGTCACTTACAAGATTTGAATTACAAGAGATGATGCGGTTTTTTTTGATTAAAAGAATTAAAAATGAAGATACTGGTGAAATACTAGGCTTTTCAACCATGAAAATGCTAAGCACCATCTTTGATCGAATGAACACTTATTTACATTCGGGAAAACTCGTTGATGGCATCACTCATAGAATAAATGAGGCTTTTAGGAAAAGCGCAATGAAGCCTCTTCTGGAACCCTTAGGTTTAGAATATGTCATTTGGAAAAAAGGTGGCAGCTATGGTTCGATACCATTAACCTGCGCATCACTTATGCTCGCTGAAGCTATCACATTGATAGAGTCAGACGAGGCAAAGATTGCTGCCATATTTTTTGAACAGTGGCGTAAGCGGAAAACCAAAGTACAAACTTGGTTCTCTGATAAAGACAGGCTTGCACTATATCGAAGAATGCAATCACCAGATTATATTCTGACACGCTTTGAAAGGGACTGGGAGGAATCTGCTAGGGAACTAGGGGAGGTAATCGATGCTTCAACTTCTTCCCATTTTGATCGACTGCCTTGGAGTCACGTCGGGAAGCTAGGAGACTTTTGCCATGAACTATCCAAAGCAACCCTGACAGTTATAGCTCTGCTAAGTGGTTTCCGGTTAGTTGAAATACATGGAATGCGAATTAGTGACTACACACAAGAGCCTGACGGATCGTGGTGGTTCAAGTCTGACAATAACAAAACAGAGGCGGGGTTTTCTCATCCCCGTTCCCTCCACGGCCTCGCCGCTGAAGCTGCTACTTTAATGAAAAATATATCCGCCGTGGATACTAAGGAATTAAATCTGCCTCTAATACACAGTGGTTACAGAGCCGGGGCTTTTGTTCTCGCACGAGGCTGGGGAAGGCTTACTCCGCAGGAGTGGTTAAAAGATGCAGGGTATAGCCTGCTAGCGCTTCGGAGTTGGTTTAGAGAATTCTACCAGAACTATGTGGTCAGAAAATACCCAGGAGCTGGCGATATACACAGTGAAGTCTCGCCCCACCAAGCCCGCCATACGTTCGCAGAGTTCGCACTTAGAAGATTTGATGGAAATGTCTTAGACAAAATTCGGGAACACTTCCGTCATTCATATGGTTCTTATCACACGCGTCGGTACACACGAAACAAGCTGAGCGAATCTGTTCGGATCAGCATGGAGCGGGATTACCTAAAGGAAATAATGACGCGAGTTGCAGCGAGCAACATTGAAGATCGTTTTTACGGGCCTGCGGCAAAACGCATTGAGATAGATATGGCTAAAATCGCAGTACTTTCTGCAGATGAATTCGAATTTGAACTCCAGGAATTGGCAGATCAATTTGTGAGATTTACTGCGTTCGAATGGGGTTATTGTGCGCTTCGAGCGAATGAACAGCACATCGCGAAGTGTCATGATAGGGAAACAGGTACACCCAACGTCGACCAACGCGGTGCCCCTGAGGTATGCGCAGGATGCCCCCATAGCATGAATAACAGCATACAAAGGCTGGAACTGGAGAGAATAGCAATATCGCATCAATTCATTGCTGAAAATCACCCCTTAAAGGTAATGGGCAGCATGAGTTCCGAGGTAGTCAAACAAATCGAGCGCCGCTTGGACGAAAGAATGCCGATATGAAATTCAGTCTTGATAAATACACTGTTGCTTTGACTCCAACTCAGGAACCTGAGTGGATAAAATCCGATACCAAGCGGAAGCTATATCAAAACGTATGCATGGCATTTGAAAATATCAATAACTCCATTAAGACCAATAAAAAATTGGCCATTAAAGAACGCCGAATTGTAGCACGCAAGATTGCTCTGGATAGTGGAGTTGATCCAAGCCTTTTGAGCAAAAGACGTCAGCCAGAGATAATTAATCTCATCGCCGAAAAAAATCTTGCACTGGAAGAGCTATGGAAATCTGCTTCAGCAACAAAATATACTTATGGCAAGAAGCTCACAAAATCCGAAATTCTAAAAGAATATAGAGCTCGAGCAACTGAAATTGAACGACTTACCAATTTAAGGCTTTCCGAGGCACTGACAAAGTCCATTGAAAATCAGATGATTACCAGCCATAAAAAATTAATAGCAATTATTGACAACCTAAAGGCAGAAAACGCCGAACTCCAAGATAAGAACTTGCGACTCACTATACAGCTCCGGCAAATGATGAGCTCATTGAATAACATTAAAAACAAGCAACCATAATACACTGCCAACACCAAAGAAACCCGAGGGAGCAGACCAAAAAACAATAGAGTTCCATATCCTTCCCCTGATTACTGGGACGAGCCTACTATATATGTACTGTTTCACATGGAATGATGACCAATTATTTACAACGGCGGCACAACTAATACCTCAGCCGCTGAAATTCAGGCTTTGTTTGGACAACACTAACATCGTCGCTACCGTGACTCCCCCCTTTATAACAATAGCCAAGCAGATGATCACTACTGCATGTCTGTCAATGGGGCTGCGCTAGATGAGCGCCATATTTGTCGAAGAGTGGCGCTCCCCCGCTGAGGCTATCTTCTGGCCATTTCGTGTTTGACACAGCCATCGTAATACGTTTTCTTCACTGCTGAGGGGTGGAGCTTCGATTTGCTTCTGTAGGTTTGCTCGGTAATACCTAGCGCCATTTTCAGCATCCATGGCTTCGTATACTTACTTTTTTTTAGGTTGCTTCGAGCACTGTATAGAGTAGTCCCAGACAGCTTATGCTGCTGGGCAGTGCCTGCCACACTTGCGCCCCACCTACACATTTCGAGTTCGTTCTTGCCAAGATTTCTTGCTTGCGCAGGTAATGCTGCCACCGCAATTAGAATCGCCCCCAATGTGATACCAAAAACCCGCATAAAATCCCGTCGCATAGCCAATTTAGAGGGCTAGATTTTGGCAGATTTCATCTTCGCCGCGGGCCATCAAATCGCCTCAGATTAGGTCGGTAGTTCTTCCCTAAGGCTGATGTAGTATCTGCCTAAGGAGATGCGCGCTTAAACCTCATCAGCTTGTTATGCGGTTAGCCGTGGAGTCCTGCGTATAATGCACGCCCACTCAATGCTTAAGCTTTCCAATGAAAAAACTGCTGTCAGTAGTAATCCTCACCCTCTCGGTAATCACCTCCGCGTTCTCAAGCCCTCCGTCGACTTTTTCCGAAGCCAAGGTCATCGCGAAGCAGAAGATCTACCTCGACCAAGCAAACAGCTCCATGGGCGAGTTGTATTGCGGCTGCAAATGGACGTGGGTTGGTAAATCAGGTGGTCGAATCGATGCTGACTCATGCGGCCTTAAGGCCAGAAAGCAAGAGAATCGAGCAGAGCGGACTGAGTGGGAACACATAGTTCCTGCCTGGACATTTGGCAACCAACGCCAATGCTGGAAGAACGGTGGACGCGAGCACTGTGTGGACGATGATCCTGTGTTTCGAGCAATGGAAGCAAACTTGTTCAACCTCTACCCATCTGTTGGGGAGGTGAACGGCGACCGTAGTAATTTCAACTACGGTATGGCGTCCGGAATCGCTCCGCAGTATGGCCAGTGCAAGACGCGGGTTGATTTCGATCAACGAGCCGCGGAACCACGTGACGAGGTCAAAGGGCTGGTCGCGAGGACAACCTTTTACATGTTCGACAGATATAACCTCAGCATGTCTCGGCAGCAGCAACAGCTACTGATGGCCTGGGACAAGCAATTCCCGGTTTCGGCGTGGGAAAAAGAGCGGGATGGTCGCATTGCGGCAATCATGGGGCACGCCAATCCATTCGTGACTGGCGAGCGTCGATGGTCGCAAGGATACAAGGCGGTTGGTGATGGGGTAGTCAGCGCCATTCCTGTTAATCCACCGCGAGCGCCCGCTCAGCCAACCCTAGCAAGTGCTAGCGGAGCAGTTTCGATTATTGGCAATCGGAAAAGCCAGGTCTACCACCTCTCGATGGGGTGCCCTGGCTATGGTCAGGTGTCTGCGAAAAACCAAATAACTTTTAACTCTGAATCTGAAGCCCAGGCGGCAGGATATCGAAAGGCAGGTAACTGCAATTAGTTGCTGCTTGATATGGTCGGTCTCGTGAAACCGAGGCCGATCCAGTTATGACCCGGATCCCCAAGGAGCGTCGCTGATCCACCGTGATCAGCAGTTGTAGCTTTGTGGTGGTTTGCTCACTGCTCCATAGATTTCCCCTTCTTCAATGCCAAGTGACTTCGGCGGACGCTTACGACCTCTATTAGAAATTTTTGGTCGTTTTGAGTCGATCATTGAAAAGCTCAGCAAATAGATTCATCTGCCTTACAGGATCAGTCGACCAATCGCTTCAGGGAGGCTTCGAGTCGGTAGGAGCACGAAGATCTGCTGGGGCGCTAGGGTTGTCAGACATTGCCCCTTTCGCTGCAACAACGCGTTTCGGCAGCCGCGTCAAATTCAATGAGTATAGACTTAACATACTGATATTCCGTCGGAAAACTGCCGACCGTTTGTCCATTCACCTTGACCAAACCCCTCGTATTGTCTTCATTAACTGATACCACTCAGGAGAAAAGCCAATATGTCCTTTTCAGACATTTTTCACCCTGAAAGCGATCCTGTAGAGCCTCATGACACTCCAAATCATGTGGTATTTAGCTGCGTACAGTGGAAAACCCCTAACCTTGAAATGATGCCACGGGCAGCCAAGCAGAGCTTTCCAGTCATGTATGGCGATCCGTCGAATCCGTTGAATCCATATACAAGCGCCGTATTGGAGCGCGCATACCTCCTGGGAGCGATGTCGGCAGTCAAGCTTATCGCCGTACACGAAGACTCTCTCTACCTTTTTCTAAACAGTGGAGTATCAAGTGTTACCTTACAAGAAATTGAGTCACTGTGGACACGAGTCATATCTATGAGCCCAATTCGGCTGATTGTAGATTTCGCGAACATTAACGAGGTCTATTCTGGACACTCCGACTACGTCTTTTGGCAGGTCGCGAAAGAAATTCTGGAATCCTATAGCTTGGGGATTGAGCAATATGATCTGAAGGCTTCAAATGACTTCTCGGATATAGGGTTTATCGATGAAGATCTGTGGTTTCGCCAATCACAAAAGGATGGTCAGCCTGAGGCTATTCAGCACTGCCCAGTCGAAATAAATATTGGGCAGACATGATGGGTCATTCCAATTGTCTCATGTCGCCGTATTACGTCTACCTGGATAATCGGAAGCCTAAAGCTTAATGCGTTGGCCCGAAGGGTAACGCCTCATTAAAGGCACTGGCCTACTCCACATCGGCTGTCATTACCGTAGCTTTCCCAAAAGGTGCGCACATGATCTATTCCCGAGTGCTTTATACTGAACACGACTATCCCCACGACGAATATGGTGATGGGTCTTACACTATCTTCAGCACACAGCAGGTTAGAGATGTTAACCACAAGCTCCTTGACGCTCTATGCATGCAAAAATTTGCTGTTCTTTGGGGAGGTATTCCCGACACTCAAGTAATTTACTTGATTGAACAAGCCATCATCAAAGAAATACTTGCACCTGTGAAACTGCTGCATGTTTCTGAGGGCACACTTGTCATCGCATACGATTCCGAATTAAACGAACGTCAATATAAAAAATTTGTAACCGCTTGGGAGTATATTGCTTCTTTCGTGATATACGAATCTTGGACAGTAATATTTATTATGGATATTGTTGTAGATGAAACATGCGAAAGTGGCAGTGTTTTTAGAAAATACGCCCCCGAAATCCTGGAGACCAATGACTTAGGTATTACCGAGTACACGACTGATATGTTTTTGTTTTGGGATGAGTGGGATCCCGTGAATATTTTCGGGCCAGCCCCTCAGGAAGAGCTTCAGACGCCACACGATCCTTATGATTTTGGTTTTATTGATGACGTGAATTTTGGCCAGTGAACGACTTGCATTAGTGCGTGCCCTTGGAGGGGTCGGCTGTCGTGAACCGAGCCTCTGGCGCAAACGCCTACGTCTCGGCCCTACGGGCATCCATCCTCACTCTTGCGCGCTCCGCTTGCCTCGACGACGAGACCAATACGCAACGAAACCGGAAAGCGATCAACCCTGTTTGTGCACATCGAAGATAGATCCCCCGTTAACAAGGACATTGGCAATGGGGCACCAAATATGACAAGGGAATCGATACCGTGATCAACAACTACTTTGTCCATTCCCAAGGCCTTCTGTTTGAAATTGGTGTCCATCAGCTTTCGGAAGGTGTTTGGACATTCACGGATGTTCACTCTGCCAGCCAAGCCTACATCCACCACTCACTACAACCAGTCGCCCTTGCTGCCTACGCGGCAGTTAACCCCACGTTCGCTGCTGGCCGTTTTCCCAACTGGGCGTTGGTCGATATGGTGGATAAAGTGCCCTGCATGGACGGTGCTGAGCATACGGCACTGGCGATGGTTTGCGGAGCTTCCATTCCTACGTTCCCCAGCGCATCAGAGCGCGGAAATATTTTTGGGCAAGCAGTGTGGGGAATCGTAGAGGCTTACTCACTTGAGGGGTGTTTTGAGCGCGTCGAACGTGCCTACGGCAGTCCAGGCTGGCATTACAACTTGCGACCTCGCGGCTTCAATTGGGCTGGCGGAGAAGAGCCTGTCCCCGAATCCTTGAAAGCAATGCGTAAAAATTATCGCGCAATGTCGCCGCTGCAACAGATCATGGTTCTAACGATCATGCACTTGTACAACCAGGGCCAAGACAAAACATATCTGACAGGGGGCTGTCCGACCAAAATACCTGCCGCAGAGGCAATGAATATCCTTCGCAGAAATGGGTCGGCGCTCTCGGCCTGGGGCCACATGGTTACTCATTATGCTGGCTGGTAAGTACATAACTTTGCTATCGCTGAGTGTCTAACACCTAAGGAGATGAACATTGGCGCCGTTTCTTCAGACATGGACAGCCGAGATGTAACACCTCGCAGCGCATAGAGACGGCTGAAGGTATTACGGCGAGTCACTTAATGTGCACAAGCAACATATGTCTGTCGCTCGCCAGCAGTGACAACTATCCCCTTTGATACGAGAGCGAGAGCTTCCAAGCGCTAAACAAGCTACGTCAATATCCTGCAAAGTCAGGGTACCCAAACAACTCACCTGATCTAGCCTTTTCAATCCAATAATAATTATTTGCAAAGCTATAGCGCGCTATCAGCAGTTCTGCTAACGATGCATTCCCAAGAGCGAACAAGGTAATGAGAACATTTTCCAAAGCGTTAGTTTTCTGAATAAGATGTCTAAAGCTTTCCTTTAAACCTTGAATATCCTTATCAAAATTCGGACGTGAAAGCTTAGACGTATGAGTCCCTTGCTGATATTCGTCACGCAACCATAAATTCAGACGATGGAGCAAATCGAGGCTCTGCTCCAACTCTGCAAACTTCTCTTTCAGGACAATAATATTAATTATTGAAACCTCTGTTAAATGCTTTTGACTTTCATTGCTATTAGGGTATCGGAATGTTTGGCCAGTTGAATCGACCGATGCAATATCTAAAATTATTTGATTGATTTCTGAATTTAACGAAACATATCGAGAATCAAGCAATTCCGATTCAGTTTTAAAAGCCCCCCATATGATTCCAATATCATGCGAGGTAGCGGAATCAAACACAAAAGAGCTGCCTTTAATCGCTGCAATTTCAAAAAGTTCATCTATAGCGCCTTTCAACCTTAGCTCTACGGAGTGCCTCATATTAAAGCAAATTGGATAAATCAACTCATCAACATATAAATGTATGCCTCCATCATCGATAACCTGATCTAGAAGCATATTAGCAGCTGTGGAAAAGCCCTTAGAGTACTCCACATAACTAGGATTGCCGTTATTACCCACACATGCATTTGCCCAACTCTGATCCCCACCACAAAAAGTTGAATTATTGCCCATGAATCTCTGCTCCCTTTTCAAACCTCAGCGCCCAAGTAACACGCCCCGTTATTGCAAGACAACTCATTAACCAAGATCCAATCATTTATATTTCATTCGACCAAAGAAATCGTAAATCAAATCGCCATCTAACACTTCGAAAGGCAACGTAAAGACGTGATGTTGAGCCGGGCTAAAGCCCGAAGGAGCGATAGGCAAAGTAGCTTTAGCTCCGCAGCCCTACGGGGCTGCCTATCGAATCTCACACGAGAACGCCACTCTCCAGTCGACCGATAAGATCGAAGACGGCTCTCGTCTCCACCCTCGTCCTCAACATGTCCAGTGAGTGCTTTGAAGTCAGCCCTCGAACCGGCAAGCTCATCCATTCCGTTGCTGCCCCCGCTGCACCCCCAGTAGGCTCCCTATCCGGTCGAGGAATTCGGAAAACAGTCCTTCGAGAGTTAGGTCATGAAGCCGGGCACTGTGTGACGGCAGCCCGAGGGTCAGCCAAATGCTCTGTGGGATCTTAGCCCCTGGCTGCCGCAATGACTCGCTTGATGATATCAATAGAGATCATCGGGATCTTCCAGTGGATCGCCATCCTCGCCTGCCTTGTCTATCTTAGGTTCGACCTCATCCTCCTCGTCCCGACTTGATGAATCGAAATACTCCTCATCCATGTCATCGAATTCGAAGTTGTCATCGATTTCCTCGTCCGTGTTAAACCGGGCTTCACCTTGCGCGGTTGCTTTGAGAACGAAGATGGGCGGAATCTTGGCTTCGTGATTGTAAAATCCGACACCTGCGGCCAGCAGCACACCGAAGCAGGGGTGCCCCTGGATAAACGACAAATCGGTATTGCCGAGCCATCGCCTTCGTCCGCCCTCGTACGCCATCAGCCAGTGGGCACCATAAAGTGCTTCGGGGGACACAAGTGCTTGCAGGTTCGATACATCAATTACGTCATCTACATGGCCGCGGTGATACAGGTCAAGAGCGATGAGAGAACATACCGAACTTTCAACCCGCAAGACTTGCTCGATTAGTGATGCTTTGAGCGTGATTCCGATTTCCTTACTCAACCACAGAAGCCACGCGGTTTCACTGTGGTGATTCGCCGCTGAGGCGGATTCCAAAAGGTTGCTGCAGAAATCGGTGATTGCGGTGAGGTTCAGCGGGTATCCGTGATGATGGTAGGTCGCGAGGATCTGGGTAATTACCTGCAAGGTATTCGGAAAACCGTAGCCGCACTTCAGTAGATAGGCTTCGGCAACGGGCCAGTTCGGGATCTTGATGATGGTGGATGACAGCTGTTTGAGGCCGTACTTCACCAAGCTTTCATCTTTAAATCTCGACTCCAAGGAGAACAGCATCTCAAAGTAATAATGGATGTCGTCCTTTTGCTGCCTGATCATCGCGGAAATCTGGAGCTTTTTAAGGCTGTATTTCCATGATTCCTGCACCAGCTCGCGCACCTCCACAATTCGTGTCTTGGACGCATTGATCTGCAGCTCAAACGAACTTACGCATTTTATGATTACAGCAAGCGCCCTCTCCGCCTCCTCCCTCCGGTTGAAGAAAAACGTGAAATCGTCGACGTACCGAAAGCCCTTTGGCCAAGCTCCAAGTTCCTCGTGGATCGCCTTATCGATGGAAACGCCGATGATCTCGGCAATGATGTGAGAGGTATCTGGGCCAATAGGGAGCCCGACAGTTTGCCCGTCCTGAGTACCCATGCATCGACCGTCGAGGATATTGCCGAAGTGTTGTGCGGTCTTCTTCTTATTCGTCTTCGCGACAGCTTTGGTGTGAAGAGCCCAAGGAATAGTGTGGGTGTACACCGTTGGAAAATAGCTTGAGATGTCCGTGACAAGAGCGTAACGCGCACCTGCGGATTGCCGAACGCGCTCCTCGTAGAGATCTGTGAACTTGGTCAGATCAATCGCCCGCAAGCTACCCCCTGGCCCTGGGATGCTGCGGGATATTTTGCTCGTTTCGTAATGTTCTTGTATGCGGGGCCAGTACTCACAAATATCTCTAGCTAGCCCATAAAAATTGACCGGATTGATGATGGATGTGATACGTCTGCTGTAAGACGATCTAGCAACCGAGAAGCGCTCGCCTAGTGACAGCACAGATTTTTTTTTGGCCAATTCGGCGTCCCAGGTCGCTTGGATATGACTCAGATTGGCCGCAAGCTGTTTAGTGCTGAATCCGGTAGGAAGCTGAACGGGAAAGTAGCCTCTTGCAAGCAGGTCTTGGAGTTCCATCGCGTCCCTTCTCTGGCATCGTTCTGAGAGAGCATCTTACTGTGGAAAGCCAAGTGTCGACATCCTACGGTGCTGCCTTGTCTGAATTACCTCTTTTTCGGCATAGCTAAGGCGATAGGCAAGCAATCACTGGAGTGAAACTGATTTGAACAACCTCCCCTCTCACCGCCCTCGAGGTCTGCCAGGTGCTGACGGATGTCGTGCTTGGCAAACGCATCATGACTCGAAGCTCCACCCAGTCATGGAATGAGATCTACCACGGCCTCATGCCCGTGGAGATTGATGGATGGCGGCTCTCACTATTCAATGACTGTGACACCCTAGACTACTGCGAATACTGAGGTAGCCTGACGGCCGAGTCGGTACACTTAAACTCTGGCAGCGCGACGGAGCGGATCCTGTCGAGCTATTGAGCGCCTGGGAGCGAGAACAGCTTGAGCGACTACTCACTGGGCTCTGAGCATGTAAGCTTGACGCCAAGCCGGCTAGTAACCCAAAGGGCCGATTGTATAAGATTGAATCAATGTCATTGCGGAGTGTACAGAAGACAAATGAGGCGATGCTTTGGGAGAACCCGTGGCAACGGGCGATGCATGAGGAAGGGAGATTGGTGGTTCTTTTGCGTAGAGCACCGCTCATTGAAATTGTTTGGTCGTAGCGTTGCAATGATCGGACTAGTTTCCAGTATTGTCTCGTTGCTGGGATGGTACTCCATTACGCCAAGTGATATCTGGCGCAGGATTTACTCACCCAATAACTCACTTACGGACGTGACCGAGGCGGCCTCAGTAGAAGGAGTCAAGTACGCCAAGCCAAGCAGTGAGAATGTGGTCGCCAAAGTAATGACTCGTGCCCCATTGGATGACGCTACCGCGATTACTGAAAGATACTTCCTTTTCTCTATGGTGAGCCCCTTTAAGCCTTTTGCAATGGATACAATTTTTCGAGGCGACGGATGCCGATTCGTGGGGAAAGGAAAAGGGCTTTCTGACGATAAACGTTACGGTTTTATAGACATTGTAGGTATCTCTTGCGTCGACGATCGTGGAGTTGCCTACAAGCTTGATGCTCCGGTAACAGGCCGGCTGGGTTTCGTTACGAACGTTGGTGATTTTGCGAGCGAGAGCGTAAACGTCGTGCTTGACGATGAAGATCATACGTTACGCCAGTCAGATAACGTGTTAATCCGATTTGACCTCCCAATAGTAGCGCTTACGGAGATTGGGCGCACTAGATAAAGGTGTTTAAGGGTTGTCATATCCAGCCGGCGCCATAGTGAAGCTGACAACTGGGTTGAACAGGTAGATCGGCTTAGCTGCAAATAATATGAGTGGGGTGCTGGCCCGGTGTAACCTCAACAGAGTCCAAGTGAGGTTCCCTATCAATGAGCATTGAAGCAAGACTTCATCATCTCCAGGCTATCCAAAACCTCCTCGCGCCTTGGCGACTCCAACCAAGCGAGTTTTGAATCGGACGTCCACATCACTGGCAGTGACTTTCCGGAGCGCAGTCGAGCCGTCGAAATCTTCATCAGCTTTCGCTTCGATGACTCGATTGCGATGCTGGGAAATCCCTTTGCACTCCATACCGTCGCAGACAGGCTTACTGGACGGCGCAACGCAGGGCAGGAAAGGCCGTTTCGCCACACCATTTTTGTTTTTCCTAATGGTGACTGTAGCTGCGTACTGGATGCCTACGCTCGCCTGGCTCTCCAGAAGCTCCCCGCTTCCCTAGCCGAGCGACAAGATCCCATCAAATTCTCCTACTGCTACGCTGTCCTTTTTCCCTGGAGGAATCGCGATGCCAAAATCAGATCTGCTACCTTCCCTGCTATTCAAGATCAACGAAAGCCACTAATTCCTGGGCGCCGGAAACCTCAAGTAACGTTGCGAAGAAGTGATCGTCAGCGACTGCGTGGCTCTTGAAATTGCAACATAGAAAAGCTTGGCGCTAGCAAACCGCTCATTTGCAAAGTGACTTGCGTCAGGAATCACAACATGATCGAACTCAAGCCCCTTCAATAGCAAGGGAGTTGATACGGTACGGTGTGGAAGTAGGCGACCTGTTCTGGCGGTCGATTGCTTGACGATGGCCACAGCCTCTTCCATTGTCGCGGCTCTCCCGTTTGCTAGCTCCCCGGCTGCACGTTCCGCATCACGCCATACTTCCCTGCGAAACAATCTGAAGTCAGACCGCCTTTTAACGATGGACAACAGTTTCAGAATTGCTCCGGTGCCGCTATCCTGCATGAGCGTGTTTTGCAGCATCAACGTTTCCAAGCTAATTGCCAAATCTTCCGGACACAGGACTTGACCGGGAAGCGTAGGAATCACTTGAATACACTCCGACAGCAGTGATGTGAACGCTTGTACACGATGCGCCAAGATGGTTGCCTCATCCCACTGTTTCGCAAAAGCTTGTAGTCGCGAAGCCGCTATTTCCTCAATTGCCTGAAATCCTCCCCCACTCGCTCTGGCGATCCTGTAGCACAATGTTTTATTGCAATGGATCGCCGCATGCAGCCCTGTCTTGTCATCGATCCCGTCGAACAACGCTCCCATATCAAAAGCATCATTGGCACTCACAACTTTAATGGGGGCGTCCTGAAGATCTATTTGTTCGCCTTGCTGAAGATGGATGCGAGTGGCTGCAATCCAGCGTCCCAGTTCCTCGTTTTTTCCAATCCACCGGTGTGGCGTCTCCAGCGTTCCTTGATAGGGAAAATGCGGATGAATTTCGGCTTCCCAGTTCAACGTCGCGCCGGCAAACTCAAAGATCCCCTGCATCGGGTCTCCGAAGATTACCGTCGGAATCATCGATGAAAGCTCGACAGCAAGCTCATGTTGCAGGAAGTTGCAATCCTGATACTCATCGATCAACACGCGCTCATAAGACGCTTTAAGCACATCTTGCACTGCTTGGATCTTCAGAGCCGCGATGACTCCCCGATAAAGCTGATCCCATTCTGCGGGAGTTCTGGGCATCCCCTCGCAGGGGCTGGCGGCTTTTGGAAACGCGTGGGCATAGGTCATACACCAACCAGCAATGGTATCGACGGCAACCATTGCGCTGGAGATACCAAGTCTTTTGATGCGATCACGAATAGCGTGCACCCCCGCATGCGTGTGAGTCAGTATCAGAGATCTTTTTGCTAGGCCGGCCAATGAGGCGATAATCTCGGTTTTGCCGTGACCGGCAGGCGCCACCACAGCGCCTGAGCGCGTAACCAACAAATCAGTGGGGCTCAGCATAAATCCAAGCCTCCAATGCCATGACAACCTTTGTCAGATAGGACTGGTGATCACCGCATATGATGTTCCACACTATCGGAGCGATCTCCCTCCCATAGCGATGTTCCTTGAACCACTTATTGCGTTTGGCCACCTCGGCCACGATGGCGCGTAACTGCTCCGACGTCAGCCCCGTGTTGGCAGCCCAGCTACTGAAATCCACCTGTATTGATTGATGAGTCATACCAGGAAGCTTTGCTAACAGGCTCCCATTGATGGAGTCATGACTGTGATTAACCCTTGCGGCCTCCAGTAAGCGTTGAACGTCGCTATCCGAAGCTGGAAAAAATATTGCCTGCTCGGTGTTGAGCTGCGTTCCGACGCCGTACTCAAATATCTGTATTTCAGCGTTACGAAGTTCTTCAATGACAGGAGGCGATAGCGGCACATCCGAATCCATGAACATCGCGGTTTGGTAACCCAGCTTCGCAAGACCAAGCGCCATGGAAGTCGCCTGAGATCCGTTGCCATCAGCCAACGCGACGCTCAGTTGTTCGATCGGCTTTGCATGGCGCTCGATTAGGACTTCTCGAAACCCCATGATGATCCCGACTTCGGTCATCCCCTCACACACCAAGATACGCTTAGCAAACAGAGCTTTGCCATTAAATCGAACCAAGGGCCGGATCGAATCAGGGAAGGCTGGTGAATTGATGGTCGCTGCTCGGGTGATCTTGTCCGTTTGAACAACGTTCACGGTTTCAACACCACACTCGCTTAGAGCAACCTCGGAATGTGTTGTGAGAAGCACCTGCCCCACGGGTCGGGCATTGGTGACAGAAGCGATCTGATCCGACTTTAATTGAGCCAGCGCTCCGACGATGCGATGGGGCTCAAGGCCATGTTCAATTTCATCAATGAGAACAATCGCGCCTTCCCTGATGGCCGACTTTTGGATGGCCAAACTTGCCAATCGTCGCGTACCCAGCCCGGCCAACCTTAACGGCACAAATCCGTCGTGAAGCGCAATCGAGCCGGCCGACAACCCTGCCCTACCTAGCTCGAGACCGGGAGCGTAATTGAAGGTCACATATGCACCCATTCCCTTCGCGTACCCTTGCGCGAGCTCAGCCGCTTGCATCAAAGATGGAATCTCGTGCAGCTTGGCGCTGTCTTTGGCAGAGCGGTACGCATCCGCAAGTCGAGCAGCTGCCTCGCTATTGTCGCCCGTTAGTCTAGCAAGAACAGACCCCTGCCCCCACGACAGCTGTTTGGCATCGTCGCCCGATAATCTCACCAATCCAAATTTGGCCCGGTCTCGGTTCGATATCTGACGGGACTCCGTCAGCCGATCGCAGATGATCTCCCATACAGGTTCTAGTGTTGCATCGACGGTGAGCCGTACTGTCAGGACGGCTTCATCGGCGTTTTCGGGTTCGTCGCGCAGTCTCCCTTCTGCAGTCCAGCCTCGGATATACAACCCAAATCTTCCATCCGTTTTAAGCTCTGTAGCGAGCTCACCAACGGTTACCTCAATGCAGATTGGAACCGTAGTATTGCCCCCGAAAAAATCAGAATCACCAAAGCTGAACCACCGCGAGTTCAATGCGGCATCGACCGCATCAAGAATGGTGGATTTTCCAGAATCACCTGCACCAATCAAACAAGCAAACGGGCCCTTTGGAGACCAATCAAGAGAAGTAATTCCACGGAAATTTCGCACTGCAAGATGTCGAATCTGCATCTCAGCTCTTTATGGGTGATGGAGGCAACTAGAGAGTAGCCAGCATTTCCCGATAAGCACGGCGATCGACACTCGAAGGAAGGGCACTTTGACCACAACCTCCCCTCTAACGGCCCGCGAGGTCTGCCAAGTGCTGACGAAAGTCGCGCTCGGCAAACGCGTCATGATGCGAAGCTCCGTCCAGTCATGGAATGAGATCTACCACGGACTCATGCCCGTGGAAATTGATGGCTGGTTACTCACCCTCTTCAGTGACTGGGACACCCTGGACTATTGCGAGTACTGCAAGTCGCCTGATGGCCGAGTCGGGACACTCGAACTTGGACAGCGTGCCGGAAACGATTCCGGCGATCTATTTAGAGCTTGAAAATGTAAGTATCACGAGCACTTGTTCGTACCGTGGCGGGCCAGATGTGAGGTGGCTCGCCCGATATAGGTGAGACGCTATCAACCTTTAAGTGGATAACTTACATAGCTGCATATCAGCTGCGAGATGATGGGCTCTTGAACGTACGACACCATCGCACTCAATAGAGCCATACCAATCACTGTTGGAAGTGATCGCACGAATCCAACCAAAGTCATGCACTGAACGCTGCATTTTGGCGATGGCAAAACCGATGAACATTAAATAACCGATCAGCACTATATCATCTGAAGTCTTGGCCATTGAGCTTTGCTGGATTGCCGATGTGACCGCCTCGTCATAGCTGAAGGCACTACAACTCTGCGCCATCGCCTTAAATCGTGCACCCAAAGCGGGCATTTCGAATAACTTTAGTACCACCAACCAACCCGAGACGTAAAAGAAGGTATTAACGCTGACCAACATCTCGCGGTCACTTCCGAGTAGCCGAGATCCTATTGCGAAGCAAACCCCGTAGAGCGCAACGAGGAGCCAGTTCATCATTGTCATCACGCCCGCAAACTCAAGGTTTGGAGTAATGCCGGCAGATCGAGACGCTGGCAGCCCTAGAACCCCCAAGCCAATCGCCACGAAGATCCCAAAGAGCCAGGCATTCGAGCAAACTCCCTTGCGATCTCTCATGGTTGCGAAAAAGGATGAGTTCGACTGAATGAGCTCCCGCGCGTCCTGAGCGGATGCGCACAAGGCTGGCCAAATCTTCTCCAAGAAAAACCCTATTATTTTTTCCAACTTCTTATTCCTTTTAACTTCAATGGCCATTCACCCAATAGCTGATGATCCAATCCTTGCCCTTTTATCTCGAAAAAATCCGGAATTAAAAAAACAGGTACACGGATAGGGCATCACCTCAAAGTGATACTTAATATTCGTACTTGCGTTGTATGATTGGTTTGCATAGCGTTCTTTAATCGCAACGTTTCTGCGCCCGTCCCCGCCCACCACGACTCCATCTAGGCGTATGAGCGGGAAACCACATTTAGAGGCTGCGGTTCAGTCTTCGTCGTCAGGTAACCAAGGGACGACGCCCTGAGGGCCTACGTCCCAGTTGTGATAAAGGATTTCACCGCTCAAAAACTCCCCTGTGGCACCGTCGAATACGCAGCCATTGATATTCGCATTGCGCAGATCAGCTCCGTCGACTTTTGCCCCTTTAAAACAGGCTTCTCTTAGATAGGCTCCTCGAAGGTCAACGCCTCGCAAATCCGCATAGCTAAAATCAGTCTCCCATCCGTAAGCGCCTGGTTGAATCACTGGATCAGCGGTAATGCAATAGAACTTTGCATCACTGAAGTTGCAATGGCTTGCCTTTTGAACGTCCTGGAACCAGTCGTAGTGTACGAGGCTTCCGGGCGCCTGCAGGTAGCTGAAATCAGGGACTTTTAAGCGCTTGAGGACACGACGAATTCTGCTAAATAGCAACGAGCTGAAATGAAATCCGCTGAAATCGACGCCCCGCTTATCTGCAGCAGACACAAGTGGAACTTGGTCACGAAGACATTCAACAAGCGCGTCGAACTGCAACAGGAATCGCGCCCTTCGAAATACGCCTTCATATGGTTTGCGCCAAAACCCTTGAGAAACACAGTGTTCCGCGTAGCGGGATATCATCTGATCCCTAGCAACTATTTTGGAGTATGGCAGACCATGCTCTTTGGCAATGATACGTAGGCAGATATCCCGGTTTACAGGGCCCGAACTTATCAACTGCGCACTAATGGCTCTGTCGATTGCAGAGCGACAGCCGCTGCGTAAATCACGATGCAAAACAGCTGCATCTGACTTAAAAGCAGCAAGCGAAGGAGTATCAGGGAATTTCATAGCCTAGCCTCTCACGATCAACGCTAAACCCTAGTATCAGTTGACCATTAAAGGTGGCAATAAGAGATGTTGTAGCGACGTTGCAGAGGCTTCACCTAGCTAGGGCTGAACGCCAACGTCGGTGGCGCAGACACATACTGGAAAAAAAATCAGCCATCGTCAAGAGTCGCATCAACGCGTAGTTGCACTTACCTGCCTATAACCGCAAATCAACAAGCTCAGTGGTCAGCCTACGTATCTCGTCCGCCGCATGGGAATCTGGGGAGATATCCAACACAGAGTCAAAGTACGAAAACCCTTCCATGAACGGCTGATCATTGTTGTACTTGTCTATCACGATCTCGTGAGCGTTGGTCAAGTGGGTCATGAGACGAGTCAAGGGCAAAGACTTGATATCACTTAAAATTCGTTCTCTGAATGTGCTAGAGGCAAACCTCCTTGCCTCCAGCCCTTCTGCCAGTTCTGGCGGAATCTCCAAGCCTTCACAAAACTCCTCCAATTCGCGGCTTCTGCCACCTACATCATTTCGCGTGACCAACCCGAAGCACCTTGGTGTACGGCGCCCTCCTTTGCTTTTGAGCAATCGCATATTCAACCGCTGGGCGCTATCTACCGATTGAGGACAGCCGCTGTCGATGATGATCGCAACCAAGTCCGAATTTGTGCGAATCAGATCAACCTTAAGATTGAGGTCAAGCAGGACATATTCGTAATCTGCCTTGATGTCTTTAAACATTCTGGAGGATCCGATCCTCTCGACCATGGAACCCAATGTTCCACCCGTTTCGAACTCAAGTCCGCTACGATCCATAGAAGATCCATGATCCACGATGTGTCGCAATCGCTTGGCGAAACTTTCTTTTTCGGCCAAGCAAAAAAATACGTCTGCATAACCAAAGAAGTCGACGCCTGCCACCAATGATCCTGCTTTGGGGTGCGCACCATTTGAGACGCCATCCTCAAAGCAACAATCGTGGGTGATTACCGCTACGTTGCTTCCTCGTTCCACCAAACATGCAGCTACATCAACGGTGATGGGCGACTTACCGACCCCACCCTTGAGAGATGTAATGCTCAGTACGCGGGCCGTTCGCGCAATCCTCAGCAGCTGGGCGATGTTCGGGGGCATCGAAATCCCTGATCGATCATAAAAATTTCGTACCACGCTTTTGCGGGGTGAGCGCTGACCCTGCTCGTAAGATCTCCAGGTTCGTTCGCTCACGCCTGCGCAATTTGCGGCCCTGAATCTGGACATCGAATGCTCGATCCGGGAATTCATGAGCGCAGCGGCCAGTGGGGACATAGCAATTCTCCTTGTCTGTCGAAACAGCCTAAGGGTTTGCGAAACGAGAAAACAGATGGCACAGAGTGCCGAAATCGAACCAGCACACCCCAAACAACTCCTTCAGAACGCATCTTTATGCTCATGTCGATGTATCTTGGACAAATCAAAGTTAGTGCAGCCATGCCATGAGCATTCAAGTAAAGCTTCTTCACCTTCAAGTCATCCAAAATCTCCTCGCGCCATACCGCTACCTCTATTGCGTAGACCTTGAGGCAACCTGTGATGAGGATGGAGAGTGCGAATCTCCAAGGCCGCTAGTAGTCGTCCCCGATCAGATGGAAACGATTGAGATGGGCTTGGTGGTGATTGATTTGGAGTCACTTCAACCCTTGATAAAGCGAATCAACCAACGGATAAGGCACTGACGAAAGCGCACGACCAACAATCGCAGATCTTCAGGGTCACACGACTCCTAGGCTAGCCAAGCTGGCGTGGTACTGCTGCGTTGCGCTGGACGGTCATCTTGACCCCAGTACGAGGATTCCCCTCCAAGTGAATCATGTTCAAAAGATGCCTGTCCGTGATGCTCGAAAACTTCTGCGCCATGTGCCGGGCAAGCGCATCACTCGCAGTAGTCAGAATGAGGTTCATGGAAGGCATGGACGTGGCGACCAGGCGAAAGATATCCAGCATGGCCACTCGATTGAGGTCATCCAAATGCGCTATTGGCTCATCAAGGAAAAAGCTTCCCCCAGTGTTTCTGGCTCTGGCAAGGTAAAGCGACAATGCCAGATCCTGGCGCTGTCCCTGGCTTAGTTTCCCTTCTGCATCCAACGCAGGCTCATGCCCCTCCGCAAAGACAGTCCACTTCAGCGCATCTCCACCATCAGAGACGCCCAAGCCTTTATAGACCTCGTTGGCATGCATCCGAGAGAACAGCTCAGCAGCGGGGCTGAGCAGTGGTTTAAGGCTTGAAGCAGTGAAATCTTTCACATGCATGGCATAGTTTTCGATCGCGAGATCCGCTTTGGCGATGTAGCCTGAGCCGATTTCCAACTTGCGGGATAACGCAAGCCGCTCTTCCTGAAGCTGCTTGAGTTTCATCGAATCAGTATCAACGCTCACCACAGCCTCGCATTCGGCAAGCATGCTCCTATAGGTCGCAGCGTCTTCACCTCGCTGATTCACCTGTTGGCGCATCAACTCATATGACTCTGTCAAAACAGGTTGATCGCCAAACACCTCCTTCCATAGGGAATCGAAGCTCCCAGTGACTAGCTGCGCCGCCGCGATGCTGGTATTGATACCTGCAATCACCCCCGCCTTTGCTTGAATGGTCTCCGCAAGTGCCCGGACAACCGGAACAAGACGGGTTTTCGCGGGGTTGTACAGGTCAATCTGATCTTGAAAATGCTTTTTATAACTTATAAAACGTGCGATTGACGTCGATACCCGGCTGCCAGCTCCGCCTTCAGGGGTATTGTCGAAAAACGTCTCCACCTCAGCCAGCTTTTCAAAAACCAACCCCAACTGTATCGCTGAGGTGATCCGGTTGCTCAGGTGAGCAAGACCAACAGCGTTCAGCCCGGAAAAGTCCCGAACCTGCATAGTCTCCAGATATTTGGTTTTCGTAGCGAACGACTTCAGTTCCTGAACAACCGAGCTCAAGCGGGAGAGATGGCTGTCATAGGCCTGTTTCTGAGCGTTGTTTAGCGCTAGTTTTGCTGTGGCCTCCTGTTCTTTTTGGCGAGCCACTGTCAAATTGTTTGCGGCGATCTCTAGCGCTGGTGCAAGCAGTTGCTGCCCCGTGGAAATTTCTATCCGCAATTTTTCAGCTGTGCCCCAATCATGATTGCAGAGCGGACAATGCGCATCTTCATGAGAGTGGACGATTTCGCTTCCCATGGCTTTCAGCTTGCCTAAAACGTTTGAAAACGCATCAAAGTCAGCTTCTGCCCGGACGCGGGCATTACTTTCTTCATTAGCTAGGCGAACTGCGTCATTCAAATCAGTGGCAGGAGCTACTGTGTTGGCCATCAACTCCTGCTTCTGACGTTCCCACTCCAAAATTTTTGGTAAGTTTCTGGACAGCAAATCAAGGGCCGCCTGCCACTGCTCTTGTTGACTTGAAGGCCAGGTGAGCTCTACAAACTTGGTACGTAGGTCAACCTGAGTGATATCCCCTTCTCGAAAGAATTCCACGACGCCTGGGTTTGCAGTGATAGGTAGCCAGCGGTAAAGCGTCGCTAGGCTGTCGTCAGCCCATTTGATTGACCTTTCACTTTCTGAAACCTTCAACTGTGCCTCGGACAACTCCGATGACCGGATGACCTGATCATCACTGGCTTTTTTCTGCTCATCAGCCACGGTGGCAACCGACTGGCGAAGTGTTTCAATCTGGCTCATTGAGTTGAGATATTGCGACCATTGCTCTGAAAGGGTGCTCAGTGCATTCGCTTCTCTCTGGTGTTTCTGACTGAACATCGCGACACGAAGCTGCGCTGCCTTCAGGCGATCACCCAGGCTGCCTTCTGCTGATGGGGGTAAGGCTTTGAATATTGTCGCCAGATTGCCCAATGCTCTGTCTTTCACTGGAGAGCTTATCGCTAGCGCACGCTCCAGCGTCTCGATCTCATCGCGGAGCCGACTGATGCCGTCCACCAGGCCCTTGATGTTCGGTAATGCCTTTCTATATTCGCGCAAATCTCGCAGTGTGCTCGTGAGATGGCCAAAACCGAGGATGTCGGCGAAAATCTGTTGACGCTCGTCCGCTTTATTGTTGTCGATCAACAACGACAGGGAGTTGGAGTAGAGCCAGCGGCTATTGCGCAACCAACCGCGTTTCGCTTTGCGCAACGCGATGGTGCTTCTTCCGGAAATCGACGCTGGCGTGAGCATCTCAAGCAGGTATTCATCATTGATTTTTTTCTTTCTCGCACCCTCCTCGGTCATCCATAGCGAGGTGTTGTTTCGGGTCAGCAAGTGCGGCCTTCCGTCAATCAGGCATTTTGCGGAAACATTGGTCGTGCCTCTCCCCCACTGACACTCCAGTGGCGCGGTATTGAGGTCATCGACTTTTCCGGTGATCAACCATTCCAATGCGTAGCAGATGGTGCTTTTGCCAGTCCCATTGGCCGCATGAATGACGGTCAAGGGTGCGTCCAATGGCACCACCAACTCGTCAGGGATACCTCGAAAATTCTGGATGGTGACGGAAAGAAATTTAATTGGCAGGTTACTCATTGAGATTCCATTCTTTGCCATGGCGTTCGGCAAGCTCTTCGCTTCCCACCTCGGCCAGTAACTCTAAAAGCTGAATGTACCCGGTATCGTCCGAGTTGAAGACCGCAGGCTCCTCATGCTCGCCGAATCGCTCCAAGCCTAACGGCGTGATGCGCTCATAGCGCTCCCACCCATTCGCTCCCCACGTCACTACATGCTTTCTGACGAACCTGATATCCCTCTCAATATCGATCAGGAACGCCTTGAACTCGTCACTCACTTGGGTGGTGGCAAGTACAAGGTAGCCATCAATGACGAGGCCCGAACTCTCCCGCTGGACAATAGCGGCATCGAGGAAGGTCTCTGCGAGTTTGGCTTTTCTTAAGGCTTCAACACCTGTCTCAGTGGTGATATTTATCAGTAAGATGGAAGCAAAGGAAGACTCCCAATAGCCGAGCTGGTTCTCAAGCTCACCGTCGGGCCAGTTTGGATTATCAGTCGACAAATACTGCTGCGTAGTGGCCTCGTAAAAGCCCGCATCCAGAGCTCGACAGCCTATGATCTCCACCAGTTCATTGAGCATCTAGCTTCCCCTTTCGCTCAAAAATATCTTCCATGAATCGCTCCGGCGACGGTGCCATGGGGTCGTCATAAACCGACTCAATCTCGCTCAGACTGAACATGTAAACGTTTCTCGCAATGGCAGGTTCGGTGATTGACCCTCTAGGAGCGGGAGAACTGGTAGTGAAGTCATATCGACCGTGACTAGGTTTCCTGTCTCCGACGCTTCCGCGTCCCTGAGCAAAGACAATCAGGTTGGGATGCACAATGGGTTGCCGGGCCCAATCAAAAAGGTCTGCCTCCATTTGCCTCACGTGATAACTGTTGTTTGACCAGGCCATGATGCTGACCTCCCCATGCTCTGGGTTGTCATATCGAATATGGCCCTGCAACGCCGGTGTACACGACCACTGACTGCTGACCGGGACATTCAGATAGCTCAGTGCCTGGACAGTTCTCATAACGCATTCACCAGCAGAGGAAAGCCTCTCCAGCGGGAAATGCTCTCCTACTCTCACACCAAATCGGGTTCGATAGGTAAACCCTGAGTAGTCCGACAGGCCTGTGCCTTGCACAAGGGTATTGAGCAAATCCAGCTCGTTTCTCACAGCAGCCAAATAACCTGGGTACGGGGGATAACGGTCAAATAGCTCATGGAACTCAAGTGCGGCCGGTGCCATATCCGCTGTTACTCGATCATCCATCAGTCGGTGGGCCTGCACCGAAAGAAGGGTCAACTCTGCTGTCCAGTCAAGGATGAATGTTAAGGCGCCGCTGCTGCTTCGGCGCATGACACGACCAGGTGGATTCACTGTTGTCGGAGTCGGTCGAGTCATGAACTCGGCATCAATTGCCGGGAAAATGCCCGTAGCGCTGTACAGCTCAGCAGCGCACGCGTGGACGCAGTTACTATTAGCAATGGCCATTCCAATAGTGGACTGAGTACGTTGGCCAAAATGATCCGAAACTGATGTCAGTACCTTTTCAAGGCTGGTGACATTGAGAGAGGCCAAAACAAGGTTAGGCCGCTTAGACCTGTCCTCTTTTTGACTGGCCATAATCCGTCGCAATTGCGATTTTGGATTCGAAATAGGATTTGTAAAATCATTACCCAGGGTTGGCCAGAGAATAAGATCTTCAAACGCCAGCCGTAGAGAGACGTCTGCATGACCGTAGTTAGTCTCACCTGTCTCATTTTCAACCAGTACATAGCAGTTGAATATTTCCTGCGTGAGATCCTTGACCCAACACCACCCTGCTCGGTATCGCTGTAGCGGGGCGGGATCCCATTGTGGATCAATCCAGATCATCTCATCAGAGCTCTTCCAATCGAGGAGCTGACTGCCCGAGACGTCACCGCATCCCACAAACACAACTGCTTGGCTGTCGTATCCATCGACAAGCTGATTCAACTCCTGCCAATCGGCGGGGGTCGCTGCCGCTGCGCCTGCCGACAATAGCACCGGCAGCGACCCAAAATTGTTATAGAGCGTTCCAGCCTTGGGTTGAAGCATGCCTTTCATGAAAGGCAAGAGCTCTTGACCTTGCAGCAAGGCGAGGTTGAATCGATGATGGCGACCAAGCTTTAATTTTATGTATTCAGTGCGGATCTCAGAGATGAGCTCCGCTTCTTCGTCGCTTACTATCAAGTTGCACGACTGCAAAAAGCTTCTTAACTCGCCAACGATTTTTGCGGTGTCCGACTCAAGCCTGAAATAGGTCGACTTGATGTCAGGGTATGCACGCACCATCCGAGAGAGATCATCTTTTTTATGTAAGGCGGTATGCAGATTGTCGATCCTGGCCCATACCAAATCACACAGCTGTTCCTTCGTGAGGTTTTTCAGGGCTGCATGTTTTTTCAAGATTGCAGAGGCTTTACGCGCAGCAAAAGCTTTCTTCTCGAACTCTGCTCTCAAATCTTCGAAGCGTTGCCTGCCTTTCGCTTCCATGAACTCGAACAGCTTGCCGGCTGCTCGATCAGAAACTGCAACGTAATAGCGAAATGGCGCACCTGGTGCTGATGCAATGCCAGGCTTGATGGTCGCGTAGAGGAAGAATTTGCAGATCTCCTGGATGACCATGGCGAGGGATACGATCCCGTTATAGCGCTTGCACTGAATTACGCCGACTGGAGAGGAATCATTAAACAGGATGACATCGCGGCCTTGATCAGCCCCATCATTAAGACGGCGAGCCTTGTCGTACCAATCCTCCGAACCATCTGCCGCTCGAGAAGCGTAAAGGTCAGCCAAGAGCAATTCAAAGTGCGCATCACCCATTCGTTCGAACGGCAATTGCCCGCAGTCAAACGCAAAAAGATCTGGAGTTTCCTGGCCTGTTTGCCGCAGTGTACTGTCATCTTCATCACTGCAGAATTGGGCATTAATAGTCGTCAAAATCTTGCTCCTAGCATTGACTCGACTACAACGGAAATGAGGCCGAATAGCGCCACAGCAACGCCGACGATTTATCGTGAGCGGATAGTCTGCGGAAATTTCGGTTTTATCATTGGCGTAAAACTGATGGCTCATACGCAGAATGCACTGACGCCTGTTCCCCATCCGTCTTCCAACTTTACTGCCTCTACTGGCCAAGCACGTCCGCGACACTGCCAGCCCGATAGCAAAACGACATCATCTTAAAGCGCCATCTTCAAAGATGTCAGTAAGCATAGGCGTCATTCGAAGAGTGGAGCAGGATCTTTTCCTGATCGGCAATAATGAATGGCGAATGCAGTAAGGCTGGAGCGAAAGCGACCTCAATTAATCGTGCATTGGGTAGGTCTCAACGCTTCCTTAGCTTCGGAGATACGTAGCCCGGCGATTTTTCTTTTTTCGGCTTGTACTTGCAGACAGGGAAACCAGAGCAGGATTTGTAGTCCCCGTATGTACCGGTTCGCGGCAGGACAACACCATGCTTGCACACCGGGCAGCGCTCCTCCTTGATGGGCTCACCCTTGATGTCGGTTACCGCGACCACACCATCATCTACAAGCTCGGTAAGGAACGGCGAGTTTCTCGCCATGACAGTGAACATTGTCACTGAGCGGCAAGCACGAGTCAGAGCCACATAGAACAGACGACGCTCCTCTCCGTGCAGATAGGTGTCACCTTCTGGCATGACTAGACTAAACACTGGGTCGTCGCCCTTCAGGCTAGGGAAGCCGCGAACAACCATGCTGGGCAGGATCACGTACTCGGCTTGATCCCCTTTTGAGGTGTGAATTGTTTTGAACCTAATGTCGAGTCGGTCTCCATAGCGATGCTTCCACCCC
This sequence comes from Pseudomonas sp. ADAK2, assembly GCF_012935755.1. GTDB lineage: Bacteria > Pseudomonadota > Gammaproteobacteria > Pseudomonadales > Pseudomonadaceae > Aquipseudomonas. The sequence goes on from NZ_CP052862.1 coordinate 1,979,756, forward strand.
TTGGGAACAAACTGCTCGTCGTTTTTGTATCGCCCTAGTACAAAGACAGACACCAGTCTATCTTTGGCTGGAGGGATATGACCGTTCGATAAGCCCCGGTATAGGTCATCTAAGTATTGCCGAACGCCGTCTGAAAGCTCATCCCTATTGCCTACCTGGAAAGCGCTGAAAACGGGCCCAATAGGCTCGGTTACGGAAATGACCGTCTTCTGCAGTTGAGCTGGGTTCTTGGCCACAAATTGGCTAGAGGCATCACATATTGCCTGAGGGCACCGATATGTTTTTTCCAGTCGGAAGATTTGCCCATGACCGTACCAGTCAACGAATCCAGTCATCACCGACACGTCGGCGCCCGCAAAGCGGTTAATCGATTGCCAGTCATCCCCTACAGCAAACAAATGGCTATGAGGAGCCTGAACCAGCGCACGGCAGAGTCGTGCACGAGCGCGGGAAGCATCCTGGTACTCATCCGCCATCACTAATCGATAAGGCGAAGGGTATCCATGCTCCAGGTGATTGGCTGCCAGGTTGATCATGTCCTCAAAATCGATTCCTCGACCTTTCTCCAGCGCCTCGTCCCACCCTTCGATGACTGGCACGGCAAACTCGAGGAACATCTTGTAGCGAAATTTGAATACGCTCAGCGGAAGCGCGTCATAACGCTCATACAGTCGCTCCGCTGTCAGGCTGTTGCTCTTGTAGTGGGAGATGAAAGATCGAAGCACTTTGAGCACATCAAGGTGCTCCAGGGGGATTAGGCCTGAGCTGGGGATCGGGCGGTCGGGGTTGGGATCTAGCACTACGCCTCGGGACGTCAGCTCGCGTGTGAGGTACGCAAAGATCTCACCGGTATTAATTTGATGCGAGGTGGACTCTATGAGCTTTGTTCCATAGGCTGTGTGAGTATCACGCTTCCATGCAGCATCGTCTGCATAGCCTTTGAAATGCTCAGGTGCCTGTCCATCGCCATCGAATGCAAAATGCTCGTGATAAAGGTTGAGTTGCGGGTAAAAGAAATCTGGTACGTACTGTCGCCTTTCTGCTGTTGCCGTATCGTGCTCATATGGCCTTTCGTACAGGTACTCGACACCGTTGTAGAAAAGCCAGTTAGCAATCAATCGTTCTTGCTGGCTCGCCACATGCTCGCCGTTCAGTGTGATCAGCCTTGCCTCACCATCCCGGTCAAACGCCTCAGCCACATCCCGGAGCACAGCACCTGAGTGATCCCGACCAAACACCAGCCTGAACATGTCCCACTTGGTACGAAACTCGTCCGACCGATCTTTCAAGCTGTCGACGATTTCCCCTAGCTTTTCGAGGCCGAGCTCTGTTTTGGTAGCCCACTTGGGCACGTTAGGCTTTTTGCCGGTGGCGCCACCGATGATTTCCAGCCCCAAGGAGTGGAACGTCATCGCGTTGATGGTGATGCCTGTCATCTCCAAGCGCTCTAGAGACTCAGCAGCCCTTTCCTTGAGCTCCTCGGCAGCATCCTTGTTGAAAGCGAGCATGATGATCTCAGAGGGAGCCACAAGGCCACGGTGAACGGCATAAATCGCTTTCGCCACCATGGTGGACGTCTTACCCGATCCGGCTGAGGCGATGAGTTGAACACGATTGTCAAAACAAACTGCAGCCTTGGCCTGTTCGTCATTAAGCTCACGCGTCTCAACCCTGTTCAGCAAATCTTCGCAGGCATCAAGTTCACGGGCCATGTGTGCTTCGTTGCGCGCTTTCCAGTGGTCGGGCCAATTCTGTGACCATTGGCGCAATCGAGCCACAACGCGCGGTTTGTTATCACCCATGGCAGCCTGGATGACGGGCGAGTCAAATAGAACTTTGAATTCGGCGGAGTTGATGCCCAACGCGTTTTTTTTCATTAGGAAATCATGCTGCATGTCGCGGGTGAACCAGCGGTGCTGCGCATCTGCTGAAGCCCCCGCCCGATCAACCTCTTTGAGCCAGCTCATGATCCTCGCGTAACTCGACCGGAACTGGTGCCTGCTTGATGCTGCATGTAGATGCTGATCGAGCTCCGTGCGAGTGAAATGTGAAAGCCCTACTAGATGCAGCTCTCGGCCACTCCATAGCTTCAGGTTCGTCCATAGCAGGCCACGTTGGTATTTCAGCCTGGCGAAGTCTTCCGGCGGGATCGTGAAGAGCTGATCGTCTAGCGAAACGACGAGCTGATCATTTTCAATCTTCAGAATCCATGACCCAGCTTTTCTAAATAGCCGGGCCCAAAAGGAGGGTTGCCATTCCATTGTAGTACCCGGAAAATTCAGCGATCGCGAGAGAAACTTTGGCGCTCGTCTGCCGACATCACGTGAATTTCCGTGTATTGCTTGCCGTCATCGTATTGGCCAAGGGTGTAGGTCATCCACACAGGCTGCGCCAGCATGCCCATGTTGGACTCCATGGATGCCTTGGCGAAGCATTTTTTGCGCCTCGACTCCTTGTTGGACGAAAGGGTCTCGACTTCGTGGATGCCAGAAACTTTGGCCCAGACGCTGCGACCTTGTCGATTGAGCATGTCAACGTAGCTATTGCGGGAGTTTTGAGCCTTGAGAGCTAGCGCCTCCTTGACCTGTGGGTCGGAGCAAGCTCGGCTGTCCGCCAGAGCAATGCTCGAGCACATCATGAACAGGAATGCGAAAGCAGCGACTTCAGTGAGGGGGTGTTTGAACATTGGAGCATTCCTTGATTCGGTATTCTGTGTTTTTACAAGTTGCATTGAGGTGGAGAGATGATAAGGCAAAACGCCACTTTTGATGTCGATGAATATATAAACTCAGCATTCCTAACCAGATGAGGAGATCAGGTGCCTCTTGCACCGGTCGTGATCGCAGTATCGCAATGCGTTGGCTATCACCAATCCCCTAAAGGTCATCAGGGGGCAGGCACAGCATCTTTGTCGACGATGCAGGAAAATGGTGAGCACATTGGGCGATGCCCTACCTAGCCCGATGGCTGAATTGCGCTACTTTTTACCTCCTGAGGAACGAGCCGCAAGGCGTAGCGATTATGGAAGGACTCCTACGTTGGAGCGTTCGATATAGAGCGAAGTGCTACTTAAAGTTGGACAGTAAATCGATGGTTGGTGCAGGACTAGCGCTGTGGGCTAGCATCGAAGCTAACCAACGAGCATCTCGGCAAAGGTTTCATCGACGAATGAGTCCAACCCGCTGCTTCCGCCAAGCGATCTTCATCCAGTCGAAGGTGAAGCTAGGCCATGGCACGCCTTTTTCGAAAAACAAACGTGCTTACCGGCTGCAAAGCGAAGACCTAGATTTCATCAAAGCGGGAAAAGCCTCAAAACACTTCACACATTGCCCGGGAAAGGACGATCAATACGGAGGAAATCTGGGTTAGGAGCATGCAGGTTGAGATCTATCCAAAGGATTTTTAAAGATAGTGGTGCCGACTGGTTAACCTACTTGAAGCTGCAACCTGAAACGCAGTGTTCGTCAGGAAACGGAGCAGGAGTGATTGAGACTATTACAGGGAGCGCTATCAAGCATGCTAAAGTCATCGCTTGGCTATGCCAATAGGACTAGGAAATGAGTGAACCACCCCGTAGCCTTAAGGTTCGATCTGAAATCGTAGACGATAATTATGGGCTTGAGCCTGAGATAGAAACCTCGGCAAGTATGTCGGAACCGTTTGACCCATCAAAGATACGCGTGCAAACCGAGCGTAAAACTATAGATTTAATATTTAGAAGGTACGTTCATAAAGAAATTGATTTAGCACCTGATTTTCAGCGGCGAGCGAGGCTCTGGCCGCTATTTCGGCGCAGTCAATTGATCGAATCATTATTACTTAAAATACCTTTACCGGTCTTTTATGTCGCTGCCGACCAATCAGATCATTGGGCAGTTGTTGATGGTTTACAGCGCATTACAACTATCGTCGACTTTTTAAGCAACGATTTCGCCTTGAGCGGTCTTGAATACCTGTCCGATCTCGAGAACTGTTTCTATTCTGATTTAGATCGTGCAATGAAGCGGCGTATCGAAGAAACTGAACTTGTAATAAACATCATTCAACCAGGCACTCCTGATGAAGTCATGATGAATATTTTCAAGCGCATTAATACCGGAGGTATTGCTCTAAATGGTCAAGAAATTCGAAATGCCATACATAAAGGGCCGGCAAGAGAACTCCTTCGAAAATTATCTACTTCGACGGAGTTTTTGCTTGCTACGGACGAAAGTATAAACGATATGCGAATGGCAGCCCAAGAGCTTGTTCTGAGATTTATTGCTTTTCTCAAAATGAACAGTCCTGATAAGCCAAAAAACTTAGATAATGTTTTAAATTCCACGATGAAGCTACTCAACTCGATAGATGAGCTTGAGAGATTTGAGCTGGAGTCGCACTTCAAGCGCGCGATGCATTTGGCGTATGAGATATTTGGAACCGACGCATTTCGAAAGCCTTCTGAGATCAAAAGAAACCCAATTAACAAAGCTTTATTTGAGAGCTGGGGAGTAAATCTTGCTGCGCTTTCAAAAAAAAACATAGAAATCATCTTAAGTAAAAAAGAACTCTTAATAGAAAACTACTTTACAGTATATGAAAATGACAAATTTTTCGTGGAATCCATTACTACATCTACCGGCCATAATGCAAAAATATTAAAGCGCTTTATGACAATCGCCAGCATCATAAATGCAACGCTAAATGGAAATCGAATATGATTCAAAACATAGGACTACTAAACTTCAAGTGCTTCCGCAGAGCATCTGTTAGCTTAAGTGACCTGACAGTTTTGACCGGCTTAAACGGCATGGGGAAAAGTAGCGCTATTCAAGCCTTATTGATAGTTGCGCAATCCATCGCAGACGACTCAAACAAAGGCCGTCTGCTCACGAAGGGCAAATACATAGACCTAGGCACATCATCAGATATCCTTCACGACAACGCTAAAACCAATTCTATTGGCATCAGAATCTCTGGAGGCAACTCTCGAGCAACATTCAAGCTTCGAGCCAGAGCGACACAAAAGAACAACTATGTTTACAACAACAACTTCAGCACACTGCGACTGGAAACCTTTAGCGACCCACTATGTGCACCATCATCACAAAATGGAATATCAAAGTTTCAGTATCTGCAGGCTGAGAGAAGTGGCCCGAGAAAATATCTTCCCGTAGGGGATGATCAAAGTGAGAGTTTCGAGATTGGCTCACAGGGCGAGTATGTTCTCCATTTGTTAGATATACATGGGTCAAGCCCATTAGACTCAGCTGACCCGAGGGTGATATCTGGGGACGGGCATCGTCTTATAGACCAAACTGAAGCATGGCTCAAATTGGTCAGCCCCGGAGTCAGCCTTCAACTCAAGACATTGTACGAAGCTGACCTGATTCAAGCCGGATTCAGTTTTAGCTCGCCCGGTTCTTTAAATAGCAGAACATATCGCGCTACCAATGTGGGTTTCGGCATAAGCTATGTATTGCCTGTGATTGTAGCCTTGCTCGCGACCCCCACTGGCGGACTAATTATTATTGAAAACCCCGAAGCGCACTTGCATCCACAAGGGCAAACTTATCTAGGTGAGTTGTGCGCCAGGGCAGCTAAGGCGGGGATACAAGTTATTATTGAAACTCACTCTGACCACTTTATGGATGGCGTGAGGATCTCTGTCAAAAATAAGACGTTGACTCCTAATCAAGTAAAGTTTCATTATTTTCACCGCCAAGGAACTGAAACGCAAATTAAATCACCAAACATTGACGAAAAAGGAAAACTGAGCGAGTGGCCGGAAGGTTTTAATGATCAGCACCGCAAAAATGCAGTTCAGTTGCTAAAACCTTAATCCAAGGATGGAACAATGCCTGACTTCGTGTTCAACCATTCATCGACGCAGCCACCGTTTGGAAACATTCAAGATGTTATTCCAATATTGGCAACAATGCTCAAAGCAATGGCCACATTGGAGGCTCACTTTCCAGAGCGACCAAACTTCAGACTAAGAGATAATCCATGGCAAATCGAAATTGCTAACGCAGCTAATGTGAGCCAAAGTTTGGGGGAGGCTGTAGAATTGCTTTTCCGCTCTAACTATGTTGACGAAGGCAGCTATTTTGTAGATCTTGCGCTAATGACTCCATCTTGGGATCAACTCGATGAAGCCGTGATCGAGACTATTACCAACCTTGATGAACTGTTAGAACACCCAGAAATTCCGGACACACACCTCTTAGCGGCTGAAGCAGGTGAAGAAGCACTCGTCTGCGCAGTGACCGGCTCGGTGTTAACAAGCCTTTGCCGTAACCCAGCGCATTCAGTCTCCCAAATAGGTTTTATCTGCAATGGAAAAACCTATAAATTCGATCACACTTCCAATTCACTGGCCAGTTCGAGTATTAGCGAACGGTTTACTCGTGACGCTTTCGCCCAGTTATCCGCGAGAAATTTCCCGCAGCGCAAAGGTGAAATCTTTCCAAATTTACTGTTTGGATTGGAAACTGACGACCAAATCCTCAACTTTCCAAGTAATTTTATCAAATTGCTGTTCACGAGACTTAAAGATCTTGACTCTCTTTCCCAGCATTGGCAAACACATAATACTATGCCCGAAAACTGCATGACTTTTCAAAACGAGTCAGAGTTTACAATGAACAAATATGGGTATCAGCGTAATAGGAAAGGCTACGACGGAGAGCCACGGATCTTTGAACTCCACGTCTGGGTCGGTAGCGGAACTAGAATCCACTTATTCAAACATGATGAATTAAAGAAAATTGAAATCGGCTACATGGGCCTTCACTTAGATACGAAACTTTTCTAAGTTAATGCTATATCCGCAGCTTTTTTAAGCGTTAGCGTGACATATTTCTGACTCGATAATTTAATCGGATAGCCACTTTCGTTCTGACATTTAAATAGGATCCATGACAGTAAGCGTCCGGCCAACTCACCTTCCTGACCCCGACGCCAAAGGCGATGGTGTCCACCTAATTTAGGTGGACACCATTTCTAGCCTTTTAAGCGAGTCTTTCCATGCAGCCACAACGCCGATCCTATTCCAAATCCTTCAAGGCCCAGGTAGTCCAAGAGTGCGCTCAGCCCGGCGCGTCGATTGCCAGAGTCGCGCAGCACCACAGCCTTAAGCGAACCTCGTCCATAAATGGATTCGAGTGCAAACGAACAAAGCCATGGCGCTGCAACCTGCTTTCATTCCGCTACCTTTGCAACTCGCCGAAGGGTATTCCCAGGCTCCATCACCGAGCATCTGCATTGAAATCCAGAACCCACATGGCACCGTCAAAGTGAACTGGCCGACCGAAAGCGCTGCCGCCTGTGCCACCTTTCTGAGAGACCTGCTGCGATGATTCGCATCGGCGCGATCTGGCTCGCCACCGAGCCGATGGACATGCGCGCCGGCACCGAAACGACGTTAGCCAGGGTCATTACTGTGTTCGGTGCGGCGAAGCCGCACTGCGCTTATCTGTTCGCCAATCGCCGCGCCAATCGGATGAAAGTTCTGGTGCATGACGGCGTGGGTATCTGGCTTGCGGCACGAAGGCTGAACAAGGGCAAGTTTCACTGGTCAGGTATTCGGCACGGCTCGGAATTCGAACTCGACAGCGAGCAACTTCAAGCCTTGGTGTTGGGGTTGCCTTGGCAACGAGTTGGCACGGGCGGTGCGATCACAGTGCTTTAGCACCTGCCATTAGCCCATCGGTTTATCGCCGCTGATCGCCTGCTCTGGCACAATTAGCAGCATGAATTCCTGCTTATAGCTGGATCGGGTAGATGACTTCGCCGGACGCTTACCCTGCACCTAGTTAATGGCCCGATGCGATCGAGGGTAGTCTTTCTACCCAGTGTTGCAAATTATGCCCTCGAATATCGGTAACCTGACGAGGCAGAGGAAATTACCATTGCCGATTCAGAAGTAATGGAGACCACACGTGAAAAAGCCACCTACGAAAATCTTCATCGAATAATGGGATGGTGACGGTGCGATTCGAATTCCAGACGAAGCGCTGCAGGAACTCGAACTGGATGTCGGCGACGCTGTGTACCTGATAGAAGAATTTGTCGGCAACACGCGCTGCCTTGTCCTATCAAAAACGCCTCAGATTGCGGATCGAATAGACGAGCTCACTGAAGCTTGGGATAGCGGACGGCTTGGTAACGCCCAGGAGAAATGAGACAGCTGCAATGCGTTGACTGATCCACTCACAGAAGGCTTCGCGCAGCCGATTATGGCGCGAGAGCTGCCTCGATCAAGCGAGCGTTAGGTACGGCTCGGCGCACATCCTTTACCGCGCCCCCAATTGCGTCATCTGCAGAAAGTGCGTCACGGATGAATTCAAGAGCTAGGCGCCCGGGTTGCCCTACTCCGACCAATGCATCATCGCAGCCCTCTTCCGCCAAGCGTTCCATAAGCGCGTCCATATCGCTCTCGTCAGACGTCAGTTCGTAACTAAGGGTGAAGGTAAATACCATCTCTAACACTCCGCTTCAGCAAGATCCTACGTGGCTTCGATTGTCGCACGACGCGTCGACCTTAAGCCCGAAGGAGCGATAGCCGTAGTAGCTTTAGCTCCACAGCCTAACAAGTCGCCTATCGAGTCTCACACAAGAACTCCCCTCTGCAATCGGCCGATAAGATCGAGCACAGCGTTCGTCTCCACCCTCGTCCTCAGCATCTCCAGTGGGCGCTTTGAACCGAGCCCTCGAACCGGCGAGCTCATCCATTCTGTTGCTGTGGCGGCGTCGTCCTCGAACAGAAACAATGCTTGCTCAAAGACAGCAATCAATGCGATCAAGCGGTCGCTTTCAACGGTGCTGAAGCGTCCCGTATTGCCCTTCGTGCTAGTGATGCAGGAGATACACCGATAGTCTGAGAAATGAGCTCTCGCTCAACCTGCAGATTGTTCGCCGTCAGATTGAAATACTCGTAAGGAGGGCTTCGGTGTATGAGGTTATGAAGGGTTGTGCCGCGCTAGGGCAGTCTAAGGTTGACCAAATGTTTCCAGAAACTGGTAGGCCTGGTAGGTACTCTTTGTTGATGACAGCATCTGTACCTCCATCAGAAAAACCTAAAGCTTAGGCGGGCCCTGCTGGCCCAAAGCATCGACTATCGGAAAAGTAGTTCAGCACGGCACCTGCTGGTATACCGTCGTTCCTGCAATGAGAAGCACGGTGCACCGTCATAAATTGTCTCAGCTTAAGCCCGTCCCGTTCTTGAAATCGTCTTGTTTTGCCGGTACTTCTAAGTCACCAATGTCATGCACGGAATGCAACCATGCACGCAAGATTCAGAGTGATTGAAACCACCACACTGGTCGATGGCAGCAAGCGATACAGGGTCGTTGATCTTGTTGAAGGAGGCTCAGCTAGCAAACATGGTGTGTTCAAGGTCAGGGCGGAGGCAGACGCTGTTTGTATGCTCCTGAATGCCGAGCATCCGTGTCAGTGTGGTGTAGGTCGTACGTACCTGAGCCTTTGATCCACTCGTTTCGGAAACCGGGCGCCTGATGACTATGCGGGAGTGAATGCCTATAGCGCAGTCACGCATTCCCGTTCCGAAAGGACGCTTTGAAGCCGCTCCAGGTTGAGCCGCTGACACTCACTCTCGGCTTCTTCTCGGGTCTGATAGGTAGTCTTCAGCCGCAGCTTCTCCTCATTGTCATAGAGGTTGAAGCCTATAGGTGCGGTCTGGCAGTAGAAGCGCGATCCGTTACGCATTGATCCCGTTTCCGTTGGGATTGCAGGGACAACAACAAATCTCGACATCATCTTCACGCCCTCTCCAAGCACCTCCCCACTATTAGCGGCTATGAGCCACTACAGCAAATAGTCATCAGCAGTTTCCGATGACAAGCACAAGCGGCCCAGGAACGGTTCGCAACATCGCAAAAAGCTGATGTGAAGTGCTCTGCACTACTGGAAAGATCCTCCAGTCCTAAAAAATTCTGGTGCTGCTACGCTGACCGCTTCCACGGAGGAATCAAGATGCCAAATTCAGACCTGCTCCCTTCCCTGCTATTCAAGATCAATCAAAACCAGCTCGCCCTTGAGGCCGCCATCATGGAGCTCACCCTCTGGGTCGAGCAGCTTGGATCGGGTGAGGTTGGAGGCAATGTGCGAGGCGCACTGGCAACGATCAGCAAGAACGAAGAGTTCATCAATATGACGTTAGCGGTTCTTGTGACGCCTGAGTGAGCGCTCGAGCTTTTAGACTAGCCGGGCCTTGTTGGCCCGAAGGAGCGACCTCCCCGTTGACGCCGCTTCATACCGCAGCTTAGCTACAGGCAAACGATGACTCGAAAGCAATTAATTGAACAAAACCTCCCCCTCTCACCGCTCGCGAGGTCTGCCAACTGCTGACGGATCTCGCGCTTGGCAAACGCATCATGAGACGAAGCTCAATTCAGTCATACAATGAGATCTATCATGGCCTACCGAACAGTCACAGGAGTCTTTTACATGCAGGATCTAATCAAGCGCATGGACGGTTGGTTGCAACAGCACCGGGCAGCCTATTACGCGACACTTGCTAATGGTGTTTCGGTTGCCGCATTCGAGGATTACGAGCGCCGAACTGGCATCACACTCCCAGCAGACCTCCGGGCGCTCTGGTCATGGAAGGATGGGAGCACCGAGGAAGCGCTATTTACCAATCACATGTTCATCTCTGTCGAAGACAGCATGAGCAGCAAGCTGGAGCTCGACGGAATGATCGGTTCTGACTTCGAAGACCCAGAATGGTGGAAACGGCAGTGGGTACCGTTTACGCAGAGCTTTGGCGGCGATCATCTCTGTATCGATATAGTGTCTGAAAAACCAGGTGAGATTATAGACTTCTGGCACGACGACCCACGACGCGAAGTGGTTGCCCCAACGCTGGAAGATTGGTTGCGCAGTCTTGTGGAAATCATGGAGTCTGGGCGGTTGGAGCTGGCCTAGTCCCTATCTTTGCCATCTAAAGCGTAAGTCCGAGCATTTTACTAATGAGTGAATCCAGCTCGCCTCGATAGAACCCCTCCGAATGACACTGGTCTGCTTTTGTATTACCTCTAAGGAATACATCCAATGTCCGCGCAATACAGCCTTGTCATGCTCGCTCGGGGAGGATATGCCGCTCGGGGAGTGCTTTATTTGATAATCGGCATCTTCGCGTTGCTAGCAGCACTAGATTCGACAAAACCGAAGGACAGCCACAAAAGCGTTGAGGCGTTGCTAACCCAGCCATTCGGCTATTTTCTAGTTGGAGTTGTGGTGGCAGGCCTGCTCGCTTTTGCGGCTTGGCGTGTCCTGCAAGCCACGCGTGATGTCGATCACCACGGCAAAGAAATCAAAGGTTTGGTAATTCGCACTGGTCTGTTTGCCGGAGGTTTGGTCAACGCCGCTCTGGCGTTTTTTGCAATGGGTCTACTCATTAGCGGTATTAGTAGTTCGGGAGATTCCGGGGGGCAGACTAAAGACTGGCTAGCGCATCTTCTGTCTTGGGATCACTCGAATTTGTTGGTGTACCTGATCGCTCTCATTCCGCTTGGTGTTGGAATTGCTCACATCATCAAGGGCTGGAAGGCGTCGTTCGAGAAATATTTTGAGGCCGACGAAGACGTCATGCGGTACGTCCGCCCGGTGTCTCGGTTCGGTTTAATAGCCCGTGGAGTCGTATTTATAGAGATTGCATTACTACTGGCAATCAGCGGTTCCACTTATCAAGCCATGGATCCACCTGGTACGAAAGAAGCCCTCGACGCTCTCCAGAATCTTCCTGCCGGATGGCTGATTTTGATTGTGATGGCCCTGGGGCTGATTGCCTTCTCGGTTTACAGTTTCTCTGAGGCTTTCTGGCGCAAGATCAATATGGATGTGCCTGGAGTATCGAGACCATAGGGTGCAGCGATAATGGCGATCCACCTCTCGGATTAGAGCAGGCGTGGCCTTAACCTGCCGTTGGCGATCATCGGCGCCGGCTCTTCATCATCGTGTTGCTGGCTGAGGAATTCGCGTATCAGTGCGGAAGTTCGTTTGGCGCTGGTGACCACGAAAAAATGCCCCTCGCCCTTTAGGACGTGCACTTCGGCACGGCGGATGCTGCGGCGCAGGATATGCGCGTTGTACATCTGTACTAGGGTGTCGCGGTCGCCGGTGAGGATCAGCGTGCGTTGGCGCAGACGGAACAGCCGCAGCAGGCTTGTCCAGCCGACCAAGGCAGCGAGCTGGTGGTAATAAGTTCGTGGATTAACGGTGAGCATGCCTTTCGCTACACCGAAGCGTAGCAGCGCCTGTATCGAATTACGCGAGCCTTCTTTCTTGCGCGATTTGGCGCCTTTGCTGCTCCCAAAAAAGTCCACGATGTCGGCGGGTTTCACTAGCACCACCGGGCCAGCAGAGGTCGCCGCGAGGATCAAACGGCGCACCATGCTCGGGTAACGCAGGGCAAACTCTTGCGCCAATGCACCGCCCCAGCTCACTCCGAACACATCGACTTGGTCGATCCCCAACTGCTTGAGCATCTCGGCGATCAAGTCGGCATGGCGCGGCAGACGCATTGGCCAGCGGGGCATTTGCGATTTGCCGACTCCAGGCACGTCCAACGTAATGGTCATGTAGTCCCCAAGTTCCTCGCGCAGCGGATCGAAGGTACGGATCAAGCCACCCAGGCCATTAAGCAAGAGCAACGGCGAACCTTGCCCGCAGATTGAAACGTTCAACTGCAAGTTTTCAATGGTCAGTTTGCGCGTTGTCATTGATGCCCCCCTCGCTTCATGTCGCTGAGATGACAGAGTTAGATGACCACTCTAATCCTTCAAAGCATGGTCTCAATTATAAATTGAGACCCAGCACGGCTCCGAACAATCCAGTGGCAAGTCTTGGGAAAAGGAACCCTCATCCGCGCGCGGCACCTAATGATTGATCCCTAGAATTTGAGAAAGACGAAATGCATATATCCGAGACAATCCAAGTCATGGAAGCGCTATCAACCAACGAAGCAAACCTTAAGCTGCATGAAGGCTGGTCATTAATATCTGTGGTCGTCACAACTCATCCCAATGGTCAGCTCCACCCCTGCTACATTCTCGGAAAGTCGAAAGCGTCACCCGACCATCAGAAGCCCGATTGACTGGCGTGGCATCCACATAGCGATTCAGCTCACGGAATTGTACTAGGAGGATATTTTGGCGTATCTGGATTGGGTTCAATGGCCAGCGATGGCTGTGACCGTTCTCGCCGCATGGCTAATCGGATCGCAACGACCAGGACGACGAATGACCGGGTTTGTATGCTTCAGTTTGAGCAACGTGTTGTGGGTGATTTGGGGAGTCTATGCAGGGGCGTATGCATTAATCGCCTTGCAGGTTTGTCTTTTCCTCATGAACCTTCGGGGGCTCAGGAAGAACTCGAAGGGGAAGGAAACCTAGCAGTCTCAAGACTGACGGTGGCCATTGAACTTTTTTTTAAAGCCTCGGGCATTCATCCCCAAGAGAATGCACTCAAGGAGGATAAGAGCGTAGGCGTCGGCGTGAAGCCCCCAGATAACCCATAGAGCATTACTGAGGATGAATCCCCAAAAAGCGATCATCCTCCGATAGGCTCGTTGCGAACCAATAAACCAGGCAGAGGCTACAGTTATCACCATGGCTGGCCATTGCACCCAATCGACGTAATCCAAATTTATCCTTCCCGCACCTGCTGCACTTCAACGAGAGACGCCAGCACTTACGTGTGGATCAAGAGCAAGCAATCCCATTGAGACGCTTAGATTAGTCAGGTAGGCGTTGCCTGAAATAGCTATCTTCACAAGTGGCACAGCAGGCTTGGTGTCACACCGTCAGCGGGGATCCCGCTGGTTATCCAACACCGCATTATCCGTTTCTTCCCGCAACCAGTCAGGATCTAGCCCTGTATCGACTATTTGCTATCGCACTCTCAAAGCTCGTTTGACTAACGGCCATTTCACTGCGGAGTTCGCCAATAAGATTTGCAATCGCCCGACTAGAGGTGAGCTCCGTCGGGGAGATACGGTAACCAGAAGCTCAGGGAGCAATTATCGACAATTCGTTTCTACAGAATCGGCACCGAAGGAGCGCGGCTCCGCTGAAGTAGCCGGCAACGTTCGCGGTGCTTTAGACACGATTAGCAAAAACGAGGAATTCATCAACATGAGCATCACGGTGCTCATGGCGCCTGAATAACCTGGCCAGCATTCGATAAGGGAATGTGGAGGCATTACACCCTCGTGAATAGCACAAGAAATCGAAAACGCTATCAGCACTATTTATTGTCATCGTGACCAAAGAATTGGGGATCGAGTACCAATGCGCGCAACGGCTTCAGGCGTTTTTCGGCGAGATCGGCCTGGCGGGAGCATTGAGTAGCGTCCCCGTCAGCGCCCACAGCGGTTGCCTGTTCAGCCATTTGGCGCAACAGCAGGATCCTTTCTTCCACCGCCCTTAATGTGTCCCAAAGCCCGGTATCGATCGCCTCATTGACCTCACAAATGAGCGACTTCATCGAAAAGGCATGACCTGTGTGGCAACGAAATCTGACGATGGAGCCTTCCTCGATTTGTACGAGTACGCCATGACAATCCGGACAGGTGAACTGGGAAACCTTGCCCAATCCCATTACACCGGCTTCCAAACCATTCCCTTTCAAGGAGATCACGTTCTCGATGACATGTCGGGCTCTTATATCGTGAATGGGATGGCCATCTATTGGGCTTCCGACCGCTTTGGAGATCTCCGTGGCCAGCACTGCCGCCGAGCCGATAATGTCGATATCCACATGTTCGATGGCACTGTCGGGCATTGAACTCAGCATGGCTTCGGCAGGATCCTGGACGTAAGTCAGTCCACCCCGATCCTTGACCGCCCACATCCCTGCAGTGCCATCGTCCAATGCACCGGAAAGGATGACGCCAATGACCCGGGCACCGTAGTTAACGGCGGCTGAGCGGAACAGAACATCGACGGCAGGCCGCGCACGGCACTCCTTGGGCCCACGTGTCAGTCGTATCCCATCCTCCGTCAGCATCAGGTGTCGATCCGCAATGGCGACATAGACCGTGCGAGCTGCAATCTGTTGACCATCTTGGGCCGCGACGACTCGCATGAGGGTCACCCTGGAAAGAATGCTATGGAGGACGCTGGGTTCATGGGCGGGAATGTGCAGCACTACCAAAAAAGCAGCGGGTAGATCGGCGGGTAGATTCTCAAACAATGAGATTAGCGCCTGAACGCCCCCCGCCGAGGTACCAATGACGACGACATTCCGCACACCCGTATCAAGTTCATCCATTACAAGGCATCTCCCATTAGAGAAGTCCACCTCCCGAGTCATCTCAGGACGAGCTGATTGGCCCGCGACTGGTAAGGCGAACAGCTAAACACCAGCTCATTCATTAATCTTGGATCATCTATCGCGTAATGGCCTGCGGGTATCGTTCGAAATCATGATCAAATTACATTCGCAAGCGACCATTGATGACTATAGTGAAAATTTAAGGGCTCCTTCCTTCAGTGTGCCGACCCGCGATATGCGCAATAGACCTGTCGTCCTCACCCTGATACTTATTTCCCTCATTTTGGGAACGGGCGCGGCATTCAGTTTCCTGAGCCTGTTCGGGGGCTAGTAAATTTCAGGCGGTAGATGAGTTTATAAAACCACTCACCTGGCCCGACCTCAATCACTCGGCGTTTATGGCCAAAAGCGGTACTAAAAATTGGTCGAGTCGCGCCTACTAGTTGTTTCGACTGCCATCAACACTGGGTTGATCAACGACCATAATCTGTGTCAGCCCTACCAGTTCAGCCTGCTTTAAAATCTCGTCCGGCGTCGCGTCAGCAGTGGGCATGATCAAGCTGTTCTCACCGTCCCCAAAATGCAGCTGTAGCAAATGCATCGCGGCCTCATGAGCGGGCAACTGAGCCTGCTGGAGTTCAAATTGATGCGTGCGGGGCTCGCCGTCGAACAGGTATTCAATCTTGTAGATCTGCACTGTTGGATTCTCCTATTGGGTGCCATTAACAAATCTGACTTACAGGTCAGCTTTTAGTTTAACTGCAGATACAAAAATCGGTTATTGAGGAGCTTCATGCGCCTTGATACGCGGCCTGCAATCGCCACAAGCCGTCAGCCCTTGGCGTTGAACTCTTCTGTCATGGCTACCGTCTAGCACATAGAAGCGGATAGAAATCCAGCTTTAAATCCCTGGCGTTAAAGGACATATCCATGACCAACCGCGCACGTTTGAATTACTTAAACGACACCCTTTTCGGCCCTATCGCTAAAACTATTGATTGCAACGTACTCATCACACCCATTACGCCAGGAGCCTTTCAGGTGCACGTGCTGTCACCGGTGCCAGATGACCTACACAAGGCCCACTCCTTGACCATCATTCTTTCTTCAGGAGAGCGCTTGAACGGCACGGTGGCTCACGCCCGCCGACTGGAAAATGCTGATTTGGAGTTGCAGATCGATACATGAAAATCCATCGCCACATCTAGGTTTCGGAGATCCTTAAATGAAAAAACCGCGAACTGAGACAGCTACCGTTCAAACCCTGATGTTTGAACGCAACCAATGGGTTCCCAACAACCCGCGTCTGCCGGCACTCATTTACACCTGCGCGATTGCAATTCAGGGCGATGACCCGGCTGCGCTGTTCGAGCAAACCTTCATCGCCAATGGCTGGGCACCCCAATGGCGATATGGGATTTACAGCTACCACCACTACCATACCGAAGGTCATGAAGTGCTTGGCATCGCCAGCGGTCGGGCTCGGCTGATGCTGGGCGGCCCGGATGGTCATGTACTTGAAGTCACAGCAGGCGATGTGTTGCTACTGCCTGCCGGCACCGGCCATTGCAGTTTAGATTCAAGTGAAGATTTTCTGGTCGTCGGTGCCTATCCTCCAGGGCAGCGTGCAGATATCTGCCGCGATGCCCCCACCGATGCTCAACTGGCGAGCATCGACACGCTGTTGTTTCCCGACCAGGATCCGGTGCAAGGCTCGCAAGGCGCCGTACACCGGTATTGGGCTGGCCAGCATTGAGAAGTCAATCACGAACGGCGCGAACCTTTCCGCTGAAGACTCTGAAGCCGTAGGTGTTGTAGATGAGCGTCACCGGGATCAGCACGGCGAAACCGACCAACATGAACATTTGACTGGTGGGGCTAGAGGCGGCCGCTTGCAAGGTCAGGTTAGGCGGGACAATCAACGGAAAGAGCGCTGCGATCATCAAGGCGAACGCCAAGATGAAGATCCCCAGTGCGGCGAATAGGGGCAGATAGTGCCGGCGGCTTCGAAAGCTCAAGGTGAAGCTAATCAGTAGTGTAGTGAGCAATATTGCGGCTGGCAGCCAGACCAGCAGATTGGAAAGCCGCTGCGCATATCGAGCGTCCAGCGTCGCTGTCCAGACCACTAACACGGCCAAAAGCACCATGGTTACGATGCCCAGCACCCTTGCCTGTCGCCCTGATCGACGTTGCAGATCATCTACAGTGCGCCAATACAGCCAGCACGCGCCCAACCACATATACCCCACTACGAGCACTGCGCCACAGTACAGCGGAAACAGGCCCGACCATTCCCAGCCGTTCCCGCTGTACTGCCCGTCCTGATTCGGCACGCCTTGTACAAGCGTTCCCAATACAATCCCCTGAATTGTCCCGGCTAGCAGTGAACCGATCAGCAGCAAGCCATCGACTATCCTCTTCATACGATAGCTTTTTGAGTAATCGCGAAATTCCAGCGCTACCGCGCGAAGAATCAACGACAGAAACATCGCGATAAATGGCAAATAAAGCGCCGGCAGCAGCACGGCGTAAGCCAGCGGAAACAACGCCAGCAGCCCGCCGCCACCGAGCACGAGCCACGTTTCGTTAGCGTCCCAAATCGGAAGGATGGTTACCGCCATGGCACGTCGGTGCTGACTGCAACGAGTAAGACCCATCAGCACGCCCACGCCAAGATCAGTGCCATCCAACAGCACGTAGTTCAAGACCGAAAATCCCAGCGCGGCAGCGGACAATAGCGTTACCCAGTCATTGTCCATCATCGATGTTTACCCTCAGGATTTACCCGTTTCGTCAGCCAAAGTGGGTTGGGGCCCGGGTTCGTTTTCGTGAGGTGGCTCCCGTAAAAGTCGCAACAGCACCCAGAGACCTACGCCGAAGATCACCAGATAAAACGAAAGGATTGTCCACGTTGCCCCTACGACCTGCTCACGAGACACCGAAGACAGGCTGTCAGCCGTGCGCATCAACCCATAAATGGTGAAGGGCTGACGGCCGACCTCAGTAACAACCCATCCACTCAGCATCGCCAGAAATCCAGCAGGCGCCATCAGCACACACCCTCGGAACATCCAGCGCGCTGAGTACAAGCGATGTCGCCAGCGTAATACCAGACTGATCAACCCCTGCCCCATCATCATTAATCCCAGACCGACCATGACACGGAACGCGAAGAACACCGCTGGCACCGGCGGGATGTCCTCAGGCGGGAACTCATCAAGCGCAGCGATGGTGCCGCTCAGGTCATGTCGCAAGTACAACGACGCTACGCGCGGAATCGCCACTTCCCAATGGTTGCGTCGCTCTGACATATCTGGAATAGCGAATAAACGTAATGGCTCGCCCTCACCGACCTCCGGACGTGTCCAAGAGCCTTCGATGGCAGCAACCTTTTGCGGTTGAACTTTAAGGCTGTGCTCACCATGAAGATCCCCCACCAGGATTTGCACAGGTGTAAGCACCACAATTACCCACAACCCCATGGAGTATGCGAGGCGAGCTCTCGGGTTCTGCGGTTCACGTAATAGTTGCCAGGCGCTGAAACCGGCCACTAGCGTGGCGCTGCCTATAAACGCGGCCAACGTCATATGCAAAAGCCGATATGGGAACGAGGGATTGAAGATGATTGCCCACCAGTTTTCGGCAATGAAACGTCCATCTACTCCGAGAGAATACCCGGCGGGTGTCTGCATCCAGGAATTGGCTGACAAGATCCAAAAGGCGCTGATTAACGATCCAAGAGCGACTGCGCAGGTAGCGAAGAAATGCAGACGAGGGCCAACTTTTTTCAAGCCGAACATCATGATGCCCAGGAAACCTGCTTCCAGGAAAAATGCCGCCAGCACTTCGTAGAACATCAACGGGCCAAGAATATCTCCTGCCCGGGTCGAAAGCCGTGACCAATTTAACCCGAACTGGTACTCCAAAATCAGACCCGACGCTGTGCCTACCGCAACGTTGAGCGCAAACACTTTTAGCCAGTACAGGTAAACATCCAGGTAGAGCCTTCTTCCGCGCCACAGCCACAGTGCCTCCAGCACCATGAGAAAATTGGCCAGGCCAATAGTGAAAGCCGCCAGCACGATATGAAAGCTTATGGCGATCGCGAACTGTGCACGCGCAGCCATCAGTACCGAATCAATAGCATTCATGCGCTACGGCTCTACCGGAATGACAGAAATCTTGCCGTTGCGCTCCAGGATCGCAAACTTGATCTGGTCAATAGTTTCTATGCCTTGGCTTGAGCGGGCGGCCTCCATCACATCCGCCTCCACCAACCGGGCGCTCCGTAGACGATCACGTAGCAACTTTCCATTTTCGACAATGATGGTTGGCCCGCCATCAATTATTTTGGATACCCATTCCGAACGCTGTTTCAGCAGTGAAAGTCCGACGTCGATAGCAATTAACGTGACGATCACCAAGACGGAATTAGTAAGGGAGAAGTCATCTCCCAGGAGCGCTTGCTGCGTGGCCTCGCCAATAATCATTAACAACACAAAATCAAATGTCGTCAGTTCCGCCAATGAACGCCTTCCGGCAATTTTGAACAGCACTATCAACACCAGGTACATCACTGACGCACGCAACACCGAATCCATAGGTCACCTCAAGGGAGAATGAATTGATCCAAGGTCACAGGAGTTGCTCCTGGTGATTTCACCTGAGTGCTGAATTTTCCTAGTCCGTCACCACGCAACGTCAGATAGAGATTTGCACGTCCTTGTGGATCCGCTTGTAGCCACAGCTTTATACCCTCGCCGGCGCTGCTGGCACGAACGGGCTCTGGCAGCATCGTTTCTATACTGAAGCCTTCGAGTAAGCTACCGGACAACTCCATCTCAATTCGCGCATCCGGCACGCCGATAACGCTAATGACCATAGGATTGGCGGAACCGTTTCGGTGAAAAATCTCATACTGAACTCTGAGCTTCCCATCGCCTCCGTGAACATCACGAAAACTCAAGGGCCCGCGTGAAAACATCCCACACAACCCAAGTACAACCAGCAACACCAAGACATACCAGCCCCACCGCTCAAATCGCCAGACCTTGACCTGATAGGCCATGTCTTCGCGAACGGGGTAGTTTCGGCTCTGATAATCGTGTGGGCTTTTGTCATTCATGAGATATCCCTACCCTTGTTCACCATCCAGTGCACGACGATGAAATTGCGGCAACTGTTCTAATGCGAACTCGGCAGCTTGGAGTTGTACTTGGGTGCGTGTGCCGAAGAAGCGATGTTCACGGCTGAACAAGCTACGCCCTCGCTCAGAATGAAAGGCCCAGGCGAAACAAATTGTGCCTGCGGGAATACCGTCGACATCCTCTGGGCCGAGGATGCCTGTCGTCGCTACGGCGACATTCGCGGTGCTGTCATGCAACGCGCCTAACGCCATTTCCCGCGCCACTTCACAACTGGTTAGATTGAAAGTTTCGATGGTAGAGGCACTCACCCTCAACAGCCGTTGTTTGGCCTCAGGGGAATAGACCACGTAACCACTTTCGATCAGATCTCCACTGCCTTCGATCTCAGATAGGAGCGTGACAATTTTTCCCGCCGTACAGGATTCTGCCGTCGTCAGTAAAAGGGCGTGCTCGCGTAGATAATTAACCGTCTGATCGGGAATAGACATGGGACTGTTCCGCAAACGTGATGATCGGTTGACTGCCTTAAAAAGCAATCATTCCAACTGAATTGATCCCTTTTCGTCGGCACTCCATTGAACGAAAAAAAGCACTGATCACTACTTGAATAATGGTTTAGCGGTAGCGGCCAGGTGAGCAACTCACCGTCCACCCATCCACTCGAACCTTTCACCCCGCGCATTCGTCCCAGCTTTATAACTTCACGATCAAGCCTGTCGGAGCCGCCGATGCTCATTCATCCGAAAACCCATTTCCACCCATATACCCATGCGAGCGGCGGCTGGGGTTCCGCCAAGTCAGTGATGAAAATCCTGTGGCGCGAGCAGGCATTCGCCAAGGCTCCGGGCGCACTGCTGAAACAAAATAAGCCGGACGGTTTTGCATGTGTCAGCTGTGCTTGGGCCAAGCCGGGCCATCCCCATGCGCTGGAGTTTTGCGAGAACGGCGCCAAGGCCACAGCCTGGGAATTGACGTCTATGAAGACCAGCCCGGCCTTCTTCGCCGAGCACACCCTCAGTGAATTGCGCCAGTGGCCGGATTATGACCTGGAGCAGCACGGTAGGCTGACCCATCCCCTATACTACGACCCGGCCAGTGACCGCTACTTGGAAACGACCTGGGACGCGGCTTACCGCGAAATCGGCGCGCAATTGCGTGCACTGGAGCCTGACAGCGTAGTGTTTTACGCCTCGGGGCGTGCGTCGCTGGAAACCTCGTTCATGTACCAATTGTTCGCCCGGGCCTATGGCACCAACAACCTGCCCGACAGTTCGAACATGTGCCACGAAAGTACCTCCGTGGGTTTGCAGGAAAGCATCGGCGTGCCGGTCGGGACGGTGACGCTGGAGGATTTCGAACACACCGATTGCCTGTTTTTCTTCGGCCAGAACGTCGGCAGCAATGCGCCGCGAATGCTTCATCAGTTGCAGGACGTGCGCAAACGCAACGTGCCAATCATCACCTTCAACCCTTTGCGCGAGCGAGGGTTGGAGCGGTTCGTCAATCCGCAGTCGCCGACCGAGATGCTCACGCCGGAATCGACGATCATCAGCACCCAATACCATCAGGTCGCCATCGGCGGTGATTCAGCCGCCCTGCTCGGCCTCGCCAAAGTCTTACTGGAAATGGACGATCAAGCGCAACGTGACAGTCGTGCCGCCATCCTCGACTATGACTTTATTGCGCAGCACACCGAAAGTTTCGACACCTTCGCCACGATGGTGCGCGGATGTCATTGGCAACACATCGAGCGCCAATCCGGGTTGACCCGTGGCGCACTAGAAGCAGCCGCGTCGGTGTACGCCCGAGCCAACGGGTGATGATTATTTACGGCATGGGTCTGACCCAGCATCGGCACGGCGTGCAGAACGTGCAGATGCTGGTGAACCTGTTGCTGATGCGCGGTAATTTTGGCAAACCGGGCGCCGGGATTTGTCCGGTTCGTGGCCACTCCAACGTCCAGGGCCAGCGCACCGTGGGGATTACTGAAGATCCAAAAAAGTCCCGGTCGAACTGATCGAGCAGCAGTTCGGCTTCAAGGTGCCATCGCAAATGGGGCTGTGCACCGTGGACGCCTGTGAAGGCATTCTGGCAGGTCGGGTACGCGGATTCATTGGCCTGGGCGGCAATTTCCTGCGAGCCATCCCGACACTTCGCGCATGGAGCCGGCCTGGCAAACGCTGCAACTGAACGTACAGATCGCAACCAAGCTCAATCGCACGCACTTGCTCCCGGCCCAGAAAATGTGGCTGTTGCCATGCCTGGGCCGTATCGAAATCGACCGGCAGGACGGCGTCGCGCAAACCTGGGCCACCGAGGACAGCACCGCCTGCATCCATGCCTGGCACGGCAGCGCGGAACCGGTCAGCCCCCACGTGCGTGCGGAGGCCAGCATCGTTGCCGGTCTCGCCATGGCCTCGCTGCCCTCCGGCGCCTCCATTGACTGGGAGGGCTGGCGTAAGAATTACTCTCTAATCAGAACAGCCATCGGAACCATTTATCCGGACATCTTCCACAACATGGAAACCCGCATGACCGAACCGGGCGGCTTCCACCGACCAATTGCCGTCGCCACGCGCAAATGGCTGACCGAAAGTGGCAAGGCCCAATTCATCACGCCCGCCACCCTCAACGAAGACGATGACGTGAACCTAGGCGCCGCACCGCGCGATGTACTTCAACTGATGACGTTGCGCAGCAACGACCAGTTCAACACCACCATTTATGGCTACGAAGATCGCTTTCGCGGGATCAGCGGCACCCGCGAGGTGATTTTCATGCACTGCAATGACGTTGCTAGGTTGGGGTTTGAGGTTGGCGAGCAGGTGTTGCTGACTACGGCCATCGAACCCGACGTCAAGCGCCAGGTCGGGCCGTTTGAGATCGTAGCCTATGACATTCCCGAAGGCTGCGCCGCCGCCTATTACCCCGAATGCAATCCGCTGGTGCCCCTGTGGCACCACGCCGAACGCAGCAAGGTACCGGCTGCCAAATCGGTACCGGTGCGGTTGAGCCGTGCGGGTAGTTAAACAAGCGACATTAGAAGGCGTTCGGTGAACGAAACTTAAACCACCGATTTCAAGGTCAAATGAAGAGATGAGTCGTCTTGAAGTGCCGCGCTCAAGCGGGGTAGCCCACGAATCCAAGACCGAAAGGATTTAAAGCATCTGAAGGCACGGGGTATACACTCATCGGTGAGCCCCTAGCCAATGAATTAGGTTAAGCCCTATCAAGAGCATACCTTCGCGGCGCTTCTCATTACTCTTTAGACAAAAGTCATTTGGCTGGCTCCCGTCGAGACGAGCCACATGCTATCTACTCTAGAAATCCGTCACTTGATAGAACAAAGTTTTCTGCCCACTCGTTGCGAATGCACAATCGATTCAGGAACCGCTCTGACGGTACGATTTTTCCACGACACTTCGAATCAAGAAATTCTTGTTGTCACTGGTATCTCTTTAGCTCAACTGTGTAACGGGCTTGCCATCGTAGGTCTTGTTGAATGATTACGAAAGGATCTTGAACTCGTTTCTTGTGCTCCTGGCTATACAGTAAGTGATCCGGGTTCTACGTTGCTCCGTCGGTGATATGGCGTTGACTGCTTTGTGACTGATGACAATGCTACGCTTTAATTTCTTCGAATGAGATGAAGTACCCCCATCGACATCTCTCAAACATTCGAGAAAGATTATGAAGCGGATCCTGATCGGTACTCTCACCCTAGCAATCATCGGCACGATGACCTATGAACTGCTCCAATGGAGAGCTATCGACAAGCAGAATCAAGAATTTTCGTGCAGTGAAGCGAAGCAAACTTTAAAAGGCGTGGAAATTCGAGCGCGAGCGTTAGCTTCCGGGATGACCGTAGAGGCCTACGCTAGCGCTGAAGAGGTGGAAGTGGCAAAACTTATCAGTGCTCTCGAAGGTGCCAAAAGCGCGGCGGATATTGATTCGATCATGGAGAGTCACGCTGCCACCATAAAAGCGGAGGATGCCGCTGTTGAGGCAGAGGTGGAGGCTCGAGGCGATCAAGCATTTCTTGAACAGCGATTATTAAAACAGCGGATACCTATAGAGATTAAGCAACAGCTCAAACGGGCCGCGAAGGCAGTCAGTCTCACTTGTAGCTAGCGCCCCTGTGATACGTAGCCCCTTCTAAAGCTGTCCAATCCAAACTCAGAGCCAACAAAAAAGGCCTTCGAAAGGCCCTTTGTACTCAAACCAAAATCACTTGGTCAACCATGACTCGACAGTGACAGGCCGTACAATACGATTTGGGTTGTTACGTCGACATCTTACAAGGAGGAATCACAATGGCGAACAGACCTCCCTTCCCTACTCTACAAGATCAATCAAAACCAACTCGCCCTTGAAACAACTCACCTCGAAGATGTTCCCCACCCTTCCCGAGTATTCGTCGTTGATCTTCTTCGCCAAGGCCAGCAATCGAGTGGCTGTGGACTCATCGTAACGAAGGTAGTGCGCCTCCCCAGCATGGCAACGAGTTAACGATGCGTGCAATTGGCCAATTTGCGCGGAGTGTCTCGCTGGTATCTGTGAACAATCACTTTGTAAGCGTTTGCGGCGATTTCAGCTTGTATCCGTTTACCCATCAGAAAACTGGCGACCAACCACCTGAACAGCCCCTCTTCGTTCGCGTCGTCGAGACTGATTTGCAGATCCTTTGCGCTGGTGATTTTTGGCATTAGGCGCCTCTCTACAGACGCGGAACATTGGGTTCAGCGGAGATCTGTCTATGATCCACTCATTCTTCATCTGTTAGGTATTGGGACAGCTTGACCTGCGGCTGCATGCGTTCTGAATTAGCCCGAGCTGACGGACATACTCATTTACCCCAGACTTCGAACCACTCAAGGCAGCAGCAGCGCTTCATGGATCTCAATAGAAGGTATCGCACCTCCCACACGCCTGCTATCAAGCCACCCCCTAGTTTTGCTGACATCGAAAATCTGGCCCTGCTCCATCAAGGTCAATATGAGTTCGTCCGAGACTCGGTAGCGTCCGCAGTCCGGACAGTCTCTTTCTTCCCAAGGGCCAGAGCACTGAATGCGCTCAGCAACACCTACGCAGATAAGACAATTCATCGGAATCACCATTTTTATAGTTGTACCCGATCTGTCGTGGGCTGCCTGCGATGGCATGCCCACCGATACGCCATTGAGTGCGTTGATCAAGTTGGTGCTTGGTCGACTGAAAAGATCGAAAGAAAGTTCGGAGCGTTGACGCTTTCGGTACAAATAGGTCGTATCTGCTACCCGACCGAATAGAATCTGGTATTGGGCCATGCTCTTACAGAAACCACGAAATTAGGATCAGAGCCACTGCGGCATCCCATCTGATCGCTGAGTAAATCGGCTCAGCTCGACTACGCTTGTCGCTACGGCAGCCCGCGTAATGCGTGCTAGATAGGGGCAAAGGATATGCGCAAAAAATCTCAGTCATGGTTTGTCCCTCTTCTGATTCTTGCTGCAGTCCTATGGTTCATGGGCAAGAAAGACACACCTTCTACACAGGAACAGCCAGCCCCCCAAGCCACACCGAACGCATTAGTTTCCGTCCCTGCACCGACAATGGCACCAGCCGCAACGCCACCGCTCGATCAGTTCGTTAGCGCGGATAAGCTAAATATGCGAGATCAGCCGGGCGGGAAGGTTATTTCCACTCTGAAGCGCGGAGACAAGGTTCAAGTCTTCGAAAAGAAAAATGATTGGGTGCGGATCAGCATCGACGGTCAACCGGCAAAATGGCTTTCATCCAAAAGCCTTTGCAGTGGATCGAACTGTTACGTCGCCTCTGAGCGAAAATCATCAGTGCAACCTGCGGCGCAGCCAACTCGCAAGCAAATCCCCAACTATGGAACCTCATGTGCTTGTGCTTCAGGCAGTGTCTGCATCGGCCCAAGAGGCGGTCGTTATTGCATCACTTCTGGTGGAAATAAACGTTACGGCGTTTAAGTCAAACCGTGTTTTGAGTCCGGAGTTAAGGTCACTCCAGGCTGCCCCAGATTTTACTGAAAATAAGAGCCAAGCATCGTTTACTAACAATTGATCACAACGATACAAACGAAGGCAATGATCCGCCGACGTGGTCGTTGCGAACCTACGACAGTGGCAAACGCCCAGGACAGTGCGATGTTCGACAACTTTTCACTCGATACCGTAACTCTTCCTGAGGCAACACTAAGGGTAAGGCACGGTGGCAATGGTTCACCTGTTCTGTTACTCCACGGTCATCCTCGAACTCACGCGACTTGGCATCGTGTCGCCCCACTTCTTGCGCAACATCACACGGTCGTCTGCCCTGACCTGAGAGGTTTTGGTCACTCATCAAAGCCAGAGGACACATCCGACCATGCGGGCTCCTCGAAACGCGCCAAGGCCCGCGACTGCGTAGCCCTGATGCGCCACCTTGGTCATGATCGGTTCGCTGTAATCGG
Organism: Pseudomonas sp. ADAK2; assembly: GCF_012935755.1. Classification (GTDB taxonomy): domain Bacteria; phylum Pseudomonadota; class Gammaproteobacteria; order Pseudomonadales; family Pseudomonadaceae; genus Aquipseudomonas. The sequence goes on from NZ_CP052862.1 coordinate 2,006,639, forward strand.
CCACGATCGAGGTAGTTACACCGCCTTTCGCATGGCAATGGATCAACCGGAAGCCATTACCCATCTCGGCATATTAGACGGTGTGCCGATCCTTGAAGCTCTTGAGCGCTGCGACGCCCGGTTCGCGGCGAAGTGGTGGCATTGGTTTTTCTTCGCTCAACCCGAGAAACCGGAACAAGCGATCCTGGCTGATCCTGATGGGTGGTATGGCGGCTCCCCCGAGGCAATGGGTGCTGAAGCCTACAAGGACTACCAAGCAGCCATCCACGATCCGGCGACCATACATGGCATGATCGAGGATTACCGTGCAGCCCTAGGGATCGACCGTGCTCACGATGAGGCCGACCGCCGCGAGGGCCGTCGGATCGCATGCCCGACCATGATTCTATGGTCGCTACGTGATGACCTTGAACTTCTATACGGCGATGTCCTGGCTGTTTGGAAACCGTGGACGACAAGGCAGCGTGGTCGAGGTCTCGACTGCGGGCACCACATGGCGGAAGAGGCGCCCAACGAACTCGCGAACGAAATCCTCGCATTCCTTCGCGAAGACTAATATATCGGCTCGCATTAATGGCGCATCCGCGCGAGATCAAGAAGTAGGAAGACCTCTTCCGCTCGTAAAGGGCCACGTTAAACTTGCCGGTTAATGTCTACTATGGTTCGTAATCAACGTACAAATTCTGGCCTTATGTACAGTTACTAATTGAGAATATCGGGAGATATCACGGCGACCAACCATAAAATCTGGCGATATCATTAGTTAACCCGCATCCCCGACGGAGCGAGCCAGAGTAACGGCGGGCAAGACCGCCCACGTCAGCATGCGCACGTTGAGTAATGCGATCAACTGCGATGGCGAAGCTTGTTATGACGACTACCCTTAACGCTGATAGACGGATCGGGAGGTGACGCTGCTTCTCCCGTTTCGCCCGAAATCACTCAGTGAAAATGGGAGGAATTCGAAGATGGATGAGCAAAAAATTCGAGAAGCTGCATATCGGCTTTGGGAAAAAGATGGGAAGCCGCAAGGACAAGACCTGGAGCATTGGTTTACTGCTGAAAAAGCAGCCGGCGAAGAAGATTTTGACAGTTCAACCGCTGGCTCAACGCAAGGTAGCGAAACTGACCCATCCCAAGCTGGCTCTTAGATGAAGATCAATCACTGGCAGATACCCATCGATAGCGCGCACCGTCGAATGCGCGCTATCGCCGCGACCGAACACTTACCTCTATGGCCCTTGGCGCTTCAATTACGGAGGCGGCCATCCTGCTCATTCGTATCCTATGTCGGTAATCGAGGAATGATTCCCAACTCGATGACAGGCGGTAGCGTTCATTCCATAGTCAGGCGTATGAGTAGCCAACTGCTCGGTGGAATGGCTAAGCGTTAAATACAGTGGTTGCTGTAAAATGCCGAACCTTTGACCTGAGACATTGAACGAATTGTTTTCAGGGTCGCGCATCTTGAAAATGGACATAGACTCAGAGCCATACGTTGGAGACGTCGGCACTTTGGCCGGCTAAGGAATCGATGAGTGAACGTAAATTGGGAAGGGATATTGCCAATTCAAGGAGAGATTATCGTCATCGAAGACGACCCGACATTGCGCTCGCTGATGGGGGATATCGTGGCGGAAATAGGCGCAAAAGCAGTAGCGTTCGACACTGCTGATGATGCATTGACCTATCTGCTGGAAGCGCATGATCAGTGTCGGCTGGTGATCGCAGACCATGGCGTGCCGGGGCAGATTCAAGGAATCGAATTCATTGAAATGGTCAGGGGTAGATGGCCGTATATTGCTGCAATTCTAACGTCCGGGTATCTGATTGACCCCGCGACAGTACCTGCATCAACCATCTATCTGCACAAGCCCTGGTCACTGGACGACCTAGTCATCGCGGTTGCGTCCCTACTGCAGCCTGATCACCCCATCCGTAAGACTTGAGTCGATGTGACTTGGTGGCTCTGATGCTGAGAGTCCACCATTTACCGTCGCGCTCACGCAGATCTTTTTGCGCGCAGCCATTTCAATTCTGAGTTCGCCGATCAAATTCGAGATCGCCCGACTGGACGTGAGAGCCGATGCCAACACGCCGGGGACAAACAGTTCGACATGGCCTGAGGAAGGTTCAATCATCTTGATCAAAAGCGCCCCTTTTGGGTTCACCGTGCAGGTGCAGGAGCGTGGTAATAAACCGCTCTCAATGATATGTCGGAGCTCAAGAGCGGAGATCATGACGTTCCTTCGAATGGGAAATTTGAACTCAGTCTTGTCTAGTAAACCCAGTAGTCAAGGAAGGTGCGAAAGCAAATTCACGACCAATTGTTTCGCCTCCCATCGGCATCGAACTAACGTCGCTGATGCTTCAATTTTTATCCCGCTACGCTTGGCTTTTTCATGGAGGAAAATCGATGCCAAATTCAGACCTGCTGCCATCCCTGCTTTTTAAAATCAACCAAAACCAGCTCGCCCTTGAAGCCGCAATCATGGAACTGACCAATTGGGTCGAGCAGCGCGGATCGGGAGACGTCGCCGGCAACGTGCGCGGTGCACTGGAGACGATCAGCAAAAACGAAGAGTTCATCAACATGAGCCTAGCGGTGCTCATGGCACCTGAGTGATCAACCGATAGGTCACGGGATTGGCTGACGGCCAGCGCAGTCAATCATCCTAAGAAAATGCACGTAAAACCATAGGCCTTGAGACATCCGATGAGCCTTCACGTTGAACTCAAACGTCGCACGTCGTCTAGCGCATAGTTGTCCTACCCGATAGATACCTATCAACCGATAGTGGCAGCAAGTCTTATACCGCGTAGACGGTAAAAACCGGCGCGTCAGTGCGTGCCGGTAATTTTCATAACTACAGTCTCATGTTTTAATGGAAACAATTGTGGCTTTGCCACCCTCTAGCCGAAAGGAAAACGATACACGGTCTCCGGCCTTCAGCCCTGTCATCTGATCCTCCGTTACGGAAAAAGCCATTGTCATTGGCGGCCACTGTACGGCTGGAACAGCTCCGTGGGAGATGGTCACCGTATGCTTCGTAGTATCTATAGCCTTGATCGTTCCCTCGGCATTGGCAACTTGAGCCTGTTTTGTTTCCTGCTCCATCTGCATGCCCTGCATACCGTCCATTTTCATGCCAGGCATGTCCTCTGCCAGGGCAGAAAGAGACAGCGTAATTACGGTGCTAGCAACTGCAATCATGGCCAATTTCATATGACTTTTCCTTGAGAGTTGATGGGTTCAACTATGAGGTGCCGGCGACGCATTAGGCGATAGGCTGCCGGAATGACAAAAAGGGAAAGCAAGGGTGCTGTGACCATGCCGCCAACCATGGGCGCGGCAATGCGGCTCATCACTTCGCTACCAGTCCCGCTGCCCAACAAGATGGGTAACAAGCCCGCAATAATGACGGCCACGGTCATGGCCTTAGGTCGAACACGCTGCACAGCACCTTCACGAATCGCCGCAACCAGTCCGCGCTCAGTGCTGTCGCCGACGTCTTCACGTTCGGCCCAAGCGTTCTTCAGGTAGAGCAGCATGATCACGCCGAACTCGGCAGAAACCCCGGCCAAGGCGATAAAGCCGACTCCGGTGGCGACCGACAGGTTGAATCCCAATAGATAGAGGAACCATGCTCCACCGGTCAGTGCAAATGGTAGAGTGGCCATGATCAATAGCGCCTCATCGAAGCGGGCGAAAGTCAGGTAGAGCAGAACGAAGATGATCAACAACGTGGCAGGTACTACCAGTTTGAGGCGTGCGTTGGCCCTTTCGAGAAACTCGAACTGTCCTGAGTAGCTCAGGCTCATGCCTGGCTGCAGCTTGACCTGTTCATTGACGACCCGACGCAGGTCGGCGACAACCGAGGCAATGTCCCGCCCCCGCACGTCGATATACACCCAGCCTGAAGGCCTTGCGTTTTCGCTCTTGAGCATCGGCGGCCCGTCGCTGACCTTGATCTTCGCCACCGTGCCAAGGGTGATTTGGCTGCCTAGCGGGGTGTAGATTGGCAACTGCTCCAGGGCGCCGAGCGAGTCACGCCACTCACGGGGGTAACGGACGTTGATCGGGAAGCGTGCAAGCCCTTCAATGGTCTCCCCGACGTTTTCGCCGCCGATAGCGCCGGCCACGATGGACTGCACATCGGCAATATTCAGTCCGTAACGGGCGGCGGCCTTGCGGTCGATATCCACGTCGATATAGCGGCCACCGGTCAGTCGCTCGGCCAGAGCCGAACTGACACCGGGCACATCCTTGGCCACGCGCTCGACCGCCTGAGTAGCGGCATCGATCTCCATCAGGTTGGTGCCGGCGACCTTCACTCCAATGGGACTCTTGATACCCGTAGCGAGCATATCGATACGGTTACGAATAGGTGGTATCCAGATATTCGTCAGCCCCGGGACTCGTACCACTCGATCCAGTTCTTCCACCAACTTCTCCTGGGTCAAGCCTGGACGCCATTGCTCATGTGGTTTGAACTGGATGGTGGTTTCGAACATTTCCAGCGGTGCCGGGTCGGTGGCGGTTTCGGCACGACCGGCTTTACCAAAGACGTGTTCGACTTCTGGTACGGTCTTGATCAATCGGTCGGTCTGTTGCAGCAGTTGCGCCGCTTTCTGCGCCGACAGCCCTGGCAGAGCGGAAGGCATATAGAGCAGGTCGCCCTCGTCCAACGCGGGTAGAAACTCGCCACCCAAGCGCGACATTGGCCATAGCGCACTGACAAAAACCAATAGCGCCACCAGTAACGTGATCTTTGGTCGACGTAAGACCGCGTCCAGAGCGGGCTGATAAATCCGAATCAACCACCGGTTCAATGGGTTCTGTTGTTCACTGGGAATTCGACCTCGAATCCAATAGCCCATCAGCACTGGCACCAAGGTCACTGACAACCCCGCCGCTGCGGCCATGGCATAGGTCTTGGTAAAAGCCAAAGGGCCGAACAGCCGTCCTTCCTGAGCTTCCAGGGTGAACACCGGAATGAACGACAGGGTGATGATCAACAAACAGAAGAACAGCGCGGGGCCTACCTCTGCCGCCGCTTCGGTCATTACATGCCAATGACGTTCACCCTTCAGTTCTTCCCCCGGATTGGCCGCGTGCCATGCCTCAACCTTCTTGTGGGCGTTCTCGATCATGACCACGGCGGCATCGACCATGGCGCCGATGGCGATGGCAATCCCACCCAAGGACATGATGTTGGCGTTGATACCTTGGTAACGCATGACGATGAAGGCAATCAATACACCAACAGGCAGGGAGATGATCGCCACCAGCGATGAGCGCAAGTGCCAAAGGAAGATCCCGCAGACCAACGCGACCACGATGAACTCTTCGATGAGCTTGTGACTGAGATTTTCCACAGCGCGGTCGATCAGCTTGCTGCGGTCGTAGGTGGTGACGATTTCCACTCCGGGCGGCAAACTGCTTTTCAGTTCGTCGAGTTTGGTCTTGACCGCAGCAATGGTTTCGCGAGCGTTCTTGCCGCTGCGCAAAATCACCACGCCGCCGACGGTCTCGCCTTCGCCGTCGAGTTCAGTGATGCCACGCCGCATTTCTGGCCCCAACTGGATCGTGGCGACATCACCAAGGCTCACCGGCACGCCACCCGCACCCAACTTAAGTGGGATTGTCCGAAAGTCATTGAGCGTCTTCAGGTAGCCGGAAGCACGCACGATGAATTCGGTCTCGGCCATCTCCAGCACGGCCCCACCGGTTTCCTGATTGGCCTTGCCGATAGCTTCGGTTACCTCAGCCTGGGTGATGCCGAGGCTGGCCAGTTTGAGCGGATCAAGTTGAACCTGGTACTGCTTGACCATGCCTCCCACGGTGGCTACTTCCGCAACGTTCGGCAGGGTCTTGAGTTCAAACTTGAGGAACCAGTCCTGAAGAGCGCGAAGCTGTGCCAAATCGTGCCCGCCACTGCGATCCACCAGTGCGTACTGATAGATCCAACCCACCCCCGTCGCATCCGGCCCCAACGCCGGCTTGGCGCTGGCCGGCAAGCGGCTTTGTATCTGACTCAGATACTCCAAAACCCGCGAGCGGGCCCAATACAAGTCAGTACCGTCTTCGAACAGCACGTAGACAAAACTATCGCCAAAGAAGGAATAACCACGCACGGTCTTGGCCCCCGGCACCGAGAGCATGGTGGTGGCCAACGGATAGGTGACCTGGTTCTCGACGATCTGCGGCGCTTGTCCTGCATAAGGGGTGCGGATTATCACCTGCACATCGGAGAGGTCTGGCAACGCATCAATGGGCGTGCTTTGCACCGACCAGATGCCCCAAGCGGTGACAAACAGTGTCGCCAGTAGCACTAGGAATCGGTTGGCCACTGACCAACGAATCAGGGCAGCAATCATGGCTGGCTCCCCGATTTATCCAGGCGTTCAACACGCAAGCCATCGTCGGTCTGGCTCAACGCGATTCGAACCTTGTCACCCGCTTTGAGGCCCTGCATCAGCGCCGGACTAGCGAGTGGGAAAGTCATCGTCATGCCAGGCATACCCAGCGTCTTGAAAGGGCCGTGGGCGAGCGTGACTTCTTTGTCGTTGATCTCAACGATCTGCCCATCCGCCTCATGAAAACTGGAGGCTGTTTCACTGGGTGGCGACTCTTCCTCCGTGCGAGCAACAATGCCCTTAAGACTGGCCTCCGAGTCGAGCAGGAACTGGCCAGACGTAACCACCTTCTGGCCTGGTTCCAGACCTTTCACTATCGCCGTTTTGCCATCGCTTTCCTGCCCGAGGTGCACCTCCACGGGACGGTAGCGGCCAGCGTCTTCGGCGAGCATCACCAGGGCTCGTCGGCCAGTGCGAATCACCGCCTCACTCGGCACCCACAATACACTTTGCTCGGTCGAACGATTCAGGCGTACCTGCGCCGTCAAACCCGGCCTGAGGCGCCCATCCGGATTGGGTAACTCGACACGCACCCGAAGTGTGCGGCTGTCCGGATTGGTCTCGGGCAAAATCGCGCTGACCTTGCCACTGAGTGTTGTTCCTGGGAAGGCTGGCAGACGCGCTTCGACCGCCTGCCCCACGGTGATAGCTCCGGAATCCGATTCTGGAACGGCCACGGCTAGCCAGACACTGCTCAAGCCATTGACGCGCGCCAGAGTGTCGCCAGTCGCCACGGTCATACCCGCACGTACATTCAACTCTTGCAGCACACCGGCAATAGGGCTGGTGAGCGTCAGGTAGGGCTGAACCTTACCGCCACGCTCTAACTGAGTGATCAATGTTGCCGGCACCCCTGTGAGCCGCAGTCGTTGGCGGGCGGCAGCCAACAAGTCAGCATCACCGTTGCGCTTCAGGGCAAGGAACTCTGTCTGGGCGGCTGCCCACTCGGGCACCAAGATATCCGCCAACGCCGCGTTGGCTTTGAGTACATCGCCGGGAGCATGGGCATAGACCCGCTCCACAAAGCCAGTGGTGCGGGCCTGAATTACAGCGACATCACGCTCGTTGAATCCCAAGACTCCTGTGACTTCAAGACTGGAGTTGAAGATTCCACGGGTGACTGTCGCAAAACGCAGACCGAGATTCTGAGTCAGACTCGGATCGATACTGACGGTCGCACGATCTCCTGCGCCACCGGCGTACTGAGGAACCAGTTGCATGTCCATGAAAGGGGATTTACCCGGCTTATCGAACTTTTGCTGCGGGTACATGGGATCGTACCAATACAGAGCCTTGCGTTCCTCTGGGGAGTTGGGACTCTGCTCCGGGCTGGCACCAGGTACTCCGCTCATGCGTTGATGTGCGAACCAGTAACCACCGGCAACACCGAGTGCCAGCAATACGCCTACCAGCAATGCCCTGTTCCATTTTTTAAGGATCATTGGCTGGACTCCCCATAAGCAAAATACAGACGCGCACTGGTCAGTGCTCGCTGTTCTTCCACGTCGATCTGTTTGAGACGGGCTTCAATGAGTTCACGTCGGGCGGCAACCACCGCGTTTAAATCGCCCTTGCCTGCACGGTAACTGGCCATGCTGAGTTCGACCTTTTCCTTGGCTAGCGGCAACAGGCTGTCCTGATTTCTGCGCACGGCACGATTCAGACGCTCATAGTCAGCCAGTTCATTTTCCAGTTGCTGGGTATGCTCGCGTGACAGCGCTTCGCGCTCGGCCTCCAGCTGGTTGAGTTCAGCCTGCTTGGCCGCAATCCTGGGGTTTTGGCGAGAGTCGGGAAATAGCGGTAGATCCCAGGAAAGTTGAACGCTAACCATGTCGCCGAACTGACGATCACGATGCTGATAATCCAGTTCCCAACTCCAGTCCGACTGCTTTTCCGCTTCGGCTTCACGAACTTTGGCTTGCGCTTCGCGGGTCATCGGCGCAAACGCTACCAACTCGGGGTGGTGTTGCAACTTATGGGAGTAGCCTGAGGTATCTACGGGCCATTCAGGCAAACGACCCACGGGCTTGTCGTTGGCGGCGGAGCCAATCCAGCGTTTGAGGGCTGCTCGCGCCTGTGCTCTCTGGAGAGTCAGATCGTCCTGTTGCTCCGCCAGTTGAGCTGCTTCCTGCTTAGGTGTCACCGCATCGGCGGGTTGAGCGCGGCCACCGGCAATTTGGGCCCGGACGGTATCGCTCAGCAGGCGGTTCTCTTTGTAGAAGTCCTGGAACAGCACATCTTTGCGCTCAACCGAGTAGCTGCTGATCCAGGCCAACGCCGTGGACTGGCGCACCTTCAGACGTTCGACTCGACGCTCCGCAGAGGCACGATCAATAGCTGCATCGGCGACTTCGATACGCGCTTTGCGCTTGTCGCTATTGGGCATCTCCTGCCTGACCCCGACCATCTGCATGGTCATGAAGTCCTGGTCGATGCTCCAACGATCCGGGCCGCCAATGGGGTAGTTCTGCACACCCACCAGAAGCTTGGGATCAGGTAGTTCACCAGCAGGGATGGCTGCCTTGCTGGCAGCCTGAATTTTCGCGTCTTGTGCGGTCAGCGACGGCGCATTGTTTTCTGCCCGCCGCAACGCTTCATCGAGCGTCAATGCGGCAGCGAAACTCGGCAATGCCAGCACGCTTGCCGCTAGGCCGGCCACGAGAGACCAGCCTGTGCAATTGAACTTGGAGTCCATGTTTACAATTCCTGTAATCATCCACTGCACGCGTCAAAAGACATGCGCGCAGCTAGTCCATCCCGCTAATGCGGAATGAGGCTCAATGTGGGACAGGAATCAAACGCGGGGCGGTCGCCATACCCCGGATGGGGTCTGTATAGGTAGGGAATCGCTGAAAAAGGAAATCGCTACTGGGCTGAACAAGGTTACGGGAGGCTTGAGGATCGAGACTTGCAGCATCCCGCCCGTCTTGCATTCCTGGCCCGGCTTGCAAGGCTTACCGTGCTCGGAGGGGCTTTTCATACCGTTGCAGCAGTCCATCCCCATGTCGTCCATCATAGCCATGCCCATCGTCTTCATTGGGCAAGGTTCTGTTGGTGCCTGAACACCCGCCATCCCGCTGAGGGGAAGCGCCAAGCTGATAAAGAAGATGAGGCAAAACCGCAGATAGCGTTTCATGGGCTGGAGTGTAATCGCTGCAAATGGCTCTTACAATTGGACACGTCATCATCGACTTGTCGTCAAAAGTTCAACGTAGGCAATAAAGCCGAAAAGGAATTAAGCCAGCATTACGTATAGAAAATAGACGTTGATGCCGAAGGGCCCTTTTGTACTCAAACCAAAATCACTTGGCTAGCCAGGACTCGACCGTCGCGGAGCCGGGCTCTGTTTTCCATTCCTTCAGCATTTTCTAATTCCCGTATTTTAAAGGCTCGTTGAGCAAAAAAAGGCGCCCTTTAGGGCGCCTAAAAACATCCGCCATGCTGGATGTATCTGCTCAATTTTACGCAGCGTCTGGTACCGCAGCCTGAACAAAATGGGTGACAGGGGCGTCGCTCCTTTGAAAAATCTGTATGCGTATTATTGGTTCAGCTTTTGGAATCGGGCTGGTTTACGGAACAGACGGAAATCGTCGAATTTCTGCCCGTAAATGAATGGCAGATACGCATCCCTGTCTGGCAGTATGTCCAAGCGCGGTACCGTCCAACTCGACTCGCCTTCGGTGTAATAAGCCGTACCGACCGATACGACTGGAATGGTGTGAAGTGGATCCAGCGCTGTGCCAGTGAGTTTAAGAGTACCTTTGCCTTCACGCTTTACTCGAAGGTTCTCCTGGTTCTTCATGCAGTTCAGAATCGGATCGTGCTGCAGACCAAAGCCGGTGGAGTGAGGCACCGCTTTGATTTCAAAATCATAGCTCTCACTGCTTGAAGGGCCGAGGTCGGCCCCAAACTCGGCTTCAATCTCGATCAAACGTACACCGTTGCGCTCGCAGAATCCGTAGGCCTCATGACCGTCCATATAGACCTGAGCAATACCTGTTTTCTTTGCCTCCCCCCACATCTCACGACCGATTGTAACTGGCATATCCCCGCTCACAATCAACACGAGCATGGTGGTGCCTTCGAGTTCTTTGTATCGACATTTGAGAGAAATGATTCCGCAGTCGAACTCGCCACACAGCTCGCTCTGCCAACGTGAAACGCTCGCTATGGCGGTAGGTGTTTCAGGCAGATCAAAACATGGTGGTAGCACCGACCGCAGGAACTCGAAGGTCGTCTCGAACTCAATCGATACAGCTTCGATTGTGCAACGCCCTTCAGAAAGAATTCGTTGAATTTCCTGGAGCTCTTCTTTCGTTTTTACGAAACTCATGACAGTCGGTATCCCTTGGTATTTTTATAAGTTTAAAAGTGACAACTTGAGGTGAAACTCAAGCTTTCAAACGCTTGATAACTGCTTCGGCTACACCCGCAGAGGACGCTGGATTTTGGCCAGTGATCAATGATCCAGAGACGACAACATGGCTTTCCCAATCGACGGATTTCGAATACACCGCTCCAAGGGCTTTCATGTCAGCTTCGACGAGATAAGGAACTGCCTTTTCCAGGCCTACTGCAGCTTCTTCACTGTCGCTAAAGGCCGTCACCTGGACACCTTCCACCAATGGGCGGCCATCGCTTTTCCGAGCATCGAGCAATGCGCATCCCGCATGGCAGATGGTGGCAACAGGCTTGCCTAAGGAAATGAACGATTCAATCAGCGACACAGAATGGGGGTTATCGCGCAAGTCCCACAGGGGGCCATGGCCACCCGGATAAACAAGCGCGCTTACATCCGGAGCCAATATGGATGAAAGCTTGGCTGAGGAGCTCATACGCTCTGCCAAAATGGCATCCGAGTAATAGCGCTGGTAAAGAGAACTGTCCTTCAGAGCGTCCACCGAAGCAGGATCAACAGGCACATTGCCTCCCTTCGGCGAGGAAAGGCGCACAGGAAGACCGGCATCAACGAAGCTGTAATATGGGACTAGAAACTCTTCAAGCCACAGCCCAGTTTCCCTCCCGGTATCACCAAGAGTCGCGTGGGAGGTTAATACAAATAAAATACTCATCGAGTTCACTCCGGACGTTTTATCCAAATGACAGGGACTCAGGCAGCTGTTTGCTGCTCCCACAAGTCCTGGGCGGTCGACCAAGTTTGGTTGACGTCTTTGCCGTCAGCGGTTCTCCAGGTAATTGGGCCTACCATCTGAAGGATGAAAGTGGTGTCAGCGAGCATCTTGGTCTCTTCGTGCTCAGCACCAGTCGCTTCATAAAGAAAACCGTGCTTGACGCAAAGTGCACCGCCATTTTCTGGCCCACCACGCAATTCAAGAATGCCGTCGAAGACGTAGCCTTCCGCTGGGCCATGGTGAATGTGCGGCAGCAGAACTGAGCCGTTCGGACAGAAAAACATCACTGTCCAGATGCCAAACTCAGGAGAAACATGGAGTAGCTTCCACTTCACACCGCCGGTATGAAATTGCTCTGGAAACTCCTGCCAGTCTACTTCGTCAACCTGCACATAAGCGTCTTGTGGTTTCTGGATCTGGTTCATTTCAGGCCTCACGGATTGTGGGTATCGGTGGGCACAAGCTACATCTGGGTTTCAGTTCGTCCTATCCAGAATTGGCAACAGGCGCATATGACGCACGCTAGGAGGGCGAAAAAGCAGAGTTGCCGAAAATGGCTATTTCCTTAGAGGTTCAGAGCTTAGCTTTCGGGTAGTAGATAACCCGGCGAGCGCTCCTCGCCCATATGAGGAATAAGAAGATGGCTAAAACAATAACGGTAATCGGCACTGGCTTGATGGGTTCCGGCCTCGCCCGCACACTGCTTGCAGCAGGACGAAAAGTCACAGTGTGGGATGGTCGTCCTGAAGCCACTAAACCTCTGGTGGAGAAAGGTGCCACGCTTGCTCCTTCCTTCGTGGAAGCGGTGCATGCAAGTGAGCTAACCATCATGATTATCAGCAGCGCAGCTGGTGGTGCATCGCTTATAGAAAGCAATATCGAGTCGCTTGATCTGGCCGGTCGCTTCGTGGCCAATCTCAGCACTTCTATGCCGGAAGACGGACAACGCTTTCGTAGTCTCGTAGAAAGTCGTGGCGGGATCTTTATCAACGCAGCTATCTCTTCGTACCCTGACCTGATTGGCGGCCCTTACACAGCGATTCAATACGCATGTGATCCAGCCGTATGGGACGAGATTGCAGAGACCGTTAAACCGATGGCGCCACAAGGCACGATTTACACCGGTGAAGACCTGACTGTGCCACCTATCGTTGATGCCGCGATGACGGGCAGCTTTTACGCCGTGGGCCTGGCCGGCTTCCTTGAGGCAGCGGCATATGCCAAGACTCAGGGCGTCAGTGCGAGCCAACTTTCAGAGTTTGCCGACAAAATGTTGGATCTGCTGCGCTATAAAGTGCAAAAGAGCATCAAGGAGATCGAGGCCAACGATTTCAGCACAATCCAGGCAACTGTGGACGTGTATCTGGATGCCGTCGTTCAGTGGCGCGATGCACTTAAGGCAAGCGGACTGCGGGCCAGTCATATCTCGGCACTCGCGGATGACCTCAAGATTGCTCAGGATGCTGGTCACGGCGCCTTGGGCTTCAACTCGCAATATCTGGTGGCAGGGGCAAAGGGCTAAGGATTGGGCAATAAAAAGCCGGCTACGAAAGAGCCGGCTTTTTACATTTGAGGGCTTTTAATGATGACGTCGGTGCGCGCCCAATCTGCTTACAGTTTGAGACGGTAGTTCTCCGAAAAACTCCTGATAGTATTTTGAAAATCTACCCAGATGGCTGAAGCCCGCATCAAGCGCGGCGCCTTGAATTGTCTCCTGCGGTGAGGACATCAGCAGTTTTCGTGCGGTGTTCAGTCGCACAGACCTTACATAGTTCAGTGGAGTCATGCCCAATACATCTTCAAAACTGTATTGAAGCGTTCTACGGCTGATCCTGAGGTGGTTACACAGGTCTAGCACTCCAATGTCTTCATCCTGGACATGGTGAGCGAAAAATTCGCAGCTCTTTTCGACGATGTATGTCCGTGTCGAAGGAGGAATGACGAGCCGAGTAGAAGTTTCAAAATCCAAAATTTCTTGGACGCAGCTAAAAACCTTATCCAGACTCGAACTGAATGGATCTTGCCCGATTGCTGCCTGGACGTTACCCAGATGTGATTTTAGATTCAGCTCGAAATCGATCTGAGTTTCGGTAGAGGGCTGAATAAATCGCTCGAATGGCTTCGACTCGACATTTAGGAAAGCTTCAGTTTTGAATGTTTCGAGAAAAGCAGCCTTACTGACGGTAAGCATCAATGCTTCGATAGGCGCTTTTGCTACCGCATGGAAAGAGCGCCCAGACGAAATATGAAAGGTGTTGGCGTTAACGTACCTGCCATTGAGAAGTACATCCTCATCGGATCGCACGTTAACGATGACTATCGAATCCAGAGGAACATGACATATTTGCTCGACACAGGGACTGTCCATAGTCTCGCGAGTAACCTGCACTTTTCCGGCAATGGAATGGCTCGCAATAGCACCATGGAAGTGAGCTTTCTTCTCAAGCTGATGGTAACGATTGTCGTCCCATTCGTTCAGGCCACCAGCGTGCTCAAACGCATCATGCGACTCCATAAACCGAAACCTAGTGTCGTTCTGAGGTGTGTGCACGGCCATTATGAAATCTCGCTTAACTTAAATGACATATGTCTCTAAGCAAGCTTCATGCCGCCCATCCGTCAAAATATTTCTTATTCCCGGTATGCGCAGAGAGGCGCCTAAAACGAGCGCTGCAGGCCGAGCAAAAAAGACGCGAACCCTCTTGGGGCTTTGCGTTTTTTGTGAACTGATACCAACCTTGCATTTTATTGGGTCAGATGACCCAAGCTGGTGCGAATTTACTCACTTCTCAATCGAAGATCCGAGAAGAAACTACCCAAATGCTCAGAAACCTGACTAGCCAAAATGCCCAGCGGTCGCTCCTCCATCCAGAGAATAAACGATCCCGTTCGTGTAACTGGCTTCCTCGGAAGCCAAGTGATAGATGACCTTTGCCACCTCAGCAGCCTGAGCAAATCTGCCCAAAGGTACCTCTTTGGCGTAAGACTTCATCTCGGCTTCAGGATCACTCGCCTCCGCAAATAAGCTGTCCATCATCCGAGTCTGTACGAAGCCTGGACACACTGCATTGCTACGTACTCCCCAAGGCCCATAGTCCAGCGCCAGGCACCGCACAAGCCCCAAGACACCGTGTTTAGATGCACAGTAAGCCGCATATCCCGATGCACCACGCACTGATGCGTCGGATCCTATGGCAACGAAAGCGCCGGTTTTCTGTTCCATAAAAATCGGCATCGAATACTTCGACATTAACCAGGTGCCCGTGAGATTCACCCCCAGCATGAATTCCCAGTCTTCCCTAGCCAACTCATGAACCAGTCCTGTGCGAGCAACACCCGCACAAGGGATCACGGCATGAAGCGCAAGGTTGAAGGATTTGACGAACTCAAATAGCCCTCGCACCTCGTCCTCTTGAGAGACATTCACGACCTGTGCATGAAAGCTGCCGGCGCCAACCTTTTGGGCTGTCTCTTCCAAGCCAGATTGCGAAAGGTCACAGCCGATCACACAGAAATTATTCTTTGCAAAGTGGACGGCGGTCGCCTGGCCGATTCCAGAACCAGCTCCAGAAATAACGACAATGCGCATTTCTTTGCTCATGGCTGTACTCCATATTTTTTAGGCTGAGCCCACAACATAGCGTCAAGGAAGGGCTTGGCCGTAGCCAATATCGGCAAATCGCAAAGAGGTTGCCGATAGGAGGAAGTCTCGTAATGGATTGCCAAAAATGGATACGAGGTAACAGCTGCCAAGCGTAGGCTGAATACAGGGCGCAATTGGACAGTTTTACTGACCGTCGAAGGGAAGCAACAACAAAGCGTCCAGCAACACTTACTACCGCTGCCATAATAATTTTCTAAAACAGCCAAAGCGGACGGCATCGTAAGAACTCGTCCAGAGAGCAACGACATGAGCAAAGCTGACGTTGAACACGGCACAGGAATGATGAGTACAAGCGAAAGCTTGAACACGGATCTGTTGAAGCAACTGGAGGCCATGAACCAGCCCGAGCACACCTCCTCCGAATGCTGGAGTAGCGCTGCGTCGCTCGTTCGAGAAGCCTCTATATGGATTCTCTTAGGTGCGGTTCTTTGGATCGGTACTTTGCTGGCTGTAGGAGCAAACGCATGAGCACCTCACATAGCGTTGAACAAGAAGCCCTCGCGGGTCGGTTGCCAGTTCTATCGGGTAACCGGGTGTACAAAACCTACGGCTCATTTCTCTGGACTTGTTGCGCATTCAGTGCGGCAACATGGGCATTTCTCATAGGCAGCTATCTACCGTATGTAGGTGATTGGCGGCTCGGAGTGATGGGATATGTGATCGGCCTCATCATCGGCATGGCATTGGTCTCGCTCGCGTCTGGAGTGCCCAGCTACAAATACGGTACCGACCCTATTGATACCGCCAAAGCTTCTTTCGGCTACAGAGGGATCATCGTTCCCCTATTCGGCTTGCTTGCAACCTTGATCGGCTGGTCTTACGTAGTTGAAGCATTGACCGCCAGGGGAGCAGCGAACGTCGCGGCCACCGTCACAGGAAGCCAGGTTACAGGCGATTCACATGAGCACCTGGTGATTGGCGTTGCGTTGGCTGCACTGTTCCTTGTCTGGTTTATTGCATGCAAAGGGCCGAAGTTTTTTGAACGTCTCAATGGTTTTATCGGGCCGCTGCACATGCTGATCACCCTGGTGATGTTTGGCATCCTGGTGCATAAATTCGGGCTCGAAAACCTGTGGCACAACCAAGTGGCCCCAGATCAGATGCTTTCGCATGATCCCGTCCAGGGCCTGGCACTTGCCGTTGAGTTTGGCGTTTCCAATGCCATGACTTGGTGGCCAGTCATGGGTGGTCTTACCCGCCTGGTAAAAAGCAAAAATCATGTAATGGGCCCCTCAATCATTGGCGTGGGCATCCTCGGAGCGGCGGTTGTCTCCACCGTCGCGGCCCTCGCAGCCATCAGCGCAGGCACTTATGACCCAACGATTTGGATGATCGCGGTTGGCGGGCCAGTGTTTGGCTCAATCGTGATGACCATCGTTCTCACGGCGAACATTGCCACGATGGTTGTGATGATCTACTTGGCAGGGGTTTCAATTCAGCAGGTCAAATTCTTCGCGAGATTAAAATGGGAACTGCTTCTCGCACTCCTCCTGCTGCCTGGTGTGTATTTCGCCTTTGAGACCGAATGGTTGCTGTCCAAGGTTATGAGTTGGTTGTCGTACAACGGTGTGATGTTTGTGGGTATTTCCGGGATTACGCTTGTTGATTACTTCATCCTGAGACGCGAGCAACTCGATGCTCCAAGTCTTTTCGCGACTCGCAACAGCAACTACGCCTACTGGGGTGGCGTGAACTGGGCAGCGGTATTGATCAGCATCGTGGCGGTGATTGGCTACCTGGCGCTGTATGACCCCGTAACGGTTGCGATGCATCAATGGTTTCGTTACCTAGGCGCGTCCATTCCAGTAATCGCCATCTCTGGAGCTTCGTACTACTTGGCCGTGCGATTCATCGTGGCTCCAATGGGAAAAGGTAACTACACCAAAGGAACGGCTATCACTAGCCGTCCCACACTCGACCCACAGCCTGCACCTGGAACAATGAAGGTCAGCCTCTAGCCGCCAAATCTGTTTCCCGGCAATGAGGCCCAGCCCAAGCTGAGTCCAACATCTCGTTTCCCTCAGGGCGTCTTCTAGGCGCCCTTTTTTATGCAATGCGCGCAGCTCACTGCGCCCAACAGAGGCGTTGCTAATGCTATCGATGTACTCAATGAAGTTCAGAATGCTAGCCCTGGCAGGACTATGCTTAGTGACGACACTGGCGAGCGTTGTTGCCCTCAACGTCTACCAGGGAAAAGTGTCTTCAGATGAAATCCGAACGCAGAGCAGTGTTCTATTAGAAGTCGCAGCTCGCGATCAGCTCATCGGCAACGGGAAAACCCAGCAAGCTCGTATAGAGAAAAAATTCAGCGATGCCAATCTCTTAGCTCAGCAGGTAGCGCTGCAGTTGGGCACGCTTCGAGATCAGTTTGCGGAGGGTCGGATCAGTGCCGGGAACCTGCGGCGAGACATGGTCAAAAGCATTCATCAAGCAATAGCGGCCAACCCTGCTTTCTTGGGGCTATACGTAGCTTTTGAACCCAATCAAGCAGGTGGCGAAGATGAAGGCTTCAAAGGCAAGACAGAGTTCGGTTCAAACGAAATTGGCCGTTTCTCAACCTACTACTCTCGGTACGGCAGCACCACCTTCGAATTAACAGCATTAGACGAAAAAACTATCAACGGCGATCAATCGAATGCTAGCGGCCAACCGATGAATTATTGGTATAGCTGCTCGAAAAGTACGCTTAGGCCCTGCGTTACTGCCCCTTACTTCGACACACTGAATGGCCAAACTGAAGGTCTCGTATCGCTTGCAGTTCCCTACTTGGAAAAGGGCAAGTATGTCGGTGTGCTGGTGGTCGATTTGAGTCTGAATGATCTTCAGGAGCAAAGCGAAAAGCTCTCCCGTGATATTTACGGCGGACAATCGACGGTGAGCATCGTGAGCGACTTGGGCGTAATCGCTGCGAACAGCGCCTCGGCGAAATCAGCCGGAAAATTTGCTTCTGAGGTATGGCCCGAAAATGGAGCGCGGCTTCAGGCTCTAACATTTGCCTCTGGGATATCAGCTGCTCGCGACCGCGACAATTTTCAGTTGCTATTGCCCTTCCCTCCTATTGGCGACTCAGCATCTTGGGCCGTAAAGATCGACGTTCCATGGGATACATTGATGGCACCTGCTGACATGCTGGCAGACCAGCTCGATACACGACGCCGTTCAGGTATGTGGCAAAGTATTATGTTCGGTGCGCTGCTCGGAACATTAGGTCTTTTGTTAAGCGCGGTAGTCATCCACAAATCGCTTCAACCATTGAGTGTTATCACGCTCATGATCAAGGAAATCGCGAGCGGTGACGGCGACCTGACCAAGCGGATCAACTACCGCCAGCCTAACGAACTTGGCGAGCTTTCAGGATGGTTTAATCGCTTCCTAGACAAACTGCATCCTCTGATAAAGGAGATCCAAGCTACAGCCCAGAAAACTCGTGAGGCCGCAACGCACGCGTCCGCAATAGCACAAGAATCTCGCGCCAAATTGAACGCCCAAGCCAATGAGGTCGATCAGGTAGCTACAGCCTCTACCGAAATGGCGGCGACTGCGCAGGACGTGGCCAGGAATACCGCATCTGCCGCCGATGCCGCGCAGGATAGTAATGACGCGGGATCACAAGCTGATCGAATCATTGTCAGCGCGAGGCAAACAATTCATAAACTGTCCAATGGCATGAGCCAGAACATGTCCCAAGTCAGGGCGCTCGCCGACAGCAGCACAAAGATCAGTTCCGTTCTGGAGGTCATTCGGGGGATCGCCGAACAGACAAACTTACTCGCATTGAATGCCGCCATCGAAGCCGCTCGCGCCGGCGAAGCTGGTCGAGGATTTGCGGTTGTCGCAGACGAAGTTCGAACTTTAGCTCGGCGCACCCAAGATTCGGTAGCTGAGAGCCAGCTCGTCATTGAAGCTCTTCAACAGAACACCTCTAATGTGGTCGCTGCAATGAGCGAAAGCCACTCACTGACAGGCACGACGGTTGAAGAGTTCGCCAAGGTTGGGGATGCCCTTCAGCAGATGAGCATGGGGGTCGGAAGGATAAATGACATGACCCTACAGATCGCGACGGCTACAGAGGAACAAAGCAACGTGGCTGATGAAGTCAGTGCAAACGTCAGCAACATCAGGGACTTCACCCAGAGGTTGGCCGTGAACGGTCAAGAATTAGAAACCGTCAGCATGCACCTTGATCAGCTAGCGAAGACTCTTGAAGAAAAAGTAGGCCACTTCAAAGTCTGATCTGATCACCTTTGCGCCTTCTTATGCGAGGGCGCACTCACCTAGCTAAGCAGAGTCATCTGCAGGTGAACGCGTCAAGGTGGCAGTCCAAAATGAGATCGCGGTCTCGACCATCTGTTCACGGAGTCCCGACGTTGGGCTCAGCTGATCCTGGTAGAAAAAAACCCCCTCTATCTGCGTCGCGATCAGAGCAGCGTATGTCCGGACTTTGTCCGCTGGTAACTGGGGATTGATTTCAGTAATCAACTGACAGAAGCCGGTAAGAAAGTGGTTGTACTGACTGACCATTAAATCCTTGATCGACTCATCGTGGCTGGCCAGAGCTCCCATTTGAAAAAAGAACTTTCCAGTTTCTGTATCAAATGTCGCTGATGAGTTTTCCCGAATGGCAACTGCCAATCGCTCCATCGGTGTCTCGGCGGAGGCATTATCAACCAGGTGATTCACGGCCTCTACGAAGTGACCAAGCTTTGCCTTGATCATTTGCCGGCAAAGATTTTCCGTGTTGCCACAGTAGTGCTGAAGGTTGTTGAGGCTAATGCCCAACTCCTTGGCAACCTTTCGAGCGGAGAATTGCGCGTAGCCGTCCCGCACAAAGATAACGGCAGCGGCATCGTTAATCTCTTCGATTTTTTTTAGCCGCTTACCGGCACGGCTGTAGGGGCTGACGTCCCCTGCTTCACTTTCTTCATACTCTAATAGCACGCCGTGGCCGCTCCTTTTGTAGCGTTGGTGACCCATTCTTGCTGGGAACCAATCCAGCACTGCTACCCATCTTACCCCTAACCAAAGCGGCCAGTGCGCAGTACGGCCAGCTGACACCATCTAGTTGCCAAATTCGGATAAGCCGCCTGACTTTCCGAGCGTAGAGTCCCTAGCGGCATCAATGAAAGGTCGCTTTGAGCTGCTCCTATGAGGTCTCAAACAACCTGCGACCTTCCGTAAATTCGATGAGTCCTCCGGCACGGGATCAACCCCAAACCACCACGAATTTGCGTTGCTAACTCCGTCGATTCAATCGATGCCGCGTTACCACAAGGCAGGGAAATCCACTCCGAAACTATTAGGCATGGAGCACCTCAATCACCCCCTCTTTCAACCGTTGAACTCTTCATCGTTACACCGCTACACCCAACCAACCTATTACCTCAGGGGAATACCATGGTTCAAAATTTAACGCTTCTCGGCACAGGCTTAATGGGCTCCGCTTTCGCGAATCTGTTTATGAAAAACGGCGTGAATGTGACTGTCTGGAACCGCACGCCTGGTCGGTGTGCTCCGCTGGTTAAGATGGGGGCTAGGGAAGCATCAAGTATCGGCGCGGCGCTGGAAGCCAGCTCGGTGGTGCTGGTTGTACTACTGGATTACAACGTTTTCAGAGCGGTCATGAAGGGTAATGAACATCTGATCTCGGGCCGCGACTTCGTAAATTTCATGACTGGATCAGCTAACGATGCAACTCAACTACAGGACTACATCCGCGCTAACGGAGGTCACTACCTTGACGCTGCAATTGAAGCTTACCCTGACGACATCGGCCACGAGAGTACGCTGATTCACTATTCAGGCTCCCAGGAAATCTGGCTCCGCCATGAGAACTTGCTGCGAATGCCAGGCGCAGCCTCACGCTGGATCGGAGAGCTAGTCAGCGCAGCGAATGTGTTGGATGCAGCTATGGCTGGCGCATTCTACAACACCAGTATCGGCGCCTTTCTAGAGGCTGTAGATTTCGCCAAAAAAGCCGGAGTAGGCATCGAGCAGCTCGAAGGTTGTCTCGATTATTTCCTTGATCTTCTCAAAGCCGAGCTGACTGCCGTCATCAAGCACCACAAGTCTGATGACTATCGAACGGATCAGGCAACCCTTTCAATTTACGTAGCGGCAGTGAAATCGTGGCGTCAGACCATGCTTGATTCAGGACAGCGCGCCAGCCTCTTCACAGCCAATCTTCACTGCATGGAGATGGCCGTTGCTGAGGGTCGAGGAGACCTTGGGATCGCCGCCACATACGCCAACCACATTCAGTCTGATCGCCAAGAACGTTGACGAAAAAAGCCCCGGAGATTTCCGGGGCTTTTGGCTTCGCAAGCAAATCTACAGATGCTGTAAAAACCAGTTCGTCGCTGCCTTACTCGAAGCTTCAAAGTATTTGACGTAAGGATCGAAGTGACCGCCCTCAAGCAGAACCAAAGCCTTCGGCTGAAGCGCCTGCTCGTATGCTTTGAGAGCCAAATCCGTGACCGTCAACGTATCGCGCTTGGCCACAAGCATCAGCAGTGGAGTCGGGCTTATGCGATCAATAACAGATCCCGGCTCATACTCATTCAGCATCTCAACGCTCTTGAGCGTTACCTCGTTGCGCCAAGCAGGAGCGATGGTTCGTCCGCTATGGACAAAGAAGTCGTAGGAGTCCTGCCCTGGAAGAGCACAATCACTTGTTGGGTCTCCGTTAACGACTTCGAGCATCATAGGGGCCTTGCCCGCATACCGATCAGCCCGGTCAACCTCGAATGCATCCATGACTGCAGGCAGCAAGTCAGGGCGAATTGCGAGGCGCACATCCATCGAACCACTTATATCAGGCACCTGTGACGCTACACATTTCACCCGGCGATCAAAAGCCGCTACCTGTAAAACATGTCCACCACTGTAGCTCGATCCCCAAATGCCGATCCGCTGACTGTCGATCTGTTCAAGCGTACACGCGAAAGTAATGGCATCTCGGTAATCGCGGATCTGAAGTACGGGGTCAACTTCCTGCCGAGGAAGACCTTCACTCGATCCAAAATTGCGGTTGTCGTATATCAATACGGCAAAGCCATTTTGCGAAAATACTTCACCGTACTTATTCAGGTACTGCTCCTTCACAGCAGTAAATCCGTGGGCCATAACGATGGCCGGATACTGACTCTTTGCATCCCGTTCAGGAGTGTACAACCATCCTCGGAGCGTCAAACCATCGGTGGTTTGAAAGCTGATGTCACTGCGCATTGTTGGTTCTCCAAGCGTCATCGCCGGTTAATGATCGCTAAAGGATGTCTTCGGCGGTGGTGTTCAAGGCAGCATCAGGAGCAACCAGATAGTTGGGATCGCGCATCTCGATCCATCCGCAGAAAGGTGGGTTCGTGCTCCAGCCCAACAGTCGCTGAACACGTTCGGGGAACTCACGGACGCGCTCACGAGGAACCGCGATGTATTGGTTTTCCTCTTGGCGCAAGTAACCCAGAACCAAGGTGGTTGCGATAGCGGTACGTGGTTTGTCCACCGTCGTATTCTTGCCACCACTGTGATATGTCGATCCGAGGTAGATCAGACCGTCACCAACGTTCATCTCCGCAGGCACGGACTCCTCGTAGGTAGGCGCACGATCATCATCCCATTTGTGGCTACCTGGAATTACTCGCGTTGCGCCGTTTGCTTCGGTGTATTCGCTCAACGCATACAAAACCTGGATCTGACTGTCGGGGCCAGGATGACGCCGGTGGTGTGCAATATCATCCCGATGCAGCGGCTGTGCTCCCTCACCAGGCATGATCATAATTGCCTGGGTCAATGACATCTGCAGCGCTGGGATGGACACGTGCTGAGCGCCGTCGAGCCAATATTTGAAAGGCTTACACAGATGCTTCTCTGCTGCACCGTACAACTGTGGCTGAGTAATGAGATCTTGCATGTGGAGTGACCGGGAGAACAGCCCCGATATGCGTCGTGTTTTACGCCCAACGAAAGAGCCATCGCCATTAGGAGCAACGTCCAAGACATCAGCCAGATCAGCCCACAATCCGTCGATGGTTTCTTGCTTGAGCATGTTTTTGACAATGCACCCACCATCGCGCTCCAGGCACTCAAGGATGTCGTCAATGCTCGCGTTGCCAGGCAGAGTGACCAACGCTTTTTTGCTACTCATCTTGCTCTCCGGAAAACTTCAAGTGTTCGTGGAGCTTTTATACAAGTTGAGTGAGCATTCCTTTATCCAGAATCGGCAAGCCGGCGTAGCACCGCAGTCGTTTCCCGCGCGATGCACCCGTTGCCGATACTGGCTAGGTAGGCCGGGTAAGTACGGATAGCGTCTCCTCAACCATTCCATCGTTGAGGTGCACCAGAATGAAAAGACTAGAAGGCAAGGTTGCATTAATTTCCGGCGCGTCATCAGGCATTGGGGCTGCCAGTGCCATGCGATTTGCAGAAGAAGGCGCCAAGATTGTCATCTGTGACATCGACGAGGCGAAGGCCAGTTCAGTTGTGCAAGCAATCCGAGCTGCAGGTGGCGAGGCAATATTTACACGCTTGGACGTTCGAGATGAGAGTCAATGGATTTCAGCGTTTCAGGCAGGAGTATCGAAGTTTGGTTTCGTGAATGTCGTCATGAACAGCGCTGGTATCGCGGTACCTGGCAATGTCGAAACCATGAGCTTCGACGAGTGGAACAAGGAGCTTTCGGTTAACCTCAATGGCACCTTCTTCGGCATCAAACACGCGTTCAAAAACCTTCGAGAAACAGGCGGGTCGATTATCAATCTGTCCTCGATCGAAGGCATCGTTGGTAATCCGGAGTACGCAGCATACTGTGCAGGTAAAGGTGCCATCCGTAATCTCACCAAGTCTGCGGCGCTGCACGGAGGCCGAAGCGGCTACAAGATCCGGGTCAACAGCATCCATCCTGGGTACATCGTTACGCCAATGGTTGGAAATGACCGAGTAGAGCTAGCCCGATTGGCGAAGCTACATCCAATCGGCTTCTTAGGCGAAGCTATAGACATCGCCAACATGGCCCTCTTCCTCGCTTCGGATGAGTCGCGATTCGCAACAGGAGCAGAGTTTGTTGTCGACGGCGGGTTCCTAGCGCAGTAGAGCCTCTTAACTGCAGCTCACCATCGTAACGATGACTTCTGTAGTAATCACTGCTTAAACGCAATGCAATGTTTGAACCCCAGTCATCAAAAAGGGCCCTAGAAGGGCCCTTTTGTGCTTAAACCCAATTCACTTGGTGAGTCATCAACCGTGGTGGAACCGCATCCAGCATCCTTGATTTTTTAAGGTCAGGGCTGTTCAGGAATGTTTGTAAGCAGGCGCGACGGCTCAGCGTAAATCGCCTCCCATCAACCTATTAGACTTTTTCGATAGAACTCTACGAGTTTGGCAACTGCCGGTGTTACGTACTGCTCCTTGTCGTAGAGATCAACATGGCTCGCACCCTCTACCCAAAAAAGTTCTTTTGGCTCTCCAGCTCTCGGAAACGCCTCTTCTGCCATCCACTTGGTGGCGGCCTTCGTTCCGACGATTGTCAGTAACGGGCGTGGCGCGATCATGTTGATGAAACGGAAGCCCTCAAATGTCGCCATCTTATCGACACTAATCCAAGGCATCTGCTTGGCAGATCGTGGATGATAGGCGCGAGGAGTGCAGTAATACTCCCAACCTTCGTAGACATATTGACCAAGCGCACGAGCGGCTGCTTCATCTGCTGGAAAAATCGGAAAAGTCTGTGATGTTTCGCCTCGTGCCTCGGCGGTGCGCGCCTTAGCGGCATTGTCCAACATCATCGTGAGAACCTCTGGAGGCTGTCTTCTGTCGTAACCTACCCGAAAAAACTCCCCGATACTGACGCCACTGACTGTAG
The DNA here is from genome assembly GCF_012935755.1 of Pseudomonas sp. ADAK2. GTDB lineage: Bacteria > Pseudomonadota > Gammaproteobacteria > Pseudomonadales > Pseudomonadaceae > Aquipseudomonas. The sequence continues at coordinate 2,031,708 of NZ_CP052862.1, forward strand.
CAACTGCCTTAATCCTGTGATCAGTTGCTGTAGCTGGGATCACGTACCCTCCAGATGCGCAAATTCCAAGCAGGCCAATTCGCTCCGCATCTACATCGTCACGAACGCTCATGAAGGAGATGGCCGACTTAATATCTTCGATACGATGCGCGGGATCTTCCAGACCACGCGGTTCACCAGCACTTTCGCCGTTATAGGCTGCGTCGAAGGCCAGTGTAATAAAACCCCGCTCTGCTAGGTACCGGGCGTACAGCCCGGCGGTTTGTTCTTTTACTCCGCTGGCAGGATGGCTAACCACAATGGCCGCATGCGGCCCTCTGCCCAAACCATCTGGGGTGTAAAGCGTACCAACGAGTTTGAGTCCTGCACTTTCAAATGTGACTGTCTGCTGATTCATGTTCACTGTTCCTGATGGCTGAGGAGATGATCGGTCTTGTGCCAGTGCACCAAGGGCCACAGCGGACGAGGCAATGATTGCGGTTTTGAGAAATATTCGGCGCTCCACGCATAGCCCTCTGATGATGGTGAGGAATAACCCATCTGGGGATGGGTCGCATGGATTGAATTGAACATCTGTGAACACTTTTGGCGGTAGAGCGAAGCTACCATTAGCTTGCACAATCCTTCCAATCACGTACTTGCCATGCAAGCAGCGCCTGTGCGAGTGGTACAGTTGCATCATGAATAAAAACGCTCATCTGTTGGGAGAGCTGCGGGAACTTATCCTCCGCCATGCGCCCTCGCACGCCACTCATCCTTTATTGGCAAACGTCGTGTTGTCGACTTATACGGTGCCGACACAGTCGGTTCCATGCCTGTCTGAACCTGCCTTTGCCTTGGTGGTACAAGGAGCCAAACAGGTTATCCTCGGGGAACAGACATTCCGGTACGCTACCGGTCAATACCTTATCTATTTGGTCGATTTGCCGCTGAGCTCCAATGTGATCCACGCAAGCGAAGAAGAGCCAGTGCTTGGGCTTGGATTAATCCTCAAACCCGAGGTAATAGCTTCGCTGTTATTAGAGAGCGGCATTCCAGCGACTAAAGGTGATGGGCAGCGCAGCATTGCTGTAAGTAACCTGACTGAAGATTTGCTCGATCCAGTCTTGCGGCTCCTGAGGTTGCTGGATCGACCGAATGACATTCCAATTTTGGCGCAGTCGATTGAGCGAGAGATTCTGTGGCGGCTTTTAAATGGAGAACAAGGCGCAATGATGCGGCAGCTAGGTCTTGCCGACAGTCGAATCATGCAGGTAGCCCGTGCGATCAAGTGGATCCGAAGTCACTACGCAGAAAAAATCCGTATTGAGACCCTGGCAGACGTGGCTGGTATGAGTATCACGTCATTTCATCGGCATTTTCTGGCAGTGACATCGTTGAGTCCAATCCAATTCCAAAAACAAGTTCGACTGCAAATGGCACGCTCAATACTCATATCATCGCCGAGAGGTGTGGCTGACGTTGGCCTTGCAGTCGGCTACGACAGCCCCTCTCAATTCAGTCGCGAATACCGCCGCTTATTTGGACGACCCCCACGAGATGATGGGCAAATAGTCAGGGCGCGCGCTGGTGAGTGACACTCATACCAAGCAGATCTAACTGCTCAACCCTGTCAAGGTCAGGAGCGACCACCAAAACATCGCTGCACATCCCCCTCTCCTATGAAGACAGCTTTATGTTTTCGCCGTCAAAGCTATCGAGTCGCCTAACGCCCAACTCGGAAGCCTTATGTAGGGATCACTGCTTGATCGCAATGCAATGTTTGAATTCAGTAACCATAAAAAGGCCCTTGAAGGGCCCCTTTTGTACTCAAACAAAACTCACTTGGTCAGCCAGGACTCAACGGTGTCCGATCCGTGTTCCGCCTTCCACTCTTTCAACGTTTTGTGGTTGCCACCTTTGGTTTCCACCACTTCGCCAGTTTTAGGATTCTTGTAAATCTTCACTTGGCGAGGTTTGCGGCTGCCGGATTTTTGCTCTGCCGCAGGTGCTTTGCGACCGGCATGTGGATCAAGCAAATTGACGATGTCTTTCAGGCTATAGCCGTACTTAGCCAGCAAAGCACGAAGCTTCGTTTCGAATTCGATTTCCTGCTTAAGGCCTGCATCCCCTTTCAAGGTTTCAAGTGCTGCAAGTTGTTCGGCGAGATGTTTTTCAAGTTGGCGGAATTCTGCGAGCTTGGACATGGAAAACCTCTTCTGGATTAGTATTCTAACGGTACACCAAAAAGAGAAACTTGCATCAATATCCGGATCAGGCAGCTCGATATCCACCAATAATTTGAATCTCACAAGCGGCACAAGGTCACCTATTAGGAGAATCAGAAGACGACAAAGCAAAGGGGGAAGTTTATGAGCCTTGCTATGATCATCGTCAGCATGATTGCCGCATGGACAGCGATAGCAATTTCCATGTTGTGGGGAATGCAGCGAATCACACGCCGGAACCATCCATTTGTTCAGGACGAAACTGTCGCTGATGCCCACTGTATACACTCTCCTACGCACTGAGCCCTTTTCGTTCCGCACCACTCAAAACTGATACCTCAGAGATAGCTTGAGCAGATATCAGCTGGGGAGTTCACGAATACAATGGGAAACCCTAAACATGTATCCGACGACTCCAGACGGTCGCTACTTCGTAGTCAAAGGGAAGCTATGGCGTTGCAGCAACCCATTGTTGCCCGCACACATTCGGCAGCACCTTGTCGATGACCTGATGGCTGCGCGTCGTGAGGTGAAGGCTGCTAAAGCCTCTGGAGATGCTGGCCAGCTATCTGCGGCCAGGGCAAAGGTTCAGAAGGCCAAGACTGAGCTCGGAGAGCGTGGGCCTGTCTGGTGGGACGATGGGAGCCCTGACGTCAATAGAAAGCAGGCTGCCAATACACCCTATGCCGACTGGTACTTCTCACTCAGCGCCATGAGCCCTCCAGAAATTTAGCGGTTACCGCTTAATCTTTTCGTAGCGCTCACTGAGCCGGGCCGTGATGTCGACATACTCTTCCTGTGCCGTCCAAAAGCCGATGGCAATTCGAACTACCGGCAGTAAACAGTCCACAGCTGATCAACACGGGTCGTGAAACTTTGGCTCATCATCTCTCTTCGCATTCCCCAATCTGGATCGGTAGGCACGCTTGCCAAACGCATCGTCCCCCTGCCCCACCTTCCATTGATCGCGTCCAGAACACCCATGACTTTCTCGGTAGCCTCAGGTTGGGAGATGGAAAAAAGATCGTCGCTGTATTCACCTTTCTGGCAGAGATTAACCAGAAGCACCTCTGCTTTGCTGTACTTAAAACCAGGTCGGAAAACGCTCTCCACGGCATCAACTGCAGTCTTCGTCATCAGGCGAACATCGTCGGTAGGGTATGGAAGCTCGACCAGAACACCGTTGGCATATTTCGCCTCCTCAGGGTTGAACATGCCCGTGCGAATACTCACTCGAATTCTCTTGCAGAGTGATTTCTGAGCGCGAAGCTTTTCGGTGGCTCTCATCATGTAAGTAGCGACGGCCTCCTGTATCGGTGCGATCTCAGTCAGCCGCTTCCCAAACATCCTTGAACAACAAATCTCCTGCTTGGGCGGATCAGGCTCATCAAGCTCCAAGCATGATGTGCCAGCAAGCTCGCGAGCTGTCTTCTCGATGACGATACTGAACTTGTTACGCAGCGTAGTGGGGTCAGCTAGCGAGAGATCCCACGCCGTATTGATACCCATGCCTTGTAGATGCAGAGTCATCTTGCGACCCACACCCCATACGTCTGACACCGGGCATTTTTTCAACACCCAGTGTCGCTTGGTTTGATCGCGGAGATCGACCACCCCACCACTCTGCGCTTGCCATTTTTTGGCGGCATGATTGGCGAGCTTGCTCAGAGTTTTCGTACCTGCGATACCTACCCCAACGGGGATACCTGTGCTGCGATATACCTGAGCCCGTATGCGACGACCAAGACCCTCTAAATCATCAGGAACGCCAGACAAGTCTGCGAATGCTTCATCAATGCTGTAGACCTCCACAGCAGGCACCAGCGACTCGATGACAGTCATAACGCGCTGGCTCATGTCGCCGTACAGCGCATAGTTCGACGAGAAGGCGACGATGCCGTGTTGCTTAAGCTTTTGCTTAATCTGGAAGTACGGCTCGCCCATTTTCACGAATGGCTTAGCATCGTAACTTCGGGCGATCACACATCCATCGTTATTACTGAGAACGACAATTGGCGTGTTGCGCAGGTCAGGCCGGAAGACCCGTTCGCAGGAAGCGTAGAAACTGTTGCAGTCGATCAGTGCAAACGCGGGCTCAGGCTTTTTCATGGCAGCGCACGCTGTACATGACAACGCCCCAAACCAAAAGCTCTTCACCCTCCATCATGTAACGCGAAGGATATTTAGGATTCTCTGACTTAAGAACGATCTGGCCACTCTCCTTGATGAGACGCTTGCACACGGGCTCACAATCTACCGCTGCAATCACGATGTGGCCCGACTCAACCTCCAGAGATCTGTCGACGATTGCCAGGTCTCCCGGAAAAATACCGGCACCGACCATGCTGTCCCCTTCGATCCGCACCAGGTACATATGCGGTGCACGCAGATCCAGAAGCTCATCCAGCGAGACTTTTTGCTCAAGATGATCTGCGGCAGGCGAAGGAAATCCTGCAGGCACGCGGTAGGAGTAGAAAGGAAGCTGGATGCCGTTACTGGAAAGCGGCCCAAGTATGGTGACCATAATGCAAACGCCAATACTGTATGTTCGTACAGTTAACCGTTGAGGTGGGATTGCGGTCAAATATTGTGTGTATCTAGCCGACCGGAGGTAATTATCAGCCGGGCTTTTGCTGCGCACGGAGCTCATTCCACGTAACGGATCCACAGATACGTCCGACCGAAGATCGCCTGCGCGACTGCAGAAATGCGTGCTTGTAGTTCTTCATCGCCAGTGTTGTAGAGCGCACAGAAGTCTTTGGCTACCACCTTAGCTTGGGATGTATCAGGTGGCTCAGCACGAATGAAGCCGATGTAAGAAGCACCTACGCCCATCAACTCATAGCTATGCGCTTCTGAAAAATGACGCGCAACCGAGAAGTTTTTCGCAGGATCCAAGTCGGAAGTGAAATAGCCATTCGGAAAAGCCGCGAGTGCCTGGCAAGACTGCTGAACAGGTACCAGAAGTGCTGAAAGGGGCTGCTCTAGAAGAGAGATAGGGTTGTTCTGGTAACTGATCCACTCCTGCTGGGCCCGCTCATCTAGCGTCAAGCCATGAGCGCAAGCGTCTTCGAACGACGTGGCTGCAACCAGGTTTGTGAAATTGCGAAGGCAGATTGCGAACTCCGCTTTCGTAGTCGGATAGCCTATGTATTCACCATTCTCGAAGCACTCTGGAGGCAAGCCCGCTATGTCCTGCTCCGATGCATCGTCAATCCCTAAGTTGTTGCGCACATGTCCCGAGGTGTAACGAGCTTGGTGCAGATCATCGAGCGAGAACAAAGGTATAAAGCCCGGGGGCGACTCAGCCATCTTACGACGAGCTTCGGCCAGATCGTCAAAGCTGGTAATCCCGCTCACACCGTACTCATCGCATGTACCTACAGACGGGTTATCACGCATGCCATTACCGCGAAATTCGATATCCATAAACCGTGGCCTGCTCCATGGTGTTACTGAATTGAGTGAGCAATCCTAAGCGTTCCAGGATCTTCATAGGAAGATCCGCTTCGAAGCGACAACAAACCCTGGATAGACTCCCCATGATTGACCGATACTCCTTTCCTTATTGATGAGTATCCGTCTCCTCGGCAGGATAAAACTCGCCCTCCTTTCCTATCTTTTTTAGCAGTTCACGCACAATTACCTCTACGCGGGCCACTGCGGTTTGATCGTCAGAGTCGACCAACTGCAAGCACAGGCGGCGGACATTCTGATCGTGGGTGCCCTCGCTCATCATCTCGTGGGTGAAGACCTGTTCGCCACGCCATAGGCATAACTGGGTATGAGTCCCAGCGAGCCATATCTCGTTGATTGATCTAAGGTCGGTGGTAGCCAGCTGATCCACGGTGATCGTCTTATCCATTGCGCTGTACCTTACCAATGAGTAGATATAGGTAGAGTTATAGGCATAAGGGGTCGTTCCAAGCGTCGGCAGCTCATCCGCGCCAATGGTAGTAAACCACGCCCCGGATGAAGGTGGGACACTAGACAATTCAGTGCGGTAAGTCCAAAAAGACGAGGGCAATCCCATGACTAACCCGGCTGGTTTACATTCAGATGGCCGCGCCTAGATAAACTTTACTCACCCCTCCTCGGGCCAATACTGCTAGTGCAATAGTGGGCGTGCAGCCTACGGAACGACCGACAGCTATAGGCCAATAGCGGTCGCTCATGACAGACCGCTGACGCCCATGGACGGCCACTAACCCGCAGTGCTGTGTCCAAGCTACCTAAGTGACTATCGATGGAAGACGGACGGTGAAAGTAGTACCGCTATCAGCGTCAGATTCGACTTCAATGTTACCGTGATGAGCGCTTACGATAGCTGAAGCGATATAGAGCCCTAGCCCCAGCCCCGCTTCGGCGCCGTACTCAACGCCGCCTTGTAGATGTCGAATCAACGGATTAAAGAGACTCGGCTTTGCGTTCTCCTCAATTGGAAGTCCAGCATTATGGACAGACAATAAGGCAAATCCATCAACGGCTTTTACGGTGACGGTAATTGGAGTGTCGGCCTCACCGTGCTGAATCGCGTTCCCAATTAGATTGGAGATAACCTGCTCCATCCTAGATTTATCAAACCGCCAGGGCAGGGTGTTTTCCGTCATCAAATCGACCTGTCGATCTGGGTGGTAGGCTTTAGCTTCTTCTACCATTCCCCTACAGGTCTGAACCAGATCGCCATGTTCCATACGAACTGGAATTCCCGATCCTAACTGAGTGCGGGTGAAATCTAGAAGATCACCCACTATTTTTATAGATCGCTTCACACTCGTATAAATACACGAAACATTCTTGGTAGGCTTTGGCGGGAGATCCCCAGCACGCAAAAGAACTTCAGCGCTGAGTAATACGGCACCGAGCGGGCTTCTCAAATCGTGACCGAGTACGCCAAGAAACACGTTTCGCGCTGTCTCTACAGCAGTGGCATATGTCACCACAGACTCCGCGAGCGCCTGGTCAATCGCTTCGTTAAATCGAATGACATCGTTAACTTCTTGATGCTTGGACACATGGTCAGGCGGCAGCCACAACGCAAGCACGCTGGTGCGCAGGGCTCTGTACTCTGCGATCACCTGTCCAATGGTAAAGCCCGAAGCATGTCGAATGTTCGCGTGTGATTCTGCTGAGGTGATACTGTTCAATCGAGGCGCATTTCCGTGAGATTTCAAGATTCTTGCTTCAGGGCTCTGATGGGTTTGGAGATCAGCGGCAATAGTCCGCAGCATGTGCTCTGCGTGATCTCTCAAGGCCACCGCATCCATCCCCTCAGCGGCCGGGGTCAGCGTCTTGGCGAAGTCCTCCCACTGCTGAAGGATTGGTTCCATGTTTTGTTGGATGAAATCAGCCAGGCGCATTTTTTGCCCCCTTTATGAAAGTGGATTATCCGAACAACGAGCTTAAGCAGTGAACGGACGACTGAAATACCAGACTACGCTATCGGGCGTACCTATCTTGGGTCGTTGCAGCCGGTCGCGGCAGGCAGCATTCAGCCGGTGCAGTCATTCAGGCGATCCAAAGCACGGGTGACTCAATGTTGGAAGGTCACCGCACCACCCAGAGCAGAACGATAACGCTCGAAGCCCATCCGATTGCAAGGATTCCTATTCCAAGCGTCATGACAAGAAGCAGAGGATATTTCCACAAGGCTCTATCTCCTTTAATTCATTAATCGGTCAGTAGGAGCATCAGAGCAATATCCAAGCCACCTATTAACATCTGGTCTCCCCCCGTCACAGCAACGAAGTGGGCACTTTTCATTTCGGTAGATTTCTATTGCCTTACCCACAATACCCAAAGGTGGGGGGTGCCCTTCCCTACAATAGGTGCTAGGTCGGAGGGTTGGTGGAGGCTCAGTTGAAGGTGGACACGGAATACCAAAAGTCTTGCTGGCTGTCACGATGGGCGACAAACGGCCGAGGCTGTGTAAAAACGTTTTTGAGCGCGTCAGGTACTCAACACCGGACTGGAAATCGCGTTTCTACGCGAAATCCACATCTGCTGACGTGCCGATAAATTTCAGATTTAACGTAGACGCGCACACTTCAATTTTGGCGAAGCGTTTTTACACACTCTGGGCCAGAAGCGGACACCCGCAGCCCCTTTCGGGTAATGTGTCAAATTGAACCATTGAAGCTTCATCGCCCTTTCGCTTGAGGATCTCTAATGAGAAACCAATCCGCTATTGTCGAGGTGGTTCAAGAAACCGATCCTGTACTACTCAGATCTTTGAATGACCTTCTCCCACAGCTTTCTAAAAACGCTCAAGCGATGACAATGGAAGATTTGAAGCAGATTGTGGATTCAGAGTGCTCCGATTTGTTGGTGGTGAAAGCAGCAGGTGGCGGAAGCATCTTGGGGGCGCTGACCCTAATTCATTTTCGCATTCCGACAGGAATTCGTGCTTGGATCGAAGACGTCGTTGTGGATGCCAGTGCCCGAGGTCAGGGGATTGGCAAAGCACTGATACAAGCAGCAATAGAAAAAAGCCGTGACCTTGGGGCGAAAACACTGGATTTAACATCCAACCCAGATCGTGAATCTGCTCATCGTTTATACGAGAGCGCGGGGTTCTCGGTGCGCACAACAAAGGTCTACCGATATATCAAATGACTAGAGGGTGGTTGTTCAACGCATGGTGATCACTCATGTGTACAGCGCCGCTGACCGCTTTGGGTCGAAAGCGCTCAATCGTATACCGCAGTAGCTGGCCGAACGCAGACACGCCCTTTCGGGAAGTCAAACTCCGTTGAACAGACCCAGATATGAAATGGTTGCAGTGCTCTCCGGCAAACGTACCAGCGGTTCCACTTGTGTAGAGGTCGAACGACGGTCGCCCCAGATGGCATTCGAACCCACCATTATAAAGTGCGTGAATTCTCCTACCTTAGAGCTGACCAGCGCTCTCTCGGACTGACTACGGATTTGAGCTATGACGTCATCTGGGGTGCCGGCAAGCTCAACGAAGTCTGAATCCATAAAGAACCCAAGATCTTCCGCTATTCGCCAGGTTGGATTCCGGTCTTCCCACGAAACGTACTCGGCTTCGCTTGCGCTTTCAGGGGGCTCTGGCTCCCACTGTTCAAACACAAATGTTTGCGCAACGGCTTCAGTGGCGAAATTGGCACCGAAGAGATGGAAGGGCCAGCAGCCATCTTGCATGTCTCGATCTCGATTGTTGATGAGTCGTCATCAGGATCGTACCTGATTAAAGGTGGAGGAGCAGCTGGCCAGGCATAATTGCTGCACCCGAGGGGTGAAATGGTGCTGCCGCCGTGAAAGACGTAGAAAATCGCGCAGACTCGAACGCCCATTTCCACGCTGGAACGTTGCGAGCACGTACCGGGAGTTCACGGCTGTCATCACCCTGAGTCTCCCCTCGCGTTAGACCTTCAACACGTCAGAAGTCCTGATCAGGTGGCCGTCGCCAAAACGATCGTATTGGTCTTTTCGGTTGTGGCCAAAAACCACGCCGATGCCTTCTCGAGCTATTACCTAGATAGAAGATTTTTGAAATGAAAAATTATGTCTGGGCAGTAATTATGGCTGAGCCATAATTTCCAATAATTCAGTTTCTCCCCCCGCCGTATCCATTGCGGTGAACTCGATCACCTGCTGCGCACCGTACAAAGTTGATCATCGCGTGTCGTCAAGCTCAAGCTCGCACCTTCCACTCCTTATGGCACGCTCGCTACTTACGCAGGTCATCTGCCAGTCATGGGCTGCAAAAATTCATTACGACGTAAGAAATCTTCGAGCTAAGAAGCCCTATTATGGTGAAACCTTAAACTGGGATACCGATATCTTGAATAGCTCCGCAAGCACTCGTGCGTCTAGCAAAGCATGGTGAGGTGGATCACATAGCTCAACGTGCTCAAGAACTTCTGCATTGACCTGACTGAAAAGGCTTATGAGGTTGGTCGGTTGACTCATAACCTGCTCTGGCCATGGTTGATTCTTAACATCAACGAGATAACAGAAAAAATCCCAGTCCCAATTTGGCGCATCTGAACATACCTCAAGCTCTCCATCGAAGCCGCCTAGAAATCTTCGAAGTGAGTGTTTGGCTTCGATGAGCGACTGGCCATACCGTCTAGGATCGAGCTGCGGTAAAACATAATGGATGACGAAATCACTGCAGTCCTCAACCACATAGGTATCCGTCAGCTCAACGTAGAACTCTTCGCCGGACTCCGATACCAGCGCTAGTGATATGAGCTTCGAGTCCTGATTGAGCTGGGTGAATTCGCAATCTAGGAATATCTTCAACGCCCTTTCCTTTTCAACGAATTGTTAGCGCGGCCTGTCATTGGAGCCGTGTTCATCCCACTATTTACAGCACCGACGGATTTGCGAGGAGCGTGACTACCAGGTCGTCCAGTAAGATTAGGCGCTGCGTTAGTGATTGGACGTGGGGGCTGTCAGTCGTCCCCCCAGGGATCGAACTTGTCCCCATACCTAGCGTGTAAGGCGCGATTGCGCTCGATCCGCCTTATCCACGGATCGTAATCCTCAGGCAACGCTGCGAGCTTAGCGCTGATGATGATTTGCACTGCTTCGTCACGCAGTAACCTGCTGGTCAGCTCGCGGTATTGACCACGCGTAACCACACCATAAACGGCATGATTGTCTTTTACGTAGAGGTCGGTCATCCCCACCCGCAGATGGCCATATATCTTTACGTCATCGGGGTAGATGTCCTCTAGGCTGAGGTATCCCATATCGAACTCCGGGCTAGGAATGTACTCGCTGAATAGCACTGCCTGTACGCGCCACAACGTTGAAAGACGCCACCGAAAGCGGGCACCATCATTGATGTCGTCCCTTCGCGCCAGCGCCTATAAAAACCAGCCAACAACAGGCGATATAGTGTGCGCATGATAGCCTCCGCTCAGTTATCACTGTTCTGAGAATCCGCTTTGAACACACCTGACGCACGCACCGATTTCAACACTCTGATCAACGCACCGAAATTTTCCGATGACTCCGTCGGGCATTGGCAGAAAAAGCGGTGGCAGCTCATCGCTGGCGACATTTACAAAAGCACCTCCATCGAAGACCTACTTGAAGCGAGGGGAAAAGCTGAAGGCTACATCCACGGCCTTGTGGACGCTGGGCATTTGTCGACGAGGGACACCGACCGCGACTATCTCATTTTGAGCATCGTCCAACGGCGGCGTGAGTTTTTGCAGAAGCTGCTGAACGAGTACGGTTACTGAGCCAAGGCCAGCTGTGAACCGTCCGATGGTAAACGAGGGTCACAGCATAGAGGCAGTTTGAAGCGCTCCGCACGGCTAACTCGGAGCGCTGCTGATTCAAACCGTATTAGGCCTAGCAAGCGATGCCTCAGAAGTCTGACAGAACGCGGGAGCGGAGCTCATCCTGGACGGCGCACTCCTCTATCGAGATCAGAACAGCTCTCCTTTGCTGACCATCGATAAAAACCGGTTTACGCATCATGATCACCTTCTCAAGCAACTCATCGAAATTTCTCGTTGCCCGAGCAACTGTCCAGCGTTCATCAGATGCCATGCAGTTCCACCCCCCAGAATATTCAATCCTCAGATTGGAGACGTTCACCGGAACGAAGCAACTCAAGAAAACTACGTCGCCCACCCCCACGCTTGAAGCTACCAACGAGGTAATTTCCTTCTCGCGTCTCAAGAAGCCAAAACCGCCCTTCTTTCCATGCTCTCTGTATTTTTTCTGTGCGAATAATTCCGCCATTGGCTGTTTGATACGCGTCGTCTTGCTGCAGGTGATCGAAAGACACTCCGAGGCACCTATCATCAATGATCACTGCATCGCTGATAAAAGCCGTAATGGCCACTGTGTATTTTCGGAGACTCGCTTGTACAAGGCGACTCATTTGGAAGTCACTGAGATATTTACTATGAAATTCGACTTCGATGATTTCTGGCATCGGCCATCTCCACATGACTCAAGTAGTATTTTGCGCCAGTCATAGCTCAATCCGCTTTCATAGAAAAAGCAGCACCTATGCTGGCATTTTTTCTTAGGCCCGATCCCAGCAGGAGGTAGACCGTACTCTTGGTTTCAAACATGCAGCCTTCTGCGAAGGATTTTCCGAAGTTACTGCGTACCCACATGCCCGCCTGAAATCGATTTCGACTATCAAAAACAACTTCGTGCGCGAAGAGAGTCGCGGGCAGTAGACCGAGCCCGGTGAGCTTTTCTTTCTCATCAGGGTTAACCGTAAGGTCGATTAAATTCCACTGCCGAACAACGCAGAATGCTTTGCCTGGGAATGACTTTGCTGCTAAATAGATCAGGTCTTCCTCAGCCCCCAACCAGCCAGCCATCTCCGCGCCTGCGCCGTAAAGTAGCTGCGAGATTTCTTCTAACGTGACCATGTAATTTTCTCGAATTCGTACGCAGCGAAATTCAGTTCGCTAAGGTTCATAACTGAGAGACAGCTCATCAAATCTCGATCAGAAAATCCTGGTCGAAACCGGTCTCTTCGGTCGGGTATCCGCGAGGATTTGACACAACTCGGCAGCCTCGTTTAACGAAATCCGCAGCGATGTGGGTATGCCCGTACACCCAAAGATCGGCCTTCTCTAGAAGCTCAGGCCAATTGTTTGCGTACGCAGCACTGAGGTGTGCAGGAAAATCCTCACTCACGTGTTCCAAAGCGGGGGCATGGTGAGTGACGACAACAGTTTTACCCGCGAAGGGCTTGTCCAATTCGCCAGTTAGCCAGGCGTACGCCGCCTGAGATTTAGCGATCAAGTCATCAGGACGTAAACGCCGGAAATTTGCATCAGTTCTGATCACAGTGAAATCGTTCATCCAGTCCCACGCGACTCGTTTCGCGGCAACGACATCTCCGGTCGACGAGTAATCTGTCCATGCAGTCGTGACCAAAAACCTCGTCTGATTGAGTATCAAGACTTCGTTTTCGAGGACGTGAACATGTGGCGCTGCGGCGTCCTTCATTTTTCGAAGCGTGCGATCGATGTGACCGCCGTAAAACTCATGATTTCCGCAAACGTAAATCACCGGGCAATGGAATGTGTCGTTCGCCCAAGCTACGCCGCGCGATTTGATATCAATGTCACCGGCGAGAATTACTACGTCCGCGTCGCGCGCGGCGGGCTTGAATCGAGCGAAGCCGAGGTGCAGATCTGAGTAGATTTGGAGCTTCATAGCATGTTCGCCTCGGACTATTCCGGAATTTTAGGCATCAGTACTGTGGGATATTCCGGAACCATCGATGCGTTACGCTTGGGATCTTCGTAGATGGTTTTCACTTCCGTGAGCAAACTCGTGTCGCTCGTACCATCAGTAGACGTGCTGTAAACCGCTCCACACTCGACTTTGTGAAGCAATACATATTCGCCACTATGGTCGTATCCAGCGGTCAACTCGATCAAAGTCTCCATACGATCCAAAGGAGTGGCGTTCATCCAGGGCGGTGTTATGACCTGTACGACCTCAACCGAACTGGTTTTGCTATCCGCGAGAATTTCGACCAAGACAGAGGCGCTAGTCGATATCAATTTCTCAATGCGATGCCCCGAACCTTCGCAGATCCTGCGGATGACTTGATACCAAGGATCCATCGATTGCCGCTCAAGCATTCGCCAAGCCGATTGCCCGCTTCCAAAAAGCCCAGGAAAACGAAATGAGTAGGACTCATCTGAGATAAACATTTTTGATACTCGTATGTGGTGCGCGCATGAGGCAACCCGCTTGAATTTTGCTTCCATGCCCATTTAACAATCAGCTCGCCGCTTCCATGACCGACAGAAATTCCTACATTTGCGGGATTAAATCGCGTCAATACATGGAATACGTTTACGATCCTTCGAACTCGATTAGGTCAATGCGAGGCCCCAAAGGACGCCTGGGTGCAGATACAACGGCAGCTCACCAGGCTTTCAATTGGCGTCGTCCGGAATAATAACATCAATCGACGTTTATCTAAACACTTCGAGTGTGGCCCTATCCTCGCTTTTTAGGGACGATCATGTCGCTCAAGAAAGAGATTGCCGCAACGATCCGGGTAGTCCGGTCGGTGCGCGGGCTGGCATACGAAGACTTGGCGTCTGTCACCGCGCGCACAAACATCAGTGCGCTTGAACGTGGGAAGATCAACATCACCGTTGATAAATTGATCGAGCTATCCACGCCTCTGAAGCTTGACCCTGTAGCCCTTCTAGCCATCAGCATCTCGATGAGTAATGGCGAGCCCCCCGAAGCGGCTTTGGAACGAGCCCGTGTGGAACTGGAGAGTTTTCGGTCAGAAGGAGGATTAGATCTTCTTGCAACACAGATCGTTGACGACACGCTTGTGCAGCGCTCGCGTGGGAAGCCGGAAGGCTCTAAAAATGCTCAGGCTATTAGGGAGCTAAAGGAGGCAGGATTTAGCCGGAAAGACGTCATGGAAAGGCTGGGGCTATCCAGATCCACGGTGTATGGGCACTGGAAGATATAGAGCAAACGGCAACGAACGGCTTTTGTGGTTTTTCAAATGGCTATGGCGTTCAGATTCTACAGAATCTGTATCAGCCAGCTAATTGCTGAGGCGACCATCGATTACCGAAAAGGAAGGATCGTGTGAGGCATCCTCGACTAGCTGCAGCCTTTCACGGTAGCAGCCCCCCTTCGCGAGGTGATGCGTTCTGGCATAGCGGCCTTATCCTTTCCTTTTGGGGATGCAAGACTTCGATGAGGCGCGCCTTCGCTGTAACGCTGCGAGCTCTGCGTAAAGCAAAGGGCATGAGCCAGGATGAGCTTCAGAAGCTATCAGTCGTCATTACACGAGCTGGCTTGAGAACGGTAATTCGAGCGTTACGCTAGATAGGCTCGTTTCCATTGCTGCTACTCTCCAAGTTGAACCACTCGTGATCGCTTTATGCGAATCCGTGCGGACTGGGCAGTCCGTTCAACAGACGATAAAAGGCGCGCTGGCCGCGACTACCCTGCTCAGCCAGAACCGGTTGCTCGAAGCATTCCAGAAGGAAGTTGATCGAGCTCAAATTACAGAGGGCCTTTCGAGTGAATCGCGCCAAAAGCTAGCAGAAGAAAAGACCGAAGCCCTTCTACAGTCGGGGTTGGGTCAAAAGAATATTTCAAAAAATCTTGAGCTAAGTCCGGCTACTGTTTTCAGGTACTGCAAAAGGATTCGAGAAAGGCAATAAGCACGCATGCCGCCGTAATCTTCCCATCCATTGATTTAAACCTCAGCCACTTGGTTCCCTTGCTTCAAACCAGCCTACCGTTCGTCTGAACAATTGGATTTTGGCCAAAATGTCAGCGTTGACATGCTGAAGACGGACTACTTATCGACAGCACACCTCCTAACAATCTGAAATTGAGGGTTTTTTTCACATTTCCTTGCGTTGTCATCAAACGGTCGTCCGGGATAAGGAGGTGAATGGCGATCGCAGCAACTTCAGTTTTGGCTGGCTGCCGGTGCAATCGGGTCAATACGGTTCGTGCCTGACCCAGGTCGACTTCAAGGCAAAGAAGGTCATGCCCCGCCCATCGATTCGCGGGATGATTGCCCGGACGTACTTCTACATGAGCAAGCAGTACGGTTTGCGCTTGTCCAAACAGGATCGCCAATTGTATGAAGCCTGGAACAAGACCTACCCGGTGCAGACCTGGGAGCGTCAGCGCAATCAGAGCGTGGCGTGTGTGATGGGGCGCGGCAACGAGTTTGTCGGCCCGGTGGACATGAAAGCCTGCGGTTGAACAAACGCTGAAAACACAAAGGCCTCGGGTTTCAAAACCCGAGGCCTTTGTTCGTTTCTAACCGCCGACTTTGTTGCAGCGCCAATAGCCCATCAGGTTAAGCGAATCCCGAGGAATGCCGCGCTCCTTGATCAAGTACTTGCGCAGGCTCATCACCGCCACCGTTTCCCCGGCAATCCAGCCGTAGAAACCGTCACTGGCCGACTCGGCGGTTTCCCAGAGGATCTCTTCGTCGACATCGATTTGCGTCAGTTCCTCCGTTTCGGATGCTTTCGAGGTCAATGACGGCAGATTCGCCCGCCGGACTGCCTCGACCATCAGCGATCCTGCAACCGCGTGATCTCGAATCAGCCATTCAACAGACAGCCCGGGCCAGTCCGGCACCGGCAAGGCATCTTCGCGGCTGTCGACTTCAAAGAAAGCCTGGGTCACCGGCGGCTCGGCCATGGCCGCCAGCTCATCGAGAATGCCGAGAGCCGCGGGCAACGCAGTGCCATCAGCGACCAGCAACAGTTGCTTGAGTGCTTGAGGTGGCTTCCACTCGAAACCTCCGGCGTCCTGCGCCGAAAAATGTCGATCCGGCGCAGTGATCTGGATCGAGGCACCCGGCAGCGCTCGGATGGCCCAACGGGACGCGGGGCCGGTTTCACCGTGCAACACGAAATCGATATCGACTTCGCCCTGCTCGGCACGCAAATGACGGATGGTGTAGGTGCGCATCGCCGGACGCTGGGCCACCGGCATTGAGCGATAGCGGGCGTACCAGCCATCGTCGTGGGCGAGCCTGGCCGGTGATCCGTCTTCTGCCGGAAAGAACAGTTTCACCCGTTGATCCGGCGCCCAGGTGGCCATCTCGGTGACCATCGGGCCGGCCAGGGTGACGCGCATCATGTGTGGGCTCAGGGTCTGCTTGCGCCGCAAGACCGCGTCGAACATTTTGTAAGGATTGGTGGAGGCCATGGGGGAGCTCCTTCTGGGAATCGAAAATGACTACGTATAGATACGAGTCACCGTGGACACCCTTTAGGATTCCCCGCTGAACGGCGCCTGAACAAATGCGCGGTTACTGCGCCGCCGGACGCTCGATGATCAGCGATTCGATGTTCATCTTTTTCGCCCGGGTCAGGGCCGCGTTCAGGTCAGCCTGTCGGGCCTCGGCCTCGGCTTTCGAAGGGAACGGACCGAGCAGGATCCGATCCTTGCCGTTTTCCCGGACCACATTGGAAACGAAGCTGTGTTCGATCAGCCAGCCGCTCAGGTCGCTCACCGCCTGGGTTGTTTCGCCGCGCACTTCGAGATCCCATTGCGGAGCCGCTGCAGCGGCGGGTGCCGTTACCGGTGCGGAAACGGTCGCGGATGGCGTCTTTTGAGCGCTCGCATCCTTGCCTTCACCACATCCTGCCAACGCCAATACTGCGATTACCAAGGCCAATTTGCGCACAACGCTTCCCTCTGAATGCCAAAAGAGCGGATTTTAGCATTCATGAATACTTCCCGAGTCCCGTAAAATGGGCTTAAAACAACGAGAATGATGGTTGCGGCCTCTGTATAGTTACGCCTTGGGAATTAATGCAGCATCTGCGCGTCAGAAAGAGGCACCCAAACCGTGAGACTTCGCACTAATCTATAACTACACCGACCTCTGCACTGTCTGAATCAGGTGCCCTACAAAGCAATCAAGGAGAAGACCATGCTGATACTCACCCGCAAAGTCGGTGAAAGCATAAATATCGGTGATGACATTACTATCACCATTCTGGGCGTTAGCGGCCAGCAAGTCAGGATCGGCATCAACGCTCCGAAAGACGTTGCCGTGCATCGCGAAGAAATCTATCAGCGCATTCAGGCTGGCCTGACCGCTCCAGACAAGCCGCAAACACCCTGAATCCTGTTGCAGTCAGCAGCCAGCCCGTTCGCTTCAGCGCAATGGCTGGCTAAAGATTCAGGCTCGGTATTTTGCTGAACGCTCGTCCCCCAAACCCTCCCCCATTTCGTGAAGCCGATACTACCGGCTTCGGCTACGCCATGGCTGTCAGACTTTTCTCTTTAACCACGACGAATCAGGTCCACGCTAGCCGAAGGTCACCGCCCGTGCCATGCCGGTGGCCGCAACCACCATCAGCATCAGCAACAGCGCTTCAATATGGCTGATGCGGGCAAACAGTTTGGCCCGCCCCAAGTCAATGGCGGCGCCCCGTCCCAAGGCGATCCGCCACTTGATCAAGGTGATCATCGGCGCCAGTTCCAGCAGCAGGATGATCACGAACAGCGTCATCTTGAGATGGAACAACGGCTGGTGAAGGTAATAGTCGGTGCCTTTTTCATAGCCGCCAAAAGCCCGCATCAAACCGGTGATCAGCAATATCCCCGCCGAAATCCCCCACACGTTATCGGCCACCAGCACGCTGCGGACCGGCGCCGTGCCCGCGGCCAGGCGGCTTAATGCCGTGCCTCGGGTCAGCACGCCCCAGAGGCCCATGGCAAACGCCAAGAGGTGGATCGCCGCAAGAGACCAGTGAGACAACATAAGGAAGCTCCTGACAGGAAAATGGAAAAGGGCTTGTCAGTAGTAGCCCAAAACCTGGAGATCCGCCTGCCGGCGCCCCACAGATAAACAGGCCCATTCTGACAAGCACGAGACGGGTCAAATGGGCCAGAATAGCCACTCGCCAAGGAAGGAAGACATGGACCGATCAAACCTGCCGACGCTTGTCCTGCTGCCCGGAATGGATGGAACAGGTGAACTGTTCGAGCCTTTCGTGTCGGCCCTCGACCACGCTTGCGACGTCGTTGTCGTGACCTACCCCGGCGACGTCCCGCTGAACTACACAGAACTGCAAGCCATTGCCAGACAATCGCTGCCCAGCGACCGCCCGTTCGTATTGGTTGGTGAGTCCTTCTCGGGACCGATCGCCCTCGCCCTGACGGCCTTGCGTCTGCCGCAACAAGTCGGGCTGGTGCTGTGCTGCACGTTCGCCAGTAACCCGCGCCCGCTGTTCAATCGCTTGAGCTTCCTGGTCAACCTCCTGCCGATAGGTATCGTGCCTGCCGGGTGGTTCAGCCCATTGCTGCTCGGTCGATTCTCCACCCAAGCCTTGCGCATGGCCTTGAGTCGAGCGATCAATCAGGTCAGCCCCTCGGTGATGCGCGCACGACTGCGGTCGGTGCTCGGCGTCGATATGTCGGCGCAACTTGCTCAAATCGATGTGCCGACGGTTTATCTACGCGCCACCCGGGACCGCGTGGTGCCCGCGGCTGCCGTGCGACGGATCTCGGACCTGAAACCGCAAATGCAGGTGTTTGAAGTGACAGCGCCGCATTGTCTGCTTCAGGCAGCACCCGATGAAGCGGCGCGCCTTGTCATCGGGTTTATGCAAGCGCGGCAAACCTGTTGAAGTCCCCGATGTTTGCGCATCGGGGGGGGCCTTCACACCTGGTCTGCACCGCCATCGGTGGGCGCTGGACGTCTACGCAAACCCGAACGCTGGACGAGATCGCCAACCATGTTGGCACCGGAAAGCGCCGCATTGCCGAGCGCCGTCGTGCCGGAGTTGTAGGCCTCTCCAAGCGCTGTCGTGCCGGTGGTGTAGGCATCTCCGATCGCTGTGCCCGCCTCGGCCAAGCCTGTCTTGGCCGAGCCATAGGTGTCGCCGGCAAATTTCCCGGTGGCCTTCGCCCCGGTCTCAATGCCCTTCTGCGCACCGTCCGCCAGTTTCTGCGCCTTGGGCGGAATGTCCTCCTGAATCACCTTGACGCCTTTGTCCGTCGCTTTTCCGGCCAGCACACCGGCGGCACCGTAAGCGGCGAAGGTCAATGCCGAACCCGCGACGTTGACCGCATGATCCGCCGCCGCAACGGCGCCCGCCGGCAACCCGTGATTGAGTGCAGCGGTCTTGGCCGCGTTACGCGCTATGCCCGTCACCGCGAAACCGCCTGCCAGCGCACCGCCGTTAGTCAGAAGGTTGCCGCCTTCAAAAACCTTACGCACAGAGCTCAAGGTATCGGTCGCAACGTCCAGAGGGAATTTGGCGGCGCGTTTGGCGCCGTTGATGTAAGGCTTGGATGGACTGCAATCCCTCAGTTCAATGACTTGCTCTTCCCAGTCTTTGCGCCCGAACAACTGCGCCCCGCCGACCAGGCCGGCGGCTTTTTGATGGTTATGCATGATCACGGCATACCCGGCGCCAGCCACCATGCCGCCCGCCGAGCCGATGGCCGTATCCGCCGCGGCGGCGGCCTTGGGCCCGAGCGTGGCATTGAGCGCTGCCGCAACCCCCAGGCGCGCGACGTTACGCACGGTAAATGTCTGCAGGGCTGTGGCGCTTTGCCCGGCCTGCTTGAGCGGATTGGCCTCGGACTTGGTCTTCTGGGAGGCCGCCATGATGTCTTCAAGCTTGTCGGCCGGCGCCTTCAGCCACAGCGAATCTTCGGTCGCCTTGGTCAGCAGTCCGGCACCTACGACATCGGCCGCCCCCGACATGGACCCGGCAATGTAACCGGTATACCCCGGGTTCCCGGCAGCATCGGCCGTTACCCCAGGGACTTTGTCGAGCACCACGGTGACCACGCCGAATGGCAAGCCGCCCACTGCGCCCTGGGTCGGAACGGTCACCCGGTCCATGCGCTCGGCCTTGTCCAGCAGACCCTCGATGGCGGCGGGGGTGAAACCCATCTCATGCAGTTTGTTGGCCCGTCCGTTGGCCAACGCATCCATCTCTGCCCCGTTTTCTTCGGTTCGGTCGCCCCTGAACAACTCGGTCATTTGGGTTTTCAGGCCCGCCAGTGCTTCCGGGCTACCCGGGGTGATTGCGACACTCCCGCTGGCCGATGTCGAGGCTCCCCGCGTCTGCAACTCAAGGGGCTCGGGTGTATGCAACGATTGGGAATGGACGGGAGGCGTTATCGAGTTCATGGGCAATCCTCGTGGTGTATTAAATAGTTGGCATCAGGTAGTGCGTTTGGTCAGTGCGCTTTGGGAATACCAAACTGCTCCAGGGTCGGGTCGACGTTGTGGTCGAAATGCTTTTGCGCGGTGTGTTTCTTCACGGCCTCGACAATCGCGGCGATGCCGAAACCAATACTCATGGCCGCGTCAATCACCCAGCCCACGGGACCGGCCGCCGCGCCGATGGCCGATGCCGCCGCCAGCCCGGCGGCCTCGCCCGCCACGGCCCCGGCGATCCTTCCACCGATGGAGCCGGCCATGCGACCGAGCCCGGCCGATGCTTCACGACCGGCCAGCTTGCGCACCGCATCGACGCCATCCTTGGCCGACGAGAGGCCCTGCTTGGTGTTGTCGTAGGCATCCTTGACTTGCTGGGCCTTGTTTTTCGGGGCCACGGCATCGGAGACCGAACCGGACCGCCCTGCTCCGTCACCGGCGTTTTCCAGCAGCTCGCGACCTTTTTTCGACTGCTGCAACTGGCCGACGGTGGCGTCCACATAACTGGCCTGCTGACCCTGGACGAAGCTCTGCGGCAGCACCGCGTCATAGGCGGCTTTCTGTGCATCGCTGGTGTTCAGGGATTGGCCGGCGTCGGCTTTTTTCTGCCCCAGTAACTGCTTGAGCGACCCGCCTTCACTGAAATTGTTGACGTAGGACTGTTGCAGCTTGCCCTGGACGTCCGGCTGGTTACCGACCACCTGTGCAGCCGTCGGCAGATTGGCCTCGGGACCGAGCAAGTCCTGCTGCATTTGCAGTTGCGCCGATAACCCGCCCAAGGCCGTGCTGTAGTCGGGGTTGGTGTCTTTTTTTGCGGACTTGTCGGCGCTGTTCATGTCGTTGCGCAGGGCCTGGCCACTCACCACATTTTGCAACTGGCCCTTCACCGCTTTTTCCAGGGACGGGTCGCTGGCCACCAGCGCTCGTTCCTGACTGGGAATGGCCTGGTTCATGTAGGCCTGCACATCGGGGTCGTCCTGCAACTGGCCGATCTTTTGTGCCAGGGCCTCTTCAGTCTTGCCGGTCTTGCGCAGATCGGAACCGGCCACCACGCTCTGCTGGGTTTGTTGCAACTTGACCATCACCGCGGCTTTCTGGGCGCCGGTGTAATTCTCCGGTTGCTCGAACACCTCTTTCCCCAGCTTGCTGATGTCCGTACCTGCGACGGCATTCAGGGTCGCGGCGTCGCTGAGCATCCCGGCGAACTCGCCACCGTTGGTGGGTGCCTGGTTCTTGATCCAGTTGCTGATGTTCGCCGCGTCGAATTTCTTGTCCGGGCCATGGGTGGCCAGGTCTCGGCCTTTGAGGCCGCCCTGATCGAGCATGTTCAGCAGGCCGGGCTGCGACCAGGTTTTCGACGCTTGCTTGAGCGGCCCGGCGAGCCCGGGGTTGTTGTCCTGCAACGCCTTCAAGCCCTCGGCGTCCATGTACTGGTCGACTTTGGTCTCGCCCTCCGCGCCGGCCGCGTGCTTGGGACTGGCAGCGTTTGCCAGTGGACCGTTGGCTTGCAGCAACGAGGCCGAGCGGACCATCTGCAACGACTGAGGATCCGCATTGGGATGGTCTTTCTGATAATTCGCCAAGTCCTTGTCGGCGTTATCCGCCGCGCCTTGCATCTTCTTGGCAAACGCCTTGAGGTCACCGTCGGTGATTTTGCCGTCGGCCTTGCCACCGTGCTTGCCGGTATCGACCGCAGTCTTCAGCGCCGGATTGTCATTGATGAACTTCATCGCCTTGGCCGCGTCCGGCCCTTTTTCCGTAGCCATCAGGGCGGCAGCGATCGGTCGGTTAAGCTCCTTGGCCGCTTGCTCGCGCTGTTCCGGCGGCAGGTCCGCCACCAGCGGCGCCCAGCGTTCAAGCTCCTTGGGTGAGGAATATTTCGAGTCGTCGAGCAATTGGGCTTCGGGACTGGTCGTCGCCGCAGGATTGGCCGCCGACGCCGTGGTGTTAGCGGTACGGGTCGCGGGCGTAACTTCGGTAAGCGGCCGCGCGGCTGTGGTGCGCTCATCGCCGCCGAGCAAACGCTTCATCACCAACCCCAACAGGTTCGGTGACTGAGCATCCTTGGCCGGGCTGGCCAGCGTCTGGGACCCGGCCTGTTGCCCGAACTGCACACCGCCCCCCGGAGTGGCCAAGGCGCTGGGCCTGGCATTCTCCGCCGTGGGCCGCAACGGCT
Source organism: Pseudomonas sp. ADAK2 (assembly GCF_012935755.1). Classification (GTDB taxonomy): domain Bacteria; phylum Pseudomonadota; class Gammaproteobacteria; order Pseudomonadales; family Pseudomonadaceae; genus Aquipseudomonas. Next base: position 2,054,758 of record NZ_CP052862.1, read on the forward strand.
TGTCGCCACCCAACGATGGAGAGCCGGTGGCGGGTAACGGTGTGTTGGAAATGCGCATGAGGGGTCGCCATTTTCAGTCGGACAGTGCCGATGTGTGGCATGACGAGCGCAAACGGTTCCAATGTGCCGTGAATGAAATCCCCCCGGCACTCAAAAAACACAGGGCACGCTGCGCTTCAGTTGCTCCCGCGCCCGGGACAAACGCGAGCGCACGGTACCGATGGGCACGCCCAGGCTTGAGGCGGTGTCCTGATAGTTGCCGTCCATTTCGAGGCTGACCCGCAGCACTTGTTGCATGGTCATCGGCAAGGTTCCGATGGCCCGGACCACCCGCGCCAACTGCCGGTGATCATCCACCTGGGCGCCGATGTCGCAACCGTCGCTGAATTCCTGCTCTTCGCGGTCCTCCCAGCTTTCCTGAAAAGGCTGTTTGTACAGCTTGCGAAAGTGGTTTCGGATCAGGTTCAGGGCGATGCCGCACAACCAGGTTTGCGGCTGGGAGTCGTAGCGAAATTTATGCTCGTTGCGCAGTGCTTCGAGGAATGTACCCTGAAGGATGTCCTCCACATCGTCGAGGTTCATCACTCGTTTCTTGATGAAGATTCTTAGCTTGTGCACCTGCTCGGTATTGAGCTGGCGGAGGCCGGAAACAGGTGCTGGACAGGTCATCGAATTGCTGGAAAGCATCGCTATAAACCATTTCAGGATATGTCCCAGGGCTATAGCGATATGTATGCCAATTGACACATTTCTGTAATCACATGATTTGTAACGGTTTTTAAAACTGTTGCTGATGATTTCTGTGCAAGTTCTTGCACAAGCCGATTGGATCCAATACCAGAAATGGCACACCTGTTCCGTTTGCCATCGCGATGGAACCGGATGGCCAGGACCGGCCACTCACTGCGCATATCCCTGACAGACATGCGCCATGAAGATCGCGGCTCCGAACATTCCACATGTCCAGCAACCGGCACCGGCAACGCCTGTCAAGTCGGCGGCGCTGCTTGCCCAGAGCACGCCGCCGACCAATCAAGGCACCGCCACGCAACAGGTCACGCGCTTCGCCTCGGCGCTGATTCAGCAAAGCCGCACGCTGAGCCAGCGCGACCTGATGGCCAGTACCAACGCGCTGCAATCCAAGGCCGTCAAACTCGGCGAGCTGTATCAACTGCTGATGGGCAGCCAGGACAAAGGCCTCGACAGCGCGGCACGGGAACTGCGCAAGCAACTGAAGAACCAGACCCCGACCCTTGCGCAAGTTTTGGCACTCAGTGGCGACGACGCGGCCAAGGCCCATGTGATGCTTCAGGCCGCCTCGCGCCAGGCCTATAACGAAGGGGCCAGCGGTGAACATGTCAGCCTCAATCAGCAACTCAAGCTGCTGCGGCGCGAACACGGCAACAAGGCCCAGGCCGGCATCAATACTGCCCGGGCGTTTGCCAAGTCCAGCCTCAACCCGCGACGCCGGCAAACCTTGCGCGATTTGTACTATTCAGGGGTGGTCGGCCAACAAAGCATCTCCGGGCTGATCGATACCCTGCTCGGCCAGGACGAAGGCGAACGGCAATTCGCCCCGACCCTGCGCGACCTGCGCGGCGCCATCGCCGATGACCTCGCGGCCCTCAGCCCGTCGAGCACCCAGCAGCAATTGCGCAACCTCATGCACGGCCTGAATACCGCCCGGCATGTCGCGACCCTGTTGCAAACCAGCGAGCACCTGCTGGGCCGCATGCGCGGCAAAAACCCCGCACTGCAATTGAATGCGCCGACGTTCCTCAAGCACCTGCTGACGCTCTCGGGCAAAGGCATGAACCTGCATGAAACCCTGCAACTGACGCAATTTGTCGGCGGCAAACACCTCAAGCACCAACTGGCCTTTCTCAACGGTCTGCGTCCGATGCTGCAGCAGTTGCCCATTCTGTTATGGCGCGACCTCAAGGCCCGCCAGACCGCCCTGGGCAACCTGCTGACGCTGATGGCGGAGCTCACCCGCCAAGAGCAAAACCCGACCCAGGGGAACACTGCCTGATGCAATGGATTATCAACGCGCTCAACCAGATCGCCCTGGCAGCCATGCGGCGCTCGGAGATCGTGGGCGCGTTTGTCGTGCTCGCCATCGTGTTCATGATGATTACCCCGCTGCCCACCTGGCTGGTGGACATCCTGATTGCGATCAACATTTGCATTTCCTGCCTGTTGATCATGCTGGCCATGCACTTGCCGCGCCCGTTGGCGTTCTCGACCTTCCCCTCGGTGTTGCTGATCACCACGATGTTTCGCCTGGCGCTGTCGATTTCCACCACGCGCCTGATCCTGCTGGACCAGGACGCCGGGCACATCGTCGAGGCGTTCGGGCAGTTCGTGGTCGGCGGCAACCTGGCGGTGGGCATGGTGATTTTCATGATCCTCACCGTGGTCAATTTCCTGGTGATCACCAAGGGCTCGGAACGGGTGGCGGAAGTCGGCGCGCGGTTCACCCTCGACGCCATGCCCGGCAAGCAGATGTCCATCGACAGCGACTTGCGCGCCAACCTGATCAGCGTCCACGAAGCCCGGCGCCGACGCTCGGAACTGGGCAAGGAAAGCCAATTGTTCGGGGCCATGGACGGGGCGATGAAATTTGTCAACGGCGATGCCATCGCCAGCCTGATCATCGTCGCGATCAACATGATCGGCGGGATCTCCATTGGCGTGATCCAGCACGGCATGAGCGCCGGCGACGCGGTGCAGCTGTATACCGTGCTGACCATTGGCGACGGCTTGATTGCACAGATCCCGGCGCTGCTGATTTCCGTGACCTCGGGGATGATCATCACCCGGGTGTCCAACGACAATCCGGGGGTGGAAGCCAACATCGGCCGCGAGATCGCCGAGCAGATCACCAGCCAGCCCAAGGCCTGGATCATTGCCTCGGTGGCGATGCTCGGGTTTGCCGCGATGCCAGGGATGCCGACGGCGGTGTTCATCGTTATCGCGATCATTTGCAGCCTGGGCGGCGTGCTGCAATTGCAGCGGGCCAAACCCAAGTCCGGCCAGGACCAACCGGTCGCCGTGGCGCCGGAGGACAATGGCAACGAAGACCTGCGCACCTTTACCCCGAGCCGGCAGTTTTTGCTGCAATTCCATCCCCAGCAAAACATGGCGCAAATCGAAGCGCTGGTCAGCGAAATCCGTCAGCGGCGCAATCGCCTGGTGGTGCATTACGGCCTGACCCTGCCCTCGTTCATCATCGAAACCGCCGAGCACCTGGCGCCGGACGAGTTCCGTTTCTCGGTCTATGAAGTGCCGATGCTCAAGGCCACGTTCAACCAGACCCACGTCGCCATCGACGTCGATACCCTGGACGCCGGGCAGTACGAGCAGGCAGTGGCCGGCAGTCTCGACCGCCAGGAAAGCCAATGGCTGTGGTTGCCGGCCGACGCTGCGCAATTGCAGGACAGCCCAGTGGAAACCATCAGCGCCAGCACCCTGATTGTCGAACGCATGGAGCGCGCCTTGCAGGCCTGCGGGCCGCAGTTCATCGGTTTGCAGGAAACCAAGGCGATCCTCGGCTGGCTCGAATCCGAGCAACCGGAACTCGCCCAGGAAATGCAACGGGTGCTGCCGCTGGCGCGCTTCTCCTCGGTGCTGCAACGCCTGGCGTCCGAATGCGTGCCGTTGCGGGCGATCCGGGTGATTGCCGAAACCCTGATCGAACACGGTCAGCATGAACGCGACATCACCGCCCTCACCGACTACGTGCGCATCGCCCTCAAATCGCTGATCTACAACCAGTACTGCGGCGCCAACGGTTTGCTGGTGTGGCTGCTGACCCCGGAAAGCGAAGGCATCCTGCGCGACAGCCTGCGCCAGACCCAGACCGAAACCTTCTTTGCCTTGAGCAACGGCTCGAGCCAGCAACTGGTGCAGCAACTGCGCATCGCCTTCCCCCTGCGCGCCGCCGAGCGCGCCGTGTTGCTGGTCGCCCAGGACTTGCGCAGCCCGTTGCGCACCTTGTTGCAGGATGAATTCCACCACGTGCCGGTGCTGTCCTTCGCCGAGATCAGCAACGTCGCCGAAGTGAAAGTGATGGGCCGTTTCGATCTCGAAGACGACCAGCAAGCGCTGGAGGACGACTATGCGGCCTGATGCCTGGAGACTGTCGTGATGTTTGAGCTGCGGGTATTGAGTGGTCTGCACCAGGGCGCCGCGTTGCCGTTGATTGGCGAGCAGTGGCTGATCGGTGCCGATGCCGAGCATGATCTGGCGCTGTACGACCCCGGCGTCGCCGCCCTGCATTGTCGGCTGACCCGCACCGAGGACGGTTGGCAGTTGAAGGCCGAAGACAGCCTGATCAACGATGAAGAAGGCCATGCGCGCACGATGACCGAACTGACACCGAACCAGACCTTCGCCCTGGGCAATGTCTGGTTGTGCCTGTCGGCGGCCGAGCAGGATTGGCCACTGGTGCCAGTGGTTGCACCCAGCGAAAACGCCCAGGACAGCGCCGAGCAATCGCCGCCGCTGGTGAATGTTTCGGGACGCTCGACGCGGTTCGACCGCATCGGCGCGGTGATCGTCGGCGTGCTGGTGGGCATCATGGGCAGCGCCTGGGGCCTGAGTCGCAGCGCCAGCCAGCCGAGCGAAGCCATCAGCGCGCCCGTGGCCGCCATTGCCGCGCCCGCCCCTTCGAAAACCAACGCAGCGTCACCATCGAAGGTGAAACTTGCGAGCCGCGACGCCGTACGCCGCCAGCTCAACGCGCTACTCAGCGACCGATTGTTGACCGACGTCAGCGTCGAAGACAGCGGCGAAGGCCTGGCCCTCAAGGGGGGCCTGAAAGACGACGCGCTGCTGGTTTATCAGCGCATGCTGCAACGCTTCAACGAACGTTACGAACTGCCGGTGCCGCTGCTCGACGAGGTCGCCACCGCGGGGGCCGGCCTGCCGTTTGTGATCGTGCAGATCATCAGCGGCACCAACGCGCACTTGGTCACCAGCGAGGGCCAACGGCTGTACATCGGCGATGTGCTCAACGGTCTGCGCCTGAGCCGGATCGACGAGCAGCGCATCGAGTTCGACGGTGACCGGCATGTCGAGGTGCGCTGGTGAGCACCGCCCTGGCGCAATGGACCCACGAACAAACCTCGCGCCTGTCGAACTGTTCGGCGGTGCGCATCAGCGGCCGGGTGTCGGCGGTCAACGGCATCCTGCTCGAATGCCAGGTGCCCGCCGCAAAGATCGGTGACCTGTGCGAAGTGAGCAAGGCCGACGGCCACAGCATGCTCGCCGAGATTGTCGGTTTCACCCCGCAATGCACCTTGCTCAGCGCCCTCGGCACGCCGGACGGCATTCAGGTTGGCGCGCGCATTCGGCCGCTGGGCATGGCCCATCGCATCGGCGTCGATGACAGTTTGCTTGGCCGCGTGCTCGACGGTTTCGGCCGGCCGCTGCTGGGAGACGGCGACGGCGCGTTTGCCGGGCCGTATGACCGCCGCACCACCACCCCGGTGATCGCCGACGCTTTGCCACCGATGCAAAAACCGCGGATCAGCACGGCGCTGCCCACCGGCATCCGCGCCATCGACAGCGCTATCCTGTTGGGCGAAGGGCAACGGGTCGGGCTGTTCGCCGGGGCCGGTTGCGGCAAGACCACGCTGCTGGCGGAGATGGCGCGCAACATGGATTGCGATGTGATCGTGTTCGGTTTGATCGGTGAGCGCGGACGCGAGCTGCGCGAATTCCTCGACCATGAACTGGACGACACCCTGCGCCAGCGTTCAGTGCTGATCTGCGCCACATCCGACCGCTCCAGCATGGAGCGCGCCCGCGCGGCGTTCACCGCCACCGCCATCGCCGAGGCTTTTCGCAATCGCGGCATGAAAGTCTTGTTGCTGATCGACTCCCTGACCCGGTTTGCCCGAGCCCAACGCGAAATCGGCCTCGCCGCCGGCGAACCCTTGGGCCGTGGGGGGTTGCCACCGTCGGTGTACACCTTGCTGCCACAACTGGTCGAACGCGCCGGCATGAGCGAAAACGGCTCGATCACCGCGATCTATACGGTGCTGATCGAACAGGATTCGATGAACGATCCGGTGGCCGACGAAGTGCGTTCGCTGCTCGACGGCCATATCGTGCTCTCGCGCAAACTCGCCGAGCGCGGGCATTACCCGGCCATCGATGTGCCGGCCAGCATCAGCCGGATCCTCAGCAACGTCACCGGCCGCGAACACCAGCAAGCCAACAATCGCCTGCGCCGGTTGATGGCGTCCTATCGGCAAGTGGAAATGCTGCTGCGCCTGGGGGAATACCAGCCTGGGTCCGATCCGGTGACCGATTGCGCGGTGCAACTCAACGACGCCATCAATGACTTCCTGCGCCAGGACCTGCGCGAACCGGTGCCGCTGGAAACCACCCTTGAGCTGCTCATGCAAATCACCTCGCAGTTGCCGGGTTGAGCATGGACGACGAACTCGAAGCCGACCCGGACCGCGCCGCCCTGGAACAAGTGATCGGCGTGCTGACGCCTTTGCGCCAACACCGCCAGGCCCGTGCCGAACGTGCCCAGCGTCAGTTGCAGGATGAGTTGCAGGCGATGTACGAACAGTTGCGGCTCACCGAGCAGTCGTGGGTTCAGGAACGGGACAACCAAAAGGTCCGGCGTCAGCAGTTGTCGGCCGCGCACCTGCAGAAAACCATGGCGCTGGATGACGTCGACCGCTGGCATGACAAGGAACGCCGCATGCTCGACCGCCTCGCCTACATCCGCCAGAACGCCAACCAATTGCGCTACGGCATCGAGCAGCAACACCTGCGCATCGAGCAAGCGCGGCTGGAAGCCAAGGCCCGCCAGCGCGCCGTGGAAAAACTCGCCTGCATGAGCGAGACCCTGAATGAGGAATGAGCTTTTGAACGCACCGATCCAGCACCAGGCGCCGCGTCCGCCCCAGAAACCGGCACCGGCGGCGATCCAGCCCCGGGCCGACAATCCAGCGGCCGCCAATGCGCAACCTCGGCGCAACGAGCCGGAGCGCGGTCGTTTGGCGGACAGCCGACTGAATCAGGGCCGCGACAGCACCCGCCACCTGGATGCCGACGGCTTGTTCTTCGAGCAACTGCTGGTGCCGTCGGGCAGCGGCAAGGGCGATCAGTCGGGCACCGGTGGCGGCAGCCATTTCAACATGTTCGCCCCGGCCGACGGCGTGCCGACGCAATTGATTGATGAGCTGGCGCTGCAACTGCCGGCCTACGGCAACCGCCCGTTCAGCGCCACGTTGCTGATGCCCAACCTGGGCAAGGTTCAGGTGCGGGCGAACAAGCGTGACAGCCGTTGGGCGATTGAACTGGGCTTCGAGCGCAGTGACGTGCTGACGCGTTTGAGTGCCCGTCATCAAGCCTGCGAAGACGCGTTTGCCGACGCACTGGGGCACGACGTTGACCTGTCGATGGGGGTCGCATGAAGCCGCTGACACTGCGCCAGGTTGCGCCGAGCGTCGCCGCCGCCAGCCGATTGCTGGGCCGTGGTTGTTGGCTGGATTTTTCCAGCGCGGGGGATGACGGGCGCCTGACCTTGAGTCCGCTGCGGTCCTTCGATAGCGCTGCCACCGTGCCATTCGGCAGCGCCCGTGGCCTGTTGCGCCTGGGCAATGCCGATGCGCTGTTGAGCCTGTTCGGCACCGCGCCGGTAGTCTGCGCCGGCCCGCTGCAGCCCTGGTACTGGCAATACGTGAATCAACAACTGAGCCCGACGTTGGCCGGGTTGTTCGCGCCGCTCGAACCCCTCGACGGCGTCGATGAGCCGCTGCCCGAGCGCTTCGATTGCCGCCTCAGCGTGCAACGGGCGGGCGAAACCGTACACGGCGTACTGAGTTGCGCCGCCGACACTTTGCTGCGGGTGTTGGACGCCGCCCAATGGCAGGCCATCGAACAAGCGCTGCCGGCGGATTGGCCGCTGCACTACCCGGTGGTGCTCGGCCGCCTGGCCCTGACGATTCAGCAATTGGGCTCGCTACGGGTGGGCGATGTGGTGCTGCCCAACGAGCCGGGGTTCGACAGCGAAGGACACGGCCACCTGCGATTGGGTGCCCGTGATTGGGCGGTCGATGCCGAGGCGATCGACGGCAACTTGCAACTGCGGCTGATCCGCGAAAAGGACCTTCACGATGGACAATGACCCACTGTACGAAGACGATTTGCCGGAGATTGACGGCGACATCGCCGAAGCCGACATCGAAGTGACCGAGCCCGTCGACGAGCAAGCGCCAGACGAATCGATTGCCCAGGACCCGGTCCTGCCCTCCTCGCCCCTGGCCGGTTTGAGCCTCGACCTGACGGTGCGCAGTGGCAGCGTCAACCTGAGCCTGGAAGCCTTGCAACGCCTGGCGCCGGGTTCGGTGCTGGACGTTGCCGGCGTGACGCCCGGCGAAGCCACCCTGTGCCATGGCGAGCGCGTTGTCGCCCACGGCGAATTGGTGGATGTCGACGGGCGCCTCGGCCTGCAAATTACCCGGGTGGTATTCGACCGATGATCATGGAAGGCATGAACCCGATCATGCTCGCGCTGCTGCTGGGCGCGCTGTCATTGGTCCCGTTGTTTCTGATCGTGTGCACGGCGTTCCTGAAAATCTCCATGGTGCTGCTGATCACCCGCAACGCCATCGGCGTGCAGCAAGTGCCGCCGAACATGGCGATGTACGGCATCGCCCTGGCCGCGACGATGTTCGTCATGGCCCCGGTGGCGCATGAAATCCAGCAGCGGGTGCAGGACAACCCACTGGAAATGGGCACCACGGAAAAACTCCAGGTCAGCGCCAATACGGTGATGGAGCCGATCCAGCGCTTCATGAGCCGCAACACCGACCCGGATGTGCAGGCCCATTTGCTGGAAAACACCCACCGCATGTGGCCGGCAGAAATGGCGGAAAAGGCCAGCAGCAATGACCTGCTGCTGGCGATCCCGGCGTTCGTGCTTTCGGAGTTGCAGGCCGGGTTCCAGATCGGGTTTCTGATCTACATCCCCTTCATTGTCATCGACCTGATCGTCTCCAACCTGCTGCTGGCGCTGGGCATGCAAATGGTCTCGCCCATGACCATCTCGCTGCCGCTCAAGCTGTTGCTATTCGTGCTGGTCCAGGGTTGGTCGCGGCTGCTCGACAGTCTGTTTTATTCCTATATGTGAGGCCCACCGTGGAAGCATTGGCACTGTTCAAGCAAGGCATGTTCCTGGTGGTCATCCTCACCGCGCCGACCCTCGGCGTCGCGGTGTTGGTCGGCGTGCTGACGTCGCTGTTGCAGGCGCTGATGCAGATCCAGGACCAGACCTTGCCCTTCGGCATCAAGCTGGCCGCCGTGGGCCTGACCCTGGCGGCGACCGGGCGCTGGATCGGCGTCGAATTGATCCAGTTCATCAACCTCTCGTTCGACCTGATTGCCCGCTCCGGCGGCGCCCATTGATGCCGTTCAACGCCGAGCAACTGTTCGAGCTGATGCTCGGCATGGGCCTGGCCATCGCACGGATTCTGCCGTGCCTGATCCTGGTCCCGGCATTCTGCTTCAAGCACATCAAAGGGCCGCTGCGCTACGGCGTGACCTGCGCGATCTCCCTGGTGCCGGCACCGAGCATCGGCCGGGTGCTGGCCCTGGAAAACGACAACTGGTACACCATCGTCGGCTTGCTGCTCAAGGAGTCGGTGCTCGGGGTGTTGCTGGGGTTGTTGCTGTATGCACCGTTCTGGATGTTCGCCACGGTCGGCGCCTTGCTCGACAGCCAGCGCGGCGCCCTGAGTGGCGGGCAGATGAACCCGTCGCTGGGGCCGGACGCCACGCCGTTGGGCGAGCTATTCCAGGAAGCGTTGATCATGCTGGTGATTCTGTCCGGTGGTCTGTCGCTGATCACCCAGGTGATTTGGGACAGCTATGAAGTCTGGCCGCCCACCGTGTGGTTGCCCGGAATGAACGCCCAAGGCCTGGATATTTTCCTCGGCCAATTGAACCTGACCCTGCAACACGCGCTGCTCTACGCCGCGCCGTTCATTGGCCTGCTGCTGTTGATCGAGGCCGCGTTCGCCATCGTCGGCTTGTACGCCCAACAGTTGAACGTCTCGGTGCTGGCGATGCCGGCCAAGAGTATGGCCGGGCTGGCGTTCCTGCTGGTGTACCTGCCGACCCTGCTGGAGTTGGGCAACGGCCAATTGCAAAAGCTGCTCGATCTCAAGTTTCTGCTCGGCCATCTGGTGCTGGTGCCATGAGCGAAAAAACTGAAAAGGCCACGCCGAAGAAACTGCGCGATGCCCGGGAAAAAGGCCAGGTCGGGCAAAGCCAGGACCTGAGCAAATTGCTGGTGCTGATGGTGGTCAGCGAGGTCTGCCTGGGCATGGCCGATCAAAGCGTGGAGAAGCTGGAATACCTGCTGACCCTGTCATTGAAACGCATGAACGAACCGTTCCTCAGCACCCTGACCGAACTGATCGGCGAGGCCACCTGGGTGTTGATCACCTTCATTCTGCTAAGTGTCGGCGTGGCCATGCTGATGCGCATGGCCGGCAGTTGGTTGCAAATCGGATTTCTGTTCGCGCCCAAGGCGTTGAAAATCGACCTCGGCAAGCTCAACCCCATCGGCCACCTCAAGCAGATGTTTTCCGGGCAGAACCTGACGACCCTGCTGCTGAGCATCCTCAAGGCCATCGCCATCGGCGCGACGCTGTACGTGTCGATCAAACCGGTGCTGGGCAAATTGATCCTGCTGGCGGACTCGGACCTGACCACCTACTGGCATGCGCTGCTGACGCTGTTTCGCAGCATCCTGCGCACCACCCTCGGTTTGCTGCTGGTCCTGGCCTTGGTCGACTACGCGCTGCAAAAGTATTTCCACGCCAAGAAAATGCGCATGAGCCACGAGGACATCAAGAAGGAATACAAGGAGTCCGAGGGCGATCCGCACGTCAAGGGTCATCGTCGGCAACTGGCCCACGAACTGCTCAACGAAGAACCGACCACGCCGGCCAAACCGCTGGAGGACGCCGATCTGCTGCTGGTCAACCCGACGCACTTCGCGGTGGCGTTGTACTACCGGCCAGGCCAGACGCCGTTGCCGCTGATCCACTGCAAGGGCGAAGACGAAGACGCCCTGGCGCTGATCGAACGGGCGAAACGGGCGAAGATTCCGATCGTGCAAAGCGTGTGGCTGGCGCGCACCTTGTACAAGGTCAGGACCGGTCGCCATATCCCGCGCCCGACCCTGCTGGAAGTGGCGCATATCTACCAGGTGATCCGTCAGCTCGACGAAATCACCGACGAGATCATTCAGCTCGAAGACCACTGATTCAGAGCGGCGCATTCACGAAACTGCAACGTTAAAAGGCTTCAATGGCCTTCAAAACTTTCGGCAGTGCAGCTCATGAATTCGTCGCAACTTACGCCCATTCCCGATGCCGCCACACCCTGGTTATTGAACGCCGCCAAACACCTTGGCGTAGCGCCGCAACAGGCCCGGGATTTCGCCCGCAGCGGCGAGTTGCAACTGCCGGGGCTGACGCTGCAACTGAGCCTTTGGCAAACCGAACCTTTCGCGCAGTGGATCGTGCTGGCACAGCTACCGCGTCCCGAAACCCTGACCCCGCTGCAATGGAACGAACTGCTGCTGCGGGCCAACTGCGCGATCAGCGCCATGAGCGCTTGCACCGGCGCACTGGACGAACGCGGACATGGCTTGCTGGTCAAGCGCCTGGGGTTTCAGGCGTACTCGGATCACCCAGGGCTAGCCGCCGAACTCGACCATCTGATCGCCGTCGCGGAAAGCCTGGTCGCGGGGGCTACCGCGTTGACGTCAGGAACGGCCCGCGCCGAAACAACGCCAGGTCCGGCGCCCGCGTCGAATCCTGTCACGGCGCCAGCGGCCAAAGCGGCGATGGACCAGCACTGGCATCGGCCCTTGCTGATTCAGGCGATGCAGCAACTGGGCATCACCGCCCCGCCCGAGGCACAGATTCAGACCGTCGGGATGATCCAGCTCGGCGCCCGGTCGTTCGAAGTGATCGCCGATGGCGACCAGCGCCACCTGCTGGTCAGCACAATCATCGAGGCCCCGCTGCGCAGTGCCGCTCAACGTGAACTAGCCTTACGCGCCAACCTGCAATTAATGCTGCTGAGCGGTTGCGCCGTGGCCCTCGCGCCCCACGGCAGTTGCCTGCAAGCCCGCTGGGATTGCAAAGGGCTGGACGGCGAGGCCTTCGCCGACTGGCTGCTGGATGTTGCCCGACTGGCCGACAGTTTCGTCGCGCCTTCGCCCGCCGCGCTACCCAAGAGGAATCCGGCATGGACATGAGACCCGCAGCACCCGGCATCGCCCCGCCGACGCGCCTCGAATTGCAACCCCTGGGCCGCAACCGAACCCCGGCGGATCTTGAGCGCGGGCAAACACCGCCGCCCCCACCTGGTTTCACTGCGCGGGCGGCACAAGCGGCGATGAGCCTGGGCCAGACGTTCCACCGCAGTTATCTGGCGCCGGCCTATGCAAGCGCCAGCACCGCCGGGGGTGCGGTGCGCGATCAGCTCAAGAGCGGCGCGATCCAGGCCTGGAGTGACAGCGCGGCGAATCTGCCGTCCGGTCGCACCACGCTCGCGGCCGCCGGCCAGACCCTGCAACAGATGGCCACTTGTGGGTTGCCGACCTACGTGCGCGAAGTCGCGTTCATGCACGCCTACAGCGCGCTGGCCGATGGCCTGGCGGAAAAAAGCCCCGGTGGCGCCCTGGTGCTGCAAGCGGCGATTTCCCTGGCGTCGATTGCCACCCAGGTCTACGTGCGCCAACCGCGCCTGGAGCGTCTGGGCGCCGAATCGAACGTCGCCGTGCGTGGTCACTTTGCCCTGAGCGAAGCGAAGTGGAATGGCCTGGCGCCCGACAAACAGGATGCCCTGCGCACGCAGATGCAGCGCGATTCGCGCAACGTCACCCGCAATCAAGTGGTCGCCGAAGCGATCTACCTGAGCCTCGGCGCACTCGGTGCTGCTCGCGGTGACGGCGCCTTGAGCGCGCGGATTCTCTCGACCCAGTTGCGCAACGTGATCTACGCCGTATCGCGCGAAGCGATGCAGGCCAGCCTGAGCATGACCGGCAAGCACGACGACACCAAGACCCACGGGGTCAATCAGGACAACATGGCCCTGCTCGGCTGGGCCTACGGCGCGATGACCCTGACCATGGGCTTCGTCCAGGATTCGGTCAGCCCGCAGACTTTGCCGCCGGGCCAGACGCTGTCGAGCCCGGCATTGACCGGCGCCGATCATTTGCCGCTGCGGGGTGAAGCGCTGGCCAAATCGATCCAGACCCTGGCCGGTACGCGCGCGGCGTTCAACACCGTGATCGCGATCATGGACAATCATCTGCAAAAGCATTTCGACACACGCCAGGCCGGCACCACGCAACAATTCGAAGCGAGCCTGCCGCTCAAGGATTACGGGCGGATTCTCGATCAGTCCCCGGCGCGCGTGGCCTGGACCAGCCTGGCCAGCGCAATCAACATGGCCATGGGCGAAGTCACCCGTGGCAATACCTCAACCGCCCTCGGCAGCTTCCTCGGCAATGCCGGCACCGCTGCGGCCATGGGCCTGGCTTATCGCACCATGAACCAGACATTCCAGGCCCACGGCAGTGTGCGCAAGGCCCTCGACAACCCGCCAGCGCAGACGCCAGCCGCCGTCGCCCAACCGAACATCGAACTGCAGGGCGCTGCCGTCATCAATCGCCGGGCCAATGCCCTGCGCGCGCAAATCGAGAACACTCGGGAAGGTCAGTAAGCGCCATCGCCCAAGTGATCGAGCCCCGCCAGCAGCAGTTGATGCTGGCGGATATCGTCCAGGGACACGTGGCTGCCCGCGCCCATGGGCGTGGCGTGCCAGACCACGAAGTCGCGCTGGGAATCGAGGAACAGAAAGTAATCGGGAAACAGGTGCGACTGGGTGAAGCGCCGCTCCAGTGCCGTGCGCAATTGCTGGGGTTTCAACGAACGGCTTTCGATGTGCAAGGCGATGCCCCAGTCCTGGTGTTCGCGGCGACTGACGAACGAAATACCCGCCGCGACCGGCCAGACCGCAGCCTGTTCGGCGGCGACTTGGGCGTAGAACGCCGACTTCTCTGAAACTCGGATCATAGCCTTCAATCCCTTAATGGCACGACGGTGAAGTCGAGCGTGCGCTCACGCGCTTCGAGGCCCTGGCGCATGTCCGCCGGCCACCAGATCACCAGTTCGCGATCGTTGGAATCGGGCCGATCGCATGCCTCGGCCACACACCCGGAACCCGAGCCCGCGCAACCGGCCAACAGCGCGCACAACGCCAGCAACGTCCCACACAAAACCTGGTTCATGGTGTCGTTCCCTTGAGTAACGAGGCGCGCGCCTGGGCGTTGGCCGTGAGTGATTTGGGTTGGCGCACGGCAATGAACACCTCGCTTTCTTCCCCCGGTTGCAGCCAGGCCTTGGGCCAAGCACTGACGCCCAACACCCAGCGTCCGCCGCAAGTGCTTTCATCGATGCGCTGGGGTTTGTCGCTGGTGTTGCGCGCCACCACCACCGCCACGCCCCACTGCTTTTGCGTGTACCACTGGGCGCGTTCGCCATCGATGGCCACACCTGAATTCGAGTCGCACAAGGTGTTGGGAATGAACGGCAATTGGTCACTGCTGGTGAACCCGGCCGGAGCGATGCCATCGAGCAATTGGGTGAAGGCTTTCTGCACATCGATGCGCGTCGGTAGCGCGCCGTCACGCCGACCGCTGATGCGTTTGGACGCCGCATCCACGTCATCCGGGTTGCCGTTTTCGACGTAGCGCGACGGGTCGACCTGATCACCGATCAGCCGTGGGGTGAGGATAAACAGCCGCTCGCGTTTGCTGGTGCGGTGGCTGCTGGACGTGAACAGCAGTTTGCCGATCAGCGGAATGGCGCTGAGGTAAGGAATCTTGCGCACCTTGTCGTCGGACTCCAATACATGGAACCCACCGACCACCAACGACCCGTGTTCGGCGATCACTGCCTGGGTGCTGACGTTGCCTTTGCGCACGCTCGGTTGCGAGGGGTTGAGTACAGAGGCGTCGATCTGTCCGTCTTCGATGTCGAGGATCAGTTGCACCTGGGACCTGCCTTCGTGATTCAGCGAGCGCGGAATCACCTGCAAACTGGTCCCGGCAGTAATCGGCTGGATATCGGCGACCCGTTCGCCGGTGGCGGTCAGGTATTCGGTGCGACTGAAGTCGATCACCGCCGGTTGGTTTTCCAGGGTCAGGATCGACGGATTGCCCACCACCGTCGCCGAGCCCTTGCCTTCCAGCGCATGAATGGCCAGGGCGAAGCGACCGGAGTTTTCCACCGACAAGGTTGAGCTGGAACCGGAATCGAGCAGCGAGGCACTGACATTGGTGCCGCCGGCCCAGATGTTCCAACTGCTGGACAGCTCGGCCAGGTCTTCGCGGTTGATGTCGAGAATCACCGCATCGATTTCGATCAGGTTGCGCGGTTGATCGAGCTGTTTGACCAGCTTCTGATACAACGCCTTGCGCTTGGGCAAGTCATAGATCAGCACCGCGTTGTTGCGCACATCGGCGCTGACACGGATCCGCGACTTGTTGCCCGCCGCGCCTTTGCCCTTCTTCGAGCCGGTGTTGGCCAGCACCTGATCCAGGCCTTTTTGCAGGTTGTCGGTGTCGAGCCCGCCGAGCAGCGTCGAACCGCCGCCATAGGGACTGCCACCGGCACCCAGCCCGGCGCCCTGGAGCAGGTTGACGCCGTTGATCGTATCGCCCCGGGAGCGGGTTTCGAGCAAGTCCTGAAGAATGCTCGCGACCCCGGCCACCGTCAGTTGCTGGTCGCGATAGCGAATGGTGCGGTCGGCGGCGTTGGCGTACTTCAACGGCAGCACGACGATGTCCTGCTTCTCGTCCGGGGTGTCGACTTTCTTGCTGTAGTCGCGCACGAAATTGACGTACTTGGCCGGCCCGCGCACCAGCACCACGCCTTCGTCGGGCAAGGCGCCCCAGCCGAATCGCGTATCCAGCAGGCCGACGTCGGTCAGGGCACTCTTGAGGTCATCCACCGCATCCGGGGACACCTCGATGCGCGCCGAGGTCTGCTCGCTGGTCGGGCTGATGTACAACGTCTCGTTGTAGACGAACCACTGGAAGTGATGTTCCTGACTCAATCGCTCCAGAAACGCCTGGGGGTTTGGCGCCTTGATACGGCCATCCACGATGCCGTCCACCGGCTCCATTTCAAAGCCCAGGCCAAACTCCTTGGCGAAATCGGCCAGCGCCGTCGCCAGATCCGCCTGACTGGCGTCATAGGCGTACGCCGTGTGTTTCCAGGCTGGCGGCACGGCGGCGAAGGCCGAGGCACTCATCCAGATCAATAGCCAAGGCAACCACTTAAAGGCCTTCATTTCACGCTCCGGGTTGCCAGGTATTGAGGGTCGAACGGGGCAACGCAGCATTCGCCAGGCTGCCCAAAGAATGCTGTAACAGGCTGAGCATCGCGGCGCGCTGATTGGCCAGGTGTTCCAGGCGTTGCAGCAACACCGGGGCGGCACAGGGCGGCGCCTGCCAACTGACCAGCACCAGGCAGTGACTGTCGGGATCGATCGCCAGCGCGCCTTCGCAGTGGCAAGCCACGCCAGCGCTGCTCTGGATCAGCAGCGCGGTCAAGCGATCAGGGTCGGCAGCGTCGTACGGGTCCAGCACGTCGATGCTGCAACGCACGCCGTCTTCGCAGCGGGCGAGTCGGGCGTTGGCCTCGTCGATCCAACAGTCCAGCGGTGCGCCAGCACCTTGCTCGCACCACTGGGTGATCACCGCAACGAAGTCATTGAATTCCATCGATTATCGCTTTCGTCAAACCGTGCTGGGCGCGCAGGCCTTCGCTCAACACCGAGGTCGCGGTGGCCATTTTCTGCGACGCGTCGCTGAACGCCATCATGTCTTCGGGCGAGCCACTGTCCGCAGCGTCGAGGGCCGCCTCGTCAGTGTTGGTCTGGCTGTTGCTGAATGAATGGTCGAGGCGATGCTGCAAGGCTTTGAAACTGATCATGAAGAGTGCTCCACGGAAAGGGTCGCCAGTGAGTGGAGCAAAACCGTCAGCCGGTTCCACTTTTTGCATAAGAGGGGGAAAAAGAAGGCGCCGCCTAGTCAGTCGCCCTGCCCCAGCAGGCAGCGGACCAACCCGGACCAATCAAGATCGAATTCCCCGGCGTCGCTGCTCAGGCGCAGGGTCTGCGGCGGCATCGAGGATTCTTCGCGCAACGTCCACAGCGTGGCGAAACGGCCACCGACGAGCCAGGTCTGCACGTCGGCGAACAGCGCGGGGGGACAGCTGAGGGTCGCGGTGCAGGCATCGCTCTGGCTGGCCGCCAGATGCGTGATCAGCGCTTGTCCGCGCTCGATGACGCTGGTGTCGTCGAACAGCCGGGTCAGCGCCAGCGTGAGCATGGCCTCGGCCGACTCGACCGCCGAGCGTTGCAAGGCCTGGCGCTGGTCTTCCACGGTTTGCAGGAAGGCATTGGCCTGCGCCCAGAACTGCCCCGTCGCCTGATCAAGAGAACGCTGGCATTGGCCTTGCGCCTCGGCGATCAACGCCTCGGCCTGGGCATGGGCGGCGAGCAGCAGGTCACTGGCCCGTTGCGCATCGGCGAGGTCTTCGCGGCGCAGGATCGGTTCGCGCAGCAACGCCTCGGTGCCCAGGGACAAGCGTCGTCGAACCAGCATCAGCGCAGTACTCGGTGGTTGTTCATGGCGTCGAGACGCGCCACAACACGGCGCGCCACAACGTGTCGAGTTTGTTGGGCGGCAGGTCCGTCGCCGGCTCACCGACCTCCCCCGGCGCCCATCCCAGACGCAGGCGTGGCCAGATCGCCGGGCCCAGCCAGGCGCCGAGCAGAGGGCGCATGTCGGTCTGTTGCGGATCAGCCCAAAGCCCCGGTCGCAGGGCCTTGGCCAGGCTGCGACACCAGGCATCGTACCGCGCAGCCACCGTGGTTTCGGCGGGCAGCGGCGCGCAACAGATCGATCGGGCGAGGGCCAGCGCTTGTTGACGTTGCTCCGTGCTCAGCGACAACCACAACAGCACATCGACGTCCGGCTCGGGCGGTTGACTGGGACGCACGCCGAGGCTGGCCAGTAAATCCGCCTGGCGGCTGCGCGTCACAGCGGCGCACGCCTCAGGTTCCAGGCCCTGGACCGCCAGCACCTGCGCCTGCCAGGCCGGGTGCGCCCAACGCCACGTGCAACACCACCAGTTCACCCAGTCGGTCGCGGTCATAGGTTCGCCGGTAACGTCGAATCGCTGCGCCGGCCGGGCCACACACGGGCGAGCAATGCCCCGCGCCAGTCACGGCGCAGCCCCAGGGCCAGCACGGCCAGCAGCAACAGCAGGCTGATCGGAAGCACCAGCGCCATGACGTGCCAGAAGCCGACGTCCGGGCTGTCGATCAGGAACGGGCCGAAACGCACCAGGTTTTCCTTGTCCTGAAACTCCATGGACGGGACGAAGACGATGGCGAATTTTTTCGAGTTGGCCGCTTCCTGAGACATCCCCGGAATACTGCTCGCGACCATTTGCTGAATGCGCCCACGTACGCTGTCCGGATCGAGCGCTGCGGTGTGCTTGATGAACACCGCCGCCGACGCCGGTTGCACCGGTTCGCCAGGGGCGATGCGTTCCGGCAGCACCACGTGGACCCGCGCGACGATCACGCCGTCGATCTGCGACAAGGTCGATTCCAGTTCCTGGGACAACGCATAGATGTAGCGCGCCCGTTCCTCCAGCGGCGTGGAAATCACCCCTTCTTTCTTGAAGATTTCCCCGAGGCTGGTGCGGGCCCGTCGCGGCAGGCCGGCGGCTTCCAGCACGCGCACCGCGCGATTGATGTCGCGGGCGGCGACGATGATGGTCACGCCGGTTTTTTGCATCTGCTTGCGGGCGTCGATGTGCTGGTCGGCGAGTTTGGCGATGACGTCATTGGAGTCCGGCTCCGAGAGGCCGCCGAACAGTTCCGTGTCGTCGCTGCAGCCGCTGAGCAACAGCAGGCACAGCAACACAATCGGGGCAAAGAATTTCACGCCGGGCCTACTGCATGTTGGTCAATTTATCGAGCGCCTGGGCGCTCTTGCTCACCACTTTGGTGGTGATCGCCATCTGCAGCGAGTATTGCGACAGCGAGCGGCTCATCTTGACCATGTCCATCGGATCGGCCGAACCGGCAGCGGTTTTCATCGAGCGCAGCGCCTGCTGCGACAGCTGTTCCTGGGACTGGAAACGCTCGGAGAGCGCACCCACCACACCGTCGGCCATATGCCCCACCGGGGCGGCCTCGTTACGCATGGCGCCATTGAATAAGTCGACATCCGCCTGCGCAGGTCCGGAAACCAGGCCTGGGTCATGCTCGACCGGGACGCCTTTGGGTGCATTGATGGGGGAAAGACTCACGGGCGTTCTCCGGCAGACGGTGTCGAGGGGGTGCGATGGTTCACGGCAATCCTGGGATCAGGAAACGCCCGCGCTCATCACGTCGAGGATGTTTTGCGCCGCTTCAGCGGCCGAACTTTTCAGGCTGTGTTGTTGCAACTGCGGGCTCAGGCCGTTCTGCGCGAGGCTATCAGCGCCGCCCTCCGCGCCTTTGCCACCGGCAATCCCCAGGCCCATTTCCAGGCCTTGCTTGAAGATGTCCATCGGATTGCTGCTGCCTAACAGTTGCGCCAGGTCGTTGGATTGGCCGCCCGAGGACGCATCGTTGGCCGACGGTTCCTGTTGCGGGCTGCCCAGGCCGCCGTTGCCCTGAGTCGATTGCGTGCCCTGCGCACCACCGGCACCCATCTGCTGGGAAATCTGCTCCAGCGCCGCGCGGAATTTCGAGGTTTCACCCTTGTCGAGGAAGTTGTCCTTGCCGCCGCTCTCGTCGAGTTCCTTGCTCCAGGACCCGGAATCCGGCGCACCGAACTGGGCTTTGTTCTGGTCCATGAAATTGGCGACTTGCTGCAGGATCGGTTTGTCGGCCTTAGAGAAAGTCGAGCCTTCGCCCTTGTCGGTCAGCGCATTGTCCAGCGATGACTTGCCCAGACCTTGCAGAGTCTGGGACATCAAATCCTGCCCGCCCTGGCCTTTGCCACCAATGCCGGCATCCGCCGAGGCGCCGAAATTGCTGCCCAGTTTGTCCTTGATCAAATCGCCCAACGCTTTCTTGACGGCGTTCTCTTCACCGCCCTTCCCCCCGGCCAAGGCCATGAACGGGTTCTCTTTTTTAAGTTGTTGTTCAACCATCTTGCCCAAGGGCGAATCGGTATTGAGGTGGCCGCCGGACATCAGCGAACTGCTTAACTTGTCGACCACCCCTTTCATGGAATTAATTGATTCGGAGGCCACGGAAGTTAGGGTCGCCGGAATAGCGCCGCCCATTTTCAGAAGCGAACTGGCACCTGCTGCTAGAGGATTTAACATGGAAGATTCTCGCTAACGATCAAAAGCCCTCTGCACAAACAGAGGGCACAGGGATGATTAATAGCTGATGCCTTTCGCACTTTGTGCGACGTTGGAGATTTGCTTGTTGGCCGCGTCCGTCTGAGCGGAACTGATGGCCTGCAGTGTGTTGCGCTGTTCCGTTTGCATGGCCGCCTGGCCTTGCATGGTGATATTGCGGGCCGATTGCTCGTCCTGCATCTGCATCATTTTCATTTGTGCGTCGGCCGCTTTACCGCCGCCGGACATGTCGGCGGCTGCCGACTGGTTTTGCGCATTGCCTTTAACCGAGTTAGCGGTTTCTTTAACCGAGTTGAAACCATTTACCGCCGTGTTTGCAGCGCCACCTACTCCACCCATACCAGCCATAGTCTTAACTCCACAATGAACACTCGCATCAGTGCGAGATATCCATGAGTGGAGCCGTGGCGGATTTGGGTTCCACTTTTTTTTCCAGGGGATCGTGTTTGAGGAATATATCCAGCGACTTGATGCGGTGATAAAGCGTGCGTCGGGGCACGCCCAATTCCATGCTCACCGCGTCGACGGACTGACCGTGGCGCTTGAGCGCCTCCTGGATCAGGATGCGCTCGATGACCCGCATCTGCGCCTTGAGGGTCTGGCTCTCGGGGTCTTCACCGGGCCCGCCGCCGAGCAACGGAAAACCCAGCACGAAACGCTTGGCCGCGGAC
Organism: Pseudomonas sp. ADAK2; assembly: GCF_012935755.1. Taxonomy (GTDB): domain Bacteria; phylum Pseudomonadota; class Gammaproteobacteria; order Pseudomonadales; family Pseudomonadaceae; genus Aquipseudomonas. The sequence continues at coordinate 2,075,924 of NZ_CP052862.1, forward strand.
TTCAATTCGCGGATGTTGCCGGGCCAGGAATGGCTGAGCAGCACTTGGGTCAGCGCCGCGCCCAGCGCTTTGTGACCCCGCCCCAAGTCTCGGGCGGCGGCGTTGGAAAATTGGGAAAACAGCGGAATGATCTGGTCGCGACGCTCGCGCAGTGCCGGCAACTGGATGGTCAGGACGTTGAGGCGGAAATACAGATCGCGACGAAACAGGCCCTGCTCGACCATTTCATCCAGAGGCCTCTGGGCCGAGGCGATCACGCATAACTCCAGGGGAATGACCGTGGTCGAACCGAGTCGCTCGATAGCCCGGACCTCCAGCACCCGCAGCAGTTTGGCCTGGAGATTGAGCGGCATGCTGTCGATCTCGTCGAGGTACAGCGTGCCGCCCTGCGCCGCTTCGATGTAGCCCATCCGCGAACGACTGGCCCCGGTGAACGCGCCGCTGACCACCCCGAACAACTCGCTTTCGGCCAGCGACTCCGGAATCGCCGCGCAATTCATCGCCACAAACCCGCCCTTGCGCTCCGACAGTACGTGAATGCGTTGCGCCAGGGTGTCCTTGCCGGTGCCGGTCTCCCCCGACAGCAGCAGATCGATGCCCAGTGGCGAGGTGCTTTGCGCAATGATTTTTATGTCCGGGAGGTCGTTATCGCAGTCAAGCTCACAATCAAAGTAATCGTACACACTCATCTACGATCTCCAGATCGGTTTCCTTCAAGTTATGCCCCCGTCCATAGGCTCTGATCGTTGCCTTTGAACTACTTGGTGACTTCAGGGCTTATGACCCCTGCCGTCGTGCCATGCAGTCAATTGTTTCCACGGGCGACACTTCATCCCCGGCACAACTTGCCGAGCAAATAAATAAAGCAATTATTCTAATTATTGGACGAGTGCAAACAATTCAGCAAGTTACTGCAGGGCCGTCGTCACAAGTTGACGACTCCATTGAATAAGGCGCGATTATCCAACAACCGTTAATACAGTACTGACGCGTAGAGATATTGGGGTGAAACCGGTTACAGCTGCACTATTGTGGGGTTAAAGCACCATAATGACGCACAGCAAGCTATCACCGACGCAGCAATACCGAACGAGCTTACTTAAACTTGATTTCAATTATCTGACGGATCATCAGCGCTGCTCGCCAATGAACAAAACCGCCGGTTTCGTTTTCGGAAGTGAACATGAGCATACATTCGAAGTTATACATGTCAACTGTATTCTCAAAGTCTTGCTCCTCTGTACGAGTTGTTCTCTTCCCTGGGAAATTTCCAGCTCGGAGCTGTTTTTATTCCCTCGGAAGAGAGACAAGCATTTCCCGGAAAGTTCCCGATGAATGTTGATTCGATCAAAGTATTGATTTGCCACTATGCCATTGTGTGACACAGCGCACGGTGATCAGCCCCCGGCCTGCTTACTGTGCCGAGTGTTTGTGACGCACACGGCAAACTTTTTGAGTATTACGCAAATTTTCGATGGAACCGAATCACGCCTGCTGACCACTCAGCGCCGCCCGAACCCCGGATTACAAACTTGTCATGGAGTTGTCAGCGTAGGCAGCACCCTCGATTCATACAGTGAAGTCGTCAGTCACCCAGCCTGGGTGACGCGCCTCCCACCGATGAAGACAAGGGTCGACACCATGAAACCAATCAACAAACTCTGCCTGATCGCCGCCAGCCTGCTGATGCTCGGCACCGGTTCCGCCATGGCCAGCAACATTGCGCCGGTGAAGGCCAACAACGTCGTGCTGGTGCACGGTTCCTGGGCCGATGGTTCGAGCTGGTCCGAGGTAATTACGCGGTTGCAGGCCGCCGGTCTGCACGTCACCGCGGTACAAAACCCACTGACCTCGGTGGCCAACGACGTCGCCGCCACCCAGCGCGTGCTTGATCAACAAGACGGCCCGACGGTGTTGGTCGGCCATTCCTATGCCGGCACCGTGGTCAGTGAAGCCGGGGTCGATCCGAAGGTCAGCGCCCTGGTGTACGTCGCCGCCCGCGCCCCGGATGCCGGAGAAGATTTCGTCGCCCTCGCCGGCAAGTATCCGACCATGCCGGTGCGCGCCGGCACCGAGGAGCACGACGGCTACGTCACCTTGAAGCAAGACGCTTTCCTCAAATACTTCGCCGGTGATGTCCCCCACGACAAAGCCCTGGCCCTGTTCGCCGTGCAACAACCGATCGCCAAGACCTTGTTTGGCGAGCGCACCACCGCAGCAGCCTGGCACAGCAAACCGTCGTGGTACGCGGTGTCCAGCCTCGACCAGACCATCAACCCGGACCTGGAACGCTTCCTCGCCAAACGCATGGGCGCGACCACCATCGAGGTGCCGTCCAGCCATTTGTCGCTGGTGTCGCACTCGAAAGAAATCGCCGACCTGATCCTCGAAGCCTCCGGCCGCCAGCCGTAATCCCGGGGCGAATTGCATTACAACTTTGTCATTCAACTGTTGGTCGGCTGTCCGGATTGCCTCGTTAACCTGAGCTCACTGCCCAGCCAACTGACGGCAGCCACCTTCACCCCGATTTAGAGAGAGCCCCATCATGAAAATGTTAATCCTCGGTTTCGCCGCCCTCCTCGCCACCGGTTCGGCGTTTGCCGACACCCAGCCACAAGCCGCGGTGATTCATGACAAAACCGGTTTCTTCGTGCATATGGACGTCGCTAAAGTCCTGTCCACCACCGACATCTCACAACAGTGCGGCATTATTCCTGCGCGGCTGGACTACCTGGACCACAAAGGCCAGGAGCACGTGCTGGATTACCAGGTCGAAGGCTCCGGTTGCACCAATGACAATTGAGTGTGCGTCGCCGAAGACGTGTGGCCCGCGTCACGTGCAGATGATCGGGCTACACTGGCTCACGCCCTCCACGGCGCAATGACTTCTTACGGATACCGACCATGAACATCCTTGTCGTTGAAGACGAGCCCAAGGCAGGCAACTACCTGCTCAACGGCCTGCAGGAACTCGGTTACTCGGTCAGCCTCGCGCGCAATGGCGTGGACGGCTTGCACCTGGCCCTGGAAACCTCGTTCGACGTCATCGTGCTGGACGTGATGATGCCGAAAATGGACGGCTGGGAAGTGCTGCGGCGCTTGCGCAAGGAAGCCGATACACCGGTGCTGTTCCTCAGCGCCCGCGACGACATCGCCGACCGTATCAAGGGCCTGGAACTGGGCGCCGACGACTACCTGATCAAACCGTTCTCCTTCGCCGAACTGGTGGCGCGCCTGCGCACCCTGACCCGCCGTGGTCCGTCCCGTGAAGAAGAACAATTGCAAGTCGCCGATCTGCAAATCGACGTACTCAAACGCCGCATCACCCGCGACGGCGTGCGCATCACGCTGACCAATAAAGAATTCGCCTTGCTGCACCTGTTCGCCACGCATCAGGGCCAAGTGCTGTCGCGCTCGCTGATTGCCTCGCGGGTGTGGGACATGAATTTCGACAGCGACACCAACGTGGTAGACGTCGCCGTGCGCCGGCTGCGCTTGAAAGTCGACGACCCGTTCCAACTCAAGCTGATCCACAGCGTGCGCGGTATCGGCTATCGCTTCGATACGCAGCCATGAACCGCCGAGCGCATTCCCTGACCCTGCGCCTGGCGTTGCTGTTTGCCTTGCTGGCGTTCGCCTCGGTCATCACGTTGGGCGTGTGTTTGTATCGCGAACTGGAGCGCGAGTTGATCCGCCGGGACGATGCCGCGCTGATCACCCGGGTCGATCAACTGCGCACGTTTCTGAATGACAGCAACACCCTGGACCTGATCAAGAGCAAACCCGCGTTGTTCCAGAACATGCTCGGCAACCGCGAGTCGGTGCTGGTGATCGGTGCGGCCGGACAAAAGCCGTTGCTGGTGGTCAATCCCGGCAACCTCGACTTGCCGAACCTGTCGCCCGTGACCATGGACCATCCGTTGGTACTGGCCGACGTGCAGCATTTTTCCGGCGTGGACGGCGTGCCCTTCGCGGCGCTGGCGGCGACCATCGACTCGGGCGACCTCGGCAGCCTGCAAGTCGTGGCCGGTCGACTGATGACCGAGCGCACCAGCGTGCTGGCCAACTACCGGTTGCGCGTTTACTTCCTCGCCGGCGTCGCCGCCCTATTGCTCGCGCTCTGCGGCTACTTGCTGCTGTATCGCGGGCTGCTGCCCCTGCGTCGCCTGGCCAAACACGCCCACGGCATCGGCGTCGGCAACCTCACCGAACGCCTCGACATTCAAGGCGCGCCGCTGGAAGTGCTGCCGATGATCGACGCCTTCAACGGCGTGCTCGACCGCCTCGCCAAAGGCTTTATCCAGCTCGGCCAGGTCTCCACCGACATGGCCCACGAACTGCGCACCCCGATCAACAACCTGCTCGGCGAAACCCAGGTCGCCCTCCAGCAAAACCGCAGCGTCGAAGCCTACCAACAACTGCTCGCCTCCAACGTCGAAGAACTCGAACGCCTGGCGCGCATGCTCGACAACATGCTGTTCCTCGCCCGCACCGACCCGGCCAGCGCCTTGCGCCAACGCCAGGAACTGGACGCGGCGGATGAGATGGAGCGGATGGCGGATTACTTTGAAGGACTGGCGGCGGACGCCGGGATCAGCATCAACGCCCACGGCAGCGGCGTGATCTGGGCCGAGCCGATGTTGTTGCGGCGGGCGCTGGCCAACCTGTGTTCGAACGCCATCAAATATGGCGCGCCGGATTCGGAATTGGTGGTGAGTGCGACGCCTACTTCTGATGGGATCAGCCTGCGGGTGAGCAACCACGGCGCGACCATTGCGGCGGAGCATTTGCCGAAACTGTTTGACCGGTTTTATCGGGTGGATGAGTCGCGGGAACGGTCGGCGCAATCGAATGGGTTGGGGTTGTCGATTGTGGCGACGATTATGCAGTTGCATAACGGGCGGTATGGCGTCACCAGTGAGAATGGGGTGACGTGTTTTGAGTTGTTTTTTCCGGGGCGGGTGTTGGAAAAGTAACGAGGGGGCAATCCCCTCGTTACGGTGCCTGGTGGCTATCCAGGCTTGTGGTTGTCCAGTACGCGGTTGACCGCCAACTCACCCATCAGAATCACACGGGCCAGCACCAGCATCGTATGACGTCGCGGGTTGTCCGCCAGGTCGGCGAGATCGTTAACCATCTCGCGGGCTTGTGCGAACGATTCGCTGGCCTCGAGGAGCAACGTTTCGTCATCCACCGCTGCGTCGATGGTGAAGATGGTGCTGCGCTTGCGGGGCGGTATCGGCTCTTTCGTCGCCCCGGGGTTGAGGTAGAAGTTGAGTGCGCGGTCGGCCGCCAGTTTCATTTTCTTGGGATCAAGATCGAAAGAGGCGTCGTAGGGTACTGGATCGTTGTGCGGGGGATTCGGCGTTACCTTGAACATGTCTTAACTCTCTCTATGAGGCTACGACCAGTTCGCGACTAAACGAAAGGGAGGCAGCTGTGCACAGGTTAGTCGACCGACGAGCTAAGAAATCGGCGCACTCGAGAGTGCCCTGCGCACAGCTACCATCAAGTGCAGGTTGGGATACCTGGCTGATTGACGCTTATGCGACTTAGCAACAACGGGCGACTAAACCCGACCACTGATGAGCAGTGGCAGGCAAACGATAGAGCCCTGGCCCAAGAGGCACAAGCCGGCGGATTCTGGCGCACGCGTAGGTAACGGCGCAAGGTTTTGTAGCCGCTTATGACGTAACACAGAGTGTCTTTAAACGCGCGGCTCGCAACGATTAAACACATCTCACAAAAGCTGGGTACGTCCTCGATCACTACCGGCAAAAAGGCAGTGATACGGTGTCAGCCACAAAAGTGAATGGAACGTCGATCAGTACAAGCGGACCGAAGAACTGAGCCCACAGATACTCATCGTGTATCCCGCCGTAGCATTGATATGAACCTGGCCCCGTCACCGAGCCCAACCAGGCGCAACCGCTCAACTGTGAAATAGCCAACATTAAAATGAGCTTCCGTAGCACGTAATGTCCTTATTACTGTTCCATGTCTGCGGCATAGACGCCTCAGAGATTGCAGGTGTATTGATATTCGAAAGGGAAAAACACCGTATCGACCACCAACGAAAATGGCGCGTCGAGGAGTAAAAAGGGGATCAGTTTTCCGTGGGATGTGCCGACCAACCACCAATCAAAACGAACACCCAGGTAGGGACAACGATGGTTGTAATCCATCCGCGTAGCGACCGCCGCGCACCCACTTAAACCGGTGAGCATGGCCAGTAAGATCACTTTCCAAAACACGTAACGTCCTTATTACTTCCATGTACAGAACTGCATAGACGCCATCGCAAGAAGATAGTCACCGATGCCGAGTTCGTCAGTGAATGGATGCCACCTACCAGATCGCTGTTCCGGTTTTCCTACCGGCAGCCGAGTAAATGATGTGGGTGGTTTTGCAGCGGACATTAGCCAGCGCTACTGGCCCATCGGTTCGACTGTCACGACTATTGTCGCGGTTGTCTCCCAACACGAAGACATACCCACGCGCAATCTGTGTTCGCTCAAAGCTTTGCGAATAGCTTTTCTCCCTTGGCGACCCCGAATGAAACGGCCCAAAGTTTTCTCCGTTAAGCAGCACGTTGCCGTCGACAATCTCAATGCTGTTTCCCTCGGTGGCGGCGATACGCTTGACCTCAACGTTTCCCTCACGCTCGTAAGCCACGACATCGCCCAGAGAGTAATCACTACGCCTGCTATCACAAACAAACGCATCGCCCGTTATCAGCGTCGGCGCCATGCCATTCCCCTGAATGCGATAACCTTCAAATCCGAGCAACCGAGAGCGCGTGCTGGGTTGAATCAGCAACCAAAGACTGACGACCATCGCGGCAAGGAAGAACAAATGCTCACGCTTGCTGTGCACTTTGATACGCCGACGCGCAAACCAGGCACCGGCAAAGGCTGATACGCACTTCGTCACGATGATCATCGCGACCAATACAACTAAGCCGCGCCGGCTGGTAAACAGCCCAGACCATCCTCCTATCAGCAAGAAGCTCCACAGCACGGCAATGAGCGCTGCGGCCAGTCGAGGTCGACCTGCATAGAACAAACCCCAGCCACTAACGACAACGCCCAGAAGAAACGCCACCGAAGGTTTGCCAGGGTTGACAGCTTGCATAGATACATCCATGAAATGGTGCAGTGGGCCGTAAACGTAGCGAACGGTTTTGCTTATGGCTTGGAAACCTGACCTTGGAATAGCTTGGTATAGGCGAAGTAACCCCCCGCAATCTCAGCGACGGCCAGCACCCCATACACCGCGCCAAACATGAACGAAGAGGCGATGAAACCAATCGCCACGATGCCAACAAAAATCTGGATGATTTTCAGCGTCTTTTCTTCCAGAGAAAATTTCCCATGCAGAAACAGACCCGCCGCCAGACCAATCAAAACGCCCACAATGATTCGTGCAAACATCACTCAACTCCTTTTGCTGAAAGGTGGGAAGCTTACTCCAGAAAAGATAATCGCACCCCTTCCAGAGGCTCGGCACGACACCACACATTTTTTCCCGGCAGCTATAGTGATAGATCGTCGGTGTCGGGATGGATCTCACGAGGGAATCAAGGATGAGCTTAATAAAACGTCTACTGCTGGGGGGCTCCCTGGCTTCATGCTGCTCGGTTGCTTTGGCAATAACCCCTTACGGGTCATGCAGCGACAGCGCTCAGTCCTATCAGGATCGATACCAAAGCACGATGAGAGCCAGCGACCTTGTCTGCTACCAGAAAGCACTCGAGCGCGAACTTGGAGGAAGCTCCGGATACGATTGCAGCCAAAGCGCGGAGCACTACCAGACGGAATACGAAAGCAATCAGAGATCGAGTGACCTGGTTTGCTACCAAGAGGCGCTTCAGCGCGAGATGAATTAGATATTAGTGGCTATATCAATAAACCAAGGACAAGGTATGAATAAAAAAGTAGTAGCAGGACTTCTCGCGTCCATTGGACTCATTTCCTGCGCCCACGCCGAGACCTTCACAAGTGCAGACATCTGCAAGGCAGCCATTTCAGTTGAGATGGGCCGACCAACAAAAACAATGAAAACCAACCAGGCAGAACCAAACCCTGAGATATCTTATCGACGTCCGGACGGTGACTCATTTCGGTATCGATGCCAAGTGAGCGAAGACCGTGTCATCTGGTCAACATTCTTGGCCGATACAAACGAATGGGGGCGCTGGAGAAACCGCTATTCAGAGGGAGATGCGTCGACAACGTATTCAATTTCGAAAGGTGTACTAACGATTAGCAACGATCAGTCGGGCGATCAGACCTTTAAGAAGAAAGATTTTTAGTCGCAAAAAGGTGACAGATTTGTTTACTGATAAGCCTGTAAAAAATAGAGCTATCACCTCTTTGAAAAATCACTTCCACTTACATGCCAGTTGCAGGGGGGCAATGGCTTGCCGCAGGCCAGTAACAGGAAAGGTCACCGTTACCGGTGATTCGTTATAGGGCGTGATACGGACAACTACCTGCTGAGCGTCAAATAAATGCTTAACAACGGGAATAGCGTATTGACCGCCCCATTGACCAAGAGCCTTATTGTCCGTAGAGGACGAAAAGCTGTACGTCCGGGCTTTTTGATTATCGACCCGGTAGGTCACTTGTCCGTACTCCTCTGTATCAGCTAGAAAATTATCGGCCAAAACGAAATACAACGACGTTGCCCCTTCGGCACAACGAATATAAAGGTCAGCTGTGTCGTGACCGCCATATTGCTTCGCCACCACCTCTTTGGAGGTTGCATGCAAAACGATAGTTTTGCTGTCATCAATTTTTGAGACTGTCTCCCTCACTTCCCAGCTCGAAGCTTGCTGCACAGTGGAGACAGGGCGGTATTTCATGTCGTAGCACGCAAGACGCTTGCTATCTTCATTGATACCGGTGCAATCGTCAGCGGCGTAACCGGTCGACCAGATTGAAGCTAGTAAGATTGACAATAGGATTCTCATTGATATCCCTTTCAGAATTTCCGATTCAGCATAGTGCCAAGATCATCTTCGACGCACTAGTGTTGCATAATTTGCGAGCCCTTCCCGAGAAGAGCATATCTCCGGAGCCCCACGCCCAGGCCCAGAGACGCACTTCACCACTTAAGCGCCAACCAGCAGCGAGATGAATCAGGGTTTTGGCGCTCACATTGCCCAGTCTGAACGAGCCCGATACTTTGTGAACGTTTTGCTTAAATCGCAGACAACAAAAAAGGGCCCACCTTTCGGTGAGCCCTTCTAGACCGCCCAGCAGAGCGGATTTTGTTTGGTAGGCGCGATTGGACTCGAACCAACGACCCCCACCATGTCAAGGTGGTGCTCTAACCAACTGAGCTACGTGCCTGCTGTGTGGCGGCATTCTACGGAATTCCGGAGGGGTGTCAACACCTTTTTTCGAGCTAACCCTATGAATATGCAAAATATTTAATTTTGTGGCTGCGACGGAGATTTTCCGGTGGCTGGCGGCGGTTTTTTAACTCGGGTAGGATCGGCGGACTCGTAAAATATATTAAACAGAGGCTGCAGGATGGCGAACACCCCCTACCCCGAGTCCTATTACGCTGCATCGGCCAATGCGGTGCCGCCGCGCCCGGCGTTGCAGGATGACGTAGAGACTGATGTCTGTGTGATTGGCGCCGGTTACACCGGTTTGTCCTCTGCCCTGTTTTTGCTGGAGAACGGTTTTAAGGTCACGGTGCTTGAGGCGGCCAAGGTGGGGTTTGGCGCGTCGGGGCGCAACGGTGGGCAGATCGTTAACAGTTATAGCCGCGACATTGATGTGATCGAGCGCAGTGTCGGGCCCAAGCAGGCGCAGTTGCTGGGGCAGATGGCGTTTGAGGGTGGGCGGATCATTCGTGAGCGGGTCGCCAAATATAATATCCAGTGCGATTTGAAGGACGGTGGTGTGTTCGCCGCGATCACGGCCAAGCAGATGGGGCATCTGGAATCGCAGAAGCGTCTGTGGGAGCGGTTCGGGCATACGCAGCTTGAGTTGCTGGATCAGAAGCGCATTCGTGAAGTGGTGGCGTGCGATCAGTATGTCGGCGGCATGCTCGACATGAGCGGCGGGCATATTCATCCGTTGAACCTGGCGCTAGGTGAAGCGGCGGCCGTGGAGTCGTTGGGCGGCACTATTTATGAGCAGTCGCCGGCGGTGCGCATCGAGCGCGGGGCGAATCCGGTGGTGCATACGCCGCAGGGTAAGGTTCGGGCCAAGTTCATTATCGTGGCGGGCAATGCTTACCTCGGCAATCTGGTGCCGGAGTTGGCGGCGAAGTCGATGCCGTGCGGGACTCAGGTGATTACCACTGAACCGTTGGGCGATGCGTTGGCCAAGAGTCTGTTGCCGCAGGATTACTGCGTTGAGGACTGCAATTACTTGCTCGATTATTACCGTCTGACCGGCGACAAGCGTTTGGTCTTCGGCGGTGGCGTGGTGTATGGCGCGCGGGATCCGGCGAACATCGAGGCGATTATTCGGCCGAAGATGCTCAAGGCGTTTCCGCATTTGAAAGACGTGAAGATCGATTACGCCTGGACCGGAAACTTCCTGCTGACCCTGTCGCGTCTGCCGCAGGTCGGACGGCTGGGGGACAACATTTACTATTCCCAGGGTTGCAGCGGGCATGGTGTGACGTACACGCATCTGGCGGGCAAAGTGCTGGCCGAGGCGTTGCGCGGGCAGGCTGAGCGCTTTGATGCGTTTGCGGATTTGCCGCATTACCCGTTTCCGGGTGGGCAATTGCTGCGCACGCCGTTTGCGGCGTTGGGTGCTTGGTATTACGGGTTGCGGGATAAGTTCGGGTACTGACCAACACCGCGGTTCCGTGTAGGAGCGAAGCTTGCTCGCGAAGAGGTTGTGTCAGACGACATCATTTTTGCCTGACGCACCGCTTTCGCGGGCAAGCCTCGCTCCTACAAGGATCAGAGGCGATCGCGGGTGATGCCGCTGCGAATTCGCAGGATGTCGGCCAAGACTGCCAAGGCGATCTCCGCCGGGGTCTTGCTCCCCAGGTTCAACCCAATCGGTGCATGTATCCGCGCCAATTCCGCATCCCCCAACCCACCAATCCGGCGCAACCGCTCAAAGCGCTTTTGCGACGTTTGCATCGACCCCATTACACCGATATAAAACGCATCGGTGCGCACCGCTTCCATCATCGCCAAATCATCAATGCGCGGATCGTGGGTCAGCGCCACCACTGCCGTATCGCTGTGACAGCCGCCATCAGCGATGAACACCGACGGCAGTTGGCGACGAATTTCGACGCCGTCCAGCACCACACCGTTCAGCACTTCATCCCGGGGATCGCAGAGAATCACCTCGAAACCCAGGCCCACGGCAAATTCCGCACACGCCTGGGCGACGCTGGAATACCCGGCCAGCAACAACCGCTGAGCCGCGCCGATCCGCACGCGTACCCGATCAATCTCACGCTCGATGCGCACACCCTGCTCGCTGTCCGCAAACACAGCGCGCGCACCGTTGCCCAGATCGACCTCGCGAATCAACCGACGCTGACCCAACAACGCCGATTCCAGCTCGCGCAGATGCGCCTGAACCGCACAATCCGGTTCAAGCTTCTCCACCAGCACATCGAGCACGCCGCCGCAGGGCAGGCTCACTCGGGAACGCGGGTCGTCGCCTTCGCCGTAACGCACGACGCTGACTGCCTCTTCAAACGCGCCTTCGGCGACCCGCTCAAGGAAATCCTCCTCAACGCAGCCACCGGACAGCGAGCCGATCCACTGCCCGTCCGCGTTCACCGCCAGTAGCGACCCCGGCGCCCGCGGTGCCGAGCCATAAGTGGCAAGCACCGTGCACAACCACACCCGCTGCCCCGCCACCGACAATTCCAGCGCCCGACGCACCACTTGCAGATCGAGATGCTGCATGTCAGTGCGCCTTGTGCTCGGCCGGCGGTGCGTCCGCTTGCAGTTTCTGCACATCGCTCACCGCCAACTCAGCAGACTGACCGCCCCAACCCTGACGCAAATAATTCAGCAGATCGGTCAGTTGCTCATGGCTGAGTTTGTCGGCAAAGCCCGGCATCGGCTGCATGCGTTCGAACCCGGCGAATTTCTGTTCGCCGATGCCGTCCTCTATCACCCGCAGCAGGTTGCGCGGATCTTCCAGGCGCAGCGTGGTGTTGCCGCGCATGGCCACGGCGATGTGCGGTTTGCCCTCGCCGTTTGGCGCGTGGCAACCGGCGCAGACGTTCAGGTAGTCCTGACGACCGCGTTGGGCGCTTGGGCTCATTTTGTCCAGCGGCACTTCGGTCAGCACTTTGGCCGCCGGGGCTGGATCGCCCAGCAGATAAGTGGCCATCGCCGCCAGGTCCGGGTCATTGAGGCCTTGGGTGCTGTTGTGGAACACCGGGAACATCTCGTTGAACATCGTGCCCTGGGCGCTCATCCCGTGCTTGAGGAAGGTGCTCAGGTCCTGCTGATTCCAGCCGCGCGCGGCCAAATCAGTGGCCAGCAGGCTCGGCGCCAAGTAGCCGTTGAGCAGGCCGCCGGTCAGGCGCTTGTCCTGTTGCATGGCGCCGGGCAAACCCCGTGGCGTGTGGCATTCGCCGCAGTGACCGAGCACCTCGACCATGTACTCGCCGCGCTTGAAGGCTTCGCTTTTGCCCTCGGTGGGCGCGAGTTTCACGTCCTTGCCGTAGAGCATGTTCCAGCCCATCAAACCCAGGCGCACGTTGAACGGGAAGCTCAGGCTGGTGACCGGCGCCGCGCGTTCGATCGGCTCGACGGTTTTCAGGTACGCATGAATCGCGTCTGAATCTTCGCGCGGCATCAAGTGATACGAGGTGTAGGGCATCGCCGGGTACAGGTTGGCGCCATCGCGACGCTTGCCTTCGGTGAGTGCGGCGAAGAATTCGTCGTCGTTGTACAGACCGATGCCGTGCTCTTTGCTCGGGGTAATGTTGGTGCCGTAGATCGTTCCAAACGGCGAGACGATCGGCAAACCACCCGCAAACGGCGCGCCACCCCGTGCGGTGTGGCAGGCCATGCAATCGGCGGCGCGCGCAAGGTATTCGCCGCGCTTCACCTGATCATCCGCGTGAGCCAGCAACACCGGCGCAGCCAGACCAACCGCCAACGCCAGGCGGGACAGTAAATGCTTCATGCTTAACCCTCCTTGACCAGGCCGAGATCGGTCAGCACGTTGCGCGTGGCGCTGTAATAGCGCACGTAGCCGGTGCAGCGGCAGACGTGGTGGCCGAGGCTGTCCTCGATGACTTTTTCCAGCTGACTTTTGACGATGGGTTGGCGCTGCAGCTTTTCCACCAACACCGTCGCGGCGTTGACGAAACCGGGCGCGCAGTAGCTGCACTGGAAGGCGAATTCATCGACGAAACGCTGCTGGATCGGGTTCAGTTCGGTGACTTTGCCCTGCTCGTCGCGGGTCGCGTGGCCTTCGATGGTCCGCACTTTCTTACCTTCGAAGTAATGCGCGCCGGTGATGCAGGTGCGCACTTCTTCGCTGGTGCCGTCCGGGTTGTCGACGATCACCACGCAGGCATGGCAGATGCCCTGGCCGCAGCCCAGACGCGAGCCGGTGAGGTTTTTGTATTCGTGCAGGTAGTCGATCATCGGCAGGTCATCAGGGATGTCCACCGGGCCGACGGATTGACCGTTAAGGGTCAGTTGAAACGGACGGTTAGCCATTGAGGGCCTCCTTGATGCGTGCGGAAGTGATAGGCAGGTCGCGGACCCGTTTGCCGATGGCATGGGCCACGGCGTTACCGATGGCGCCGACCACCGGGATCATCACCACTTCGGCAATGCCCTTGGATGGATCGCTCGGCGACAGCGGAGGCAGGATCTCGGCGGTCTGATTCCACACCGCAACGTGGCGCGCCATCGGCAAGCGGTAACGGTTGAAGTTCCAGTCACCCTCCCCGGCCCGCCTTCGTACAGCGGCATCTCTTCAAGCAGCGCATGGCCGATGCCCATGGCGATCCCGCCTTCGAGCTGGCCCTTGACCAGTTCTTCCACCAGCACCCGACCGCACTCGACCCACGAGTGATGGTTGAGCACTTGCACTTCGGCCGAACCCTTGTTCACTTTCAACTCCACCAGCGTCGCGACCGGGCTGTAGTAAGTCACCGCTGCGTTGTTCAACTGGGTGTCCGGGTAATGCACGTTCTGACGATCCAGCAGATGGAAACCGTTGCTGGTCATCTGTGCTTTCTTCGCGTTCGGCGCGCCGTCGCCGTACTTCACGGCCAAGCCATCCAGCGGCAGACGCTCGCGCACACCGTCGATGCTGAACTCGGCCTCGGCCCAACTCCAGCGGTTGAAACCGTGCACGGTGGCGCCGGTCACCAGGCCTTTGTCGTGGGCGTGTTTCGCCAACTGCTCAAAGCTCAGCGGCTGCATGCCGTTGGCGGTGAGTTTGCCGTCGACCCAATGCGCGTCTTCGCGGCGCACCACGTACGGGTTGGCCTGGCCGCCGTAAGGGCCCTGGCCCCAGATCTGCAATGCCGCCGGCCACAAACCGTGGTTGAACAGCACGCGCGACGCTTCGCGGGTGGCGTGGCTGAAGTAGTAGGCGGAGTTGGTCGCCGACGAGGCCGAGGCGAGTTTGCCGACCCAGCGCGGGTTGCGCAGAAAACCATCCTGCTCAGCCTGGCTCATGATGTACGGGTTGCCGCCGGTGATCAGCTGCAACTCTTTCCATTCGGTTTCGCCGGTCTTCACTTCCGTGGCCGGGATGCCGATGAAATCCGCCACCACCAGGGCTTGCGAGGTGGACATGCCGGTGCCGATTTCGATACCGATATGGCGCAGAGTCACGTGGCCTTCGGCGGTGAATTCGATGCTGGCCATCGGCGCTTCGGAACCGGTGCCGAAGTCTTTCTGGCAGATGGCGAAACCGACGCCGTACCAGTGATCCGGGTCGGCGGCTTCACGCTTAAGCTTGATCAGGTCACGGTTTTTCCAGACTTCGTGGACCGCGGCTTTGTCGAGGATTTCGTGCAGGCGCAAGGCACCGGCCGGCACTGCGCCCTGGGTGTTTTTCATGCCCGAGACCATGGCGTTTTTCTTGCGCAGGTCGATGGCGTCGATGCCGAGGCGACCGGCGATTTCATCGACCATCATCTCGGTGGAGGCCATGCTTTGCAGCGTGCCGTAGCCACGCATCGAGCCGGCTTCAACGGCGCGGGAATGGTAGGCCGTGACCTGTAAATCGTTCTGCGGCATGTAGTAGATCGACTGCGCCGCCGTGGCGCCAACCGCCGCCACCGACGGGCTGTAGTTGATCCGCCCGCCGCCGTCGACGCTCATCTCGGCGCGAAAAATCTTGAAGCTGTGATCGGTCTTGTCCACGGCCAATTGATAGCGGATGTCGAACGGGTGACGCTTGATGCCGCTCTGGAATTGTTCGTAGCGGTCGTTGGCCAGACGCACCGGCACACCGGCGCCGTACAACGCGGCGAGCGCTGCGTAGTAGACGAAAATGTTGTGGTCTTTTGAGCCGTAGCCGACGGTATAGCCGGGGTGCATGTTCAGGTTGGCCAGGCCGAAACGCGACGGCGCGATCATCTTCGCGGTTTCGGTGGCGGCTTCCAACGGGCACTGGGTCGCAACCACAAAATGCAAGGTCTTGGTTGCCGGGTCGTACCAGCCGTTGCCGTTGTCCGGCTCCATGGCGGCCGGTTCGATCGACGGGGTTTTGTAGCGCTCGTCGAACACCAGCCAGTTGTCCGGCGGCGCGTCGATTTGCTGCTTCATGCGGTCGGCGTAAAACAGCCCGCGCTCGGTCAGGTTGCCGTGCAGGTCCGGCTGGGAATTCCACACCGGGCGACGGTTTTTCAGCATCGGGAACAGGATCGAATCCTTGAGGCTGGCGAATTCATCTTCGTCCGCCGAGGTCGCTCCGCCGACCCGCACATAGCGGAAACTGCCGTAGGGATCGCCTTCGTAGAACGGCACTTGGGCACCGTAGCGGATGGCTTTGTCATTGAATTTGAGCTTGGCCTTGGCCTGGCGGAAACGCTCGAAGTCATTCCAGATCAGGATCGCCACCGGGTGACCGATGAACATCGGCACTTTGCCTTCCGGCAGCAGCGGATCGGGGGCGTGCTCTTCCGGGAAGACGATGCCGTCCTTGTCCAGGTCGGCTGCGGTGACGATGCGGTCGGGCTGCAAGTCGGCGCCGAGCCACGCCAGGTCTATGCCTGCGTAGATGCGGTCGGCCTTGGTGATTTTCAGCAACATGGCGTGGCCCTGCTGCTGGGGCCAGCCCGGCATGTCCTTGGCGCGGATGTCGCGGGCAAAGACTTTGCTGCCGCAGACCTTGGACAAGGCATCGTTACGTTGGCGCGCCTTGCCGTTGTTGCCGAGCCATTGCTCGGACGGCACGGTCACGCTGTTTTCCATCAAGGCCGCCAGCGCCTGGGAGCTGAGCGGTGTAAGCGTCACGCTCACACCCGCCACCAGCCCGCCCTGAAGGAACGAGCGCCGGGATATTTCACGGTTGGACATGGATCATCCTCTGGGCGGTTATGGGTCCGCCCTTCTGGTTATGTTCTGGGGATCTCGCGTCTTGCAGAAGCGCTTTTGGACGAAGCAAAAGGCTGAATTGACAGTGCAAAGCTGACCGAAAGGTTAACTTTAAAGGTTTCTGCGCTTGCGGCAAACAACCTGTTACAAAAAAACTGACCGAAGAATCAAAGTATTGCTGCGTTGCGCGGCAATAGATCGACGAAGAACGCTGCTTCCAATCAATGAAAAACGCTCCTACAGGTTCTGCGTACGTCGGGTTGCGAGTCTCTCCAGGAATTCTGCGCGGCGGCGTTGATCGGTTTCTTCTTTGGCCAATAATTCCGGCAGTAGGTCGGCCGCGCGGCTGGCGTCGAGGATATAAACGCCGTCATCGTCGCCGATGGCCAGGTCGCCCGGATGAACTTGAATTTCGCCAATTTGAATCGGCTGATTCACCTCCCCTTGGGCGCCAATGCCGCGAGTGGTGTACGCACTGACGTCGCGACAAAACACCGGCAACCCATGCAGTCGCAAGGCGCTGACATCGGTGACCGCGCCCGACACCACGACCCCGGCCAGCCCTTTAATCAGTCCAGCCAGGGTGCGCAATTCGCCCCAGCAGCCGCATTCCTGATCGCCCACGCATTCGATCACCAACACATCACCCGGCTCACTCAGCAACAGCGCCTCACGCAAGATGCTGCCATCCGGCGGGAAGACTTTGACCGTGACCACATTGCCAACCATGCGGATGTCGTTGAACACCGGTTTGATCCCGCGCAGGAAGCCGTGGTCGGAAAAGTGGCCGAGGGTGGACGCCGGGATCGCTTGGTACTTGGCGATCAACTCCGGACTGAGATTTTGCTGGCGAGGGTTGATCTGATAACTCATCGACATTTTTTCCCCGGACGCAGCAGTGGGCAGGTCGAGCAGTATTCAGCAGGCTCGGTGGCCAGGTAGTAGAAGCAACAGGTGCGGCGAAAGCGAATGCTGCGCTGCCCCTCGTCCACCAGCGTCGGCGGCCGGCGGAAATGGCTGAGCGGGTTGTAATCGAGGCCGAACAGCGCGGGGTCGGCTTGGGTCAGCAGCCATTGGAAGTCTGCTTCATAACGTTCACGGATCGTCGGATCGTCAATTTTCGCCATGCGTTTTTCATACAGCGAATACACGCGCACCGCCGTGTTTTCCCAGAGGATGCGCCGGGAAACACCCGTGACTTTGTTGAAGGTTTGCCACAACGGTTTCAGCAACCCGGCGAACAGTCCCTGCACTAGAGCTTCGCGCCAGGCCTCGCGTTCGTTGGCGCCATAGGTCAGTGGCTGGCCGTGGAGCAAAGGAAACGACGACGTCCACAACCCGTCATCATGGCCATATTCGACCACCGCGTTGTCGAGGGTCAGCAGCAGCCCTTTGTCATACACCGACATTGCATACAAACACGCGCCGGTCGCCAGAAACGATAAGCGCTTGCCCAGCAACGAGGCGGTGATCGCCCGGGTTGGCGAGCCGATCACCGGGCCTAACCTGTCCAGCAATTGCACGCACACGTCCTCTTGCAACAAGTCCCGCGCCATCAACGCCCTTAGCGGATCACGCTCGTTGCTGTCCTTGAGCCGCAACCCGCCGGACAACACCGCCCATTCCGCCTCGGAGAAGTGCCCCGCCAGATTCATTGCGGCAGTTCCCGGCCAAACGGAATGCACAACGGCGTGCCGAAAAACGGATCAGGGATGATCCGGCAATTGAGGTCAAACACGGTTTTAACCAATGCTTCGGTCAACACCTCATCGGGCCGGCCCTGGGCGAACGCGGTCTGGTTGTGCACAGCCACCATATGGTCGGCGTAACGACAGGCCAGGTTGAGGTCGTGCAGCACCATGATGATGGTCTTGTTCTCGAGACGGTTGAGATCGCGCAGCAGGTCCAGCACTTCGATCTGGTGGGCTAGGTCGAGGAACGTGGTCGGTTCGTCGAGCAGCACGATGCCGGTGTTCTGGGCCAGGGTCATGGCGATCCATGCCCGCTGGCGTTGGCCACCAGACAAGGCATCCACCGGGCGATCCGCCAGGGCCAGCAGGCTGGTTTGCGTCAACGCGCGATTGACCATGGCTTCGTCTTCCGTCGACCACTGTTGCATCCAGCTCTGATACGGATAACGCCCCAAAGCGACCAGTTGCCGAACGGTAATCCCCTCCGGGGCGCTCGGCGTTTGCGGCAAAATCGCCAACTCCCGAGCCACGGCGGCGGTGGACTTTTGCTGGATATCCACACCGTTGAGAATCACCGAGCCCTGCTGCGGTTTCAGCAACCGGGCGAAGGATTTGAGCAGCGTACTTTTGCCGCAGCCGTTGCTGCCAATCAATACCGAAATCTTGCCCTGGGGCAGTTGCATGTCCAGCGCGTCAATAATCACCTGGCGCTGATAACTCAGGGTCAGGCCGCGACTTGCAATCGACGTCATACGTTGAATTCCTTAATGACGTTGTTTAATCAACAGATAGAGAAAAAAGGGTGTGCCCAGCACCGCGACAAAAATCCCGGCGGGCAGGTCCAGCGGCAAGAACAGCGTGCGCCCGGCCAGATCAGCCAGCACCACCAGGTTAGCCCCGACCAACGCCGCCATCACCGCCTGACCGCCGAAACCCGGCGCCACCAGGCGCTTGGCAATGTGCGGCGCAATCAGCCCGACAAACGCAATCGCCCCGCCCCAGGCAATCGCCGCACCGGCCAACGCCACGCTGACCAGCAACAAACCGGCGCGCAACCATTGCACGCGCACGCCGATGCCTTGAGCGAGACTGTCATCCAGTTGCTGCACCATCACCTGCCGCGCCAGGAATACCAGCAGTGGACAAATACCCAGCAACCAACTGCCCAGCGCCAGCGGCTCCGGCCAACTGGCACCGTACA
Organism: Pseudomonas sp. ADAK2; assembly: GCF_012935755.1. Classification (GTDB taxonomy): domain Bacteria; phylum Pseudomonadota; class Gammaproteobacteria; order Pseudomonadales; family Pseudomonadaceae; genus Aquipseudomonas. Next base: position 2,095,344 of record NZ_CP052862.1, read on the forward strand.
CGCTGCCGGTCAGCCAGACATAGGCGGACAGGGTCGTCGTCAGCGGACTGAATACCAGAATGAAGGTGGTGGCGGCGGTCAACATCGCGGAGATGCCGACGCCGATCAACACCAGGCGCAGCGGTGAAGTCCCCTGCTTCCAGGCCAGCAAATAAATCGCCAATGCCGCCAGCCCGGCGCCGAGCATCGCCGCCAACGGCAAATATTGCTGACCCAACGCCACGGAGAAGAACGACAGGTACAACACCGCCGCCGCACTCGCACCACTGGTGATGCCCAGCAAGTCCGGCGAGGCCAACGGGTTGCGGATGATGCTTTGCAGGATCAGCCCGGACACCGACAACGCCGCGCCCACCAGCGCCGCCAACAGCAAGCGCGGGAAGCGCAGTTGCTCGACGATAAACGTCAGGCTCGCGTCCTGGCTCGACAGCAATATGCGCAACACTTCCAGCGGCGACAGCATGACTTTGCCCAAGGACAGCGAGCCGAGCATGATCAGCGCGGTCACCAGCAGCGCCGCGAGCAAGCGCCACAATGTCGCAACATTGATGCGCCGGGAAAACCCGCTGCGGCGCCAGGTCAGAACCTTATCCATAACGACCTCCACGCCGCGCCAGCAGAATGAAAAATGGCGCGCCGAACAGCGCGGTCATCACGCCTACCGGCACCTCTTGCGGCAGGATCAGCACCCGCGACAAGGTGTCCGCCAGCAACAGCACAATCGCACCAAGCAGCGCACACCCCGGCAGCATCCAGCGATGATCGATGGACAAGCCCTTGCGCACCATGTGCGGTACCAGCAAACCGATAAAACCGATGCTGCCGGCCAACGCCACCGCGCTGCCCGCCAGACACACCACCAGCACCGCCATCATCAACCGGATCAAACCCGTGCGCTGTCCAAGGCCAGTGGCAATCTCTTCGCCAGCGTTCAGCACATTGACCTGACCCGCCAGCAACATCGACCCGAACAAACCGAGCACGCCACACAGCAACAACGGCGCGGCGACCGACAGACTGCGTTCGGTCAACGATCCCGCGAGCCAGAACAGCACCGTGTCCAGCCCATCCTGATTCACCACCAGCAACGCCTGGCTGAACGCGGAAAACAGCGCCGCCATCGCCGCGCCCGCGAGCACGATGCGCAACGGGCTGAGGCTGCCCTGCCCCATGTTGCCGATCAGCCACACCAGACTGCCCGCCACCGCCGCGCCGATAAACGCGCACCACAGCCAGGCATCCGGGGACGCCAGGGAGAACAGCGAGGAGCCGAGGATGATAAAAAACGTCGCGCCGGCGTTGATCCCGAACAGGCCGGGGGACGCCAGCGGATTGCGGGTCAGTGCTTGCATCAACGCGCCGGCCACCGCGAGGCTCGCGCCCACGGCCATGGCCATCAAGGTCCGCGACAGGCGCGTGGTGGTCACCAGCACATGGCTCACGCTCAACGGATCGGGATGCACAAACGCTGCGAAAATCTGCGACAACGGAATCCACGTTGCGCCGACCGCCAGACTCAATACGCAACTCAACAGCAACACCACGCCCGCGCTCCACATCTTTAACGCGTTGCTCATGAGGCAGTGACCAGACGCGCAACGTCATCGAGCATCAGGTTCGCGCCGAGCATGCCGCCCGACAGGCTCCAGGCCACGCCGTCGACCCGCCACACTTGCCCTTGCTGCGGCGCGCGCATTTGCTGCCACAGCGGGTGCTGCACCAGGCTTTCGTAGTTTCGCTGCACTGCCGCTTTCTCCGCGCGCAAGAAGATGAAGAAAATATCGGCATTCACCACCGCCAGGCTTTCCTTGCTGGTGAGTTTGATCGACACCCCGCTCGCCGCCCTGCTCGCTTCACTCCAGTCAAAGCCCAACTCGGTGATGACCGAGCCCGGAAAACTCGCCGGCAGGTAACTGCGGATATGGTCTTCACGCACATCCAGAATCGACACCGTTGGCGGCCAGCGCCCGGCAAACTTCTGCTGTAATTGCAGGCGCAGTTGCGCCACGCGCTGTTGCCATTGGCCCAGCAACTCATCGGCTTGCTGCTTGCGGTACAGGGCGATGCCCATCAGGGCAAGGGTCTTCTTGAACTCGAACACTTCCTCCAGCATCACCACCGGGGCGATCTGCTTGAGCAACGGGGCGATGCGTTCATGACGAAAGCGTGAGGCGATGATCACGTCCGGCTTCAGCAGCGCGATGTCCTCCAGGCTGGGCTGGGTTTCCAGCCCGACATGGGGCACCTGCTCCAACGCCCAACGCAAATAGTGATAGGTCGGTTTTTCGCTCCAGGAATCGACGATACCGCATGGCGTAACGCCCAACGCCACGGCGCTGTCGGAGGCACCCTGGAACAGGGTGACCACCCGCAGCGGCGCGGCGTCGGTTTGCGCCCACGCCGGTAGCGAGTACCGGAGTGCAAGCAGGCCCAAGGACAGGCGCAACAGCGTGCGCCTGGAGGGCTGACATCGTGGTTCAGGCTTCATTATTCAACCGGTGGAAGGGGTTCACCACGTGGCCTTTGCCGAACGGCATGCTGCCGGGGCCGCCTGCGCGCTCGATCATCGGCGTGAGCAGCAGTTTCTGCGGCCAGTGGGGTGCTTCGAACAATTGCTGTTTAATCATCGCGCGAGCTTCGGGGTCGAAGTCGATGGTGTCAATCAACTCGTTCAACACTTCGCCCATTGCCGTCCACAAACCGCGTTCCGGCAACGCGTAAACCAGCGCCAGGGTTTCGATGATCGAGCGGAAGTTGACCTGGATGCCCAGGGTCTGCAACCAGAACAAAAGGTCTTCCGGGCGCTCGTGATACAGGGTGTTGGCGTGGCCCTTCTTCAGTCGGTACGCCGGATCGGCGAGGCCGTTGCGTTCCAGCCATGGCACGAAGATGCGCAGCGAATCGTGATCGCGCAGCAACAGCCCTTGGGCATGACCGGCCTTCCAAACCAGTACCGCGTTCTGCCCGTGGATTTCGCCGAGCATGCCAATGCGGAACATCCGCAGGTTGATGTCGAAGAAGCTGTGGCACAACTCGCGGAACAGCGTCATCACAGACGCGGCGTTGGCCGGCAGTTGACGGTAGGCCATCCAGTCATCGAAGAAGTGCTGATTGCTGCCGGGCAGCGGCGTGCCGAGGGCGGCCATCGGGATCAGTCGGGTGTCTTTATCTTCCAACAGCGTCGGCGGATAGCCACGGACCATGGCCGCCAGATGACGTGGCGCTTCGTCGAACAGCGTCGCGTCCGGCGGCATGAACGCCCACCACTTGGTTTCATCGCACAGGTGCAGTTTCTGTTGCAGGGTTTCGTCTTTTTCCAAGCCCTGACGCAGCAACTTTTCACTCAAGCCGCCGTTGATCATTTTCACTGCGGGCAGATAACGCGAAGCACCCAGGGAATAGATCGCCATCGGCAACTTCAGGTAGTCGGCACTGTTGAAGCACGGGGTCATCGAGCGCAAGGACGAGGTGGCGAAGAAGTCACCGTCGGTGAAGTCCAGGCGCTGGCAATCACCCTTGGCGAAGGCATCGCCGAGTTGCGCTTCGAGCACGTGGTCGAACTGCCACGGATGCACCGGCAACGCGATGTGGCTCTCGTGAATGCCCCGTTGCTGCATCTCATGTTGCAGGCCGGCGTGCAGCGCGAATGGCAACAAGTAGTCGGCGGGACGCTGTTGCGCCAGGTCGGTCACGCCGTCGCCGCATTGCAGCAACGTGCGGTCGATGGCGACCCAGTTCAGCGCCACCGGCCGGGCGAATTCCGCCTGATAGTGCTGATATTCCGCGTCGTTCAAACCCTGCTTGGCCTTGGCCAACGGGTGGTAAGGACGATCACGCAGCGACGCCCATTGCTCCATGGTCAGGAAAAAGTCGGCGTTGCTCTTTTCCAGCAAGCGCTCGCTGTTGACCCGATGCGCCAGGGACAACTCGGTCTGACGCACGCTGGTGCGCAGCACATCGAGGAATAGCGCGAAGCCCTTTTCATTGTCCTGATAGCGGTCGGTCATTCCGGCCAGCACTTGGGTCATGAACGCTTCGGGCGACAGATCAGTCAGTTGACCATTCTCGCGCCCCAATACCGGCGTGCCCGGTACTTTCTCCCAGACTTGAGTGATGCCGGGGCGCAGGGCGACGAGGATTGAACCGCGCCATTCCCAGATGCGCTGTTCGGCACTCAACCCGGTAAACGGCTGATCGGCAGCGGGCGCCGTCAGGTTCAGCGGCTCGGTCCCGAAGAAGTGTTCGGCCAGCAAACAATCGACGAGATCCTGCATCACCCTGTCGGCGGCCATTGTGGTGAAGTTCATCGGGTTATTTTCCTTCTGCTGAAGTGGCGGCCAATTTGGCCTGGAGGGCACGAAAAGCGATGCCACGCTCGTCACCCAAAACAAAACTGTTTACGCCGCGAGCCAACCAGCGTTCGTGGTCGCCCGGCTGACGTGGAATCGCGCAGTACGGCACGCCCGCCGCGTTGGCAGCTTGCCAACCGACGAGCAGCGCTTGTTGCACTTCGGGGCGGTCGATCTGCCACGGCGTTCCCATCGATTGCGACAAATCGGCAGCGCCTTCGAGGATCATGTCCAGCCCCGGCACGGCGGCAATCTCCGCTGCACGCCTCACGCCTTCGGCGCTTTCGATCATCGCCACGATCATGATTTGCTCGTTGGCCAGGCCGATGTACTCCGCCAGGCTGTGTTTGCCGAACGCACCGGGGCGTCCGGCATTCAGGCTGCGGCTGCCCTGCGGATGGTATTTGCAGGCGCGGATGCTTTCGGCCAGGGACTCGGGGCTTTCGATCATCGGCAACACAATGCCTTGGGCGCCGCCATCGAGCAGACGCAGCATGGTTTTCGGGTTGAGGTCCGCGACCCGCACCAGTGGCGTGAGCGCATAGCTCTCGGCGGTGCGGATCATGTTTTCCACGGTTTCCGGGTTGATCAGCACGTGTTCCATGTCGATGATCACGAAATCGAAACCGGCTTCGGCGATCAACTCGATGGCCGCTGGGGATGGAATCGAGCTGATCAGGCCATAGGCCGACTCACCCTTTTGGAGTTTCTGCTTGAGCAGATTGCTCCTCAGCATGATTGCGACCGGAAGGCGTGCAGTGGATTCGGCACTTTCTTGAATCGACGTTCGCCATCGCCGAGCAGGCGACGCTTGGTCAGTTCCTCGACTTCGTAGAAAGGCGCGAATACATCAAACGCTTCATAACGCGCACGGTGTTGCGGATGTGCTTGCTGGTAGGCGCTGATGACTTCGGCAGTCATCTGCCAGAACTCGCTTTCCGCCAGTTGATAGTGCTGATGCAGGAAGATCGCCATCTCGGCCAGGGCGATAAAGAAGAACGAATCACAGGAGAAGTCGCGCACCGCATCGACGTCGTCGGTGAGGATGAACGAGTTGCGGTTGAGCTTGGCGTGGCTCGCCGGCAGCGGCACCAAAGTCGGCGCCAGTTCGGGGCGTCCGAGGTGCTGCGGCGAATAGCGCACGCCGTCGTGGAAGTCTTTCAGGGCGATGCGTTGCGGCCAGCCCTGCTTGACGATGAGGACGATGTTCTGCCCGTGGGATTCCATGCCGATGCCTTCGGCGTAGAGCATGTGAATGATCGGCGACACCGCGACTTGCAGCAGTTGGCGGGTCCAGGCGTGCAGGCCGTACTGCTGGATCCAGGGGTCGATAAACGGCGTCTGTTCACCGTCGCCGTAGCGATTGTCTACCGAGCTCAAGCCATTGAACGGCACCGCTTGTTCATCGGTTTCCAGGTACTGGTGAATGCTTTCGCGCCACAGCGTGCCCATGGTGCCGTAGGCCTGGGACATGCGCGTGGTGGGCAGATGGTCGTAGTCGAAACTGACGCCGACCACCTCACCGAGAACCACAAAGCCGAGGTCGCGGGCGGTGCTGTCGCTGCGGATCAACTGGTGCAGCCAGTCGGTGATGATCGGTCCGTTCATCACCGTGTGCCGGGCCAGAATGCGCGTACTGGAGGTGTTGGTCATGCTCAGCGCGAGCTTGACGTAGGGCCGCTGTTTGTCCGTGACGTTGGCCAGGGTGCGGATCGATTGCTGGGCCTGGTAGCGATCATCGGTGGTGCCCAGATGGATGATTTCACCGCTGACCAGTTCCGGGTAGAACACCGGAACGACGACGTTTTCCCACTGCCACGGGTGCACCGGCATCAGCCAGTAATCGCCCATTGACTTGCCTTGGTCGGTGAGGCTTTCAGCGAGCTCTTGCCAGCGTTGAAGGCCGAATTCCTGCTGGATGAAGTCGTCGTAATTCAGGTGCCGGGAGATGTTCATCGCCCCGCAGGTTTTCGCCACGGCGAGCCAGACGATGGCAACCGGCGCGGCGAACTCTGGTCCGTAGTTGGCGTTGTCTTTCAGCGAAAAACCGATGCGCGATTTGTAGCACGGGTGATAGCTGTGGGCATCCATGAAGTGCTGTTCCAGCGCATCGGCGTCCAACTGATGGCTTGGCAGGACCGCTTGATAACCCTGGCTGCGTGATTGCAGATCCTTGAGCAGGGTTTGTTCCAGTTCATGGGTGAAGCGTGGCAGGTGCGGACTGTCCTGAAGCTCGTTCAGGAGTTCAGCCAACGCCTGATGCAGATGCGGCTGGCTGTGTTTGCCGTTGGCGTCTACGCGCTCAAGGCTCGGGTAATCGAGGCGGATCAGTTCGAAACTGGCGCTGAGCAAACCGGTGCAGTGGTACTCCACCGGCTGTTGCTGCGCATCAACGCCACTGACGACAAAACGGTATTGGCTGCCACTCAGCAGTGAATGGCGGTACGGCAGCACGTTTTCATACAGCAGGGTTTGCAGCAATTGGCCGACCACCCGCTGTTCCACTTGTTGGTAGCGCTGGGTGTCGGCGGTCGCCAGCCAGACGCCTGGAGCCTGAGGTGTTGCCTGAGTAGAGGTCGCCATGGTCATACCTATCGATTAAAGAATTAACGGTGTTCGAGGGCCGAGGGCAATGCCTCGGCCGGCTCGTCGGGTTCATGTACGGGAAAACGCCAGGCGCAGGGCAGCGCCAGCAAAACCAGGAGGCCGGTGGCCATGAACACTTCGCTGATCGCTCCCGGCGTGGTGGCGGAATGAAGCCCGTCCCCCAGGCGAAATTCGAGCCACAGCGAGGCGATGACGATGGCCAGTGACGACACGAGGCGCCGGGAAATGTTGTTCATCGCCGCGCCTTGCGTGACCATCGGTTCGGGCAAGGCATTGAGCCCGGCGGTGGTGATCGGGATGTAGGACAGCCCGAGGCCGGCGCCGCGAACCATCATCAGGAAAAACACCGTGGCGATGGAGGAGCCGGCGCCGAGCATACCCAGGCCCAGCGTCGCGCCGCCGGTCATCAGCAGCCCCCAGAGCACCACGCCTCGCGGCCCGTGACGGTCGAGCCAGCGACCGCCGAGGTTGCCGAACAGGCTGGCAAACGCCGCCGTGCACAGCAGCGACAGACCGGTCCAAATGGCGCTGTAGCCCATCACCACTTGTACCAACAGCGGCAACAACACCAGGCACTCGAACATGCCGACCGATTGCACCACGGCGATGATCACGCTCAGGCGATAACCACGCAGGGCGAAGATGCGCAGGTTGAGCAGCGGCGAAGTGCGGTTCAGTTCCAGCTTCACGAAAGCGACCAGACAGACGATGGCCGCCAGCAACATGCCGAGGTTGAGCGGATCCGTCAGGGCATCAGCGTGGCGCAGACGACCGACCGCGATCATCAGCAAACCAATGCCTGCCGCAATCAGCAGGTAACCCGCCAGGTCGAACGGTTTACGCTCGGACGCTTCCGACGCCGGCAGCACCGCCACACCGAGGATCAGCGCGACGAGGCCGATCGGCACATTCATCAGGAACAACGAACGCCAACTGAACCACTCCAGCATCAGGCTCCCGCATAACGGCCCCAGCGCCGGCGCCAGCATCACCGCCGCGCCCCACAAACCGGTGACCCGGCCGCGCTCGCCTTTGGCGTACACCGAAAAAATGATCGCCAGCGACAACGGAATCATCAGTCCGCTGGCAATCCCTTGCACCACGCGAGCGGTAATCACCAACGCGATGGAGTTGGCAAAAGCGCCCATCAGCGAACCGCAGACAAACAACGCCACACCCCACAGGTACAGGCGCTTGCGCCCTACCCGCTGGCTGAGAAAACTGGTGAGCGGCATGGTCATGCCCATGCTCACCATGAACGCCGCGACGATCCACGTCGCCAGCACCGGGCCGATGTCGAAAGCGGTCATGAACGCCGGCAACGCCGGGTTGAGCGAGCTGTTGTTGAGGCTGACGGTCAACGTGCCCAACAGCACATTGACCACCACCAGCCAGCGCGGAGCGGCCACCGTCAAACCCAAGAGGCGCCTCCTGCAAACAGCTGCGGCGGTCGCGGATGGCAGAGGAAATCGGCGTGGGAGATGTTGTAGCCATAGGCGCCGGCGAGCGGCAGCACCAGCATGTCGCCGACCTCGACACCAGTCAGCGGGCAATCGCGGCTCAGCACATCCTTGGGCGTGCAGAGTTGTCCGACCACGGTCCATTTCTGCGCCACGGCGCCCGTCTTTATGGGGTGCCGAGGCAGATGAATAACCGGGTGATCGTGCCCCTGGGCCACCGGCAAACGGAAGTGGTGAGTGCCGCCACGACAGACCAGGAAGTGTTTGCCATGACTGGTTTTGCTGTCCAGCACTTCGATGGCGTAGTAGCCGCAATAGGCACTGATGAAACGGCCGGGCTCGAAACGCACGATCGGCGCATCGACACACGCCGCCAGGGACTCACCCAGGTGCGCGCACAAACGTTGCCAATCGAACTGCTGCGGGCCGAGGTAGTTCACGCCGATGCCGCCGCCGACGTTGAGGTGGGTGATCGTCGCCGGACTGGCCGACAACGCCTTCCATTGCGGCCAGCGTTCCAGGTACAGATCGAGCAGTTGTTCGTGGCGTTCCACCAGCGACTGATGGGACATCGCGTGCACGTGGAAACCCTTGAGTCGCAGATGACTGGCGTTATCCACCCAGCTCACCGCTTGGGCCAGTTCTGACTCATCAATGCCGAATGGCGTAGCAGTGCCGGCCATCGCCAATTTGCTCGACAGCGGCGACGGCAGTTCCGGGTTGATCCGCAGCAACACGTCCTGCACCCGCCCCGCTTCCAGCGCCAGCCGTTGCAGGCGGACGATTTCATTCAGGCTTTCGATATGGATCGCTTCGACCTGATGCTGCAGCGCCGAGCGCAGGTCGGAATCCAGTTTGCCGGGGCCGGAGAAGATGAAGGGCTTGGCTGTCGGGCAGGCCTGGACGCGATCGATCTCGCCGCCCGAGGAAATCTCAAGCCCGTGCACCAACGGCGCGACGGTGGCGAGGATCTGCGGTTCGCTGTTGGCCTTGATCGCGTAGTACAGCTCGACGCCTTTGGGCAGCGCGGCCATCACCCGGGTCACGTGTTGCTTCAGCGCGTCCAGGTCGTAGATGAACAGCGCCAGCGGATCTTCCTGTTGCGTGCGGGCTTCGTCGATGGCGGCCAATACCGTCGCGGGCAGCTTATCCATGCGTAGCCTCCTTGCCCCATGGGGACACCAATGTGACGTAGCCAGCCTGGCGATCAGCCTTGGCCGCCAGACGCACTTTGAGATTGGTCTTACAGGCAATCGGCTGACCGGCGATCAGCGCATCCAGCTCCGGTGCCGCGCGGGTCAGTTCGGCGCGGATGCTGATCAACTGCTGTTCCACCCGTTGCCACATCAGCGGCGCCAGGTGCGGACGCTCCCAGCTCAGGGCCAGCACGGCCTCGGACAAGTTGTTGACGAACAGGCAATAGACGATGCGGTTCCAGCCCTGCTGGCGCGAATACAGCAGCGACTCGCGGACCCGTGGATGAACGTCGGAATCAATCTTCGACGCCCCCAGTTCCTCAGTCAGTTTCACCCCTTCGAAGTCCCGCAGCAGCAAGCGTTGTGGGCGACCGTTGTCGTGCACCAACACGCTGTTTTGCAGGTGCGGTTCCATGACGATGCCATGGTTGAAGAACAGCGCCAGCACCGGCCGCAGCAGCAGCGCCTGATAGTCATCGAACCAGCTCAACAGTTGTTGATCGTCGATGTCGTTGCCATTGAAGCGGGTCAGGAATTCGTGGACCAACGGCCGCAAATGCAGGCCTCGGGCGAACAGCGTACCGGCCATGATGCTGCAGTCGGTGCCGGTGTCGAGGCAGAAGTTCTCGCGCAGGATTGCGCCGGTTTGTTCGCGGAACCAGTGGCTGTCGGCTTCGTTGGCGCTGTGCGGTGCCCAGCTCAACAGGCCCGGTTCGGCCACCACCGACAACCCGCCGAGGGTCTCGGGCTGGGTCAGTTGCAGGTTGCGGAAAATGCGGTCGATCATTAGCGCGCTTTCCAACTCGTACCAGGCGTTTTTCCTGACGCAATTGGTAATGCGCACGTTCAACGAGCCCTTGATAAAAAACGGGTGACCTTCGATGTACCAGGTGCGGATCGACGCCGTGGGATTGGCCATCAGCCCCGTGGCGCCCAGGTCGACGATATCTTTGTCTTTCAACAGACGTTGCACCCGACCGTCTTGCATAAACAGTTGCGCCTGCACCGGGTGCATGCAGATCACCGCGTGCCCCGGCCGGGCCTGGGACTGATCGGCAAAACCGGCGAGCACCTGGGCTTTGCTCAAGCCATTGGCACCGACGTTCAACCCTTCCAGCGGTACCTCGAACAAATGCATCGCGGTGCGCGCCTGGAATTCCGGGGCGTAGGTTTCCTGGGCCAGATGCGCCGGCCACAGCCGCGCCTTGGGCGCCGGGTGGTTCGGATGGCCAAACCACAAGCCCTGCTCGCTGGCCAGGTACCCGCTGAGCGGGTCGGCGTCCATCGGCGTGTTGTGGCCGACGATAGCGGCGGTCAGTAACTGGCTCTGCAACACCTGATCCAGCAACTCATCGTTGCTGGCGCGGGTCATATGTTCACACGCGGCGAGCAACTGCTCGACGAACTCGGCAAACCGCAGGCTCGACCAGTCGCCTTCACCGCGCCGGGCGTAGACGTCCGACAGGTAACGGTGACTGCCGAGCCCATCACGACGGTCCACCATCACAAAGAACTGCTGCTGGTTGGGCAGGTTGATGGTCAGGGGAATGCCCTTCCATTCCAGGCCTTCGAGGTAACTGCCCGGGGCGATGCCTTGCATCTGGGTCGGCCAACTGTAACTGAGGCAGTTTTCCGGCAAGGCGAACTCTTTAATTAAACAATTAAGCAACGCGCACGTTGTCGCCAGCTCACTGACCATATTCGGTAAAACACTGCGATTGGGATGATTCATGGGTGCTCCACCGTAGCCCGCGAGGCCACTGGACACGTTATATGGCGAAAAAATTAGTTGTTGATCGACCGTTTCTACGGCCGACGAAACTCCACGTAACGACTTCACTTCACTGAACCTTTTAAACAATCAGATGATGATCAAAGTGATGGGCGCCAGCGTCATCAAACTGCAACTTGGCGACGTGCTAAACACTTCGATTAAACACTCAGGGACGCAACTGCAATAAAGCAGCGGCCATGGCGTTATCAAAACGCTGGATCACTTGCTGGCATTGTTCATCGTCGATAATCAATGGCGGCAACAAGCGGATGACATTACCCTTGCGCCCGCCGCGTTCCAGCAGCAGACCTTGTTTAAAGCAGTGTTGCTGGATGGCCACGGCCAGTGCCGGGTCCATCGGGAAATGCCCGTGGCGGTCTGCCGGCTGGCGCTCGTCGACGATCTCGATGCCCAGCATCAGGCCGCGACCGCGCACTTGGCCAAGGGCCGGGTAATGCGCCTGCAACTCCACCAGTCGGTCCTTGAGCCACTGGCCACGGCGTTCGGCCTGGGCGGCAAGATTCTGCTGTTGCAGCACCTGCAATGTTGCGAGCCCGGCAGCCATGGCCATTTGATTGCCGCGGAAAGTGCCGGCGTGGTTGCCGGGCTCCCAGGCGTCGAATTCGCGACGGATACCCAGCACCGCCATGGGCAAACCGCCACCGACGGCTTTGGACATGACAATCAGGTCGGGTTCGATTTCAGCGTGTTCGAAGGCAAACATCTTGCCGGTGCGACCGAAACCGGTCTGCACTTCGTCGAGGATCAGCAGAATGCCGTGCTTGCGCGTCACCTCGCGGATCGCCCGCAGCCAGCTCGCCGGGGCGCAGTTGACACCGCCCTCGCCTTGCACGGCCTCAAGAATGACCGCTGCCGGCAGTGACACGCCGCTTTCTACGTCTTCAATGAACTGGGTGAAATAGTGGGTCAGCGCCTCGACCCCAGCCTCGCCGCCAATCCCCAGCGGGCAACGGTATTCGTGGGGGAACGGCATGAACTGCACCCCGGGCATCAGGCTGGCGATGGCATTTTTCGGCGCGGTATTGCCGGTCAGGGCCAGGGCGCCGTGGGTCATGCCATGGTAGGCCCCGGAGAAACTGATGATGTTGTTGCGCCCGGTGTAGGTCTTGGCCAGTTTCAGCGCCGCCTCCACCGCATCCGCCCCGGACGGCCCGCAGAATTGCAGGCAGTAATCGCGGCCCTGGTTCGGCAACAGGCTGAGCAGGGTTTCGCTGAAGGCGTCCTTGACCACAGTGGTCAGGTCCAGCGTGTGCATCGGCAAGCCCGAGGCGAGGAAACTGTCGAGGCTGGCCATGATGGCCGGGTGATTGTGCCCCAGGGCTAACGTGCCAGCGCCGGCGAGGCAGTCGAGGTAACTATTGCCTTCGACGTCGGTGACCCACACACCGTGGGCCTTGGCAATTGCCAGTGGTAACTTGCGTGGATAACTGCGTACATTGGATTCGAACTTGCTTTGTCGAGCCAGATAGTCGGCATTGGTTTTTTGCAATGGATTAGAGTGCAATACGCCATCATTCAACATCGGTTTATCCTCGATAAGTTTCGATATGAAAACTATTCCCATTTACAAAATGACGCAACCGTTTGCTTGCACTTTTTGGGAATATTTACATAACTCGATAATCGGTTATTAAAACCGTTCACGCACACAAAACCACAAGTTATGGAAACTTGTTCAAGCGTTCATCAGTGCCATTATCCGGCCATGTTATTGTTATAAAACTGACAACTTTGTTATTACCTACGAACAGGCACTCACTTATAGCAAAGTATCGCGATAGATCATCAAGTCAGGTGGGACATGGATATTTCCTCTGCAGGAATAAACGGATGAAACAACCGACGGCGCCCTTCCTTGTGGCGCAGCGCACGGTTGCATCGATTTAGAAGTCGACAGTCGCCGACAGCAGATAGGTTCGTGGGGTCGACAGCGTCAAGCCAGGCTCGCTGTCATCCGAAGCCCCGGCGGAACTCCAGTAGCGCTTGTTCGCCACGTTCTCGATATTGCCGCGCAGGGTGATGTTCTTGTCGTCGACCTTGAAGGCGTAGCGAGCGCCGACGTCCATCCGCGTCCAGGCGTCGATTTCCTTGACGTTGGACTGGTCCAGGTACTGCGAGCTGGAATAAATGGCGCGGCTGGTCAGGGTCAGGCCCTGTACGCTGCGCACATCATATTCGGCGCCCAGGTTGACGTTGTATTTCGGCGTTGCCGGCGCGCGGTTGCCGTCGAACAGGCCGTCAGTGGTCTTCTTCAACTCGCTGTCGATGTACATGACGCCGCCGAGCAGGCGGAAGCCGTCGAGCGGCTCGCCGAACATGCTCACTTCCACACCGGTGTTTTCGCGCTTGCCGTTCGGGCCGAAGACCCGCGTGGTGGCATTGGTCTCGTAGGCCGGCTGCTTGATTCGGAACACCGCAGCGGTCACGGCGAATGGACCCGCGTCGTACTTGGCGCCGACCTCTACCGAACGGCTGACGAATGGTGGGAAGATCTCGTCTTCGTTGACCGAGGTCGACGGTGCGATCTTGCCCTGGCTCAGGCCTTCCATGTAGTTGGCGTACAGCGACAGCTTGTCGGTGGCCTTGAACAGGATGCCGCCCGATGGCGATACCTTTTCATCATCGTAGGCGGTGTCGCCTTTGACGTTATCGGTCCAGTCGTCAACCTTTACGCGCTGCCAGCGAGCGCCGAGGGTCAGCAGCACACGGTCATCGAAGAAGCCCAAGGTGTCGGACAACGCCACGCCGGTGGAGCGGTTTTCGGTGTAGACCTTCGAATCCTGTCGCGTAGGTCTGTTGGGTGTCGGTGTTTCCACCGGGTTGTAGAGGTTGCTGGGGGCGGAGGCATAACGGGCGCCGCCATTTTCAAAGTCCATGTAGAAGTAGCTGGCCGCCAGGTTGACTTCATGGCTCACCGAACCGGTATGGAACCAGTTGCGTACGCCAAAATTACCCGTGCGGACATTTTCGTCACGGGTGAAATCACGGGGCTGAACGCTGAAATCGCCGGCGTTGTTGGTGATGGAAACGGCGTGACGGAGAAAGTCATGATTACTTTTGCGCGCCCCCACGCCGCCATACAGCATGACCGAATCGCTGACATCGTATTCGCCGCTGACTGTGCCGAAGGTGTCCTTGGTCCGCGCCTTGCTCCAGGGCTGCGCATAGTTGCTGCGTACTTCGCTGGCGTGGGGAACCTGGGCGTTGGCGCCGACGATCACACGCTCCTGCGGCGCATCGGTATCACGCTCGGTATGCCCGACGTCGGTCGAGAGTCGCAGGCGTTCACCGCGAAAATCCAGGCCCAGTACGGCCATGTCGCGGTCGACACTCTGGTGATCCCATTCGGTGTCGCCGGACTGCTTCACGCCGTTGAAACGAATGCCGAACTTGTCGTCTTCACCAAAGCGCCGGCCGATATCCACGGCGCCGCCGAGCTGATTATTGGAGGCGTAGCTGCCGGTGAACGAGGTGATCGGTTTGTCGGTCGCGCGCTTGGGCACCACGTTGATCCCGCCACCGACGCTGCCCCGCGGCGAGATACCGTTGATGAGCTGGCTCGGGCCTTTGATGATGTCGACGCGGTCGGCCATCTCCATGTCGATCGTATAGGTCGGCAGGACGCCGTAGAGGCCGTTGTAGGAAACGTCACTGTTGAACAGGCTGAGCCCGCGAATGGTGAATTGCTCATAACGGCCACCCGCCGGGTTGGTCGCACGAACCGAAGGATCGCTGGCCACCAGGTCGCCCAAGGTGCGCGCCTGCTGGTTTTTCACCGCCTCGGCGGTGTAGGTGGTCATGCTGAACGGCGTTTCCATGAAGTCTTTCGAGCCGAGCATGCCTTGTGAGCCTTTGCGCGCGACCTGGCCGCCGGCATACACCTCGCCGTCCGACCCACCGGTTGCGCCAAGAATCGAAGTCGGCGCCAGTTGCAGGCTGCCGCCTTCCGGCGCCGGCGTCAGGATGTACGCCTGTTCGCCCACTGGCTGCAATTGCAGACCGGAACCCTGCAACAACCGGGCAAAGCCCTCCTCGACCGCGAAGTCGCCGGAAAGCCCCGGGCTGTTACGCCCGCTGACCAGTGCCGGGTCCACCGACAGATTGACCCCGGCCAGCCCGGCGAAACGGGTCAGCGCGGCGCTGAGGCTGCCTGCTGGCACTTGGTAGCTGCGTTTGGACGCATCTGCGGCCCAACCGGCAGTGATGAACAACGGACAGGCACTCAGGCTCAACAACAGACTCAAGTGCAACAACGGGCGCAGCCTGGATGGAGCCAGACGCGTACTGCAAGGCATCACTGCGGGCATTGAGAATCTCTCTGATTTCGTTTCACTTGCCTTGAATGACAAGCGACGCGAAAAAAGGGGACACGCCCTAAACAATATTTTTGCGCGGCAGCAGCGTTACCCAATAACGCGTACGCGAATGCACCTCCAGCGGCAGGCTGGCCGCTAACAAGGCGAGGATACGATCGGTGTCTTCCAGACGGAAACTGCCGGTGACGCGCAGGGATTCCAGTTCGGGTTCCCAGCGCAGCACGCCTGGGCGATAGGTACTGAGTTCGCGCAAAAAATCCCCCAGCGGCTGGTTTTGCGCCATCAGCACACCGTCGCGCCAACCTGGGGCGAGCACATCGAAGGGTTCCACGTTGCCGGCGCCCGCCGCCAGAAGGCTGACTTGCTGGCCTCCCAGTAACGAAAAGACCGGCCCGCGCAACGGCTGCAACTGCACTGTGCCTTTAAGCACCGAGACTTTGCAGCCCGTTTGCCCCTGACGCACACACACCGCGCTCTGGCTGACGATCACTTGCCCGAAGTTTGTCTGAATCGTCAGCGGCGAGGCTCCAGGCACGTTCAGCGCAATTTCACCCTCGACGAGTTTCAGGCGCCGGTTCTTCAGATCGATATCGACGGCGGTCGCGGTGTTCAGTTGCAATGAGCTGCCATCGGCCAGTTGGACTTTCTTGCCCTCCCCGGTCGCGGTGCGCAGGTCGGCGCTCCACACATCCAAGGGCAACTGTCGACTGATCAGCCAGGCGGTCGGCACCAGCGCCACGGCACCGACGGCGCGCTTGAGCACCGTACGCCGACTGGCTTGCGGCCGATCCAGACTGGCCATCGCCAATGCCGATGGCAGGTCAGCAAAACGTTGGCGCAACAACTGGGCTTTCTGCCAGGCCTGTTCGTGACTGCTATGGCTATCGCGCCAGCTCTGCAGGTTGGCGCGATCCCGCTCATTGGCGCTGCCGGATTCCATCAGTGCCAGCCACTGCGCGGCGGCCCGCACAACCTGGCGGGCTTCGGCCGTCGGTGGCGAACCGATCACAGCTCCACCAGCAGGCAATGCTCGTAGGCCTGGGCCATGTAGCGCTTGATCGTGCGTTCGGAGACTTGCAGGCGTTCAGCGATTTCCGAGTAGCCCAAGCCTTCCAGCTGGCTCCAGAGAAACGCCCGTCGCACCGGTCTCGGCAAGCCATCGAGCAATTCGTCCAGGGCTTGCAGGGTTTCCAGGAGGATCCAGCGCTGCTCGGGGGACGGGACGCAGTCCTCCGGCAGCAGCGCCAAGGCATTGAGGTAGGCTTGTTCGAGGCTGCGGCGTTTGTAGAAATTGGTCAGCAGGCGTTTGCCGACTGTGGCCAGGTAGGCGCGGGGTTCTTGCAGGTCTGCAATACGCTGGGAGCTGGCGAGCAGGCGCACGAACGTATCCTGGCTGAGGTCCGCCGCATCACAGCCATTGCCCATGCGTCGTCTCAACCAACTTTCCAGCCAGCCCCGGTGGTCGCGGTACAGGTCGTGGAAGGTTTGCCCCGTCGGCATCGCTGCATCACTCATCTAAAGGAACCCTGCGCGAAGAAATATTTTAAATGCGACTCATTCTAATTAGTGATGGGACTTCAAATAAAGCGCTTTGTGCGGTTTGCACCCAGTAAATACTTGAATAAATGACTGACGGAGAGAGATTTCGACGCGCAAGCACCGGTTAATCAGGGCTGCGCGTGATTGAGAGGGATTATCAACAGGAGTGAGATTATTGCCAATCCGCGCTCGGTCGGCGGATGCGAATCCCTGAGGACCAGGGCAAAGGAGGGAAAAGCCAAATCGCAGACACAAAAAACCCCGGTCTTTCGACCAGGGTCTTTGCTATCGACTCGAAGTCAGCCAGCGGCTTTTCTTCGTAGCTACAAGGCGTTCAGTGGGCCTTGAGGCAGATATGGCGCAGCGGACGGGACTCGAACCCGCGACCCCCGGCGTGACAGGCCGGTATTCTAACCGACTGAACTACCGCTGCGTATCGCTTTGAGCTTTCGCTCAAGTAACTCGTCTGACTGAAAGCTTCGAGGCTTTTCAATCTCGAACCAGGTAACAACCTGCTTCGGAAATATGGCGCAGCGGACGGGACTCGAACCCGCGACCCCCGGCGTGACAGGCCGGTATTCTAACCGACTGAACTACCGCTGCGCGTCGGTGGAGGCTTTTAAAAGCGTCCATCTTGCTTTCGCAAGACTCTCGGAAGTGGTGGGTGATGACGGGATCGAACCGCCGACATTCTGCTTGTAAGGCAGACGCTCTCCCAGCTGAGCTAATCACCCGGTTTGCATCTCCGAGGCCGCGAAATTTACGCAGGTAGCGAACCTAAGTCAATAGCAGGATTGAAGTTTTTCTGAAAAAGACAAAATCGTGTCATTCCACGCAACGCCAGCAACAGACGCCTTCAACCGTAAGCCTCGCCTGTCACGGCCCCTTGCTCGAACTACTCGCTGTAAATCATCTTCTTGGTCATGCCGCCATCGACCACGAACTCCTGGCCCGTGACGAAACCGGCATTGCGCGATAACAGCCACGCCACCATCGCCGCCACGTCCTCGACCGTCCCTACCCTGCCCGCCGGATGCTGGGCATGGTCGGCATCGGTCAGGGGTTCGGCACGCCGTGCAGCCGGGTCCCGGGCATCGATCCAGCCGGGGCTGACCGCATTGACGCGGATCTCCGGCCCCAGGCTGATCGCCAGCGCGTGCGTCAGGGCCAACAGCCCGCCCTTGCTCGCCGCGTAAGCCTCGGTGTCCGGTTCCGACTGCCCGGCGCGGGTCGAGGCCAGGTTGACGATCGAACCGT
Organism: Pseudomonas sp. ADAK2; assembly: GCF_012935755.1. Classification (GTDB taxonomy): domain Bacteria; phylum Pseudomonadota; class Gammaproteobacteria; order Pseudomonadales; family Pseudomonadaceae; genus Aquipseudomonas. Next base: position 2,113,863 of record NZ_CP052862.1, read on the forward strand.
TGTGAGCGCGCAGGTACGGCGCACAGTGCTTGGCCAGCAACATCGGCCCACTGAGGTTGACCGCCAACACGCGGTTCCAGTAAGCCAGATCAAGGCTTTCCAGGGTGATGTTGTGCGGATCGGCGACCGCCGCATTGCACACCAGCGCATCCAGGCGCCCGAACTGCCCCAGCACCTCGGCGACACCCAGTGCCACTTGCCCTTCATTCGACACGTCCATGGCGATGAACCAGGCGTTGTCACCCAGCACCTTCGCCACTTTCGAACCGCGCACGCGATCCAGATCCGTCAGCACCACCTGCCAGCCTTCGCTGATCAGCCAGGCCGCGATGCCCAGGCCGATGCCACGCGCGGCACCGGTGACCAACGCAACGCGGCCATGGGTGCCCGTATTCGGTGTCGACAACTCGATCACAAGGCCGCCAACCCGCGCGCCAGATCGGCTTGCAGGTCGGCCACATCTTCCAGGCCGACCGCAATGCGGATCAGGCTGTCACGGATCCCCGCCGCTTCACGTTCTTGCGGCGCCAAACGGCCGTGAGAGGTGGTGCTCGGGTGGGTGATGGTGGTCTTGGTGTCACCGAGGTTGGCGGTGATGGAAATCAGTCGGGTCGCATCAATAAAGCGCCACGCGCCCTCTTTGCCGCCCTTGACTTCAAAACTCACGACCGCACCGAAGCCCTTCTGCTGACGCAAGGCCAGTTCATGCTGCGGATGGCTCTTGAGGCCAGCGTAATGGACTTTCTCGATACCATCCTGCTGCTCCAGCCACTCGGCCAGCTGCTGGGCGTTGGCGCAATGCGCCTTCATCCGCAGGTTCAGGGTTTCGAGGCCCTTGAGGAAGATCCAGGCGTTGAACGGGCTGAGGGTCGGCCCGGCGGTACGCAGGAAACCGACGATTTCTTTCATCTGTTCGCTGCGACCAGCTACCACGCCGCCCATGCAACGGCCCTGGCCGTCGATGAACTTGGTCGCCGAATGCACAACGATGTCCGCGCCCAGTTTCAACGGCTGCTGCAAGGCCGGGGTGCAGAAGCAGTTATCGACCACCAGCATCGCGCCTTTGGCGTGAGCGATGTTCGACAGTTCGGCGATATCCACCAACTCGGCCAGCGGGTTGGACGGAGATTCGACGAACAGCAATTTGGTGTTGGCCTTGATCGCCGCGTCCCAGCCGGACAGGTCGGCCAACGGCACGTAATCGACTTCGACACCGAAGCGCTTGAAGTACTTCTCGAACAGACTGATGGTCGAGCCGAACACGCTTCGCGACACCAGCACATGGTCGCCAGCGCTGCACAGGCTCATCACCACCGCCATGATCGCAGCCATGCCAGTGGCGGTGGCTACCGCTTGCTCGGCGCTTTCCAGCGCGGCAATACGCTCTTCGAACGCACGCACGGTCGGATTGGTGTAGCGCGAGTAAACGTTACCCGGCACTTCACCGGAAAAACGCGCTGCCGCATCGGCAGCGGTGCGGAATACGTAGCTGGAAGTGAAGAACATCGGATCACCGTGTTCGCCTTCCGGCGTACGGTGCTGACCGGCGCGTACGGCCAGGGTATCGAACGCTACGCCATCGAGGTCGCTGTCCAGCCGACCGGCATCCCAATCCTGACTCATGCTGTCACTCCTTGCCTTGCTCTTTTAGTAGATACAAAACCGGCCCCTCAGGGCCGGTAGTTACTCAGTTGTTATACAGATCAATGATCGCACTGACTGCCTGGGTCTTGACCTTGGAGGCATCGTTGCGTGCCTGCTCGATCTTGTTCAGGTACGCCTCGTCGACGTCGCCGGTCACGTACTGGCCGTCGAACACCGCGCAATCGAACTTCTCGATCTTGATCTTGCCGCCACCGACCGCTTCGATCAAGTCAGGCAAGTCCTGATAGATCAGCCAGTCGGCGCCGATCAGGTCAGCCACGTCCTGGGTTGAACGGTTGTGCGCGATCAGCTCATGGGCGCTCGGCATGTCGATGCCATAGACGTTCGGGTAGCGAACGGCCGGGGCCGCAGAGCAGAAGTAGACGTTTTTCGCGCCAGCTTCACGGGCCATCTGGATGATCTGCTTGCACGTGGTGCCGCGAACGATCGAGTCATCCACCAGCATCACGTTCTTGCCGCGGAACTCCAGCTCGATGGCATTGAGCTTCTGGCGTACGGATTTTTTCCGTGCAGCCTGGCCCGGCATGATGAAGGTCCGGCCGATGTAGCGGTTCTTCACGAAGCCTTCGCGGAACTTGACGCCCAAGTGGTTCGCCAGCTCCAGGGCCGCAGTACGGCTGGTGTCCGGGATCGGGATGACCACGTCGATGTCGTGCTCTGGACGCTCGCGCAGGATCTTGTCGGCGAGCTTCTCACCCATGCGCAGGCGGGCCTTGTAGACCGACACGCCGTCGATGATCGAGTCCGGACGCGCCAGGTACACGTGTTCGAAGATGCACGGAGTCAGGGACGGGTTGGTCGCGCACTGACGGGTGTGCAGCTTGCCGTCTTCAGTGATGTAGACCGCTTCGCCCGGTGCCAGGTCGCGAATCAGGGTAAAACCGAGCACGTCCAGGGATACGCTTTCGGAGGCGATCATGTACTCGACGCCTTCGTCGGTATGACGCTGACCGAAGACGATCGGGCGGATGCCGTGCGGATCGCGGAAACCGACGATGCCGTAGCCGGTGACCATCGCCACGACCGCGTAACCACCGACGCAACGGTTGTGCACGTCAGTTACAGCGGCAAAGACGTCTTCTTCGGTCGGCTGCAACTTGCCGCGCTGGGCCAGCTCGTGTGCGAACACGTTGAGCAGCACTTCCGAATCGGAATTGGTGTTGACGTGGCGCAGGTCAGATTCGTAAATCTCCTTGGCCAATTGTTCAACGTTAGTCAGGTTACCGTTGTGCGCCAGGGTGATGCCGTAAGGCGAGTTGACGTAAAACGGTTGAGCCTCGGCCGAAGTCGAGCTGCCTGCGGTCGGGTAACGCACATGGCCAATGCCCATGTGACCGACCAGGCGCTGCATGTGACGCTGATGGAACACGTCACGCACCAGGCCATTGTCCTTGCGCAGGAATAACCGGCCGTCATGGCTGGTCACGATACCGGCAGCGTCCTGGCCGCGGTGCTGGAGCACGGTTAGCGCGTCATACAGCGCCTGATTGACGTTCGACTTACCGACGATACCGACGATGCCACACATGCGACGCAACCCCTACTTAATGGATCTGAACTGAACACAACTCACTGAGGCGTTTTGGCCGTCGGCAAGAGGTGTTCCTTGAACGGTAATTCAGCGGGTACGCTGATACCGCTGGCAAGCCACTGACTGCTCCACCCGAGAATCAGGTTTTTGGACCAATCTGCGACCAATAAAAATTTTGGCACGAGCTGTGATTCTTTCCACCAGCTGTCCTGCTGTACCGGCCCCAGGCTCAACAGCCCGACCGCCACGACCACCAGCAACACGCCACGCGCAGCGCCGAAGGCCATGCCGAGGAATCGATCGGTCCCGGACAACCCGGTAACGCGAACCAACTCACCGATAAGATAATTGATCATTGCGCCGACGATTAACGTGGCGATAAACATGATGGCGCAGCCCGTGATCACACGAGCCGATGGCGTTTCGATGTATCCGGCGAGGTACTCGGACAATGAACCACCGAACATCCAGGCAACAGCTCCTGCGATGATCCAGGTCACCAGCGATAATGCTTCTTTGACGAAGCCGCGGCTCAGACTGATCAATGCGGAGATGGCGACGATTGCAACGATCGCCCAGTCAACCCAGGTAAATGGCACAGTGCAGCCTACAGACGGATAAGGCGGCGCATTTTAGCAGAGCCCATGCTTATCGGTAAGCTGCGATTGTCAGTGCATTTCAAATCGGCGCGATAGTTTTAGCCACGCTCAGGCTGGAAACGTACGACAAAACCTTTCAGGTTCTGCTGGCGACCCAACAAGTCACGCAGGCGATCGGCTTCTGCGCGCTCGATCAGCGGCCCGACAAACACCCGGTTCTTGCCATCGGCGGTACGGATGTAGGCGTTATAGCCTTGACTGCGCAGGGATTTTTGCAGGCTTTCGGCACTGGCACGGCTCGACAGGCTGGCCAGTTGCACCGACCAGCTGACCGACAGGCCATTGGCATCGACGCGGCTTTGGGTGGTATCCGGTTTCGCCGGTGCGGCGGCAATCGGCTGGGCCGGTGCCGGTTTGGCGACAGGTGCAGGCGGCGTCACCGGTTTGGGGGCAGCTGCCGGAGTCGAGGCCACAGGGGCAGCCGGTGCAATCGGCATCGTCGGTGCCTGCTGATCGGCAATTTCGTCGTCGCTCGGCACCGGTTCCTGAGGCAAGGTTTGCGGCTCAGGCACCACCACCGGCTCGACCTGCACTTGCGGCATCGAAGGAGCTTGCGGCGCAGCCGGCGCCTGCACCGTGATCTGACGCTGTTCGTCCTGACGGGAAAACAGCATCGGCAGGAAAATCACCGCCAGCGCCACCAGTACCAGGGCACCGACCATGCGCTGTTTGTACGCCTTATCCAGCAAAGCCATTTGCCGCTTCCTCCGTGGAGCGCCGGGCCAGCCATTCAAGGGCCTCGGCAACACAATAAAATGATCCGAACAACAGAATCTCGTCGTCGCTCGTCGCCAGTGCGCACTGCCCTTCCAGGGCGGCCGCCACACTGCCATAGGACGTTACCGACGCGCCAAGGTTCTGCAAGGCCGCGTGCAAATCTGCAACCGGCCGCGCCCGCGGCGAATCCAGTGGCGCAACAGCCCATGACTGGACACTAGCATTCAATTCGCCAACGACACCATCCAGATCCTTGTCCGCCAGCAAACCGAACACCGCCAGGCGTTTGCCCACCGGTGGGCGACTGGCCAGACGCCGGGCCAGATACTCGGCCGCATGGGGGTTATGCCCCACATCCAGCAACAAATTCAGGCGCTTGCCCTGCCACTCGAACTGCCGTCGATCCAGCCGCCCGACAATCCGCGTCGCTTTCAGCGCTTCAATAATCTGCGCATCGACCCACGGCAAATCGAGCAGCAAATAAGCCTGCAAAGCCAACGCCGCGTTTTCCATCGGCAGATCCAGCAACGGCAGATCATGCAGCTCAACCACTCGCCCTTGAGCGTCAACGCCACGCCACTGCCAGTTTTGTTCGGTAATGCCGAGGTCGAAATCGCGCCCACGCAAGAAAAACGGGCAATCCAGCTCGCGCGCCTTGTCCAGCAGGGGTTGGGGAGGATTCAGATCGCCACAGAGCGCAGGTGCGCCCTGGCGGAAGATGCCGGCCTTCTCGAAGGCCACGGATTCGCGGGTATCGCCCAGGTAATCGGCGTGATCGACGCCAATGCTGGTGACCAGCGCAATGTCGGCATCGACCACGTTGACCGTGTCCAGACGCCCGCCGAGGCCGACTTCCAGCACCACCGCATCGAGCTTGGCCTGTTGAAACAGCCAGAACGCCGCCAGGGTGCCCATTTCGAAGTAGGTCAGCGACGTTTCGCCACGACCGGCCTCAACCGCCGCAAACGCTTCGCACAGCTCGGCGTCAGTGGCTTCGACGCCATTGACCTGCACCCGCTCGTTGTAACGCAACAGGTGCGGAGAATTGTAGACACCGACGTTCAGGCCCTGGGCCCGCAGCAAAGAAGCCACGAACGCACAGGTAGAACCCTTGCCGTTAGTGCCGGTGACCGTGATCACCCGAGGCGCCGGCTTGCCCAGTCCCATGCGGGACGCTACCTGTTGCGAGCGCTCCAGGCCCATGTCGATGGCCGAAGGGTGCAACTGCTCGAGGTAGGCGAGCCATTCGCCAAGGGTGCGCTCGGTCATATGTTGGCAGGTACCGGTGGCACCACGATCGGCTCGATTGGCGCAGCGACGAACTTCGGCGTCGGCAGGCCCATCATTTGTGCCAGCAGGTTGCCCAGGCGCGGACGCAGCTCCTGACGGTGAATAATCATGTCGATCGCGCCATGTTCCAGCAGGAACTCGCTGCGCTGGAAGCCTTCCGGCAGTTTTTCACGCACGGTTTGCTCGATCACACGCGGACCGGCGAAGCCGATCAGGGCTTTCGGCTCGCCGACAATCACGTCGCCCAGCATTGCCAGGCTGGCGGAAACGCCGCCGTAGACCGGGTCGGTCAGGACCGAGATGAACGGAATGCCTTCTTCACGCAGACGCGCCAGGACCGCGGAGGTCTTGGCCATTTGCATCAGGGAAATCAGGGCTTCCTGCATCCGCGCGCCACCGGAGGCGGCGAAGCAGATCATCGGGCATTTGTTTTCCAGCGCGTAGTTGGCAGCGCGAACAAAACGCTCACCAACGATGGCGCCCATCGAGCCGCCCATGAAGGAGAACTCGAACGCCGACACCACCACCGGCATGCCCAGCAGGGTGCCGCTCATGGAGATCAGGGCGTCTTTTTCGCCGGTCGCTTTTTGCGCGGCGGTCAGGCGGTCCTTGTACTTCTTGCCGTCGCGGAATTTCAGACGGTCAACCGGCTCCAGGTCCGCGCCCAATTCGGCACGGCCTTCGGCGTCGAGGAAAATGTCGATGCGCGCACGAGCGCCAATACGCATGTGGTGGTTGCACTTGGGGCAAACGTCCAGGGTCTTTTCCAGCTCCGGACGATACAGCACAGCCTCGCAAGACGGGCATTTGTGCCACAGACCTTCAGGCACCGAGCTCTTCTTGACCTCGGAACGCATGATCGAAGGGATCAGTTTGTCTACTAACCAGTTGCTCATGCTTTCTTTCTCCAGTACCGGCGGCCCGAACGCTTTGGTTCGCAGCCCCGCGTATGCCCTTGAGCTAAATTCATGTGTGTGGCGATGATCGATGGATGGCCGGGTCAGAAAAACTGACCTGCGTACAACCCGAAAAACCCTCAGCCTCTTTTCTACAGAGCTGTGGACGGCGGCCGTTAGCCAGCCGTCACATCACGTACCGCTTTGATGAATGCCTGGATCTTTGCGTGATCCTTGATGCCCTTGCTCGCCTCTACCCCACCGCTGACGTCCACGGCATACGGCCGAACCCTGGCAACGGCTTCGGCGACGTTATCGGGATTGAGACCGCCGGCAAGGATAATCGGCTTGCTCAAGCCTTGCGGTATCAGTGACCAGTCGAACGCTTCGCCGGTTCCGCCCGGCACGCCTTCAACATAGGCGTCGAGCAAAATACCGCTGGCACTTGGGAACGCATGGCACGCCGCCGCTATGTCATCCCCGGCCTTGACCCGCAGGGCCTTGATGTACGGGCGATTCCAGCTTTCGCACTCGTCGGCGGTTTCGTCACCGTGGAACTGCAACAGGTCCAGCGGCACCGCGTCGAGGATTTCCCCCAACTCGCAGCGACTGGCATTGACGAACAAACCCACGGTGGTCACGAACGGTGGCAAGGCCTTGATGATCGCCCTCGCCTGCGCAAACGTCACCGCCCGTGGGCTTTTGGCGTAAAACACAAATCCGATGGCATCAGCCCCGGCCTCGACTGCCGCCAACGCATCTTCTATGCGGGTAATCCCGCAAATCTTGCTGCGAACGGCTGACATGTCGATAGAACCCCAAGGCAAATCCGAGAAAGTCCCGGATGGTAACAAATGCGTTCGAGGGCGTCAGCCGTCAAGTTCGCTGAAACCGGTGAGGAAGTGCGGCCCGATATAACGGTCCGGCAACGGGAACTCGTCGCGGTACTCCACCTGCACCAGATACAGGCCGTACGGGTGCGCCGTGACGCCGCCGGAACGGCGAACGCGGCTCTCCAGCACTTCCTTCATCCACTCCACCGGGCGCTCGCCCGACCCGATGGTCATCAATACCCCGGCGATGTTGCGCACCATGTGGTGCAGGAAAGCGCTGGCGCGAATATCCAGCACGATCATCTTGCCGTGGCGGCTGACCCGCAGGTGGTGCAGCTCCTTGATCGGCGATTTGGCCTGGCATTGCCCGGCACGAAAGGCGCTGAAATCATGGGTGCCGACCAGATACTGCGCGGCTTCGGCCATGCGCTCGGCGTCCAGCGGACGGTGGTTCCAGGTGATTTCTTCGTTCAGGTGCGCCGGGCGGATCTGATCGTTGTAGATCACATAGCGATAACGCCGGGCGATGGCCTTGAAGCGCGCATGAAAGTGCGGCGGCATGACTTGGGCCCAGCTGACGCTGACGTCGTGGGGCAAATTGATGTTGGCGCCCATGACCCAGGCTTTGAGCGAACGCTCGACCTGGGTATCGAAATGCACCACTTGGCCGCAGGCATGCACACCCGCGTCGGTACGCCCGGCGCAATGCAGCGACACCGGCGAATCGGCGACTTTGGACAAGGCGTTTTCGAGGGTTTCCTGCACCGTCAACACGCCAGAGGCCTGGCGCTGCCAGCCGCGATAACGCGAGCCTTTGTATTCAACGCCCAGCGCGATCCGGAAAAAGCCGTCGGCCGCCATTTCGGCAGCCGGATTATCTATATTTGCCAAGGGGTGACAGCCTGCTGATGTACGCAAAGGCGGGCATTATAAGGCCGCAAGTCCGGGACGCCAGAGCTGTGTGCCATTGCATCACGCCTACCGACTTCGCTATATAGACAAATACACAACGAAAACACAAAAAACGAGACCTGATGATGACCGCCATTGCAAACAAGGAAGCCGTCGGCCTGGCGTATAGCCTGGAAGGCATGCTCCACGCCAAACGCAAGACCTGGGAAGCTATCGACGAAATGGCCCGCCGCGTCAAACCCGGCATGCTGGAATCCGAAGCCCAGGCGATGAGCCTGGAAGTGCTGAACGAACTGGGCATGGACCGCATCTGGCACCCGTCGAAAATCCGTTTCGGCGAAAACACCCTGAAAACCTTCAAGCAACGTTCCGACGGCGATCCGGTGTTGGCTGAGAACGATATTTTCTTTATCGACCTCGGCGTGGTCTGGGATCGCCATGAAGGCGACTCGGGCGCGACGTTCACTGTCGGCGATGATCCGGAGATGAAGGCATGCGCCGTGGCGGCGAAAACCCTGTTCGATCAGGTCCACGATTACTGGCGCACACAGCAGGTAGCCGGTCCTGAGCTGTATCGCTATGCCGACGAACAGGCCACGGCGATGGGCTGGAAGTTGAACCTGGAGATCAAGGGCCATCGGGTCAGTGATTTCCCGCATGCGATCTATCGTGCCGGGGATTTGGGTCATTTCGAGGACTGCCCGAATGTGGGGTTGTGGATTCTGGAGATCCAGATTGCCCACCCTACCCGTCCATTCGGGGCGTTTTATGAGGATTTGTTGAGTTAAGACTGCGATCTTTTTGCTTCACCAACAAAAACGGCAGCCTCAATGGGCTGCCGTTTTTTTACAACTCACTGACCATCAAGCCAGGCGCGAGAGCATTTCCTTGGCTTCGCTCTTCTGCCCTGCATCACCCTCGGTCACCACCTCATTGAGGATGTCCCGGGCGCCATCGTTGTCGCCCATGTCGATGTAGGCCTGGGCCAGATCGAGTTTGGTGGCGACTTCGTCGGTACCGGAGAGGAAGTCGAACTCCGGCTCGTCGGCCACGGAAGCGGCCGCGTCTTCAGCAGTGAAGGTTGGTTCACCCATGCTCTGGGACAAACGATCCAGCTCGGCGTTGACGTCGTCCAACTCAGCGGCAAACGCATCCTTCGGCTCAGGGACGTCCATTTCGTCAGCCAGGGACAGGTCGAAGTCCGCCGGCAGTTCCAGGTCATCCAGCGCCGCTTCGGTCACGACTGGTGCGTCGACGGCAGGCAAGTCCTTGACGCCCTCATCCAGGTCGAGCAGGAAATCATCTTCGGCCAGGGTCGCTGGCGAAGCGTCGCCACCGAGGTCCAGGTCCAGATCGAAGTCCGACAGGTCGTCGAGGTTTTCCTTGATGTCGGTCTGCTGTTGCAGCACCGATTCAAAGCTCAGGTCGTCGTCCAGCGGAAATTCGTCCAGCTCTGCCAAGGCTTCCGGTTCCGGTGTCGGAGCGACCACGGCCGGAGAAGCATTTTCCAGGTCATCCAGGCTCAAGTCGAAGGCGCTGTCGAGATCATCGGCGGCCGGAGCCGGTGCCGGGACTTCAGGTTCATCCAGCAGCAGATCCTTGACGTACTGGGCATCCAGTTCTGCAGCGATAGCGGCGGCAGCGATGCCACCCGCGGCGGCGAGTGCCATGGCCGGGAAACGGCTTTTCAGCTGTTCGACTTGGGCGAAGTTATCGCCATTGGCTACCAGCTGACGCTCCTGGGCCACGAAAGCATCACGATCGCCTTGCTGACCGTAGACTTCCATCAGCTTCAGGCGCAGGTCACTGCGTTGCGGTTCCTGCTTGATGCCGTCTTCGAGCAGAGCAGCCGCCTGATTCAGACGACCGGCAGTGATGTGCGACTGGGCGTGAGCCAGGACGTCATCATTGCGTTCGGCGGCCGGGGAAACCAGCGGCGCGGCAATCACTGGGGCGACCACGACTGGCTCAATGATCGGAGCCGGAGCCGGAGCGGGTGCAGGTGTCGGCGCTGGGGCCTTGGCCAGCTTAACGGCGGGCGGCGGCACTTCAAGGCCTTCGAAGCTGCTTTCCGGCAAATCTTGTTCAGGAGAGAACTCCTGCTCTTCGGCCAGGGCTCGCGCCATGCGCAGATGCTTTTCGGCTTCTTGCTGGGCTTTGCGGCGACGGGCCAGCAGCAACAGCAACAGCAGCAGGACGATGGCGCCGCCACCGACCAGGCCCAACAGAATCGGGTTGGTCAGCAGGTCGTTGAATTTCTGCTCGTTGGAAACTGCCGGAGTCGGCTCGACGGGCGTTTCTGCCGGGGCCGGAGTGGCCTCAGGGGCCGTCACCACCGGTGCAGGCGTTGCCGGTGCCGCTTCCGTCGGGGTTGCCGCCGGTGTCGGCGCAGGTGTCAGCTCGGCCGAGATTGCCGGAGCAGTCGCTGCCGCAGGTGCATCCAGTGTCGCTGGAGCAGCACCTTCAGCCTGCAACTTGGCCAGTTGATTGTTTTTCAGTTCGATCAGGCGTTGCAGCTTGTCCAGCTGACTTTGCAGATCGGTCATGCGGCTTTTCAGTTCGGCGTTGTCACGACGGGTCGTGTCCAGGCTCTCCTGAGTCACCGCCAGTTTGTTGCTCAGATTCTTCGCATCACCCGCCGCACCTTTACCGCCCTTGCCAGATTCGGCAGACACCAGGCTCAGCTTGTCTTTCGCCGCTTGGGTCGAAGCGGCATCGCCGCGACCACGCTTGGTGGCATCCAACTGCTGCTGCCCAGTGCCAGGCTTGGCCACATAACGGCGGCCCTGGCGCCACGCGGTGTTCTGCGCGGCGACTTCAGCGATGGCCTTGGGTTGCGCCAGGCTGGTGCTTTGCACCTGATCCGGCATGCGCAGGACCTGGCCGGTTTTCAGCAGGTTGATGTTGCCGTTGATAAAGGCATCCGGGTTCAACGCCTGGATCGCCAGCATGGTTTGCTGCACCGAACCGCCATTACGCGCCTTGGCCGCGATTTCCCACAGGGTATCGCGCGGCGTGGTGGTGTAGGTCGACGGCTTGGTGGCGCCGGTGGTTGGCGCGGTGACCGCTTGGGACGGCGCCGGTTGCGCGGCGGCATCGGCGGTTTGCGGCGAAAATTTGGACGGATCGAGCAGCACGCTGTAGTCGCGCAGCAAACGACCGTTAGGCCACATCACCTGCACGAGGAATTTCACCATCGGCTCGGAGAGCGGTTTGCTGGACGTCACGCGCAGGATGCTTTTGCCGCTGGCGTTGAGCACCGGGGTGAAGGTCAGGTCATTGAGGAAGGCCTGGCGATCAACCCCGGCCTTGGCGAAATCTTCCGGCGAGGCCAGGCTCGGCACCACTTCGGCAGCGGTGAGGTCCTTGACATCGAGCAGCTCGATTTCTGCCACCAGGGGCTGGTTCAGCGTCGACTTCAGGGTCAGTTCCCCGAGCCCGAGGGCATGCGCCATACCGGAGGACAGCGCCGAGGCGGCCGCTATTGCTAACACCAGTTTGCGAACTTGAACCATAGCCTCATCCTTTGTTTGAACATTCCTCGGCCAGCGAGAAGGTGTTGAAAGTCGCTGCCGTAAGGCATTGCGCGCGGCGGCGAAGGGGTCGTCGCGCGCGATCGTTTCTTTGCTGCCCGGGAAGCCGCACAGGGTGACTTGCCGTCAAGCACTCCGGCCAAGCATAGCGCTCGGCTAGAATCATTCGACAAATTGTTGCCAAGTATCTTTTACAGCAGGTCTTTTATCAACAATTCAGCCACCTGCACAGCATTGAGCGCGGCGCCTTTGCGTACGTTATCTGACGTCAACCACAAATTAAGTTCCGACAGGTCGTCGACACCGCTGCGAACCCGACCAACGTAGACCACATCCTGCCCTACCGCGTCACCTACCGCGGTCGGATAATCACCGGCTTCCACCAGTTCGATGCCCGGTGCGTCTTCCAGGGCAGCGTTCACCTTGGCCAGGTCGACAGCACTCGATGACTGCAAGGTCACGCTAAAGCTATCGCCAAAAAACACCGGGGCTTGAATGCAAGTAGCGGAAATCTTTAATAAAGGCAGCGCCATGACCTGACGCAGCTCACGCACCAGGCGTTTTTCCAGCAGCGTATGGCCTTGCTCATCGGGTTTGCCGACCTGAGCCAACAGGTTGAACGCCATCTGCCGATCGAAGAACGTCGGTTCCAGCGGACGCACGTTGAGCAATTCGGCCGTCTGCCGCGCCAGCTCGGTGACGGCTTCGCGGCCTTGGGCGGAAACGGCCAGGCTGGCGGTGACGTTGATGCGTTGCAGGTCGATCACTGCAAGCAACGGCGCGAGCACCACGGCCAAAGTGGTAGCCGACGGGCTCGGGCTGCTGACCTGGAACGGTTTTTTCAGTCCGGCCAACACCTGGGCGTTGGCTTCCGGCACCACTTGCGGTGCTTCATCCGCTGGCAAAGCGCCGGACAGGTCAATCAGCGAGCAACCGGCGGCGCGGGCGCGGGAGGCGAAACTCAGGGTCACGGCCGGTCCCGCGGCGAAAAACACCAGTTGCACCTTGCTGAAGTCAAACTCATCGACTTCCCGCACCCGCACGTTCTTGCCGCGAAACGGCACTGAATGCCCGGCGGATTCACTGCTGGCCAGCAAGTGCAGGTTGCCGACCGGGAAATCCCGCTCTTCGAGAATCTGCACCAGCGTTTCGCCGACAGTACCGGTGGCGCCGATCACGGCAATATCGAAGGACTGGCTCATGGTTCTACCTCTGGCGAAACGGGGGGAGCGGCACTTTACCGGGTGGGTGGCGTGCAGGCAATTTCTGCCCACCGCGATCGTTCCCACGCTCTGCGTGGGAATGCATCCCGTGACGCTCCGCGTCACAGCCTCGACAGCGGACGCAGAGCGTCCATGGCGGCATTCCCACGCAGAGCGTGGGAACGATCGGACGCGGGGCGTGGGAACGATCGGTGGGGATAAAAAAACCCGCACCTCTTTCAAGGTGCGGGTTCTTTCACAACTTCAAGCGATCAACGCTCAAGCAGGATCCGCAGCATGCGACGCAGCGGTTCGGCCGCGCCCCACAGCAACTGGTCGCCAACGGTGAACGCGCCCAAGTACTGAGTACCCATGTTCAGCTTGCGCAGACGGCCCACCGGTACGTTCAGGGTGCCGGTGACTTTCGTCGGGCTCAGTTCCTGAATGCTCGCTTCGCGGCTGTTCGGCACCAGTTTGACCCAAGGGTTGTGCTGGCTGATCAGCCCTTCGATGTCGGCGATTGGCACGTCTTTGTTCAGCTTGATGGTCAGCGCCTGGCTGTGGCAGCGCATGGCGCCGATGCGCACGCAGATGCCGTCGACCGGGATCGGGCTCTTGAAGCGACCGAGGATCTTGTTGGTCTCGGCCTGGGCCTTCCACTCTTCGCGGCTCTGGCCATTCGGCAGTTCCTTGTCGATCCACGGGATCAGGCTGCCGGCCAGCGGAACACCGAAGTTTTCGGTCGGGTACGCGTCGCTGCGCATGGCTTCGGCCACACGGCGGTCGATGTCGAGGATCGCGCTGGCCGGGTCGGCCAGTTGATCAGCGACAGCGGCGTGGGTCGCGCCCATTTGCTTGATCAGTTCACGCATGTTCTGCGCGCCGGCACCGGAGGCCGCCTGATAGGTCATGGCGCTCATCCACTCGACCAGGCCGGCTTCGAACAAGCCGCCCAGGCCCATCAGCATCAGGCTGACGGTGCAGTTGCCGCCGATGTAGTTTTTGGTGCCCGCGTCGAGCTGCTGGTCGATGACCTTGCGGTTCACCGGGTCCAGCACGATCACCGCGTCGTCCTGCATGCGCAGGCTGGAAGCGGCGTCGATCCAGTAACCCTGCCAGCCGGCTTCGCGCAGTTTCGGGAACACTTCACTGGTGTAGTCGCCACCCTGGCAGGTCAGAATCACATCGAGGGTTTTCAGCTCTTCAATGCTGTAAGCGTCCTTGAGCGGAGCAATGTCCTTGCCCACGGACGGGCCTTGGCCACCGACATTGGAAGTGGTGAAAAACACCGGCTCGATAAGATCGAAATCCTGCTCTTCCAGCATCCGCTGCATGAGCACGGAACCGACCATACCGCGCCAACCGATCAGACCTACACGTTTCATCGCAACTACACCTTCTTGAAAAAGTGGGCCGCTGCTTTCATGGGTGAAAGTGGCAGCGGGCCCGAGAGATTACAGATTCCGCAGCGCGGCGACTACTGCGTCGCCCATTTCCTGCGTACCGACTTTAGTGCAACCGTTCGACCAGATGTCGCCGGTGCGCAGGCCCTGGTCCAATACCAGACTGACGGCCTTCTCGATGGCATCGGCCGCATCCTGCAGGTTGAAGCTGTAACGCAGCATCATCGACACGGACAGGATAGTCGCCAACGGGTTGGCAATGCCTTTGCCGGCGATGTCCGGCGCCGAACCGTGGCACGGCTCGTACATGCCCTTGTTGTTGGTGTCCAGGGACGCCGACGGCAGCATGCCAATGGAACCGGTGAGCATCGACGCCTGGTCGGAGAGGATGTCGCCGAACAGGTTGTCGGTAACGATCACGTCGAACTGCTTAGGTGCACGCACCAGTTGCATCGCGGCGTTATCGACGTACATGTGGCTCAGTTCGACTTCAGGGTAATCCTTGGCCACTTGCTCGACGATTTCACGCCACAGTTGGCTGGACGCCAGCACGTTGGCCTTGTCCACCGAGCAGAGCTTTTTGCCGCGGACCATGGCCATGTCGAAACCGACCCGGGCGATACGGCGAATCTCGCTTTCGCTGTATGGCAGGGTGTCGTAGGCCTGGCGCTCACCATTTTCCAGAACACGGGTGCCGCGCGGGGCGCCGAAGTAGATGCCGCCGGTCAGTTCACGGACGATCAGGATGTCCAGGCCCGCAACGATTTCCGGCTTCAGGCTGGAAGCCTCGGCCAGTTGCGGGTACAGGATCGCCGGACGCAGGTTGCCGAACAGACCCAGTTGCGCGCGGATCTTCAGCAGACCGCGCTCAGGGCGGATGTCGCGCTCGATGGTGTCCCATTTCGGGCCGCCCACGGCGCCCAGCAGTACGGCGTCGGCCGCGCGGGCGCGATCCAGGGTTTCGTCGGCCAAGGGCACGCCGTGCTTATCGATGGCGGCGCCGCCGATCACGTCGTGGCTCAGCTCGAAGTCCAGGCTGTACTTGGTGTTGGCCAGTTCCAGCACTTTGACCGCTTCGGCCATGATTTCCGGGCCAATACCGTCACCTGGGAGAATCAGAATCTGCTTGCTCATGCTTTCCTCATGTCATCAGTCGGTGCGCCTTGGGCGCGCCCGGAAAAATTCTATCGTTCTGCCATCAGCACCAGTACATCGGTACTGAACGAACCATCGGCCTCAATCTCAAAATATTCACGCACTTCATTGCCCATCGACTGCTGCAACTCGCGGATCGCCGCGCGCATCACTTCGGGCGTGCGCATGCGTTCGACCCAGGAGGTGTACTCCAAACGCAGCCGTTGGCGGGTGGTGCTGCGGGTATGCAACCCCGCTTCGCTGACCTGGCGCAACCACTCGCCGGCGGAATAATCGCGCACATGGCTGGTGTCACGCAGCACTTCGACGCTTTGCAGGTAGGTGTCGAACAATGGACTACCCGGCGACAACACATCGATAAACGCCGCCACCCCGTCCGGCTTCAGCACCCGACGCACTTCGCGCAGGGCCAGGCCGAGATCGCTCCAATGGTGCGCCGAATAACGGCTGAACACGAAGTCGAACTCGCCATCGGCGAACGGCAGGCGCTCGGCGGCACCGTTGACCGTGGTGACATTACTGAAACCGCGATCAATCGCCGCTGCGGCGACCACGTCGAGCATTTGCTGGGACAGGTCGTAGGCCACCACTTCCTTCACCAGCGACGCCACGTGAAAACCAACATGACCGGCGCCGCAACCCAGGTCCAGCACGCGGGCGCCGCCCTGCCCGGCCAGTTCAGCCTGTAGCAGTGCGAATTCGGTGCCTTGAGCGTGAACGGCGCTGCTCAGATAGGCGGAAGCCTGTTCACCGAACTGCTTTTGTACGACTTGGCTGTGCTGGGTCATGGGGGACTTCCTTTTTGGGGTTAAGTCTTGTGGTGTCTGGGCTTGCCCGCGAAGGCGTCATCCCGCCTTACGCAAAATCAAACGTCGCGAAACAACCAAGGCTGACTCGCCCGGTGCTTGCTTTCAAACGACGCAATCGCCTCGTGATCCATCAAGGTCAGGCCAATGTCATCGAGGCCATTCACCAGGCAATGCTTGCGGAATTCATCCAATTCGAAGCGGTAAACCTTGCCATCCGGCCGGGTCACGGTCTGGGCTTGCAGGTCGACCGTCAACTGGTAACCCGGATTGGCTTCGACCTGCTGGAAAAGTTCATCAACCTCAGCGTCGCTCAAGATGATCGGCAGCAAGCCGTTCTTGAAGCTGTTGTTGTAGAAAATGTCGGCGTAGCTCGGCGCGATGATGCTGCGGAAACCGTACTCTTCCAAGGCCCACGGCGCATGCTCACGGCTGGAGCCGCAACCGAAGTTTTCTCGGGCCAGCAACACGCTGGCGCCCTGGTAACGTTCGGCGTTGAGCACGAAATCCTTGTTCAACGGACGCTTGGAGTTGTCCTGGTAGGCATAGCCCACGTCCAGGTAGCGCCACTCGTCAAACAGGTTCGGGCCAAAACCGGTGCGCTTGATCGACTTCAGAAACTGCTTTGGAATGATCTGGTCGGTGTCGACGTTGGCCCGGTCCAATGGCGCGACCAAACCGGTGTGTTGGGTAAAAGCTCTCATGTGCGGTTCCTCAGATCAGTTCGCGAACGTCGATGAAACGACCGTTGACGGCAGCGGCAGCGGCCATGGCCGGGCTGACCAGGTGCGTACGGCCACCGGCGCCCTGACGCCCTTCGAAGTTGCGGTTGGAGGTCGAAGCGCAATGCTCGCCCGACTCCAGGCGGTCCGGGTTCATCGCCAGGCACATCGAGCAACCCGGTTCACGCCACTCGAAACCGGCTTCGAGGAAAATCTTGTCCAGGCCTTCAGCCTCGGCTTGCGCCTTCACCAGGCCCGAGCCCGGCACCACGATGGCCTGCTTGATGGTCGAAGCGACTTTGCGGCCCTTGGCGATCACCGCCGCGGCACGCAGGTCTTCGATCCGCGAGTTGGTGCAGGAACCAATGAATACGCGGTCCAGCTGAATATCGGTGATCGCCTGATTGGCGCTCAAACCCATGTACTTCAAGGCGCGTTCGATGGAACCGCGTTTGACCAGGTCCATTTCCTTCGCCGGGTCTGGCACGTTTTGATCAACGGCCAAGACCATTTCGGGCGAAGTGCCCCAGCTGACTTGCGGCTTGATCTGGGTCGCGTCGAGCTCAACCACGGTGTCGAACACCGCATCAGCGTCGGAAACCAGGTCTTTCCAGGCTTCGACCGCCATGTCCCACTCCGCACCTTTCGGGGCGAATGGGCGGCCCTTGACGTACTCCACGGTTTTTTCGTCTGCGGCCACCAGACCTACGCGAGCGCCGGCCTCGATGGACATGTTGCAGATGGTCATGCGGCCTTCGATGGACAAGTCGCGAATCGCACTGCCGGCGAACTCGATGGCGTGGCCGTTACCGCCGGCAGTGCCGATCTTGCCAATCACTGCCAGCACGATGTCCTTGGCAGTCACGCCGAACGGCAATTTGCCCTCGACCGAGACCAGCATGTTTTTCATTTTCTTGGCGACCAGGCACTGGGTGGCGAACACGTGCTCCACCTCGGAAGTGCCGATGCCGTGAGCCAAGGCGCCGAACGCGCCGTGGGTCGAGGTGTGCGAGTCGCCGCAGACCACGGTCATGCCCGGCAATGTTGCGCCTTGCTCCGGGCCGATCACGTGAACGATGCCCTGGCGCACGTCGTTCATTTTGAACTCGGTGATGCCGTATTCGTCGCAATAGTCATCGAGGGTCTGAACCTGCAAACGCGAGACCTGGTCGGTGATCGCCTCGATGCCGCCCTTGCGATCCGGGGTGGTCGGTACGTTGTGGTCCGGGGTGGCGATGATCGAGTCGACACGCCAAGGCTTGCGCCCGGCCAGGCGCAGGCCTTCGAAAGCTTGGGGCGAAGTCACTTCATGGATGATGTGGCGGTCGATATAGATCAGCGACGACCCATCGTCGCGCCGTTTCACTTCATGGGAATCCCAGAGCTTGTCGTAAAGCGTTTTGCCGGCCATCAGACGGTCCTCATCAGCTTGTTTCTATTTTCTATGCCTTGGGTCGTGCAGCGGTTCAATAACCCCTTGGCTTGTGAGGCCGATCCTAGGGGGTTACATTAAATAACTCAAATTCATATTTTTCATGCTTTGGATAACCAACTGGAATACCACAATGGACCTGGCCAACCTCAACGCTTTTATCGCGATTGCCGAGACCGGCAGCTTCTCCGGCGCGGGCGAACGGCTGCACTTGACCCAACCGGCGATCAGCAAGCGCATTGCCGGGCTGGAGCAGCAATTAAAGGTGCGCTTGTTTGATCGCCTGGGCCGTGAAGTCGGCCTGACCGAGGCCGGCCGCGCCCTGCTGCCACGGGCTTATCAGATTCTCAACGTGCTGGACGACACCCGCCGCGCCCTGACCAACCTGACCGGCGAAGTCAGCGGCCGCCTGACCCTGGCCACCAGTCACCACATCGGTTTACACCGCTTGCCGCCCTTATTAAGGGAATTCACCCGCCGTTACCCACAAGTGGCGCTGGATATTCAGTTCCTCGATTCGGAAGTGGCCTACGAAGAAATCCTCCATGGCCGCGCCGAACTGGCAGTCATCACCCTGGCCCCGGAGCCGCACGCACTGGTCAAGGCCACGCCGGTGTGGGACGACCCGCTGGATTTCGTGGTGGCCCCGGAGCATTCGTTGATCAGCAACGGCGCGGTCAACCTGGCGGATATCGCCCTGCACCCGGCGGTCTTCCCCGGCGGCAACACCTTTACCCATCACATCGTGCAACGCCTGTTCGAAGCCCAGGGCCTGACGCCAAACATCGCCATGAGCACGAATTATCTGGAAACGATCAAGATGATGGTCTCGATCGGCCTGGCCTGGAGCGTTTTGCCGCGCACCATGCTCGATGAACAAGTGGCGCGCATACCTTTGCCGGGCATACAGCTCACTCGCCAGCTAGGCTATATCCTGCACACGGAAAGGACGCTTTCGAATGCGGCACGCGCCTTTATGGCCCTGCTGGATGCACAAATTGATCTGCCAGGGACCCACGGCTAACTTGTGCTACTCCTATAGAGCTGCAAAACCCCGTGCCTAACGCCCCATTCAGCCCAAGGCCTGCTGCCAATGCCCAAATCTGTTGACCGTATTCCGCCGATGCCGCGTATTCAGGCCATTGACCCGCAGCGGTCCGAGCAGAGCTGGGAAAGTGCGCCGCAGTTGTTGGCCGCGCTCAACGGCGCGCACTTGGGAGCGTGGTATTGGGACATCGAACGCGGGCAGATCAGTTGGTCCCGGGGCACCCAGGCGCTGTTCGGCTTCGATCCGCGGCAACCGCTGCCCAAAGACCTGGAATACCTCGACCTGCTGCCACCGGAGGACCGGGCGAAAACCATTCGCGCGTTCCATCAGGTCATTGCCGGTGCGCCGCTGGAACAGGCGATGCATCACCGCATCCGCTGGCCCGACGGCAGCCTGCATTGGCTGGAGATCAACGGCAGTCTGCTGCCGGACAAGCACGGCCGGCCGCGGATGATCGGGGTCATCCGGGAAATCACCCATCAGCGTCAACGCGAGCAGGCCCTGAGCAGCTCGGAAAAGCGCTTCGCCACACTGTTCCACCTGTGCCCGAACATGGTGCTGCTGACCCGCCAGGAAGACGGTTTGATCAGCGAGGCCAACCAGTATTTCGAAAGCCTGTTCGGCTGGCCGGTGCAAAGTGTGATTGGCCGTACCACGCTGGAACTGGGCCTGTGGGTGCATCCCGAGCAACGGGCGGTGCTGGTCAAGGCGACCAAGGCCAAGGGTGAACTGGTCAGCATGGAAGTGCAGTTTCGCGCCAGCAATGGTCAGGTCCACGATGGCATCCTCAGCGCGCAAAAGGTCGAACTCGAAGGCCAGCCGTATCTGCTGAGCACCTTCCTCGACACCACTGAACGCAAAGCCGCCGAACATGCGCTCAAGGACAGCCAGGAACGCCTCGACCTGGCCCTGGACTCCGCGCAACTCGGCACCTGGGACTGGCACATCCCCAGCGGCATGCTCTACGGCTCGGCACGGGCGGCGCAGTTGCACGGCATGGAACCGAAACCGTTCCACGAAGCCTTCGACGAATTTTTCGAAGGCGTGCCCGGCGAAGAACGGGACAGCATGCGCAACGCCTATCGCAGCCTGCGCGAAGGCCCGGCCGGCAATTATCAGTTGACCTACCGCGTGCAACTGCCCGACGGCAGTTCGCGCTTCCTGGAAAGCCGCGCCCGGCTCTATCGCGATGAAAACGGCGTGCCGTTGCGCATGGCCGGCACCCTGCTGGACATCACCGATCAGGTCGAGCGGGAACAGTTGCTGGTGGCTTCGGAGGAAAAATTCGCCACGTTGTTCCAGGTCAGCCCGGACCCGATCTGCGTCACGCGCCAGGAAAGCGGCGAGTTCATCGAGATCAACTCCAGTTTCACGCAGATTTTCGGCTGGACCGCCGCCGACGTGATTGGCCGCAGCGCCGATGAAATCGGCCTGTGGGACGCATCCGCAAAAAGCCTGCAACGGATCGAACAGGTCATCCGCGAGCAAGGCCTGAGCAATGTGGCGATCCTCGTCCAGCACAAGGACGGGCAAGCCTTGACCTGCGTGATTTCCAGCCGGCAGATCAGCGTCGGCGACCAGCCCTGCATCGTCACCACCCTGCGCGACATTACCCAGCAGCAGCGCTCGGAAGCGGCGCTCAAGGCCAGCGAAGAGAAATTCGCCAAGGCGTTTCACTCCAGCCCCGACGCCATCACCATTACCGAACGCGACACCGGGCGCTATCTGGAGGTCAATGACGGTTTCTGCCGCCTGACCGGCTACCGCGCCGATGAAGTGGTGGGCAAAACCGTGTATCAGGTCGGCATCTGGGCCGAAGAGAAACAGCGTTCATCGCTGTTGGCCGAGCTGCAAATCAAGGGCCGCGTGCACCAC
The DNA here is from genome assembly GCF_012935755.1 of Pseudomonas sp. ADAK2. GTDB lineage: Bacteria > Pseudomonadota > Gammaproteobacteria > Pseudomonadales > Pseudomonadaceae > Aquipseudomonas. Next base: position 2,135,542 of record NZ_CP052862.1, read on the forward strand.
CAGGAAATGCTCGGGCGCAACAAACGCGGCGATCTGCTGACCGTTGAAGTCTCGGTCGAACCGATCACCCTCAACGAAACTGCGTGCCTGTTGCTGACCGCTCGCGATGTCAGTCTGCTGAAAAACGCCGAAGCGCAGATCCGTCACCTTGCCTACCACGACCCGCTGACCAACCTGCCCAACCGCGCGCTGCTGATGGATCGCCTGAGCCAGCAGATCGCCCTGCTCAAACGCCACAACCTGCGTGGCGCCTTGATGTTTCTCGACCTCGACCACTTCAAGCACATCAACGATTCCCTCGGTCACCCGGTGGGCGATACGGTGCTGAAGATCATCACCGCACGCCTCGAAGCCAGTGTGCGCATGGAAGACACGGTGGCGCGGCTCGGCGGTGATGAATTCGTGGTGCTGCTCAGTGGCCTGGAAGGTTCGCGCAGCGAAGTCAGCGAACAGGTGCGGGACCTGGCGGACACCTTGCGCGAGTTGCTCTCGGAACCGATGTTCCTCGATGGCCAGCGCCTGCAAGTCACGCCGAGTATCGGCATCGCGCTGATTCCCGATCACGGTTCCACGCCGACCGACCTGCTCAAGCGCGCCGACATCGCCCTGTACCGGGCCAAGGATTCGGGGCGCAACACCACGCAGATGTACCACAACACCATGCAGAAGGCCGCCAGCGAACGCTTGCGCATGGAAACCGATTTGCGCCTGGCCCTTTCCCGGGGTGAATTCAGCGTGCATTACCAGCCTCAGGTGGACGCCCAGGACAACCGCATCATCGGCGCCGAAGCCCTGGTGCGCTGGAACCACCCGGAACTCGGCGCGCAATCGCCCACCGAGTTCATCAAGGTGCTGGAAGACAGCGGATTGATCCTGGAGGTCGGCACCTGGATCCTCGATGAAGCCTGCGCTGCCTTCAAACACTTGATCGCCAAAGGCCGGATCGACCCGCTCAATTTCAGCCTGTGCGTGAACATCAGCCCACGGCAATTCCGCCAGAACGACTTCGTCGAACGCATCGAACGCAGCCTCAGCAGCCACGGCCTGCCCTATTCGTTGCTGAAACTGGAAATCACCGAAGGCATCGTCATCCAGAACCTGGAAGACACCATCAACAAAATGCGTCGCCTGAAAAAACTCGGCGTGAGCTTTGCCATGGACGACTTCGGCACCGGTTATTCCTCGCTGACCTACCTCAAGCGCCTGCCGGTGGACACGTTGAAAATCGACCAGTCGTTCATCCGCGATGCCACCACCGACCCCAACGACGCAGAAATCATTCGCGCCATCGTCGCCATGGCCCGCAGCCTGGCACTGGAAGTAATTGCCGAAGGGGTAGAGACGCCGGAGCAACTGGAGTTTCTGCAGGGATTGGGTTGCCATTTGTATCAAGGCTACCTGCACAGCCAGCCATTGCCGGTGGAGGCGTTTCAGACCCTGCTCAAATAAATCACCGCCCCCTCCGTAGCAGCTGTCGAGCCCCAGCGAGGCTGCGTTCGGCGACGAAGTCGCCGTGAAATCAGACGACGCGGTGGATCAGGCAAACCGCGTGCGCTGGGTTTACGACGGCTTCGCCGCCGAACGCAGCCTCGCTGGGGCTCGGCAGCTGCTACAGGTTTGCGGTAATTGCCAGTTTTTCTCTCAGCCTGTAGGGTCGCGTTTTTTGCGCCGCCTCAAAGAGATCAACCATGCAGGATGCAACCCTCCCCCGCCCGGCCTTGCTGGGTATCGACCTTGGGACCACCAATAGCCTGATCGCCGTCTGGCAGGACGGTCGGGCACAGTTGATTCCCAACGCCCTCGGCGATGTCCTCACCCCGTCCGTGGTCAGCCTCGATGAAGACGACAGCATTCTAGTGGGCAAGGCCGCCCGCGCGCGCCTGACCACCCACCCGGAACGCTCGGTGGCGGCGTTCAAGCGTTTCATGGGCAGCGACAAGCCGTTCGAACTGGGCGGACGCCAGTTCAGCCCGGAAGAACTTTCTGCGCTGGTGATCGGTTCGCTCAAGCAGGACGCCGAAGCCTGGCTCGGCCACCCGGTGCACGAGGCGGTGATTTCGGTGCCGGCGTATTTCAGTGACGAGCAACGCAAGCGCACGCTGTTTGCTGCCGAACTGGCTGGCCTGACGGTATCGCGGCTGATCAACGAACCGACCGCTGCCGCCATGGCGTACGGGTTGCATGAGCAGAAGTTCGAGCGCACGCTGATTTTCGATTTGGGCGGCGGCACCTTCGATGTCACGGTGCTGGAATACGCCCTGCCGCTGATCGAGGTGCATGCTTCCACTGGCGACAACTTCCTCGGTGGCGAAGACTTCACCGCCGCGCTGCTGCAGGCCTGCCTGAAAGACTGGCAACTCACCCCGCAAATGATCGATGGCCAGGGCTTGGCCAGCCTCGGCGATGCCCTGGAACAACTCAAATGCAAACTCAGTGAAGGCACCCAGCACCTGAGCTGGAACGGTGCCGGCGCATTGCGCGAATGGTCGCTGGATGAAGCCGGGGCGTTGAAAATCTGGGAGCCGCTGCTCGCCCGGTTACGCGCGCCCATCGAGCAAGCCCTGCGTGATGCGCGGCTCAAGCCTCGGGACCTCGACAGTCTGGTGATGGTCGGCGGCGCCACGCGGATGCCGGCCGTACAGCAAATGGTTGCGACGCTGTTCGGGCGCCTGCCCTATCGCCACCTCGACCCGGACACGATCGTCGCGCTGGGCGCCGCCACCCAAGCGGCCTGCAAGGCCCGGGACAGCGCCATCGAAGAACTGATCCTGACCGACGTCTGCCCCTACACCCTGGGCATCTCGACCAATCGCGGTGAAGGCATCAGCGGTGCTTTCTCGCCGATCATCGAGCGCAATACGGTGATCCCGACGTCCAGGGTGAAGCGCTTTTTCACGAGTCACCCCCAGCAAACGTTGATCCGCATTGAGGTCTATCAGGGCGAGCGGCCGTGGGTGCGGGACAATATTTTCATCGATGCCTTCGACGTCGCGCTGACACCCAGCGAACAAACCGAGGCGCTGGATGTGCGCTTCAGCTACGACATCAACGGTTTGCTCGAAGTCGACGTCACCCTGCTGGCCAGCGGCGAACGCCACAGCCACAGCATCGACCGCAGCCCCACAGGGCTCGACCCGCAATCGCGGCAAAACAGCCATGATCGACTCAGCGCCCTGAAAATCCACCCCCGCGACACCCTGCCCAACCGCACCTTACTCGCGCGCCTGGAGCGGGCCTGGGCGCAAAGCCTGGGTGACGAACGCGAGCAGATTGCCGATTGGCTGGATACCTTTACCGCCGTGCTCGGTGGCCAGCAATCGGTGGAGATCGCCAGCCATCGTTCACAGCTCAATAAAGCCCTGGATGAACTGCGCCTTTAGCCGTTAAGCCGCCGCAGGGCCGCCTGCAAACCGCCGGACAAGGTGTCTTCACCGCCGCTGTCCGGCGGCGCACCGTAACGGTTGGGCAATTTGTCGCCGGGAAAGCCGAACAGCAGCAAAGGCATGAACGGCAGCACTGGCGACAGGCAGCCAAAAATCAGCAGGGTGGGAATCCCGCGGCCCATGTCATGCAGGCGACGCAGGATCGCGCCGAGCAACAACAAGGCGCCCAGCAACAGCACGCCAATGCCCGAGAGCGCAGTGCCGCTCATCAACGCCAGGTACGGGGTGAACAGCACACACCCCAGCACTTGCCCGATAAACGCCTTGCGCCCGAGTCGGGAACCCAGGCGCCAGAACGCCATGGCCGGCACGGGACGTTTGTCGCTGCTGGCCAGCAGCAGGCGTTCGTTCCACGACAACAGGGCCGTCAGCGCCAGACGCAGGCCCACGCTGTTCTCGGTGTTGTCCTTGCCGTACTGCAAGATGGTTAGCACCTTGTTCCGCGGCACCCCGGCCGCGCCATGACGGACCAGGCTTTTCAGGGTATCGAGGAGTGAATAGACCACCAGTTTCTCGACACCGAAATCCGCCAACACCTTTTCTGGCGGCCACACCGGTTCGCCTTTGATCAAGCCATTGCGGAACCCTTCGAACCATTCATCTTCGCAACTGATGGCGGCGATGGACTGCAACAACGCGCGGTGCTGTTCGGCATTCAGCGTCGGATCGTGATACAGCACGCCCCAGAGCAGCATCAGCCCCAACACATCTTCGCCGCAGGCGTCAGGATCGCTTTCAATGCAGGTATAGAGTTGCGCGTTACCCGGCAACGCCGCGCTGTCGAGAGCCTGTTGCACGTTGAACAGCTTTTGCACGAGCAAGCCATGCACCGGATCGCTGGCTTGCAACCACCCCAGCAAACCGGCGCAACTCCCTTGCTCGCGTTGCAAACGCCGCAGCAGCGGCTGGAGCCGACTCAGAGGATGAGTCGGGTCGACCTCCAGCCGTTCCAGGCAGGACGAATCGATCAACGACAGCCAACGTTCCGGCTGGTCGAGCAACGCCAGCAGAAACAGGGTTTGCGCGTGCCATTGCCACGCCGCCTCACCTTGGGCCATGGCCGGCAAAACCACGCCGCGCTGTTCCAATTGGACCAGCAGGCTCACACCGCGCAAGTCCACGTCCGCTTGCGCGTCTTGCAGATCAAATGCCCGGTCGATCCGCGCCAGCGCGGACTGATCGTAAGGCCGCAGCCTGCGCAACCAGAGGCGACAAATGGTGTGGGGTTCGTCCTTTGCCAGTTCCTCGGCCAGTTGCGGCTCAGCGGAACGACTGCCGAGGAACGCCTTCAGCGCCAAAGGGATCGATGCCTGATTCAGCCAGCAGAGTTGCTGCGCAGCCTGATACTTGAACCCGCTCAGCACCAGGCCTTCGAGGGCATCGACCGGCTGCGGTTCGTCGAGTATGTGTTGCAGCAATCCGACATCGCCACGGTGCAAGGCCCAGGCATGCCGGTACAGCTGCTGCAAACGGGCATCCACAGGCTGCCCTATCAGCAAGGCCAGCAGTGGCAGCTCATCCCCGGTCATCCGCCAGTCGACAAAAGCGGCCGCCAAGCCTTGCAGCTCGAGTTGCCCGACCCCAAGCCAGCGCGCCAGCGTCTCGGGACGTTGTGAAGGGCTGCCATAAGTTTGGCTGACATCGGCGAGGTCGGTGGACCAATCGCGGAAATTCTCCAGGCGATCAAATGCCTGGATCAGCAGCGCCAAAAAGTCCGGCTGACGCCTGGCGCACAGTTCCAGCAAGCGGCTTTCGGCCTTCGGATGACGATGCTCCTGCCACAGCCGGATCCAGCAAGGCAGCGCCTGATCCTCCAGGCCCAGCAAGCTGTTTTGGCACGCCAGCAAATACAGCCAGTCGACATCGTCGGGGGCTTGCGCCTGTTGTTCGACGCACACTTGCCGCAGACCGGGACCGCCGATGCCCGCTTGAGTGAACTGCACCAGCAAGCGCTGGATAAATGCGTCATCTGCCGGCAGCGGCAAACAGGTGTGGTGGCTGGCGAAGTCTGCGAACTCATGCAGAGGACGATGCTGGAAGATGTAGTCGAGGCTGCGGGCATACCAGAGGGTTTCCAGCTGCGCAGGCTCGGGCCAATCGCCCATCAGCGTCGTGTCGAACGGGTCGGGACCCTTGATCCGTTGCAGGAATGCTTCGACTTCTTTCGCCTGGTCGAACTCCAGGTCCAGCAACTGCTGCTCCCAGGCCAGCCGTTGCGCCAACAGATTCGCGCAGCGGTACGACAACGGACGGGCGTTGGCCAATGGGTGGAACAGCCCCCAACTGAGGTCATCGAGGGCGTCCAGCGGCAATTGATCCAGTGCTTTGACAAAGACTTGCCAGGCCTGCGGATTGAAACGCCGCGTCGGGTCTTCGAGCAGCGCGTAAAAATCCACGATGGTCTGCGGCATCTCAGGGACGCCAGCATCCTCTTCTTCGACGTCCTCCTCTTCCTGCCGGGCGAAACGGTTGGCGCTTTCATAGGCTTCACGCAGTGCCTGGAAGCCTTCGGGATCACTTTCCGGATGATGCTGCGGTAGACGCGCGCGGTAGGCATCCCGAATCAGTGCCTGGTCTTTGGTGGGCTCGATGCCCAGACGTATCCAGCAACTCATGACCAGTCGAACTCCCCTAAGGATGCCGGGCGTTGCGGCGGATCAAGCTCCAGGTGCCAAGGCAAGTCGGCCAGAAAAGCCGGCATGTTACGACCCAGGCCGCGAGCGATGCGCAGACTGCTCGAAAACGCCCCTTGTCGGTCCAGTTCGTAAGCCAGCGTATCGTCGCTGCTGCTCAGGCAGCCCCAGAATGCGCGACCGGTCAGAAATCCGTTGAGATAGGAATACCAGTCGTCGTAGTGATATTGCGCCCTGACGGCCAGGCGCCAGTGCAGCCAGAGGCTCTCGGAGAGATTGATCCACTCGTTGCGCACGCCACACCGCAACAGAAAGCCCATGCGCCCCAAATCCCACGCCTGGATACCCCCCGAGCCGCAGCCCTCGAAGGTACGGCTGGCAAACTCATGCAAGATGCGCTCACGGGGTTCCAGGGTCTCGAGCAACGCCTGCCACTCCCCGGGCAAACAGCGTTGCCATGAGCGATACGCCTCTTTGAGGTGGGTGGCGTGACCGGCATCGGTCATTCTTTCGAGCATGCTCAATAACTGCGACCGGTCATTGATGCCCCAGCTGCATTGCAAGTCGATAAATTCCGGATCGGAATAGAAAGCGGGCTCGTCGTATTCGGCACGAGGGTTGAGGGCCACCATTGGCGCAGAAAGACCGCACAGCCAACGCTTTTGTATCTCTTCCATGAAAAAAAGCTCCGGGCCGACCAGGCAGAATGGGAGTCGGCAAAACTGCCGCGGATTGTAGAGAAACCGTCGCCAGGCGGCAAAGCCTGCCGGGCGTTTTTTTGACCGGACACAAAAAGGCCCCGACAAGTCGGGGCCTTCATTCAGCGGGTTATAGCCTGTTCAGACGAATGTGTGTCTTCGAATGACTCAGTGCTGCAACGCTGGCTTTTGCGTCCCGTTGATCGGGATGCGTTTGGCTTTCGCCTCTTCCGGAATGACCCGCAACAGGTCGATGCTCAACAAACCGTTGCTCAGGCCGGCGGCCTTGATTTCGATATGGTCTGCCAGACGGAAGGACAGTTTGAAGGCACGCTGTGCGATGCCTTGATACAAGTAGGTGACGTCTTCGGTCGCGTCACGCTTGCCGCCACTGATGGTCAGCACACCTTTTTCCACTTGCAGCTCCAGGTCTTCTTCCTGGAAGCCGGCGGCCGCTACAACAATGCGATATTGGTCATCGCCGTGTTTTTCCACGTTGTAAGGTGGGTAGGTGCTGCCTGGCTCGTTGCGCAAGGCGGTTTCGAACAGATCATTGAAACGGTCGAAACCTACCGAGGAACGGAACAGGGGTGCCATGGAAAATGCAGTCGTCATGATTCAAATCTCCTGAAAACATATCAGCAAGTTTTTTTGTCTCCGCGACCCGAATTCGGCATCGCGTAACCCTTAGATAGGGACCGCTGATTGCATTTCAAGAGACTTTTTGCAGATTTTTTTCAGGCGGCTTCGGCGACCCGCAGACCCAATAAACGCGAGACCTGATCCAGCTCGGTTTCACGCCGCAGCACGGTAAACAGCTCCACCGCTTCGGGATAATTGCGGGTCAGCATCGCCAGCCATTGCTTCAAGCGTCCCGGCGATTGGCGCGGCGTCATCTGCGCCTTGGCTTGCAGCCAGAAATCCTGGATCAACGGCAGCAGCTCAGCCCAGGTCATCTCGACCACCTCTTCACCGGCGCGCGCGGCGGCGATTTGCCGGGCCAGGTCCGGGCGCGACACCAGGCCGCGACCGAGCATGATGTCTTCGACACCGCTGATTTCGCGGCAGCGGCGCCAGTCTTCGACGCTCCAGATATCGCCGTTGGCGAACACCGGGACCTTGACCACGTCCTGCACCCGCGGAATCCACTCCCAGTGGGCTGGCGGTTTGTAGCCGTCGGTCTTGGTCCGCGCGTGCACCACGATGTGCGCCGCACCGCCTTCGGCCAGGGCCGTGGCGCAGACCAGCGCGCCGTCCGGGCTGTCGAAGCCCAGGCGCATCTTGGCGGTCACCGGTATATGCGCAGGCACCGCGCGGCGCACGGTTTCGACTATTTGGTTAAGCAGTTCAGGTTCTTTGAGCAACACCGCGCCGCCACGGGACTTGTTGACGGTCTTGGCCGGGCAGCCGAAGTTCAGGTCGATGACTTCAGAACCCAACTCGCAGGCCAGCGCAGCGTTTTCCGCCAGGCACACCGGATCGGAACCGAGCAACTGCACACGCAGCGGCACGCCGGACGCAGTACGGGCGCCGGTCAGCAGCTCAGGGCCGAACTTGTGGTAATAGGCAGGCGTGAGCAGTTGATCGTTGATCCGAATGAATTCGGTTACGCACCAATCGATACCGCCGACGCGGGTCAGCACGTCCCGCAGGATGTTGTCGACCAACCCCTCCATGGGCGCCAAAGCAATTTGCATGGAAAACACACTCAACGAAAAACGTGCGGCAGTTTACTGGTTTCGGCGCGCAGAAGGTATTTCGTCAGACGGGGCGGTGGCGATTGTGATGACGCCTTCGCGGGCAGACACCTAAACAGGGATTTGCAACGCCGGGCCGTAGCCCTCGACGAACTCCGCCGGCATGCGCTTGGGCTTGCCGCTGGACAGTTCGATGCAGACGAAGGTGGTTTGCGCGCGCAGCAACGTGGTGTTGTCGCTGGGGCGCTTGAGCTGGAAGTGTCGGGTCATTTTCAGGCGCTGGTCCCAATCGACGATCCAGGTCGCCAATTGCAACTCATCGCCTTCATAGGCGGCAGCGAGGTAATCGATCTCATGACGCACCACGGCCATCGCCCGATCCAGCCGCCGGTACTCGACCAGGTCCAGGCCGAGCCGTTGCGAGTGGCGCCAGGCACAGCGCTCGAGCCAGGTCACGTACACCGCGTTGTTCGCGTGGCCCAGCCCGTCGATGTCCTCGGCGCCGACTTCCAGATCAATGATAAATGGCGTTGCCCGATCCCAGCCCATGCCCCACTCCCGGTCAGATAAATTCGACCGGGGCAGTGTAACGGATGCTCAGGCTGATTGCCGCGCTTGAAGGCTGCGCCCTGACAGCAGTGATAGCACCCCATCAATCACCCGAGGGTCTGCCATCACGCGGTGATGACCGCCCTCTTCCAGGCGCAGCAGGCGGCTGTCGAACCAGGCTTCGTGGATCAGTTGCGATTCTTTGGCGGGCACATAGCGATCGTCTTCAGCGTGGACGATCAGCCCCGGCATATCGAGTTGATAGTGCGCGACATCCAGGGTGGCAGCGCGCATGCCGACGTCTTTCTCGACCTGACGGATGAACGCCGAGCGGGCTTTCGGTGGCAGTCGTACATAACGGGCAAAACCGCGCAGTACGCCAAGAATCCGCGCCGGGGCGCCAATCGTGACCAGGGTTTCGGTGCGCAGCCCCAACTGCACGGCGAGCATCGCACTGGCGCCGCCCATGGAGTGGCCGATCACCGCTTGCAGAGGCGGCAACTCCGCGGCCGCTTCGAGCATGGCCCGAGCGAACAGCACCACATTGGCCTCACGCCCGGGTGAACGACCGTGGGCCGGGCCGTCCAGCGCCACTACGGTGTAGCCGGCATCCACCAGCGCGGTGATCAGGCTGGCGAATTGGGTCGGCCGGCCTTCCCAGCCGTGCATCAGCAAGACCGTCGGGCCCTGCCCCCAGCGCAACGCCGAGAGGCCGAAGCGCAAGGTGATGCGCTCGGATTTCGCCAGCAGCGGCAATTCCCAGTCACCGGGTGCGAACGTGCGCGGTGTCATGAAGGCCTGGCGCATTTTGCTCGCGACCATGTGTGGTGCGACCCAACCCAAGGTGCCATTAACGCTACGAACCCACTTTAACGTGCTCATCGCTTCACTCCTCAGGCCGTTTTGCCTTCAGGTCATAGCACCGCGGATTTAGCGGCGCGCAGCAATCGATCGGACAATTCGCCTGGCCCCAACGCCCGCGCCAGGGCCAAACCACCGACCATCAAGGCCATGTCGGCCAAGGCTTTGTCGGTGTCTTCCGGGCTGGCCGCCAACTGCGCGACCATCATTTCCACATGCTCATTCAACGCCACACGGAATTCGTCCGGCAGACGGCCCAGTTCACCAACCGAAGCCGGAATCGGGCACGCTGAATCAGAGGAATCACGGTGTTTGCGAGACAGATAAAACGCAGCCACCAAGGCACGACGCTCTTCGCCGGTCAACTCGGCGTCCATGTCGGCGATCAAGCCACGGCGGTGACCGAGCAACTGCTTGAACGCTTCCAGCATCATCGCGTCCTTGCTTTCGAAGTGTGCGTAGAAGCCGCCGACCGTCAGACCGGCCGCGCCCATCACTTCGCCCACGCTCGGCTCGGCCGGGCCGCGCTGAATCAGCGCTGCGCTGGCAGCCTTGAGGATGCGTTCGCGGGTTTGAGCTTTTTTATCGTTCATCGTTGCCTCCGAATATTACGACTAGAATATTATTCGCATAATAAATTTGCGCAAGTCATGGCTGTGACCGCTGGTCTGAAGAACAGTTTTGAAGGAAAAGGAGATTTGGCCAAACGCCAGACAAACAAAAGGGCCATTCAATAATTGAATGACCCTTATAAATCCCGCAGAGCGGGTAATCGTGGCGTCCCCTAGGGGACTCGAACCCCTGTTACCGCCGTGAAAGGGCGGTGTCCTAGGCCACTAGACGAAGGGGACACAAACCCTTCTATACACTGACCAGCGCTGAGAGCTGATCGATTCAAGGCCGGTGTGGCCAGACCTTGAACTGTAAAATTGGTGGAGCTAAACGGGATCGAACCGTTGACCTCTTGCATGCCATGCAAGCGCTCTCCCAGCTGAGCTATAGCCCCGATTTATCGCCTGGCGGCGGAGCAGCATCTTGCGACACTGCTTCTGTAAAACTGGCGTCCCCTAGGGGACTCGAACCCCTGTTACCGCCGTGAAAGGGCGGTGTCCTAGGCCACTAGACGAAGGGGACGCAAACCCTTCTATACAACTGATCAACGCTGAGTGTTGATCGCTTCAAGGCCGGTGTGGCCAGACCTTGAAGTGTAAATTGGTGGAGCTAGACGGGATCGAACCGTCGACCTCTTGCATGCCATGCAAGCGCTCTCCCAGCTGAGCTATAGCCCCTCATCGCTGAGGACGGGGCGAATCTTAATGGCGCATCGGAAGGCTGTCAAACTTATTTTTAAAATATTTCAAAGTTTTTTGCCGACATAACAATCACTTACCGCCCTCCCCCGTAATTCCGGGGGTGTATCCGTTCTTGTAGCAGCTGCCGCAGGCTGCGTTCGAGTGCGTAGCACTCGCGATTCGGCCACCCTGCCCTTTCAGACAGATTGTGTTGCTGCCATAAGGGGCCGCTTCGCAGCCCAACGCAGCCTTCGGCAGCTGCTACAGAGAACAGTGGGTATCAGGCGATATTGCCCAACAGTTTTTCCCACTCCTTGTTTTCCTTCTTCGACACGCCACCGAGCAAGTCGAGGGCCTGGCGCAGGCGGAAACGGGTCAGATCCGGACCAAGGATTTCCATCGCATCGAGCACCGACACCGAACTGGCCTGGCCAGTAATCGCAGCGAACATCAGCGGCATGGCGTCACGCAGCTTCAGCTCCAGGGATTCAACCACCGCCTGAATAGTCGCGGTGATGCTGTCCTTCTCCCACTGACGCAGGCTTTCGAGCTTCCAGAGGATCAACTGCATCAACTGCCGAACCTGATCACCCGAGAGCTTCTTGGATTCGAACAGCTTCGCGTCCGGGTTCACGCCACCGGCAAAAAAGAACCCGGCCAGCGGTGCGACCTGGCTGAAAGTCTCAACCCGGCCCTGCACGTGCGGAGCGATTTTCATCATGTATTCCGGGTTCAGCGCCCAGGTCTGCAAGCGGCTGGCAAACTCTTCCACCGGCAGGTCACGCAGCCACTGGCCGTTGAGCCACGACAGCTTCTCGACGTCGAAAATCGGCCCGCCGAGGGATACACGGCTCAGGTCGAAGTTGTCGACCATTTCCTGCAACGAGAACTTCTCGCGCTCGTCCGGCATCGACCAGCCCATGCGGCCCAGGTAGTTGAGCATCGCTTCCGGCATGAAGCCCATGCGCTCGTAGAACGTCACCGAGGTCGGGTTCTTGCGCTTGGACAGCTTGCTCTTGTCCGGGTTACGCAGTAGCGGCATGTAGCACAGCTCCGGTTGTTCCCAGCCGAAGTATTCGTACAGCAGAATCAGTTTTGGCGCCGATGGCAGCCATTCTTCACCGCGCAGTACGTGGGTGATGCCCATCAAGTGGTCATCGACCACGTTGGCCAGGAAGTACGTCGGCAAGCCGTCGGTCTTCATCAGCACTTGCATGTCCATGCGATCCCACGGGATCTCGACGTCGCCCCGCAGCATGTCCGGCACCACGCAAACGCCTTCGCTCGGCACTTTCATGCGGATCACGTGCGGCTCGCCAGCAGCCAGACGACGAGCGACTTCTTCCTTGGACAGCAGCAGCGCACGGCCGTCGTAACGTGGGGTTTCGCCGCGAGCCATTTGCTCGGCGCGCATTTGGTCCAGTTCTTCGGCGGTGCAGAAGCACGGGAAGGCGTGGCCCATATCAACCAGTTGCTGGCAGTACTTCTGATAGATGTCGCCGCGCTCGCTCTGCCGGTAAGGACCGTGCGGGCCGCCGACGTCCGGGCCTTCGCTCCAGTCGATGCCCAACCAGCGCAGGGCGTCGAAAATCTGCTGTTCGGACTCGCGGGTCGAACGCAATTGATCGGTGTCTTCGATCCGCAGGATGAACTCACCGCCGTGCTGCTTGGCAAAGCAGTAGTTGAACAATGCGATGTAAGCGGTACCTACGTGGGGGTCCCCGGTAGGCGATGGCGCGATGCGCGTGCGGACGGTGGTCATGGTAAGTCTCAACAAAGAATTGAAAGCGAAGATCAAGCAAGGGGCGAATGGTAACAGGCGATACCCGCCCGGCTCCAGTCAGCAGGGCATTTAAGCCAAGGTTGCGTCTACAACGCCCGCAGACCGCGGTGAATGGCCAAATATCAGCCGATGGCATTTACCGTTTATCGGCGGTATGCCAGATTCGCCTGCTGATAACTTTCCTTACAATTTCTCGACTACAGTCTGCCCCATGCCTGCCCAACTCAAGCGTCGCCTGTTTATTTTCCTATTGATCGTCCTATTGATCGCCGGGGGCTTCTTTGCCCATTGGTTTTTCAAGGGGCGTTTTTATGAAAGCACTGACAACGCTTATGTCCAGGGCGAGATCACCCGCGTCTCCAGCCAATTGGGCGCACGCATCGATGAAGTGCTGGTGCAGGACAATCAGCACGTCGAAAAAGGCCAACTGTTGATCAAGCTCGAAGGCGATGACTTCCACCTCGCCGTCGACCGCGCCAACGCCGCCCTCGCCACCCGCGAAGCCGAGCGCCTGCAAGCCCAGAGCAAACTGACCCAGCAGGCCAGCCTGATTGCCGCCAGCGACGCGCAAGTGGTGTCCAGCCAGGCCAGCCTCGGCCGCTCGCAAATCGACCTGTCCCGAGCCGAAGCCCTGCGCAAACCTGGCTACGTCTCGGAAGAACGGGTGACCACCCTCTCCGCCGACAACCACATCGCCCGCTCGCAAGTGACCAAGGCCCAGGCCGATGCGCAAAGTCAGCGCCAGCAAGTCAACGCCCTGAGCGCCGAGATCAAGCGCCTCGACGCGATGATCGCCAACGCCAAGACCGACCTGGCCCAGGCACAACTGAACCTGACCCGCAGCGAAATCCATGCGCCGATCAGCGGCCTCATCGGCCAACGCGCCGCGCGCAATGGCCAGTACGTGCAGGCCGGCGCCTATCTGCTGTCGATCGTCCCGGACCAGGACATCTGGATTCAGGCCAACTTCAAGGAAACCCAGATCGGCCACATGCAGCCCGGGCAGAAAGCCGAACTGACGTTCGACGCCTACGGCGACACGCCGATTGAAGCCCGAGTCAACAGCCTGTTCGCCGCCTCCGGCGCACAGTTCAGCCTGTTGCCGCCGGACAATGCCACGGGCAATTTCACCAAAGTCGTACAACGGATTCCGGTAAAACTGACGTTCGCCGCGGACAATCCGCTGCACGGCAAGATCCGCCCGGGGATGTCGGTCACCGTCAAAGTGAACATCAAAGACGCCCCTGACGATGGCCGGTGATCAACTGCTTCGCCCGGCCGGCGAACCGACCCGGCGGGACTGGATTGCAGTCATGAGCGTGATGCTCGGCGCCTTTATGGCGGTGCTCGACATCCAGATAACCAACTCCTCGCTCAAGGACATCCAGGGCGCGCTGTCGGCGACTCTGGAAGAAGGCTCGTGGATTTCCACCTCGTACCTGGTGGCGGAAATCATCATGATCCCGCTCACCGCGTGGCTGGTGCAGTTGCTTTCGGCACGGCGCCTGGCAGTGTGGGTGTCCCTCGGTTTTCTCGCGGCCTCGCTGTTGTGCTCGATGGCCTGGAGCCTGGAAAGCATGATCGTCTTTCGCGCCCTGCAGGGTTTCACCGGCGGCGCGCTGATCCCTCTCGCATTCACACTGACGCTAATCAAACTCCCGGAACACCACCGCGCCAAAGGCATGGCCATGTTCGCCATGACCGCGACCTTTGCGCCCTCCATCGGCCCGACCATCGGTGGCTGGCTCACGGAAAACTGGGGCTGGGAATACATTTTCTACATCAACATCCCGCCCGGCCTGATCATGATCGCCGGCCTGATGTATGGCCTGGAGAAGAAAGAAGCGCATTGGGAACTGCTGAAAAGCACTGACTACATGGGCATTCTCACCCTCGGCGTCGGCCTCGGTTGCTTGCAGGTGTTTCTTGAAGAAGGCCACCGCAAGGATTGGCTGGAATCGAGCCTGATCGTGAGCCTGGGCAGCATTGCGCTGTTCAGCCTGATCACCTTTGTGATCGTGCAGTTTTCCAAGCCCAATCCGCTGATCAACCTGCGCATCCTTGGCAATCGCAACTTCGGGCTGTCGAGCATTTCCAGCCTGGGGATGGGGGTCGGGTTGTATGGCTCGATCTATCTGCTGCCGCTGTACCTGGCGCAGATCCAGAACTACAACGCGCTGCAGATCGGCGAAGTGATCATGTGGATGGGCGTGCCGCAGTTGTTCCTGATTCCGCTGGTGCCGAAGCTGATGAAATTCATCCCGCCAAAATGGCTGTGCACCATTGGCTTTGGGCTGTTCGGCCTGGCGAGTTTTTCCTCGGGGGTGTTGAATCCGGACTTCGCCGGGCCGCAGTTCAATCAGATCCAGATCATCCGTGCGCTGGGCCAGCCGTTGATCATGGTGACCATCTCGCTGATCGCCACCGCGTACATCCTGCCCCAGGACGCGGGGTCGGCGTCGAGCCTGTTCAACATCCTGCGCAACCTCGGCGGCGCGATTGGCATCGCCCTGCTCGCCACGTTGCTGGATGCGCGGACCAAGACGTACTTTGATTATTTGCGCGAGTCGATCGTGCCGAGCAATCCTCAGGTGGCCGAGCGGATGGCGTCGATGGCGGACCGGTTTGGCAGTGACACGGCGGCACTGGGCAAGATGAGTGAAATCGTGCATCAGCAGGCGTCGATCATGGCCTATAACGATGCGTTTCACTTTGTCGGGATTGCGCTGGGGATCAGCATGTTGGCGGTGTTGCTGACCAAGGCGTTGCCGGCGGGATTGAAGGCTGGGGAGGCGCACTAGCCGCCTCTGATCGCTCCCATGCTCCGCGTGGGAACGATCCTGGGCTCAAACCGTGATCAACCGATCCCGCAACTTGCCAATCTCATCTCGCATCTGCGCCGCGGCTTCAAATTCGAGGTCGCGGGCCAACGCATACATCTTCTCTTCCAGCGCTTTGATGCGCTTGGCGATTTCACCCGGCGAGCGCAATTCGGCTTCGTACTTGGCGCTCTCCTCGGCGGCCTTGGCCATGCCTTTGCGCTTCTTGCTGCGCGAACCCGGCACGGTGGCGCCTTCCATGATGTCGGCGACGTCCTTGAACACACCTTTGGGCGTGATGCCATTGGCCAGGTTGAACGCGATCTGCTTGTCGCGACGACGCTCGGTCTCGCCGATCGCCCGTTCCATGGAACCGGTGATGCGGTCGGCGTACAAAATCGCCCGACCATTGAGGTTCCGCGCTGCTCGGCCGATGGTCTGAATCAGCGAGCGCTCGGAACGCAAGAAGCCTTCCTTGTCCGCATCGAGAATCGCCACCAATGACACTTCCGGCATGTCCAGGCCTTCACGCAGCAAGTTGATCCCCACCAGCACGTCGAAGGTGCCGAGGCGCAAATCGCGGATGATTTCGACCCGCTCCACGGTGTCGATGTCCGAGTGCAGGTATCGCACGCGCACGCCGTGGTCGGCCAGGTAATCGGTCAAGTCTTCGGACATGCGCTTGGTCAGCGTGGTGACCAGTACCCGCTCCTCCAGCGCCACGCGTTTGCCGATTTCCGAGAGCAGATCGTCGACCTGGGTCAGCGCCGGACGGATTTCGATTTGCGGGTCTACCAGACCGGTCGGGCGCACCAGTTGCTCGACCACGCGGCCAGCATGTTCCGCCTCATAGTTGCCCGGTGTGGCCGAGACAAAAATCGTCTGCGGACTGATGTTTTCGAACTCGTCGAAACGCATCGGCCGATTGTCCAGCGCCGACGGCAGACGGAAACCGTACTCCACCAGCGTCTCTTTACGGGATCGGTCGCCCTTATACATCGCGCCGACCTGCGGCACGCTGACGTGGGATTCGTCGATCACCAGCAAGGCATCGGCCGGCAGGTAATCGAACAAGGTTGGCGGCGCCTGGCCGGATTCACGACCGGACAGGTAGCGCGAGTAGTTTTCGATGCCGTTGCAGTAACCCAGTTCGAGAATCATCTCGAGGTCAAAACGGGTGCGCTGCTCCAGACGCTGGGCTTCCACCAGTTTGTTGTTGGTGCGCAGGTAGTCCAGGCGCTCCTGAAGCTCGACCTTGATGCCTTCGATGGCACCGAGCAGGGTTTCCCGCGGCGTCACGTAGTGGCTTTTCGGATAGAAAGTGAAGCGCGGCAACTGCCGGGTGACTTCGCCGGTCAGCGGATCGAAGGCGGAAATCTTCTCCACTTCATCGTCGAACAGCTCGATGCGGATCGCTTCGAAATCGGATTCCGCCGGGTGGATATCGATCACGTCACCGCGAACCCGGAAGGTCGCGCGGGCGAAATCCATGTCATTGCGGGTGTATTGCAGATCGGCGAGCCGACGCAGCAACGCGCGCTGATCGAGCTTGTCGCCGCGATCCACGTGCAGCACCATTTTCAGATAGGTTTCCGGGCTGCCCAGACCGTAGATGCAGGACACCGTGGTGACGATGATCGCGTCCTTGCGCTCCAGCAGCGCTTTGGTCGCCGAGAGTCGCATCTGTTCGATGTGGTCGTTGATCGACGCATCCTTCTCGATGAAGGTGTCCGACGACGGCACATACGCTTCGGGCTGGTAGTAGTCGTAGTAGGAAACGAAGTATTCGACGGCGTTGTTCGGGAAGAATGCCTTGAATTCGCCGTACAACTGCGCGGCCAGGGTCTTGTTCGGCGCCAGCACCAGGGTCGGGCGCTGTACTTGGGCGATCACGTTGGCGATGCTGAAGGTCTTGCCCGAGCCGGTCACACCGAGCAGAGTCTGGTGCGCCAGCCCGGCTTCGATGCCCTCGACCATCAGGCGGATGGCTTCCGGCTGATCGCCGGCGGGCTCGAAGCGGGTGACTAGCTGGAATTCAGACATGAAATACCTCTGATTTCACCCCCGCGCGGTCAAACCGGACAGGAACGAGAAAGACCGCAAACGACCGACGTCGCCCGAGGAAAAAACTGGATTGTGCTCAATGTGGAGCCGATTGCCCGCGCTTTCAAGGCAAACGTCCTACATCCCTCGAAGTCTTTGACGATGCCTTTCGACTAACGGTCGAAAAATAATCGGAAAAACTTACCCCAAAAGCCGAATCGTCTGTCGCCAGCCATCGCAGATGGCCTCTATACTAGCTCCCCGTTTGTGCACCGCTCTAGTGCATTCGGCTGGAGCGCGACACGTCCCTCCACACTCCATTCAGAGCCGCCGCAAAAATGAGCCTGTTCTCCGCTGTCGAAATGGCACCACGCGATCCAATCCTGGGCCTCAACGAAGCATTCAACGCCGATACCCGTACCAACAAGGTCAACCTGGGGGTCGGTGTTTACTGCAACGAGGAGGGGCGAATTCCACTCCTGCGCGCCGTTGTCGAAGCCGAGACGATTCGCGTCGCTCAACACGCTTCCCGTGGCTACTTGCCTATCGACGGTATTGCCGCCTACGACCAGGCCGTGCAAAAACTGCTGTTCGGCAATGACTCGCCGCTGATCGCTTCCGGCCGCGTCCTCACCACTCAAGCCGTTGGCGGTACTGGCGCCCTGAAAATCGGTGCCGACTTCCTCAAGCAACTGCTGCCGAACGCTGTCGTGGCGATCAGCGACCCGAGCTGGGAAAACCACCGCGCGCTGTTCGAAACCGCCGGTTTCCCGGTGCAGAACTATCGCTATTACGACGCCGCTACCCACGACGTTAACCGCGCCGGCCTGCTGGAAGACCTGAACGCCCTGCCGAACGGCTCGATCGTTGTGCTGCACGCGTGCTGCCACAACCCGACTGGCGTGGACCTGAGCCCGGCGGACTGGAACAACGTACTGGACGTGGTGAAAGCCAAGGGTCACGTACCGTTCCTCGACATGGCCTACCAGGGCTTCGGCGACGGCATCGACGAAGACGCCGCGGCTGTGCGCCTGTTCGCGGAATCGGGCCTGACCTTCTTCGTTTCCAGCTCGTTCTCCAAATCGTTCTCGCTGTACGGCGAGCGCGTTGGCGCCCTGTCGATCGTCAGCGAATCGAAAGAAGAAAGCGCGCGCGTGCTGTCGCAAGTCAAACGCGTGATCCGCACCAACTACTCCAACCCGCCGACCCACGGTGCAAGCATCGTTGCCGCCGTGCTGAACAGCCCGGTGCTGCGCGCACAGTGGGAAGAAGAACTGGCGGAAATGCGCCTGCGGATTCGCGGCATGCGCATCCAGATGGTTGAAGCATTGGCGAAGCAAGCGCCGCAGCGCGACTTCAGCTTTGTCGGTCGCCAGCGCGGCATGTTCTCCTACTCCGGCCTGACGGTTGAGCAAGTGACCCGTCTGCGCAGCGAGTTCGGCATCTACGCCCTGGACACCGGCCGCATCTGCGTAGCGGCGCTGAACCAGAGCAACATCGATGCAGTAACCAAGGCCATCGTTGCGGTGATCTGAGTCTCGCGCGGTACGAAAAACGGGAAGCCTTTTGGCTTCCCGTTTTTTATTTGTCTGAGAGATGTGTCAAAGCGTTGTCCACGCCCTCTAAACTGCACACAACGATGCTCCTACAGATTATGTGTACAGCCTGGAATATCTACGAGAACCCACATGAAAAACGATGACCTACGCGCTGACCGTGACGAACTGGACCATTTCGTCCCTCGCACCCCGGCCAAACGCGGCAACAACCTGGTGTTGCAAGTGGCAGCCGGCGTGTTTCTCGGCGGCCTGGCCTTATGGCTGGTGCAACTGGCCGCAACTTCGCTGTATGCCAAGCTGATGCTCGGCACCTTTACCTTCGGCGGTTAAGCCAGTTCGGTCGCGCGCTGGCTGGCGGCGTCGTCATACGCCACGTATAGCGATTCGGCGACTTGGCTCTTGATCGCCTTGGCGCTTTCCAGGCCAAGGACAAAACCTTCCGCCTTGCCACCGGCGCGGTTCAATTCATCAGCGGTGCTGGCCTGGGTGATGGCGTCGAACAGTTTCTCGGCGTGAGGACCGACACCTTTGGGCAGGCTGATCTGGGCGATGCTCATGCGAACACCCCGTGGTTTGGCAATGTGAGTACTGGATGATTCATGGCGCTTACCTTGTTCGGCGAATGGCCGGTAGCGCGTGTCACCACTTCCGGGCAGCTATGGTAGACCTCCGGGACGATTCTGGTAACCGCCAATGGCCGATAAACCACCGTCCGTCTTCATGAATCCATCAAGTTAACAATGGATGCTTGACTTCTCTTTTTGAATCAGTAACATACACGCCATTCCGCGATAGCTCAGTTGGTAGAGCAAGTGACTGTTAATCACTGGGTCCCTGGTTCGAGTCCAGGTCGTGGAGCCAGACAGAAGTACCGAAAAGCCCCTGAATCGAACGGTTCAGGGGCTTTTTTGTGCCTGTCATAAAGTCAAAAGATCGCAGCCTTCGGCAGCTCACAGGATTCGCTTTCACCTGGAGCTGCCGAAGGCTGCGATCTTTTGATCTACAGCCCTTTCAACGGGTGTCTACCGTCAGACATGCTCCCCACTCTTCGCATGCACCGCCCGCGGTTCCGCGTGCCCATGCTCCGCCTCGACCACCGGGATCTCCTTCCCGTCGCAGTCATGCAGCTTGCCTTCGCTGAAATAATCGCCTTCACGCAATGCCGCCAGGTCCTGGTAGCGCAGGACGCGTTCAGTACCGGCCGCAAACACCGACTGCTGATCCGAGTTGCCGGTGGTGAAATGGTTGAAGGTCAGGTTCAGGACGATGGCCATGATCGCCGACGAACTGATGCCCGAATGGAAGATCGTCGCGAACCAGCTCGGGAAGTGATCGTAGAAGTTCGGTGCCGCGATGGGGATCATGCCGAAGCCGATGGAGGTGGCGACGATGATCAGGTTGACGTTGTTACGATAGTCGACCTTGGACAGCGTACGAATGCCGCTGGCGGCCACGGTGCCAAACAGCACGATACCGGCGCCGCCGAGCACCGAGGTCGGTACTGCCGCAATCACCCGGCCCATGAATGGCAGCAGGCCAAGGACCACCAGGAACACACCGCCAGTGGCCACCACGAAGCGGCTCTTGATCCCGGTCACCGCCACCAGCCCGACGTTCTGGGCGAACGCGCTTTGGGTGAAGGAACCGAAGATCGGCGCGATCATGCTCGACAACATGTCAGCACGCAGGCCATTGCCCAGGCGTTTGGAGTCGACCTTGGTGCCAATGATTTCGCCCACCGCCAGGATGTCGGCGGAAGTTTCCACCAGGGTCACCATGATCACGATGCACATCGACAGGATCGCGGCGAAGTGGAAGGTCGGCATGCCGAAGTGGAACGGGGTCGGGAAGCCGAACATCGGGCCTTGGGTCACGGAGGAGAAGTCCGCCATGCCGAGGAATACCGCGATCACCGTGCCGATGACCATGGCCAGCAGAATCGACAGGCGAGAGATGGTTGCGCTGCCGATCTTGCTCAGCAGCAGCACCAGCACCAGGGTCACGGCCGCCAGACCGATATTGGCCATGCTGCCGAAGTCCGGGGCATGACTGTTGCCGCCCATGGCCCAGCGTGCGGCCACCGGCATCAGCGTCAGGCCGATGGTGGTGATCACAATGCCGGTGACCAGCGGCGGGAAGAACTTGGTGATCCGTGAGAACACCGGTGTGATCAGCAAACCGATCAATGACGCGGCAATCACCGCCCCGAGGATCGACTGAAAGCCACCCTCCCCGCCGCTGCTGACAATCGCCACCATGGTCGCGACGCCGGAGAACGACACGCCCTGTACCAGCGGCAACTGACAACCGAAAAACGGTAGACCGAGGGTCTGTAGCAAGGTCGCCAAGCCCCCCGCAAACAATGAAGCAGCAATCAACAAACCGATGTCCGCCGGCGAAAGCCCGGCCGCCTGGCCGATGATCAAGGGTACCGCGACGATGCCGCCGTACATGGTCAGGACGTGTTGCAGGCCGTAAGCCATATTCGCGCCGATCCCGAGATTTTCATCCTCAGGCCGTTGGTGTGAAACATGGGGCGTTTTCATGGTTGGGGGGTTCCCTGGTTTTTGTTATGCGCACACTGTATGCAAGACTCAGGACAAATGTCTATAGAGTTGTATACAACTGACCAGTCAGATTATGGACATCTGTTCATCCTGACCGTCGCACTACGCGCCCAATCGCTCTAAAACCTTGAAATACATCCATCCCGGCGCTTCTCCCTTCTCCCGCTAATCTTTTTCCTTCATGGCGACCGCCGGCACGGAGGCCCTCTTTTATATACATATAAAGTATGCATAATGAAGCCATTCGAAATTCAATATGACAAAGCGAAAAACGCGGCCAACAAACTCAAGCATCGAGGCATCAGCCTTGCAGAAACCGAGCCAGTGTTCGACGACGAGCGAGCCCTGACCGTGCAAGACCGCGATCACGATGAGCAGCGCTGGATTATCGTGGGGCAGGACGCCAAAGGTCGGGTACTGGTGGTTGCCTACACCTGGCGCGATCCGAATTTCGTTCGAATCATTTCGGCGCGCGTCGCGACCAAAAACGAGCGTCGCCAATACAAGGAGGCATGACCATGAAAGATGAATACGACTTCAGTAACGCCAAACGCGGGGCGGTGGCCTCCAGCAAAGGCAAGACCCGCATTACCATCATGCTCGACGATGCGGTGATCGAAGCGGCGCGCTCGCTTGCGGAAAACGAAGGGTTTGGCTATCAGACGGTGATCAACAACACTTTGCGCCAGGCGTTGCTCAACGATAACGGGCAAGTCGCGAAGGCCGATCAACACGGTAGCGCCACGACAGGCCATCTTAAAAAAGGCGTGACCGCCACCGACCTGAAAAGCCTCGAGAAGAAACTCGCAGACGCGCTCAGCGAAATCCGTCGGGTGATGGAACCGGATGTCCGCCCCTAGGCAACAACGCTGTCATCCTTCAGCAACTGAACCACGGCGAACGCGTCGAACACTTTGCAGAGCCATAGCCATGAATGTGATTGAGCGATTCGCCCTGGTGCAGCATCACGGCCCCTATGAAGACTGGCCGGCGAAAACCCCCGTCATCATCGATGGCAGCGTCTCTTCGCTGGCGATCTCGGGCTTCAATCTATTGCACCAATACGAAACGGCAGCCGGCTATCTGCTGGTGACCGACTTCGACTGCCCATTCGAAGAGGCTGTCTGTTTTGTACTGGTCAGCAAAGACCTCGCAACGGTGTTGAACGAACGCACAGTCGGTCAAATGTACAATTCGTTCTGGCTCGACGAGGTCTTCTGGCTGGATGAAGCGCATTTCTACGCGACCTTCCACGACTACGCCGATTACCGGTTTTATTTCACCATTCGCCCCTACGGCATTCCATGGATCTATCCACGCCTGGGGCTTGCTTGCAGGCGCTTTAACGCCAAGAGTGGGAAATGGCGGCGCGATATTCGTTGAAAAGGGAACAGGAAAATGGAGTGCCAGGCTTTTACCTGTCCTGTTCTTTGGGCTCGATCAAACGCTCGAGCACCTGCTTCAAGCGCGCACTCGGCGGCACCCTAATCCCGAACTCCCTTTCCAGCAACGCGAGCAACTCATCGACATCCGTCACCTCGCGCCGTTCGCTCTCGCTTCCGATCCGGTGGATCGCAAAGCTGCCGTTGTTCAACGTCCGCCGCCAGCCCTCGCCAGTACGGGCCACCATCAACTGTTTGACGAAAGACGATTCCGGATGGGTCGAGACGTACCAATTGCCGACGGTGTAATCGATGTCGTCCTGACGTTGCAGATCGAAGATATACATCGCGCGCCACTCATCGGCGACCTTCGCGCGAAGGGTGTAGCCGTCTTCGTGCTGCTCAATGCGATAGGCCTCGTGAGGCGTCGGCTGTTCGGCGCGGGTATCGAGCATCAGCGGCGCGGTCGGCACCATGCCGCCGAAGCCGACGTCGCTGATGTAGCGCACCCCGTCCAGGGTCACCAGGCTCAAGCGGTGAGTGCGCGCGGTCCACGCGCCTTCCGGCTGGCCCATCACCACTCGCCCGCTGATGCCGCGAGCGTCAAAGCCCAGCGCCTGAAGCAGGGCCAGGAAGCTGTTGTTCAGTTCATAGCAATAGCCACCGCGGCCTTGGTGCAGGATTTTCTGCTCCACGGACGGCACGTCGATGAGTACCGGTTCGCCGGATAACGTGGTGAGGTTCTCGAACGGGAACGCGCCGGTATGGCGCAGTTGAAGTTGACGCAGGGTGTCCAGGGTGGGCGCGGGGGGAGCGCTGAAACCCAGGCGTTGCAGGTACAGATCCAGATTCCTCAGGCGTGGCTCACTCATTGCTCAATCCTTATGCACGGGGCCGCAGGTCACTGCGCCGATGGTCGCCCTATATAAGGGATAAACCGGCTTGACCGACAATTGATTTCGCCAATCGCCACCCACGCAGAATCAACGCCGCTTGCGCGTCCCCAACCGAATCCACGTCGGCGCATGGTCGCTGGCATGGGGCTCGTTGCGCACCCAGGCATCGACGCCGGCCTCTTGCAGATACGGACTCAGCGCCGGGTTAAGCAACAGATGATCGATACGCAACCCGGAATTTTTCTGCCAGTGCTGTCGGAAATAATCCCAGAACGTGTAGAGGCGATCTTCCGGGTAAAGGTGCCGCAGGGAATCGGTCCAGCCCTGGTCCAGCAGGCGCTGATAACACTCGCGACTCTCGGGTTGCAGCAACGCATCCTTGAGCCAGGAGCGCGGGTTGTAGATGTCCAGGTCGGTGGGCACCACGTTGTAGTCGCCGGCCAGCACCACCGGGTGGTCACTGGCTTGAAGGGCTTGCGCGTAGCTGATCAGCCGCTCGAACCAGGCCAGTTTGTACTCGAACTTCGGCCCCGGTTGCGGGTTGCCGTTAGGCAAGTACAGACACCCCACCAGCACCCCGTGAACCGCCGCTTCCAGATAGCGGCTTTGGGTATCGGCGTCGTCTCCGGGCAAGCCGCGACGACTTTCCAATGGTTGCGCATCCCGGGCCAGGATCGCCACCCCGTTCCACGAGGACTGGCCCTGCCAGATCGCGCCATAGCCGATAGCTTCCAACTCCGCGGCCGGGAAGGCACTGTCGAGGGATTTGAGCTCTTGGAGGCAGACGATGTCCGGCTGCTCTCGCGCCAGCCAGGCCAGCAGGTTCGGCAGTCGGGCGCGCAGGCCGTTGACGTTAAACGTCGCGATTCGCAAAGGCTTCATCGACCCAGGCTCCTGGTGAAGAGGTGTCTAGGGTGTGACAGCTGCCGGTTCTGGTGGTTGCGTCGGCAAAGCAATGTGCGGCGTAATAGGCGCCCAATGCCCCGCCTGATCTGCCGAGAATATCGACGCCATGGACACCTCCCTCGAAGGCAACAGAATCATCCTGCGCCCCCTGCAATACGCCGATGCCGAGGCGCTGGTGCAAGCGGCGGAAGACGGCGAACTGTGGAAACTGACAGTCACCGTGGTCCCCTCCTCGACCACCGTCGACAGCTACCTGAAAAGAGCCCTCGACGGTCGCGATGCCGGCAGCGTCCTGCCGTTCGTCATCGTGCTCAAGGAGACGGGCAAAGTCATCGGCTCTACCCGGTTCTGGAAAGTCGACCGGCTCAACCGCAAGCTGGAAATCGGCAGCAGCTGGATCGGCGCCAGCTGGCAGAAAACCTTCGTCAACACCGAGGCCAAGTACCTGATGCTGCGCCATGCCTTCGAAGCGCTCGATTGCGTGCGGGTGCAATTCACCACTGACGAAAACAACCAGACATCCCGCAACGCGATCCTCAGGCTGGGCGCGCAGCAGGAAGGCATCGTGCGCCACGAACGGATCATGCCGGACGGTCGCAAGCGCAACTCGGTGCGGTTCAGCATCATTGATGATGAATGGCCGCAGGTTCGGCAGCACTTGGAAACGAAACTGGCACTCATGCAGGGCTGAAAAGGAGCACCGATGAACATCCCGCAACCCTTCATCATTCACGAAACCAAATATTGGCAGCTCAACCATCGCCTCAACTCGGCGTTGCCGGGTTACCTGATGCTTGGCGCCCGCTCCAACGCCAACGCGCTCCACGAACTGCCCGACAGCGCACTGGCCGAACTCGGTCCGCTGCTGGCCACCACCCAACGCATCGTTGAAACACTGTTCAAACCCAAACGCCTGTACATCGGTCGTTATGGCCATGAACCCGGGCACTCCATCCATTTTCACATCGTCCCGATCTACGACTGGGTCGAGGATCTGTTCTGGCAGGATGAACGCTACCGGTTGCTCGACACCTTCTCTTCCGCCACGCCGGCAAGCCCGACCGATGGCGCCGAACTGACACTGTTCGTCTGGCGCGAGTTCTGTGAACGGCCTGATCCGCCAAAAGCACCCGGCATGACAGTCGAGCAGGTGATCTGCCACTTGCGTGAAGCGTTCCTCTGAGAACCCACCATTCGTCATCCAACCGGCACCAACCGCGCGGCCCTGAGACCAATATCAGGTAACGACTCAATTCTGGAGACGTACCATGATCACGACAAAAATCACCTCGCTGCTGCTGGCCGGTTTGCTGTGCACCGCGTCTGTGGCCTATGCCGCCAACGATGCTGCTGATGGCACGGGCACCAAGTCCGGCGGCGTCAGTGGTTCGACGCTGCCGCCCAACAGCACGCCCGGCGCGCCATCAGGCGCCAACGGTTCGGGCAGCAATGGCAGCGGTTCCGGCTCATCGAGCACGGGCTCGGGCGTCAATGGCAGCAATGGCGGGACCAGTGGTTCGGGCGCGGGCGGTGGCACCGGTGCGGCCGGCGGCGGTACGGGCGGGGCTGGTGGTGGGACAGGCAGCTGAACGCGTAAAGGCAGCTTCTGATTTCGACGTCTGGAATCAGGGCCTGCCTGTTCACCCAATCAACGGTCCGAGCGCAGCAAGGCTTCCACGCCACCTTCCATCGACAGCACCGCTGAACGGTTTCGCCCCGAGTGCTTGGCCTGATACAACGCGGCGTCCGCACGCTGGATAAACACTTCGATGCTGTCCCGCCCGGTGGGCACGAACGAATAGCAGCCCAGGCTGACGGTCACGTAACCGGTGGGCGAGCCGCTGTGGGTGATGTTTTTGTCCATGACGCTGCGGCGGATCTGTTCGGCAATCACCATCGCGCCGTGAATGTCGGTGTCCGGCAGTAATGCCGCGAATTCTTCGCCGCCGTAGCGCACCGCCAGATCGGCCTTGCGATGGCAGCACGTCTTCAGCGCTCGCGCCACTTCGGCCAGGCAATGATCTCCCGCCACATGGCCATAAGTGTCGTTGTAGCGTTTGAAGAAATCGATATCGAGCATCACCAGACTTAGCGGGCTCGCCTGTCGGGCACCGCGGCCGAACTCGATGTCCAGCGCCCGCTCGAACAGGCGCCGATTGGCCAGGCCGGTCAGGCTGTCGTGGGTCGCGATCAGTTCCAGCGCTTCCTGGGCCGTGCGCAGATCGGCTTCGATCCGCCCGCCATCGCGCACTTGATGAATGAACACCCAGCCGAACAGCCCCACGCCCAGCACCACCAGGGCCACAATGACGCTGGACTGAAACGCCGTGGCGTACCAGTCCTTGAGAATCGCGTCCTTGGAGGACGCCGCCGACACCACCAGCGGATACGCCTCCAACTGCCGGTAGCCATACAAGCGAACCGTGTTGTCGACCACCGAGTTGATCATCGCGTTGCCTGCGTTGGCGTTGGGCAGATGCTTCTGGAAAATCGCGCCCTGGGCCACCGACGTGCCGATCTGCGATTCGATAAACGGCCGCCGCGCCAACAGCGTGCCGTCGGTCAGCGCCAGAAACATCGCGCCCTGGTCATCGATGCTGAAGCTTTTGAAGAACTGGTCGAAGTACGCCATTTTGATGCCGGCCAGCAACACGCCCTGGAAATTGCCGTTCTTGTCATTGACCCGCCTGGACACCGGAATGATCCACTCGCCGTTCTCGCGACTGCGGATGGCCGGGCCGATGTGCGCCAGGGACGAGACGTTCTGCTGGTGGAACTTGAAGTACTCGCGATCCGATACCCCGGACCCGTGAGGCAAGTCCGCGAACGAGGTAATGACCCACTGCCCTTGCTGGTCGAACAGGAAAATCCCGTGCAATTGATGCAGTGCCTGGACCCGACTGACGAAGGTTTTCTGCAGGCGCGGCACTTGGGCGGCGTCATAGCCGTCCGCCTGAATCCAGTCCGCCAGGCTGGTCAGCACCAGATCGGCCTTCATGAACGTATCTTCGGCCTGCTGCGCCATGGCCCGCGTGAGGTTCGACGACGCGACTTCGGCCAGTGCCAGGTCATGGCGCCGCGATTGCTCCAGTTGCAAGTACAGCAAACCACACAGGCACAGGCACACCGCCGCGATGAAAAACGCCGAAGCCTTGAGCAGAGGCAAGCGTTTCAGTGCGCCGGGGGCATGGTGCGAGTCATGAATGGGGATTGGCAAAAGGGTTTCCTGGAGGGCACGGCACGGGCGAAGGCCCAAAGCCCTTATTTTTTGTGAGCTTAGTCTACGGGGTTGTCCGGGGCCAATGGGAAAACCCGCTCTGCTAGGATGAAAGGCTTCAGCACCTGTGCCGCAGGTTCATCCACGGAGGAAAACATGAGCACTCAGTCTCACCCGATCACTTTCAATACCGCCGTTTTCGATCTCGGCAATGTACTTATCCGCTGGAACCCCAGAAACCTTTACAAGAAGTTGTTCGGTGACGACGTAGAAGCCATGGAAACCTTCCTGGCCGAGGTCTGCCACACCGCCTGGAACGAACAACAGGACAGAGGCCGGACCTGGCAGGCAGCGATCGAGGAAGCCATCGCCCGCCATCCGAGCCAGGAAGCGCTGATCCGCGCCTACCACGAACGCTGGGAAGAAACGCTCGACGGTGCCATCGAAGACACCGTCGCCATCCTCGATGAACTGCACGCCAACGGCGTTCGCCTGCTGGCGCTGACCAACTGGTCCGCTGAAACCTTTCCGATTGCCCTTGAACGTTTTGAGTTCCTGCAGCGTTTCGAAGGGATTCTGGTGTCGGGCGCCGAAGGCGTGATCAAGCCATCGCCGGAAATCTTCCAGTTGCTTGCCTCACGCTACGACGTAGATATGAGTCGTGCGGTGTTCATTGATGATCACCGGCCGAATATTGAAGGGGCGCAGCGGGTGGGGCTTCACGGGATTCAGTTCTTTAACCCGGCGCAGTTGCGTAAGGATCTGCTGGCGTTGGGGTTGCCGGTTCGAGCAGGCTGAAATGGCGCAGACCTCATCGCGAATTCGCTCGCGATGAGGCCCCCGCAGTCGCCACAAACACTCACCCAGCCAACCGCCGCATCGCACTCTGCAAATGCGCCCGAGCACTTTCGGCATCCCCCAAACGCATCTGCTCATACGCCCGCTGGGCAATTTCGTGGGGAACAGGCTTGAGCTCGCGCTGGGTCGCCATCGCCAGTAACTGCACCTGGGCGGCACGTTCCAGGTAATACAAATCGTCCCAGGCCTCAGCGATGGCCGGCCCGCAGACAATCACCCCGTGATTCTTCAAAAACAGGATATCGGCAGCGCCCAGCACACTGGCAATCCGATCGCCTTCGGACTCGTCCAGGGCCAAGCCGTTGTAGTCCTCATCCACCGCCGTGCGCCCGTAAAACTTCAATGCCGTCTGCCCCAGCCACAGCAACGGAGGGCCTTGTAGCAAACACAATGCCGTGGCATTCGGCATGTGCGTGTGGAACGCCACTTTTACCCGTGGCAGCTGTTTATGCAGCCGGGCATGGATGTAGAACGCGGTCGCCTCCGGCTGCCCGTCACCGGCCACGACGTTGCCGTGGAAGTCACAGACCAGCAGGTTGTCGACGCTGACCTCGGCAAACGCATAGCCGTAGGGGTTCACAAAAAACAGATCATCACGCCCCGGCACCATGGCCGAAAAGTGGTTGCAAATGCCCTCCTCCAAACCGTGCAGCGCCGCCAGTCGGAAGCACGCCGCCAGTTCCGTGCGGGCAATGATGGCGGCCTCCGAATCCAGGTTCAGATCGGCGTAGCGCGCGGGGCGGGAACTGCCTGCAAGGGTGTGTGCCATAGCGACGACTCCATGTGTTACCAGCCAAGGGAGGTGAACAAGGGCACGACCTGGTCCAGCGTGTGAAGGATGGCGTCCGGCCGATAGTCCGGCAGCAATTGCCGACCGGTGCCGCGATCGATCCACACGCAGCGAAACTGCATGTCCCGCGCGGCGGCGTGGTCCAGCATCGGGCTGGCGCAAATATGCACCACCTGATCCCGTCGTACGCCCAGTTGCTCATGAGCGTAGTCAAACAACCGCGGATTCGGCTTGTAGGCGCCGGCCTGTTGCGCGGTGATGACCCGATCGATATGCCCGCCGAGTTGCGCGACATTGCCAGCGATGATGTCGTCATCGGTGTTGGACACGATGCACAACTTGAAGCCCATGGCCTTGAGCCGCGCCAGCGTCTCAATCACCTCGGGAAACGGCGACATCCGTGGAATCGCCCCGGCCAGGCGCTGACTGTCTTCGGGCAGACTCGCCAACCCCAACTCCTCCAGGGCCCGTTGCAAGCCGAGGGTGCTCAATTGGCGAAACGAACGGTGCGGCGGGGTCTGCTCCAGTTGATGTTCATGCCGGTCGTACACCGCGATCAGGCGATCGACGTCGATCGAGTGCTCGCCCTTGTCCTGCAAGATGTCGGCGGCCACGGCTTTCAGGCCTTCATCCCACTGAATCAGCGTGCCGTAGCAATCGAAGGTCAACCATTCGGGGCGCGGGGTGTGCTGGAGTGTCATGAGCGTTTCCTCTGAGATGAGAGCTTCAGCTTAAGAGCGCTTGGTGATAGTGTGAAATTAAATCCATACCGCCATCTCAGTTGAAATTCGAATATCAAGGAGACCGCCATGCTCGATCTTGAATTGCTCAAGAGCTTCGTCTGCGTGGTCGACGAAGGCAGCTTCACCCGCGCCGCCGAGCGCGTGCACCGCACCCAGTCGACCGTCAGCCAGCAGCTGCGCAAACTCGAAGAGCTGATCGGCCACCCGCTGCTGATCCGTGATCGCACCGGGCAGAACGTCACGGTCACCGAACATGGCGAACGCCTGATCGGCTATGCCCGCCGCTTGCTGGCACTGTCCTCGGAGGCGGTGCAGGCCCTGGCCAGCGACGTCGATCTGGAGATCCTGCGCCTCGGTGTGCCGGAAGACTTCGACGCCCGGCGCATGGCCGTGCTGCTCGCCGGTTTCATCCAGGCCCGGCCCCACGCCCGACTGGAAACCATCAGCGGCATGAGCCTGGACCTCAAGCAAAAACTCGACGCCGGTGACATCGACATCGCCCTGATCAAACGCGAACCGGACAGCGGACCGTGCTGGGCGTCCTGGCCGGAGGTGTTGGTGTGGGTCAAAGGTGCGGGTGTTGACTCGGCTAACGGAGTGTTGCCACTGGCGTTGTTTCCCCAGGGCTGTATTTATCGCCAGCGCGCCACCCGATTGCTGGATGTGGCCCAACGGCCCTGGCGCGTGGCTTTCGGTAGCCATAGCTTGACCGGGATTCAAGCGGCGGTGGCTTCAGGGTTGGGGATTTCCGTGCTGCCGGAGTCGGCGGTGTTGCCGGAGCATACGGTATGTACCGATTTGCCTGAATTACCGGCGTCGGAGTTGGCGTTGGTCAGTCGCGAGGGCACGTTGACCGGGATGCAGCGGGGGTTGGTGGAGTTTTTGAAGGGGGCGTTGAGTGAGGAGGCGCGGGGTTGAAGCTCGCGCCTCCGGTTTTTTCAGTTGGATTTGGGTTTGTTGATTTCGCGTAGGAGGTCGACGGTGGGGATGTACAGGGTGTTAGTGTAGTAAGGCTTGTAACCGTAGGCCGTAATGACGACCTTGCATGGAATATCTGCCTTCTTTGCCAACATCGAGTTCAGTTCGCTGACTGAAAGATTTCTTCGGGAAGTACCTTTATTACGTGTCTCGCTCAAAAAGGCGCGAGTGACATAATTGAACGCCGCTGAAGAATGACCGATAGCACTTTTTTCAAGCAAACCATAGGCGGAGCGTTCGATAATGTTGCCGACAGAGAAATCACTGTCATTTTCCAACGCGCAGATAAGCTTAGTTGAAGCCTGCCCCAATCCCTCGCCTTGCCCATAAAGGTCCTGCAGATTAACGCTGGAGCTGAAACTGACATCATAAAGAGGCAAGTCTCCTTCCCGCTCAACGGATACAAACGCCAAATCTGCTGAAGGCTTATTATGATCTTTGGCACATGATGCGCAGGCCAAAATCAAAAGAACCAGCACTATCCTTTTCATATCATGGAAACTCTTTCATGATGGATTCGTACATTATGTCGCCTGCAGACTTCGCACCTGCAATGGGTCTAGTTAGCATTGCGACTGCATTGTAATGATTGGTATCCATCGTGACGTTAATAGCGGGACCACCCGAAACCCGCCATTTCTCACCAAATTCTGCAACCGAGTCAGACTGATCCTTCTTCGTAGGCATTGCTTTTACATTTATCCATTGCTCAGCTACCGGAGTGGGCGTCTCCCGGTAGATATCCGAACCTAGCCAGACCAATGCTCCTTCACCCACTGGGTCGAGGGTGATCAACATTTTTATCTTGTACCCCCAATCAGACATTATTTTGGATAAATGCGCACCATTCCACCCGCCCAAACTATGCCCCACGATATATACAGGGCAGGACTTATAGGGAATAACATCCAGTACGAATTTCTGAATGTCCTTTTTACCCCTGACTTCGTTATACCCTAACCATTCGGAACGATACTGACCTAGTTCTTTCAAGCATAGCGTTCGTGGATCGAATGCTGTCTGGGCATCTTGGGCGTTTCCAAACGTTCCGGAAAAATAGTATTTCTCCTTATCTCCCGCCCCACCCACAAAAAAGACAATTGCCTTGGTACTCTCAATCGGCACCCTCTTCTCACTGACATCCTTCTTATCCGTCAGCATGAATTCGCCTTGTTGCTTATAAGTAATACCTTTCGCACAAGTAACCGTTCCACCACTCATGCCTCACTCCTCCAAAAACAACTTGATGCTTTCAGGCAGATGCGAGCTGATCGCGTGGGTGAACCCCGCCGCATCAGACACCCCGTGCTCCTGCCGGCCATCCGCACGCAAAATCATGTACGGGTGATTCGGCATCGGTTCGCCGGTCGTCGCGTTCACCAGTTTCAACTTGTCGGTGAAGTTGACCGGCATCGGCAATAGCCCGGTGAATGGCGCCGTGACGACGGTGTCGCCAATAATCACCGTGCCCGATCCGCCAATGACCACATTGCCGTGAGCCCCCACGCTGTCGAGGGTTGCGGCGTTCAAGCCGTTGATGAATACGGTGGCTGAGACGCCGCCGGTGATCGGGCTGCCACAGGCCGATTTGTCGGTCATGCGCGCCGCAGCGAGGCCATCGAAATTGACGTTGGGCGAACCGCTGGCGATGGGGTTCGTGCCGTGTCCCGGCAGCGGGCAGGCGGTGGGGTCGGTGAGGCGGGCGGCGGGTTTTCCGCTCATGCTAAAGCTCCTTGCAGGCTTTTCTGGCAATCCATTGAAGCGCACAAGGATGAAGGATGTGGCGGATTGGATCAAATGCCGGGTGTAGGGATCATCAAAAACTCCATCCACTGCAATCCCTGTGGGAACGGGTTTGCCCCTCCCACAGTTTTTGAGTTTTACCCGGGCGACTTAGCGCGACGGCGGAACCCGAATATCCCCATCACGACACGAAGTCTTCACACCTTTCCCGCAAGCGCCAAACCCCAGGTCCTTGCCCATGCACACCCGCACTTCCGACAACTCGGGACCATTGCAGATCACCGCGATGCCGTCTGCTGCAATCCCGGGATTGCTCTGACGGAACAGGTTGGCGATCTCTTGGGCCTGGAAGTAATGAGTGCTGCTGAAGGGTTGTAGTTGCTCCGGGATCTTCACGGTGCCGACAGCCTTGTCCGCCGCGTCCAGATACCCCTTGGCGCCGAGACCACTGCAGGTGCCGTGTTTGGCCCACTCGTGTTCAAGCAACTTGGGGGTCGGGAACAACGTCAGCCCTTGCGTGCGCTCGGCGGGGGACAGCGCCACCATCGGCGGGCACGATTCCGGCCAGCCGCCCTTGGCGTATTGCGGCCAGAGGCCGTGGAGCACGAAGCCGTAACCTTTGCCGGAGCATTGCGCGTCGTCTTTGTGGGTCAGGCAGAACGTCGGTGACCAGGACAGCGTCAGCAAGTAGTAATCGAACACCCCCGCCACTGACTCGACCGGGGCTTTGCCTTGCTGTGATTGTCGAGCGTTGCTCAGGCCGATGTGGCCGAATGTAATCGCCAGAATTGCGATGACTGCGTAAAGCTTCTTCATATACCCACTCCTTGGGAATTATGACGGGTGTCGTCCTTGGCCGACGATCGGCCAGGGGTTGTTTTGTCATGCCGGTGTTTCAATCGCATGACGCAGGGCAAAACGTGCATTACCTTGAAGGGGCTACGATCACACTTACATCACGACAGGGAATCGAAATGAGTAAGGCAGACGAGCTCGCCGCAAAACTGAAAGAAACCCGACAGGCCGCTGATGCGACCACTGGCACCGATCAGGCAATCGACAGTTGGCCGGGCGAAGTTTACGCAATGTATCACCAGATAGAAGCCTGGCTGAAGCCATTGCTTGAGGCTGGCCTGAGCATCCGGCGCAACCCGACCCATGTGTTCGAACGCCACCCTGAGGGTGCGACCTACGCCTATTCCATCGACCAATTGCTGATCGAAGGTAACCACCACAGCATCACTTTCGTGCCGATCGTGCGCTTCACCGCTGACGGCGAAGGCCGGGTCGAGATCCACCTCAAGGGCAAGGAGATCCCGCTGCTGCGAACCGTCAGCGAACACGGCGAAACGCAGTGGTGGCTGCAGTCGATCGAGCAGTCCGGGCAACAGCCGGATGCGGTGGCGCTGACTGAGGTTAATTTGTTGTCAGTGGTGCAGGAAGGACTGGATCTCTAGGCTTTAACACTTCCCCCGGTGGGAGCGGGCTTGCTCGCGAAGAGGCCGTCACATCCAGCATCGATGGCGCTTGATACACCGCTTTTCGCGAGCAAGCCCGCTCCCACAAGGGTTCAGTATTGATCACAAATCCTGGGGCCGAACACTCACTGGCTGACCACAATCTTCCCGATCATCTGAGGATGCAGCGCACAGAAATACTCGAACTCGCCCGGCGTGTTGCCTTCAGTCGGTTGCTCAAGAATGGCGCCTGAGCGGATTCAACAAAATTCGCTCAATGATCCCGGCCACAGCTTCATCGACTGACATCAACGCAGTGTCTATACCAAACGGCTTGCAGCCCCACGGCTCATAGTCATGGTCCAACACCGATTGCCAATCAGGCGCTTTCAGGCCGGGAACATCGATCTGGCGCGTCTCAACCCGACGCCGGTGTTCCTCCCGGTCAGAGCAAGTCACTTCGATATCGATCAACGATGATTGTGCCCGACTGGCCGTTTCACGCCAGGCATCGCGACTTTCCTGCACGGGGTTAACACAATCGACAACGACACGGCTGCCCATGTCGAGGTTGGTCAGCGCCAGCGCATTGGCAACCAGATAGCCGCTGCGACCGACATCACTCGCGAGCACATCAGCGTCTCGAATCGCCTGTTCGATCGAATCGATCCGCAAATACAGGGCACCTAACCGGGCTGCCAGGCCTTTAGCAATGGTCGTTTTGCCAGTGCCCGGGAGCCCGCTGAAAACGATGAGCATTGGTTGTCCTTCAATATCCAATGGAGTTTATGGCCTGCCCTGCCCCACCGCCGCCTGCAAATCCAGCGCCGGCAACTTCGCGGGCAAGTTCAACGCCTTCAACACCGGACTGTCGTAGCCATACACATCCGGTTTAAACGCGACCCGGCCATTGCTGCCCATGTCCACCGTCCAGTACGCCAACAGCACCGGCACTTTCACCGGCAAGCGGATGTTCTCGGTCTTGCCATTGGCCAGCTGCTTTTGAATCCCGGCGCTGTTCCAGCGCACCGGATCGTTGAACAACAACTCCACCAATTGCAGCGGGTTTTCCACGCGGATACAGCCCGAACTGGTCGCCCGCACGTTCTTCGCAAACAGCTCGCGGTGCGGGGTGTCGTGCAGGTAAATCGCATAGTCATTGGGGAAGCGGATGACCACCTGGCCCAGGGAGTTTTCCGGTCCTGCGTCCTGGCGCAACGTGATGCCCCGCGGATTGCTCCAGTCGATCGTCGACGGATCAAGTATGTTCCCTTCCCGATCCAGCGGACGGATGCGGTTGTTGCTGAGGTAATTCGGGTTACTGAGGATTTTCGGCAACACGTCTTCTTTCAGAATCGTCGGCGGCACAGTCCAAGTGGGGTTGAACGTGACGTAAGTGATCTCGGCCTGAAAGATCGGCGTACTGCGAAACGGTTTACCAACCTGCACCCGGGAGCGCCAGATCGGCTGGCCGTCGCGATACAACGCCACTTTATAACCGGCAATATCAACAATAACGAACGTGCCCTGCAGCTTATAAAGCAACCAGCGCGCCCGCTCCATGTTGACCCGCACTTGATCGATACGCGCCTGCACCGGCACGTTCAACGCGGCGAGGGTCGCCGCGCCGGCAACGCCATCCGCGCCCAGGTATTGCTCGGTCTGGTACTTCTTCACGGCGGCCATCACCGCATCGTCGTAATCATTGTTTTTGCTATGTCTGGAATCCAGATAACCACCCGCCGCCAACCGCGCGCGCAACTGCGCCACCGCGGCGCCGTCCATCCCCGGCTTGAGCGATTGCCCTTCGGAAACTTTAGGCCAACCGCCTCTGTCACGAATCATGCGCAACTGCGCCAAGGCTTGGCGCAAACCGACATACACCGCCTCTTGCGGCGGCGCTTGCGCGAAGGCGCGGGCGACGTCATGGGTGTCCAGAGCGGTAAAAAAGTTCTGCACGTCGTCCCGGGGATCGGCGCCGGTAATGTCGAAATTCCAATGCATGTCCAGCCGCGCCGGATCGACCTTGCCCCGACGCAATTGCAGCAATGCCGTGAGATAGGTCCGGGTGGCCGCGAGATCAAAAGCTGCTTGCTGTTCAGGTGTTGGCGCGGTGCTCTGCATCGACGCCTGGGCCATGGCCAAATCATCACCACGAAAATCCGCCGGCTCCAAGCCATCGATTTGCGTTTCGTTGAGGTTTTTCAACAACTGCGTGACATCGTCAGGATGGGTCCAGGCAGCCCGGAATTGCCGATGGGTATAAAAATCCAGGACCACACGGTTAACGTCGATGCGCTGGTGACGCGGCCGGGTCTGCAGCGGTGGGAAAGCCGAGATCATCGGCTCCAGCGTCGCATGAATCACTTGGGCGACGTTATCGTCGGGTATCGCTTCCATCATGCTGATCGGCGGAGTTTCCTCCGTAATCGGCGAAGTTTCACCGAACGCGGTGCCGCTGATCAGAAAGCCCATAAAAAAGATGCGGCTTATGACGAATAACCTTGATAGTTGCCCCATGGATAATCCTTAATCTCGTGCGTTCAGCACTTGTCGTTTGCCCTGCTAAACTCGAAATAACTTGATGAGACATCTCTATGGCGCTAAACCGCTTTGGCTTTCTATGCTCGGCCCTGCTGCTGACGGTAACGTCCATACCAGCAGCGTACGCCGATTCTCTCGCTGCCGCCCTCGCCAAAGCGGCCCCTGGCGCTAACGCCAAAGTCATCGGGCTGGCCGTACGCGCCTCCCAGTGCAGCATCGCCCGCGGCGCAGCTCCGGTCCAGAGGCTCGCCGTCATCGATTACTCGCTGCCTTCGACCGAACAACGCCTGTGGGTCTTCGATTTAA
Organism: Pseudomonas sp. ADAK2; assembly: GCF_012935755.1. Taxonomy (GTDB): domain Bacteria; phylum Pseudomonadota; class Gammaproteobacteria; order Pseudomonadales; family Pseudomonadaceae; genus Aquipseudomonas. The sequence continues at coordinate 2,173,306 of NZ_CP052862.1, forward strand.
AGAAGCGCAAACTGCTGTTCCATGAACTCGTCGCCCATGGCCGCAACAGCGGCGAAAACATGGCGGTCAACTTCTCCAATCAGAACGAAAGCTTCGCCACCAGCCTTGGCTTATACCGCACCCAGGCCAGTTATGTCGGGCAAAACGGCTATTCGTTGCGCATGGAAGGGTTGGAGCCTGGATTTAACGACAACGCGTTTGAACGAGCGATCGTGATTCATGGCGCGCCGTACGTCAGTCCCGTCCTCGCCCGAGCCAATGGCCGGATCGGTCGCAGCCTCGGATGCCCGGCTGTGCGGCCGGCGATTGCCCATCGGTTGATTGATTCGATGAAGAATGGGCAACTGTTGTTTTCTTATTATCCGGATCAGCGTTGGCTTAAGACGTCTTCGTTTGTGAATTGCGGGAGCGGGACAATGGCGGATGCCTCCGGGCCGAAAACGACTCGTTGAGTCGGGTTGCTCGTTTCAAGTCGATTCCTCCCGGTTTTCGAACCAAGAAAAGGTGCCCAAACGGAGCACCTTTTTTCACGCTGTGTTAAAAGCCCCCACTGAAATCCCACGACTCACCTGAAGGAACAGGCATGTCTATCACCGATGCTCGCATCATTGATTTCTGGGCAATACCTAAAGAAAAGCCGCAGATATTGCTCGTCATCACCGACCACCTGGAATGGGGCAATAAAGCCGAGGAAGGCGAACATTTGTTGTTGCTGCAAGAGAAGATCAATACCTACATCGCCTTCATTGAAAGCGGCGAAATCTACACCGAAATCCCCGGCGCCCTCGGTAAGTCCCCCACCATTCGCCTGATCGCCAAATACGAACTGCCAGAACAAGCGGAATACTTCATCGCGCGCGTGACAGAGGTGCTGGAAGGCGTGGGTATCGGGCTGGAAGTAGAACAGCACTACGAATGACGGCATTCGTCTTGATGTCACATCAAAAAAACATGTTCACAAGGATTCAAGGATGAAAAAACTGATCGCTGTTGCTCTGCTGATTTTGTTGGGCGTGCTGAACATCGGGTACTACAACGCCTTGGAAGACGGCGACGTAGAAACCATCCTCTTCGTCAAGAAACACCCTACCTTGCAAATCAAATTCCACAACATCCATGCCAATGACGGTGACTATCGAAAAGTGGAACGGCTGACGGATGAGCAGCGGGGGTTGATTATTGATTATTGTAAATATCGGTTGGGGATTGAGACGGAGTTGAAGACGCAGGGGGATGTTGAGAGGTGTAGTAAGAAATAAGTGTTCTGCGGAGCGCCTGGTTTAAAAAATGGGTAGCCTTCGCGGACGCCCTTTCGGTTTCATTGGCACCCGTATACCTCTATCACGGTTTTCCCGGATAAGATCGATCACATTCGCTGAACAGCATAAATACACATCCTTTGGAGGCTCCGATGGCCACCAGTAAAAAAACCGACAAGCCCCGCAGGAAGGTCATCCACAAGACACTGACGTTTCTGGATGTTCGGGAAGCCGCGTGCGAAGGGCAAAAAGTGTTCGATACGTTTGTGATCACTGGCAAGCTTCCTATTACAAAGTAGGCCAAGTACCGGTGATCCAATTTGCTTCAAGCACGTCAACAGCTCACTAGTATTTTGGGTAGGCGCCTTGGTGATTAACCTGGCGACCTGAGCAGCCTCTGCGTGCCTGATGTTCAGATGTTGTGTTGTACGGTAGTCAGAATCGCTGGGTGACTCTCGATGAAGTTGTAGGCAAAATCCGAGAGTTGCGTAAGAGGGTACGTTTGCTGTGCTTGTGGGCAGATTACCTCCTTGTTGGTCATATCTAGGTCTGGATACTCTCCAGACGTCGCTGCACATTCAGCGACCGGGCGTGAGACCCCGGATACCAATCAAGGCGCAAAGCGTCACAGAACCCATCGCAGCGTTTTTTCGTCTGCGGTACGGTTTTATGGCGGCTGTGCGTGGAAGGCCTTCGGGCCTACCGGTTACCTTGATTGCCGGGTCTCACACCACGCACGGCTGCCACCCAAGCTTTTGAGACGGCTAAGTGGCAGTTTTCACCAATCAAGGAAACTGTTAATGACTCTAGTAAATCCGTACAAAACTCGCCCACTAGCTCCGCGTAGCTCCACGCTTCGTAGCCTTCACCTGTGCATTAATGGAGGTTGCAAATGAGCGAACCAACGAACGCAAAAACCCTCGGCTTCACTCCCTGCATATACTGCCCAGGTTCAGAACTGGCAATGTTCCACGTCAGCGCTGACGTACCCGTCGACGAAGCATTGTCAAAGGCGTCTGACCTGCTGTTCCTAGCGAAGGCGCTCGCACAGGACGCCGCTTTCGAAAGAGACACCGACCGTCACGCCTGGGCCGCGCACTATCTGACGGCGATGGGGAAGGCAATTATTGATGATGTGGTGAAGGCGGTTTCGCCGCGACCTAATCTTTCAGGTAAGAAAACTGCAAAATAGCGGTTAGCAATTCCCATATTCGCCCCGAACATTCGGGGCGTTCGAACGTGATTGAGCGGGCCAATACGCATGCACAATGGAAACGGCTTATCTAATAGAAATAACGCGACTTATTTTTTTACGCCCGTGCGCTTCGCGCCCAGACTCGTCTGAACCCCACAACCCCAATCCTGATAAACTCCTGTCCTCCCAGCCTCACCCAAACCAGATCCCCAATGCCCCCAATCACCGCCACACCCGCCCCACTCTCCCGCCGCTTCTCCGTCGCCCCGATGATGGATTGGACTGATAGGCACTGCCGCTTTTTCCTACGCCTCCTTTCCAAACACGCCCTCCTCTACACCGAGATGGTCACCACCGGCGCGCTTCTAAACGGTGACCACGACCGTTTCCTGCGTCACAACGAAGCCGAACACCCACTCGCCCTGCAACTCGGAGGCAGCGTCCCTCTAGACCTCGCAGCCTGCGCCCGCATGGCCCAGGACCACGGTTACGACGAGGTTAATCTGAACGTCGGCTGCCCAAGTGATCGGGTGCAGAACAATTTGATCGGTGCGGTGTTGATGGGGCATCCGCAGTTGGTGGCGGATTGTGTGAAGGCGATGCGTGATGCGGTGTCGATTCCGGTGACGGTGAAGCATCGGATCGGGATTAACGGGCGGGATAGTTACGAGCAGTTGTGTGATTTCGTCGGTACGGTTCGGGATGCGGGGTGCACGAGTTTTACGGTGCATGCGCGGATTGCGATTCTGGAGGGGTTGTCGCCGAAGGAGAATCGGGACATTCCGCCGTTGCGCTATGACGTGGCGGCGCAGCTGAAGAAGGATTTTCCCGACTTGGAGATTATTCTCAACGGCGGGATCAAGACGCTGGAAGCCTGTCACGAACATTTGCAGACGTTCGACGGTGTGATGCTGGGTCGTGAGGCGTATCACAATCCTTATGTGATGGCTGAGGTGGATCAGCAGTTGTTCGGCAGCACGGCGCCGGTGATCAGCCGGGCCGAGGCGCTGGCGCAGTTGCGGCCTTATATTGCGGCGCACATTGAGGCCGGTGGCTCGATGCACCATATCACTCGGCATGTACTGGGGCTGGGCACCGGGTTTCCGGGGGCGCGCAAGTTTCGGCAGTTGTTGTCGGTGGACATTCATAAGGCTAAAGAGCCTTTGGTATTGCTGGATCAGGCAGCGGAGTTGCTTGAGGGGCGCTAGCCCCTCACGGTCAGGCGGCGGTTGCCGCCGTCCAGTTCACCCACCCGAACCCCCATGTAGCCAAAATCAGCAAACCGAAGGCAATCCGGTACCAGGCGAAGGCCGCATAGCTGTGGTTGGCGATGAACTTGAGCAAGCCCCGCACTGCGATCATCGCGAAGATGAAGGCGGTCACAAAACCCAAGGCGAATACAGGCAGGTCGCCGGCCTGAAACAGGTCGCGATACTTGTAGCCGGAATACACCGCGGCACCGACCATCGTTGGCATTGCCAGAAAAAACGAGTACTCGGTTGCTGTCTTGCGCGACAGTCCAAACAGCAATCCGCCGATAATGGTCGATCCCGAACGAGAAGTACCCGGAATCATCGCCAGGCACTGCGCGAACCCCACTTTCAAAGCATCTGACCAGCGCATGTCGTCAACATGTTCAACGCTTACCACATGCTCTCTTTGTTCGGCCCACAACATGATTATTCCGCCCACTACCAGAGCCACGGCTACGGTGATCGGATTAAACAGGTACTCATGAATTTTATCGGCGAATAACACACCCAGGACGACGGCTGGAAGAAAACCAATCAGCAAGTTCAACGTAAAACGTTGTGCGTTGCGCTGGGTTGGTAAGCCTTTGATGATCTCGACTATCTTCGGACGAAACTCCCAGACAACGGCCAGAATGGCACCCAGCTGAATAATAATATTAAACGCCATGGCGCGTTCACCGCCAAACCCCAACACATCCGCCACAATAATCTGGTGGCCTGTACTGGAAATGGGCAAAAACTCTGTCAGGCCTTCTACCGCACCTAAAACCAATACCTGCACAAGGGTCCAAAACTCCATCCATCCTCCGTCAGGTCATTCATATTGAACGCCCATTAAACTCATTAGATATTAAATCACTGAACAACAATAGGCGGCAGGCAGACACTTGCACCGATAGATAATAAGTCTTATCAATCCACGCACTCAAGATTTGTTATTAATCGTCCGGCTAACGAATCACCAGAACTTTGATGCAGGTCGACTAGATGCGGCCGACAAAGAAATGTGACGGAGCGCACACATTCACATTCTTAATGGGTCAATAGCCCGGAATCACCGCTCACGATCGTGATGGCCTTTTGGCTATAAAAAACCAATCGCAACCGAATCAAAATAGTGGCACAATTCCATATTGCCATCATCTAATAGCGCCATTTCATTAGTTCAGCCGGCCACGAGAAGCAACTAAACGGTTGAAAACCTTTTGTTTATGTTAGAAAACTCGAAAACCGCGCCTGAAAACCGTTTTGAATGTTACCAATTGTCAGTCACAGATGAGAACCGGTGCTTTAACATCCTGATGTCAGCACCCATTCGAGTCAAAAAGCATGATGCTTACAGGGAAATTAGCGACTGGAAGCCAGCGTCCGACAAATGAGGAGCCAGGGGTTCTCACCTTGGGTCGCACCCGTAGCGTGGCCGAGAACTTTAGAGCCTTAGTCGCAAGGCATGTGCATTCCGATATAACTCTTGATGCTAGCTCATACACTAATTCGCATAAGAAAAATGAACACCCGGATGTGTATCGCGCCATCTTCATCATTATCGACAGCCCTCACGCATTCGATGAAAGCCTGGCGCTGGTGGAAAACCTGCGCGCCATCAATTTAAATCCAATCATCTGCGCCGTTATTACGGGCCGAGGCACTTACAACAAGATGAAGTATTATCTTGCCGGCGCCGACTGCTGCATCAAACTCAATACACTGTCCGAAGAAAGCTCAGAGTTTCTGTCCGAATTTTTCTGCAGCGATGAGTGGCAAAGGGAAGTTAACCTGGTATTGGACTCCACGCGTATATGCCTGCTGGGCACCCGTAACAAGCTGGACATCTCGTTTGCAGAAATGAAAATTCTGGAAGCCTTTGCGCAAACCAGCAACCACATATTAAGTCACGATGAAATCGCCAGAATCATGGGGCTCAATAGCAACTTTTATGACCCCAGGGCTTTGGAGAAGTCCATCAGTCGTCTTCGCGGAAAAATTAAAGACATGTATGGCACCAATGCTATTCAGAGCATTCGTGGATATGGATACCGTTTGATGAGGGGTCTGATCTCGACCGCCTGATTCAACCATGGAAGGAGTTGTTGAATGAATGCGACTGGAGGTTTCTCACCCGCAAAGGCCCCGTATCGCTATCTGACCCGGCAACTGATCCTGTCACGTGATAGTCGCCCTTTTGCCCGTGAGATAAGAACCGTATGCCCCCTTCCTGCTCCGTCGTCCCGTACGCCGCTGGCGGCCCACCCGTGTGAGCGCGACGACGCATACAGGCCATTGCACCGCAAGCTTTCCTCCCTTAAAGACCATCGCTCGCACAACCCCGATAAATATTTGAACCGAACGGTTCTCTGCCTGTCTGAACCGAGCCTTGCCAGCTTCGCGCTGGCTGACGAGCTGATCCGGTCTGGCAACAACTTGCGCGATCTCGGCCACACACTGGTCGTGTCACTCAATGAGCAACCATTCTGGGAAGTGGATTCCAAATATAAAAAAAACATCACTCATAATATGTATCGCTTGAAAGATCATGGTATAGAAATCGCGCTGGATGGTTACACTCTCCAACGGGAAGCCCTTACACGCTTCAGCACTTTGAATTTGTTTAATTACATCAAGGTATCGATTTCGTCCCTGGACCAGTGTTTAAAACTCAATGGCAATCCTGAGTTTTTCAATCGCCTCCATGACCGTATGGTGACACTGAGCCACAACAACAAGATTTCTTTTATTGCCGATCGTGTAGAGCATATCGAGAGCCATTCATTGGCCCGGGCGCTGCCCTTTGATTACTTCCAAGGGAGCTATTACTCCCCTGCCGATCATCTTTTAACCGAACATTGGTGACTACTTTAGGAGAGAGACGTGGAAATCAGTACAACCCTCCCCAGAAAATATTTTGTCGTCGTGACTCACAGCACAACATCCCAGCGTGAGCTCGAGACCATACTGTCCAGCGAGCGTTTCAACTCGTTTGGTACTTCCCAGGCACAAATGTTTATCGAAGGTGTTGCCCCGCCCTCTTCCGCCCCCGTGCTGATGGAGTTCACCTACCCCAGTGGGACAAGGAAACATGTCGCCCACACAATCGAACATGAAACACAAAAGATACTTGCCACCCTCGAAGCGGAGTGGTTGGCAGCGCAATCAGGAGCGCGCGCCAGCGTCACGCCTGATTCTGCTGAGTTCTGTGATATAGCCCACGAAAACGAGGATAACAATCCATACAGTGAAGTCTGGCAACTTGACGACGATCAAAGTGTGCTGATCAAAGAAAACGTCGAGATCAACCTCACTGGACTGGAAGCCGCCCTCGTCAAGAAGATGCTGCATCATGAAGAGCGTGTCGTCAGTCGCGATGATCTGATTCTAAGTATTGGCAGAGAACCGGAGCAGTATCGCGGTCTGGAGATGTGTTTGAGCCGATTGCAGGACAAGTTCAAAAGCGCCAGCAAAGGTGAACGACTCTTTCGTGCGGTGAGAAATCGCGGCTACTGCCTTATCCAGGAAGTTGTAACAGAGGCCCATCCGGCCTGACCCACTCAAACAAACATATGACAGTGCTATTACAAAAACAAAAAGTGCACTTTGTTTGTTACTCCCGCCTCCCTCTCCATTCCCCCTTTCAATATCGACCTTTTCTAACACTCTGCACTTTCACCCGAAAGTTGGCACTTTGCCATCTTGTTAGAACTCGTCAGACAGACGCCCCCATCAATAACTTAATCTATTGACTGACGACAGCTCGACCTATTGGCGTTGTTAGTCCCAGGGCATTAGTTAAAACAATAACAATCCTGCTTAAAACAACTCACGGTTCGACTGTCGATACCTGAATGGACGTCTTTTGGGGATATCGCATGGATCTTACTCTTCGTATCAATCGAAATACCGGCCTCAAGGGACTTACCTTTTGGGGTCAATGGGCGCTGGCGCAGGGATTTGCTGTTTCATTGCTGTTCATACTCGCTGAACAGCATACCGGCGCGGTAGAGTTCTATTACCGGGTGTGCGCGACATTGGCCGTATTGGCCTCGGTTCCGGCCTATACGTTCAGCGGCGTATACCGAAAAAGAGACAACTACCTGACAGGGTTGGGTCGCCTGCTCATGGGCTGGTCCATGACCATGGCGGCACTGGCTTTCATGGCCTTTATCTGCAAGGCCGATGCCCTGTTTTCCCGACAGGTGATTCTCAGTTGGGCGGTGTACGGCTTCCTCGGGCAGGCGTTGCTGTACGCGCCCTTGCACGGGTTCTCCAAGTACTATCAGCGGACTCGAAAGAGCGAGCATCGAACCCTGATCGTCGGGACGGGCGAACTGGCGCTGGGCCTGGCCAAGAAGTTGAGCAACGTCGAAAACCTGCCATTGGTGGGTCTGGTCAGCACCGGCGCCGTTGCCACGCTTGAGCCCGACGCACCGCACATCGTCGGTGCCCAGGAAGACCTTCTGGAACTGATCAGAACCCATGACATTCGACGCTTGTACATCACGCTGCCACTGAGTGAAGCGGCAAAAATCGAAGCGATGTATGTCGATTTGCTGGGGGCCAATGTCGACGTGGTCTGGGTCCCGGACTTGAACTGCCTGACGCTGCTCAATCACTCGGTGCGGGTCGTGGACGGTCTGCCGGCGATCTATCTGAACGAAAGTCCATTGACCAGCCAACCCACCGCCGCGCTGAGCAAGAGCCTGGTGGAAAAAGCCGTGGCATTGCTGGCAATCATCCTGCTGAGCCCGGTGCTGGCGGTGATTGCGCTGGCGGTGAAACTCACCTCCCCCGGCCCGATCTTCTTCAAACAGGACCGCCACGGCTGGAATGGCAAGGTGATCCAGGTCTGGAAGTTTCGCTCGATGCGTGTCCACGACGACCATGAAGTCAAGCAAGCCAGCCGCAACGACTCGCGCATCACCGCTGTCGGCCGCTTCATCCGTCGCACCTCGCTCGATGAACTGCCGCAACTGTTCAACGTGCTGCAAGGGCACATGGCACTGGTCGGCCCGCGCCCTCACGCCGTCGCGCATAACCACTACTATTCGGGGAAGATTCTGGCCTACATGGCGCGCCACCGAATCAAGCCGGGGATCACCGGGCTGGCGCAAATCAACGGTTGCCGCGGCGAGACGGACACCATCGACAAGATGCAGAAACGTGTGGAGATCGACCTCAAGTACATCAACAATTGGTCGTTGTGGCTGGACCTGAAGATCCTGGTGAAGACGCCCTTCACGCTGCTCTCGAAAGACATCTACTGATAACGTGACAGCAACACCACAAGGGGACGAAAGTCCCCTTTTTCGTGGCTGTCATTCAGGGGTTGGAACATGTTCGCGATCTACAGGGCATGCAGCCCCGCAGACCGCCAGCCCTTACTCCGTGATCTTCTCGAAGTTGCGGTAGAACATGTCGTTGTCGCGGCTGTCGGTCATCGAGTGCAGCTGGAAGCTGCGATTGAGCCGTGCGCCACCGTCTCGGGTCAGCGGTGACCAGACGAGGTTGGCGCGGCGCATGGTCGACATGCTCATCAATTCATCGAACGGAATGGACAGGTACAGGCCTTTGTCGAAGCTACCTTCGCCATATTCCGGGCCGGTGGCGGTGGTGATCGTCGCCCAGGCGCCGAACCGCACGCCGTTGGAGAATTCCCGCGACAGATCGATCGTGGTACCCCAATCCCCCGCCAGGTAGCGTCCGACGCTGACCGCCGCGAGCGTGTCGTAAGGCAAATCCGTATAGCCAGTGATATGGCCAGTGACGACCGAGTAGTCCCGCAAGCCAAAGCCCTGGTCGAATTCGCGCTGACGCACGTAGTTCAAATCCGCCCCGACCGACCAGCGCTGGCCTTGCGGACGAAACAACACTTCACCGCCCACACCGGCAAACATCGATTCCAGATAGCCGCCGTAGACCATGCCATACAGGTCCTTGTCCAATTGCTCGGCATGGCTGACCTGGAACAGCGGCATGGTGACTTCGGACGTGGTCAGGTACTGCCGCAAATCCGTGCGAACCCGCGGCAAACCACTGGGGGCGTCGTACTTGAAACCGTCGAAGTTGTTTAGCAGATTGGCGCTGATCAGGCCGCTCCACCAGGTGTTGCGGTTGAAGCGATACTCGGCATCTGCGTCGGCGCTGAACTGATAGAAAAAGCCGTCAGGACCGCCGACGTTCTGTTTGAAGCCCAGCCCGGCGCCGTAGCTGAACGGGTCGCGGGCTTCGGTGTAGAGGGTTTTCTCGTTGTGCGGCATCGCCGGGTTGGTTTCGGTGGTGCGGTGCAACGCTTGCAGCGGTTCCTCGTTGTTCAGCACTTCGCGAAAGGTTTGCCGAGGCACGCTGGTTTCTTCCAGTGGCAGGTCGTAGCGCTTGTTCACCAGGGTGAACCAGTCGATATCGGCGTTGACGCTGTTGTCGAGAATCCGGCTGGCCCGACCGACCGCTTTGGCCGAATGAAAATAGCGGCCCTGCTCGCCGTAGACGATCAGCTCGGGGCCACGCTGGCTGATGCGCTCGACCTTGTAGCCGGCATTTTGCTGCAGGCGCCGGGACACATCCGGCCAATCGACCTGATCCATCGCTACGGCCGGAGCCTTGGCCGGCAACGGCTCGGCGGGCGGATCGAAACTCTTGGTCGGGGCCTTGCGGCTGACGAAATTGGTGTGGAAGGTCAGGCCGAACATCGCGGTGTTGCCCCGCTCCCAGGCGGCGCTGAGGTCCAGCGAGTCGGTGACTTTGAACACCGCGCCAAGGTTGATCGGCGAGTCTTGCTCGATCACGTTGTCCTTGGGCTCGTGTTGATAGTCGTTGCCTTCGTACTCGAGTTTCAGGCTGAGGCGGTCCCAGGGTGTCTGGTAGGTCACGCCGCCGAACAACGAAGGCTTGCCGCGAAAGTAGGCGCCAGCGTTGACGTCGCCGGTGCCTTCCATGTCCGGCCGGGTCTTGAAGCGATCGTCGAGCCAACCCGCCGGGTTGTCGAAGTCGCCACGATTGCCCAGGTAACCCCAGGCAATGCCGGCACTGAAATCGAAATCGTCATAGCGTTTGCTGGCCACCAGGAATTCACTGGAGAACAGGCCGGTACCACCGATATCTCGGAAGCCCAGCGCAACGTCCGGCGCCCAATGGGTTTCCTGCCACAACCGGACTTTGAGGTCGACCGCCTTATCCTTATAGCTCTGGTTGCCGCTCAACGATTCGGGGCCGTAAGGACGGTTGGTGATGGCGGTGTAGCGAAACGCGCCTTCCAGCCAATCGAACGGCTGTAGCGCCACGCTGTAGCGGCTATAGGGCTCGGTGCGGTTGGCGTTCACGCTCAACTCGCCGGCCGGGGACATCCGCGCGGTCGGCGTCTGCCACAAGCCGACGCCACCGAAATCGTTCTGGGTCAGACGCGGCTCGGCATGAGCCAAACCACAGGGCAATAACAACACAGCTGCAAAACGTAAATTCAATGAACCACCTCAGCCAATTGCGTGGCAAGAAATTCGGCCAACTGCTGATTCAGTTCAGGGATAGGCGGATCGAGATCATCATTTTTCACCGGGACCAGGATCTTGCTGCCCGCGGCAGGGACCTGCCCGCTCTCGCGATTCCACGGCGCGATACCGACCCGGCGAGTGACGCCGTTGGGTTGGATCAGCCACAGATAATCGGCCTCGGCATCGGCCAGGGTTGTGCAGCCTTGCAAGTAATCCAGGGCCTCCTGCCGGGGGACATGAGGCAAGCGGCACGGCTCGGCGACGGCGCCGAGCACTTCAACTTCGTCGACGCGCAACGGATAGATCAGGCGATCGCCATCGCCCAGACGGACGTTACGGGCGAACCCGACCTCGATCGCCACCGGGTCCAAAACCGTGACCTGGCGCCCAGTGACCGGCATGGCGCTGACTTGCTCGTACAGACGCGTCGCCAAATCCGCTCGGCCGGGCCGGTCGAAGATCAAGGCTTCACGGCGCAACACCTGCAAATCGAACAACACCCCGGTCTTGAGCCGGGCCTGCTCTTCCAGCAACGACTGACGCAGCAACGCGGCGGCGAGCCAGTAGCTTTCGGCATTGGGCACGGCGACGCTGATCACGTCCGACAACCGCCCTCCCGGCGGCAACTCCACCGGCCCCGGCACTTGTACGTCGCCGGAAACGGTAACCACCGCCTGACTGACGCTGCTGAGCAACAGCAGGCATGCCGACAGAAGTTGTAGCCGCTTCAACGGGCGGCCCTGCGTTCAGGAGTCAATTGAACGATCTTGACCCGCAGCCGCGTGGTCAGCTGTTGCTCGCTCTGCACGATGAAACCGTCAACGGGATCGACCCAATAACGATTGGTCGCACTCAGGCCAATGGCCGGGGCGTCAATCTGCTCATCGACACGTAGCACGGCGTATTCCTTGTTGAGGATCTGGAGGGTTTCCATGGATTTTCGCGAGAAGCGACTGTTCAAGGTCACGCCCGTTTCGCTGCCTTGATAAAGGTCAATCCAGCGCTGGCTGGTGTAGCCATCCGGCAGCGTGTGCAGGCCTTGCTTGAAGGGTGAGGCGGCAGCCAGCCGCGTGCCGTCCAGATCGCCATCGACACCCAGGCCGATGGTGCGCACTGCGAGTCCATCGCGCAGCAGCAATACCTGTTTGCCGGAGGCGACCCAGAACTGCAGGTCGCCCCGCTCGCGCACCATCGCCAACACCCCGGAGCCGGACGGCGTGGTCAAGGTGAGCTGGGGGAATTCAACTCTGGCTACTTGCTCTGGGGTGACGTGCACCTCATCGGGACCGACCACCGCTGCCTTGAAGTTGCCCAAGGACGCGGTCATCAGCGGGTTACAGCCACACAACATCACGGCCGCTATCACGCAGACGCCAACATTCAACGTTCTCACAGACCTGACCTTATTTGCCGTTGTCTCTGACTTCACTCAGGTTCTTCGCCGAGGAAGCGCCCACACCGAGGATGGCGGCCGATGGCACCAACTGGCTGATGAAGCGGTTCCAGCGCGTCACGTTGGCGGGGCCCACGTAGACGATGTCCTGGGGCCGTACATTGAAGTGCGTGGCGAGCGCCATGGCGGTCGGCGACTCGGCTTTCAACTGGTAGATTTTCGCCGGTTCGACATCGAGGTTTTCCACCCCGCGGATCACGTACACGGCGTTGCCGTTGGAGGTGGTCTGGCTCAAGCCGCCGACCGAGCCGAGGACATCAGACAGGTTCATGGTGCCGGTCTTGAAGGTCAGCGCCCGGGGCTGATTGACTTCGCCCATGACGTAGATGCGCTTGTTGTCGTTGTACGGCAGGTACAGCTGATCGCCACCCTTGAGGTAGACGTTCTGCAACTCCGAATCCTGCTGATTGAGCGCGTCGAGATCCAGCGGAAAAACCCGTCCGTTGCGCGTCAGCAGCAAGCCGGACAAGTCGGCATTGATCGGGTCGATACCGGCAGCACCGAGGGCTTCGACCACGTTGAGCGGGTTGGTGGAAATCGGTTGCGCACCGGCCTTTGATACCGCCCCCGACACCACTACTTTCTGGCTGGCAAAGCGCAACACGGCGACATCCACTTGCGGGTCGGCAATGAAGGCTGACAGCCGTTCGGAGATGTCCGAACGCAGTTGCTGGATGGTTTTGCCGGCCGCCTGGACTTCCTTGATAAAAGGGTAGTAAAGCGTGCCATCGGAACGCACCAGACGACCGTTGGCATCAATCTGCTGTTGCGCCCCGGAAGGCGCCGTCAGTTCGGGGTGGTCCCAGACCGTGATGTACAACACATCGTTGCTGCCGATGCGGTACTCCGCCGGGGTCGCCAGCAATTCCGCCGGCAGCGACGTGCGTTTCTGCGTCGCCCGGTCCATCGCAATGAGCTTGGGCGTGATCGGAATCAGCTCGACGCGACTGCTTTCACTCGCCCCTTGGCGCGTGATATCGCTGGTGCTCAGGTATTGCCCCGGGGAAAACATACAACCTTGCAAAGCGAGACTGGCCAACATCAAAAAAGGAAAACTACGATTCATAATGGCACTACGCTATTCAAGGGCAAATCCAACAAGGTCACCCGACTTGCATCGGGCGACCTTGTATTACACCTACAGGGTTTTCAGTTACTGGTGCCGGTGGTACCGGTAGTACCTGTGGTCCCGGTAGTTCCGCCGTTGGCGTTGCCACCACTGTTGGAAGCAGCCACTGCACCTGCAACCATCGCCGTACTGGCCGCAGGCGCTTGGGAAGCGGCTACGTTACCGGCGACATTAGTTGCCTGTGTCAGCGGTGCTTCCGCTGCGGACGCCCAGTTGCCAACCATCGACAACAGGGCAATTGCCATCACTTTTTTCATATCAACTCCTTTCTAACATTCGGCCCTGTTAGAAAACAAAGCGTGCCGTTAGAGGTGGAAAGATCAAGCCGCAAAAACTGCGAACAAGATCCGTTGTTCATTCACAGTCAAACGCAACTGATAAATGTCGAACGGCAGGGCTTATATCTACGGATTTGCCAGATGTAACTCCAGCCTAATTTCCCGACCTTACTTAACATTGCTGTCGGTTTATAACATTCAGCACACTCAATACTTATCCGAGGTAGCCCTTCGGATGAGTCGATTGCCAGCGCCAGGTGTCCGTCATCATTTGCTGCAAACTGCGCGTAGCCTTCCAGCCCAGTTCACGCTCAGCCTTGGACGGGTCGGCCAGGCTCTCGGCGACATCACCCGAACGGCGCGGCAATATCCGATACGGCACGGGCCGGCCCGACGCCTGTTCAAACGCGTGCAGCACTTGCATCACGCTGTAGCCGTCGCCGGTGCCCAGGTTCCAGGTGTTGATGCCGGTCGTTTGGGAAATCGACTGCAAGGCCTTGAGATGCCCGTCCGCCAGGTCGACGACATGGATGTAGTCACGCACACCGGTGCCATCCGCCGTGGGGTAATCGTCGCCGAAAATCGACAACTCTTTCAGGCTGCCGACCGCGACCTGGCTGATGTAGGGCACCAGGTTATTGGGAATGCCGTTGGGGTCTTCACCCAAGTGGCCACTGGCGTGGGCGCCGATCGGATTGAAGTAGCGCAACAGCGCGACACTCCAGCGCGGCTCGGCCGAGCACAGGTCGCGCAACACGTTTTCGACGATCAACTTGGATTGGCCGTAGGGGTTGGTCGGGCTGCCCGTGGGCACATCCTCGCTGATCGGCATCTGCTCCGGCGCGCCGTACACCGTGGCCGATGAACTGAACACCAGGCGAAACACCCCGGCGGCGGCCATCGCCTGGCACAGCGTGATGCTGCCGCCGACGTTGGCTTCGTAATATTCCAGCGGCTTGCGCACGCTCTCGCCGACAGCCTTGAGCCCGGCGAAATGCAGGACCGCATCAATGGCGTGCTGCTGGAAAATCCGGTCCAGCAACGCCCGGTCGCAGACATCGCCGTGAATCATCAGCGCACTTTTTCCGCAGATGGCTTCCACGGCGTGCAACGCAGCGTCGGAGCTGTTGCAAAGATTGTCCAGCACCACCACTTCAAAGCCCGCTTCAAGCAGCGCAAGTGTGGTGTGCGAACCGATATACCCGGTGCCACCCGTTACCAGAATCTTCATAGAGCGGTCCATAGTGGGGTCGTATAGTGCGCAACAACATGTACCGGTCAATATTTACTTCGACCAGACAGTCATACCGACTACTTATTTAGCACTATGAAACGCCCACCACTATCAACAGATACCGACGAAAAATAACTAACGGGTAACAGACGGACAACTCATAACATTCCATTGTTATGGCCCTGACAATAATTGCCATTAACAACCTATCTCAGGTATTAAAGTAGTCGCTTAGTTAAGAAACTTCCAATCACTGTTTATTGCGCTTGTCAGTTGGCTGTGATCCATGACTTCCAGGATATTTTTATGATTCGTAAATGTTTATTCCCCGCCGCGGGTTACGGCACGCGTTTCCTCCCGGCCACCAAAGCCATGCCCAAGGAGATGCTGCCGATCGTCAACAAGCCGTTGATCCAGTACGCCGTCGAGGAAGCACGGGACGCCGGCCTGCAACACATGGCCCTCGTCACCGGGCGGGGCAAGCGCGCATTGGAAGATCACTTCGACATCAGCTACGAGCTGGAACATCAGATTCGCGGCACCGAAAAAGAGAAATTCCTCGCCGGCACCCGCGAGCTGATCGAAACCTGCACCTTCTCTTACACCCGCCAAGTGGAAATGAAGGGCCTGGGCCATGCGATTCTCAGCGGTCGCCCGTTGATTGGCGATGAACCCTTCGCCGTGTCGCTGGCGGATGACCTGTGCCTCAACTTGAAAGGCGATGGCGTACTGACGCAAATGATCCAGCTCTACAAGCGCTACCGCTGCTCGATCGTTGCCATCCAGGAAGTACCCCGGGACCAGACCCACAAGTACGGGGTGATCGCCGGCGAGTTGATCGCCGACAACGTCTACCGCGTCAGCAGCATGGTGGAAAAACCCGCACCGGAGGACGCCCCGTCCAACCTGGCGATCATCGGCCGCTACATCCTGACGCCCGACATCTTTGACCTGATCGCCGATACCCAGCCCGGCAAAGGCGGGGAAATCCAGATTACCGATGCTCTGATGAAGCAGGCGCAAAACGGGTGCGTCCTGGCCTACAAGTTTGACGGCCTGCGCTTCGATTGCGGCGGCGCCGAGGGCTACCTCGAAGCGACCAATTTCTGTTACGAGCACCTGTATCTCAAGGGCCTCTGACCCGCCCCTCACCCGTCGCCCCACTCTTCATTCAGGCAGGCCACTATGAACAATGCAAAACGCGCGGCAGACAGTGAACGGGAGAGGGGCAACGTCGGGGTGATGTCATGGATGTCACGGTATCCGTCGTTGTCCTCGCCCACTGAGACCTGGCTGGGTTCTCTACTGATGGTGGAACGGATTGGCGTGTTCCCCTCGTCCGGGGAAATCCGTCGGCCGATTAACGATCCCGGCTCGCTCCTCGCCCATCTGAAAAACCTCTACGCCGAGCAAGCGCTGGATGTCGATGAGCGCAACGGGCTGAAAGTGATTTTCAGCGATTGGCGATTCCGCGCGCGCAGCGTCGGCGGCGATTCGGCGATCGTTATTACCGTAGAAACCCGGTGTGATCCGCAGTTGATGCCGCTCAAGACTGCTGAGTTGCTGGGTCAGTTGGAGCACTTCGAGAAAGGCCTGTCGGATAAATAGGCGAACACCGCTATCCCTGTAGGAGCGAGGCTTGCCCGCGAAAGCGGTGTGTCAGTAACGATGATGCCGACTGATACGCCGCCTTCGCGGGTAAGCCTTGCTCCTACAGGTGGTGTGTTTTTGGCTCACTGGCAGGTGTTCTTCGGCGCGGCGATCAAGCTGTAGAGATAATCCGCAATCACCCGCCCTCCCGCCCCAGGGATGGGGTGAATCTTGTCCGGGCCAATCATCGGCGCCACGCCGCCCAAGGCATAACGTTTGACGTCGATACCAAACGCACACTGCATATTCGCGTAACCCAGGTTTTCCCCGCGCGCCCAAGGCTCCAGCACCTGCGCATAAGCCGACATCGGATAAGCACTTGAACGTGTAGTGTCCTGGCGCAGGATCAGGTTGATACTCGCCTTCGGGTGAACCTCGCGCACCATCCGCACCAGACCTTGGATGTTCTGCAGGTACTGTTCGGGTTTCACGCCAAATCCCTGGTCGTTGCCGCCCAACATGATCAGGTAAATGTCCGCTGGGATCTTCGACACCACCGCTTTCCACTGCGTCTGCCACTGGCCATCGCTGTGATAGAAATCAGCGGAAGCCGCGCCAGACGCCGCGAGTTTGGACACCCGCACGCCGCCCTTCTGATTGCTCATCCACAGCCCAAACAGCGTCGGCGCACCGTTGACCACTTCCAACCGAAACGCCCAATTGGCCTGGCCAGAAAAGCCAGATAACGGGACTTCCTGGACACCTGAGCCTTCGAGTTTCAATGAGTGCCAAGTGTCTGAAGCCGTCCACCGATAGCGCACCTCACTGGATTTCCCATCTCCCAGGTAAAGCAATTTCGCTTGGGCAACGGACGTATCCACGGTTGGCGTCGGGCGGGCATCGATCTCCAGATAAGCTCCGGGGCGGCCCGTGACGGTGCGACTGTCGGGGCTGGCCTGGCCAAGTCCGGACACGTCCCAATCACCGCCAAAATACTTTTCACTGCTGCGAGTGTATTTGTAATGAGTGCCACCGAGCGCCGCACCGTGGTTGAAGCCGACATAACCCGGCCCGGCGAAACCCGCTTTGTGGGTGAGCCGCTGGACGAGTTTGTTCAGGTAAAAATCCTGCCCGGCGCTGTAGCTGTCACCGATCACCGAGATGGCCAGCACCTTCCCCGCCTTACCTTCGCGCCATTGCGCAAACCGTTCGCGAGCATCACCGACTTCGATCACCGAAGCCGCTGGGGGACGCACTTCATCGACTGCAAACATGCGTCATTTCCTTCATCAAAACGATCATCTGGATCGCGGTATCGTCCAAAGCGAAACACACTCTTCGTAGCAGCTGTCGAGCAACGCGAGGCAGCGTTCGGCGGCGAAGCCGTCGCAAAACCTGAGCACGCGGTCTTCCTGAAACACCGCGGGGTCTGAATTCACGACGGCTTTGCCGCCGAACGCTGCCTCGCGCTACTCGACAGCTGCTACGGGTCGCGGCTTAGCTGACTGGCATTACGACAATCGGTGGTGTTTTACGTGTCGCTCGCTCACCCAGAAACAGAATGGAGGTGACAGTAAATCGACTGAAAATACTCGCCAACACCACCGGCCCCAACAAGCCACAGGTCACGCCACTGAGCACCAGAACGGCGTCAACGTTGACCCCCAATCGTCCCAGCACAGATCGCGAAGTGGCGGCAAACAACACATGGAACAGGAAAATCGCGTAGGAATAACCACCGAGCCAGATCAGCCAGCGCGCCTGTAAATTACTCGACAGCAGCGCCACACAAGACACACACCCTACCAGCAAACCGACCAGGCTCCGGCGATCGACGATCAACCCGCGATCCACCGTCGCCACATACAACAGCACCAGAGAAATCAACATAAACACCAACGGCCCGATCACCCTGAATGTTTGCCGGATCTCGGTCACCTTTTCATGCCCAATCATCCCCAGCACAAAAAACGGCAGCAAATAGATCGCACCGTTGATGCCGAACGCATCGACCGCAAACGGTGGCAGCAGAAACACCCCCGCCGCAAACGCCAACAACAGGTACTGCCGCGTCATGGTCTGCAACAGCCCACGCCATTCCAGCAAGCCGACAAACATGAAGATGATGAACACCGCCTGCAAAAACCAGAAGTGGTTGATCGGCACGTAGAACGACAACAACGCATCGATCAAGCCAACGTCCTTGTTCACCCCGGGCCCGACCGCTTGCAGCACCGAGAACGGTACACCGACGCAAAACAACGGCACGATCAGCCGCCGGACCTTGCCGACAAAGTAGGCGGAAAAGTCATTGCCGCGGATTTTGTAGATGGAATAGATGTAGCCCGAGATAAAGGTGAACAGCGGCATGCGCACGTACACCATGGAGTCGGCGATCACCCGGAACGGCGAGCCCACGTCTATTTTCAAGCCACCACCCAACGGCCCGATCACGTGGTAAAGCACCAGCAGCAAACAGGCCAGGCCGCGCAGGGTTTCGATCTCCAGCGACTTCTTCTTGCTCGACATAAAACACCAACCTCAGCTCAGGATTCTTGATTCAACCAACTCAGGTTTCTTTGCGCGCAGCTGCAAACCCAGGCCCATGAACAGCACCGGCACCACCATGGAAAAATGCCGGGCGAAGGAACCGAAGTCCGGTTCGAACAAGCCTTGCACCAGCAGAAAGGACAGCGGAATGGCGATCAGCTCTTTGACTTTGGTGTCGATGCGCACGCCCTTGTAGTCGCTGGATGTGATCATTTTGAACATCAGCAACGAGGTCATCATCATCAACACCACGAAGATGATCTGGCCCAGGCCGGAGAGCAGGATCAGCTCCACGGGGAACGACAGGCGGAAAAAGATGCTCATCGAGTCCAGCGCTTGCGACACGAAATCACCGCCACTGATCCAGGACACGATCAGCGACTTCGAGCCCTCCTCGCCCGCCGTGCGCAGTTCGTTGTTGCTGGCGCGAATCGACGACACCGAATAGCCGACCACCAGTTGAATCGCGGTGGCGATGGCCAGGTAGAACAGGAACAGCATCAGGAAGAAAGTCATGCGCGAGACGTATTTCTTCATCACGCACACGCCGAACCAGGCCAGGGAAAACAGGATCCAGTAGGGCCGGATCAACACGCCATAAATCACCGCCGAGCAGAAAAATCCGCCGCGATAACGCCGGGAGAACGAGAACAGCAAAATGGAGATCATCGCCACCGAGACAATGATTTCCTTGGTCAGGTTTTCCAGGAAGAACGAGCGGACCACGCCCCACAAACACAGGGTGAAAAAGATCGTCAGCGGCATGCGCCGGAACATCAACACCGGCACCGCCGTGAGGAACAGATTGCACGCCATTCCGTAGGCCCAGGCATTGGTCAGGTTGATGCCGGTGGGTCGCAGCAGGTACGCCGAGCATTCGTAGGAAGAACGGTCTGGCGAGAACGGGTTCCAGAAGTTGCAGTTGTCGGCGCGGGCGTAGGACGACCACAACGTCATGGCGTCGGGGCCCGGATCGCGGTGCATCAGCAGCGGCATGGCCACCGACAGGAACAGGCCGCTGAACAGAATCAGGAACGAGATCGACGCGTCGAGTCGTCTGCCGCGAAACTCGATTGAAGGCAGCTTCACGCGGTCACCTTCACTCGGGTAAACCGGGTCAGCAAAGCGATAACGCCGAGTTGCACGGTGATGGAAAAGACGTTCCCCCACGCTGCACCGTAGATCGAGTAGTGCTGGATCAACAGGTAACTCACCGGCAGCGAAACCAGCAGGCAGATCGCCGCGCTGGCGAGTGATACCCGGCTGTTTTTCGAAGCGATGAGACCGCCCCAGACAATGTCGCCGACCGCACGCAGGGCGAAGGAAAAAATCAGCACGCCGAGGATGCCGTTGTCCGGACGCGGCACCGAAGTCGCGACGTAATCGAGGACGACGTTGAAGAACAGAAAAATCATCAGCGCCACGCCGCCGGACAACACCAACGCGCGCATCACCCACTTATTCACGAACAACTGGCGCACGGTCGGCGCTTGCTGGTCTTTCTGATAGCGCTTGGCGAGCACAGGAATACCCACCACTGCGACCACGGCGTAGGACAGCGCTTGCAAGGTGTTGGCCGCCGACCAGGCATAAACGTACTTGCCCAGGCTGGCGTACGGTTCGAGGTCGATAATCAGAAAACGCTCGGCGTACTGACTCAACGCGATCAAACCCGTGCCCAGGTAAAACGGCAACCCGGCTTTCCACACCGAGGCCGTGGTCAGCGCAGCGGTCACCCGTCCTCGGTGCACGTTCACCACAATCAGGTAACCGGCAACGATCACTACCACGTTGGCCGCCACCCACAACCACAGCACACTGGCGATGTCGGACACCCAGCCGAGCATCATCCCGCCCAGCGCCAACAACGCCCAAAGGCCGGTCTTGATAAAGAACAGCAGCGCGCCCCAAGTAGCTTTCTGCGCAGAAAACACGAATGAATTGATTTCGAACGACAGGTGTTCGGTCAACAACAGCAACGCCACACAAACGATCAGCGTGGCACTCGCCTCGACCTGCTGGAACAGCGAATAGACCATGACCGTCGCCACCGATAACACGATGCCCACGGCCAGGTACAACAGCAAGACCCGGTCGACCACCCAGCGCGAACTGCGGCCAACGCTGATCAGCCGATTGATTTCGGAACTGAAGCCGACGCTGTAGAACTTCGACGCAATCAACGACGCGGCCACCACCACGCCATAAAAGCCCAGCGCGTCATAGCCCAGGTAATGGGTGATGGCCAACACCAGCAAGAACTTCGCGCCTAATGCCCCGCCTCGGAGCAGTAGCCGAAATATCATCGAACGATACCCTTGATGATCCCGTCCATGACCAGGGTCTTGGCTTCGATCTCCCGGCAGGTGTCCGTCAACCGTTGGCCAAACCGGGACAAGGCATTCGGCGCGTAAACCGTGTCGATGATGGTGTCGACGTTGATGTCGCCGCCGTTGATCACCCAGTCTTCCACGCCCATGTCCTGATAGGCGCCAAAGCCCTTGCGCTCATAGCTGATATGGAACGCCGGGACGCCCGACAGCAACGATTCGATGGCGCCATGCAGGCGCACAGAAATCACCAGGTCCGGCTGATGCTTGGCGAGGGTTGCCTTCAACGGCAGCAAATCTTCGGTGATGCCCAACTCGCGATAGAACGCGCCGTCATCATTGCCGCGCACCGCGCTTTGCACCGCGCAGACCACTTTGCTTTTGTTCTTCAAGCGCTGTAGCAGCAGCTTCAAGTTGGCCACATAACCGGCCTTCTTTTCCTTGCTCCACGCCGGCGGTTTGCGCAGCACCACGCAGACTGTCGCTGGCGACGGCGCACAACGGGTGAACTTGGGCTGCAGCAGAATCTTGCTGGCCAAGGCCTGTACCGCCAGGTCAGGGGCGCGGTAAACATTGGCATGAGTGCCGAAAATCTCCGAAGACCGGTTATCGCGGACAAACACCGCGTCGGCCTGGGCGTAATGCTCGACGATCTTGCTGCCTTCGCCGTGGAACGGACCAATGCTTTGCGGCAGGTACACCGACGGCACTTTGCTCAGGATCGCCGTTTCCAGTTGCTTGGCGTGCCCCAGTTTCAACTTGATGTGTTCGAAGGCGCTTTTGGAGCGCATGTAGCCGCCACCGACACCGACGATCAAGTCCGTGGTACTCAGCAGGTCTGCAAGGCCGGCATAGGACTGATCCAGGAACAGCGCTTGCTTGACCCGCCCCAGGCCCTTGGCCGCCATGACCGGTGCGTCATAGCGCTTGTAGGGCAAGTAGCTGAATGATTGCGGGTCCGAAGCCACGACATTGATCGAAGTGTCGGCGCCAAAGTTGCGCAGCACCAGGGCGATGGCCAGATCCACGAGCAGGCCATCACCGGAGTTGGAGGCGCTGTAGCCATGCAAAATCGTTACGTTCATGAGCGAATATCTACTTAATAAGAGGGAGCGGAATACGCGGCATAAGTCTGCTTGATCATCAACGTGGCACTGAACCGCTCACGGACTATTTCGCGACCCTGAACGCCGAGCGCCAGCAAGCCGGGCTTCTGGATTTTCACCAACAGCCGGGTCAATGCCTGGTGATCCCCGGCGGGAAAGACGTAGCCGGTCACTCCGTGGGTGACCAACTCGGGCAAAGACGTGCAATCACTGGCAATCACTGGCAAGCCCATGGCCATGCCTTCCAGAGGCACCATGGCAAAGCCTTCCCAGCGACTGGGAACGATCAGCGCATCCGCCGACTGATACAGCGCATTCACTTCGGCCGGTGTCACCCAAGGCACGTACTCGACCCCTGCCATCACCGGGCAATCGACGGTGTCCTCGTTGACCGCACTGCCTACCACCGTCAGCTTCAGATCGGTGCGCTGGACGCCAGCAAACCCCTTAAGCAAGACGTCGAACCCTTTCTGATAGTCGAGTCGCCCGACAAACAGCAAATGGATCGGCGCTTGACCCTGGGTCTTCGGCTCATCGTCTTTGTGATGAATACCGTTGTAGATCAGTTTCATTCGGTGGCGATCGATGCCAAAGCGCGCGGCTTTATCCAGCTCGTACTGACTGACGCAAATGATCGTGTCCGTAACCTTCTGCAAGAGCCGCTCGATCAGCGAATAGACTTTCTGCTTGGCCGGCGAACTTTCCATCAGAAACGAAAAGGCATGGGGGCAGTAGATAATCCTCGGCGAACGCCATGGCCGCAGGAGCAGGCACACACAACGGCCAATGACCCCGGAAAAGGTGCTGTGCAAATGCACCACATCGGGTTTTTCCTTGAAAATCACCCGGGCCAGTTGCCAGGCGAAGCGCAGCAGCGAGCGCACATCGCGCTTGGTCCGGTCGAAAGTCCTGATCTGTTGCTCATCGATGCCGACCAGCTCTTTTTTCTGATCGAGCGGGATCAAATAGACCAGTTCATAGTTCGCCGCCTCGCCCTCAGGTGGCACCGATATCGTGCGGATCACAGTGGCCACGCCACCTTTGATCGTTTCGGCCACGTGCAGTATTTTTTTCACAATCCACCCATTTCCATGCAGGTAATGACCATCGCCGAATCAAGCCTTGTCGGACGCATACTCGTAGCTGTAATTGCCGTAACCGCCGTTGCCGTAATAGCTCGCCGCGCGCTTCTCGACGCCGTTGAACACAGCGCCTTTCAACTGGATGCCGTTCTGGGCAAATCGACGGATCGTCAGTTCGATCTCTTTGGCGGGGTTCACTCCGAAGCGGGTGACGATCAGGCTGATCGCCGCTTCACGCCCGACGATCGCGGCGTCGGTCACGGCCAGTAGCGGTGGTGTATCGATGATCACCACGTCATACAGGTCGCTGAGTTGGGCCAGCAGCTCACGGAAGTTCGCGTGCATCAACAGCTCCGACGGATTGGGCGGGACCTGTCCGCGGCTGATGAAGTGCAGGTTATCGATCTCGGTTTGATGCAGGCCCTGTTCAAGGCTGCAGCGCTTGACCAACAAGTCCGATAAGCCATTGGTGATCGGCGTGTTGAGCGTCTTGTGCAAATGCCCTTTGCGCATGTCGGCATCGATCAGCACAACCCTTTGCCCGCTCTGCGCCATGACCGCCGCGAGGTTGGACGAAACGAAGGTTTTACCGACCTGCGGGCTCGGGCCGGAAATCATGATGCGGTTGTTGGTCGAGTCCAGGCCGGCAAAGTGCAGGCAGGTGCGCAAGCTACGGATCGACTCGATGGACAGGTCGGTCGGGTTACGCATCGCCAACAGAAACGCCTGACGGCGCGACTCGTCACTCACACGCAGCTTTTTACTGTCCTCTTCCTGTTGCAGTGCGCTGTACGGAATCGATGCATACACCGGCAATCCAAGTTGCTCGATGGCTTCCGGGCCTTCCAGGCCGCGACTCAGGGATTTGCGCACCAGCACCAGGGCGACACCGACAAACCCGCCGAGGAAGGTCGCAATCAACACGATCAGCGCCTTGCGCGGTTTGACCGGGGTGGTCTTGTCGACATCCGCGGCGTCGATCAACCGCGCATTGCCCACCGCCCCGGCCCTGACGATGTCCAGCTCCTGGGACTTGTTCAGCAACTGCGTGTAGATCTGCGACGCCACTTCCACGTCGCGGGTCAGGTTCAGCAACTCCTGTTGCGTGGCGGGCAGGTCTTGGACCTTGCTCTCCAGACTCTTCTGTTGCCGGGTCAATTCGCCGATCTGCGTCATCAACGCGCGATAGACCGGATGCTGTTTGGTGAACTTGCGATCAAGCTCTGCCTGTTGCAGCTTCAACTCGGAAATACGCGTGTCCAGGCCGACAATCTGTTCCAGCACCGATTGGGTTTCGAGGGAAATGTTGACGGTCTTGCCGCGGGTTTGATAACCGTTGAGCGCATTGCTGGCCTTGATCAGGTCGTTCTTGACCTGGGGTAACTGGGCTTGCAGGAAATCCAGGCTTTGCGCCGCTTCCGCCGAGGTGCGCTCGACGTTTTGCTGCACGTATAGCGTGGCGACTTTATTGAGAATCTTCACCGCCTGGGCGTGGTCCGGGCTGGCCAGGGCCAGGCGAATGATCCCAGACTCCTTGCCTTGTTCGGACACATCCAGCGCATCCTGATAGTCGAGGATGGTGACAATTCTTGGATCGCGCACCACTTCGAAACGGGTGCCAGGATTGGCCGCCAGATCGGCAATCCGTCCCTCGACGCCGTTTTGCGCAAACACTTCGCCGGCGACGCCGTCCACCAGCAGGTTGTCGTTGTCATCGAGCAGTTGGAATCGCTGCTGCTCACCGGCGATCAACGTCAGTTTCTTGCCCAACAGCTCTTCCGGCAGATTGAGCCGGGCGATCTCCAGGCGTTCACCGCCCCAGGCGTAGCTGTTCAAGCCGAAACGCGGGGCGGCGACACCGTCGCCCTTATAGCGCCGGGCCAGAAAACTGCCAATGACCGGGAAGGTGTTGGGGGTGACGTCGATGTCCAGGTGCAGATCGTCGACGGCTTTGCCGATCACTGCGCGCGACTTGATGATGCCGATCTCGGTCACCGACGGCGATTGCCCGGTGAGCATGCTGTTGAGATCGGAGAAACCGAGAATGTCGTTCTTTTTCGGTTCGACCTGTACCACGGCGTTCGCCAGATACACTGGCGTCGACAAAATGGCATAGGCCACGCCGGTCAGCATAAATGCACCGGTGAGCGCACCGATCAGCCATTTCTGATCAATTAAACTGCCGAATATACCGAGAAGATCAATATCATCTCGTTCGTTATCCCGGGTGCCGACTACTGACGGTAACTGCATAAGTTCGTTCTTACCATTTACTGATCTGAAAATTATTCATCAATGCCCAAGGCGCTGTGCCCATGAGCAAACAGCATCTTCAATCAATGCGTGGGCATGAATAAAAGCTGCTTTTCCTTGACGATACGGGTCTTGTATTTCTCGCTCGCCCTGCCACTTCCCGAGAAGAAACACTTTGCCCCTGGCGTGCGATGCCATCTTCAGCACTTGGGTTACATGCTGTTTTTCCATGACCAGAATCAGGTCTGATTCATTAACGATGTCCGGGGTGATTTGCCGCGCTTTAAACGCCTGGGCGCTGTGCCCTTTGTCCTCCAGGACCTGGAGCGCCGCAGGCTCCATGGCCTCGCCAACCCTGGCGGACAGGCCCGCAGAGGTCACGGCGATGGTTGAGGATGCCAGCGCGTTACGCAGCAGCATTTCTGCTGTAGGACTTCGGCAGATATTGCCTACGCAGACGACAAGAATATTTCTGAACAAGGCAATGCTTCCCGTGTAATGTCCAATCAACCAATGCGCAGTGGGAATTTGAATGAACCCACGGGTTCACTCCGCACTCAGAAACGGATCAGCCTTGCAATACAAGCGTATTAAGTACCACGCCATCTAAAAACCACCCAACCAGAATAACCGGACCAAAAATAACGAACGTTTTCTAACATTGGCTATCCGACAAAACATAACAGTCACGCACTTCGCAGCCTCATTGCCATCGAACTAATAGCCTCGAAAAACTAATAATCAATGTTATTTCCAGCTCGACGAGAGGGCATTCGCCATGCATTTCAAACGCCTTGCCGCTTCAACGCTGCTGATGTTCAGCAGTGCCAGTCAGGTTCACGCCAATGAACTGTTCCCCGTCCTCGGCGCTGACAAGACATTCGGTGTGCAGGTCAAGATCCAGAATTTCACCGCCGCCGACGCCGGGCAGATCAAATCCGCGGGGTTCGCCTTCGTGCGTTTTGGCGCCTGGACGGACAACCTCGATAACGCGGCTTATCAAAAACAGGTCAGCGACGCGTTCGCGGCCGCCAGGTCCGCCGGGTTGCCGGTACTGCTGACCATTCGTGCAACCGAGGCGCTGACCACCACGGGCGACGCCAGTGAGCTGGTGGCGGCGGGAGAATCCCTCGCCAAGTCGGTGCTCGAACTGGAACAGACCTACCGCACGCAGTTGGTGGCCATTGAAATCTGGAACGAGCCGGACCTGGAAAAGTACTGGCCTACCGGTCACTTCGAGACGACCTTCGTGCCGTTCATGAGCGCCATGTGCCGTTCCCTGGGGCCAACAGCGCCCACCACGCCGCTAGTCGGCTTCGGTTTCGCGAAAGCGCCGAGCGCGGGCTCCGCGTCCACGGTGGCGCTGAACCGAATTGTGAGTGAATACCCTAAATGCCTGAGTGCGATTTCCTATCACCCCTATGGTTTGTCCAGTGCGCAGATCAGCGCGGCCCAGGCGTTCATTCAGCAGAATTTCCATTTGCCGGGGGTAATCAGCGAGTGGGGCGTGTCGGCGCTCAGCTCCAACGGCGGGGACGCTGGACAGGCCAGTAAAGTCAGCACGTTTATCTCCGATGTGAAAAAACTCAACATCCCGCTGACCTCCGTTTATGAATGGAAGAACAGTGATTCGGGAGGAAATGATCGGGAGAAGAATTTCGGCCTGTTGACGGCAGATGGTCGGCCGAAGCCGGTCGAAACGGCCGTCAGGACGCTGCTCAATGCGAAGTAGGCCGTCAACGGTCAGTTGCTTTGAACCTGTGCCCGGTTTCGGCATCGTATTTACCGAAACCGCGCCCCGCCATTCAAACACCCGTTTCGCGGATGTTGCCGCTGGGGCCATCGATACGCACACCCGCCCTTGAGTGGCTGTCAGCGCTCGGGTAATGTCATCAGACCCATAGGACAGAGCACGCCCATGACTTCCAAGCTGGAACAACTCAAACAAATCACTACCGTCGTTGCCGACACCGGCGACTTCGAAGCCATCGCTCGCGTTAAACCCGTTGACGCTACCACCAACCCTTCCCTGCTGCTCAAAGCCGCCGCCATTCCCGGTTACGCCGAGTTGCTGAACGCCTGCGTTCACGACTGCAAGGGCGATGTGGGCCTGGCCAGCGACCGTTTTGGCGTTGCGGTAGGGCAAGAAATCCTCAAAGTGGTCCCTGGCCGCATTTCCACCGAAGTGGATGCGCGCCTGTCGTTCGACACTGACGCCGTATTGAAGCGCGCGCACCGTCTGATCGAGCTGTACGACAAGGCCGGCATTGGCCGTGACCGCGTACTGATCAAGATCGCCTCCACCTGGGAAGGCATCCGCGCCGCCGAGATCCTGGAAAAGGAAGGCATCCAGACCAACCTGACCCTGCTGTTCTCCTTCGCCCAGGCCGCGGCTTGCGCCGACGCTGGCGTATTCCTGATTTCGCCGTTCGTGGGCCGCATCTACGACTGGTACAAGAAGGCCAACGGCAACGACTACACCGGCGCGGATGATCCGGGTGTGCAATCAGTCACGCGCATCTACAACTACTACAAGGCCAATGACTACAAAACCGTAGTGATGGGCGCGAGCTTCCGTAACCTGAATCAGATCGAGCAGTTGGCCGGTTGCGACCGCCTGACCATCAGCCCGGACCTGCTGGAGAAACTGGCGGCGGACAACGGCAAGCTGGAGCGCAAACTGGCGCCTGGGCATGCCGGGGAAGCGCGTTTGAACTTGAACGAAGCGCAGTTCCGTTGGTTGTCCAACGAAGATGCGATGGCGACCGAGAAACTGGCTGAAGGTATCCGTCAGTTTGCTCGCGACCAGGAAAAGCTTGAGGCGTTGCTGCAAGCCAAGCTGTGATCTAGTTTCTGCGCAATGCAAAAAGGGCGAACCCAGTGGGTTCGCCCTTTTTTGTGTTTGGCTGGTTATGCGGCGATGAGGACCTGTGGCGAGGGAGCTTGCTCCCGCTCGGCTGCGCAGCAGTCGTAATCGGCCTGACTGGGGTCTGACTGACATAACGAGGTAAATGGTTTTAGGGCCGCTTCGCAGCCCAGCGGGAGCAAGCTCCCTCGCCACAGGCCAGCGGATGGCCTGGGCTCAATGGCGCTCGAGCGCATTCACCAGATCATGAAACGCTTCACGATTGGAGTCGTTCAGGCCCATGAGGATCTTGTGGGCTTCAAGGACTTTGATTCGCACGATTTCTTCCGACTGATCCTGGTCTGGCAGGTCGGTCAGGCATTCAGGGCATGGGATCGGGCGGTCAACGATGTTGAACACTTGCTCGAAGCCCATGGACTGCAGCAGACGGGTGATGTCTTCGTGGGTGGTGACGACGGTCGGCAGCAGGCCGACCTTCTGCCGCGACAGGATCGACAGTTTGGCCAGCAGGCCCAACGTGGTGCTGTCGATGCTGCGGGTTTCGGTCAGGTCGATCACGATCGCGTTGAAGTTCAACGCCGTGAAGATCCGCTCAATAGTCGCATCCAACGCCGAACACAGGGTCAGGCGAACTTCACCGACGAACTTGAGGACGAAGGTGCCATCCTGCTCGGCGAATTGGATTCTACCGGTACTCATTAAAGATTCCTGCTCAACACCAACAGGGCGATATCATCCGGCATCTCCCCTAGCGTGGCCAATCCAAAAACCTGCCGCAGCCCATCCAGGGTGCCGCCCGCAGCCTTGACCCGTTGGGGCAACGCCGCTTCTTTCTCTTTGAGTGTCGGTTCTGGCAAAAGGTCCAGAATGCCGTCGGACATCAGCGTCAGGCTGAACGTCGGTGGCAACTCCATCACGTGGTCTTCGTAGGTGGCTTCATTGAAGAGGCCCACCGGCAGACCACGCCCTTCCAGATAACGAACACTGTCTGGCGTGTACAACACAGGCAACGGCAGATGACCGCCGATGCTATAGGTCAACAAACCTGTCTCCTCGTCGATGACACCACCGACCATTGTGACGTGTTTACCCAGCTTACAACTGATCAGGCCCCGGTTGATATGACCAAGTACCTCTGAAGGCTTGAATTCCGGCAATGTGCCATTGCGCTTGGACTCGAACAGCAAGCGCGTGGTCATGAACTTCAGCAGCACGGTGACGAAGGCTGAAGAGGCGCCATGCCCGGAAACGTCCGCCAGGTAGAAGGCTACCCGACGCTCGTCGACCCGAAAGTAGTCGACGAAATCACCCGACAGGTACAGCGACGGGATGATCTGGTGTGCAAACTGGAACTCGTCGATGGTCCAGGGGCTGACCGGCAGCATGTTCATCTGCACCTGGCGACCGGCGTTCTGGTCTTCCTGGAGCAGGTTCAGGCTGGCTTCGAGTTCGCGGTTGGCCTTTTCGAGCTTGTCGCGGTAGCGCTGGTTTTCCAGCAGCAGGCGCGCACGATCCAGGGCCCGGCGCACGGAGTGCTCGAGCACGGCCAGATCTTCGAGAGGCTTGATCAGGTAGTCCGCCGCGCCCAGGCGCAGGGCCTCGACCGCATCGTTCATCACGCCGGCGCCCGACACCACGATCACCGGGGTTTGCGGCGACCGCTCGGTGACCTGGCGAATGAGTTCGAGTCCGCCCATCTGCGGCATGCGCAGATCGCAGATGACCAAGTCGGGCTTGTCTTGCTCGAATACCTGAAGACCCTGTTGGCCATTGCTGGCCTGCAGGACACTGAAACCACTGTCGTCCAAATAGGCGGCGAGGCTCGCGCGCACTACTTCGTCATCATCGATTATCAGCAGC
Source organism: Pseudomonas sp. ADAK2 (assembly GCF_012935755.1). GTDB lineage: Bacteria > Pseudomonadota > Gammaproteobacteria > Pseudomonadales > Pseudomonadaceae > Aquipseudomonas. The sequence goes on from NZ_CP052862.1 coordinate 2,204,222, forward strand.
GTGGCACTGGTTTTTGGCATGTGGGCAAACGGCGCCAGAATTAGGTTGGCGTAGCAGGCAGGGGTTTTATCCCGGCTCACACTACTGGATTCGCTTTCTAGCCTCTCTGCTGCACTGTTTTCGAGCGTTTGCCCTACACACAGGTCCACCAGAGGTGCCCTTCTAAGGCGCAGACGGTACTCCCATCCGCGGGGCGTTTCAAGCTCACGCCGATGGTCGCTTGACGTCTTTACTTCTCAAATCACCGGGAGTTATAAGAACAGGCAAAACCGTAACCCAATGGAAGGATCGAGCCCATGAGTCAAACCGATCGGGACTACAGCGAAAAGCGCGATTTCATCCGCATGCGAGTCGATGCCGATGTGTCGCTGATTCACGAGGGCGATGAGGTGCCAGCCGTCTGCATCGACCTTTCCAGCAGTGGCATGCAGGTGGAGGCACCGCGTTTGTTCAAGGTCGGGGACCGGCTCAGCGTGCGCATCGATTCCGATCATGCGGCCCTCAAAGGGTTGGAGGCCGATACTGAAGTGGTGTGGGTGAAGGAGCAGGACGGCGAAAACCAGAAACTCGGGCTTACAATCTTGAAAATGAAATAACCACGAACCCACAACGAAAGAAGGCGGCCCAATGGCCGCCTTCTTCGTTTTACCGCGCCAAATCAGAAATCGTCTTCGACTTGACCGTCCTTGACCTTGAATTCGCGGTTTTGCAGGTACGCATTGCGGATGAAAATGTACTTGTCGCCATTGATCAGCTTCTCGGCCGACAGCAGGCTGGCGCGAGTATCGACGATGTTCAGGCCGAAGATCGAGTTACGCACTGGCACGTCGTTGATGTAGCGGTACGGGCCGGTGTAGCCGTCGACGAACTTGGAAGGCGCATCACGCAAGGTGCTTGGGCCGAGCAATGGCAGCATCACGTATGGACCGCTGCCGACGCCCCAGTAGCCCAGGGTCTGGCCGAAGTCTTCGTCGCTGCGTTGCAGGCCCATTTTGGTCCCGACATCGAAGAAGCCCAGCAAACCGAAGGTGGTGTTGAAAATGAGCCGAGCAGTATCAACGCCCGCGGCAGCCGGTTTGGCCTGCAAGACGTTGTTGGCCAGGTTGGTGACATCCCCGACGTTGCGGAACATGTTGTGAATGCCGTCTTCCAGGAACTGCGGCGTCACGAACTCATAGCCCTGGGCAATAGGCTTCAGCGCGTAGGTATCGACAAAATCATTGAACTGATAAATCGGGCGGTTGACGCTTTCCCAAGGATCATCTTCCGAAGCTGCCTGGGCAACAAACGGAACCAGCAACACGCTGGCACACATACATAGCTGAGCGAGTTGATTGCTCCAGCGCATAGAAAACTCCTTGGATTGTACTGGCGCGGGCGCGCGGCCCAAGCGTTAAGTCGGCTAGTATAAGACGGAAAGGCCGATTTAGGCAGCACCCTAACAGTCGCCCTGCCGATGAGGCGAAATGACTGTGGGTGATTCACATCAATGTCACTCAACTGTCACCGTCCTCCCCTAGCCTTGGCGCTATTTCAGGGACGTTGATATGCCGCCTGCCGAAGCCTTGCCTGTCGCCGCGCCAAACCTGACCGCCGTATTATTCGGCCTCAGTGGTTGCCTGGTAGATTTCGGTGCCCGCACGGGTCAACCTGGCCCGCCCACTGCCGCACACGCTGAAGCCACCCCCGGCGCCCTCGACAGCCTGCGCAGCTTGCAGCGCCAACAGATTCCCTGCGCCTGGCTCGATGAACTCCCCCCAGCCCTCAGCCACACCTTGGCCGCTGGCCTGCCGGCATGGATCAAATCCTCGCAACATCCAGCAACAATCAATCCATGGCCGGCACCGAACGCCTGCTGGCAAGCCTTGATGGCGTTAAATGTCGAGCGTCTGGATGGCTGCGTGCTGGTCAGCGGCGAGCCGCGATTGTTGCAGGCCGGGCTGAATGCCGGGTTGTGGACCATTGGCCTGGCGTCCTGCGGTTCGCTGTGCGGGCTGGCGCCGAGCGAATGGCAAGCCTTGAGCCAGAAGGACCGTGAACACCTGCGAGGCAAGGCGACGGTGCAGCTGTTTGGCCTGGGGGTGCATTCGGTGATCGATCACCTCGGGGAGCTCGACACCTGCCTGGCCGACATCAGCCTGCGCCGACTCAAGGGCGAAAAGCCCTGATCGAGATCATGCAGGTTGCCCGAGAGTGGATTAATCTAAAGGTCAGCCATAGACCTTTGGCGTGCCGCTGCGGTCTATGCCAGTGCCTATCGATAAAAGGAAGAACGCCATGCCTGCCCGCGAACTGCAAGAACAGCTCAATACTCTGCGCGAGCAATTGGAACAGAATCCGCCGCTTTCCGAAGCCGAGCGCGCCGATCTGCACGCGCTGATGGAACAGATCGAACTTGAGCTTGAACTCGAAACCAAGACCCAGGATTCCAACCTCGCCGACGGCGTAAACCTGGCCGTCGAACGCTTCGAACTCGATCACCCCGCCATTGCCGGTACGTTGCGCAACATCGTGCAAACACTGGGCAATATCGGGATCTGAAGCCGTCAGATGCAAAAAAGCCCTGCTAGTGATAGCAGGGCTTTTTCGTGTTTGAAGCAGAAGATCTATTGGCGGACCAGACGATGGTTCGGCAACTGCACATCTTCAGTACTGCGATACGGATTGATATCCAACCCACCACGACGCACATACCGTGCATACACCGTCAGTTTCTCCGGTTTCAACAACCGCTGCAAATCGAGAAAGATCCGCTCCACGCACTGCTCATGAAAGTCCGAGTGCTGGCGGAAGCTGACGAGGTACTCCAGCAAACTCGCATGATCCAGCGCAGAACCACGGTACTCCACCGCGACGCTGCCCCAGTCCGGCTGACTGGTGACCGGGCAATTGGATTTGAGCAAATGGCTGTGCACGGCCTCTTCAACAATGCGCGAGTCATCGCAACGCAGCAGTTCCGGACGCGGGTGCTCGTAGTTGCTGACGCTGATGTCCAGGTCATCGATACACACGCCCGGCAACGCGACGACGCCTTCGGCTTCAACGTCGCGCAGGCTGCGAATGCGCACGCCAACCGGTTTACCGGCAGCCGCCGACAGGTCTTTGACCAGCGTCGCTTCAAGGCTCGCAGTGTCGGCGAACGGCGTCTGGTTCAGGGAGTTGAGGTACAGCTTGAACGACTTGGATTCGATGATGTTCGGCGAATCCGCCGGAATGCTGAATTCACCGATCGCCACCACCGGCTTGCCGGACGGCAACAGCCACGACAGCTCGAAGCAGTTCCAGAAGTCCACGCCTTTATACGGCAGGGTGTCCGCCGTCAGACCCAGTTCAGCCCATTTCGCGGTGCGTGGGATCGGGAACAGCAAGGACGGCGTGTAGGTGGCGATGTATTCGCTGGATTTGCCCAGCGGCGAATGTTCGGCTGCGGGATGCATGGCGGAAACCTGACTGAAGAATCAGCGGATTCTACCAGCCTTTGCGCCTGCCATTGAGTGCTTACTGACTGACTGTCAATTTGCCGACCATGCCCGCCTGATAGTGACCTGGGATGTTGCAGGCAAATTCCAGGCTGGTGGCCTTGGTGAAAGTCCAGGTCAGCTCGGCGGTTTTCCCCGGCGGCACCAGTACGCTATTCGGATCGTCGTGCTTCATTTCGTGATCCATGCCGGCCATCGCGCCGTGGTCCATGTCCTTCATGGCCGTAGGCGTCAGCATGCCACTTTGCTGCATCTTCAACATTTCCTGCTGGTGCGCAGCATGCATCGCTGCGTCACCGAGGTTGAATTCATGCAGCAACTGGCCTTTATTCACCAGCACAAAGCGAATCGTCTCACCGGCCTTGATATCGATGGTCTTCGGATCGAACGACATATCGCCCATCACCACTTCCACGCTGCGGCTGGCCTTGGCCGCCGGTGCCGGTTGCCCGAAGTCGTAGGTCTGCGCAGGCGATGCCCACGCCGGCGCACTCAACGTCAGCAAACACGCGGCCAGCACCAGGGGATTGCGCAAAAACATAGTCGTACTCCAACAAGATAAGGTTCAGCCTGTGGAAAACTCTAAACTGACACGCCTGCCCGCAACCTGACAGGCAGATTACAACTTTGTCAGGTTGGCCTGCACCGCAGCCACCCACGGTATAAAGCGTTCGTTCCACTTAAACAGAGTTATCAATGAAACTGCTGATCGTCGAAGACCAGGCCAAAACCGGCCATTACCTGCGCCAAGGCCTGACCGAGGCCGGTTTCAATACCGAACTGGTGGCCGACGGCAGCACCGGCCAGCAATTGGCGCTGACCGGTGAATATGCCCTGCTGATCCTCGACGTGATGCTGCCCGGCCGCGATGGCTGGCAGATTCTGCAAGCGGTGCGCGGTGCCGGCCTCGACACACCTGTACTTTTTCTGACCGCCCGGGACGCGGTGGAGGACAGGGTTCACGGTCTGGAACTGGGTGCCGACGACTATCTGGTCAAGCCTTTCGCATTTTCCGAACTGCTCGCGCGTGTCCGCAGTCTGTTGCGTCGTGGTAGTGCCACCCCCCAGGAGACCACCCTGCAACTGGCCGACTTGCGCCTGGATCTGATCCGGCGCCGGGTCGAACGCAGCGGTCAGCGCATCGACCTCACCGCCAAGGAGTTCGCCCTGTTGGAAATGCTCCTGCGCCGGCAAGCTGAAGTGTTGCCCAAGTCGCTGATCGCCTCCCAGGTGTGGGACATGAATTTCGACAGCGACACCAATGTCATCGAAGTGGCAATCCGGCGTCTGCGCCTGAAGATCGACGACGACTTCCCCAACAAGCTGATCCACACCGTGCGCGGCATGGGTTATGTGCTTGAAGAGCGCGACGCCTGATGCGCCGGCTTTCATTAAGTAATCGCCTGGCCCTGCTATTCGCCGCTTGCACGGCGGTGGTGTCGTTGTTTGCCGGGGTATTGTTCAGCCGCGCCAGCGAAGCGCACTTTATTGAACTCGACCAGCAATTGCTGGACGGCAAGTTGATCGGCTTGCGTCGGGCGTTGCACGATATTCAGTCCAGTGAAAGTGAAGTAAAACTGCAAGACGAGTTGAGTCGGCAGGCTGATTTGTCGCTGCGCATTACCGGCAGCGATGGCCAGCGTTGGTATGACAGTTCGACGCACCTGCCCACGAAGCTCCCGCAAAAACCGGGCTTGTCGACCGTGAACGATGACGGCACCGACTATCGCGTCCTCAACGCCCCGCTGTTCCTCGATAAACCTGATTCACCGCAACTGACGTTGCTGCTGGACATCACCCATCACCAACACTTCCTGCAACGCATGCAGCACCTGATCTGGCTGACCGTTGGCCTCTCGGCCCTGGCCACTGCCCTGCTCGGGGCCTGGGCGGCACGCAGTGGTTTGCGCCCCTTGCGCCGGATGAGCGTGGTGGCCAGCGGGGTTTCGGCGCATTCGCTCAATGCGCGGTTGCCGGAAGAGAACATGCCGCCGGAACTGGCGGAAATGGCCCACAACTTCAACGCCATGCTCGGACGCCTCGACGACTCTTTTCAACGGCTCTCCGCTTTCTCCGCTGACATCGCCCATGAACTGCGCACGCCGCTGTCGAACCTGCTGACCCACACTCAGGTCACCCTCACCCGCCCGCGCCCCATCGAGGACTACCGCGAAGCGCTGCACAGCAACCTCGAAGAGCTGCAATGGATGGCGCAACTGGTCAACGACATGTTGTACCTGGCCAAGGCCGACCACGGCTTGCTAATGCCCAAGCGTGAACCGTTGGAACTGGCGGAAGAAGTGGACCTATTGCTGGAGTTCTTCGCGCCGCTGGCCGAGGACGCGCAGGTCAAACTGAGCCGTGACGGCATGGCGCGGATGGCGGGCGATCGCAGCATGTTGCGCCGGGCGCTTTCCAATCTGCTGGACAATGCGCTGCGGTTTACCCCGGCTAACGGCGAAGTTCGGGTGCGAATAGTCGAGCAGCCCAAAGGTTTGAGCCTGACGGTTGAGAACAGTGGGGACGGGGTTGATGAGGCGCTGCTGCCGCGTTTGTTTGACCGCTTCTATCGAGCTGATCCGGCGCGTCAGGAAGGGAGTAGTGAGCATGCGGGGTTGGGTTTGGCGATTACCCAGTCGATCATTCGCGCCCATGGCGGACAGATTCGTTGCGAATCGGATAACGGATGGACACGGTTTGTGATCGAGTTGCCTTGAGCCTGATCGTTCCCACGCTCTGCGTGGGAATGCAGCCCGTGACGCTCCGCGTCACATCCAAAACCGAACGCGGAGCGTCCGGTGAGGCATTCCCACGCAGAGCGTGGGAACGATCGTGGGTGGCTTACGAATACCGCAACGCGTGAGCAGGCTCGATCTTCGCCGCACGCCAGGCCGGGTAAACCGTCGCCAGGAAGCTCAAGATGAACCCCGCCGAGCAGATCAACAACACATCCCCGCCCTGCAATTCCGAAGGCAAGTTGCTGACGAAATACACATCCGAACTGAAGATGTGCTGCCCGCTGACGCGTTCCAGCCAACCCACCAGCTCACTGACGTTCAACGCCGCAATCACCCCCAGCACGCCGCCGATCAAGGTGCCGACAATGCCGATCACCGTGCCCTGGACCATGAAGATCGCCATGATCTGCCGTGGCGTGGCGCCGATGGTGCGCAGGATCGCAATGTCCGCGCCCTTGTCGTTCACCACCATGATCAACGTCGCGATGATGTTGAACGCCGCCACCGCGACGATCATCAGCAACAGCAGGCCGATCATGGTTTTTTCCATTTTCATCGCGCTGAACAGACTGCCCTGGGTGTGGGTCCAGTCGTCAGCCTTGTAAGCCGTGCCGAGGCTGTTGGCGATGTCGTTCGACACCTTCGGCGCCGCGTACAGATCCTTCACCGCCAGGCGCACGCTCTGCACCTGGTTCGGCTGCCAATGCTGCATTTGCGCGGCGTCGGCCATGTGGATCAGCGCCATCGAACCATCGAGTTCGGCGCCGACCTTGAACACGCCAACCACGTTCAGTCGCTGCATGCGCGGGGTGATGCCGCCGGGAGCGGTGCTGACTTCCGGCACGATCAAGGTGAGTTTGTCGCCGACGTTCAAGCGGAAGCGGCGCGCGGTGATTTCACCGACCACCACGCCGAACTCACCAGGCTTCAGGGCATCAAGGCGACCTTGCACGATGTGCTGGGCGACGATGGAGACCTTGCCTTCCTGCGCAGGATCAATGCCGCTGACCTGGATCGGCTGCATCGCGCCTTTATAGGAGAGCATGCCTTCCATCTCGGTGAACGGCACGGCGGCCGTCACCTCGGGATTTTTCATCGCCGCGGCGGCCACTGGCTGCCAATCGTCGATCGGGTTCACGCCGACGATGGTCGCGTGGGGCACCATGCCGAGGATGCGCGAGCTCATTTCGCGCTGGAAGCCGTTCATCACCGAGAGCACCACGATCATCGCCAGCACGCCCAGGGCGAGGCCGATCATCGAGGTCATCGAGATGAAGGAAACAAAGCGATTGCGGCGCTTGGCGCGGGTGTAGCGCGCGCCGATAAAGATCGATAACGGTCTGAACATTCGCTTGGGCACCGTATAAAAATAAAAGACCCGACGGACTTTTCAGCCGCGCCGGGTTTCGGTCAATCAGATGGGCGTCAGGCAACCTTCCTGCAAATGCAGGACGCGATCCATCTGGCGAGCCAGGTTCATGTCGTGAGTCACCACCAGGAACGCCGTGCGCATCGAGGTGCTGAGTTCCAGCATCAAATCCTGAATGCCTTGCGCTGTGTGGGAGTCGAGGTTGCCGGTCGGCTCGTCGAGCATCACCAGCCCCGGGTTGTTCACCAAGGCTCGGGCGATGGCCACACGCTGACGTTCGCCACCGGACAGTTCCGACGGTTTGTGCTGCAGACGATGCCCCAGCCCTACCCGCTCCAGCAACGCGGTGGCACGCCGGCGTGCTTCCGGGATCGCGGTCTTGCCGATCAGCAGCGGCATGCACACGTTTTCGAGTGCGGTAAATTCTGGCAGCAAGTGGTGGAACTGGTACACGAACCCGAGGGAACGGTTACGCAGCAGCCCACGGTTTTTTTCGCTCAGGGCCGAAAGCTCTTCACCGTCGAGCCAGACGCTGCCCTTGGTCGGCGTATCGAGACCGCCCAGCAGGTTGAGCAAAGTACTTTTGCCCGAACCCGAAGTGCCGACAATCGCCACGCGCTCACCTGGATGCAGTTCCAGTTGCAGACCGGCCAAAACCTCTACCGACTCCGGGCCTTCCTCGTAGGATTTGCCCAAGTTGCGGCAGCTCAAGATTGCTTTTTCACTCATGCCCGACTCACTCATAACGTAGCGCCTCCGCAGGCTGGGTGCGCGCGGCACGCCAGGCTGGATACAGGGTGGCGAGGAAACTCAGTACCAACGCGGCGGCGCAGACCATCAACACATCCTGGCTCTGCACTTGCGATGGCAGGTAATCAATGAAATACACGTCGGCGTTGAGGAATTTATGCCCGATCAAGCCTTCGAGAGCCGAGATCGCGGCGCTGACGTTCAGCGCGGCGAAGATCCCGACCACGGCGCCGATCAGCGTACCGACCACGCCAATGACCGTGCCCTGGACCATGAAGATCGCCATGATCGACCCTGGCGTGGCGCCAAGGGTGCGCAGAATCGCGATATCGCCCTTCTTGTCATTCACCACCATCACCAGCGTGGAGATGATGTTGAAGGCCGCGACGGCGACGATCAGCAGCAACAACAGACCGATCATGGCTTTTTCCATGCGGATTGCCTGATACAGGTTGCCGTGGGTGCGAGTCCAGTCGCGGGCGTAGTAATGGTCTTCGCCGAGTTGCTGGGCGATGGTCCACGCCACGCGTGGCGCCTGGAACAGGTCGTCGAATTTCAGGCGGATGCCCTGGACCTGATCCGGCTTCCAGCGATGCAGCCTGGCCAGGTCCTGCAGGTTGGTCACGCCCAGGTAGCCGTCCAGCTCACCGGCGCCGACATGGAAGATGCCGACCACGGTAAAGCGTTTCATGCGCGGGAACATCCCGGCCGGGGTCACGGTGACTTCCGGCGCGACAAACGTCAGCTTGTCGCCGATGGCTGCGCCGAGCTTGGCCGCGGCCTTGTCACCGATGACGATGCCGAAGCTGCCGGGAGCCAGGTCGTCGAGCTTGCCCTGCTGCATGAAGTTATCAATGATCGAGACCTGGCGCTCCAGCGCCGGGTCGATGCCATTGAGCAACACCTTGGACACCTTGCCATTGTTGGTCAGCAGCCCCTGCATCTGGGTAAACGGCGCAACGGCCGTCACCTGCGGGTTCTGCTTGACCTGGGTGGCCAGGCCTTGCCAGTCGTTGATCGGTTCACCGGACTCGATGGTCGCGTGGGGCACCATGCCCAGCACGCGGGTGCGCATCTCATGATCGAAGCCGTTCATGACCGACAGGACAACGATCATCACGACCACGCCAAGGGCGAGCCCGATCATCGAAGTCAGGGAAATGAACGACACAAAATGATTGCGACGCTTTGCACGGGTATAACGCGTGCCAATAAATACGAAGAGAGGTCTGAACATGTCGGGGCTTGTTCGGAGGGAAAAGGAACGTCCTTGTGGCGGGGGTCGATAACCAGCTTTACACTCAGACCACCGCCGCTACCATGGGTTCGCCATGTCGACATTAGATGAAGAAGATCGCCGCGAATACTACCGTATCGAGGACGCGATCGCACTGGAAATTCGGCCCCTGTCCGCTCCCGAAGCCGCAGGCCAGGAAGTATTGCAGGATGCTTCCCCGCTCTTCAACTTGCTCAGCGAACTGCACCTGAGCGAATTCGAGTCGCAGCACCTGTTGCGCCAGATCAGTGAGCGCGACCGGGCGATTGCTGCCTTCCTGAAATCCCAGAACAAACGCATCGACCTGCTCAGCCAGGTGGTCGCCCTGACCGTGCTCGGGCAGATCGGCGAGCCGCAACCGGTGATCATCTCCGAAGGCGGCATCGACTTTCAGTACCCGACACCGATTGCCGTCGGCGCGCACCTGTCGGTCAAACTGGTGTTGATGCCGCAAGCGTTGGGCCTGTTGCTGCGAGCCAGGGTCACCCACTGTGACCGCAAGGGCGACGGCTATGACGTCGGCACCGAGTTCGAGTACCCGACCGATGCCCAACGCCAATTGCTCGCGCGCTACATCTTGCAAAAGCAGGCCCAGGAACGACGTCTGGCCCGCGAACAAAACGAATCAGGCATTTAATTAAGGAAGAACCGTGACCCTCATCTACGGCCATCGCGGCGCCAAAGGCGAAGCACCGGAAAATACCCTGACCAGTTTTCAGGAATGTCTCAAGCACGGCGTGCGCCGCTGCGAACTGGACCTGCACCTGTCCATGGACGGCGAGCTGATGGTCATCCATGACCCGACGCTCAAGCGCACCACCGACCGCCGCGGCAAAGTGGTCGAGCACAGCGCCAAGGATCTGGTGACCTACGACGCGCGCAAGGGCGGCCCGGGCTGGATCAAGCCGTGCCCGATTCCGACGCTGGAAGAACTGTTCGAGAAATGCGATTTCGAGCACTGGCAACTGGAAGTCAAAAGCGCTTCACGCACCCGCGCCGCGACCACGGTGCTGGCGATTCGAGAAATGGCGGTGCGTCATGGCGTGCTGGACAAGGTGACCATCACTTCCAGTTCACGGGAAGTATTGAAAGCCGCGCTGGACCTGGTGCCGGACGTGTCCCGCGGATTGGTCGCCGAATACGCCTGGCTCGACCCGTTGAAGGTCGCGCAAAGCTATGGCTGTGAGATTCTGGCGCTGAACTGGACCCTGTGTACGCCGGAACGCCTGCAGAAGGCGCAACGTCAGGGGTTGCATGTGTCGGTATGGACAGTCAACGAGCCCGCGCTGATGCGCAGACTCGCCGACTTCGGCGTTGACAGCCTGATTACAGACTTTCCCGGTTTGGCCACTGCCACCCTCGAGAATTGCTGAAATCGGTCTCCCCGGCCGGCTCAGGCCACCGGCCGGAGCCGCTCAAAAAAGCCGGTTGAGGCCATCGTACGCCGCTACCCGATAGGCTTCGGCCATGGTCGGGTAGTTGAACGTCGTGTTGACGAAGTACTTGAGGGTGTTCAGTTCGCCCGGTTGGCTCATGATCGCCTGGCCGATGTGAACAATTTCCGACGCCTGATAGCCGAAGCAGTGAACGCCCAGCACTTCCAGGGTCTCGCGGTGGAACAGGATCTTCAGCATGCCCTGGGGCTCGCCGGCAATCTGTGCACGCGCCATGCTCTTGAAGAACGCCTTGCCCACTTCGTACGGCACTTTGGCCTGGGTCAGCTCTTGCTCGTTCTTGCCGATCGAGCTGATCTCCGGAATGGTGTAGATGCCGGTCGGCACGTCATTCACGAAGCGCCAGCTGTTGTTATCGACGATGCTGCCAGCCGCCGAGCGACCCTGGTCGTGGGCGGCACTGGCCAGGCTCGGCCAGCCGATCACGTCACCGGCGCCGTAAATATTCGGCACGCAGGTGCGGTAGGCTTCGTCGACTTCGATCTGGCCACGGCTATTGACCTTCACACCGATGTTTTCCAGACCCAACTGGTCAGTGTTACCGGTACGGCCGTTGCACCAGAGCAAGGCGTCGGCCTTAATCTTCTTGCCGGACTTGAGGTGCAGGATCACGCCGTTGTCCACGCCTTCGACGCGGTCGTAATCTTCGTTGTGGCGAACCGTGATGTTGTTGTTGCTGAAGTGATAACTCAGGGCCTGGGAAATTTCCGAGTCGAGGAAGCTCAGCAATTGACCACGGTTGTCCACCAGCTCAACCAGCACCCCCAGACCACTGAAGATCGACGCGTACTCGCAACCGATCACGCCGGCGCCGTAAACAATGAGTTTGCGCGGAGTGTGGCCGAGACTGAGGATGGTGTCGCTATCGTAGATACGCGGGTGATGGAAATCGATGTCCGCCGGGCGATACGGACGCGAACCGGTGGCGATGATGATGTGCTTGGCGACAAGCTTTTCGACTACACCGTTGGCGCAGACCACTTCGATGGTTTGCTCGTCGGCGAAGCTGCCAGTGCCGAAGAACACGTCGACACGGTTACGGGCGTAGTAGCCGGTACGCGAGGCGACTTGTTTGGAAATGACTTTTTCAGCGCTTTTCAGCACGTCCGGGAACGAGAACCAACGCGGCTCACCAATGGCCCGGAACATCGGGTTGGTGTTGAACTGCATGATCTGCCGGACCGAGTGACGCAATGCCTTGGACGGGATGGTACCCAGGTGGGTGCAGTTGCCGCCGACCTGGCGACGGCTGTCGACCATCGCCACCTTGCGTCCTGCTTTGGCGGCGTTCATTGCCGCGCCTTCTCCTGCCGGGCCGGAACCCAGCACCACCACGTCGTAGTTGTAGACAGCCATGCGTACTCCTCAGAACAGGCCGCGGCGCCATCGGCACCTGCGGCTAAATCACGCCGATCTGCGGCGTGAAGGAACAATTTTGGGTCAGTGCAGAACCCGGACACAGTCTATAGAAGCGTCAACGCCGCGCACATTAACCCTTGGTCGCGTCACAGGCTACTTTTGCCGGCGCTACAACGCCAGTCTTCAATGCTCGGATCGCCGCAATCATTCGGTTTTGCCGCCACTGAGAAGCTCAAAAGCCTGATTGGTCCGTGTGACGAAACCTGTATCGGCACGAATCACAAAGAATGCACCGATGTTGTGTTTTTGTGCGTAGTCCCATCCACGTTCAGGACCGAGAATCAGCAACAGCGTTGATAAGCCATCGGCCATCAGGGTTGAAGGATTAATCACCGTGACGGAGGCAAGGTTGTGGGTAATCGGCACGCCGGTCCGGGCGTCGACGGTGTGGGAATAGCGGCGGCCGTTTTGTTCGAAATAGTTTCGGTAGTCGCCGGACGTGGAGACGCCGTAGCCGTCGACATTGATGATGCGCTCGGCCACTTGCTGATCGTCCCGGGGTTCTTCCAGGGCAATTTTCCACGCTGAGCCGTCGAGCTTTTTGCCGGCCGCCTTGAGTTCGCCTGTAGCTTCGACGAGGTAGTCGTGGATGCCCATCGCTTCGAGTCTGGCGGCAATTGTGTCGACTGAGTAGCCGGCGGCGATGCTGTTGAAATCAACCTCGACGGCGGCGTCCTTGCAGAGCTGATCGCCGTCGATGCGCAGGTGCGTGTGGCCGACTCGGCGCATCACTTCGGCCAGTGCTTCGGCGCTCGGGACTTTTTCTTCGCGAGCCTGTGGGCCGAAACCCCAAAGGTTCATCAGTGGTTCGACCGTCAGGTCGTAGGAGCCTTCGCTTAGAAGCGAAAGTTGCTCGCCGACACGGACCAATTCGAGGACCGGCGCGGGCATGGTCTGACAGCGATTGGCGGGTAGATCGTTGAAGCGCTCGATGTCCGAGTCACTGCGGTAGGTGGACATTTGCCGGTCGACGTCGGCGAGGATTTTTTCGACTTCGACCCGTACGTCTTTCGGTGCGGGCAACCCTTCGGTGCGTACGTACTTGATCGAATAGGTGCTGCCCATAGTCGGGCCACCGAAGCTTTCCATGGAATCGCCGTTGCCACAGCCGGACAGGGCAACGCACAGCACCATGGAAATACCCTGCCGTTTCAACACGCTCACTTCCCCTAAATACCCTGACACAACGCCAAGGCCGGCCATTATGCCCTTCCTGCAGGAGCAGGAGGCTAATTCGCTCCACCTCTAAATTCGTGCCGCGTAATGGCTATTACGTTTAAGCAGCAAGCTAACTAGTGGTTGCCTATCTATCCTCATACACATATCGTTACAAAACTGTTCGGCGCGTGCCTGCATGCCTTAGGCCGACAGCATGGAAGCGTCAAGACCAGGGATTTCCAACAAGACAGCCAAAGTGAGAGCGTTCAAATGTCCTCGAATACGGGCAAAGGCAAAGCGATCTTTCGCGTTGTCAGCGGTAATTTTCTTGAGATGTTCGACTTTATGGTCTACGGCTTTTACGCCACGGCCATTGCCAAGACCTTCTTCCCTGCCGACAGCGCCTTCGCCTCCCTGATGCTGTCCCTGGCGACATTCGGCGCCGGGTTCCTGATGCGTCCGCTGGGTGCGATTTTCCTTGGCGCCTACATCGACCGTCATGGCCGCCGCAAAGGACTGATCATCACCCTCGCCTTGATGGCCGCCGGCACGGTATTGATTGCCTGCGTGCCGGGCTACGCCACCCTGGGTGTGGCCGCGCCGCTGATCGTGCTGTTCGGTCGCCTGTTGCAAGGTTTCTCGGCGGGCGTGGAACTGGGCGGTGTGTCGGTGTACCTGGCCGAGATTTCCACCCCGGGCCGCAAGGGCTTCTTCGTCAGTTGGCAGTCCGCCAGCCAACAAGCTGCTGTGGTGTTCGCCGGTTTGCTGGGGGTCGGTTTGAACCACTGGCTCAGTCCGGAGCAAATGGGTGACTGGGGCTGGCGCGTGCCGTTCCTGATCGGCTGCATGATCGTGCCGGTGATCTTCGTGATTCGTCGTTCGCTGGAAGAAACGCCTGAATTCCAGGCGCGTAAACATCGCCCTACCCTGCAGGAAATCATCCGTTCGGTCGGTCAGAACTTTGGCATCGTTATCGCCGGCATGGCGCTGGTGGTCATGACCACTGTGTCGTTCTACCTGATCACCGCCTACACCCCGACTTTCGGTAAAGCCGAACTGCACTTGTCGGATCTGGATGCGTTGCTGGTGACCGTATGTATCGGCCTGTCGAACTTCTTCTGGCTGCCGGTGATGGGTGCCGTTTCCGACAAGGTCGGGCGTAAACCCCTACTGTTGGCGGCGACCATTCTGGCGATCCTCACGGCTTACCCGGCCCTGTCGTGGCTGGTGGCCAACCCGAGCTTCAGCCATCTGCTGATCGTCGAGTTGTGGCTGTCGTTCCTGTATGGCTCGTACAACGGCGCCATGGTGGTGGCCCTGACCGAGATCATGCCGGTAGAAGTTCGTACAACCGGCTTCTCCCTGGCCTACAGCCTGGCGACCGCGACCTTCGGTGGGTTTACGCCGGCGGCCTGTACGTATCTGATTCACGTGCTGGATAACAAGGCTGCGCCAGGGATCTGGCTCAGTGGTGCGGCGGTGTTGGGGTTGATTGCGACGCTGGTGTTGTTCCGCGGCAACAAGCATGAACTGCGCACTGCGCAAGCAGCTGTAGTAGTTGGCGCCCGCTAGGCGACATGATCGTTCCCACGCTCTGCGTGGGAATGCCTCAAGGGACGCTCCGCGTTCCAATGGGACGCGGAGCGTCCCGGGCTGCATTCCCACGCAGAGCGTGGGAACGATCACCGCACAAACAAAAACGCCCCGACCAAAGTCGGGGCGTTTTCATTTGCAGCTAACGCTTAGCGCGGGAATGCTGGCGGGTTTACACCGGCCATGTCTTCCATCACGCGAACCACTTGGCAGCTGTAACCGAATTCGTTGTCGTACCAAACGTACAGAACAACGCGGTTGTCTTGGGTGATGGTCGCTTCGGCGTCCACAACGCCTGCGTGGCGCGAGCCAACGAAGTCGGTGGAAACCACTTCCTGCGAGTTGACGTAGTCGATTTGCTTATGCAGATCGGAGTGCAACGCCATGTAACGCAGGTAATCGTTCATCTCTTCACGGGTCGCGGCTTTCTCAAGGTTCAGGTTGAGAATGGCCATCGACACGTTCGGCGTTGGAACGCGGATCGCGTTACCGGTCAGCTTGCCGGCCAGCTCAGGCAATGCCTTGGCAGCAGCGGTGGCAGCACCGGTCTCGGTGATGACCATGTTCAGCGCGGCGCTACGGCCACGACGATCGCCCTTGTGGAAGTTGTCGATCAGGTTCTGGTCGTTGGTGTACGAGTGAACCGTTTCAACGTGACCGTTGACGATGCCGAACTTGTCGTTGACAGCCTTCAGCACCGGCACGATGGCGTTGGTGGTGCAGGAAGCGGCGGAAACGATCTTGTCATCAGCGGTGATTTCACCGTGGTTGATGCCGTGAACGATGTTCTTCAGCTTGCCTTTGCCAGGCGCGGTCAGCACAACGCGGTCGATACCCGGGCAAGCCAAGTGCTGGCCCAGGCCCTCGGCGTCACGCCAAACACCGGTGTTGTCCACCAGGAGCGCATCTTTGATGCCGTACTGGGTGTAATCCACTTCAGTCGGGTTTTTCGCGTAGATAACCTGGATCAGGTTGCCGTTGGCGGTGATGGTGTTGTTGGCTTCATCAATGGTGATGGTGCCATCGAACGGACCATGAACCGAGTCGCGACGCAGCAGGCTGGCGCGTTTGACCAGGTCGTTCTCGGCGCCCTTGCGGACGACGATGGCGCGCAGACGCAGGCCGTCGCCACCACCGGTTTTCTCGATCAGGATACGTGCCAGCAGACGGCCGATACGACCGAAGCCGTACAGGACAACGTCGGTGCCTTTGCGCGCGGCAACGTTTTGCTGGCCAACCACGTCAGCCAGTTCTTCACGGACGAACTGCTCGGCGGTGCGGCCATTGCCTTCGGCCTTGAATTTGACCGCCAGCTTGCCCAGGTCGACCGAAGCGGCGCCGAGCTTGAGCTCGCTCATGGCTTTGAGCAGCGGGAATGTTTCGTGGACGGACAGTTCGCTGTCATCGGACTGGCGATGGCGAGCGAAGCGGTGAGCTTTGAGAATCGCAATGACTGAACGATTGATCAGGCTGCGGCCATAGATCGAGCTCACCACGTTGTTATTGCGGTAGAGCTGACCGATAAGCGGAATCATCGCTTCTGCGAGTGCTTCACGGTCGATCCATTCACCAAGACACTGGTCGGGCTTCTGAGTCACGGGAACCTTCCACATATGTAGGGGCAGAAAAAAGGGGCTACATTATGCCGCCGAGTGCCTCTCGTAGCAATGCGCGCCTGTCGTGCGAGCCGTAACAAATTTCCGTTCAAAAAAATTACGCTGCGCTGGAGCCCAGTAAATACGGGGCTTGCAGCGCAGTCAATTTTTTGGAGGTAGCGCTGCCTTGTCCGTAACCATCCGTAACACTGGTTGGTTTTGCCACTACATAATCGCTAATTTTCCCTAAAAAACCGGCGGATTTTGTCTTTACCACTACATTTCGCCCAACCCGTGTAATAGACATATCTGCAACTGACAGCCGGCACCCGAGACCGCTACAATTACCGACTTTGTCGCAACGCTTGGAGCTCAACCTTCCGTGCCCGTTCTGCGTCTACCGCTTCTCCCTGCCGCGGCAGGTAAACAGCACTGGGGCAACCTGCCCGGTGCCGCCCTGAGCCTGGCCATCGCCGAGGCCGCCAGCGCTGCCAAGCGCTTTACCCTGCTGCTGACCGCCGACAGCCAAAGTGCCGAACGGCTGGAACAGGAGCTGAGTTTCTTCGCCCCGGATTTACCCGTGCTGCATTTTCCCGATTGGGAAACCCTGCCCTACGACCTGTTCTCGCCGCACCAGGACATCATCTCCCAGCGCATTGCCAGCTTATATAGGTTGCCGGAGCTGACCCATGGTGTGCTGGTAGTGCCGATCACCACGGCTCTGCATCGCCTGGCGCCGACCAAGTTTCTGCTCGGCAGCAGCCTGGTGCTGGACGTCGGCCAGAAGCTCGACGTCGAGCAAATGCGCACCCGGCTCGAGGCCAGCGGCTATCGCTACGTCGATACGGTGTATGAGCATGGCGAATTCACCGTGCGTGGCTCGCTGATCGATCTGTTCCCGATGGGCAGCAAACTGCCGTTCCGCATCGATCTGTTCGATGACGAAATCGAGACCCTGCGTACGTTCGATCCGGACAATCAGCGTTCCATCGACAAGGTCGACACGGTTCGCCTGCTGCCAGCGCGGGAATTCCCGCTGCAAAAAGACGCGGTCACCCGCTTCAAGGCGCGCTTCCGCGAGCGTTTCGATGTCGACTTCCGTCGCTGCCCGATCTTTCAGGATCTGAGCAGCGGGATCACGCCAGCCGGTATCGAGTACTACCTGCCGCTGTTCTTCGATGAAACCTCGACGCTGTTCGATTACCTGCCCCAGGACACCCAAGTGTTTTCCCTGCCGGGCATCGAACAGGCCGCAGAGAACTTCTGGAATGACGTGCGCAATCGCTATGAAGAGCGCCGCGTCGACCCTTCCCGTCCTTTATTGCCACCGGCCGAGTTGTTCCTGCCAGTGGAAGACTGTTTCGCGCGCCTGAAGAACTGGCCACGCGTAGTCGCCAGCCAACAAGACGTGGAAACCGGTGTCGGCCGCGAACGTTTCCCGGCGCAAGCGCTGCCGAACCTGGCTATCGAAGCCAAGGCCACCCAGCCATTGGCAGCGCTGGCCGGTTTCCTCGACGAGTTCCCCGGTCGCGTGCTGTTTACCGCCGAGTCTGCGGGCCGCCGTGAAGTGCTGCTGGAGTTGCTCGAACGCCTGAAGCTGCGACCAAAAACCGTCGACAGCTGGCCGGATTTTGTCGCGAGCAAGGATCGCCTGGCGATCACCATTGCGCCGCTGGATGAAGGCCTGGTGCTGGATGATCCGGCACTGGCGTTGATCGCGGAAAGTCCGTTGTTCGGTCAACGGGTGATGCAACGTCGGCGTCGGGAAAAACGCGCCGACGGCAACAACGATGCGGTGATCAAGAACCTCACCGAGCTGCGCGAAGGCGCGCCGGTGGTGCACATCGATCACGGCGTCGGCCGTTACCTCGGCCTGGCAACCCTGGAAATCGACGACCAGGCCGCCGAGTTCCTGACCTTGCAATACGCCGAGGGCGCCAAGCTCTACGTGCCGGTGGCCAACCTGCATTTGATCGCCCGTTACACCGGCAGCGACGATGCCCTGGCCCCGCTGCACCGTCTCGGCTCCGAGACCTGGCAGAAAGCCAAGCGCAAAGCCGCCGAACAGGTGCGCGACGTCGCCGCCGAGTTGCTCGACATCTATGCCCGCCGCGCCGCCCGCGAGGGTTATGCCTTCGCCGATCCAAAAGCGGACTACGCAACCTTCAGCGCCGGCTTCCCGTTCGAAGAAACCCCGGACCAGCAGACCACCATCGACGCCGTTCGCGCCGACATGCTCGCGCCCAAACCAATGGATCGACTGGTCTGCGGCGACGTCGGCTTCGGCAAGACCGAAGTGGCGATGCGTGCCGCGTTCATCGCGGTGCACGGCGGTCGTCAGGTAGCCATTCTGGTGCCGACCACCCTGCTCGCCCAGCAACACTACAACAGCTTCCGCGACCGCTTTGCCGACTGGCCGGTGAGCGTGGAAGTGATGAGCCGCTTCAAGTCGACCAAGGAAGTGAATGCCGCGATTGCGGACTTGGCCGAAGGCAAGATCGACATCGTTATCGGCACGCACAAACTGCTGTCCGACGATGTAAAAATCAAAAACCTCGGGCTGGTGATCATCGACGAAGAGCACCGTTTCGGTGTCCGTCAGAAAGAACAGCTCAAGGCCCTGCGCAGTGAGGTCGACATCCTCACGCTGACCGCTACACCGATTCCGCGCACGCTGAACATGGCGGTGTCGGGGATGCGCGACCTGTCGATCATCGCCACGCCGCCGGCTCGTCGCCTGTCGGTGCGGACCTTCGTCATGGAGCAGAACAAAAGCACGATCAAGGAAGCCCTGCTGCGTGAGTTGCTCCGTGGTGGTCAGGTCTATTACCTGCACAACGACGTGAAAACCATCGAGAAATGCGCCGCCGACCTCGCCGAACTGGTGCCGGAAGCACGCATCGGTATCGGCCACGGGCAGATGCGCGAACGCGAACTCGAACAGGTGATGAGCGACTTCTACCACAAGCGCTTCAACGTGCTGATCGCCTCGACCATCATCGAGACCGGCATCGACGTGCCGAGCGCCAACACCATCATCATCGAGCGTGCCGACAAGTTCGGCCTGGCGCAGTTGCACCAGTTGCGTGGCCGGGTCGGTCGCAGTCACCACCAGGCTTACGCGTACTTGCTGACGCCACCGCGCCAGCAAATCACCGGCGACGCCGAGAAGCGTCTGGAAGCGATTGCCAACACCCAGGACCTCGGCGCGGGCTTCGTGCTTGCGACCAACGATCTGGAAATCCGTGGCGCCGGCGAACTGCTGGGCGACGGCCAGAGCGGACAGATCCAGGCGGTCGGTTTCACGCTGTACATGGAAATGCTCGAGCGCGCGGTGAAGTCGATCCGCAAGGGCGAACAACCGAACCTCGATCAACCGCTGGGTGGCGGTCCGGAAGTCAACTTGCGGGTACCGGCGTTGATTCCCGAGGATTACTTGCCGGATGTTCACGCCCGTTTGATTCTCTACAAGCGCATCGCCTCGGCGACCGACGAGGAAGGTCTCAAGGACCTGCAAGTGGAGATGATCGACCGTTTCGGCCTGCTGCCGGAGCCGACCAAGAACCTGGTGCGGATCACCTTGCTGAAATTGCAGGCCGAACAACTGGGCATCAAGAAAGTCGACGGTGGCCCGCAAGGCGGTCGAATCGAGTTCGCGGCACAGACGCCGGTGGACCCGTTGACGTTGATCAAACTGATCCAGAGCCAACCCAAACGCTACAAATTCGAAGGCGCCACGATGTTCAAATTCATGGTGCCGATGGAGCGCCCGGAAGAGCGCTTTAATACTGTAGAGGCGCTGTTTGAGCGCCTCCTCCCGAAAACTGCTTGAAGGACGCCGCATGCGCCTGTTTCGCTCACTGACCTTGTTGATTGCCCTGGTCACCCCTTCGGCGTTTGCCGATGACCTGTATCAGGTCGAAATGATTCTGGTCCGGCAAAACGCCGTGCCGGCCATCGTCAGCCGTGCCGCGCCGGAAGACTGGGCCGCCGGCGCCCAGCGCCTGAGCCCCGACAGCCAGCGCACGCCAAGCCTCAATGGCGAGATAGAAAAACTCACGGCCAGCGCCGACTACACGGTGTTGTTGCACAAGGCCTGGCAACAGCCCCTGGGTGAAGAAGCCAGCAAAATTGCGATCAGCGAAGGCACCGAGCAATTCGGTCAATTCCCCATCGAGGGCACGTTGAGTATGAAATTGGGGCGTTTCACCGACGTCGACGCGGATTTCTGGGTCAATCAGATCAACCCCGATGGCCTGGTCACCGCCAGTGAACGCTTGAAAACCGAAAGCCATACCAAGAACGGGCAGTTGAATTTCCTCGACGCCGGCCACCTGGGCCTGCTGATCAAAATCACCTCGCTGACCGCTCCTGCGCCTCGGCCAGCCCCCGAAGAAATTCCGGACTGATTGAGTCCCTATGTCGACCCTGAGCAAACCCCTCGCACCTTCCTGGGTCAGCCGATTCAAGGAACAGAGCCTGGAGCGTGGCCGTCGCTACGCTCTGGAGAACCGCGTCAGGATTGTCGAGGTCGGCGACGCCACGGTCATCGCCGCGTGCGAAGGCTCGGGCGGTAACGTTTACCGTCAGACCATTCGCCTGCGTGAGTCGGCCAAAGGCACGCTGCTGATGGTCGACGCCAATTGCACGTGCCCGGTCCATAGCAACTGCAAACATTGCGCAGCGGTGCTGCTGAAGGTCCAGGAAACCCTGGCCTACCCCGCCGCAGCGCAAGACGCCGAATTGCTGGAAAAACTCCAGGCCGTACTGGAAAACCGCAGCCCGAAAGCGCTGCCGCAAATTCCGGTGGATAACGTGCAACCGCTGCCGCGCCTGTGGCTGGCGAGCATCGAGTTCAGCGCCTTCGAACCGCGTAACGGCAAGATGCAGCGTTACATCCAGCATCGCGCAGCGTTGTCCTTCAGCTATCTCGACGAGTACGTGTCCGGACAGAAGAATGCCGACGTCCTGATTCGTCAGGAAACACAGACATTACGGATAAAACGTCACCCGGAAGTCGAACAGGCCTACAGGGAACAGCTACGAATCCTTGGTTTCAAGATCGCCACCCGCCAAAGCAAGGCCTTGCCGGAAAGTGCTGGCGAACTGTTCGAGATGGTCAACGACAGTGCCTGGCTGACCTTCACCCTCAATGAGCTGCCGAAGCTGCGTTCCCAGGGCTGGGAGTTGCAGATCGACGAGGACTTCGGTTTTGACCTGACCGCGGTGGACGACTGGTACGCCACCGTCGAACAGGCGCCGGAACGCGACTGGTTTGATCTGGAGCTGGGGATCATCGTCAATGGCGAACGATTGAGCCTGCTGCCGATCCTGTTGAACCTGATGCGCTCGCACACTGAAATCCTCAATCCGGAACGCCTGGCCCGTCGTCGCGACGACGAGTTGATCCTGGTGAACATCCCCAATCGCCCGAACTCCGAGTACGGCCCGTTGCAGGTCGCCCTGCCCTTCGGCCGCTTGAAGCCGGTGCTGGCAACCCTTGGCGAGTTCTACCTGCAAGGGCCCGGCGAAACCACGCTGCGCTTGAGCAAGGCCGATGCGATCCGGCTGAATCCGCTGGAAGATATGCCGTTGCTATGGGAAGGCGGCGAGCAGATCCGCAGCTTTGCCCAGCGTCTGCGGGACATCAAGGACTTCACCACGACCGCGCCGGAAGGCTTGAACGCCACGTTGCGGCCGTATCAGCTCGAAGGTCTGAGCTGGATGCAGTCGCTGCGGCAACTGGAAGTCGGCGGGATTCTCGCGGATGACATGGGCCTGGGTAAAACCCTACAGACTCTGGCGCACATTCTCAGTGAGAAAATCGCCGGGCGTCTCGATCGGCCATGCATGGTGGTGATGCCCACCAGCCTGATCCCCAACTGGCTCGACGAAGCGGCGCACTTCACGCCACAGCTCAACGTGCTGGCGCTGTACGGTGCCAGTCGCAAAAAGCACTTCGAGAACCTGACCGACTACGATCTGATCCTGACCACCTATGCGCTGCTGCCCAAGGACGTGGAAACCCTGGCCGCGGTGCCGTTGCACGTGTTGGTTCTGGATGAAGCGCAGTACATCAAGAACCCCAACAGCAAGGCCGCACAGGCGGCTCGTGAACTGAATGCGCGGCAGCGCCTGTGCCTGAGTGGCACGCCGCTGGAAAATCACCTGGGCGAGCTGTGGTCGCTGTTCCACTTCCTGCTGCCCGGCTGGCTCGGCGATGTCAAAAGCTTCAATCGCGACTACCGTGTGCCGATTGAAAAGCGCGGCAGTGAAGTCCGGCTCCAGCACCTCAACGGTCGGATCAAACCGTTTCTGCTGCGTAGGACCAAGGAACAGGTCGCAACAGAATTGCCGCCAAAAACCGAGATCATCCATTGGGTCGATCTCAACGAGGCCCAGCGCGACGTGTATGAAACCATGCGCCTGGCCATGGACAAGAAAGTTCGCGATGAGATCACCCGCAAAGGCGTGGCCCGCAGCCAGATCATCATCCTGGAAGCGCTGCTGAAGTTGCGGCAGGTGTGCTGCGATTTGCGCCTGGTCAACGACGCCGTACTGCCCACGCGCGGCAGCACGTCCGGCAAGCTCGACAGCTTGATGGAGATGCTGGAAGAGTTGTTTGAAGAAGGTCGGCGGATTTTACTGTTCTCGCAGTTCACGTCGATGTTGGCGTTGATCGAGGACGAACTGAAGAAACGCGGCGTTGAATACGCGATCTTGACCGGACAAACCCGCGATAGACGCGCGCCGGTGAAAGACTTCCAGAGCGGCAAGCGTCAGATCTTTCTGATTAGTTTGAAGGCGGGTGGTGTCGGCTTGAACCTCACCGAAGCCGACACGGTGATTCACTATGATCCGTGGTGGAACCCGGCGACGGAAAATCAGGCGACCGACCGCGCTTATCGCATCGGCCAGGAAAAACCGGTGTTCGTCTACAAGCTGATTGCCCGGGGCACGGTCGAAGAGAAGATTCAGCATCTGCAAAAGGAAAAGTCCGACCTGGCGGCGGGCGTACTCGATGGACGCTCGGCTGGGGACTGGAAGTTGCAGAGTGATGATATCGAAGCGTTGTTTGCGCCGTTGCCGGATAAGTTGGAGAAGCGCTGAGATATTCGGCGCCTAGTAGATCGCTTTCACGGGCAAGCCTCGCGTCTACAAGGATCACGGTGATCCTGTGGAAGCGAGGCTTGCCCGCGAAGATTTTACCTTGGTATAGAGCCTGACTCAGCCCTTCAGAACCCGCGCCAGCGTCGACTTAACCTTGCCCATCCCGTCGTGCAACGCCTGCTCAATCTCGGCCATGGTAATCACCGCCGTTGACTTGCCCGCCGCCGGGTTCACCACCAGCGCCAGGCAGGCGTAATCCAGCTCCAGCTCACGAGCCAGCGCAGCTTCCGGCATGCCGGTCATGCCGACGATGTCGCAGCCGTCACGTTCCAGTCGCGCGATTTCAGCCACGGTTTCCAGGCGAGGCCCTTGGGTGCAGGCGTACACGCCATGACTGCTGTAGCCAACGCCTTCGGCCGCCAATGCGGCGATCAACTGCTGACGCAGCGACTCGCTGTAGGGATAGCTGAAATCGATGTGGGTGACCTGTTCCAGGTCACCGGCGAAATAGGTGTGTTCGCGGCCGCTGGTGTAGTCGATCAATTGATGGGGCACACAGAAATGTCCGGTGCCCATCGCCGCATGAATCCCGCCCACGGCATTGACCGCGAGAATCGCTTCGGCCCCGGCCTGTTTCAGCGCCCAGAGGTTGGCGCGGTAGTTGACCTGATGCGGCGGCAATCTGTGCGGGTGGCCGTGACGCGCGAGAAACAGCACTTCCTTGCCCGCGTATTCGCCGATATGAACCTCGGACGATGGCGGACCGTAAGGCGTGTCCACCGCCAGTGACTGACGAATGCTCAGGCCTTCGAGTTGCGTCAGGCCGGTGCCACCGATAATCGCGTAGATCGTCATAACAAAGAGTCCTTATTCAATCAGTTGAGCGTCTTTGAGCGCGCCGATGGCAGCAAGCCAGCGCGGATCTTGACGATATTCGGTGCCGGCGAACGATTGCCCGCGCATCCGCGCGATACGCGGTGACGGCGTGACCTTCATGCGCTGGGCGGCGGTCAGGGCCAATTCAGCGGCAGCACGGTCGTTGCACACCAGGCCCATGTCGCAACCGGCAGTCAGCGCGGCTTCGATACGGCTGGCGGCATCGCCGACGACGTGGGCACCGGCCATCGACAGATCATCACTGAAGATCACGCCGTCGAACTGCAGCTCACCGCGCAGGATGTCCTGCAACCAGCGCCGGGAGAAACCGGCGGGTTGCGAGTCGACCTGTGGATAAATAACGTGGGCGGGCATGACGGCGGCCAGTTGCTTGCTCAATCGAGCGAACGGCACTAGGTCGTTGGCGCGGATCTCGTCGAGGCTGCGCTCGTCATTGGGAATGGCGACGTGGGAGTCTGCCTCGGCCCAACCATGACCCGGAAAGTGCTTGCCGGTGGCGGCCATGCCGGCGCTGTTCATGCCGCGAATGAAGGCACCGGCGAGCAACGCCGCGCGCTCGGGGTCGCCTTCGAACGAGCGGGTACCGACCACAGCGCTACGCTGGTAATCCAGGTCCAGCACCGGGGCGAAGCTCAGGTCGAGGCCGACGGCGAGGACTTCCGTGGCCATGATCCAGCCGCACTGTTCGGCCAGGTATTCGGCATTCGGATTGTCGGCGATGGCGCGCATGGCCGGCAGTCGCACGAAGCCCTGGCGCAAGCGTTGAACCCGCCCGCCCTCCTGGTCCACCGCCAGCAGCAAATCAGGACGAACGGCGCGGATCGCGGCGCTCAGCTCACGCACCTGGCGTGGATGCTCGATGTTGCGAGCGAAAATGATCAGGCCGCCTACTTCGGGCTGGCGCAACAATTGGCGATCTTCGGCCGTCAGCCAGGTACCGGCGACGTCCACCATCAACGAGCCTTGCAGGCCAGCAGTCATAGAGATTCCTTGAAAACGATAAACCCGGCCCGCACGATTTCGCCGCCGAGGGCTGTGCCCGGCAGGTCGGCGATATCAATGGGGAGCGGGTTCAGAACGAGAGTCGGCATGGGCGGCTAGCTTAGCGGATGTCAGCTGCCGCGCCCACCCGTGTGCGGTTAAACCTTGGCGGCCACTGGGGCCGTTTTACTGCGAGGACGCAACTGCGCGGTGGCCATGGCCGTGTCGGTGACGCCGGTTTCGGCACGCATGCCGGCAGCGAGGAACGGCACCATCAGGCGCATCACCTGCTCAATGGAGGTGTTGACGCCAAAATCGGTCTCGGCAATCGCCCGCAATGCCTTGATCCCCGACATGCTGAACGCCGCAGCGCCAAGCATGAAGTGCACGCGCCAGAACAGTTCGATCGGTGGAATACGCGGCGCGGCTTCGTTGACCAGCATCATGTATCGACGGAAAACCTTGCCGTACATGTCTTCCAGATAACGACGCAAGTGGCCCTGGCTCTGACTGAAGGCTAGGCCCAGCAACCGCATGAAGATGGAAAGATCGTTGCCGCTGCGAGGCTGTACCACCAGGGCTTGCTCGACGAGGATTTCCAGCAGGTCTTCCAGCGTCGGTTTGTTTTCCGGCTTGGCCTGACGTCGCTCCAGCTCTTTATCGAGGCTGGTGCAGAACGGCCCGAGGAAGCGCGAGAAAACTGCCTGGATCAGCGCCTTCTTGGAGCCGAAATGATAATTCACCGCCGCCAGATTGACTCCAGCCTTGCTGGTGATCAGACGCAACGAGGTTTCGGCGAAACCTTTTTCCGCGAACAACTGCTCGGCAGCATCGAGAATGCGTTCAACGGTTTCCGACTGGGCCATGGCTACTCCGCCTGACAAACACTTGTTTGAAACATACGTTTCAGCCTGTGCATTGTCAAGCCTGCCGGTTCGTTTTGGGAATGGTCGGTCAGCTATTTAACCATACAACTCGGCGTCGTTAATCAGCGAGCTGACTGACCGTCCAGCGGCGCGCTAAAAAAGGGGCATTGCCAAGAAGCTTTCACTGTATATAATCCCAGTCACTGTATAAAAAGACAGAGCGATCAATATGCTAAAGCTGACGCCACGCCAAGCAGAGATTCTGGCCTTCATCAAACGTTGCCTCGACGACAACGGCTACCCGCCAACCCGTGCGGAAATCGCTCAGGAACTGGGTTTCAAATCGCCCAACGCAGCGGAAGAACACCTAAAGGCACTGGCCCGCAAAGGTGCGATCGAGATGACGCCTGGCGCCTCTCGCGGCATCCGCATTCCAGGTTTCGAAGCCAAGGCTGACGAATCCACCCTGCCAATCATCGGTCGTGTGGCGGCTGGCGCCCCCATCCTGGCCCAGCAACACATCGAAGAGTCCTGCAACATCAACCCGACGTTCTTCCACCCCCGCGCTGACTATCTGCTGCGGGTGCATGGCATGAGCATGAAGGATGTGGGCATTTTCGACGGTGACCTGCTGGCCGTCCACACCACACGCGAGGCCCGCAATGGCCAGATCGTGGTGGCGCGGATTGGCGACGAAGTGACCGTCAAACGCTTCAAGCGCGATGGCAGCAAAGTTTGGCTGATTGCCGAAAACCCTGAGTTCGCCCCAATTGAAGTCAACCTGAAAGATCAGGAACTGGTGATCGAAGGCTTGAGTGTCGGCGTGATTCGCCGCTAAAGGAGGCTTTATGCAGTTCCCACATACACCACAGCAAGCCCAACTGCCGTTGTTCGAGGCGTTCATGGCGCAACCGCTGGCGCCGATCCTGAAAGACGTGGTCGAGTCGCCCTGGAGCGCCGAGCCCGAAGTCTTCAGCGAGCTGTCGCTGCGTGGTGCAGCAGGGAGCTGCCTGAACCTTCTGGCGCCAATTCTCCGGGAATTGAGCCAGGACCAGGATGCACGCTGGCTCACGCTGATCGCCCCGCCCGCCAGCCTGACCCAGACCTGGCTGCGAGACGCCGGCCTGAACCGCGAACGCATCCTGCTGCTGCAACCGCGTGGCACCCAGAGCGCTCAACAGCTGACCTGCGAAGCCTTGCGACTGGGCCGCAGTCACACGGTCGTCAGCTGGCTCAACCCGCTGAATGCCAATTCACGGCAACAGTTGATCAGCGCCGCCCGTACCGGGGACGCTCAAAGCCTGAACATTCGATTGGGATAACTGACAAGCAATTCGCGCCCTGAACAGGGCCTGGCTTCTCCAGGGATAGAGAAGCCGATCTGTAGCGGTATCAGCAGTAACCGACCGACGGAATCAATGCAGGATCCGCGGCTCTTCATCTTTATTGAATTCGCCTTCAACCAGGCGTCCGGCCATCTGCACGCCGACGCTCAACATCGCCTTGGCGACTTCCACGTGGTTACCTTGAAGGAACGCCTTGGCATCCTCGGAGAAATCCAAAGTAACCAGAGAACCCTCGTCCTCAGCCCTGCGCAGCTCGATTCGGCCGTCTGGTAACTCGACAATTTCTAGAAAGGACGTTGGCATAAAGGTCTGTTCTCCACGAAAGGCGGGGATTATATAGGCATCGGCCAGGCTTCGCTCGGGATCTTGACCAGAAGTCATCACGATGAAATATCTGTTAGTACTTAACTCTGAACGGACAACCTAACGGGTCATCCGTCAAAATCGATCAAATCCTTAGCACTCATTCAACCCTTCACGGAAGCGAAGCGCCAACCCCTTGAGGTTCTGCCGCCAGCTCTCCAGCTCCTCGCGGCTCAGCTCTTGAGGTGCCTCCTCTTCATCCAGGTTAACCGCCATGATCAACGGCTGCGTCACGTCGCCCTTTGGTTTGTGCGGCACCCGTGGCGGCTGAAACAGGGCTGCGTGAGCGGCCAGCAGTTTAGCCAGCCAGGTTTCCGAATTACCCGCCAGCTCCACCAGTTCGGCCATTTCCGGAATGGCGATGGCCTCCAGTACTTCGCGGGTCAGCAACATCTCCGCCCGTGGCGCATTGGCCTGCGGCAAACGATAGAAACCGGCGATTTCATGACACAGCCCCAGTAGCGCACCGTAAAGGTGAAACAGCGCCGATTCGCGACCGGCCTGAATCAGTGCCAGGGAGTTCATCGCCCGCCCCTCTTCGGCTCTGGCGAGCGCTTCGAGCGACAGGCCGGCGAAATAAATCTTCTGGTTGGTACGGGTATAGAGTTCGTGGGCCATGACGGCAGCCTCCACAGCGAAATAATTGCGTCACACAGACCCGACAGTGTCGTGGATCAGCCGATCTGACCGCAAGCCCAAAACAAAAAGGCCGCATGAAAATCCGAGGATTGTCATGCGGCCTTTTCAGTGCAGCGCGGTATTAAGCCTTCGCGGGGGTACGCTTGTCTTCAACCGTCCACTTGCCGCCGTCGTAGAAAGCCTTCCAGCCAGTTGGCTTGCCTTCGACTTCGGTCTGCACGTATTGCTCCTTGGTCTTGCGGCTGTAGCGAATCACAGCTGGACGACCATCCGGATCTTTCTTCGGTGCTTCGCAGAGGAAGTGGTACTTCGGATCGATCTCGTCCTTGTGCGGCACGATCTCGATCACCAGCGGAGCACGGGTCTCGCGGTTTTTCGGGAACTGGCTCGCCGCCAGGAACAGACCGGAAGCACCGTCGCGCAGGATGTAGGTGTCGTTGACCTTTTCGCATTTCAGCTCAGGCATCTTCACCGGGTCCATCTTCGGCGGCGCCGCGTCACCGCTTTTCAGCAGTTTGCGGGTGTTCTTGCAGGTCGCGTTGGTGCAACCGAAGAACTTGCCGAAGCGGCCGGTCTTGAGTTGCATCTCGCTGCCGCACTTATCGCATTCCAGGCTCGGACCTTCGTAACCCTTGATGCGATAGCTGCCTTCTTCGATTTCGTAGCCGTCGCAATCCGGGTTGTTACCGCAGATGTGCAGCTTGCGCTTCTCATCCAGCAGGTAAGCGTCCATCGCCGTGCTGCAGATCGGGCAGCGGTGCTTGCCACGCAGCACCAAGGATTCCGACTCACCCTCGTCGTCCGCAGCGATTTCATCGCCCGGCACCAGGTTGACGGTGGCCTTGCAGCGCTCCTTCGGCGGCAGGCTGTAGCCCGAGCAGCCGAGGAACACGCCGGTCGATGCGGTACGAATCTGCATCGGACGACCGCACACCACGCACGGAATGTCGGTCATCACTGGCTGGTTGGCGCGCATACCGCCCTCAGCGCTTTCGGCTACTTCGAGTTTCTTCTTGAAGTCGCCGTAGAACTCGTCGAGCACGTTTTTCCAGTCGCGTTCGCCCTGGGCCACGTCATCGAGGTTCTCTTCCATGCCGGCGGTGAAGCCGTAGTCCATGAGATTGGAGAAGCTCTCGGCCAGACGTTCGGTGACGATGTCGCCCATCTTTTCCGAGTAGAAACGACGGTTGTGCAGCGCCACGTAGCCGCGGTCCTGGATGGTCGAAATGATTGCGGCGTAGGTCGAAGGACGACCGATGCCCCGTTTTTCCATTTCTTTT
This sequence comes from Pseudomonas sp. ADAK2, assembly GCF_012935755.1. Taxonomy (GTDB): domain Bacteria; phylum Pseudomonadota; class Gammaproteobacteria; order Pseudomonadales; family Pseudomonadaceae; genus Aquipseudomonas. The sequence goes on from NZ_CP052862.1 coordinate 2,234,535, forward strand.
ACCAGGCTCGCTTCCGAGTAACGCGCCGGCGGCTTGGTGAAGTGCTGGGTCGGATCAAGCTTGATCAGCTTCATCGCGTCGCCCTGGGCCATGTCCGGCAGCACGTCATCATCGCCAGGCTTGGCGATTTGCGGCATGACGCGGGTGTAACCGTCGAACTTCAGGATGCGGCCCTTGGCGCGCAGCTCGAAATCACCGGCACCCACGGTCACCGTGGTCGACAGGTATTGGGCTGGCAGCATCTGGCAAGCGAGGAACTGGCGCCAGATCAGCTCGTAGAGCCGCTCAGCATCACGCTCCATGCCCGACAGCTTGCTTGGCTCGGTATTGGCATCGGAGGGACGAATCGCTTCGTGAGCCTCTTGTGCGCCTTCCTTGCTGCTGTAGACGTTCGGGTTTTCCGGCAGGTACTTCTTGCCGAACTCGCCTTCAATATAAGTACGCGCCATCGCCACCGCATCAACCGAGAGGTTGGTGGAGTCGGTACGCATATACGTGATGTAGCCCGCTTCGTACAAACGCTGGGCCATCATCATGGTTTTCTTCACCCCGAAGCCCAGGCGGTTACTCGCGGCCTGCTGCAGGGTGGACGTGATGAACGGTGCCGACGGCTTGCTGCTGGTCGGTTTGTCTTCACGCTTGACGATGCTGTAGCTGGAAGACTTGAGCTTCTCCAGCGCGGCCATGGCCTGGGTTTCGTTGAGCGGCTTGAAGGCTTCGCCTTTCTCGCGGGCCACGTCAAAGCGCACGGTGGCGCCCTTGGCGGTGCCGAGATCAGCGTGGACTTCCCAGTACTCTTCCGGGTTGAACGCGCGAATTTCACGCTCACGCTCGACGACCAGTTTTACCGCAACCGATTGCACACGACCGGCGGACAGACCGCGAGCGACCTTGGCCCACAGCAGCGGCGAAACCATATAACCGACGACGCGGTCGAGGAAACGACGCGCCTGCTGGGCGTTGACACGGTCGATGTCCAGCTCGCCCGGCTTGGAGAAGGCTTCCTGAATCGCCTTCTTGGTAATTTCGTTGAACACCACGCGCTTGTAGCGGCTGTCATCACCACCGATGGCTTCGCGCAGGTGCCAGGCAATGGCTTCCCCCTCGCGATCCAAGTCGGTTGCGAGATAGATGGTGTCAGCATCTTTGGCGAGCCGGCGCAGCTCTTCGATGACCTTCTCTTTGCCCGGGAGGATCTCGTACTTGGCTTTCCAGCCATGATCGGGATCGACACCCATGCGCGAGACGAGCTGTTTGCGCGCCTTCTCTTTCGGCGTGAGCACCGGACCTTCACCTGCGGCGGCCTTGCCGCGCTTGGCGGCTGGCTCTTTGCTGGCGCTAGCCGAACCGCTGGTGGGCAGGTCTCGGATATGGCCGATACTCGACTTCACCACGTATTGGTTACCCAGATACTTGTTGATGGTCTTGGCCTTAGCCGGGGATTCCACAATGACCAGCGATTTGCCCATGGATCAGAAAATTCCTGAATTCTAGAAGTGAAAGGCGGTTGGCGCCTGACGCGGCACCGCTATATATAGTGGCTACAAGGTGAGGTCAAGCGCAGGGTTCAGCGCGCACTCAGCTTATGGCTTGGAAAAAAGGCTCGGTTCGGCTTGCACCAAAGCAAAGCGTGGGACCTGTTCGCCGTCAACCTCGACCGACTCCAGGAACATGCTCAAGGGACGTACCCAAAAGCCGTAATCGCCATACAGGGCTTGGTAGAAGACCACTTCTTCTTCGGTCTCGGAATGCCGCGCGACATTAAATACACGGTACTGCGGACCTTTGTAATGTTGGTAGAGCCCAGGTTGTATCGGCATGGTTCGGCCCTCTCTCAAATCTTTTAAAAATAAAAACAAAAAATAAATTCAGAAAAACAAAAACCGGGGCACTTGGCCCCGGCTTCCATCAACGAGACGCTTAAACGCGTTCGAAGACGGTGGAGATGCCTTGGCCGAGACCAATGCACATGGTGGCTACCCCGAAGGTGCCGCCATTTTGCTTCATCACGTTCAGCAAAGTGCCGGAGATACGGGCACCGGAGCAACCGAACGGGTGACCCAAGGCAATTGCGCCGCCGTGCAGGTTAACCTTCTCGTTCATCTTGTCGAGCACTTTCAGATCTTTCAGCACTGGCAAGGCCTGTGCGGCGAAAGCTTCGTTGAGCTCGAAGAAGTCGATATCGTTGATCCCCAGGCCCGCACGCTTCAGTGCTTTTTGTGTCGCCGGAACTGGACCATAGCCCATGATTGCCGGATCCACACCTGCCACCGCCATCGAGCGAATCACCGCCAACGGCTGGATACCCAGGTCCTGGGCACGCTGTGCCGACATCACGATCATGCACGAAGCACCATCGGTGATCTGCGACGACGTGCCGGCTGTCACGGTGCCGCCCTTCGGGTTAAACGCTGGCTTCAACGCCGCCAGGCTTTCCAGGGTAGTTTCCGGACGAATGGTTTCGTCGTAGTCGAACAGTTTCAGGAAACCGTTCTCGTCGTAGCCCTGCATCGGGATGATTTCGTCTTTGAACTTGCCTTCCAGGGTCGCCTTGTGGGCGAGCTGGTGGGAGCGCACGCCGAAAGCGTCCTGTTGTTCGCGAGTGATGCCGTGCATTTTGCCCAGCATTTCAGCGGTCAGGCCCATCATGCCCGAGGCTTTCGCCGCGTACAGGGACATGTGCGGGTTCGGATCGACACCGTGCATCATGCTCACGTGACCCATATGCTCGACGCCACCCACCACGAACACGTCACCGTTACCGGTCATGATCGCTTGCGCGGCAGTGTGCAGCGCGCTCATCGACGAACCACACAGACGGCTGACGGTCTGGCCGGCGGCAGTGTGCGGGATCTGCGTCATCAGGGACGCCATGCGAGCGATGTTCCAGCCCTGCTCCAGGGTCTGGTTCACGCAGCCCCAGATCACGTCTTCGACTTCGTTCGGGTCAACCTTGACGTTGCGTTCCAGCAATTTGCTGATCAGGTGCGCCGACATATCTTCGGCGCGGGTATTGCGGTGCATGCCGCCCTTGGAGCGGCCCATCGGAGTACGACCGAAGTCGACAATCACGACGTCTCTTGGATTCAAGCTCATAAAATTTCACTCTCGCTCAAAAGTTGGGACGCTTAACCGAAGAACCGTTGGCCAGTCTTGGCCATTTCACGCAGCTTCGCGGTCGGGTGGTACAGCGCGCCCAAATCAGCGTACTGGTCAGCCAGGGCAACGAACTCTGCAACACCGAGCGAATCGATGTAGCGCAGCGCACCACCACGGAATGGAGGGAAACCAATACCGTAGACCAGACCCATGTCGGCTTCGGCGGCGGTTTCGACAATGCCGTCTTCCAGGCAACGCACGGTTTCCAGGCACAGCGGGATCATCATCCAGTTGATGATGTCTTCGTCAGTGACTTCGCGCTGCTCGTAAACGATCGGCTTGAGCACTTCCAGTACCGACGGGTCGGCGACTTTCTTCTGCTTGCCCTTCTTGTCGGTCTCGTAAGCGTAGAAACCCTTGCCGTTCTTCTGGCCCAGGCGCTTGGCTTCGTAAAGCACGTCGATGGCCGAACGGCGATCGTCTTTCATGCGGTCCGGGAAACCTTCAGCCATCACGTCACGACCGTGGTGGCCGGTGTCGATGCCGACCACGTCCATCAGGTAGGCCGGGCCCATTGGCCAGCCGAATTTTTCCATGACCTTGTCGATACGGACGAAGTCCACACCGGCGCTGACCAGTTTGGCGAAACCGCCGAAGTACGGGAACAGCACGCGGTTGACCAGGAAGCCCGGGCAGTCGTTGACCACGATCGGGTTCTTACCCATTTTCTTGGCGTAGGCAACGGTGGTGGCAACAGCCAGTTCGCTGGACTTCTCGCCACGAATCACTTCAACCAGCGGCATCATGTGCACCGGGTTGAAGAAGTGCATGCCGACGAAGTTTTCCGGACGCTTGAGGGCCTTGGCCAGCAAGGTGATGGAAATGGTCGAGGTGTTGGACGCGAGGATGGTGTCCTCTTTGACCTTGTCTTCGACTTCAGCCAGTACGGCTTGCTTGACCTTAGGGTTCTCGACGACCGCTTCAACCACCAGATCAACGTGACCGAAATCACCGTAAGACAGTGTCGGACGAATGCCGTTGAGCACTTCAGCCATTTTCGCCGGGGTCATGCGACCTTTATCAACGCGACCCACCAGCAGCTTGGCGGCTTCAGCCAGACCTTGCTCGATGCCGTGCTCGTTGATGTCTTTCATCAGGATCGGCGTGCCTTTGGACGCCGACTGATAAGCGATACCGCCACCCATGATGCCGGCGCCCAATACGGCGGCCTGCTTCACGTCTTTGGCGATTTCGTCGTAGGCCTTGGCCTTTTTCTTCAGTTCCTGATCGTTCAGGAACAAACCGATCAAGCTCTGCGCGGCAGAGGTCTTGGCCAGTTTAACGAAACCGTTGGCTTCGACTTCCAGTGCTTTGTCGCGACCGAAGTTCGCCGCTTTCTGGATGGTCTTGATCGCTTCAACCGGCGCCGGGTAGTTCGGGCCAGCCTGACCGGCCACGAAACCTTTGGCGGTTTCGAAAGCCATCATTTGTTCGATGGCGTTCAACTTCAGCTTTTCAAGCTTGGGCTGACGCTTGGCCTTGTAGTCAAACTCGCCGGAGATGGCGCGCTTGATCAGCTCCAGGGCCGCTTCCTGCAGTTTCTCAGGGGCAACCACGGCATCGACGGCGCCGACTTTCAGCGCGTCTTCAGGACGGTTTTCCTTGCCGGCGGCAATCCACTCGATGGCGTTGTCGGCACCGATGAGGCGCGGCAGGCGCACGGTGCCGCCGAAGCCTGGGTAGATGCCCAGTTTGACTTCCGGCAGACCGATCTTGGCCTTGGTGGACATGACGCGGTAGTCCGCCGCCAGGCACATTTCCAGACCGCCACCCAGGGCGATACCGTTGATCGCGGCGACAGTCGGGACGTTGAGGTCTTCGAAATCGCTGAAAATCTTGTTGGCTTCGAGGTTGCCAGCGACAAGCTCTGCATCAGGCAGCTTGAAGTTCTCGACAAATTCGGTGATGTCGGCGCCGACGATGAACACGTCCTTGCCACTGCTGACGATCACACCCTTGATCGAAGCATCTGCCTTGATGGCGTCTACGGCCTGACGCAGTTCGTTCAGGGTTAGACGGTTGAACTTGTTGACGGACTCACCCTTGAGATCGAACTTCAGTTCGACGATGCCACTTTCAAGAGCCTTAACCGTGATGGCTTTACCTTCGTAAATCATCAACTGATCTCCACGATATGGAAGCTGAACAGTACACGTCGGACGCAGGCGAATGGCTCGGCAGGACGCTTTTCGTCGATGCTAACGCCAATCCACCCGGCACACCCGCCAACGCGATAGTCGGGATTCTGTAGGAGCGTTCTGCAATACAAACGCTCAATTCATACGCCCGTTTGATTTGGGTACGCCACCTTCACGGAATTTCCGACAATTGTCAATCGCCCAAAATGCTGGTTGAAACGCGACTTTCCAGTCATTTCCGTAACACGAAGGCCAACAACACGCAGATGCATGTGAAGCCATTCATAGAATCAATAGTTAGAAAAGTCGCCCTAATTCACGGCAATCTGTGTTTAAGCAGCTACGCTAGCGGGGCATTGAGGAAAAATTTTGAACGCTTTTGGCGAATGCCCAGCGTAAGATCAGCGCCACAAAGAATTTCCGGCCTGCCTGGCCAACTCCAGCCCGATGATGATGTCGGGCTTTTTATTGCCTGTCTGCCAGACGTTTCGCGCCATTGCAGCGCGAAATTTCCGCACGTCATGCCAGCGCTTTCAGCACTGCATCAATCGTCTGCAAAACCGTCGCTTCGCCCTTCTCGCCCCAGTACAACGTGATCATCTGCTTGTCCGCTTCGATCTTGTAGACGTTGTCCGGCAATTTTTCGAAATGAATCAGCAACGCCGGATCTTCACAAACTTCCTGCCACTGATTGACCCACACACCTGGCGCTTTTTGCCAATAACTCCAACACTTCGGCTGATTGCCTCGACGCGGTCGATGGTACTGCGCACACGGGCTCGGCGGCTCGTGGCTCAGCCAGTGTGGCCACTCCTGAGGCGCCAGTTGCATGGCCAGCCCGATACGTCGCGCCTCCATGCGCAAGGCCATGCGGCCGCTCTGGTGGCGGGACGGTCGCAACCATGCCAGCGGACTCAGGACCACCAGCAGGATTGACACCACTATCCAGACCGTCATATCTGTACTCCCGATTCTTGATGAGCGCTTTGGGTCACTTTGGAACCATTGCGCTTGAAACCAGCCATACTTACCAATATTGCAATCCTCAGGAGGAGCACCTCATGCCCTACAACCATATTCTGGTCGCTGTAGATCTAACCGAAGAGTGCGATCCTGTTATCCACCGCGCCCGCGAACTGTCGGTGAGCAACGGCGCGAAGCTGTCCCTGGTGCACATTGTCGAGCCGATGGCCATGGCCTTTGGCGGCGACGTGCCAATGGACCTGTCACAACTGCAACAACAGCAGTTCGACCAGGCCAAGGAGCGACTTGATCGGCTGATCGTGAAATACCCGGAACTCTCCAAGGAATACAGCCACCTGACTTACGGCCAGCCGCGCCAGGAGATTCATCACTTGGCCAAGGAACAGACCTGCGACCTGATCGTGGTCGGCAGCCATGGCCGGCATGGCCTGGCGCTGCTATTGGGCTCCACCGCCAACGACGTGCTGCACGGTGCGCCGTGTGATGTGCTCGCCGTACGCCTGATCAAAAGCTGACAACACAAACTCCCTTCGGCAGCTCCTACAAAAAGCCCGACACTCGAATAACCGAGGTCGGGCTTTTTTAATGCAGCAGGATCAATCAGGCATCCAGCTCGGCCCAGCGTTCGACCATCACGTCGAGTTCAGCCTGCAATTGCTCAAGCTGAGCAATCACCGCAGCCGTCTCGGCTGCCGGGCGCTGATAGAACGCGGAATCCGCCATCTGCGCTTCAACCGCCGCAATCTGCGTTTCCATGGCTTCGATCTGAGCCGGCAGCATTTCCAGCTCACGCTGATGCTTGTAGCTGAGCTTTTTCTTTGCCACCGGCGCTTCGACTGCAGCGACTGGCGCCGCCTCGGCCGTCACCACAGCGGAGGTCAGGTCGGCCTTGCCGGACTTGCTCTCGGTCACGCCCAGCAGGCGCGGCGAGCCGCCCTGACGCAGCCAGTCCTGATAACCACCGACGTATTCGCGAACCTTGCCTTCACCTTCGAAGACCAGGGTGCTGGTCACAACGTTGTCGAGGAATGCCCGGTCGTGACTGACCATCAGCACAGTGCCGTTAAAGGTCAGCAGGACCTCTTCCAGCAACTCGAGGGTTTCGACGTCGAGGTCGTTGGTCGGTTCGTCGAGTACCAGCAGGTTCGCCGGTTTGCTGAACAGTTTGGCTAACAGCAAGCGAGCACGCTCACCACCGGACAGCGCCTTGACCGGCGTGCGGGCACGCTGCGGGCTGAACAGGAAGTCGCCGAGGTAGCTCAGCACGTGACGGCTCTGACCATCGATATCGATGAAGTCGCGACCTTCGGCCACGTTGTCGATCACGGTCTTTTCCAGGTCCAGCTGATGGCGCAACTGGTCGAAGTAGGCCACGTCAATGCGCGTCCCCTCTTCCACGGTGCCGCTGGTGGGTTGCAGACCGTTGAGCATCAGTTTCAGCAAGGTAGTCTTGCCGGTACCGTTGGCGCCCAGCAGACCGATACGGTCGCCGCGCTGCAGGACCATCGAGAAGTCCTTGATCAGGAACGGGCCGCCCGGGTGAGCGAAACTCACGTTCTCGAGGACCATCACCTGCTTGCCGGACTTGTCGGCGGTATCGAGCTGAATGTTGGCTTTGCCAGTGCGCTCACGACGCTCGCTGCGCTCGTTGCGCAGGGCTTTCAGGGCGCGGACGCGGCCTTCGTTACGGGTGCGGCGCGCCTTGATGCCCTGGCGAATCCAGACTTCTTCCTGGGCCAGTTTCTTGTCGAACAGCGCGTTGGCGGTATCTTCAGCGGCCAGCGAGGCTTCTTTGTGCACGAGGAAACTGGCGTAGTCGCCGTTCCAGTCGATCAGGCCGCCGCGATCCAGTTCGAGGATGCGGGTGGCGAGGTTCTGCAGGAAGGAACGGTCGTGCGTGATGAACAGCACGGCGCCCTGGAAATCCTTCAGCGCTTCTTCGAGCCAGGCGATCGCACCGATGTCCAGGTGGTTGGTCGGTTCGTCGAGCAGCAACAGGTCCGGTTCGGAAACCAGGGCCTGGGCCAGCAGGACGCGGCGACGCCAGCCGCCGGACAATTCGGCGAGGGTCTTGTCGGCCGGCAGTTGCAGACGGCTCAAGGTGCTGTCGACCAATTGCTGCAAACGCCAGCCGTCGCGGGCTTCGAGGTCGTGCTGGACGTGCATCAGTTTGTCCAGGTCGGCGTCGGTGACGATGTTCTGGCTCAGGTGGTGATACTGCGCAAGCAGCTCGCCCACACCGTCCAGGCCTTCAGCCACAACGTCGAACACGGTCCGCTCGTCGGCTACCGGCAATTCTTGCGGCAATTCGCCAATCTTGAGGCCGGGTGCGCGCCAAACGGAGCCGTCATCGGGCTTCTGGTCGCCCTTGACGAGCTTCATCATGCTGGACTTGCCAGTGCCATTGCGGCCGATGATGCACACCCGCTCACCACGGGCGATCTGCCAGGACACCTTGTCCAACAACGGCGTAGAGCCGAAAGCAAGGGACACATCGCTGAATTTGAGCAGGGTCATGAGCTTCTCCAAAAACCGGGCGCGCATTCTACCTGACTTGAGGCTTCAGAAGGCCGGCAATTTCACCTCTGTAGCACTCTGCATGACAATTGTTGCGATCTTGCACCGACAGGCCGGCAAAGCTTTCGCCCGTTGCTGGCAAAAGGCTAAGCTACAGATTATTCAGTGCCGACCCTGTCAGCACTTGTCATGATTTTTCTGCCCGGATGTCTCATGCGCAGTCGCCTTTTCAGTCTTTTATCGTGTTTGCTTCTTTCTGCCACTGCCGCTCAATCAGTCCAGGCGGTAGACCTGTCCACCCAACGCCAGTATTACGATGAGGCCAAGCGTGCCTTGGCCAAAGGCGATTCGGGGCCTTATTTCCGCTACAGCCAGGCCCTCAGCGATTATCCGCTGGAACCGTACCTCGCCTATGACGAACTGACCGCGCGCCTTAAAACCGCGAGCAATGCCGAGATCGAGAAATTCCTCGCCGAACACGGTGACCTGCCCCAGGCCAACTGGATGAAACTGCGCTGGTTGCGCTGGCTGGCCGATCGCGGTGACTGGGCGACCTTCGTCAAGTATTACGACCCCAAGCTCAACTTCACCGAACTGGATTGCCTGAACGCGCAATATCAGATCGGGCATAACCAGAAGACTGTCGGTTATGCCAACGCCGACAAGCTCTGGCTGACCGGCAAATCCCAGCCCGCCGCCTGCGATGGCTTGTTCGGAATCTGGGCCGCCGAAGGTCAATTGACCGAGCAGAAACGCTGGGAACGCACCAAGCTCGCGGCCCAGGCGCGCAACTACCCACTGGCCAACAGCCTGGTGAGCGGCCTGACCACCCTTGCCCCGCGCGGTCGCTTGCTGGTGGATGTGGCGCAGAAACCCGAACTGCTTAATCAGCCGTCGCGGTTCAGCCCGGCCGACGAGCCGATGTCCGACATCGTCAGCCTCGGCTTACGCCGTCTGGCCAAGCAGGACCCGGACAAGGCCATGGACCTGCTCGACGGTTATGCCAGCAGCATGCACTTCTCCCGGGATGAAAAAGTGGCGATCGCCCGGGAAATCGGCCTGACCCTGGCCCGGCGCTACGACCCGCGCGCACTGGACGTGATGACCAAGTACGACCCGGAACTTCGCGACAACACCGTGTCGGAATGGCGCCTGCGTCTGTTGCTGCGTCTGGCCCGCTGGGACGACGCCTATCAGTTGACCCGTCGTTTGCCGCAGGACCTGGCCACCACCAACCGCTGGCGCTACTGGCAGGCCCGCAGCCTGGAACTGGCGCAGCCGCAGAACCCGGAAGCGCAGACGCTTTACAAAGGCCTCGCCCGCGAGCGTGATTTCTATGGCTTCCTCGCCGCGGACCGTTCGCAACTGCCCTATTCGCTGCTCAACAAGCCATTGGTGCTCAGCCAGGCGATCATCAACAAGGTGCGCAACACCCCCGGCGTACGTCGCGCCCTGGAATTCCACGCCCGCGGGCAGATCGTCGACGGTCGTCGCGAGTGGTACCACGTCAGCCGCCACTTCAACCGTGACGAGATGGTCGCCCAGGCAAAACTGGCCTACGACCTGAAATGGTATTTCCCGGCGATCCGCACCATTAGCCAGGCGCAATATTGGGACGATCTGGACATTCGCTTCCCGATGGCTCACCGCGAAACCCTGGTGCGCGAAGCCAAGGTCCGTGGCCTGCACTCGAGCTGGGTGTTCGCCATCACCCGCCAGGAAAGTGCCTTCATGGACGACGCCCGATCCGGCGTCGGCGCCAGCGGCCTGATGCAACTGATGCCGGGCACCGCCAAGGAAACCGCGCGCAAGTTCAGCATTCCCCTGGCCTCGCCACAGCAAGTGCTCGACCCGGACAAGAACATCCAGCTCGGCGCCGCGTACCTGAGCCAGGTCCACAGCCAGTTCAACGGCAACCGCGTCCTCGCCTCCGCCGCCTACAACGCCGGCCCCGGCCGCGTGCGTCAGTGGCTGCGCGGCGCGGATCACCTGAGCTTCGACGTCTGGGTGGAAAGCATCCCGTTCGACGAAACCCGCCAGTACGTGCAGAACGTGCTGTCGTACTCGGTGATCTACGGCCAGAAGCTCAACTCGCCGCAACCGCTGGTGGATTGGCATGAGCGGTATTTTGATGATCAATGATCGGTGATGCCGATCATGTAGGCGCTGCCGAAGGCTGCGATCTTTTGATTTGGTTCTAAAAAATGCCCGCATCAACCGATGCGGGCATTTTTGTTTGTGGTTCAAAGCAGGATCAAAAGATCGCAGCCTCGTTTCTCTCGACAGCTCCTACACCGCACCTACGCAGCCCCTACGCCGATCCAGCCCCTACGAACGCCTTGCCGGGTTTGGTCAGGCGATAGCGTTGAGCCGGACTCTTAGGTGAATCGGGATCAGTCATTTCGATCAAACCGGCGACCAATGCGGGCTTGAGATAGTTAGCTCGAAAGGTCGCCTTGTGAGCCATACCGACCTCTGCCATCAACTCATTGACCTTGAGCGAACTGCCGTCATGAAGCACCCGAAGCAATTTTGCTACATGGTCGGTTACTTGGTCGGTTACTTGGTCGGTCATAGGTTCGCTCCGAGCCGCTTCGGCGAGCGCTAGACTCAATGACTGGAGCATGAATTCAACAAAAGGCGTCGACTCGGCCATCTGGTCGGCCGCCGACAGCGCAGCGTAATAGGCATCCTGCTGCTCACGTATTACCGCTTCAACCGGCAAATACGCCAACACGGGACGCCACTGACTGAGGATCAAAGTCTGCCAGAGCCGCCCCATCCGCCCATTGCCATCGGCAAAGGGATGGATGAATTCGAATTCGTAATGAAACATACAGCTGATGATCAGCGGATGCCAGTCGGAGTCGCTCCTACACCGCGCCTACGCGTGAAGGTCGAATTCGGCCTTGCCGTCGTTGAACTGCAACGCCGCCAACCGCGCATACAACGCATTGCTCGCGACCAGTTCCTGATGCGTGCCCACGGCTACCAGTTTCCCTTGATCCATCACCGCAATCCGGTCGGCGTTTTTCACCGTGGCCAGGCGGTGGGCGATGACCAGGGTGGTGCGGTTTTTCATCAGGCTGGGCAGGGCTTGCTGGATCAGGTGTTCGCTTTGGGCGTCGAGGGCGCTGGTGGCTTCGTCGAGTAGCAGGATCGGTGCGTCGACCAGCAGCGCCCGGGCGATGGCCAGGCGTTGGCGCTGGCCGCCGGACAGACCGAGGCCGCCGTCGCCGAGGTGGGTCTGGTAGCCGTTGGGCATTTGTTCGATGAAGTCGTGGGCGTAGGCGATTTTCGCGGCTTCCTGGACCTGGGCCAGGGTCGCAGTCGGATTGCCGTAACGGATGTTCTCCTCGATGCTGCCAAAGAACAGCGCCGGGTTTTGCGAGACCAGGGCGAAGCAGCGGCGCAGGTCCAGCGGATCGAGCTGCGTCAGCGGCACGCCGTCGAGCAGGATGCGCCCTTCGGCGGGGTCGTAGAATCGCAACAGCAAGTCATACACCGTGGACTTGCCCGCGCCGGATGGCCCGACCAGCGCCAGGGTTTCCCCCGCTTTGATGGTCAGATTCAAGCCATCGACAGCAAAGCTTTCGGGACGTGACGGGTAGGAAAAGCGCACCTCCTGCAATTCCAGATTGCCCTTGACCCGCTCGGGCAAGGTCACCAACCCCGTGGTCGGCGGCTGGATGATGTTTTCCGAGCGCAGCAATTCGGCAATCCGCTCCGCCGCACCGGCCGCTCGCTGCAACTCGCCGATCACTTCGCTCAAGGTGCCGAAGGCGCTGCCGACGATCAGGCTGTAGAAGACAAACGCTGCCAGCTCACCTGCGGAAATCCGCCCGGCAATCACGTCCATGCCGCCGACCCACAACATCACCCCGACCGCGCCCAGCACCAGCACGATCACCAGGGTAATCAGCCAGGCCCGCTGGAAGATGCGCTTGCGTGCGGTGTTGAACGCCTCTTCCACGGTCGCGGCGAAACGTTGCTCGTCCTGGACCTGGTGGTTGTAGGCCTGCACGGTTTTGATCTGGCCGAGGGTTTCGGAGACGTAGCTGCCGATATCGGCGATCCGGTCCTGACTCAGGCGCGACAGGCTGCGCACCCGACGACCGAAGATCAGGATCGGCGCCACCACCAAGGGCAAGGCAATCACCACAATGCTGGTGAGCTTGGGGTTAGTGATAAACAGCAGCACGATCCCGCCGATCACCATCAGCAGATTGCGCAAAAACAGCGACAGCGACGAGCCGATCACCGATTGCAGCAGCGTGGTGTCAGCGGTCAGCCGCGACTGAATCTCGGAGCTGCGGTTGTCTTCATAGAACCCCGGATGCAGGTAAACCAGGTGGTTGAACACCTGGCGCCGAATATCCGCGACGACCCGCTCGCCTATCCACGACACCAGGTAAAAACGCGCGAAGGTGCCGACGGCCAGGCCAAGCACCAGCAACATGAACAAGCCAATGGTCTGGTTGAGCAAGTGCGCCGACTGCGTCATGAAGCCCTGATCCACCAACAGGCGAATGCCCTGGCCCATGGACAAGGTGATGCCCGCCGTGACAATCAGCGCGAGCAAGGCACCAAAGGCCGGCCAGCGATACGGCGCAAGAAAATGACTGGTCAGGCGCAAGGCACGACGGTGACGGGAAGAGAGCATCGGGTTCATCCAGGTTCGCAGCCCAAGCGATTGATAGGGCCCGCCTACACACTCAATGGGGTGGAACTCTGTAAATCACAATGAGTCAGGTTAATTATGCCCGCCGAGACTAGCGGCTAGACGCTATTGGTCTAAAGTCCGGGTGGCAAGGTCGCGGTATTTCTGGTGGACTGATATTGCCGGCCTCGAGAGACCGTAGGGAGTTGTCATAGCCCGGTCACCTGGCGGTTTTAGAGTAAGCACACAACCTGATGAGGAGACAGGCCATGTCCTTGCAAAACAGCAGCGAAGACAAGATTCAAGTGATCCGCACACAGCCCGACCAGTCTCTGGGTTGCTCGATTATCGATAAGGATGGGCGCGAAGTACCGATCACTGAACACATGATCCAGGACGCGTGCCGTGAACTGGAACAGCGATTGGTCAAGCCTGCCGAACAAAAGTGATATAGCCACCGTCTTCTTGACCCGGCCCAGGTTGGCCGGGTTTTTTATGGGTGTTCGTCAGGAGATTGCGGCGCGGCATTCGCGGTCGCCCACCCTGTAGGAGCGAGGCTTGCCCGCGAAAGGGCCAATGCGGTCCCTAGACAGCCGTCGCACCCAACGCCGCCACGATCTGGCTCAACACCGGCGAATCTCCCTCGATTCTTACCTGCAACCCATCAATCTCCCGGCGCGCCGGATAATGCTTGCGCAGCGCATCAAACGCCGCCCGCTGCTCGTTCACATTACCGACAAGGCTGCGGCGAAAATCCGCATCGTCGCGGCGCGGGTCGTACACGCCACGGCACATCATCGCCAGCGCCCAGGCCGGATCGCTGTCAGCGTGCAGGGTTACCTGCGACAACCATGGTGCCGGCAGCAACTCGCTGAGGCTGACCTGGGCTGGCTGACCAAGGAAATCGCAATACGCCTGATAGATCTGCGCCGTACCGCGCTGCTTGCCATCGAGGCTGTAACCGGCGATGTGTGGGGTCGCCAGGACGCAGAGGTCAGCCAGCGCCACATCGACTTCGGGTTCGCCTTCCCAGACGTCCAGCACCGCTTGCAGGTCTTCACGCTGCAGCAACACCTGACGCAGGGCGGCGTTATCCACCACCGGGCCACGGCTGGCGTTGATCAGCCAGGTGCCGGGCTTGAGCCGGTTCAAACGCGGTTTGTCGAACAGATGCCAGGTCGATTGCGCGCCGTGCTTCTTCAACGGGGTGTGCAGGCTGATGACGTCGCACTGCTCGATGATCTGTTCGAGGCTGACGTAATCGCCACCTTCCGCCGCTTGCCGTGGCGGATCGCAGACCAGCACGTTCCAGCCCAGGCCTTGCAGGACCTTGACCAACCGCCCGCCCACTTCACCGGCACCGACGACACCGTAAGTGCGTTGAGTCAGGTCGGCGCCTTCGATTTCGGCCAGGGTCAGCAGGCTGCCGAGCACATAGTCAACCACGCCCCGGGCATTGCAGCCGGGGGCGCTGGACCAGGTAATGCCGGCCTGTTGAAAGTAATCCAGGTCCAGGTGATCGGTACCGATGGTGCACGTGCCGACAAACTTCACGTTACTGCCTTCGAGCAATGCGCGGTTGACGTTGGTCACCGAACGCACCAGCAGCACATCGGCCTGTTCAACCGTGGCGCGGTCGATGGAACGCCCCGGCACCCGGCGAATTTCGCCGAAACCTTCGAAGAAGGCATCAAGCAGCGGGATATTTTCATCGGCAACAATCAGCATGGCGAGGCTCCTTTGGCGGATCGGCAGTGTAGTTGTAGATGACCTGTCACGCCTAGCACACCAAAGGATTACAAATCCCTAACACAGCTCTTTTCCTGACTACTGCGTCAACGGGTAGAATGCGCCGCCCTTGCGCATCAAATACCCTTGGACGCTTCGCCCTTGAATTCCGTGACTGATCAACCCGCTGCAACCGCCCTCACCCGTCCGGCCCGGATTCGTCTGGAGCTGAAAACCCTGTTCGCCCTGGCGCTGCCAATCATGATCGCGCAATTGGCGACCACCGCCATGGGCTTCGTCGATGCGGTGATGGCCGGCCGGGTCGGGCCGCGAGATCTGGCGGCTGTAGCGTTGGGCAACTCGATCTGGGTGCCGGTGTTTCTGTTGATGACCGGCACCTTGCTGGCGACCACGCCGAAAGTCGCCCAGCGTTTCGGCGCCGGCACGCACAGCGAAATCGGCCCGATCGTGCGCCAGGCACTGTGGCTGGCACTGGTGGTGGGGTTGATGGCGACCGCCATGCTCATCGCTGCCGAACCGATCCTGCACCTCATGAAGGTCGACCCCGAGTTGATCGGTCCGTGCATGCAATACCTGCACGGCATTGCCGCCGGTTTGCCCGCTGTCGCGTTCTATCACGTGTTGCGCTGTTTCAGTGACGGCATGGGCCGCACGCGCCCGGCGATGATTCTCGGGTTATGCGCCCTGGCGCTGAACATCCCGCTCAATTACGTGTTCATTTATGGTCACTTCGGCGTACCGGCCATGGGCGGCGCCGGCTGTGGCTGGGCGACGGGGATTGTCATGTGGTTCATGGCCCTCGGCATGGTCGCCTATACGCACTGGGCCCCGGCCTACCAAAAAAGCGAGCTGTTCAGCCGTTTCGACTGGCCGCAATGGACGGTGATCAAACGCCTGCTGAGCATCGGCTTGCCAATCGGCATCGCGGTGTTTGCCGAATCGAGCATCTTCGCGGTGATCGCCTTGCTGATCGGTAGCCTCGGCGCGACCGTCGTCGCCGGCCACCAGATCGCGCTGAACGTCAGCTCTCTGGTGTTCATGATTCCTTACTCGCTGGGCATGGCCGTCACCGTACGCGTTGGCCAGGCCCTGGGCCGCAATGAACCGCGGGAAGCGCGCTTCGCCGCAGGCGTCGGCATGGGCAGCGCATTGGCCTATGCCTGCCTGTCGGCGAGCATGATGCTGTTGCTGCGTGAACACATTGCCACGATCTACACCACTGACCCGACGGTGATTCACGTCGCGGCGATGCTGATTGTGTACTCGGCGTTGTTTCAGTTTTCCGATGCGATCCAGGTCACCGCGGCCGGCGCACTGCGCGGTTATCAGGACACACGGGTGACGATGATCCTGACCTTGTTCGCGTATTGGGGGATTGGTTTGCCGGTGGGTTACGCCCTGGGCCTGACCGACTGGCTCGGCGCACCGAGCGGCCCGAGCGGGCTGTGGCAGGGTTTGATCGTGGGCTTGAGTTGCGCGGCGCTGATGCTGTCGATCCGCCTGGCGCGCAGTGCACGCAAGCGGATCCGCATCAGCAAGTCGGCGGGTTAAGCGAGTTTCTTGCGGATCCAGTAGAGGTAGGTGCCTGCCTCTTCATGCTGGCCGACCAGTTCATGGTCGAGGAACACGCAGAACTTGGGGATATCGCGACGGGTCGACGGGTCGGTGGCGATCACCTTCAGCAAGCCGCCGGGCGCCAGGTCACGGATGTGCTGGTGCAGCATCATCACCGGCTCCGGGCAGTTGAGGCCGGTGGCGTCGAGGGTGCCGTCTACCGGCGTATCAATCATTTCACTCATGATTCACTCCTGAAACTGGCCGGCATTGTCGCGCATTGCCGGGGTTCTAGTCACTGACAGCTGATCGTTCCGACGCTCTGCGTGGGCATGCATCCCGTGACGCTCCGCGTCACATCCAAAGGCGGAACGCGGAGCGTCCCCGGCGGCATTCCCACGCAGAGCGTGGGAACGATCAATGTGCAAACTCAGCGGGACTTGGGTTTCTTCACATCGATCCGGCGCAAATGGCAGGTCACTTCTTCACGGTCGTGGTACAGCTGCTTGCAGCCGATCTCGACCTTGATCCCGCGCTCCTTGAAGCCTTCGGCGATGCGTTCGAGCAAGCGCTTCACTTCCGCGTAACGCTGTTTCATCGGCAGCTTGAGGTTGACCACCGCTTCACGGCAATGGCCTTCACCAATCCATTCTTCCAGCATCGCGGCGTTGCGCGCCGGTTTCTCGACGATGTCGCAGACCATCCAGTCCACCGGTTGGCGCGGCTTGAAGGTGAAACCGTCGGCCATCAAGTGCTGCACCAGGCCGGTGTCCATCAGGCTTTCGGCCATAGGACCGTTGTCGATGGCGGTCACCAGCATCCCGCGATTGACCAGCTGCCAAGTCCAGCCGCCCGGTGCGGCACCGAGGTCAACGCCGGTCATGTCGCTGTGCAGGCGCTCGTCCCACTGATCCCGGGGGATAAAGTGGTGCCAGGCCTCTTCCAGCTTCAGGGTCGAACGGCTTGGCGCGTCACGCGGAAATTTCAGACGTGGAATGCCCATCGGCCACATCGCCGAGTTATTCGACTCGGCCAGGCCGACAAACACTTCACGACCGCTTTTGAAAGTCAGCAGCAGCCTCGGCTTGCTGGCGTCTTCCACCAGTTTGCCGGCGGCCATCAGCGCCTTGCGCAGGTGACCTTCGAACTTCTTGCAGAAGTTCGACAGTTCCTTGCCATCGTTGGTGTCGACCATTTCCAGCCACAGGCTGCCGCACACCGGGAAGTCGACGATGTGCGCGAGGATCACGCTGATGCGGTCGGTTTCCGGCAGGTCGATGAACATCCCGCGCGCCCATTGGCGCGGGAAGATCAGCTCGGCGAAACGCTGGCCGCGCATCAGGCGCGCGGCGCCGTCTTCTTCGGTGCAGATGAATTCGGCGCAGGCGCTGGCGGTCTTGGCCTTGGCATAACCGGCCACGTTCAGCCGTGCGGCGTGTTCGGAAATCTCGGAACAGACTTCGCCTTCGAAGCCCGGCCGGCAATGCATAAAGAGGGTGTTCATTGAATCTCCTGGGCAATCGGCAATGATCGATGCGCAAACTTGCCCTGTAGCAAAGCCTGTCACGAAAACCGGCGCATGATAGCCGAGTTCGGAACCTTGGACTTGTCGATAGAGTCCAGTAATTAGCCAGCTACTTAAAACAGGGCTAGGTTAAAGGCTCTGTTTGTCCCGTCAGTCCGTAGCCGTGCGGACCCAAAGGAGTTATTTCAAATGCCGTCCCTCGATAGCCTGAAAACCCTTAAAACCTTACAAATCGACGACAAGACGTACCACTATTTCAGTCTGCCCGACGCTGCCAAGAGCCTCGGTGATCTCGACAAGCTGCCGATGTCGTTGAAAGTGCTGCTGGAAAACCTGCTGCGCTGGGAGGACGAAAAAACCGTCACCGGCGCCGACCTCAAGGCGATTGCCGCGTGGCTCAAGGAACGCCGCTCCGACCGTGAAATCCAGTACCGCCCGGCCCGGGTATTAATGCAGGACTTCACCGGCGTACCCGCCGTGGTCGACCTCGCCGCCATGCGCGCCGCCATGGCCAAGGCTGGCGGCGATCCGCAGCGGATCAATCCGCTGTCGCCGGTGGATCTGGTGATCGACCACTCCGTAATGGTCGACAAATTCGCCAGTTCCAGCGCGTTCGAACAGAACGTCGACATTGAAATGCAGCGCAACGGCGAGCGTTACGCCTTCCTGCGCTGGGGCCAGAGTGCCTTCGACAACTTCAGCGTGGTGCCGCCGGGCACCGGGATTTGTCACCAGGTCAACCTGGAATACCTCGGGCGTACGGTCTGGACCAAGGACGAGGACGGCCGCACCTACGCGTTCCCCGACACCCTGGTCGGCACCGACTCCCATACCACCATGATCAACGGCCTCGGCGTGCTCGGCTGGGGCGTCGGCGGGATCGAAGCGGAGGCGGCGATGCTCGGCCAACCGGTGTCGATGCTGATTCCGGAAGTGATTGGCTTCAAACTCACCGGCAAGCTCAAGGAAGGCATCACCGCCACTGACCTGGTGCTGACCGTCACGCAGATGCTGCGCAAGAAGGGTGTGGTCGGCAAATTCGTCGAATTCTACGGTGACGGCCTCGCCGACCTGCCGTTGGCAGACCGCGCGACCATCGCCAACATGGCCCCGGAATACGGCGCCACCTGCGGCTTCTTCCCGGTGGACGACGTGACGCTGGACTACCTGCGCCTGTCCGGCCGCCCACCGGAAGTGGTCAAGCTGGTCGAGGCCTACACCAAGGCCCAAGGCCTGTGGCGCCTGCCGGGCAAGGAACCGATCTTCACCGACAGCCTGGAACTGGACATGGCCAGCGTCGAAGCCAGCCTCGCCGGGCCGAAACGTCCGCAGGACCGCGTGTCACTGCCCAATGTCGCCCAGGCCTTCAGCGATTTCCTCGGCCTGCAGATCAAACCCACCAGCAAGGAAGAAGGTCGCCTGGAAAGTGAAGGCGGCGGTGGCGTCGCGGTGGGTAATGCCGACCTGATCGGCGAGGCGGACTACGAGTCCGAAGGCCATACCTATCGCCTGAAGAACGGGGCGGTGGTCATCGCTGCGATCACCTCTTGCACCAACACTTCCAACCCGAGCGTGATGATGGCGGCCGGGCTGGTGGCGAAGAAAGCCATCGAGAAAGGCCTGAAACGCAAACCGTGGGTCAAGAGTTCCCTGGCGCCTGGCTCGAAAGTGGTCACCGACTATTACAAGGCGGCTGGCCTGACCCAATACCTTGATGAACTGGGTTTTGCCCTGGTCGGTTATGGCTGCACCACCTGCATTGGTAACTCCGGGCCGCTGCCGGAACCGATCGAGAAAGCCATTCAGAAGGCCGATCTGGCCGTCGCTTCGGTGCTGTCCGGCAACCGCAACTTTGAAGGCCGGGTGCATCCGCTGGTGAAAACCAACTGGCTGGCCTCCCCGCCCCTGGTCGTCGCTTATGCGCTGGCCGGCACGGTGCGGATCGATATCAGCAGTGAACCCCTGGGCAATGACCAGAACGGCAACCCGGTGTACCTGCGCGACATCTGGCCGAGCACCCAGGAGATTGCCGACGCGGTGAATCAGGTCAACACCGCGATGTTCCACAAGGAATACGCCGAAGTGTTTGCCGGCGACGAACAGTGGCAGGCGATTGAAGTGCCACAAGCGGCGACCTATGTGTGGCAGGAAGACTCGACGTACATCCAGCATCCGCCGTTCTTCGATGACATCGGTGGGCCGCCGCCGGTCATCCGGGACGTGAAAAAGGCCAACGTGCTGGCGCTGCTCGGCGATTCGGTGACCACCGACCACATCTCCCCCGCCGGTAACATCAAGGCCGACAGCCCTGCTGGTCATTACCTGCGCGAGAAAGGCGTTGAACCGCGGGACTTCAACTCTTATGGCTCCCGTCGCGGCAACCATGAAGTGATGATGCGCGGGACCTTCGCCAACATTCGTATCCGCAATGAAATGCTCGGCGGCGAAGAAGGCGGCAACACGATCTACATTCCCACTGGCGAACGCCTGCCGATCTACGACGCGGCGATGCGTTATCAGGCGTCGGGCACGCCGCTGGTGGTAATCGCCGGGCAAGAATACGGCACCGGCTCGAGCCGCGACTGGGCGGCCAAAGGTACCAATCTGCTGGGGGTGAAGGCGGTGATCGCCGAGAGCTTCGAGCGGATTCACCGTTCCAACCTGGTGGGCATGGGCGTGTTGCCGTTGCAGTTCAAGCTGGATCAGAACCGCAAAAGCCTGAACCTGACCGGTAAGGAGACTGTGGATATTCTTGGTCTGACCGGCGTTGAAGTGACGCCGCGCATGAACCTGACGCTGGTCATCACCCGCGAAGACGGCAGCAGCGAGAAGATCGAGGTGTTGTGCCGGATCGATACGCTGAATGAAGTGGAGTACTTCAAGGCCGGGGGGATTTTGCATTACGTGTTGCGACAGTTGATTGCCTCGTAAGCATCGTTGCTGACAGAGACACCGCCTTCGGGCGGTGTTTTTGTTTGTGCGGTGTACGTCCTTATAATCGCGCGCCCCAGAAAAGTTCGCAGCCTTCGATCTTCGCGGCGACAAAAGCACCATCGCTCAAAAAGGACTTCCCATGCTCGCTCTGCCATGGCTCCACCTGGCACTCCTCTCCATCGGCTATGCAATAGCGCTGATCTACGGCCAGCTCGGCTGGCTCGCTGCGATAACAGTCGCACTGCTGCTGTTCGCCGGTTTCGCCGTACGCCAGCAAAAGATTCAGGCCGGCCGCTACATCGGCCACGGCTTGTTCATCGTCCTGGCCCTGGCGCTGGCGATGCATTGGCTGCCGGGCTTCTACAACGGTCGCGGCATCGACCCGCAGCGGTTCACCGACGATGCCGTGCCGTTTTCCATGTATGTGAACCAGGACAAACCACTGATTGGTTTCTGGTTGTTGCTGGTCTGCCCATGGATTGTTGGCCGGCGCTCGCTGCGGCTGTCGATCTACGCCACCGCCCTCGCCTTGACCCTGAGTGTCGTGCTCGCCCTCGGTGGTGCCTTGCTGTTGGGCATGATCAGTTGGGCACCAAAATGGCCGGACCACGCCTGGCTGTGGGTCTTGAACAATCTGCTGCTGGTGACCCTGGTCGAAGAAGCGCTGTTTCGCGGCTACATCCAGGGCGGTTTGAGCCGGCGTTTCAAACACCTGCCCTATGGCGAAAACCTCGCGTTGTTGCTCGCTTCGCTGCTGTTCGGCTTGGCGCATCTGGGCGCTGGCTGGCAATGGGTGTTACTGGCGGGCCTGGCAGGGGTCGGCTATGGTCTGGCCTACCGATTTGGCGGGTTGGGTGCGGCCATCGCTACCCATTTCGGCTTGAACCTGCTGCATTTCGGCCTGTTCACCTATCCGATGCTCGCGGCATGACGCAACAGTCGTTTTGCGACGCGGCGCTGATTATTGAAAAATAATTTCAATAAATTCCTGACCATGCCGACACCCTGTCAAAGCCTTGCGGATTGAAAAAGCCATGCGTAATAACCAACCCACTACACAACGCGAACGGACCTTTCCGGCTCAGCAACGGTTGATTTCCACGACCGACGCCAAGGGCGTGATCACTTACTGCAACGACGCTTTCGTCGAAATCAGTGGGTTTTCCCGTGAAGAGCTGATCCGTGCGCCGCACAACCTGGTTCGTCACCCTGACGTCCCGGCAGCGGTGTTCGCGCATATGTGGGGCACATTGAAACAAGGCTTGCCATGGATGGGCATTGTCAAGAATCGCTGCAAGACCGGTGATCACTACTGGGTTAACGCCTATGTCACGCCGGTGTTCGAAGGCAATCAGGTGGTCGGTTACGAGTCGGTGCGGATCAAACCCACCGCCGAGCAGATCCGCCGGGCCGAAGCGCTCTACCAACGCATCAACCAGGGCAAGTCGGCGATTCCTTCGTCAGACAAATGGCTGCCGATCCTGCAGGACTGGGTGCCGTTTATTCTGATCAGCCAGATCAGCTTCATGATCGGTGCCTCGCTCAACTCCCAGTGGGGTTTTGCCTTGGCCGCCGGTTTGTCGGTGCCGCTGGGCCTGATGGGTTTGAGCTGGCAACAGCGCGGGCTCAAGCGCCTGCTGGTCCTGGCCGGGCAAACCACATCCGACCCGCTGATCGCGCAGATGTACACCGACAGCCGTGGTGCCCAGGCGCGTCTGGAGATGTCGATCCTCAGCCAGGAAGCGCGTCTGAAGACCTGCCTGACCCGTCTGCAGGACACCGCCGAGCACCTGACCGAGCAAGCCAAGCAGTCCGACACCCTGGCGCACAACAGCTCCAACGGCCTGGAACGTCAGCGCGTCGAAACCGAGCAAGTGGCCACCGCCGTCAACCAGATGGCCGCCACCACCCAGGAAGTCGCCAGCCACGTGCAACGCACCGCTGACGCTACCCAGGAAGCCAATCGCCTGACCAGTCGCGGTCGTGACATTGCCGGGGAAACCCGCGAAGCCATCCAGCGCCTGTCGGTGGTGGTGGGTGAAACCGGCCTGACCGTGACCCAACTGGCCAAGGACAGCGACGAAATCGGTGGCGTGGTCGATGTGATCAAAGGCATCGCCGACCAGACCAACCTGCTGGCACTGAACGCCGCCATCGAAGCGGCGCGCGCCGGTGAAATGGGCCGTGGTTTCGCGGTCGTGGCCGACGAAGTGCGCCAACTGGCGCAACGCACCAGCGAGTCCACCGGACAGATTCACGCGCTGATCGCCAAGCTGCAACAAACCGCCAACACCGCCGTACAAACCATGGACGCCGGGCATCGCCAGGCCGAAGAAGGTGTGGCGCGGGTCTTGGAAGCCGACCAGGCCTTGATCGGCATCAGCGAAGCGGTGGCCCATATCACCGACATGACTACGCAAATCGCCGCTGCTACCGAAGAGCAAAGCTCGGTGGCCGAAGAGATCAGCCGCAACATCAGCAACATCTCGCAACTGGCGGACCAGACGTCTGAACAGGCGCAACACTCGGCGTTGTTGAGTGAAGAGCTGACGAAGACGGCCAGTACCCAGTATTCGCTGGTGGAGCGGTTTAACCGCTGATCTTCGTTGCCAGGGCGTGATGATCGTTCCCACGCTCTGCGTGGGAATGCCTCAATGGACGCTCTGCGTCCGCTGTTGGGACGCGGAGCGTCCCGGGCTGCATTCCCACGCGGAGCGCGGGAACGATCACTTAGCGAAGGAAATCAGCCACCTTCTGCGCCGCAGCCGCCAAATGCTGCTCATGGCTAAACCCCGAAGCCTTCAACGGTTTCAAATCATGATCCCCCGCCACTCGCCAGAACACCTCGATGCTCGGTGACAACGCATAACCCTCGACCGCCTCGCGATTGCCCAACGCATCCCGTTCGCCCTGGACAATCAAGGTCCGGGTCTTCAGCCCGGCCAAATGCTCGACCCGCGGTTTCTCCGGCTTACCCACGGCATAAAACGGATAACCCAGACAGACCAGCGCATCCGCGCCCAATTCATCCGCCAGCAAACTGGCCATCCGCCCGCCCATGGACTTGCCACCAATGGCCAGGCGCCCAGTGACATGGCGTCGCACCTGGGCATACACCTCATGCCAGCATTCGAGCAGTTTCGGTGCCGGATTCGGTGGGCGTTTACCGCCATCGATGCGCCGTTGTGCCATGTACGGAAACTCGAAGCGCAACACGTTGACCCCAGAGGCGGCAAGGCGCGCGGCCATGTCGTTCATCCAGCCGCTGTCCATCGGCGCACCCGCGCCGTGGGCGAGAATAAGCGTGGTCGATGACGGCGTCGAGGCGGCATTCCACAGCCAGCCATGATCCTGCACACACCGCGCCCATTGATCCCCGTCAATACTGGCCTTGTGCTCTTTGTCCATGCTTGCCTCGCTTTTAGTCTGCCTATAACTCCAGGCGAAGGAAGCGCTTGCCTTGCGCAGCGCCTTCACTTCGGCTGAACCGTGGATGGGGAACCATGAACACTTCTATCAGTACCGCCTACAACTACAAGGTGGTCCGCCAATTCGCCATTATGACGGTGGTGTGGGGCATCGTCGGCATGGGGCTCGGGGTTTTTCTCGCCGCTCAATTGGTCTGGCCCGAACTCAACTTCAATTTGCCGTGGACCAGCTTCGGCCGTTTGCGCCCGCTGCACACCAACGCGGTGATCTTCGCTTTCGGCGGTTGCGCCCTGTTCGCCAGTTCGTTCTATTCGGTGCAGCGCACCTGCCAGACCCAACTGTTTGCCCCAAGAATCGCCCAGTTCTGCTTCTGGGGCTGGCAACTGGTGATTGTCCTGGCGGCCGTCAGCCTGCCGCTGGGCTACACCAGTTCCAAGGAATACGCCGAGCTGGAATGGCCGATCGACATCCTGATCACCATCGTCTGGGTCGCCTACGCCATCGTGTTCTTCGGCACACTGGCCAAGCGCAAGACCAAGCACATCTACGTCGGTAACTGGTTCTTCGGCGCGTTCATCGTCACCGTGGCGATCCTGCACATCGTCAACAACCTGGAAATCCCGGTCAGCTGGACCAAGTCCTACTCGCTGTACGGCGGCGCAACCGACGCCATGGTGCAGTGGTGGTACGGCCACAACGCGGTGGGTTTCTTCCTGACCGCAGGCTTCCTCGGGATGATGTATTACTTCGTGCCGAAACAGGCCGAGCGTCCGGTGTACTCGTATCGTTTGTCGATCGTGCACTTCTGGGCGTTGATCACCCTCTACATCTGGGCCGGCCCGCACCATTTGCACTACACCGCGTTGCCGGACTGGGCACAGTCGCTGGGCATGGTGATGTCGCTGATCCTGCTGGCGCCAAGCTGGGGCGGGATGATCAACGGCATGATGACGCTCTCCGGCGCCTGGCATAAGTTGCGCAGCGACCCGATCCTGCGCTTCCTCGTGGTCTCGCTGGCGTTCTACGGCATGTCGACCTTCGAAGGGCCGATGATGGCGATCAAAACCGTCAACGCCCTCTCCCACTACACCGACTGGACCATCGGCCACGTTCACGCCGGCGCGCTCGGTTGGGTGGCGATGATTTCCATCGGCGCGCTGTACCACATGATCCCGAAAATCTTCGGCCGCCAGCAGATGCACAGCCTCGGCCTGATCAACGCGCACTTCTGGCTCGCGACAATCGGCACCGTGCTCTACATCGCGTCGATGTGGGTCAACGGCATCGCCCAGGGCCTCATGTGGCGCGCTGTCAACGAAGACGGCACGCTGACCTACTCCTTCGTCGAAACCCTGGTGGCCAGCCACCCAGGCTTCGTCGTGCGGTTGGTGGGCGGTGCGATCTTCTTCAGCGGCATGTTGCTGATGGCCTACAACACCTGGCGCACCGTGCGGGCCTCGCAGCCTGCCGAAGCCGCCGCTGCCGCGCAGATGGCCTGAGGAGTCCGCCATGAAACACGAAACCATCGAGAAAAACGTCGGCCTGCTGCTGTTGCTGATGGTCCTGGCCGTCAGCATCGGCGGTCTGACCCAGATCGTCCCGCTGTTCTTCCAGGACGTAACCAATAAACCGGTGGAAGGCATGAAGCCCTACACCGCGCTGCAACTGGAAGGTCGCGACATCTACATCCGCGAAGGTTGCGTCGGCTGCCATTCGCAGATGATCCGGCCGTTCCGCGCCGAAACCGAACGCTACGGCCACTACTCGGTCGCCGGTGAAAGCGTCTGGGATCACCCGTTCCTGTGGGGCTCGAAACGTACCGGGCCGGACCTGGCACGGGTCGGCGGTCGCTACTCCGAAGACTGGCACCGCGCGCATCTGTACAACCCGCGCAACGTCGTGCCGGAATCGAAAATGCCCGGCTACCCATGGTTGGTCGCCAACTCGCTCGACAGCAGCCACACCGAAACCAAGATCAAGGCCATGCGCACCCTCGGCGTGCCATACAGCGACGACGACATTACCGGTGCCGTCGCCTCGCTCAAGGGCAAGACCGAAATGGACGCACTCGTCGCCTACCTGCAAGTGCTTGGCACTGCCATCAAGAGCAAGAGGTGAGCCATGGCCATTCCCTTTGAAATAGTCAGCGTGATGAGCAGCGGAATGATCCGCGGCCTGGGCACGGTCGTGGTGTTCGTGGCCTTCGTCGGCCTGGCGTTGTGGGTGTTCAGCGGCAAGCGCAGCCCGGAATTCGCTGAAGCGCGAATGCTGCCGTTCGCCGACGAGTTGAACCCCGATGACGCCACCCAAGAACCTGAACCAAGGAGTACCCGGCCATGACCACCTTCTGGAGTACGTGGATCTGCGTACTGACCATCGGCAGCCTGATCGGCCTGACCTGGCTGTTGATCGGCACCCGCAAGGGCGAGACCAAGGGCAGCGTCGACCAGACCATGGGCCACAGCTTCGACGGCATCGAGGAGTACGACAACCCGCTGCCGCAGTGGTGGTTCATGCTGTTCGCCGGCACCTTGGTGTTCGCCGTGGGCTATCTGGTTCTGTATCCGGGCCTGGGCAACTGGAAAGGCGTACTGCCGGGCTACGAGGACGGCTGGACCGGCGTCCACGAGTGGGAAAAGGAAATGAACAAGGCTGACGCCCGGTTCGGACCGATCTTCGCCAAATTCGCCGCGATGCCGGTGGAAGAAGTGGCGAAAGACCCGCAAGCGCTGAAAATGGGCGGTCGCCTGTTTGCCTCCAATTGCGCGGTGTGTCACGGCTCGGACGCCAAGGGCGCCTTCGGCTTCCCCAACCTGGCGGACCGTGATTGGCGCTGGGGCGGCGACGCCGACATGATCAAGACCACGATCATGGGCGGTCGGATGGCAGCGATGCCGGCCTGGGGTGAAATTCTCGGTGAGGCTGGCGTGAAAAACGTGGCCGCGTATGTGCGTCATGAACTGGCCGGCCTGCCGTTGCCCGCCGACAGCAACGCCGATGTACAAGCCGGTCAGCAATTGTTCAGCACCACTTGCGTAGCCTGTCACGGGGCAAACGGCCAGGGCACTGAAGCCATGGGCGCGCCGAACCTGACGCACCCGGCCGGATTCATCTACGGTTCAAGCCTGGCGCAGCTGCAACAAACCATTCGTCATGGCCGCCAGGGCCATATGCCGGCGCAGAACGAACTGCTCGGCAACGATAAGGTGCAACTGCTGGCCGCCTATGTTTTCAGCTTGTCGAACGGTGTCAGCACCGAGCGCTTGCAGGCTGAAGGCAAAAGCGAATAATTCTTGACCGCTCTGCTGCCGCATTCTCCCGGATGCGGCAGTTCCCTGCTTCTTTGCGACCCATTGTCGCACCCTCAATTAGTCGCCCTTTCGGTTCCCCGGATTCGGGTCTACGCTTGCTCGATGCGGACTGGCAAAGTACCGGTTCCAGGTCGACATTAGCCGATGTGTTCAACGAATCTGCTCGATGACAGGCCGCAAAGGCTGGTAGATACCGGCTGTCGTGCCAAATGCCATCGCTCACCCTTTCGTTGCGTTTCAACACACCCCGTTACAACTGACCTGAACCCCTCGCCTTTTTCGTCTGCTGCGACATTTTGTCCGGGGCCGATTTTGTCCTTACGCGGCGCATGGAAAGGCCGCAGAATCAGCTTCTGAAAGCATTGACCCAGGTCATGGTGCGTTGCAATGCCCCCCTGCTTTCTACATACTTGCGGCCGATTTTTATCCTAATAAAACACCCAAACCGTGGAACCTTAGAATGAGCACAGCAATCAGTCCGACTGCTTATAACTATAAGGTAGTCCGCCAGTTCGCCATCATGACGGTGGTCTGGGGGATCCTTGGCATGGGGCTTGGTGTCTTCATCGCCTCACAGCTTGTATGGCCGGAATTGAACTTCGGTCTGCCGTGGACGACTTTTGGACGCTTACGCCCGTTGCACACCAACCTGGTGATTTTCGCCTTCGGTGGTTGTGCACTGTTTGCCACTTCTTATTACGTCGTGCAGCGAACCTGCCAAACGCGACTGATTTCCGACAGCCTCGCGGCCTTCCACTTCTGGGGTTGGCAAGCGGTGATCATCGGCGCCATCGTCACCTTGCCGCTGGGTTACACCACCACCAAGGAATACGCCGAACTGGAATGGCCACTGGCTATTCTGCTGGCCGTCGTCTGGGTCGTTTACGGCCTGGTGTTCTTCGGCACCATCGTCAAGCGCAAGACCAAGCACATCTATGTCGGTAACTGGTTCTACGGCGCGTTCATCGTCGTGACCGCGATGCTGCACATCGTCAACCACATGTCGCTGCCGGTCAGCCTGTTCAAGTCCTACTCGGCCTACTCGGGTGCGACGGACGCGATGATCCAGTGGTGGTACGGCCACAACGCGGTGGGCTTCTTCCTGACCACCGGTTTCCTGGGGATGATGTACTACTTCGTGCCGAAACAGGCCGAACGTCCGATCTACTCCTATCGCCTGTCCATCGTGCACTTCTGGGCGCTGATCACCCTGTACATCTGGGCCGGTCCGCACCACTTGCACTACACCGCGTTGCCGGATTGGGCGCAGTCCCTGGGCATGGCGATGTCGATCATCCTGCTCGCGCCAAGCTGGGGCGGCATGATCAACGGCATGATGACCCTGTCGGGCGCCTGGCATAAGTTGCGCACCGACCCGATCCTGCGCTTCCTCGTGGTCTCGCTGGCGTTCTACGGCATGTCGACCTTCGAAGGCCCGATGATGGCGATCAAGACCGTCAACTCGCTCTCGCACTACACCGACTGGACCATCGGCCACGTACACGCCGGCGCGCTCGGCTGGGTAGCGATGATTTCGATCGGCGCGATCTACCACATGATCCCGAAACTGTTCGGTCGCACGCAGATGCACAGCATCGGCCTGATCAACACGCACTTCTGGCTCGCGACCATCGGTACCGTGCTGTACATCGCTTCGATGTGGGTCAACGGCATCACCCAGGGCCTGATGTGGCGTGCAATCAACGATGACGGCACCCTCACCTACTCGTTCGTTGAAGCGCTGCAAGCCAGCCACCCTGGTTTCATCGTTCGCGCCCTGGGCGGTGCGTTCTTTGCCAGCGGCATGCTGTTCATGGCCTACAACGTATTCCGTACCGTACGCGCCTCGAACCCGGTTGAAGCCGAAGCCGCCGCTCAGATTGCTGTAGTTGGAGCTCACTGATGAAGCATGAAGCAGTCGAGAAGAATATTGGCCTGCTGGCCTTCTTCATGGTTATCGCCGTCAGCATCGGCGGCCTGACCCAGATCGTTCCGCTGTTTTTCCAGGACGTCACCAACAAGCCGGTCGAAGGCATGAAGCCTCGTCCCGCGCTTGAAGTCGAAGGACGCGACGTGTTCATCGCCAACGGTTGTGTCGGCTGCCACTCGCAGATGATCCGCCCGTTCCGTGCTGAAACCGAACGTTACGGCCACTACTCGGTCGCCGGTGAAAGCGTCTGGGACCACCCGTTCCTGTGGGGTTCCAAGCGTACCGGTCCGGACCTGGCCCGTGTCGGCGGTCGTTACTCCGATGACTGGCAGCGTGCGCACTTGTACAACCCGCGCAACGTGGTGCCTGAGTCGAAAATGCCGGCCTACCCGTTCCTCGTGGAAAACAAGCTCGACGGCAAGGACACCGCCAAGAAACTGGAAGTCCTGCGCACGCTCGGCGTCCCTTACACCGACGAAGACATCGCCGGTGCCAAGGATGCGGTGAAGGGCAAGACCGAAATGGACGCGCTGGTGGCCTATCTGCAAGGCCTGGGCACCATCATCAAAAGCAAACGGTGATCTAGATGGATATCGGGATGATTCGTGGCCTGGGCACCGTTGTCGTGATGGTGGCCTTTATCGGTCTGGCGTTGTGGGTGTTCAGCCCCAAGCGCAAGTCGGAGTTTGAAGACGCGACCTTGCTGCCTTTCGCGGATGATCCCGAAGCCATCAAGCACGTCGAGCAAGCTTCTAGGAGTAACAAAGAATGACTACGTTCTGGAGTCTGTACGTCACAGTCCTGAGCCTGGGTACCATCTTCGCCCTGACCTGGCTGCTGCTGTCCACCCGCAAGGGCCAGCGCAGCGAAGCCACCGAAGAGACGGTTGGCCACTCCTTCGACGGGATCGAGGAGTACGACAACCCACTGCCGAAATGGTGGTTCATGCTGTTCGTGGGCACCATCATCTTCGCCCTCGGCTACCTGGTGCTGTACCCGGGCCTGGGCAACTGGAAAGGCCTGCTGCCGGGCTACAACTACCTCGATACCGACAAGCAGACCGCGTTCGCCAACGGCCAGACCGGCTGGACCGGCGTTCACGAGTGGGAAAAGGAAATGGCCAAGTCGGACGCCAAGTTCGGCCCGATCTTCGCCAAGTTCGCTTCCATGCCGATTGAGGACGTGGCCAAGGACCCGCAAGCCCTGAAGATGGGTGGCCGCCTTTTCGCCTCCAACTGCTCGGTCTGCCACGGTTCCGACGCCAAGGGCGCTTATGGCTTCCCGAACCTGACCGACGCCGACTGGCGCTGGGGCGGCGAACCGGAAACCATCAAGACCACCATCATGGGCGGTCGTCATGCCGTGATGCCGGCATGGGCTGAAGTGATCGGCGAGCAAGGCGTTGCCGATGTTGCCGGCTTCGTGCTGACCAACCTCGATGGCCGCAAGCTGCCGGAAGGCACCAAGTCCGACCCGGTGGCCGGGCAGAAGCTGTTCGCCGCCAACTGTGCGGTGTGCCACGGTCCGGAAGGCAAAGGAACGCCAGCCATGGGCGCGCCTAACCTGACCCACCCGGCCGCGTTCATCTACGGTTCGAGCTTCGCTCAATTGCAGCAGACCATCCGTTACGGCCGTCAGGGCCAGATGCCTGCGCAAGAACAGCTGCAAGGCAACGACAAGGTTCACCTGCTGGCCGCTTACGTCTACAGCCTGTCTCACGGTGAGAAGGCTCCGGCGGCGGATGCCCAGTAAGGCAAACGCTTGAAGCAATAAAAAACGGCCCCGCCAATGTGAATTGGCGGGGCCGTTTTGTTTGTGGCCGCGCGTGACCATGGCGACCAGTGGTAGTGCCGCTCTCCCCTCCTGGGTTGCGAGAGTTGCCATCGAGTAGTAACGTTTCTACAAAGTACTTTAAAGAGGGGGCTGCCATGATGGCCATCACCACGATTTCAAGCCGGGAATTCAACCAGGATACAAGTAGTGCCAAAAAAGCCACGCGTCAGGGGCCGGTTATTATCACCGACCGTGGCAAGCCAGCCCACGTACTGCTAAGCATTGAGGAGTACCAAAAACTCACCGGCATCAACGCCAATATCGTCGACCTGCTCGTCATGCCAGAAGCGGCAGACATTGACTTCGAAACCGAGCGTGCCGTGATCACTCATCGACCTGTGGACCTGTCTTGATGTTTCTACTCGACACCAATGTGATTTCTGAGCTGCGTAAACCCCAGGCAGATGTGAACGTTGTCGCCTGGGCCAAAAGCGTCATTGCGCCACGCCTGTTTATTTCGGCCATTACCTTGAAGGAACTGGAGACCGGAGTTCTTCGAATGGAACGTCGTGATCCCGCTCAGGGGAAAGTGTTACGCACGTGGTTGAAGCGTCACGTCATACCGGCCTTCGATGCCAGGATCTTGCCGGTCGATGCCGCCGTGGCTCTGCGCTGTGCCAGCTTGCATGTTCCGGATCAAGCAAATGAAAGCGACGCCCTTATCGCTGCGACTGCACTGGTGCATGGCCTGACCGTGGTCACCCGAAACACCGGTGATTTTCAATCCAGCGGTGTCGCATTGATCAACCCATGGGATGAATGAATGCGCCGCAATCACCGTGAGACGGCTCCGGCGGCGGATGCCCGCAAGGCCAACGCCTGAGCGCAATACGAAAAGGCCCCATCATCATTTGACGGAGCCTTTTTTAGTGGCGCAATAATCCTAGCGGTGAACCGGGATTGTCTTCACCTCGGTCTGCTTCGGCCATTTGTTTTCCTTGACCATTCTCACCGTAAGGTTTTTGCGATCCTCGGAAAAGCTGGCCGTCAGGTAAGTCTGCTGCGAAGCCCCACCGCTCAGAAAAACCGGCACGTCACCAAAGAAAGTGCGCTGGTCATAGCCCCACCAAGTACCGACACTCCGGTGATAGTGCCCGGCAAAGACAGCGGTCACCTGGTACTTCTGAATCATCAACCTGAACCGCTCAACCTGCTGAGGACTGCACTTCCACTTATCCGGCTTGTGCATATTGAGCAGGATGACCCGCCCTTTTTGCCGGGCCGCCTTCAGGTCCTGCTCCAGCCAGTCGAGGGAGTCGGTAATTTTATAGAGGGTCGGTACACCCCAATCCCAAGCTGTGAAGGTAGTGACATAGGTGGGCTCATTATGTAACTGCACCAGATGGACATCACCAAAAGTCCTGGAATAAGCCAGGCTACCGGCTACCGACCCGACAATAGAACCCTCACTCCCCGCCGTCATATCGAGCGAGTCCAACTTACCGAAGTAACGATCCTTGAAATCTACAACACTGCCCGCCGCACAATTATTTAAAAAACAATCGTCCACGTTATTCTCATAATCGTGATTACCCAGGCCGTAGTCGTATTGCCCTGCCAGGTATTTATCCAGAATCGGTTTAACGGTCGATCTCTGCCAGCCATGGCCGAAGGCAGTCATATCACCGTTAATCATTACCGGCACTTTCGAAGCACCGCCATTAAATGTCCTGAAACTGGCGATATCCGAATACTGGGTTTCAATCAGCCATTTGGAACGGGCATCCCGTTCGCCGTCAGTCTGGGCGGCGCCGCTGTCCGAATTTTCGGTCCAGGGGTATTGTGGATCGGAAGCAAATACCAGATGCCGAGGTGAATAATTAACTTGTTCAGCGTACGCAGGCACATTAAATAACAACACCAGACCCAATAACGACCCAGTCCTTGCAAATACATTCATAGACATCCATTTCCGTTTTTGATTAATCACACTAACAGAGCACCCTCGTTAGTTCTCGATCCAACGTTATGCCAGCCACCCGTTAAAAACAAATAACTCTCCGTCTTACTATAATAAAAAATGTGTCCCGACTACCGGCACATCGGTGACTTTCAATTCAACGGTGTTGCTGTGATCAATCCATGAGATGGATGAATTCGACGCAGTGGCAAAACCGTTCACAATTTGAGACGGACTTTTAATCGACCGGATGCCTTGGGGCCTGTAGTTTTTCTTCAGCTTGAACGCCCACGTCACGACGTGGAGTTTTCAAGGAACGAGAGATGCATTCACAGGTAATCACCAAGGAAGAAATGACATGTCCCATTCGGAAAACAGCTATTCCCGCTCCCGGTCACTTGAAACAATCCCTTTATTCTCGGCGCTGGAACCTGGAAACGGCACAGGTGGGCTGGACGGCCTGGGTGGCGGTCGTCTCCCGGGAAATTAACGGCTCCCCTGACGCAGAGCAGCGCCCACGCGCTGCTCTCAAGGCAAATCGTCGATCGTCTATAGTCAATTGATCTGGATCATGATTTGTTACATCTGCTACACCATCTTCGCTTTTCTCCCAACGCGACCAAAGGTCGCACCCTTGAGCTAGAGCGACAGGCGTATCATTGCGCCACTGCAACACCTCTTTTTGACCGCGGTCGGCATGTACTGACCGGGGCATTTTTCCACTGCCGTGGGATGCAATGATGAGCAATCAGATTCCGGTACACGACGTTACCCCGCCTGCCAAGAACGCGAACAACAGCGTCGACCTCTACGCCTCTCGAGAAAAGATCTACACCCGTGCCTTTACCGGCCTGTTCCGCAACCTGCGCATGATGGGCGGGGCCGGATTGTTCCTGCTGTATTTCGGTACGGTGTGGCTGAACTGGGGCGGCCACCAGGCCGTGTGGTGGAACCTGCCGGAACGTAAGTTCTTCATCTTCGGTGCGACGTTCTGGCCCCAGGATTTCATCCTGCTCTCGGGCCTGCTGATCATAAGTGCCTTCGGCCTGTTCTTCATTACCGTGTACGCCGGGCGCGTCTGGTGCGGTTATACCTGCCCGCAAAGCGTCTGGACCTGGATCTTCATGTGGTGCGAAAAGGTCACCGAAGGCGACCGTAACCAGCGCATCAAGCTCGACAAGGCGCCGATGAGCGCCAACAAATTCCTGCGCAAGTTCAGCAAGCACGGCCTGTGGCTGTTGATCGGCTTCGTTACCGGCATGACTTTCGTCGGCTACTTCTCGCCGATCCGCGAACTGACCATCGACTTCTTCACTGGCGAGGCCGATGGCTGGTCGTACTTCTGGGTCGGTTTCTTCACCCTCGCCACCTACGGCAATGCCGGCTGGTTGCGCGAGCAGGTATGCATCTACATGTGCCCGTACGCACGCTTCCAGAGCGTGATGTTCGACAAGGACACCCTGATCGTTTCCTACGACCCGCGTCGTGGCGAATCCCGTGGCCCGCGCAAGAAAGGCGTGGATTACAAGGCCCAGGGCCTGGGCGATTGCATCGACTGCACCATGTGCGTCCAGGTCTGCCCGACCGGCATCGACATCCGCGACGGCCTGCAAATCGAGTGCATCGGCTGTGCCGCGTGTATCGATGCGTGCGACAGCATCATGGACAAGATGGACTACCCGCGCGGCCTGATCAGCTACACCACCGAGCACAACCTGTCCGGGCAGAAAACCCATAAACTGCGCCCGCGCCTGATCGGCTATGCGTTAGTGCTGCTGACCATGATCGGCTTGCTGGTGACCGCCTTCTTCATGCGTTCGCTGGTGGGCTTCGACGTCAGCAAGGACCGCGTGCTGTACCGCGAGAACGCCGAAGGCCGGATCGAAAACGTCTACAGCCTGAAGATCATGAACAAGGACCAGCGCGACCACACCTATGTGCTGGAAGCCAGCGGCCTTCCGGACCTCAAGCTGCAAGGCCGGCGTGAAATCAAAGTCGCCGCCGGGGAAATTTTCAGCCAGCCGGTGGAGCTGTCCAGCGCGCCGGAGCAATTGCCATCGAGCACCAATGAGGTGAAATTCACCCTCAAGGATGCCGATGACGACAGCGTCCACGTTGAAGCCAAGAGCCGATTCATCGGCCCACAAATTCGTTGAGAGAAGTGATCATGCCCGCAGCAACTGCCGCAAGCCCTTGGTACAAGCATCTTTGGCCGTGGATCATCATCGGGATTCTCGCGTGCTCGGTGACCCTGACCCTGTCCATGGTGACCATCGCGGTCAACAATCCGGACAACCTGGTCAACGACAACTACTACGAGGCCGGCAAAGGCATCAACCGTTCCCTGGACCGTGAGTTGCTGGCCCAGACCCTGTTACTGCGCGCCAGCGTGCATCTGGATGAGCTGACCGGTGAAGTCGACCTGCGCCTGAGCGGCAACAGTCAACCCAAGACCGTTGAGCTGAACCTGATCTCGCCGACCCAGCCGGAGAAGGATCGCAAGATCACCCTGACCCACAGCGAAACCGAACAGGGCCGCTACATCGGCCAGATGAGCGACAAGGTTGAAGGTCGGCGTTTTGTCGAATTGCTGGGCGTGCAGGACGACAAGACCTGGCGCATGTTCGAGGAAGAACAGGTCAGCCACGACAAAGACCTGCTGCTGGGCGACGAGCCGTTGCAAGGCGCTGAAGACCTGAAGAAGTAAGCCTCACTTTGATCGTTCCCACGCTCTGCGTGGGAACGCAGCCAGGGACGCGCCGCGTCCCAGCCGAAGCGGACGCGGAGCGTCCGGGGAGGCATTCCCACGCAGAGCGTGGGAACGATCATCGGACAACACCCTGTGAAAACCCCATGACCACCCCAACCCCCTGCTACCACTGCGCCCTGCCCGTCCCGGCCGGCAGCCGCTTCACCGCCGTCGTCCTCGGTGAAACCCGCGAGCTCTGCTGCCCGGGTTGCCAGGCTGTGGCCGAAGCCATCGTGGCTGGTGGGCTGGAAAGTTATTACCAGCATCGCAGCGAAGCCTCGGCCAACCCCGAGTCCTTGCCGGTGCAATTGGTCGATGAACTGGCGCTGTACGACCGCGCCGACGTCCAGAAGCCCTTCGTCCGTCACGAAGGCGAACTCGCCGAAACCACATTGTTAATGGAAGGCATCAGTTGCGCCGCCTGCGGCTGGCTGATCGAGAAACACCTGCGCGGTTTGCCCGCCGTGGCCGAGGCGCGGCTGAACCTGTCCAACCATCGCTTGCACGTGCGCTGGGCCGACGCTCAATTACCGCTGAGCCAAGTGCTCAGTGAGTTGCGCCATATCGGTTACGTCGCTCACCCCTACCAGGCCGACCGCGCCAGTGAACAACTGGCCAGCGAAAATCGCCTCGCCCTGCGTCAGCTCGGTGTGGCGGGGTTGCTGTGGTTCCAGGCGATGATGGCGACCATGGCCACCTGGCCGGAATTCAACATCGACCTCAGCCCCGAGCTGCACACCATCCTGCGCTGGGTTGCGCTGTTCCTGACCACGCCGATCGTGTTTTACAGCTGCGCGCCATTCTTCAAGGGCGCCATGCGCGATTTGCGCACCCGGCACCTGACCATGGACGTGTCGGTGTCGCTGGCCATCGGCAGCGCCTACCTTGCGGGGATCTGGACTTCGATCACCGGGGTCGGCGAGTTGTATTTCGATGCCGTCGGCATGTTTGCCCTGTTCCTGCTGGCCGGGCGTTACCTGGAACGTCGCGCCCGGGAACGCACCGCCGCCGCCACCGCGCAGCTCGTGAATCTATTGCCCGCTTCGTGTTTGCGCCTGAGTGCCGATGGCCAGAGCGAACGCATCCTGCTCAGCGAGTTGCGCGTCGGTGATCAGGTGCTGGTGCACCCTGGCGCGATCCTACCGGCCGATGGCAAGATCCTCGACGGCCAGTCGAGCATCGACGAGTCCCTGCTCACCGGCGAGTACCTGCCGCAACCGCGCACCCTCGGCGATGCGGTCACCGCCGGCACCTTGAATGTTGAAGGCGCATTGACCGTTGAAGTGCTGGCGCTGGGGCACGACACGCGACTGTCCGCCATCGTCCGCCTGCTCGACCGCGCCCAGGCGGAGAAACCGCGCCTGGCGGAAATCGCCGACCGCGCCGCCCAATGGTTCCTGTTGCTGTCGCTGGTGGCTGTGGCCGCTATTGGCTTGCTGTGGTGGGAACTGGATTCGTCGCGGGCGTTCTGGATCGTGCTCGCCATGCTCGTCGCGACCTGCCCATGCGCCCTGTCCCTCGCGACGCCGACCGCGCTGACCGCCGCTACCGGCACACTGCATAAACTCGGCTTGCTGCTGACCCGCGGCCATGTGCTGGAAGGTCTGAACCAGATCGACACGGTGATTTTCGACAAGACTGGCACGCTGACCGAAGGTCGCCTGGCGCTGCGCTCGATTCGCCCGCTCGGCGCCCTCGGCAGCGATGAATGCCTGGGGCTCGCGGCAGCACTGGAAAATCGCTCCGAACACCCGATCGCCCGCGCCTTTGGCCGCGCACCATTGGCCGCCGAAGAAGTCCTGAGCACACCAGGACTGGGCCTTGAAGGCTTGGTGGGTGAGCAACGGCTGCGCATCGGCCAGCCGGGTTTTGTCTGTGAACTCAGCGGCGCTGCCGTACCGCTGATGCCGGACGAGGCCGGCCAATGGCTACTGTTGGGCGATCAAACCGGGCCGTTGGCGTGGTTTGTCCTCGACGACCGCTTGCGCGCCGATGCCCCGCCCCTGCTCGCTGCCTGCAAGGCGCGCGGCTGGCGCACGCTGTTGCTGTCCGGCGACAGTTCGCCGATGGTCGCCAGCGTCGCTGCCGAATTGGGGATTGACGAAGCCCGTGGCGGCTTGCGTCCCGACGACAAGTTGCAAGTGCTGCAACAGCTGCACAAGGAAGGACGCAAGGTGTTGATGCTCGGCGACGGGGTCAACGACGTGCCGGTGCTGGCCGCGGCCGATATCAGCGTGGCCATGGGTTCAGCCACGGACCTGGCGAAAACCAGCGCCGACGCGGTGCTGCTGTCCAACCGCCTCGACGCGTTGGTGCAAGCCTTCAGCCTGGCGCGGCGCACCCGCCGGATCATCATCGAGAACCTGTTGTGGGCCGGGTTGTACAATGGCCTCATGTTGCCGTTTGCCGCCCTCGGCTGGATCACTCCGGTGTGGGCCGCGGTCGGCATGTCGATCAGTTCGTTGACCGTGGTGCTCAATGCCCTGCGCCTGACTCGGATGCCGAGCATGCCCAAGGCGAGCGCCACGCCAGAAACCCGCCCGCTGCCGGCCTGAGCCGCGCGGGCATGGAGTCTTCCAATGCCAGCTCTTTACGTGATGATCCCGGCCGCGCTGCTGATCGTCGCCATCGCCGTCTACATCTTCTTCTGGGCGGTCGACAGCGGTCAGTACGACGACCTCGACGGCCCGGCCCACAGCATTCTGTTCGACGACCAGGACCCAAACCACACCGCTGCGGTCGATGAGGCCAGCGGTCACCCAGCCAAACCGGACGACAAGGCGCCACCCCATGCTTGAACTGGCGCCTCTGCTGGTGTCTGCGGTGATCCTCGGCCTGCTCGGCGGCGGCCATTGCCTGGGCATGTGCGGCGGTTTGATGGGCGCGTTGACCCTGGCGATCCCCAAGGAACAACGCAGCCGCCGCTTCAGATTATTGCTGGCCTACAACCTGGGCCGAATTCTCAGTTACGCCACCGCGGGCCTGTTGATCGGGCTCGCCGGCTGGGCCGTGGCCAACAGCCCGGCGGCGATGTTCATGCGCATCCTCGCCGGATTGCTGCTGATCAGCATGGGTTTGTACCTGGCCGGCTGGTGGAGCGGCCTGACCCGCATTGAAAGCCTCGGTCGCGGCCTGTGGCGGCATATTCAGCCGGTTGCCAACAAACTGCTGCCAGTGTCGAGCCTGCCCCGCGCCCTGCTGCTGGGCGCCCTCTGGGGCTGGTTGCCGTGCGGACTGGTTTACAGCACGTTGCTGTGGGCGGCGAGCCAGGGCAATGCGCTGGATAGTGCGTTGTTGATGCTGGCGTTTGGGCTGGGGACATGGCCGGTTTTATTGGCCACGGGGCTGGCGGCCGAACGCGTCACGGCGCTGTTGCGCAAACGCAGTGTGCGGATGAGTGGCGGTTTGTTGGTGATGTTGTTCGGGATCTGGACATTGCCGGGGCCGCATCAGCATTGGCTCATGGGGCATTAGATCGCAGCCCTTTAGCAGCTGCCGAGCCTGCGAGGCTGCGTTCGGCGGCGAAGCCGTCGTAAACCCTGAGTCCCGGATCATCTGATACACCGCACTGCCTGATTTCACGACGGCTTCGCCGCCGAACGCAGCCTCGCAGGCTCGGCAGCTGCTACAGGGCGATGGTTGGCAATGACACCGTTGACGCAAATCAAGATGCCCTAACGCCGCACCCCATAGACTCGCAGCCACTGCAAGCCTATCCGGGGGAACGCCCGCATGCTCGACGCCATTCGTTGGGACACAGACCTGATTCGCCGTTACGACCTGTCGGGGCCGCGCTACACCTCGTACCCGACCGCCGTTCAATTCACCAGCCAGGTTGGCACGTTCGACCTGTTCCATGCCCTGCGCGACAGCCGTAAAGCCCTGCGCCCGTTGTCGTTGTATGTGCATGTGCCGTTCTGCGCGAACATTTGCTACTACTGCGCCTGCAACAAAGTCATCACCAAGGACCGCGGTCGCGCACTCCCCTATTTGCAACGTCTGGAGCAGGAGATCCAGTTGATCGCCTGTCACCTCGACCCGGCACAGAAAGTCGAGCAACTGCATTTCGGCGGCGGCACCCCGACCTTTCTCAGCCACGACGAACTGCGCCAGTTGATGGCGCAGTTGCGCAAGCATTTCAATCTGCTGGACGATGATTCTGGCGACTACGGCATCGAGATTGATCCCCGGGAAGCCGACTGGTCAACCATGGGCCTGCTCCGGGAACTGGGCTTCAACCGGGTCAGCATCGGCCTGCAAGACCTCGACCCGGCGGTGCAACGCGCGGTCAATCGCCTGCAAAGCCTGGAAGAAACCCGTGCCGTGATCGACGCCGCGCGAACCTTGCAGTTTCGCTCGATCAACATCGACCTGATCTACGGTCTGCCGCGCCAGACGCCGGAGAATTTCGCCCGCACGGTCGATGAAGTCATCGCTCTGCAACCGGACCGGCTCTCGGTGTTCAACTACGCGCACCTGCCGGAACGCTTCATGCCGCAACGGCGGATCAACAGCAACGAACTGCCGACGCCGGCGCAAAAACTGGAAATGCTCCAAGGCACCATCGAACAGCTGACCAAGGCCGGCTACCGCTACATCGGCATGGACCACTTCGCCCTGCCCGATGACGAACTGGCGATTGCCCAGGAAGAATCGACCCTGCAACGCAACTTCCAGGGCTACACCACTCATGGTCATTGCGACTTGATCGGTCTCGGCGTGTCGGCCATCAGCCAGATTGGCGATTTGTACTGCCAGAACACCAGCGACCTGAACCTGTACCAAAACACCCTGGCCTCGGCGCAACTGGCGACCAATCGTGGCCTGCTGTGCAATGCCGACGATCGACTGCGACGAGCGGTAATTCAGCAACTGATCTGCAGTTTCACCTTGGAATTCGCCACCATCGAGAAAACCTTCAACATCGATTTCCGTGGTTACTTCAGCGAACTCTGGCCGCAACTGGAAGAGATGGCCAGGGACGGCTTGATCGAACTGGACAGCGAGCGAATCAGCGTACTGCCAGCCGGGCGACTGCTGGTGCGCTCGGTGTGCATGGTCTTCGACGCGTACCTGGAGCAGCAGAATCGTCAGCGCTTTTCGCGGGTCATTTAGGATTTCATGAGCAGCGACGCCGCCTTGAGGATTTGCTCCGGCGTCAGGCCTGACTGCTTCATGGCTTTGCTGAGCGCGTTGTTGGCGACGATCAGACCGCCGTTGAGGTTGTTGATGAACGCTTGCAACGCGCCGAGCTTGGCCTTCATTTCTTCCGGGCTCAGACGTTTATCTTTCATCACCGCCTGCATTTCGGCCAGCTTTTCGGCGATCTGCTGCTGCAATTTGCGAATCATTTTCAGGATCTGTTGAATGTTTTCCGGCAAGCCGCTTTGTTCGATGTCGCTGTCATCACCCTTGGACCCGGCGGCTTTTTCAATCCCGGCACCGGACAGCGAGACTTTGATGCCTTCGACTCTGGTCGGGGTTTCAACGGGCGCCAAGGTGACGTCCGACTCATCGACCGGCGCAATTTTCGAGGTATCGAGCAACGCCGACAAACCGCTATTGCCGGGATTCAACGTGCCAATGGCGGACATGAATGCAGTTCCTCGCAAGCGATCAGTAGACAGGTTATCGGCCGTCCGACCGCAGGCTTTACGCGCCTGCGGCAAATTCGCCGCGCGCTGGCCTGAATGTCCTCCCGTGAGTTACCCTTACGGCTTATGTGTGTTTTCCCACAAGGATTGAAGAAATGTCCGAGCCAGTCAAACTGCGCGCTCACAGCCAGGCCCATTGCAAGGATTGCAGCCTGGCCCCCCTCTGCTTGCCACTTTCTCTGAATCTGGAAGACATGGATGCGCTAGACGACATCGTTAAACGTGGTCGCCCACTGAAAAAAGGCGAGTTTCTGTTCCGCCAGGGCGACACGTTCGATTCCGTTTATGCAGTTCGCTCCGGCGCCCTGAAGACCTTCAGCCTCAGCGATGGCGGTGAAGAACAGCTCACCGGTTTCCACTTGCCGAGCGAACTGGTCGGCCTGTCAGGCATGGACACGGAAAAACACCCAGTGTCGGCGCAAGCGCTGGAAACCACCTCGGTTTGCGAAATTCCTTTCGAACGCCTCGACGAACTGTCCATACAACTGCCGCAACTGCGTCGCCAGTTGATGCGGGTGATGAGCCGCGAGATTCGCGACGATCAGCAAATGATGCTGTTGCTGTCGAAGAAAACTGCCGACGAGCGCATCGCCACGTTCCTGGTCAACCTGTCCGCACGCTTCCGCGCTCGCGGTTTCTCGGCCAACCAGTTCCGCCTGAGCATGTCGCGCAACGAAATCGGCAACTACCTGGGTCTGGCGGTGGAAACCGTATCCCGGGTGTTCACGCGCTTCCAGCAAAACGAACTGATCGCCGCCGAGGGTAAGGAGATCCATATTCTTGACCCGATCCAGCTGTGCGCCCTGGCCGGCGGCTCTCTCGACTGACTAGTGCAATTGCGGCTGAGCGAAACGGTTCAGCCGCCGTTATACTGCGTCGTTTGCAGCCTGCCAGGACAACTCGACGATGGTCTTCGACTCCTTCGACATCAAATCCCTGATCCGCCCCGTGATCGACTTCCCCAAGCCGGGCGTGATCTTTCGCGATATCACCCCGCTGTTCCAATCGCCCACGGCCCTGCGCCTGGTGATGGACACTTTTGCCCACCGTTACGTCGAGGCCGACTTCACGCACATTGGCGCAATGGACGCCCGTGGCTTCCTGATCGGTTCGGTGTTGGCGTATCAGTTGAACAAGCCGTTGGTGCTGTTCCGCAAGCAAGGCAAACTGCCGGCGGACGTGCTGGCCGAGGGTTACGCGACCGAGTATGGCGAAGCGTTCCTCGAAGTGCATGCCGACAGCTTGTGCGAAGGTGATTCGGTGGTGATGTTCGATGACCTGATCGCGACCGGCGGTACCTTGATCGCGGCGGCGAACCTGATTCGGCGCATGGGTGCGCGGGTGCATGAAGCGGCGGCGATTATTGATTTGCCGGAGCTGGGTGGATCGCAGCGGCTGGAAGATATGGGCATCCCTACCTTCTGCCTGACGCAGTTTGCGTTGAGCGAGCAGTAAGGCGCCACCGCTCGATCGTTCCCACGCTCTGCGTGGGAATGATCGGGCGTCAAAGCCCCATCTGCTTGCTGATGATCT
This sequence comes from Pseudomonas sp. ADAK2, assembly GCF_012935755.1. Classification (GTDB taxonomy): domain Bacteria; phylum Pseudomonadota; class Gammaproteobacteria; order Pseudomonadales; family Pseudomonadaceae; genus Aquipseudomonas. The sequence continues at coordinate 2,278,094 of NZ_CP052862.1, forward strand.
CGTTCATCACTTCCCGCGTCCCGCCGCCAATCGACAGTATCCGGTTATCCCGATACAACCGCTCCACCAGACTTTCACGCATATACCCCAGCCCTCCCAGAATCTGCACCGCATCCGTGGTGATGCGATCCGCCGTGTCCGTGGCGAAATTCTTGGCCATGGAAATCTCTTTGATCACGCTCTGCCCCGCCGCCATTTTCGCCGCCTGGCGGTAGGTGAATTCCCGTGAGACTTCCAGCGCCGTGGCCATTTCGGCGAGGCGGTGCTTGAGCACCTGGAACTTGCCGATCGGTTTACCGAAAGCTTCGCGCTGCCGTGCCCATTTCAGGCTCTCCTCCAGCGCCAGTTGCGCGGTCATGTTGGCCATTAGCGCCAGGGCCAGGCGTTCGCTCTGGAAGTTGCCCATGATGCAGGCGAAGCCCATGTTCTCGGCGCCGATCAGATTTCCTACAGGCACCTGGCAATTGTCGAAGAACAATTCAGCCGTGTCCGACGCCCACCAGCCCATTTTCTTCAACTGCCGCCCGACCGTGAAACCGGGTGTGCCCTTCTCGATCAACAACAGGCTGATGCCGCCGAAACCGGGCTCGCCGGTGCGCACCGCCACCGTATAGAAATCCGCGCGGACGCCGCTGGTGATGAAGGTTTTACTGCCGCTGACCCGGTAGAAGTCGCCGTCACGCACGGCGCGGGTTTGCAGGTTGGCCACATCGGAGCCGCCGCTGGGTTCGGTGATGGCCAGGGCGCTGATTTTCTCGCCGGACAACACCTGTGGCACGACCCGATCACGGACTTCAGGACGGGCCCACTTGAGGATCGGCGGCAGTCCGATGTCCAGCGAACCGAGGCCGGCGACCAACCCTCCGGAGCCGCAGCGCATCAGCTCTTCGCTGGCGGCGACCTTGGCGAACAGATCACCTTCATGACTGCCGCCCAGGGCTTCGGGGTATCCGATGCCGAGAATCCCGGCGGCTCCAGCCTTGAGGTACAGCTCCCGGGGAAAGCTTTCGGCCTCTTCCCACTGGTCAATGTCCGGCAAAATCTCGCGCTCGACGAAACGCCTGACGCTGTCGCGGACCAATTGGTGGCTGGGGTCGAAGTATTCCTGAAAGGCAGGCATCGGCGAGCTCCACTGAAGGGTTCAGCGAAGTTAACCGAGCGCTTGCTTGGTTTTCAACAGGATTGTGTGGATCAGATGGACCGAGGAGCCCGCGAAGGGGCCCGTTCAGGCGCTACAACGCGATCGGCTTACGCCCCGCAAACGAATGCGCCAACGTCCCGCCATCCACCAGCTCCAGCTCGCCACCCAACGGCACGCCATGGGCGATGCGCGAGGCGATCAAGCCTTTGTTGCTGAGCAACTGGGCGATGTAATGTGCCGTGGCTTCGCCTTCCACCGTCGGGTTGGTGGCGAGGATGACTTCGGTAAAGGTGCCCGCCTCTTCGATCCGCGCCAGCAATTGCGGAATGCCGATAGCCTCTGGCCCGAGACCGTCGAGCGGCGACAAATGGCCCTTGAGCACGAAATAGCGACCACGGAAACCGGTCTGCTCCACGGCGTAGACGTCCATCGGCCCTTCCACCACGCAGAGCAAGGTGTCATCACGGCGGTTGTCGGCGCATTGCGGGCACAGGTCGTCTTCGGTCAGCGTGCGGCACAAGCGACAATGACCGACCCCTTCCATGGCCTGGCTCAGGGCCAGCGCCAGGCGCGAGCCGCCGCTGCGATCGCGCTCGAGCAGTTGCAACGCCATGCGCTGGGCGGTTTTCTGACCCACGCCCGGCAACGTTCGCAGGGCATCGATCAGTTGGCGAATCAGAGGGCTGAAGCTCATGGGGAAAAGTCCGACAAAACAACGAGACGCGGTTTATACCCGCGCCTCTGGCCAGCGTCAAATACTCAGTCCTGGGCGACCCGCACCACCAGTTTGCCGAAGTTGCGTCCTTCCAGCAGACCGATGAACGCCTCGGGCGCCTGCTCCAGGCCCTCGACGATGTCTTCGCGGAACTTGACCTTGCCGTCGCGCACCCACGGCGCCATGGCACTGACAAATTCCGGCTGACGATCACCGTAGTCATCAAACACGATAAAGCCCTGAATGCGCACGCGCTTGGTCAGCAAGGTGCGCTGCAATTGCGGCAGGCGATCCGGCCCGCTCGGCGCTTCATGAGCGTTGTACCCAGCGATCAGGCCACACAGCGGAATCCGCGCCTTGGCGTTGAGCAGCGGCACGATCGCATCGAAGACCTTACCGCCGACGTTTTCGTAGTAGATGTCGACGCCCTTGGGGCACGCCATGGCCAGGTCATTGGCAAAGTCCGGGCTCTTGTGGTCGATGCAGGCGTCGAAGCCCAGCTCCTCGACCACGTAGCGGCACTTGTCCGCACCGCCGGCGATACCGACCACGCGCAGGCCTTTGATCTTCGCCACTTGGCCGACCACCGAACCCACCGCGCCGGACGCCGCGGCGACCACCAGGGTTTCGCCGGCCTTGGGCTGGCCAATGTCCATCAGGCCCATATAGGCCGTCATGCCCGGCATGCCCAACACGCCCAGTGCCATCGACGGGCTCGGCAAACCGGACGGGATCGGAATGATGTTGCGCCCATCGCTGATGCTGTGGCTCTGCCAACCGGTGGAACCGACCACCAGATCGCCTTCGTGGAACTTGGGATTGAGCGAATGCTCGACGCGGCTGACCGCGCCTCCGGTCATCACCTCGTCGATTTCCACCGGCGCGGCGTAGGACGGCGCATCACTCATGCGTCCGCGCATGTAGGGATCGAGGGACAGGTAAAGGGTCTTGAGCAACACCTGACCGTCGGCCAAGTCCGGCAGCGCGACGCGCTCCAGGCGAAAATTCTCCGGGGTCGGCGCGCCCACCGGGCGCGACACCAGGACGATACGTTGGTTGAGGGTCAATGCTTGTGGCATGTGAGCGTCTCCTGTGATCGATGAATTCAGCGGTATAGGGTGCAGACCTTGGTGAGGGTTGGGCGTTCGATGTTTCTGCCACAGATCGTGCGCCGGAAACAAAAATGCCAGGCGCGATGCCTGGCATTTTTTTGTAGCTCATCCGACGCGCGTTGGCGAATCAGAATGGCAGTTTCATACCCGGTGGCAGTTGCATGCCAGCGGTCACGCCGGACATTTTGTCCTGGCTGTTGGCTTCGATCTTGCGCACGGCATCGTTGACGGCGGCGGCGAACACGGCCTCCAGCATCTCTTTGTCGTCTTCGCTCAGGCCTTCTACCAGGCTTGGGTCGATGGTCACGCGCTTGACGTCGTGACGACCGGTCATCACCACGGTGACCATATCGCCGCCGGCCTTACCGGTGACTTCGGCATTGGCCAGTTCTTCCTGCATCTTGGCCATTTTTTCCTGCATCTGCTGCGCCTGCTTCATCAGGCCGGCCATGCCACCCTTCATCATGGTAATCACCTCAAAGTACTTGGATAAAAACGGCGCCCGGCCCATGCGGCCGAATGCCTTCAGTTATTAGCCCTGACTGACCAGGGCTTCGACAGGTTCAATAGTATCGTTACGGATCACCGCACCGAACTGCTGCATCATTTGCTGGATGAACGGATCACCGTGGATCGACTCCTCGGCCTCGCGCTGGCGATTCACCCGACGGCGGGACGCGGCCTGGGCCGGGGTTTCCTGCTCGGGCTTGATCAGTTCCATGCTCAGGCTCAGCGTACGCCCGTGGAACTGGTTCAGCGCATCATTCAAACGACGTTGCTGGGTCGCGTTGAATAAGGCGCTGTGGGCCGGGTCCAGGTGCAACAGCCAGTTGTCGCCATCGACGGCGATCAGCGTGCAGTTGGCGGCGATGCTGCCGGTCATGCCCGAGATCGGCAGTTTCGGGAACAGCTCCAGCCATTGCAGCGCCAGACCGGTGGCCGGTGCCGCAGCGGGTTCTGGCTCGGGTTCCGGCGCCGGCTCGGCGGTATGTTCGCTGGCCAGTTCATCGAGATAGCTATAGGCCGAATCGATGTCCGGCTCGATGTAATCTTCATCCAGCGGCGGCTCGTCATCCAGATCGACGCCCGGCGTGGCGGCATCGACCTCGGCCACGGACGGTTCCGGGATCGGCGCAGCGGCCCACTCCGGCGCGTCCGGCACCACGCTGTCAGGCGTGGGCATCGGCATCGGTGGCAATTCGGGTTGTTCGGCGGCGGTTTCCAGCACCGGCTCGATGGCCGGCTGCTGGATAACTTCAGGCTCGACCGGGTCATTCCACGGCAGATCGACGACGGCTTCGACCGCGACCGCCTCAACCACAGGCTCGGGCACGATCACGGGCGCAACCGGTTCCGGCGCAGGGACTGGCGTCGGTTCAACAACCGGCGCAGCAACAACCGGGGCAACTGCCGCAGCGACTACCGGCGCAACGTTAGGCGCGGCAGCCACTGAGTTTGCGGAATCAACTGTGGCCTGGCTGATCCCCACTGGCTTTAGCGGCTGCCTCGGAGCGTCCGCCGTATCCGCCGGCCTGAACGCCAGCATGCGCAGCAGGACCATTTCGAAACCACCGCGCGGGTCCGGTGCCAGCGGCAAGTCGCGCCGACCGATCAGGCCCATCTGGTAATAAAACTGTACGTCTTCGGCCGGCAACGCCTGGGCCAGCGCCAGTACCCGGTCACGATCGCCGTGGCCGTTATCGACGCCTTCCGGCAAAGCCTGGGCGATGGCGACGCGGTGCAGCACGTTGAGAATTTCCGAGAGCACGCCGTTCCAGTCCGGGCCTTGCTCGGCCAGGTGACGCACGGCCTCGAGCAACGCCTTGGCGTCGCCTTCGATCAACGAATGCAGGACATCGAATACCTGGCCGTGATCGAGCGTGCCAAGCATCGCCCGCACATCGGCGGCCATGACCTTGCCTTCACCAAAGGCGATGGCCTGGTCGGTCAGGCTCATGGCGTCACGCATCGAGCCGTCGGCGGCGCGGCCGAGCAACCACAGTGCGTCATCCTCGAACGGCACCTGTTCGACACCCAGGACGTGGGTCAAATGCTCGACCACTCGTTCCGGGGTCATGTTCTTCAGCGAGAACTGCAGGCACCGCGAAAGAATCGTTGCCGGAAGTTTCTGCGGATCGGTGGTCGCCAGGATGAACTTGACGTAGGGCGGCGGCTCTTCGAGGGTTTTCAGCAGCGCATTAAAGGAATGGCTGGAGAGCATGTGCACTTCGTCGATCAGGTAGACCTTGAAGCGCCCGCGGCTCGGGGCGTACTGCACGTTGTCGAGCAGTTCGCGGGTGTCCTCGACCTTGGTCCGGCTCGCGGCGTCGATCTCGATCAGGTCGACAAAGCGCCCCTCATCGATCTCGCGGCACACCGAGCACTCGCCGCAGGGCGTTGAAGTGATACCTGTTTCACAGTTCAGGCATTTGGCAATGATTCGTGCGATGGTGGTCTTGCCGACCCCGCGCGTACCGGTAAACAGGTAAGCGTGGTGCAGCCGCTGGCTGTCCAAGGCATTGATCAGAGCCTTGAGCACATGGGTCTGGCCGACCATTTCGCGGAACGAGCGCGGACGCCATTTACGTGCAAGAACCTGATAACTCATCGAAAACCATCGCCACTGGGAAGCAGAAGCGGCTAATGCTAGCGGAGCAGGCCCGAAATTGCATCCGGTGTGCTCGTCTAATCTGGCTAAGCTGCACTTTGGGGGGCTATTTTCGGCTCGGGGTTCATCAGTACCGGAGCGTTTATGCGGTTGGCCTTGGGGGCATTGTTGTTAATCAGCCTGAACGTCACGGCCGCCGACGCGCCTGTGCGCTACGTGATGGCCGACAGTTGGGCGATGCCGATGGTGCAACTGGAGCGCGGTCGACCAACCCAGGGCATCCTGTATGACGTCATGCTCAGCCTCTCGACCCAGGTCGGTGTGCCGGCCGAGTTTCATGTGTTGCCGCGGGCTCGCGTGCAGAACGCCATGGAGCACGGCGAGGTCGATGTGCGCTGTTATGCCGCGCAATCATGGCAGCCCAACCAGTCCGGGGATTACATCTGGAGCATTCCGCTGTTTCTGCAACGGGACCTGCTGGTCAGCCGCAACGGCGCGCCTACGTCAGTCGCCCCCGCCGATCTGCGACACGAAACCATCGGCACCGTGCTTGGCTACATTTACCCGACGCTGCAACCGCTGTTCGATTCCGGCCAGTTGCAACGCGAAGACGCGCGCAACCAGGAACAGGTGCTGGATAAACTTTTGGCCGGACGCTCGCGCTACGCTGTCAGCAACCAATGGACCCTGGACTGGTTCAACCAGCGCCTGATGCCCGGTCGACAACTGCAAGCGGTGGCGGTGCTGCAGGAGCAGAATGTCGGCTGCTATGTGCGCAACGATCCGAAAGTGCCGGTGCAGCGGATTTTGCGCACCTTGTTGCGGATGAAAATGTCCGGGGAGATCGATGACATTATCGGGCTCTACATCGGCAACGAGCCCGCAACGCCTTGAACGTCAGCCCACCTGATCCAGCGTCTGCCACTGCGTCGGCGCAACAAACCCGGCGACCCAATCCGGCACCTCGGCGGGCGGCATCGGCCGGGCAATGAAATAGCCCTGGGCCACTTCACAGCCGAGCTGCAACAACAGTAGGCCATGCTCGACACTTTCCAGGCCCTCGGCAATCACTTGACGGCCAAACGCCCGGGCCAGGCCGATCACTGCGGTGGTCAGGGCCAGGTCGTCACGGTCGTGAAGAATGTCGCGAACAAAGGATTTATCGATCTTGATCGTCTGCGTGCGCAGGCGCTTGAGATAGCTCAGGGACGAATAACCGGTGCCGAAATCCCCCAGCGAAAATTGCACCCCGAGCGCCTGGCAGGCCTGTAAACAGGCGCTGACATGCTGGATATTCTCCACGGCCACCGACTCGACGATTTCCAGGTCCAGCAGTTGCGGGGCCACTTGGGCATGCCGGGCCAGCACCTGCCTGAGCCGCTCGACAAAGTCCGCCCGCTGAAAATGTCGCGCCGCAATGTTGATGCTGATCGGCCAGCCCTGCCCCGCCTGCTGCCAACGGTGCAGTTGCGCCAGGACCTGATCCATCACCCATTCACCAATGTCGATGATCAGGTCCGTTTCCTCCACCAGCGGCAGGAAATCCCGCGGCAGCACCAGGCCGTTTTGCGGATGCTCCCAGCGCAACAACGCCTCGAAACCGACGACCTCGCCACGACGCATGTTCACCTTGGGCTGAAAATGCAGGCGCAACTCGCCAGCGGCCAGGGCCTGGCGGACTCGCTCGACAGTCTGATGGGTGGCTTTGACTTCCTGGTCGCGGGAGACATCGAACAGGTGAAACCGGTTACGTCCGCGCTGTTTGGCCACGTACATCGCCTGATCGGCATGGCGCAACAGGGTTTCGGCATCTTCGTTGTCGTAAGGGAACAGGGTCACGCCGATGCTGGCGAACACATTAATGTCCTTGCCGTGCAGCGAATACGGCGCCGAAATCGCCCCCAGCACCCGATTCAGCGCCGCGCGCAACTCCGGCAGATCCCGAACGTAACGCAACACCAGCACAAACTCGTCACCGGCGAGTCGCGCCACCACGTCCTCGCCGCGCACGATCGCGCGCAATCGCTTGGCCACTTCCACCAGCAGCAAATCGCCGCTGGCATGACCGTAGCCATCGTTGACCGCCTTGAAGCCGTCGAGGTCGAGCATGCACACCGCCAGCGGAATGTTTTCCTGGCGCGAGAACTCCAGCGCCTGATCCAGCAGGTCTGAGAGAAATGCGCGATTGGGCAATCCCGTGAGCACGTCATGCCCGACCCGCCATTGCAGGGAATGCAGCAGTTGGCGTTTTTCGCTGATGTCGAAACGGATCGACAAGTAGCGGTCGACTCGCCCAGTGACTTCGTCGAGCACCGGCACCATGGTGCTGTCGACCCAGTAGAGGCTGCCATCCTTGGCCCGATTGCAGATCTCGCCTTTCCAGACGCTGCCCAGGGCGATGGTGCGCCACAGGCCGGCGAAGAAATCGGCGGAGTGCAGGCCGGAATTGAGCAGGCGATGGTTCTGCCCGATCAGTTCCTCGCGGCTATAGCCGGAGATGGCGCAGAACTGGTCATTGACGTAAGTGATCCGGCCGCTCAGATCCGTCTCGGAAAAGATGGCGGCGGCGTCCACGGCCCTGCGGTATTTCTCATCCATGAGGAAGGCTCGTTGTCGCTAGCGGTGGTACCGCTCGACCAGCGCACAATGCCCGGAAGAGATGTTTTGAGACGGACTGCGCAGAGACACGTAATCACTCCATGGACAGCAGTTGATGGCCCCGGGACAGCAGAAGATCAACTAGGCTAAAAGGCCTCGGGCAAGCTGCAAACAGCGACCCAGGTAACGTTTTGCAAGGCATCCGAGCCACGCTTGGCTTCTCCGCACAGCCGACATTGGAACGCAATGCAGGCTGTTTCTTATCGCCTCAACTTCTGAAAGCAGGTCACCAAATGCCCCCTTCGAGCGGCGATTCTACGAAATGCATCACATTTTGCAAAGCAAGGTGATGGATCATGCAGTTGTCTAATGCAAAAATCTATCGTTAAGTTCTTGATTCTAAATGGGAATTGAGCGATGCAAATTTCAAGTTTGGGTCCGGCCATCCGACGCTATCGCAAGGTCGCGGGGCTTACTCAGGCTGAACTCGGCGAAAAAACCGGTTTTGACCCCAAAACCATCAGCCGCTTCGAAACCGGCACCTATACCCCCAGCGTGGAAGCATTGTTCCTGCTTGCCGATGTGCTGGGCGTGAAGCTGAAAGCGTTTTTCGCAGATTTGGGCGATGAAGACGAGCAGCGGGCGTACCTGTTCAGCGTCATACATAAAGCCACCCCGAAGGATCTGGGAAAGCTGATCGCAGCGGTTGACCAGGCCTTGTCCAAGCCTTAGTGCCAGTAATAAAAAAGGCAGGTTTGTCGAAAACGACATTCCTGCCTTTTGTTTATCCGGACGCCAGAATTAGTCTCGAAGAGCGTGCGTCAATAATGGCCATCCGATATCCTTGCACGAAATTAATTCAAAATGTAAGGGACTACGATGAAACACCTCCGCCCATTCTTAATGGCTGCACTGCTGTGCGCCCTGCATAACCCCGCACAAGCGGCCAAAGCTGCCCAGCCAGCACCCGTTGAAGCGGCACAGGTCGAGCAAACACCCGAACAGTTTCTCGCCAGCCTCAAGAAGCAGCACGGCACCATCACCCTGCCCTCCGGCATTGCGACGATGAAACTCAATGACGAGTTTTACTACCTCGATCCGAAAGACACCGAGCGCTTGCTGACTGAAGGTTGGGGCAACCCGCCCGGCCACGAGACCTTGGGCATGATCATTCCCAAAGCCGTGAACCCGCTGACCGCCAGCGGCTGGGGCGTGATCGTCAGCTACAAGGACGACGGGCATGTCTCCGACGAAGACGCGGCGAAAATCGACTACGCCGACCTGCTCAAGCAAATGCAGGAAGAAGATGAAGAAGACAACAAAGAGCGCCAGAAGCAGGGCTATGCCGCTCTGCATCTGCTGGGCTGGGCCGAGCAACCGCATTACGACGAAGCCAGCCACAAAATGTACTGGGCGCGGGAGCTGAAAGCCGACGACGCCGAGGGCAGCACACTGAACTACAGCATTCGGGTGCTCGGTCGCAAAGGCGTTCTGGAATTGAACGCGGTCGCCGCCATGGCGGACCTGCCGATGATCAAGCAGGAACTGCCGAAAGTCATCGCCTTCACCAACTTCACCGACGGCAACCTGTACACCGACTACAGCCCTGCCACCGACAAACTGGCGTCTTATGGCCTGGCGGCACTGGTGGGTGGCGGTTTGGCGGCCAAGGCCGGGTTGTTTGCCAAGATCGGCATCTTCCTGCTGGCGGCGAAGAAGTTCGTGATCATAGGGCTGGTGGTGGTTGCAGGCTTCGTGCGCAAGTTGTTCAGCCGCAATAAAACGTAAAGCGAATGTCTTTCCGAGCTGCCGGGTGATGCCGGCAGCGCGGAATACGCAAACGGCAGGCGAGACAAAACCGCCACAGGACAGCGCAACAGGCAAACAGAAATAAAAGAATTTTAGAAAGAGGCGTATCGAAGGGTATTGCGCGCGCCAGCCTCGACTCCGAGGACATGGGCGTTATGGAGGCAACCCCACCAGCCACACCCCGGCACACAATGTTCCCGCTGTGGCTGCTTCCTTCCGGATCTGACCAGGTTCACGGGTAATCGTTGCGGGGGGACCGATGGAGTCACCATAACGACATTCACCTGACGGCGAACGGCGCCATTGTACCTATCTGAGACGAAGTTACAACCGTTCGATCCAGATTAAAAATATGAATCAGGTCAAGGACATGCGAAGTCCCCGAAAACCCGCCGTGTAGCAGCTGGCGAAGCCTGCGTTCGGCTGCGCAGCAGTCGCTAATAAGGCACACACAGTTTGCCTGGAAAACCGCGGCGCTGGATTTTACGACTGCTTCGCAGCCGAACGCAGGCTTCGCCAGCTGCTACACAGGTTGCGTCGTGCCTATTGCACCAACACCTCATCCGCCCGACCGCCCTCCTGCTGGATCACCAGATGGATAAAGTGCAGCTTGGCGATCACCGCTGGTGGCAGGACGAACGGATAGAAATCCGGCTGGCCCATGCTGCGGGACAACTCGTTAAGCATGCCGGCCAGTTCGATCCATGCATTGACGAACGACAGGAACGCCACGCCGCCGGGATGCTGGGGGTCATAGAGGGTGCTGGAAGGGAATGGCTGGTAATCGAAGTCCATCTCCCGGGCGCTCATGCCAAAGCCCAGGGCGGTGTCCACGGCGTCCATCATGTGCAGGTAGTGCGCCCAGGTTTCGGCCCAGTCTTCCCAGGGGTGCATGGTCGCGTAGGCGCTGACGTAATGCTGCTGCCAGTCCAGCGGCGCGCCTTGTAGGTAGTGGCGCTCAAGTGCATCGGCATAGCTGGCGCGCTCGTCGCCGAACAACCCACGAAACGGCTCCAGCCATTGGCTGTTAGCGATCAATCGGTCCCAGTAGTAGTGCCCGACTTCATGGCGAAAGTGCCCGAGCAGCGTGCGATAGGGTTCGTGCATCTGCACTCGAACCTGTTCGCGGTGAGCGTCGTCGGCTTCTTTTATATCAAGGGTGATCAGGCCGTTTGCGTGGCCGGTGGTCGGCGGCTTGCCTTCGAGGTCGATGCCGATGAAATCGAAGGCCAGGCCGGTTTTTTCGTCCACGGTTTTCGGGATCACTTGCAAACCGAGGCTGACCAGTTGCGCGACCAATCGCCGCTTGGCCGTCTCGACCTTGCGCCAGCGCTCAGGATTTTCGGGGATCGATAGATCAGGAATGGTGTGGTTCAGGCTACAGGCGATGCACAGCGCATCGTGGTCGTTGGCCGGCAGCAGCCAGTTGCAGGCCGCCGGGGTATCGAGATTGGCGCAACGGCGAAACACACCCGCCTCGGGATCGGCGTCGAGCAACCAAGTGTCCGCTTGCGGGCCGGGCTGCAGGGAGGACAAACGACTTTGTTCCGGCTGATAGCCCAACGCCGCCGAGCAGGCCAGGCACTGGCTGTTGCGAAAGAACAGCGACTGCCCGCAGCGGCAATGCCAGACCTTGCTGTTGCGCGAGCTCTCGCCGATGAAGGGCGCGGCGATGCGGGAACTGAGCTGTTCGAAGAAACGGTACATGGCGAACTCTCCCTGAGGGGTGCCAAGACTAGATCATTTCAGCTAGCCGATCGTTCCCACGCTCTGCGTGGGAATGCTTCAAGTGACGCTCCGCGTCACAGGGACGCGGAGCGTCCATGGCGGCATTCCCACGCGGAGCGTGGGAACGATCACTCGACCGAAATACCGTGCTGCTTCAGAAACTCGACAAACGCCTCTTCATCCAGCACTTTCAAGCCCAGTTCATTGGCCTTGGCCAACTTGGAGCCCGCCCCCGGCCCCGCCACCACGCAATGGGTCTTGGCCGACACCGAACCCGCGACCTTCGCCCCAAGGCTCTCAAGCTTGTCCTTGGCCACATCGCGGCTCATCAGTTCGAGCGAACCGGTCAGCACCCAGGTCTGCCCGGCCAGCGGCAAACCTTCGACGACTTTCTTTTCGCTCAACCAGTGCATGCCGAAATCACGCAACTGCTTCTCGGCGGCTTGAGCAATGTGGCGATTTTCTTCAACGGCGAAAAAATCCCGAACCGAGTTCGCCTGCTTCTCCGGCAAGGCCTGACGCATATCCAGCCAATCCGCTTGGAACACCCCTTCCAACGAGCCAAACTTGTCCGCCAGCTTCTGCGCCCCGCCCGGCCCCACCGAAGGAATGTGCAGCTTGTCGAGGAAACCGCCCAGCGTGGTGCTCGCGGAAAACTCCGCGCCCAACTCGCCCTGATCCTGAATCTGCAAACCATGCTTGAGCAAATCCGCAATCACCTGCCGGTTATGCGCATCTTCAAAGAAACTGTGAATCTCGTAAGCCACTTCCAGACCGACATCCGGCAAGTACGTCAGCACTTGCGGCAACGCCTGCTGAACCCGCTCCAGCGAACCCAGGGAGCGCGCCAGTACCTTGGCCGTCTCTTCGCCGACATCGGGAATACCGAGGGCGTAGATGAAGCGCGCCAGGCTTGGCTGCTTGCTGTCTTCGATGGCGCCGAGCAGTTTTTTGCTCGACAGCTCCGCAAAGCCTTCCAGGTCGACAATGTCTTCGAACTTCAGGGCATACAGATCGGCCGGCGAACTCACCAGGCCTTCGTCGACCAGTTGCTCGACGCTCTTGTCGCCCAGGCCTTCGATGTCCATGGCGCGACGGGAGACAAAGTGGATGATCGCTTGCTTGAGTTGCGCACCGCAGGCCAGGCGCCCGACGCAGCGGTACACCGCGCCTTCGCTGACGGTCTCGCGGCCCTTGCTGCGCTTGACCAGTTGCGTGCGCTCGACATGGGAACCGCACACCGGGCACTTCTCGGGAATCTGTACCGGTCGGGCATTCTCCGGACGGCGCTCAAGCACGACTTGCACTACTTGCGGAATCACATCGCCAGCGCGACGGATGATCACCGTATCGCCAATCATCAAGCCCAAGCGCGCGACTTCGTCCATGTTGTGCAACGTTGCGTTGGCCACGGTCACGCCCGCGACCTTGACCGGTTTCAAGCGCGCGACCGGCGTCACCGCGCCCGTCCGACCAACCTGGAATTCCACGTCGAGCAGCTCGGTGAGCTCTTCCATCGCCGGGAATTTATGGGCAATCGCCCAGCGCGGTTCGCGCGCGCGGAAACCCAGCTCACGCTGCGAAGCAATGCTGTTGACCTTGAACACCACGCCATCGATTTCATAGCCCAGCGCGTTACGGCGCTCGCCGATGTCGCGGTAGTAGTCCAGGCATTCATCGATGCCGTGAGCCAGCTTCATTTCATGGCTGATCGGCATACCCCAGACCTGAAGCTGCTTCAGATTGCCAATGTGGGTGTCGGCAATATCAGCGGAAATCTGGCCGATGCCGTAGCAGCAGAACTCCAACGGGCGGTTGGCGGTGATCTTCGAATCCAACTGACGCAAGCTGCCGGCCGCGGCATTACGCGGGTTGGCGAAGGTCTTGCCGCCGACCTCCAGTTGCGTGGCGTTGAGCCGTTCGAAACCGGCCTTGGACATGAACACTTCGCCGCGCACTTCCAGGGTCGCCGGCCAACCGGTGCCGTGAAGCTTGAGCGGGATATTGCGCACGGTGCGCACGTTGACGCTGATGTCTTCGCCAGTGGTGCCGTCGCCGCGCGTGGCGCCGCGCACCAGCACGCCGTCCTGATACAACAGGCTGACCGCCAGGCCATCGAGCTTGGGTTCGCAGCTGTATTCCACCGCCGCGCCGCCACCGAACAAGTCGCCGGCCGGCAGGTCGAGGCCTTCGGTCACCCGGCGATCGAACTCGCGCATGTCGGTTTCTTCGAAGGCGTTGCCGAGGCTGAGCATCGGCACTTCGTGGCGCACCTGGGTGAATGCCGACAATGCTGCGCTGCCGACGCGCTGGGTCGGCGAGTCGCTGGTGATCAGTTCGGGATTGGCCGTTTCAAGGGCCTTGAGCTCGTGGAACAACCGGTCGTACTCGGCGTCCGGAATGCTCGGCTCGTCCATCACGTGATAGCGATAGTTGTGCTGATCCAGCTCAGCGCGCAGCTCTAGAATGCGGGTTTTGGCGGCGGTCATGGGTGTTCTCTCATAAAGCAAAAGAGCAGCCGAGGCTGCTCAATCTATACAAATCATTCTAGGAGCCAGGCTTGCCGGCGAAGGGGTATTGGAGATCGCCTTCGCCGGCAAGCCTGGCTCCTACAGATCAACGCTTCTGGGTCAGGGCGCGACGTTCGAATTCAACGATGCGCTGACGGTAGTGCTCAATGGTCTGGGCGGTCAGCACGCTGCGCTGGTCGTCTTTGAGTTCACCATTCAGCTCCTGGGACAGCTTGCGTGCCGCAGCCACCATCACGTCGAAGGCTTGCTTCGGATGACGCGGGCCTGGCAGGCCGAGGAAGAAGCTCACCGCCGGGGTGCTGAAATGGTCGATGTCGTCCAGATCAAAGATGCCAGGCTTGACCGCATTGGCCATGGAGAACAGTACTTCGCCGTTACCTGCCATGCTTTCGTGGCGGTGGAAAATATCCATCTCGCCGAAGCGCAGGCCGCTTTCCAGAATGTTCTGCAACAGAGCCGGGCCCTTGAAGCCGGCAGCGTCGCGGCAGATCACGCTGATCACCAGCACTTCTTCGGCTTGCGGTTGTTCCTTGTCGCTGACCGCAGGCGAGGACTTGCTGTCATCCGGGAAGTCGTCGTCACGGCTGCTGAAGCTCGGGCCGCCGTCCAGGTCCAGGCTGAGGTTCATGTCGCCCTGGGAAGGCTCGCCATGGCCACGCTTGCCGCGCTTGGAACCCGACTCACGGGTTTCCCGAGCCGGCATGCTCACCGACGGCAAATCGTGCTCGTCCAGTTGCGGCTCTTTATGGGTGTCCAGCACCCGAGGCGGGCCCAACAGCTCGGCGCTGGTGTCCTCGTCCGGCAGGTTGGACAGACTTCGGTCAAGACGGAATTTAAGTTTTCCCTTGCCGCCGCGCATGCGACGCCAGCCATCGAAAAGAATACCGGCAATGACAATAATGCCGATGACGATCAGCCACTCGCGCAGACCGATTTCCATGTAATCCCGTGCCTCTATAAAAAATGCTGAAAAATAAGGGGTTTACAACGTGCAAACCGCTTTAAAACGTGGCGCCAACTCTATGTTCTGACAGGCGTTTTGCCCACGTATACGAAAAATTGACATTAAACTAGCACGACCAAAGGCAACTTTACACCGTCTGTCACAATGGCTTGAGCGAATATGTCGATTGGCCAGCAAGTAAATACAAGTAAAAAGGTCTGACAACCCCGTGATACTTGTCCTACAAGCCTGCGACTCAGGCATCCACCAGCGCCATCGCCTCCTCGACATCCACTGCCACCAAGCGTGAGCAACCCGGTTCGTGCATCGTCACCCCCATCAGTTGATCAGCCATTTCCATGGCGATTTTGTTGTGGGTGATATAGATGAACTGCACCGTCTGCGACATCTCTTTGACCAGCCGTGCGTAGCGTCCAACGTTAGCGTCATCCAGTGGCGCGTCAACTTCATCGAGCATGCAGAACGGCGCCGGGTTCAACTTGAAGATCGCAAAAACCAGGGCCAATGCAGTCAGGGCTTTTTCGCCGCCGGAGAGCAAATGGATGGTGCTGTTCTTCTTTCCTGGCGGCCGCGCCATGATCGTTACCCCTGTATCGAGTAGATCTTCGCCCGTCAGTTCCAAATACGCGCTGCCTCCACCGAAAACTTTTGGGAAAAGGGCCTGTATTCCGGCATTGATCTGATCAAAGGTATCTTTGAAGCGGTTTCGGGTTTCCTTGTCGATCTTGCGGATCACGTTTTCCAACGTGTCCAGCGCTTCCACCAGATCGTCGTTCTGCGCATCCAGATAACGTTTACGCTCGGATTGTTGCGTGTATTCGTCGATGGCCGCCAGGTTGATCGCGCCCAGACGCGCAATGCGCGCGGCGATGCGCTCCAGCTCTTCCTCGGCCTCCTTCTCGTTGGCCTCGGCGACCAGGGTCGCGATCACGCCGTGCAGGTCGTAGCCGTCTTCCAGCAACTGATCTTCCAGGGTCTTGCGGCGCACGGTCAGGGCTTGCCATTCCATGCGCTGGTGTTCGAGTTGGCCGCGGATCAATTGCGATTGTTGCTCGGCCTGATTGCGGCGCTTCTCGGCATCACGCAATTCGCGGTCGGCATCTTCCATGGCCATTTGCGCGGTCTTGAGTTCTTCGTCGACGGTCATGCGCTTGTCGAGCAATTCCTCAAGCTTCAACCGCAACTCTTCCAGCGGCGCTTCGCCCTCCTCCAGGTTCAGACTGAGTTGCTCGCGCTTTTCGGTCAGGCGCTCGGACTGCATCTCCAAACGCTCAAGTGCCTGACGCGTCGAATCGTGCTGCGCCTTGAGCGAACCCAGGCGCACCGCCAGTTGATGCGCGTGATCCTTATGCTGCCGGGCTTCCTGACGCACCCGATCGAGGCGCTCGCGCAAGCTGTCGCGCTGGGCCAGCAGCAACTCGCGTTGCTCGGTGTCCAGCGCCATGCTGTCGAGGGCCTCCTGCAATTGCAGGCGCGCCTCGCCGATGTTTTCGTGTTCAAGTGCGCGCTGTTCGCCCAGCTCGGTGAGCTCTTCATCGAGGCGGGTGCGGCGCAGGGTCAGTTGTTCGGCCTTGGCTTTGCCGGCGGATAACTGCGCTTTTAATTCACCTTGCTGACGGGCTTCGTCTTGCAGCAGACGGCGCAGATGTTCGCGACCGTTTTCCTGCTGACGCTGCTGTGCCCGCAGGTTTTGTAATTCGGTTTCCAGGGTTTCGACCGTAGCTTCGCGCTCTTCGCGCTCGATGCCCAGGTTCTGGATTTCCTGGCCACGGGCGAGCACGCCGCTTTCCGCTTCACTGGCGCGACGCACGCGTAAAAAGTGCCGGCCAACCCAGTAGCCATCACGGCTGATCAGGCTTTCACCGGGCGCCAACTGACTGCGCAGGGCCAAGGCCTGTTCGAGGTTATCCACAGGCTTGACTTGCCCCAGCCACGGCGACAGATCAATCTGCGCCTCGACCTTGTCGAGCAAGCTGCCGGCCACGCGCACGCCATCGCTGGCGGGGCTGAGCAAGCGCAGATCGCCCTGGGCAAATCCGGCCAGATCGAAATCGCCAAAGTCATCCACCAGCACTGCTTGCAGGTCGGCGCCGAGCACGGTTTCCACCGCCAGCTCCCAACCGGCTTCAACCTTCAAGCCTTCGGCCAAGCGCGGACGGTCCGCCAGATTCTGTTCACGCAACCATTCGGCCGTGCCGGTGCCCGGATCGAGCGCGGCTTGTTGCAAGGCTTCCAGCGACGCGAGACGACCGTTGAGGCGCTGCAAATCGCCTTGGGCCTGTTGCTGATTTTGCAAAGCCAGCTGCAATTCCTGACGCAGTTGCTCAAGCCGTTCGACCTGAGCCTGTTCACTGGTCTGCAAATCCTCAAGCGTCGCTTCGGATTCAGCCAGTTGCTCGCTGAGCTCCATGATCGCCGCGTCTTCCGGGTCCGCCGAGAGCAACGCGCGCTCCTCGCCCAAACGCTTCTGCCGATCAGCCAGGCGTTCCATGCTGGTTTCCAGCTGCTGGATCCGCGACTGCTGCACTTCGGACTGGCGACGGGGCTCGGCGGCGGTGAGGTTGAACGTGTCCCACTGCTCCTGCCAGGCATGCATGGTGGTTTCGGATTCTTCCAGCGCGGCGGCGGCCTCTTCGGCGGCGGCGCTGGTGACTTCCTGCTCCGGCGTGAGCATGTCCAGCTCTTCGCCGAGGGTCAGCAGCAAGGTGCGGTCATGACCCAAGTGCGATTCGGTTTCCAGACGCGCGCGCTCGGCTTCCTTCAAATCGTCCTGCAACTGGCGCAAACGCTGCTGGCCGTGCTGGATGCTCTGCTCGACCCGGGCGATGTCGCCGCCGACCGAATAGAAGCGCCCCTGCACCAGATTGAAGCGTTCGGACAGGTCGTGGTGACCATCGCGCAGGCGTTCAATCGCAGCATCGGCGTTGCGTTGTTCGGCGACCAAGGCTTCGAAAGTGATTTCCTGGGTGCCGATGATCGCTTCGCGCTGGCCGACCTGTTCGTTCAACGCCTGCCAGCGCAACGCCGACAGTTGCGCCTTGAGCTGCCGCTCCTCGCCTTTATATTCCTGATACTTCTTGGCCGACTCGGCCTGACGATGCAGGCGCTCAAGTTGACGCTCAAGCTCTTCGCGCAGGTCGGTCAGGCGCGCAAGGTTTTCGTGGGTGCGGCGGATGCGGTTTTCAGTCTCGCGCCGACGCTCCTTGTACTTGGAGATCCCCGCCGCTTCTTCAATAAAGTTACGCAAGTCTTCGGGCTTGGCTTCGATCAGCTTGGAGATCATGCCCTGCTCGATGATCGAGTAGCTGCGTGGACCCAAACCGGTGCCAAGGAAGATATCGGTGATGTCGCGACGACGGCATTTGGTGCCGTTGAGGAAGTAACTGTTCTGACTGTCGCGGGTCACTTTGCGGCGAATCGAGATTTCCGCGTAAGCGGCGTATTCGCCGACCAGGGTGCCGTCGGAATTGTCGAATACCAATTCGATGCTGGCCTGGCTCACCGGTTTACGACTGGTGGAACCGTTGAAGATGACGTCGGTCATCGACTCGCCGCGCAGGTTCTTGGCCGAGCTCTCGCCCATCACCCAACGCACGGCATCGATGATGTTCGACTTGCCGCAACCATTGGGCCCGACCACCGCCGCCATGTTACTGGGGAAGTTCACCGTGGTCGGGTCGACGAAGGATTTGAACCCCGCCAGTTTGATGCACTTGAGCCGCACGCTTAAGCGACCGTCAGGGCGGAAACCACCAGATCGCAGCTGCGCTGGGCATACGCCGTCAGCACCTCGCGAATCTGCGGAAAGTCACGGGCGATCACCGCCGCGAGCAGGCGTTCGAACAGCTCCAGGAATTCGCTCATCTCGGCCTTGCGCTGTTCCAGGGCGAGGAAATACGCGCGGCTCATGGCCGGCTGCAGATTCTCGACGGTTTCCTGCAAGTACGGGTTGTTGGCGAACGGGTACGCGGCACGCATCACGCTGAAGCTGTCGTCGACGAACGTGCGAATGTCCTGGCGCTCGTAACTGGCGGCCAGGCGCTGCTGGATCTGCACGAACGGCGCCAGGTCGGCCTGGACCTGCCAACCGTTGGCCACGGCGTTGCCGAGCAAGATGTAGAGCTCGCTCATCAGCGTGCACAGGCTCTGG
This sequence comes from Pseudomonas sp. ADAK2, assembly GCF_012935755.1. Lineage (GTDB taxonomy): Bacteria > Pseudomonadota > Gammaproteobacteria > Pseudomonadales > Pseudomonadaceae > Aquipseudomonas. Next base: position 2,297,450 of record NZ_CP052862.1, read on the forward strand.
ACCTTGTGCGCGGTGAGTTCGGTGACATGGGCGCCCCGTCGCGGCAGGATCGCGATCAGGTGGCGACGCTCGAGGATCAGCAAGGCCTCACGGACTGAACCGCGGCTGACATTGAGGGCCAGCGTGACCTTCTGTTCCTGGATGCGCTCTCCCGGCTTCATTTCGCCACGAATGATGCGTTCGGCGAGGTGGTGAGCAATTTGCTCGGCGAGGCTGTCCGGCGCCTTGAACGTCATGGTTGTCCTTCAAACTCTTCGATCTGCACAAGCGGCGCAGTGTAGCGCACTTGGTATGTCATGGCGGAGTGCCCACCCGGCGGTTTTTGGCACGAATTAAGCAAAAAAGCAGGCTAACCCGTGAGGGTCAATACTGATGGAACGCGCTGTTGATCGCCAAAACGGGTTTTCCTGACCTTTAAGTCAGAAAATCATTGACCGAAAAGTCAGACCTGATAAATTCGGCTCAATCGGTTAACAACAATAATGAGTCTGCGAGGCCTTCCGTGATCCAGTTTTTACTAAACCAGGAACTCCGTAGCGAGCACGCCCTGGACCCGAACCTGACCGTGCTCAATTACTTGCGCGACCATGTGGGCAAACCCGGCACCAAAGAAGGCTGCGCCAGCGGCGACTGCGGCGCCTGTACTGTGGTGGTCGGCGAGTTGCAAACGGATGACGATGGCCGCGAACACATTCGCTATCGCAGCCTCAACTCGTGCCTGACGTTCGTTTCGTCGCTGCACGGCAAACAACTGATCAGCGTCGAAGACCTCAAGCACCAGGGCGAACTGCACAGCGTGCAAAAAGCCATGGTCGAGTGCCACGGCTCGCAATGCGGCTTCTGCACGCCCGGCTTCGTGATGTCGCTGTTCGCCCTGCAAAAGAACAGCGACGAACCCGACTCCCATAAAGCCCACGAAGCGCTGGCCGGCAACCTCTGTCGTTGCACCGGCTATCGGCCGATCCTGCAAGCCGCCGAACAATCCTGCTGCGGCAAGCAACCGGACCAGTTCGATGCGCGCGAAACCGACACCATCGCCCGCCTGAAGGCCATCGCCCCCACCGACATCGGCGAACTCAACAGTGGCGACAAGCGCTGCCTGGTGCCGCTGACCGTGGCCGACCTGGCCGACCTCTACGACGCTTATCCACAAGCCCGCCTGCTGGCCGGCGGCACGGACCTGGCGCTGGAAGTCACGCAGTTCCACCGCACCCTGCCGGTGATGATCTACGTCGGCAACGTCGCCGAGATGAAGCGCATCGAACGCTTCGACGATCGCCTGGAAATCGGCGCCGCCACCGCCCTCTCCGACTGCTACGACGCGCTGAAAAGCGAATACCCGGACTTCGGCGAATTGCTGCAACGCTTCGCTTCCCTGCAGATTCGTAACCAAGGAACTCTGGGCGGCAACATCGGCAACGCCTCACCGATTGGTGACTCGCCGCCGCTGCTAATTGCCCTGGGCGCGCAGATCGTTTTGTGCAAAGGCGAAACCCGCCGCACCCTGGCCATCGAGGATTACTTCATCGATTACCGGGTCACCGCGCGCCAGGAAAGCGAGTTCATCGAAAAGATCATCGTGCCCCGCGCCAGCGCCGAACAACTGTTCCGTGCCTACAAGGTTTCCAAGCGTCTGGACGATGACATTTCCGCCGTGTGCGCCGCGTTCAACCTGCGCATCGACAACGGTGTTGTCGCTGATGCCCGCGTCGCCTTCGGCGGCATGGCCGCCACGCCAAAACGCGCGAAAAGTTGCGAAGCCGTGTTGCTCGGCGCGCAATGGAACAACGCCACCGTCGAACGCGCCTGCGCCGCCCTGGCCGAAGATTTCACGCCGCTCTCGGACTTCCGCGCCAGTAAGGAATACCGCCTGCTCAGCGCGCAAAACCTGCTGCGCAAATACTTCATCGAACTGCAAACGCCGCACATCGAGACTCGGGTGACCGCTTATGTCTAATCATCACGCTGTAGAGAAGACCCAAGCCGAACTGGCTGAACTGTTCGCCAAGGACTTGACCACCGGTGTCGGCCGCAGCGTCAAGCACGACAGCGCCGCCAAGCACGTGTCCGGTGAAGCGCAATACATCGACGATCGCCTGGAATTTCCGAACCAGTTGCACGTTTATGCACGGCTGTCGGACCGCGCCCACGCGAAAATCATCAGCATCGACACCCAGCCCTGCTACGCCTTTGACGGCGTGCGCATCGCCATCACTCACAAAGACGTACCGGGCCTGAAAGACATCGGCCCGCTGCTGCCGGGCGATCCGCTGCTGGCCATCGACGATGTGCAATTCGTCGGTCAAGTGGTGCTCGCGGTGGCGGCGAAAGACCTGGAAACCGCGCGCAAAGCCGCGATGGCCGCGATCATCGAATACGAGGATCTCGAGCCTGTATTGGACGTGGTGGAAGCCTTGCGCAAACGCCACTTCGTACTCGACAGCCACACCCATCAGCGCGGCGATTCGGCCGGCGCGTTGGCCACCGCTGAACACCGCATTCAGGGCACGCTGCACATCGGCGGCCAGGAACACTTTTATCTGGAAACCCAGATCTCTTCGGTGATGCCGACTGAAGACGGCGGGATGATCGTCTACTGCTCCACACAAAACCCGACCGAAGTGCAGAAACTGGTCGCCGAAGTGCTGGACGTGTCGATGAATAAAATCGTCGTCGACATGCGCCGCATGGGCGGTGGTTTCGGTGGCAAGGAAACCCAGGCCGCGAGCCCCGCGTGCCTCTGCGCGGTGATCGCGCACCTCACCGGCCAACCGACCAAGATGCGCTTGCCACGGGTCGAAGACATGCTGATGACCGGCAAGCGTCACCCGTTCTACGTCGAGTACGACGTCGGCTTCGACAGCACCGGTCGCCTGCACGGCATCGCCCTGGAACTGGCCGGCAACTGCGGTTGCTCGCCGGACTTGTCGGCGTCGATTGTCGACCGTGCGATGTTCCACGCCGACAACTCTTATTACCTCGGCGATGCGACCATCAACGGTCATCGCTGCAAGACCAACACTGCGTCGAACACCGCTTACCGTGGCTTCGGCGGCCCGCAAGGGATGGTCGCCATCGAAGAAGTGATGGACGCGATTGCCCGGCATCTGGCCGTCGATCCGCTGGCGGTGCGCAAGGCCAACTACTACGGCAAGACCGAGCGCAACGTCACCCATTACTACCAGACCGTCGAGCACAACATGCTCGAAGAAATGACCGCCGAACTGGAAGAAAGCAGCCAGTATGCCGAGCGTCGCGAAGCGATCCGCCGCTACAACGCCAACAGCCCGATCCTGAAAAAAGGCCTGGCGCTGACCCCGGTCAAATTCGGCATTTCCTTCACCGCCAGTTTCCTCAACCAGGCCGGTGCGCTGATCCACATCTACACCGACGGCAGCATCCACTTGAACCACGGCGGCACCGAAATGGGCCAGGGCCTGAACACCAAAGTCGCGCAGGTCGTGGCCGAAGTGTTCCAGGTGGAAATGGACCGCGTGCAGATCACCGCGACCAACACCGACAAGGTGCCGAACACCTCGCCGACCGCGGCATCCAGCGGCGCCGACCTGAACGGTAAAGCCGCGCAGAACGCCGCAGAAATCATCAAAAAACGTTTGGTGGAATTTGCTGCCCGCCAGTACAAGGTCAGCGAAGAAGACGTGGAATTCCACAACGGTCATGTGCGGGTTCGCGACCATATCCTGACCTTCGAAGCGCTGATCCAGCAGGCGTATTTCGCCCAGGTTTCGCTGTCGAGCACCGGGTTCTACAAGACCCCGAAAATCTTCTACGACCGCAGTCAGGCCCGTGGTCGGCCGTTCTACTACTACGCCTTCGGCGCGGCGTGCTGCGAGGTGATCGTCGACACCCTGACCGGCGAGTACAAGATGCTGCGTACCGACATCCTTCACGACGTCGGCGCCTCGCTGAACCCGGCGATCGACATCGGCCAGGTCGAGGGCGGTTTCATCCAGGGCATGGGGTGGCTGACCATGGAAGAACTGGTGTGGAACAACAAAGGCAAACTGATGACCAACGGCCCGGCGAGCTACAAGATCCCGGCCGTGGCCGACATGCCGCTGGACCTGCGGGTGAAGCTGGTGGAAAACCGCAAGAACCCGGAAGACACGGTGTTCCATTCCAAGGCTGTCGGCGAGCCGCCGTTCATGCTCGGCATCGCCTCGTGGTGTGCGATCAAGGATGCCGTGGCCAGTCTCGGTGACTACAAGCATCAACCGAAGATCGACGCGCCGGCGACCCCGGAGCGGGTGTTGTGGGGCTGTGAGCAGATGCGGCAGTTGAAGGCGGTGAAAACCGAGGAAGCCGAATCCGAGGTGGTGGTTTGATCGTTCCCACGCTCTGCGTGGGAATGCAGCCCGCGACGCTCTGCGTCGCATCGTAAACAGCGGACGCGGAGCGTCCAGAGATGCATTCCTTCGCTCCGCGTGGGAACGATCTTGAGAGGTGAAACATGTACAACTGGATCGACGCCCTCGCCGACCTGCAATCCCGGGGTGAACCCTGCGTGTTGGTGACCATCATCGAAGAGCTCGGCTCGACGCCGCGCAATGCCGGTTCGAAGATGGTCATCAGCGCCACCCAGACCTTTGACACCATCGGTGGCGGGCATCTGGAATACAAGGCCATGCAGATCGGCCGCGAGATGCTCGCTAGCGGCAAGCAGGACACCCATCTGGAGCGCTTCAGCCTCGGCGCCAGCCTGGGGCAGTGCTGCGGCGGCGCGACGGTGTTGCTGTTCGAACCGATGGGCCAGGTCCAGGCGCAGATCGCCGTGTTCGGCGCCGGCCATGTCGGCCGCGCCCTCGTGCCGCTGCTCGCCAGCCTGCCCTGCCGGGTGCGCTGGATCGATTCCCGGGAAGCGGAGTTCCCGGAACAGATCCCCCACGGCGTGCGTAAAATCGTCACCGAAGAACCGGTGGATGAAGTCGACGACCTGCCCGTCGGCAGCTACTGCATCGTCATGACCCACAACCACCAGCTCGACCTCGAACTCACCGCCGCGATCCTCAAGCGCAACGACTTCGCCTACTTCGGCCTGATCGGCTCGAAGACCAAACGGGTGAAGTTCGAACATCGCCTGCGTGACCGCGGTTTTGACAGCAGCGTGCTGCAACGCATGCGCTGCCCGATGGGCATCGGCGAAGTCAAAGGCAAGTTGCCTGTGGAAATCGCCATCTCCATCGCCGGCGAAATCATCGCCACCTATAACGCGAATTTCGGCCAGCAGACTGCCAGCGCCGGATCATCGATTGCCAAACTGCTGCCCGCTTCACGCCGCAGCCAAGCCTCCAACTGAGAACTGACATGCCTCTGACTCGCAAAGCCTACCGTGCCGCCATCCTGCACAGCATCGCCGACCCCGCCGAAGTCGGAATCGAAGCCTCCTATGAGTATTTCGAAGACGGTTTGCTGGTGGTCGAAAACGGCAAGATCAGCGCCATCGGTCACGCCACTGAATTGCTGGCGACCCTGCCGGCCGACATCGAGATCACCCATTACCAGGATGCGCTGATCACCCCGGGCCTGATCGATACGCACATTCACTTGCCGCAAACCGGGATGGTCGGTGCTTATGGCGAGCAACTGCTGGACTGGCTCAACACCTACACCTTCCCGTGCGAAAGCCAGTTCGCCGACAAGGCCCACGCCGATGAAGTGGCGGACATTTTCATCAAGGAACTGCTGCGCAACGGCACCACCACCGCGTTGGTCTTCGGCAGCGTGCACCCGCAATCGGTGAACTCGTTCTTCGAGGCCGCGCAGCAACTGGATCTACGGATGATCGCCGGCAAGGTGATGATGGACCGCAACGCACCGGACTACCTGACCGACACCGCCGAATCCAGCTACGTCGAAAGCAAGGCGTTGATCGAGCGCTGGCACGGCAAGGGCCGCTTGCACTACGCGGTCACCCCGCGTTTTGCCCCGACCAGCACCCCGGAACAACTGACCCTCGCCGGCCAGTTGCTCGGTGAATACCCAGACCTGTACATGCAGACCCACATCAGCGAAAACCTCAAGGAAGTCGAGTGGGTCAAGGAGCTGTTCCCGGAGCGCAAGGGCTACCTCGACGTCTACGATCACTACCAGTTGCTCGGCGAGCGCTCGGTGTTTGCCCACGGCGTGCACCTGTGCGACGACGAGTGCGCGCGGTTGGCAGAAACCGGTTCGGCGATTGCCTTCTGCCCGACCTCGAACTTCTTCCTCGGCAGCGGTTTGTTCAATCTGCCGATGGCCGAGAAGCACAAAGTGAATGTCGGCTTGGGTACTGACGTTGGCGGCGGCACCAGTTTCTCGCTGCTGCAAACCCTGAACGAAGCGTACAAAGTCATGCAGTTGCAGGGCGCGCGGCTGAGCCCGTTCAAATCGCTGTACCTGGCGACCCTCGGTGGTGCGCGGGCACTGCGCCTGGAAGACAAGATCGGGACGTTGCATGCGGGCACTGACGCGGACTTCCTGGTGCTGGATTACAACGCCACGCCGCTGCTCAGCTATCGCCTGAAGCAGGCCAATAACATTGCCGAGACGTTGTTTGTGTTGATGACGTTGGGGGATGACCGGACGGTGTTGCAGACGTATGCGGCGGGGAAACGGGTGCATCAGCGTTAAGGTATTTACCGGGCCTGATCGACTGATCGTTCCCACGCGGAGCATGGGAACGATCAGATCAGCGTTAAGGCTTCCCGGGCAAAAAAAATCCCCCGCAATCGATGGTTGCGGGGGATTTTTTGATCGTTGATCGTTCCCACGCTCCGCGTGGGAATGCAGCCCGGGACGCTCCGCGTCCCATCCAAAGCCGAACGCGGAGCGTCCGTTGAGGCATTCCCACGCGGAGCGTGGGAACGATCAGCGTCGGGCCGTCAGATTTTCGCGGAAGACCTACCCGGTTTCTTGGTCTGCAACAAATGCGAGAACACCGCGTGCAAATCATCCGACGCGCTTTCTTCGTCGAGGTTGAGTTTGCTGTCGATGTGATCCATGTGATGCATCATCAAATCCACCGCCAACTCACCGTTGCGCGCTTCAATCGCATCGATCAACTGCGTGTGTTCATCGTAGGAACAGTGCGAGCGGTTGCCGCTTTCGTACTGGGCGATGATCAACGAGGTCTGGGACACAAGGCTGCGCTGGAAGCTGATCAGCGGCGCATTCTTCGCCGCTTCGGCCAGTTTCAGGTGGAATTCGCCCGACAGACGGATACCGGCGCCGCGATCGCCACGGGAGAAGCTGTCGCGCTCGTCGTTGACCATCTGCCGCAATTCGGCAATTTGCTCGGCGGTGGCGTGCTGTACCGCGAGTTCAGTGATTGCGCGCTCGACCAAGCGACGGGCGAGGAACACCTGACGGGCCTCTTCGACGCTCGGGCTGGCGACGACCGCGCCACGGTTCGGCCGCAGCAACACCACGCCTTCATGGGCCAGGCGCGACAGCGCGCGGCGAATGATGGTGCGGCTGACCCCGAAAATTTCCCCCAGCGCTTCTTCGCTCAACTTGGTGCCGGGCGCCAGGCGCTGTTCGAGGATGGCCTCGAAGATATGCGCGTAGACAATATCGTCCTGGGTACCGCTGCGGCCGGCTTTGCCTGCTCGCGGTTGTTTCTTTAGGGGCTGCAACTGTTCGTTCATGGGCACTCGAGTCGGGAGAACTGCGGCGAATAGACCGTGACTGTAATACGGCACAGAGGGTCGCTGGCAAGTATCGCGTAAAAAACACCGCGATTGTACACAATGGATGGTGGCAACACGACTGTATGGCTGTTTGCGGCCATGGCTGTATTGCAACGATGCGTTACGTTTGAGTTTAGGCTTGAACCCGGAATCCGCCGCCTCAACACGATTCATGTGTAGGAGCGAGGCTTGCCCGCGAAGGCGTCGTGTCATTCAACATTGATATCGACTGACATGACGCCTTCGCGGCCAAGCCTCGCTCCTACAGGGATCGCGTTGCGCCGGACATCTTCACCAGAACAAGGAACACCGCGGTCATGAACGACGCAACGCACACGCAACTGCGCCCCCTCGCCGACACGTCACCCTCGGCCATCGTCGCCGGTTTCATCGCGATGATGACCGGCTACACCAGTTCCCTGGTCCTGATGTTCCAGGCCGGGCAAGCGGCGGGCCTGAGCAGCGGGCAGATTTCCTCGTGGATCTGGGCGATTTCCATCGGCATGGCGGTGTGTTCGATTGGCCTGTCCCTGCGTTACCGCACGCCGATCACCATCGCCTGGTCGACCCCCGGCGCGGCGTTGCTGATCACCAGCCTGGGCGGTGTCACCTACGGCGAAGCCATCGGCGCCTACATTACCTGTGCGGTGTTGGTGACGATTTGTGGTTTGACCGGCAGCTTTGAACGGCTGGTGAAAAAGATTCCGGCGTCACTGGCGGCGGCGCTGCTGGCGGGGATTCTGTTCAAGATCGGCAGCGAGATTTTCGTCGCCGCCCAGCATCGTACCGCGCTGGTGCTGGGGATGTTCTTCACTTACCTGGTGGTCAAGCGTCTGTCGCCGCGTTACGCGGTGCTCGCCGCGCTGTTGATCGGCACCGCGCTGTCGGGGTTCATGGGATTGTTGGATTTCAGCGGTTTCCATCTGGAACTGGCGACGCCGGTCTGGACTACGCCGCACTTTTCCCTGGCGGCGACCATCAGCATCGGCATTCCGCTGTTCGTGGTGGCGATGACCTCGCAGAACATGCCGGGTATCGCGGTGTTGCGTGCCGACGGCTACAACGTGCCAGCCTCGCCGCTGATCACCACCACCGGCATCGCCTCGCTGCTACTGGCGCCGTTTGGCTCCCACGGCATCAACCTGGCGGCGATCAGCGCGGCGATCTGCACCGGGCCGCATGCCCATGAAGATCGCAACAAGCGCTACACCGCCGCGGTCTGGTGCGGGATTTTCTACGGGATTGCCGGGGTGTTCGGCGCGACGCTGGCGGCGTTGTTTGCCGCGTTGCCTAAGGAGTTGGTGCTATCGATTGCGGCGTTGGCGCTGTTCGGCTCGATCATCAATGGCCTGAGCATTGCCATGAGCGAAGTGAAGGAGCGGGAAGCAGCGTTGATCACCTTTATGGTCACGGCGTCGGGGTTGACGCTGTTTTCCATCGGATCGGCGTTCTGGGGGATAGTCGCGGGGGTTTTGACGTTGGTGATTTTGAATTGGCGCAAGGCCCTGTAGGAGCATGGCTTGCCCGCGATGGCGATCTCAGGTGCGCCATCGCGGGCAAGCCTTGCTCCTACAAAAATCGGGCATAAAAAAACGGCGACCCATGGGTCGCCGTTTCTTATGACATCAAGCTACCGGATTGATCGGCTTTTCCGGGTACCAGACGTCCAGCAGCGGGCTGACGGTGACTTCGGTCAGTTCGCTGCGGCCTTTGAGCCAGGCTTCAACTGCAACGCGCTGCTCTTCGGACACCGAGCCACGCTTCTGCAGGCAAACCAGACCGAAGTCGTCGCCGCCAACATAGCCCAGACCGTTGGCTTCCATCGCTTCTTTCAGGAACGCGTTGAGGAAAGCATCAATGGCTTCATCAGCCAAATCTTCTTTGAAATCCAGGTTCAGTTCGAAACCCAGCTCTTGAAATTCATCGACGCACAGTTTTTTGCGCAGACGCTGGGAACGGTTAGTCGCCATTGGAACAATCCTCATAAGTAATAACGGGCGGCACTTTAGCAGTTTAAGGCGCCAATTGCCCGTTCCACGGTAGTGGCCAACCTACCGTCGGTAAAAAAATAGCGGATTAGAAGGCCGGGGCACGGCACAAGCCACGTCACCTTGGGGCATAATGCCGACACTTTCATGACCACTGAGGGATTTTATCTTCATGCCCTCGCCTTTTTTCCCCCTCGCCCGTAGGGTTTTACTTCATATGATCAAATCTTTGCGCCCACTGCTCCTTGCCAGCCTTCTCCTGCCCCTGGCCCTCCCGGTTTCTGCCGCTCCGATCAATACCGCGCTGTCGCCCAACGTTGAAAAGGCCCTCAAGGCCAGCAAGTTGCAGGACAACGCCCTGTCCCTGGTGATGCTCCCGCTCAACGGCCCCGGCACCCCGACCATTTTCAACGCCGACGTTTCGGTCAACCCGGCCTCGACCATGAAACTGGTCACCACGTACGCGGCCCTGGAAATGCTCGGCCCGAACCACCAGTGGAAAACCGAGTTCTACACCGACGGCACCCTGAACGGCGGCATCCTCAACGGCAACCTCTACCTCAAGGGTGGCGGTGATCCGAAGCTGAACATGGAAAAACTCTGGCTGCTGATGCGCGATCTGCGGGCCAACGGCGTGACCCAAATCACCGGTAACCTGGTGCTGGACCGCGGCTTCTTCATGCAACCGCAACTGCCCGAGTTCAACGACGACGGCAATGACGAGAACAAACCGTTCCTGGTCAAGCCTGACTCGCTGATGGTCAACCTCAAGGCCCTGCGTTTTGTCGCGCGCAACGACAACGGCAAGGTGCTGGTGTCGGTGGAGCCGCCGATTGCGACGATCAACATCGACAATCAGGTCAAGGCGATCAACTCCAAGCAGTGCACCGGTGGCGTGCGCTACAACCCGGTGACCCAACCCGACGGCAGCGTGACCGTGACCGTTGGCGGCCAGTTGGGCGAAGGCTGCAGCTCGCAGACTTACCTGTCACTGCTCGACCACGCGACCTACACCGCCGGCGCCGTACGGGCGATCTGGAAAGAACTGGGCGGCAGTATCCAGGGCAAGGATGTGCTGGGATCGACGCCGAAAGATGCCAAGGTGCTGGCGCGGGCCTTCTCGCCAGACCTGGCGGAAATCATTCGCGACATCAACAAATACAGCAACAACACCATGGCTCAGCAGCTGTTCCTGAGCCTGGGTCAAAAGTTTCGCAATGAGGCTGACGGCGATGATGCCAAGGCTGCCCAGCGTATCGTGCGCCAGTGGCTGGCCCAGAAAGGCATCACCGCGCCGCATCTGGTAATGGAAAATGGCTCCGGCCTGTCCCGCGCCGAACGGGTGAGCGCCCGCGAGATGGCCGGCATGCTGCAAGCCGCGTGGCGCAGTCCGTACGCTGCCGAGTTCATCAGTTCGCTGCCGATAGCCGGTACCGACGGCACCATGCGCAAACGCCTGAAGACCACCGCGATGCGCGGCGAAGCCCACATCAAGACCGGCACGTTGAATACCGTGCGGGCGATCTCCGGCTTCAGCCGCGACATCAATGGCAACACCTGGGCGGTGGTGGCAATCCTCAACGACAAGGCCCCGTTTGGTGCGTCTTCGGTGCTGGATCAGGTACTGCTGGATTTGTATCGCCAGCCTAAAGTCCCGGCGACCGCCTCAGTGTTGTAACCCCTCCACTTGATCGTTCCCACGCTTTGCGTGGGAATGCCTCATTGGACGCTCTGCGTCCGCTTTTGGATGGGACGCGGAGCGTCCCGGGCTGCAGGGAACGATCATCATCGCGGGCAAGCCTTGCTCCTACGAGTGTTGCGCTTCAACCCGATCCCTGCCCGCTTGCTTCGCCGCATACACCCCCGAATCCGCCCGCAGCAACAGCGCGTCCGCGCCCTCGCCGACCTGCCAACTGGCAATCCCGAAACTGGCGGTCACCGTACCGACGCCGTCGATCGGTGAGCTGCGCAACGCTTGCCACAACTGCAAGGCCAGGACATGGGCGTGTTCGCCGTTGATGTCCGGGCACAGCACCATGAACTCCTCGCCACCCAGGCGACAGAATACGTCGGTGCGACGCAGGCGATGACCAATGCGCTCGCACACTGCCTGCAACACCCGGTCGCCCACGGCGTGGCCATGCTGGTCGTTGATGCGTTTGAAGTGGTCGATGTCGAGCATGATCACCGACAATTCGCCGCCACCGCGTTCGACCCGGGCCATTTCCATGGTCAGGCGCTCCTGGAAATAGCGGCGGTTGTGAATGCCGGTCAAGGAGTCGGTCACCGACAGCGCGCGCAACTCCTCTTCCACGCGCTTGAGATCGGAGATGTCCGAGATGTAGCCGTGCCAGAGCACGCCGCCGCCGGGCAGTTCCTCTGGAGTCGCCTCGCCCCGTACCCAGCGCAGGCCGCCCACCGGCAGTTGCACACGATACTCCTCGCGCCAGGGGCTGATGGTGTCGGCCGAGGCGCGGATCGAGGCGCGGACCCGGGTCGAATCCTGGGGATGAATCCGGGTGAAGATCGCTTCGGCGTTGAGCAGCAACACATCCGGTTCCAGCTCATAGATGTCGCGGATGCCGTCACTCGCATAGATCACACTGAAGCGTCCGTCGAATTCCATCTTGAACTGGTAGATGCCGCCGGGCACATGGGCGCTGAGTTTCTTCAGCAGCAAGTCCCGCGCTGCCAGGGCCTCGTGAACGCGCTTGCGCTCAGTGATGTCGATGCAGATCGCCAGGTGCCCGACCCACAGACCTTGCTCATCCAGCACCGGTGTCGCCAACATATTCACCGTCAGGTGGCTGCCATCCTGGCGCACCAGAGTCCATTCCCGGGCTTCATGACCACCCTCTTCGCCACCCTCGACCAGCATCGCCTGGCAGGTCGGGATCAGCTTGCCGTAACGCGCGCTCAACTCCGCCGAGCGCGCCACCAGTTCCCGGGGCAAGTGCAGGTTTTCCAGGGTCATGTGTCCCACTACCTCGGCCGCGGTGTAACCGAGCATTTGCTCGGCGCCGGCGTTGAAGGTGCTGATGACCCCGCGCAGATCGGTAGCAATGATCGCCACCTGGGTCGCCGCATTCAGCACGCCGCGCAACTGGCCGTGAGTGCCGCGCAGTTCCTGCTCGCGGGCGCGCAGTTCCTCGGTGCGTTGCTCGACCAATTTCAGCGCCCGTTGCCGCTGGCTGACCAGCACGTAGAGCAAGGCACTGAGCAACAGACTGAGCAAGCCGCCGAGCACCACCAGGCTGCTCGCCGAAGAGTGGTTGGCCTGCACAAAGGCTTCGCTGGGCTGGATGTCCACTTGATAGTCGTGGTCGGCCAGGCGCAGCAAGCGACTCGCGGACAGCTCACTGGCCGCCGGTGGCTTCGCCGATTCGTACAGCACTTCGTGTTGATCGTTGGTGGAGAGATCGAGGATGCGCACCGTCAGATAATCGCGTCCGGCCTCCGGCAACCCGTCGGCGAGCAACTGGCGCATGCTGATCACGGCCATGACGTAACCGAACGACTTGGTCGTCGGTGCTTGCAGGCCTTCACGTCGAACCACCGGCGCTACCAGCAACACACCGCGGGCATAGGCCGGTTCGACATTCACCAGGTGCATCGGTTGCGAAACCGCCATGCCACCGCGCGCGTCCGCCCGTTCCAGGGTGGCACGGCGCAACGGCTGGGCGAGCAAGTCGTAGCCCAGCGGCGAGCCGAGTCGACTTTGCGTCTGGCTGTACAGCACCACCACGTATTCATCGCGCTCCGCCGCCAGTTGCAATTCACCGGCAGCGTTGAGTTCTCGGATGGAAAAGTCGCTCACCCCTTGGCTGCGCACTTCTTGCTCGAACGCCGGCCGCTCGTCGCCGTACACCCGTTTCGCAAACGAGTACGCCTGGGTGCGATGCAATAAAGGTTGGGTGTAACCGTCGAATTCGGCGCGGGACACCGACTCGGAATTGGCAAAGAACCGGCGCAGGCCGTCGAGGCGCTGTTCCTGATCTTCGAAACGTTCTTCGATACGGCTGTAACGCTCACTGGCCAGCAGTTGGAAGCGTTGCCGCAATTGATGGTGAAACAGATTCAGCGTGCCCCACGCCAGCAATCCCGTGAGGATCCCGCCAGCGAGCAATACCAATATCGCGACCAGCCAGGCCGAGACATCTTCGCTGATAAAACCCAGGATCTTGGGGCGCACGGCGTGCAACGACATAAACGCAACTCAAAACGCCAGGTGCCGGAAAAGCCCATTGGCCGTGCTTGAGTTATAGCTATTAGCCACTAATTTGACCAGCGCTGAAAGTATCCAAGAGCCTTTAAAAATCAAGGCTCTGTGGATCCAATCAGATCAAGTGTCAGCGGGCCGTGATTTTCCAGGCACGGTGGATCTTGCCGTTGCGGGCAAAGTCCGGATCAATGGTCTTGTCGGTGATTTCCTCGACCGCGTAACGGGTGGTGAGGTTCTCCTCCAGCACGAACTTGCGGAAGTTGTTGGAGAAGTACAACACCCCGCCCGGCGCCAGGCGTGCCATCGCCAGGTCGATCAATTGCACCTGGTCACGCTGCACGTCGAAGATACCTTCCATGCGCTTGGAGTTGGAGAAGGTCGGCGGATCGATAAAGATCAGGTCGAACTCGTCACGGCAGGCATCGAGCCAAGCCATCACATCGCCCTGCTCCAGGCGGTTCTTGTCCGAGAAACCGTTCAGCGACAGGTTGCGACGCGCCCAGTCCAGATAAGTTTTCGACAGGTCGACGCTGGTGGTGCTGCGCGCGCCGCCCTTGGCCGCGTGGACACTGGCGGTCGCGGTGTAGCTGTACAGATTGAGGAAACGCTTGCCGGCCGCCTCTTTCTGGATACGCATGCGCATTGGCCGGTGATCGAGAAACAGACCGGTGTCGAGGTAATCCGTGAGGTTCACCAGCAGCTTCACGCCGCCTTCGTTGACCTCGACGAACTTGCCCTGCGCAGCCTGGCGTTCGTACTGCTTGGTGCCGCTCTGACGTTCGCGACGTTTAACCACCACGCGGCTCTTGTCGATGTTCAACGCCTGCGGAATGGCCGCCAGGGCATCGAACATCCGGGCCGAGGCTTTTTCCGGGTCGATGGATTTCGGCGCGGCGTATTCCTGGACGTGGACCCAATCCTGGTACAGGTCGATGGCCATCGAGTATTCCGGCATGTCGGCGTCATACACGCGATAGCAGTCGATGCCTTCACGCTTGACCCACTTGCCCAGGGCCTTGAGGTTCTTTTGCAGACGGTTGGCAAACATCTGCCCGCCTTCGCTCAAGCGCGGTTGCTCGATCACCACTGGAGCCGGTTTGATCGGGTTGCCGTTCTTGTTGTACTTCTCGTACTTGCCCGGTGCGACGTCGTTGTCAGCGACTTCGACTTCAGCCTGCTCGCGCTCGACCTGACGCTGCTCCGGGGTGCGGCGCTCGCCAGTGACGAACTGATCCGGGGTGACCTTGATCAGCAGCAGCTTGCACGGCAACGCGCCGTTCCAGAACGAATACTGTTTGTGGCTGCGGATGCCCATGCGCTTGCCCAGGTCCGGGGCGCCAGTGAATACGGCGGCTTCCCAGTTCAGGCAGGCCTGGCGCAGACGTTCACCGAGGTTCTGGTAGAGATAGAGCAAGCTCGCCTCGTCGCCCAGACGTTCGCCGTACGGCGGGTTGCAGATGACCAGGCCTTTCTGGTTCTGGTCCGGACGCGGCTCAAAGGTGCCGACTTCGCCCTGATAGATCTTGATCCACTCGCTCAGGCCGGCACGTTCAACGTTATTGCGGCCCGGTTGAATCAGGCGTGGATCGGCTTCATAGCCGCGAATCCACAGCGGTGGCTTGGCCAGGCCGGCGGCGCAACGTTCGGTGGCTTCTTCGTGAAGTTTTTTCCACAAGGCCGGGACGTGGCCGAGCCAGGCAGTGAAACCCCACTGCTCACGACGCAGGTTCGGTGCCATATCGGCAGCGATCATGGCGGCTTCTACCAGGAACGTGCCGACACCGCACATCGGGTCAGCCAGCGCACCGCCTTCGGCCGCAATGCGTGGCCAGCCGGAACGGATCAGGATCGCCGCCGCGAGGTTTTCCTTCAGCGGCGCCGCGCCCTGCTGCAAGCGATAGCCGCGCTGGTGCAGGCTGTGGCCGGACAGGTCGAGGGAGAGGATCGCTTCGCCACGGTCCAGGCGCAGGTGAATGCGCAGGTCCGGGTTGAGCTTGTCGATGGACGGACGGTCGCCCTGCGGGGTGCGCAGTTTGTCGACGATGGCGTCCTTGACCTTCAAGGCGCCAAAGTGAGTGTTGTCGATGCCCGAGCCGTGACCGCTGAACTCGACGGCCAGGGTGCCGTCGTTAAGCATGTGGTCTTGCCACTCGATGTCGAGCACGCCGTGGTACAGGTCTTCGGCGTCCTTCATCGGGAACCGCTTGAGCACCAGCAGCACCCGGTTCGCCAGACGCGACCACAGGCACAGGCGATAAGCGGTTTCCATGGTAGCCATGCCGCGCACGGCCGAGGTGTGCTCACGCGCTTCTTCAAGGCCAAGCCCGACGGCTTCCTCGATGAGCAGGCCTTCAAGGCCTTTGGGGCAAGTGAGGAAGATTTCGAATTGATCGGACATTGGAATTTCAGAGCCTTTGGCTGAGTGAACCGACAACGCATTGCCGGTCCGGTTTTCAATCAGGCGCTTTTCTAAAAGAGCGCCCGCGTGGCACGAAGGTGTGCCGTCCCACCCTGACTGCTCGGGTTAAAAGAGCTTAGATGTCAGGGCAGATAAAAAAGTTGAGGCAACAAAATGTCATAAAGCGACCCTTCGTCGAATAGTACCCCAGCGCAAACGTGGGTCATTCTCACTAAAGGATTAGCCCCGTCATACAGCGCGGGGCTGATCATACCGGGGTCTGACCAATAAATACGGGACAAACATCACGTTACTTATGGCCATAGCATCTTTATGGTTACGTTCTTATGACAAAACGATCATTCCCTCGATGTGACCTATTGGTTAGAACTCAACACAGGTTGACGTCGCAACGGCGTCAACACCTTGGCTCGCGACGCCGGCAGCGAGCCGCCAACGGCAGGAATTTTCTGCCAGACCTCGATTGAGGTCGACGCGATAAATACAGTCAACAAGTGAGGGCAACACCCTATGAGAAGACTTAAGCGTGATCCGTTGGAAAGAGCATTTTTGCGCGGATATCAATATGGCGTTGGTGGCAAATCCCGTGAGCTTTGCCCATTTACTCTACCGTCGGTACGCCAAGCCTGGATTAACGGCTGGCGCGAAGGACGCGGCGACAACTGGGACGGTATGACCGGCACTGCGGGAATCCATAGACTCAACGAACTTCACGCCGTTGGCTAACAAAGGGCCTGACACTGCAACACAACAACCTGATTACGTAACACCTTAACCACGCACGTCCCATCCGGACGGCGGGCTCCGGCCCAGGGGCACCCTAGAGGTGCCCTTTTTTATGCCCAAAACAACGCGAATCCTTGTAGCAGCTGGCGAAGCCTGCGTTCGGCTGCGAAGCAGTCGTGAATTCAGACACCATGGTCTTTGAGTTACACCGCGCATGCCGGGATTACGACGGCTTCGCCGCCGAACGCAGCCTCGCAGGCTCGGCAGCTGCTACACGATCAGCGCAAGGCTGCGATGGCATCGACCGATTCACGGATCAGCGCCGGGCCTTTGTAGATGAAGCCCGAATACAGCTGCACCAGGCTCGCACCCGCAGCGATTTTCTCAGCCGCGTGCTTGCCTTCGGTGATGCCACCCACGGCGATGATCGGCAAACGGCCCGCCAATTCTGCCGCCAACACCTTCACGGTGTTGGTGCTCTTGTCGCGAACCGGCGCACCGGACAGACCGCCCGCCTCGTCACCATGTTCCAGGCCTTCAACGCCGACCCGACTCAGGGTGGTGTTGGTGGCGATCACCGCGTCCATCCCGGTGTCGATCAGCGCTTGGGCCACCTGCGCGGTTTCTTCGTCGGTCATGTCCGGGGCGATCTTGATCGCCAGCGGCACATGTTTGCCGTGGCGCAACGCCAGTTCGGCCCGGCGTTGGGCCAGGTCGGCGAGCAATTGCTTGAGCGAATCACCGAACTGCAGACTGCGCAGGCCCGGGGTGTTCGGCGAACTGACGTTGACCGTCACGTAACTGGCGTGGGCGTAAACCTTGTCCAGGCAGATCAGGTAGTCATCCACCGCCCGTTCAACCGGCGTGTCGAAGTTCTTGCCGATGTTGATGCCCAGCACGCCTTTGTACTTGGCGGCCGCGACACGAGCCAGCAGGTGATCGACGCCGAGGTTGTTGAAACCCATGCGATTGATGATCGCCTCGGCTTCCGGCAGGCGGAAAATCCGTGGTTTTGGGTTGCCTGGCTGAGGACGCGGAGTGATGGTGCCGATTTCGACGAAACCGAAACCCAACTGGGCAAAACCATCGATGGCCGCGCCATTCTTGTCCAGACCGGCCGCCAGACCCACCGGGTTCGGGAACTCCAGGCCCATGACCTTCACCGGCATTTTCGCCGGGGCCTTGCACAGCAAGCCGTTGAGGCCCAAACGCCCGCCCGCGCCGATCAGGTCCAGGGACAGATCGTGGGAGGTTTCCGGGGAAAGTTTGAACAACAGCTGACGGGCCAGGGTGTACATGGGCGGGTTTGACTCGAATGGCGGCGAAATGAGGCGGCGATTATAGCCGGGCATCGGGGTCGCAAGCGAGGCGCACACGCAAATCAACGCTCGATGGCATATGCCTTGCACCGGCAAAGGTATCAGCACTCATGCCAACGACGGGATGAGTCGACGGACAATGGCGTCGTCACCCGGTTCTGCTCACGCGGGGGCCTGGGGCGACGCTTTTTTTTGCAAGGTGTTTAGCGATGAACGAAACCACAGTCGGCCCGCTGGCCTGGGTCAACGGCAGCGATGCCCCGGAAAAGTCCGCGATCAATGTCGGCTTCATGGCCCTGAGCGACTGCGCCTCGGTGGTGGTCGCCGCCACCCAGGGCTTTGCCCAACCTTATGGCCTGACGCTCAATCTCAAGCGCCAGTCGTCCTGGGCCAACCTGCGAGACAAACTGGTCAGCGGCGAACTCGACGCCGCCCACAGTCTCTATGGCCTGATCTACGCCGTACACCTGGGCATCGGCGGTATCGCGCCCACGGACATGGCGGTGCTCATGGGCCTGAACCAGAACGGCCAGAGCATCAACCTGTCCCACGGCTTGCAAGCGCTGGGCGTGACCGGTCCTGAAGCACTGCACCGGCACGTGCACCAAACTCGCCCAAAACTGACCTTCGCCCAGACGTTCCCGACCGGCACCCATGCCATGTGGCTGTATTACTGGCTCGCAAGTCAGGGCATTCATCCGTTGCAGGATGTCGACAGCGTGGTGGTGCCACCGCCGCAAATGGTCGCGCACCTGCAAGCCGGGCGGATCGACGGTTTTTGCGTCGGCGAGCCGTGGTCCGCCAGTGCGGTAAAACAGAATCTAGGTTTTACGATGGCGACCAGCCAGACCATCTGGCCCGACCACCCGGAAAAAGTCCTCGGCTGCACCCGCGCCTTTGTCGAGCAATACCCCAACACCGCCCGGGCGCTGGTGATGGCAATCCTCGAGGCCAGCCGCTTCATTGAAGAAAGCACCGAGAATCGCCGCAGTACCGCGCAGTTGCTGAGCGCGCCCGAATATCTCGATACACCGCTGGACTGCATCGAACCGCGCCTGTTGGGGGATTACGCCGACGGTCTGGGCCATCGCTGGCAAGACCCGCATGCCCTGCGCTTGCACGGTGGCGGCGAGGTCAATCTGCCGTACCTGTCCGACGGCATGTGGTTCATGACCCAATTCCGTCGCTGGGGTTTGCTGCGCGAAGATCCGGATTACCTCGGCGTAGCCCGTCAGGTCCAGCAACTAGACTTATACCGCGAAGCCGCGACGGCAGTGGGCGTTGCGGCTTGGGGCCAAGAGATGCGCAGCAATCAGTTAATCGACGGCAAGGTCTGGGACGGCTCGGACCCGGCCGGCTACGCCCGAAGCTTCAAACTCCACGCCATGAGCGACAGCTCGCCCCTTCTCGCCAGCCGCTGACAGGAGCCTGCGAATATGTTGCGTATCCTGCTGATCAACGACACGGCCAAGAAAGTCGGACGACTGAAAGCCGCCCTGACCGAAGCCGGATTCGAGGTGATCGACGAATCCGGCCTGACCATCGACCTGCCCGCACGCGTCGAAACGGTGCGCCCGGACGTGATCCTGATCGATACCGAGTCACCGAGCCGCGACGTGATGGAACAAGTGGTACTGGTCACCCGCGATCAGCCCCGGCCCATCGTAATGTTTACCGACGAACATGACCCCGGCGTGATGCGCCAGGCGATCCAGTCCGGGGTCAGTGCCTACATTGTCGAAGGCATTCACGCACAACGCTTGCAGCCGATTCTCGACGTGGCCATGGCCCGCTTCGAAAGCGACCAGGCCCTGCGCGCCCAACTCCACGCCCGAGACCAGCAACTGGCCGAGCGCAAGCGCATCGAGCTGGCCAAAGGCTTGTTGATGAAGATGAAGGACTGCAATGAAGAAGAGGCCTACACCCTGATGCGCCGCCAGGCCATGAGCCGCCAGCAGAAATTGATTCAGGTGGCGGAGCAGATTATTGCCATGAGTGAGTTGCTCGGCTAACCGATCGTTCCCACGCTCCGCGTGGGAATGCCGCCATGGACGCTCCGCGTCCGCCTTGTGATGTGACGCGGAGCGTCACGGGATGCATTCCCACGCAGAGCGTGGGAACGATCATGCCGAATGTGGCACAAATCTGGCTAAGTAATCCCCACAGGTAACCAACGGCGGTTGCCCCACCTACGACAAAGACGTCGCTCACCTCATTCGCCCATGGCGGATCCGGTGGCGGCGTTTTTTCGTTTTGGCCCCAGAGACCGGGGCCGGTGGTGCGGCCGTGGCGGCGCCCCACCTGCAAGCTCATGACTCCTTCTCGAGACGCTTAACAGCTGAGGTGCGCGATGAATTCAAGCTTCTGGAAATCCGGCCATACCCCGACATTGTTCGCAGCCTTCCTCTATTTCGACCTGAGCTTCATGGTCTGGTACCTGCTCGGCCCCCTGGCGGTGCAGATCGCTGCCGACCTGCACCTGACCACGCAGCAACGCGGGATGGTGGTGGCCACGCCGATTCTGGCCGGCGCAGTACTGCGCTTTGTGATGGGCCTGCTGGCGGATCGCCTGTCACCGAAAACCGCCGGGATCATCGGCCAGGTCATCGTCATCTGTGCACTGTTCGGCGCCTGGAAACTCGGGATCCACAGCTACGAACAGGCATTGGTGCTGGGGCTGTTCCTCGGCATGGCCGGCGCATCCTTCGCTGTCGCCCTGCCCCTGGCCTCGCAATGGTATCCGCCGCAGCATCAAGGCAAGGCCATGGGCATTGCCGGCGCCGGTAACTCGGGCACCGTGCTCGCGGCGCTGATCGCTCCGGTGCTGGCGGCGGCGTTCGGCTGGAGCAACGTGTTCGGCTTCGCCCTGATCCCGCTGATCCTGACCTTGATCGTGTTCGCCTGGTTGGCCAAAAACGCTCCGGAACGGCCAAAAGCCAAGTCCATGGCCGACTACCTCAAAGCCTTGGGTGATCGCGACAGTTGGTGGTTCATGTTTTTCTACAGCGTGACCTTCGGCGGTTTTATCGGCCTGGCCAGCGCCCTGCCCGGCTATTTCAACGACCAATATGGCCTGAGCCCGGTCACCGCCGGTTACTACACCGCCGCCTGCGTGTTCGGCGGCAGTTTGATGCGGCCGTTGGGTGGCGCTCTGGCGGATCGTTTTGGCGGCATCCGCACCTTGCTGGGGATGTATACGGTGGCGGCGATCTGCATTGCGGCCGTCGGGTTCAACTTGCCAAGTTCCTACGCGGCATTGGCACTTTTCGTCTGCACCATGCTCGGTTTGGGGGCCGGTAACGGCGCGGTTTTCCAACTGGTGCCGCAGCGTTTTCGTCGGGAGATCGGCGTGATGACCGGGTTGATCGGCATGGCCGGCGGCATCGGCGGCTTCGCCCTCGCGGCAGGCATGGGCGCGATCAAGCAAAGCACCGGCAGCTATCAACTGGCGTTGTGGTTGTTCGCCAGTCTGGGCGTGCTGGCCTGGTTCGGTTTGTACGGTGTGAAACGTCGCTGGAGAACCACCTGGGGTTCGGCCGCCGTGACGGCGGCGCGGGTCTGAGGCAGCGATGAGCCTGCAACTGAGTTTCGCCGAGGCCAGCGCCATCGGCCCTCGCGCGGAAAATCAGGATGCCTTGCGCCTGGTCACCCCGGCTCCGGCGCTGGCGGCGAGCAAGGGTTATCTGTTCGCCATCGCCGACGGTGTCAGCCAGTGTGTCGATGGCGGTCTCGCTGCCCGTTCGACTTTGCAGGCACTGGCACTGGACTACTACGCCACCCCGGAAACCTGGCCCGTTGCCGAGGCTCTGGATCGCCTGTTGTCAGCACAGAATCGCTGGTTACAGGCCAACGGCGGTGGGCAACCGCTGCTCACCACCGTCAGTGCTTTGGTCATGCGCGGTAGGCGTTTTACCCTGGCCCATGTCGGCGATTGCCGGGTGTATCGCTGGCACGCCGATCAGTTGCAGCGGGTCAGCGAGGATCACGTCTGGGACCAGCAGGGCATGCAGCATGTGCTCAAGCGTGCACTCGGGCTGGATCAGCATTTGGTGCTGGATTTTCTCGATGGCGAACTGCGGCTGGATGAGAGTTTCGTACTGCTCAGCGATGGTGTCTGGGCAGTACTGGGCGATACCGCCATTGCGGCGATTTTGCGCGATCAACCGAATCTTGATAGCGCCGCACAGACCTTGGTCAACGCCGCGCACCTGGCCGGCAGCCAGGATAACGCCAGCGCCCTGCTGGTGCGCGTTGATGCCCTCGGTGAAACAAGCATTGGCGATGCACTGATTCATTTGCAGCAATGGCCCCTGCCGCCGGCGCTGAAACCGGGGCAATGCTTTGAAGGCTGGCAAGTCGAAAGCATCCTCGGCCAGAGCCAGCAATCGCTGCTGTATCAGGTGCGGGACGGGCAACAACAACCCTGGCTGCTGAAAACCTTGCCCGGGCATTTGCACGATGATCACCTGGCCGGGCAGGCGTTGTTGTCGGAAGAATGGTTCCTCAAACGGGTCGCCGGGCGGCATTTTCCTGAAGTCCATGCCGCCACTCAGCGTCAGCATTTGTACTACGTGATGCGGGAATATTCGGGGCAAACCCTGGCTGATTTGCAGGGTCGAACCGGGTCGCTGCCTCTGCCCCAATGGCTGGATTTGGCCGAACGTCTGTTGCGGGCGGTTGGGATGCTGCATCGACGGCAGATCCTGCATCGCGACATCAAACCGGAGAACCTGCTGCTGGGGGACGACGGCGAGTTGCGCTTGCTGGACTTCGGTCTCGCCTACTGCCCCGGCCTGTCCGAAGATCAGCCTTGCGCCCTGCCCGGCACGCCGAGTTACATCGCACCGGAAGCGTTTCACGGGGAGGCGCCGACACCACAACAGGATTTGTATGCGGTCGGCGTGACCCTGTTTTTCCTGCTGACCGGGCACTATCCCTATGGCGAAATCGAAGCGTTCCAGCGCCCGCGGTTTGGCGTGCCGGTCAGTGCCAGTCGCTATCGGCCGGACCTGCCGGAATGGATCGCGTTGAGTTTGGAGCGCGCGGTCGCGGTTGATCCGCAGCAGCGTTTTGAAACCGCAGAAGAATGGCTGTTGCTGCTGGAACAAGGTGAGCGGCGCAGTTTGAGCGTCCGGCCCAAGCCATTACTGGAGCGTGAGCCGTTGAAGGTTTGGCGAACGTTGGCGCTGGTGTCGTTGGTGGTGAATCTGCTGTTGCTGTTTGTGGCGCTCCATTAATGGGCGAGACGCTTTGATTCGGTGCAATAAATCCCACTCTTTGATTTGAGACGGTCACCAACCCATGAAATTACGGGGCCTGAACATCTTGGCACAACCACTGCATTACCTTTCCCACCATACATAAAGCCCAGCCTTCAACGACGAAGGTTGTGCTTCCCGAGAGAACGGGACCAGGACAAAGGCGTCCTCGCTAGGCAACTAGCGGGACGCCTTTTTTTGTTTGCGCAAAATTTGTCGAGCACGACCTGAAAGCCCTGATGAGGCGAGTCTGAGCTCCCGGAGAACCTGATGAAAAAACTAAAACTGGTGATGATCGGCAACGGCATGGCCGGGGTTCGTACCCTGGAAGAACTGCTCAAGCTGAGCAACGAGCTGTACGACATCACCGTCTTCGGCGCCGAACCCCACACCAACTACAACCGCATCCTGCTGTCGCCGGTGCTGGCTGGTGAACAGACCTTCGAAGAGATCGTGCTCAACGATCTCGACTGGTACCTGAGCAACAACATTAAATTGCTGCTCAACCGCAAAGTGGTGGAGATCGACCGGATCAAGCGCCGGGTGATCGCCGAGGATGGCACCGAGGCCGAGTACGATCGCCTGCTGATCGCCACCGGCTCGACCCCGTTCATCCTGCCGATCCCCGGCAACACCTTGCAGGGCGTGATCGGCTACCGCGACATCGCCGACACCCAGGCGATGATCAACACCGCGAAAACCCACAAGCACGCCGTGGTGATCGGCGGCGGCCTGCTGGGCCTGGAAGCCGCCAACGGCCTGATGCTGCGCGGCATGCACGTCACCGTGGTGCACATCGGCGAATGGTTGATGGAACGGCAACTGGACAAAACCAGCGGCCAGTTGTTGCAAACCGCCCTCGAAGCCCGCGGCCTGCACTTTCGCCTCAGCGAACAGACCCAGGCCCTGCACGATGCCGGCAATGGTCGGGTCGGCTCGGTGCAGTTCAAGAACGGCGACATCATCCCCGCCGACCTGGTGGTGATGGCCGCCGGGATCCGCCCCAACACCGAACTCGCAGAAAAATCTGGCATCCCGTGCAATCGCGGGATCCTGGTCAACGACACCCTGCAAACCTATGACCCACGCATCTACGCGATCGGTGAATGCGCCAGCCACCGTGGCATCGCCTACGGCCTGGTCGCGCCGCTGTTCGAACAGGCCAAGGTCTGCGCCAACCACCTCGCGCAACTGGGTTTTGCCACCTATAAAGGCTCGGTGACCTCGACCAAGCTGAAAGTCACCGGCATCGACCTGTTTTCCGCTGGCGACTTCATGGGCGGTGAAGGCACCGAGACCATCACCCTGTCCGACCCGATCGGCGGGGTCTACAAAAAACTGGTGATCAAGGATGACGTGCTGGTCGGTGCCTGTCTGTACGGCGATACGGCAGATGGCGGTTGGTATTTCCGGCAGATCCGTGAGAATCACGCCATCGGCGAGATCCGCGATCACCTGATGTTCGGCGAAAACGCCCTCGGCGACGTAGGACATCAGGGCCAGGACAAAGCCATGAGCATGGCCGACACCGCCGAAGTCTGCGGCTGCAACGGCGTGTGCAAAGGCACCATCGTCAAGGCAATTCAGGAGCACGGGTTGTTCAGTGTCGACGACGTGAAAAAACACACCAAGGCCGCCAGCTCCTGCGGTTCCTGCGCCGGGCTGGTGGAACAGATCCTGATCAACACCGTGGGTGGCGCGGCGGACGTCAAACCGAAAAGCGAAAAAGCCATCTGCGGCTGCAGCGACCTGAATCACGGGCAGATTCGCCAGGCCATCCGCGAACAGCACCTGCTGACCATCGCCACCACCATGAGCTACCTGAACTGGCGCACGCCCAACGGCTGCGCCACCTGCCGGCCGGCGCTCAATTACTACCTGATTTCCACTTGGCCCGGCGAAGCCAAAGACGATCCGCAATCGCGCCTGATTAACGAGCGCGCCCACGCCAACATTCAGAAAGACGGCACGTACTCGGTGGTCCCGCGGATGTGGGGCGGTGTGACCAATCCGTCGGAGTTGCGGCGGATTGCCGACGTCGCCGACAAGTACAACGTGCCGATGGTCAAGGTCACCGGTGGCCAGCGCATCGACTTGCTGGGGATCAAGAAGCAGGACCTGCCAGGGGTCTGGAAAGACCTGGACATGCCGTCCGGCCACGCCTACGGCAAATCCATCCGCACCGTGAAGACCTGCGTCGGCAGCGAGTTCTGCCGCTTCGGCACGCAAAATTCGACGCAACTGGGCATCGAACTGGAGCACGACCTGTTCAACATGTGGTCGCCGCACAAAGTGAAACTGGCGGTCTCCGGATGCCCACGCAACTGTTCGGAAGCGGGGATCAAGGACGTCGGCATTATCGGCGTGGACTCGGGTTGGGAGATGTACATCGGCGGCAACGGCGGGATTAAAACGGAAGTCGCCGAATTCTTCGTCAAGCTGAAAACCGCCGAAGAAGTGCGCGAATACAACGGCGCTTTCCTACAGCTGTATCGGGAAGAAGCCTTCTACCTCGAGCGCACCGTGCACTACCTGCAACGGGTCGGCATGGAACACATCAAGAAAGCCGTGCTGGAAGACCCTGAGCGCCGCAAAGCACTCAACGATCGCCTGCAATTCTCCCTGTCGTTCGAACAGGACCCGTGGAAAGAACGCCTGGAACAGCCGCTGCTGAAAAAGGAATTCGATGTCATTCCCGTGAAAAACCTGGAGGTGCTGGCATGAACTGGTTGGATATCTGCGCACTGGAAGAGATCAACGCCCTCGGCTCGCGAATCATCGCCGGCCCGAAAGGCGACATCGCGATTTTTCGTACCAGCGACGATGAAGTTTTCGCACTCGATGACCGCTGCCCGCATAAGGGTGGGCCGCTGTCCCAAGGCTTGATCTATGGCAAACGCGTCGCCTGCCCGCTGCACAACTGGCAGATCGACCTGCAATCCGGCGAAGCCCAGGCGCCGGACATTGGCTGTGCCCATCACCATCCGGCGCGGGTGGAAAACGGCCGAGTGCTGCTGTCCCTGCGGGATGCAGGCTGATGGACCGCCAAATCACCGCCTCGACCTGCTGTTACTGCGGGGTCGGCTGCGGTGTGCTGATCGAGCATGACGGCGAACGCATCCTTGGCGTCAGCGGCGATCCGGCGCACCCGGCCAACTTCGGCAAGTTATGCAGCAAAGGCTCGACCCTGCATTTGACCGGCGACCTCGCCGCCCGTGCGCTGTACCCGGAACTGCGCCTGGGCAAAGGCCTGGCCCGTGGTCGCACCGATTGGGACACCGCCCTCGATCACGCCGCCAATGTGTTTGCCGAAACGATCGCCGAACACGGCCCGGACAGCGTGGCGTTCTACATCTCCGGGCAGTTACTGACCGAGGACTACTACGTCTTCAACAAACTGGCGCGGGCGCTGGTCGGCACCAACAACATCGACAGTAATTCACGGCTGTGCATGTCTTCGGCCGTGGTCGGCTACAAACGCAGCCTCGGCGCCGATGCACCGCCGTGCAGCTACGAAGACCTGGAGTTGAGCGACTGCGTGATGATCGTCGGCAGTAACATGGCCTACGCCCACCCAGTCCTGTTCCGACGCCTGGAAGAGGCCAAATCCCGCCGTCCACAGATGAAAGTCATCGTCATCGACCCACGTCGTACCGACACCTGCGATTTGGCTGACCTGCACCTGGCGATTCTACCGGGTACCGATGTCGCGTTGTTCCATGGGATTTTGCACTTGCTGTTGTGGGAAGACTGGGTCGATCGCGACTTCATCAACGCCCACACCGAAGGCCTGGCGGAGCTGAAAAACCTGGTACGTGATTACACCCCGCAAATGGTTTCGCAGCTGTGCGGAATTGGCATCGAGCAGCTGCAGCAATGTGCCGAATGGGTCGGCACTTCACCGAGTTTTCTGTCGCTGTGGTGCATGGGGCTGAACCAGTCCACCGCCGGCAGCGCGAAGAACAGCGCACTGATCAATCTGCATTTGGCCACCGGGCAAATCGGCCGTCCCGGTGCAGGACCTTTCTCCCTGACCGGTCAGCCGAATGCCATGGGCGGGCGGGAAACCGGCAGCTTGTCGAACCTGCTGCCCGGCCATCGCGAAGCCGCCAATGCCGAACATCGTGCCGAAGTGGCGGCGTACTGGGGGGTTGAACAACTGCCCGAAACCACCGGGCTTACGGCTATCGAACTGTTCGAACAGGTGCGCAGCGGCCAGATCAAGGCGCTGTGGATCGCCTGCACCAACCCGGCGCAATCCTTGCCGGATCAGACTGCCGTGCGCGCCGCGCTGGAGGCCTGTCCGTTCGTGGTCTTGCAGGAAGCCTTCCGTACCACCGAAACCGCGGCGTTCGCTGATCTGCTGCTGCCTGCCGCGAGCTGGGGGGAGAAGGACGGCACGGTGACCAACTCCGAACGGCGAATTTCCCACGTTCGCCAGGCCATTCGCGCACCCGGTGAAGCGCGGTCGGATTGGGCGATTACGCTGGATTTCGCACAACGCCTGGAGAAACGCCTGCGCCCTGCGCATCCCGGCCTTTTTGCCTTTGATACGGCAGCCAAGGTTTTCGACGAATACAAGCAACTGACCCAGGGCCGGGACCTGGACCTTTCCGGCATCAGCCACGCCCTGCTGGATCGGCTCGGCCCGCAGCAATGGCCCTTCCCCACCGGTGCCAGCGAAGGCACGGCGCGGCTGTACCTGGATGGGGTGTTCCCGACCGCCAGCGGGCGTGCGCAGTTTGTCGCCGACCCGTACCGCGCCGCCAAGGAACAGCGCGATGCCCGTTTCCCGCTGACCTTGATCACCGGTCGCCTGCGTGATCAATGGCACGGCATGAGCCGCACCGGCACCGCCGCGCAATTGTTCGGCCATGTCAGTGAAGCCGTATTGAGCCTGCACCCGGATGAACTGCGCCGGCATCGGTTGCAACCCGGCGATCTGGTCAGCCTGAAAAGCCGTCGCGGCGCGGTGATTGTGGCCGTCGGCAGCGACGATAGCGTGCGTCCGGGTCAGGCCTTTCTGCCCATGCACTGGGGTGATCGTTTTCTCAAGGGTGGCGTCAATGCCATCACCCAACCGGCATTCGACCCGTTGTCGAAACAGCCGGAGCTGAAACACAGCGGCGTACGCCTGGAATCGGTGCACCTGCCCTGGCACCTTTTCGCCTTGATCGAGGGCGATGTTCAACAACATTTCGAGACGCTACGCCCCCTTTGCGAAGCGTTTTCCTACGTCAGCCTCAGCCTGGCAGGCCGTGAACGCCCGGCGCTGCTGATACGCGCTGCCAGCGCCACGCCGCCCGACGCGCAATTGCTACGTGATATCGATCAATGCCTGGGGCTTAACGATGGGCCTGTTCTGGCCTACGACGACCCGCGACGCTCTATCGGCAAACGGGTACGCATCGAGAACGGCCGGATCACCGCGATTCGCCTGGCGGGCGAAACCCTTGCCCAGCATTGGCTGCAAAGCCTGTGGCTCGAAGGTCGGGCCGATGAACAACTGCGGCGCTGGCTGCTGGCGCCCTTGAGTGCGCCACCGGGCAACGTCGACGCGCCGGCCAACGGCAACAAAACCCTGTGCAACTGCAAAAACGTCAGCCAAAGCGCAGTCTGCGCCGGCATCAGCCGTGGCCTGGACTTGCAGGGCCTGAAACAAGAACTGGGCTGTGGCACGCAATGTGGCTCCTGCGTCCCGGAAATCAAGCGTTTGCTGGCCGCCACCGCGCAGCCGGTCGCCGTTATCTCGTGAGGAAAATTCGATGAGCGCAAAAGTCTGGCTGGTGGGTGCGGGTCCCGGCGACCCTGAATTACTGACGCTCAAAGCGGTTCGAGCCTTGAGGGAAGCGGATGTGGTGCTGATCGATGACCTGGTCAACGAAGCGGTACTGGAGCATTGCCCACGTGCGCGGATCATTGCCGTTGGCAAGCGCGGCGGCTGTCGTTCGACGCCTCAGGCCTTCATCCATCGGTTGATGCTGCGCTATGCCCGCCACGGCAAGTGTGTGGTGCGACTCAAGGGCGGCGATCCGTGCATTTTTGGTCGTGGCGGCGAAGAAGCGCAGTGGCTGCGCGAGCGCGGGGTTGAGGTCGAACTGGTCAATGGCATCACCGCCGGGCTGGCTGGGGCGACGCAATGCGATATTCCCTTGACCCTGCGTGGCGTGGCACGCGGCGTGACGCTGGTCACCGCCCATACGCAGGACGATAGCAGCCTGAACTGGCAAGCCCTGGCCCAGGGTGGCACGACGTTGGTGGTTTACATGGGCGTGGCGAAGCTGAGTGAGATCCGCGAGCAACTGCTGGCCGGGGGCATGGCGGCGGATACGCCGGTGGCGATGATCGAAAACGCCTCACTGCCGCAGCAGCGTGAATGTCGGAGTGTGCTGGCAGCCATGGAGGAAGATGCCTGCAGCTTTGAGCTCAAGAGCCCAGCGATTCTGGTGATCGGTGCGGTGGCGGCCAGTGCCGCGTCCACCCTGTCGGAGCGTGCCTTGCCCGCGATGACGGCCGATCAAACAGCCTGAATCTCTCTGACACAACTCCGCTTCATCAAATCGCAGACAAAGAAAAGCCCGGCCTAAGCCGGGCTTTTCAGAGCTGCGAGCTAATTACTTAGCTTGAGCTTCAACCTGCGCTTCTACGCGACGGTTTACAGCGCGACCAGCTTCAGTTTTGTTGTCAGCAACTGGGCGGGATTCGCCGTAGCCAACAGACTGAACGCGAGTCGATTCAACACCGTACTGGTTGGTCAGAACTTGCTTAACGGCGTTTGCACGACGCTCGGACAGTTTCTGGTTGTAAGCGTCAGGACCGACGGAGTCAGTGTGACCTTCAACAGTAGTGGTGGTGGATGGGTACTGTTTCATGAAATCAGCGAGGTTTTTGATGTCGCCGTAGCTGTTAGGCTTGACTACCGACTTGTCGAAGTCGAATTTCACGTCCAGCTCAACACGAACAACTTCAGCAACTGCTGGGCAGCCATCAGCGTCAACAGTTACGTTGGCTGGGGTGTCCGGGCACTTGTCAACGTTGTCGCAAACGCCATCGTTGTCGCTGTCGGAGCAGACTTCAGCTGGTGCTGGAACTGGAGCAGCAGCAGGCTTGGAGCCGCCACCGAAGTTCACACCGATACCGACGCTTGGAGCCCACTCGGTGTCGCCCTGGTCGATGTTGTACTGAGCTTCAACGCCAGCACGGGCGTAGAAGTTCTCGGTGAAGTACAGCTTGGCACCGCCGCCAACGTTGGCGAAGGTGGAACGGTTACGACCGTTGCTGCCATTCTGGTCGATGCTCTGGTCCGAGAAACCGGCAGAGACGTAAGGACGCAGCATGTCACCTGGGTTGTTGAAGTGGTACAGAGCGTCCAGAGCGGTGTTGGCGCCCTTGATGTTCTTGCCGTCGTCGGAACGAACGTTGTGCACTTCGTCGTAGCCCAGACGCAGTTCAACGTCGTCGGTCAGGAAGTAACCAACCGAACCACCGAAGAGGTTGCCGTTGTTCTTGAAGTTACGAGCGCTGTCGAATTGTTCTTTCTTAGCGAAGCCTTCGATTTCAACTGCGCCTTGGCCTTGTGCCAGAGCGCCGAACGAAGTGGCAGCAATAAGAGAACCAATGGCAAAGCCCAAGGTGTTTTTCAGTTTCATCCGTTAAATCCCCATCTGGTGATTGTGAAGCAGTCCCGCAAACCGGGGGACAACTCGGCGGCAAGTCTATCAGAACTTGCCTACACGTAAGAGATATTTGCGCTGAACTAAGTTTCAGCAACGCCTGCAAATTTCTCACGCAATTTATCTAGAGCACGTTTGTAACGCATTTTTGTCGCACTCAAACCCATGTGCATGATGTCTGCGATCTCCTGAAACTCCAGCTCTGCGACAAATCGTAGCACCAGAATTTCTCGGTCGATCGGGTTCACATACACCAGCCAGCGATCAAGTCCACCCTTATCCTCGGGTCTCGGCGCCTTTTCTTCAGACGCTTCCTCGAGGGGGTCCAGACTCAAAGCGTCCATCAAGCGACGCTTTCGCCGTTCTTTCCGATACTGCGTGATGCATTCGTTGTACGTGATGCTATAGAGCCACGTCTTGAACTTCGATTTCCCCTCGAAGTTCTTCAGGCCGTACAGCACCTTCAACATCACTTCCTGACAGACATCATCTGCATCGCGATCGTTCCCAAGATACCGTGCACAGACGTTAAATAATGTTCGTTGGTAACGCCGCATCAGTTCTTCATAGGCGCGTGTTACGTGAAACAGCTCGGTATGCGAGCGCGCGACCAACTCCTCATCAGAGAGCTCGCGGGGGTCGTAGCGCGTGGAGAGCGATTGAGCTTTATTCAAAACAAGTCGGGCCGACAGTCAGGTCAATGTCCGCCGCAGCCCTTACTGGGCATTTCGCGGCGGCATACATTAGCAGGGTTTGCCGGGTTAGCGGCTACTCACATGCTGCTCCAGGAGGATCCGATTGGAGAGAGAGACTAGCTCACCCTCGTCGGTCAGCAATGTGGTTTTAACCGTGCCGATCTCTTCGATCTGGCCTTCGACCTCGCCAACACGCACTTGTTGCCCAACCTGATACAACTCACGCACATAGATTCCCGCAAGAATCTGACCGGCAATTTCCCGGCTTCCCAAGCCCATGGCCAGCGCAACCGCCAGACCAACGGTAATCAATACGATCACGATCACATGGTTGAGCAGGTCAGTCTTGACCTCCAACTGGCTGATCGCAACCGAGAGGCTGATGATAATCACCAGGCCCTGGGCAATACGCCCCAGGCCCGACGCGTAATCCAGCCCTACTCCCTCTGCCGCTCCGCGCACCAGCCCATTGGCCAATTGCGCCAGCAACACACCCACCAGCAACACCAGCGCGGCGCCAAATACTTTCGGCAAATACAGCGCAAGCATATCAAGCGTAGCTGAAACTCGCTCAAGTCCAAGGGATTCTGCGGCAGAAACCAGGAAAATGAGTAAAACAAACCAATAAACAATCTTGCCGATCAGGGTTGAAATGGGCACCTGAAGGCCGGCACGGGACAGCAACTTGGTCAAACCGGTACCGCCCATCAGGCGATCAAGGCCCAATTTGGCAAGCAATTTGGACAACAACGTGTCCAGCAGCTTGGCCACAACAAAACCCAGCAGTAGGACAACCAGCGCCCCGAATAGGTTCGGAATGAAATTCGCAACCTTGGTCCACAACGCAGTCATTGCAGTGACGAGGCTCTGAGTCCAGAGATCAAGTTCCATATTCAATCAGCCTTATCAGCAGTGCGAACGGTAGGTTTACGGTGGCGGGAGACCGGCGCGACATGGGCCGATCCATTGTTCAAGGCAATCATCAGCGCGGGCAGCCAGCGGCCCAGCAGGCTGAACAGATCGCCAGCGCCGACCTGGCGGTTGGCGGTTTTCAGGACACGGCCAAGGCACGCATCGTCGTCCCGAGTGGACGGAGATGCCTTGAGCATGTCACGCAAAGACTGTTCAAACGGATCGTGCATACGCACCTCTCGTGATGTCTGTGAAAGACGCGATCAAATTTGGTCGGGTCACATGGCTCATGGTCAGACCCAGCGCAAACGTCGGAATAACCACCACTGCCCGAACGCCACCGAAACCATTATCAGGCACGCAATCAGGAAGCCATATGGGCTGGCGGAGAACGGAATCCCGCCGACATTAATACCCAAAAGACCGGCCAGAAAACTCATCGGCAAAAAGATCCCGGTGATGATCCCGAAGCGGTACATCGTGCGATTCATGCGCACGCTCAAACGCCGGTCTTCGGCCTCCAGGACTAGCCCCACCCGCTCCCGGGTCAATTCCAGCTCCTCGAGATAGCGGGTCAGGCTGTTGTTCAATTCGTTCCAGTAATCGCCGTCATCTTCGACAAACCACGGCAGTTTTATCCGCGTCAGTTGCCCGAAGATTTCCCGCTGCGGGGCCAGGAATCGTTTCAGCCCGGCCGCCCGTCGACGGATCTGCAAAATGGACCCATGCTCGGGTGTATACCGTTCGTCGGCATCCAGTTTTTCTTCTTCCTCATCGACCACTTCCGAGAGGCAGGTGACCAGATCCTGCACCTTGTTGGTGAGGTACTGAGCCATATAAAGGATGAGTTCGGAGGCGGTTTTCGGGCCTTTGCCTTCCGCAAGCTGCACCAGCAACTCATCGGTGGCGCGCAACGGACGCAAACGCAGGGAAATCACCCGCTGGGCCGAGGCGAAGATCCGCACCGAGACCATGTCTTCCGGCTCCGCACCAGGGTTCAGGTTCACCCCGCGCAAAAATAGCAGCAGTTCGCTGTCGGAAAGCTGTAGAAGACGCGGACGGGTGTTTTCTTCCAGCAGCAGGTCGCAGCTGAATTCACTCAGGCCGCTGGATTTACGCAGCCAGGTCTGGGTTTGCGGGTGACTGCGATCCCAATGCAGCCACAGGCTCTCATGGGCCTGCAGCTGCAATTCGTCGAGTTCAGTCCGGGCTATCGAACGCGCACCGCCTTTTCCATCCAGCACCAGGGCATGCACCAGCCCCCACTGCGCGTTTTCTTCCTCGAACATCCTCACCCCATGCTTGCCACGAAAATTCGCACCGACGCTTTATTCAGGCATCTTCAGCGGGCTTGGCGAGATGATCACGCCGTTGTTGTCCGCATAGATGTAGTGGCCGGGATGGAACGTCACGCCAGCAAAGGTCACCGGAACGTTAATGTCGCCGAGCCCGCGTCTGTCGGATTTTTTTGGGTGGCTAGCGAGTGCCTGTACGCCCAGATCAGTCTGCGCAAGGATATCGACATCGCGGATGCAACCGTAGATCACCAGCCCTGCCCAACCGTTTTTCGAGGCTTTCTCGGCCAGCATGTCACCCAGCAACGCATGACGCAGGGAACCGCCACCGTCGACCACCAGCACCTTGCCATCCCCCTTGAGTTCGACCTGCTCCTTGACCCGCGAGTTGTCTTCGAAGCACTTGATGGTCACGATTTCGCCGCCGAAGGAATCACGGCCGCCGAAATTGCTGAACATCGGTTCCAGCACCTGCACCAGCTCCGGATAGGCGTCGCACAGGTCGGGCGTAACGTAATGGTTCATCGAGAAACTCCTGTAAAGAGGAAGACAATCGAGGATGTCGCAAAGTGACCAGAAAAGCTCAATGCGTCATATCTTAGCCGCAAGCCGACCGGAGCGAAATGCCCTTGTTAGAGCATTGGCCTCAGACCGCCGTGGCCAAATCCGGCTTTTCGCCCAACAGCGGCGTTTGTTGATCCGCCAGCCAGCGCGCGACCAAGGGCCAGACTTCAGCCTGGGCGGCTTTGCTGAT
Source organism: Pseudomonas sp. ADAK2 (assembly GCF_012935755.1). Taxonomy (GTDB): domain Bacteria; phylum Pseudomonadota; class Gammaproteobacteria; order Pseudomonadales; family Pseudomonadaceae; genus Aquipseudomonas. Next base: position 2,332,399 of record NZ_CP052862.1, read on the forward strand.
CAGCATTTCAACGTGGCCGAAATTGTCGGTAAAACCCTGCTCGCGTCCCAGATTGATGAATTGCTTGTGCTCGGAGCCGAGCTGATCGAACAGCTTGCGACAGGCCCAGGTCGGATCCTGATGGTCGCCGGCCGCGCTCACGGCCAACACCGGTAACTCAACTTCGGCCAAACCGGCCCACCAGTCCTTGTCGGTATCGCCAAAGCGCCCGAACAGGCCATACCAGCGCATGCTTTCCAGGGCCAGGCCAATCGGCTCGTCCTCCGGGCCGCGCTTGAGCCGTGAACCGGACAGCTGGGCAAAACGCTTGAGAATGAAGCGCCCGCTCCACTCCACCGGCGGAATCTTCAACGGCCAGTAGGTGCGGCTGACCTGGGTGCCGAAAAACGCCGCCGAGGCCACCACCGGTTCGCCGATGTACTGTCCGCCCAACGCGGCAGCCAAAGTAATGCCGCCCAGAGAATGACCGATCCAGTGCGGGACCTGGCCACTTTGCTCGCGCACGAATGCACCGATGGCCGGCAGGTCATAACGGGCGTAATCGGAAACGCGGTTTTTGCGGTAGTCCTGATTGCGCTGGGACAAGCCGTGACCGCGCATCTCCGGAATCCATACATCGAATCCCTGGCGCGTCAGATAGGCGCCCAACCCCAGGCCTTTCGGGGAAAACCAGAACCGGCGATTGGAAAAGCTGCCGTGCAGCAAAATCACCGGAACGCCGCGCGTGTCCGGGCCATCCGCCATGCCCAGGCGTGTCACCGCCAGCTCGACGGTGCCGTCGGGGCTGTTGCCGGGTTTCAATCGATACACGTCTTCGCTCAGATCGCCGCGCCGCTCGGCGCTGATCAGGGCGACAGGAAATAGGTTGCTGCTGCTTTGCATAATGCTCTTGCACAAAAAAGGGCGGCATCCGGGGAGCCCGCCCTACTCAAATCTAAAAGCCCCGGCCACTTGACCGAGGCTTCATTCACATCAAGCCTGCGCTTGGCCTTCAGCCAGGAAGAACCAGGTTTCCAGCACGGAATCGGGGTTCAGCGAAACGCTTTCGATGCCCTGCTCCATCAGCCATTTGGCCAGGTCCGGGTGGTCCGAAGGACCCTGACCGCAGATGCCGATGTACTTGCCAGCCTTGTTACAGGCCTGGATGGCATTGGCCAGCAACTTCTTGACCGCCGGATTACGCTCGTCGAACAAGTGGGCGATGATCCCGGAGTCACGGTCCAGGCCCAGGGTCAGCTGGGTCAGATCGTTGGAACCGATGGAGAAGCCGTCGAAGAACTCCAGGAACTCTTCAGCGAGGATCGCGTTGGACGGCAGTTCGCACATCATGATGATGCGCAGGCCGTTCTCGCCACGGGCCAGACCGTTTTCAGCCAGCAGGTCGATCACCTGGCTCGCTTCACCCAGGGTGCGGACGAACGGCACCATGATTTCAACGTTGGTCAGGCCCATCTCGTTGCGCACGCGCTTGAGGGCGCGGCATTCAAGCTCAAAGCAATCGCGGAACGCTTCGCTGATGTAACGCGACGCACCACGGAAGCCCAGCATCGGATTCTCTTCTTCCGGCTCGTAGAGCTTGCCGCCGATCAGGTTCGCGTATTCGTTGGACTTGAAGTCCGACAGACGCACGATGACCTTTTTCGGAGTAAACGCTGCAGCCAGGGTGCTGATGCCTTCAACCAGTTTGTCGACGTAGAAGCCGACCGGATCGTCGTAGCCGGCAATGCGCTTGTCGACGCTGTCCTTGATGTCTTGCGGCAGGCCGTCGTAGTTCAACAGCGCTTTCGGGTGAACACCGATCATGCGGTTGATGATGAATTCCAGGCGGGCCAGGCCCACACCGGCGTTCGGCAGTTGCGCGAAGTCGAAGGCGCGGTCCGGATTGCCGACGTTCATCATGATCTTGAACGGCAGATCAGGCATGGCGTCCACAGAGTTTTTCTTGATGTCGAAGCCCAGTTCGCCTTCGAAAATGTAGCCGGTGTCGCCTTCGGCGCAGGAAACGGTCACGCCCTGGCCGTCTTTCAACAGCTGGGTGGCGTTGCCGCAACCGACCACGGCCGGGATCCCCAGCTCGCGAGCGATGATCGCCGCGTGGCAGGTACGACCGCCACGGTTGGTGACGATGGCGCTGGCGCGCTTCATGACCGGTTCCCAGTCCGGGTCAGTCATGTCGGACACCAGAACGTCGCCTGGCTGGACTTTGTCCATCTCGGACACGTCCTTGATGATGCGGACCTTGCCGGCGCCGATGCGCTGGCCGATGGCGCGACCTTCAACCAGCACGGTGCCGGTTTCTTTCAGCAGGTAACGTTCCATGACGTTGGCCTGGGTGCGGCTCTTCACGGTTTCAGGACGGGCCTGAACGATGTAGAGCTTGCCGTCGTCGCCGTCTTTAGCCCACTCGATGTCCATCGGGCACTTGTAGTGCTTCTCGATGATCATCGCTTGCTTGGCCAGCTCGCTGACTTCGGCGTCGGTCAGGCAGAAACGGGCGCGATCAGCCTTGTCGACGTCGATGGTTTTGACCGACTTGCCGGCCGTGGCCACTTCGCCGTAGATCATCTTGATCGCTTTGCTGCCGAGGTTGCGGCGCAGGATTGCCGGACGACCGGCTTCAAGGGTTTGTTTGTGGACGTAGAATTCGTCCGGGTTCACCGCGCCCTGGACAACGGTTTCGCCAAGGCCGTAGGCGCCGGTGATGAACACCACGTCACGGAAGCCCGATTCGGTATCGAGGGTGAACATCACGCCGGCGGTGCCGGTTTCGGAGCGGACCATGCGCTGCACGCCGGCCGACAGGGCCACCAGCTTGTGGTCGAAGCCCTGGTGCACGCGGTAGGAAATGGCGCGGTCGTTGAAGAGGGAGGCAAACACCTCTTTGGCGGCGCGAATGACGTTTTCGACACCACGGATGTTCAGGAAGGTTTCCTGCTGACCGGCGAAGGAAGCGTCCGGCAGGTCTTCGGCGGTAGCGGAAGAACGCACGGCCACGGCCATGTCAGGGTTGCCGGCCGACAGCGTGGCGAACGCGGTGCGGATCTCGGCGTTAAGTTTTTCGGGGAATTCGGCTTCCATGATCCATTTGCGGATCTGGGCGCCGGTCTTGGCCAGGGCGTTGACATCGTCGACGTCCAGGGCGTCGAGCGCGGCATGGATCTGATCGTTCAGGCCGCTCAGTTCCAGAAAATCACGATAAGCCTGAGCTGTCGTGGCGAAGCCACCGGGCACCGATACACCGGCACCTGCAAGGTTACTGATCATCTCGCCCAGGGATGCGTTCTTGCCCCCTACGTGCTCTACATCATGGACGCCGAGCTTATCGAGGGAAACTACGTACTCTACCAAGGTGATCTCTCCACTAACTGTGTTGGAAAAGCTCAGAAGCCGGCGGCTCGGGGGAGCGTTTGCCGACTGTATGGCCTGGACCTGGAAAATAAGTGAGAATGCGGGCCACTGGCGGCCGGCAAATCGCGCCTATCATATCCAAGATTCGTTATTAGCTTAAGGCCCAAGGTGCAAATGAAACGATCTGCTTTCTTCATCTCCGATGGCACCGGCATCACTGCCGAAACCCTGGGTCAAAGCCTCTTGGCGCAGTTCGAAAACATTACCTTCAGCAAATTCACCCGTCCGTACATCGACAACGTCGATAAAGCGCGGGCCATGGTACAACAAATCAACAAGGCCGCCGAAACCGACGGCTTTCGGCCGATCATCTTCGACACCATCGTCAATCAGGACATCCGTGAGATCCTCGCAACGTCCAATGGTTTCATGATCGACATTTTCTCGACCTTCCTGGCGCCGCTTGAACAGGAACTGACCGAGCATTCTTCCTACACCGTCGGCAAGTCCCACTCCATTGGCAGCAACACCAATTACATGGAGCGGATCGAGGCGGTGAACTTCGCCCTCGACAACGATGACGGTGCGCGCACGCATTATTACGACAAGGCCGACCTGATCCTAGTAGGCGTGTCGCGTTGTGGTAAGACGCCGACGTGCCTGTACATGGCGATGCAATTCGGCATCCGCGCGGCCAACTACCCGTTGACCGAAGACGACATGGAGCGCCTGACCCTGCCGGCCGCCCTGCGCGCCCATCAGCACAAGCTGTTCGGCCTGACCATCGACCCGGACCGCCTCACCGCGATCCGCAACGAGCGCAAGCCCAACAGCCGCTATTCGAGCTATGCCCAGTGCGAGTTCGAGGTGCGCGAGGTGGAGAATCTGTTCCGCCGGGAGAACATCCCGCACATCAATTCCACGCACTTTTCCGTGGAAGAGATTTCGGCGAAGATCCTCGTGGAGAAAGGGGTGGAGCGGCGGTTCAAGTAGCTCTTCAGCGCCTGTGATGACGCCTGCGCGGGCAAGCCTCGCTCCTACAGATTTTGTGTCGTTCGCGGCATGCGGGATCGACATATCCCTGTAGGAGCAAGGCTTGCCCGCGATGAACGATTACACGGACTGCCTCAACGCCCCCGCCAGTGCTTCAAACCCTTGCAACAACAACCCATCGTCCCCCGCCGAATGACACACACTCGCCCGAATAAACTGCGGCACCGCGCCATGCCCCACCGCAAATGCCTCGGCGGTGGCCACCAGATAGTTATTCTCCTTGAGCTCCGCCGCAATCTGCGACGCCCGCCACGGCTCGGGCACTTCGATCCAGAAGTGCGGGCTATCGGGATGAGTCTTGTAGCTGACTTCTTCTAACGTTCCGCTGACCAACCGCTTGCGGCGACTGATTTCGGTTATCTGCTGCCCCAATAACTGTTTGGCGATACCGTTTTCAATCCACGCCGTCGCCAGCTCCATCGACAGCGGGCTTGCCATCCAGCACGTCCCGCGCACCGCTGCACTCAATCTTCCGATCAACGGCAGCGGTGCGTGCAGATAACCAACGCGCAAACCGGCGGAAACCGCCTTGCTCAGGCTGCCGATCAACACCGAGCGCTCCGTGGCGAAATGGCTCAACGGCAAGGGGCGTTGTTGAGCCAGAACCGCATGGGCTTCGTCTTCGATGATCAGCAGGTTGTGCTGGCGACAAATCTCGGCAATCGCCTCGCGCCGTCGGACCGACATCACCGCCGCCGTAGGATTCTGGATCGTCGGCGTGCAGTACAGCGCTGAGACCCGATGATGCTGGCAAACGTCCGACAGCGCTTCGGGCAACAGTCCTTCGTCATCCATGGCGACACCGATCAGCTTTATCCCAAGCATGCGTGCGACGCTGATCAGTCCCGGGTAGGTCAAATGCTCGGTCACCAGCGTATCGCCAGGCTTGAGCAGCGCCATCAATACGCAGAGCAAGCCGTGCTGGCCGCCATTGACGCAAATGACCTGCTCGGCGCTCGGGACGAATTCCAGATGCCGCAACCAGTGAGCACCGGCCGCACGGTGACGGGGCACTCCGCAATCGGCCGTATAGCCGCTGAGCAACTGCAAGGTGTTCGGATCACTGGCCAAGCCCAGCAGGCTCTGACTCAGAAAGGCAGCTTCCTGCCCCGGAATCGGTTGATTCCTGCTCATGTCGAAGTAAGGCTGAGGCTCGTCGCTGACATTGCGAAAGCCAGCATCCCGCGGCCGCTCCATCCCCCTCTGACGCACATAAGTGCCATCTCCTACACGGGCCACCACCAACCCTACCCGTTCCAACTCGCCGTACGCGCGGCTGATGGTGCCAATGGTCACGCCCAGGCTGTCCGCCAACAAACGATGAGGCGGCAGTTTGCTGCCGGGCTCGATCAAGCCGTCGCCGATGCTTTTTTCCAGGGCTTCGGCCAGGCGCCTGTACTTGACGCCGCGCCCATGGGCGAGGCGTTCGCGCAGGATTGACACCGTGGCAATACTTACTTTGACAGTCATTTCCATCCCGAATAGCGTGCTGAAAACAGGTTCAATCAGGGATAGACCTATTCAGTCACCAGGTCAATTCCGACGACGAAGGATCACGATCATGTCCATAGCCCTCAGCGCCTCCTCAACGATTCGAAAACCCTGGCTGGCCGCACTGGTCACCAGCGTGCTGTTCTTAATCGTGTGCCTGAGTTGGGGCACCACGTGGCTGGGGATCAAGATCGCCGTCGAAAGTGTGCCGCCACTGACCGCCGCTGGCCTGCGTTTCCTGATCGCCTTTCCGCTGTTTTTGAGCTTCGCCCTGCTGCGTCGCGAGCCGCTGCTGTTTCCACGGCAGAGTCGCTGGTTTTTCGTGTTCGTCACGCTGTCGTATTTCAGCCTGCCGTATTACTTGCTCAACTATGGCGAGATGCACGTTTCGTCCGGCCTGACCGCCCTGTTGTTCAGCTGCATGCCCGTGTTCATCCTGATTTTTTCGGCAGTGTTTTTGCGAGAGAAAATCTATCCCTCGCAGGTGGTGGGCATCGCCATCGGCTTTGGCAGTCTGTTCATGATTATCCGCAGTCAGGGCCTGCATCTGGACCACGCCGAGTTCTTCGGGGTGCTAGCGATTCTGGCGGCGGCGGTGATGCATGCGCTGTGTTACGTGATCACCAAGAAACAGGGCGCGGCGATTAGCGTGATCACCTACAACACGCTACCCATCGGCCTCGCGGGTTTGATGCTGTTTGTGGCGGGGCTGAGCGTTGAGGCGCCGGTGTTCGATGACATCACCACGCGCTCGTGGGGCGCCCTGCTCTACCTGGGGCTGGTGGCGTCGGTGGGTGGGTTTATCGTTTACTTTTTGCTGCTCAAGCGCCTGAGCCCGATCATTTTGTCGTTCGTGTTTATTATTTTTCCGGTGTTCGCGGTGGTGATTGGTGCGTGGTACGAGGGGCAAAGTATTTCGCGGGAATTGATGGGGTATTCGGCAGTGTTGCTGGCGGGGTTTGCCATTACCAAATTGCCGGTCGAGAAATGGCTCAAACGCTGAACACATTCCTGTAGGAGCCAGGCTTGCCGGCGAAGGCGCCCTCAAGTACGTCTTCGCCGGCAAGCCTGGCTCCTACAGGGATTGCTGTCAGATCACGAACAGGTCGACAAACCGGTTCACGGGCGTCGCCTCAAGCGTTGCCTGGTCCTTACACAACGCAAAGATTTCGGCGCTACGCTGCGCGGTAAAACGCGTCGCCAGGTTGGCCTTGAACTTGTCTTCCAGCAACGGAATGCCATCGGTGCGACGCCGGCGATGGCCGATTGGATATTCGACCACCACGTTCTCGGTGCTGGAGCCGTCCTTGAAAAACACCTGGATCGCATTGGCGATGGAGCGCTTGTCGGCTTCCAGGTATTCGCGGGTGAAGCGCGGTTCTTCGACGATGACCATTTTCTCGCGCAGCACGTCGATGATCGGGTGCGCGGCGTGGAAGTCGTCTTCGTACTGCTCGGCCACCAGATTGCCGAAGGCCAGCGGCACAGCGGTCATGTATTGAATGCAATGGTCGCGGTCGGCGGCATTGGCCAGCGGGCCGACTTTGGAAATGATGCGGATCGCCGATTCGTGGGTGGTGATGACGATCTTATCGATTTCGTGCAGACGATTGCGCACCTGCGGATGCAGGGTGACGGCCGCTTCGCAGGCAGTCTGCGCGTGGAATTCGGCGGGAAAACTGATCTTGAACAGCACGTTTTCCATCACATAACTGCCGTATTTGCGGGAGAAACTGAACGCGCGTTTGTCGTCGGGCTTGAGCGCCAGATCGTTGTTGGTGTGGCTGAACAACACGTCATAGAAGCCCCACTGCTTGGCGGTCAGCACGCCGGGGATGCCCATCTCGCCACGCATCGCGATGTCCGCCAGACGCACGCCACGACTGGAGGCGTCGCCGGCAGCCCAGGATTTGCGCGACCCGGCATTCGGCGCATGACGATAAGTGCGCAGCGCCTGGCCATCGGCAAAAGCGTGGGACAACGCCGACAACAATTGCTCACGATTGGCGCCCATCAGTTTGGCGGTGACCGCCGTGGAGGCGACTTTCACCAGCAGCACGTGATCGAGTCCTACGCGGTTGAAGGAGTTTTCCAGCGCGATAACGCCCTGAATCTCGTGGGCCATGATCATTGCTTCCAGCACCGCGCGAATGGTCAGCGGTGCATCGCCATTGGCCAGGCGCTTTTGCGAGAGGTGATCGGCCACCGCGAGAATCCCGCCGAGGTTATCGGACGGATGGCCCCACTCGGCGGCGAGCCAGGTGTCGTTGTAATCGAGCCAGCGCACGATGCAGCCGATGTCCCACGCGGCTTTGACCGGATCGAGACGAAAAGAAGTACCGGGCACGCGGGCACCGAACGGGACGACGGTGCCTTCGACGATCGGGCCCAGGTGTTTGGTGCATTCGGGAAAGCGCAGGGCCAGCAAGCCACAGCCGAGGGTGTCTATCAGGCAGTTGCGGGCGGTGTCGAGTGCTTCGGTGGACTCGATCTTGAAGTTGAGGACGTAGTCGGCAATGTCCTGCAGGACCGTGTCGTAGTCGGGGCGGTTGTTCAGGTCGACGTTGGCGCTCATGTTCGATTCACTCGTTAGTGCTTCGTTGATGGGACCTCGGTTCAGGGTAAATCTCAGTCGGTTACTACTTTCTTATTTTGGAATACGGCCCTGTAGGAGCTAGGCTTGCCGGCGAAGGCGTCCTCAAGATCGCCTTCGCCGGCAAGCCTGGCTCCTACAGGGGGTAGGTTTCAGTCAGAACGAATCACCCGGCACGCGGACGAAGCCTTCCATCAACACCCGCGCACTGCGGCTCATGATGGCTTTGTTCACGGTCCATTCACCGTTCACCTGACTGGCCTCGGCCCCCACGCGCAACGTGCCGGACGGATGCCCGAAACGCACGGCGTTACGTTCGATACCGCCCGCGGCCAAGTTTACCAAGGTGCCAGAGATGGCCGCCGCCGTACCAATCGCCACCGCCGCCGTGCCCATCATCGCGTGGTGCAATTTGCCCATCGACAGCGCCCGCACCAGCAGGTCGACATCCCCCGCCGCAATCGCCTTGCCGCTGGATGCCACGTAGTCCGCCGGCTTGGCCACGAACGCCACTTTCGGCGTGTGCTGGCGCTTGGCCGCTTCGTCCAGGTCCTTGATCAGGCCCATGCGTAGCGCGCCGTAGGCACGGATGGTTTCGAACATCGCCAGGGCTTTCGGGTCGCCGTTGATCGCGCCTTGCAGCTCGGTGCCGGTATAGCCGAGGTCTTCGGCATTGATGAAAATCGTCGGGATGCCGGCGTTGATCATGGTCGCCTTGAAGGTGCCGACGCCGGGCACTTCGAGCTCATCCACCAGGTTGCCGGTGGGGAACATCGACCCGCCGCCGCCCTCTTCTTCCGCCGCCGGGTCCATGAATTCGACCTGCACTTCGGCGGCGGGAAAGGTCACGCCGTCGAGTTCGAAATCACCGGTTTCCTGCACTTCGCCGTTGGTGATCGGCACATGGGCGATGATGGTCTTGCCGATGTTGGCCTGCCACACGCGCACCACGGCCACGCCGTTGTGCGGAATGCGGCTGGCATCGACCAAACCATTGCTGATGGCGAACGAGCCGACCGCCGCCGACAGGTTGCCGCAGTTGCCGCTCCAATCGACGAATGGCTTGTCGATGGACACCTGACCAAACAGGTAATCGACGTCGTGATCAGCCTTGATGCTTTTCGACAGGATCACGGTTTTGCTGGTGCTGGACGTCGCGCCGCCCATGCCGTCGATTTGCTTGTCGTACGGGTCGGGGCTGCCGATCACCCGCAACAACAACGCGTCGCGAACCGGGCCGGGAATCTGTGCCGCTTCGGGCAGGTCTTGCAGGCTGAAGAACACGCCTTTGCTGGTGCCGCCGCGCATGTAGGTGGCGGGGATTTTGATCTGGGGTGTGTGAGCCATGGTGCTCCTTATAAGCAGACACGGGATCAATAATCCCGTATCTGCACATCGGGTTTTAGACGGCGACCGCCGACTCTTCGAGGAAGTCCTGGGCAAAGCGCTGCAACACGCCGCCCGCCTCGTAGATCGACACTTCTTCAGCCGTGTCGAGGCGGCAGGTCACCGGCACTTCAACGCGTTCGCCATTCAGACGATTGATCACCAGCGTCAACTGCGCACGCGGCGTGCGATCGCCAATCACGTCGTAGGTTTCGCTGCCGTCGATGGCCAGGGTGTGACGATCGGTGCCCGGCAAAAACTCCAGCGGCAACACGCCCATGCCCACCAGGTTGGTGCGGTGAATGCGCTCGAAGCCTTCGGCGGCAATCGCTTCCACACCCGCCAGACGCACGCCTTTGGCCGCCCAGTCCCGGGACGAACCCTGACCGTAATCGGCGCCAGCGATGATGATGAGCGGCTGCTTGCGCTCCATGTAGGTTTCGATGGCTTCCCACATGCGCATCACTTGACCTTCCGGCTCGACGCGCGCCAGCGAGCCCTGCTTGACCTTGCCGTTTTCCTTGACCATTTCATTGAACAGTTTCGGGTTGGCGAAGGTCGCGCGCTGCGCGGTCAAGTGGTCGCCACGGTGGGTGGCGTAGGAGTTGAAGTCCTCTTCCGGCAAGCCCATTTTCGCCAGGTATTCGCCCGCCGCACTGTCGAGCATGATTGCGTTCGACGGCGACAGGTGATCGGTGGTGATGTTGTCCGGCAGCACTGCCAATGGGCGCATGCCCTTGAGCGGACGGGCGCCGGCCAGTGCGCCTTCCCAGTACGGCGGACGGCGGATGTAGGTGCTCATCTCGCGCCAGTCGTACAGCGGCGTGACTTTCGGGCCGGTGTCTTCATGGATGGCGAACATCGGGATGTAGACCTGACGGAACTGCTCCGGCTTCACCGAGGCTTTCACCACCGCGTCGATTTCTTCGTCGCTCGGCCAGATGTCTTTGAGGCGAATTTCCTTGCCATCGACCACGCCCAGCACATCTTTTTCGATGTCGAAACGGATGGTCCCGGCAATGGCGTAAGCCACCACCAATGGCGGCGAAGCGAGGAACGCGTTCTTCGCGTAGGGGTGAATCCGCCCGTCGAAGTTGCGGTTGCCGGACAGAACGGCGGTCGCGTACAAATCGCGGTCGATGATCTCTTGCTGGATCACCGGGTCGAGTGCGCCGGACATGCCGTTGCAGGTGGTGCAGGCGAACGCGACGATGCCGAAACCGAGTTGCTCCAGTTCGCTGGTCAGCCCCGCTTCGTCGAGGTACAGCGCCACGGTTTTCGAACCCGGGGCCAAGGACGATTTGACCCACGGCTTGCGGATCAGCCCCAGCTTGTTGGCATTGCGCGCCAGCAGGCCGGCAGCGATGACGTTGCGCGGGTTGCTGGTGTTAGTGCAACTGGTGATGGCGGCGATGATCACCGCACCATCCGGCATCTGGCCCGGCACTTCGGTCCACTGGCCGGAGATGCCTTGGGCGGCGAGGTCCGAGGTGGCAACGCGGGCGTGCGGGTTGCTCGGGCCGGCCATGTTGCGCACCACCGAAGACAGGTCGAAGCTCAAGCCGCGCTCGTATTGCGCATGCTTCAAGCTGTCAGCCCAGAGGCCGGTTTGCTTGGCATAGTTCTCGACCAGCTGCACTTGCTCGTCTTCGCGGCCGGTGAGTTTCAGGTAGTCGATGGTCTGCTGGTCGATGTAGAACATCGCCGCGGTGGCGCCGTATTCCGGGGCCATGTTGGAAATGGTCGCACGGTCGCCGAGGGTCAGCGCGGAAGCGCCTTCGCCGAAGAATTCCAGCCATGCTCCAACGACTTTTTGTTTACGCAGGAACTCGGTCAGCGCCAGCACCATGTCGGTGGCGGTGATGCCCGGTTGCAGCTTGCCGGTCAGTTCGACGCCGACGCTTTCCGGCAGACGCATCCACGAGGCGCGACCGAGCATCACGCTCTCCGCTTCCAGACCACCAACGCCAATGGCGATCACGCCCAGCGCATCAACGTGCGGGGTGTGGCTGTCGGTGCCGACGCAGGTATCCGGGAACGCCACGCCGTCACGCACCTGGATCACCGGAGACATTTTCTCCAGGTTGATCTGGTGCATGATCCCGTTGCCCGGCGGGATCACATCAACGTTCTTGAAGGCTTTTTTGGTCCAGTTGATGAAGTGAAAACGGTCTTCGTTGCGCCGGTCTTCGATGGCGCGGTTCTTCTCGAACGCCTCCGGATCGAAGCCACCGCGCTCGACGGCCAGGGAGTGGTCGACGATCAATTGCGTCGGCACCACCGGGTTCACTTGCGCCGGGTCGCCACCTTGCAGAGCGATGGCATCGCGCAGGCCGGCGAGGTCGACCAGGGCGGTCTGGCCGAGGATGTCATGGCATACCACACGCGCCGGGAACCACGGGAAGTCGAGGTCGCGCTTGCGTTCGATGAATTGCTTCAGGGAATCGGTGAGCGTGGCCGGGTCGCAGCGACGCACCAGGTTTTCCGCGAGTACGCGGGAGGTGTATGGCAGGGTGTCATAGGCGCCAGGCTGGATGGCTTCGATCGCCGCACGGACGTCGAAATAATCCAGATGGCTGCCGGGCAGCGGTTTGCGGAATTCTGTGTTCATCATGTCGGGACTCGGTCACGGTAAGTGCAAAAGGGTGGAGCCGAACCGAATCCGATCCTGTAGGAGCAAGCTTCGCTCCTACAGGGGTATCGGCGTTCGCGTCGGCCCTCCCCCAATCAGCGTTGTTCGATTGGCACGAACTTGCGCTGTTCGACGCCGACGTACTCGGCGCTCGGGCGGATGATGCGGTTGTTGGCGCGTTGTTCGAACACGTGCGCGGCCCAGCCGGTCAGGCGCGAGCAGACGAAAATCGGCGTGAATAATTTGGTCGGGATGCCCATGAAGTGGTACGTCGACGCATGGTAGAAGTCGGCGTTCGGGAACAGTTTCTTCTGCTCCCACATGGTCTTGTCGATGGCTTCGGAAACCGGGAACAGCACCTTGTCGCCCACTTCATCAGCCAGTTTTTTCGACCAGGCCTTAATCACCTCGTTGCGCGGATCGTTGTCCTTATAGATCGCGTGACCGAAGCCCATGATCTTGTCCTTGCGCTCGAGCATGCCGAGGGTGCCTTTGATCGCCTCTTCCGGCGATTTGAAGCGTTCGATCATTTCCATCGCCGCTTCGTTGGCGCCGCCGTGCAACGGACCTCGCAGGGAACCGATGGCCGCGGTGACGCAAGAATACATGTCCGACAGGGTCGAGGCGCAGACACGGGCGGTGAAAGTCGAAGCGTTGAATTCGTGTTCCGCGTAGAGGATCAGCGACACGTTCATGACTTTGACGTGCAACTCGCTCGGCTTCTTGTCATGCAGCAAGTGCAGGAAGTGGCCGCCGATCGATTGTTCGTCGCTCACGCAATTGATGCGTTTGCCGTCGTGGCTGAAGCGATACCAGTAGCACATGATCGCCGGGAACGCGGCCAGCAGACGGTCGGTGATGTCGTGTTGGGCGCTGAAGTCTTTCTCTGGCTCGATGTTGCCCAGGAACGAGCAACCGGTGCGCATCACGTCCATCGGGTGGGCGTCGGCGGGGATGCGTTCCAGCACTTCTTTCAGGGCTTGCGGCAGGTCGCGCAGCTTGCTCAGTTTGTCGATATAAGCCGCGAGCTGTGCGGTGGTCGGCAGTTCGCCGTACAGCAGCAGGTAGGCGACTTCTTCGAACTGTGCGTCAGCCGCCAGTTCGCGAACGTCGTAGCCACGGTAGGTCAGGCCGGCGCCCGACTGGCCCACGGTGGACAGTGCGGTTTGCCCGGCAACCTGGCCACGGAGCCCGGCACCACTGAGTACTTTTGCTTCGGCCATTGCTGTCTCCAATCTTGAAATTTTTAGGGAATCTGCAATTTCTTTCGGTTTACGTCGCCCTCTGTAGCAGCTGTCGAGCACCGCGAGGCAGCGTTCGGCGGCGCAGCCGTCGTAAACACAGCGTCCGTGGTATCACCGGAAAACTCAATCGCCTGGTTTGGCGAGTCCTTCGGCCTCGGACGCAGCCTCGCAGGCTCGGCAGCTGCTACAAAAGTGCGTGCGTTATCATTTTTTGGCGGCAAACAACGCATCGAGCTTCTGCTCGAAGGTGTGGTAGTCGATCCGGTCGTAAAGCTCCATGCGCGTCTGCATGGTGTCGATCACGTTCTGTTGCGTGCCGTCGCGGCGGATCGCGGTGTAGACGTTTTCCGCGGCCTTGTTCATCGCGCGGAACGCCGACAGCGGGTACAGCACCAGCGACACGTCGGCAGCGGCGAGTTGTTCGGTGGTGTACAGCGGCGTCGCGCCGAATTCGGTGATGTTGGCCAGGATCGGCGCTTTCACGCGGTTGGCGAACAGCTTGTACATGTCCAGTTCGGTGATGGCTTCCGGGAAGATCATGTCGGCGCCAGCCTCGATGCACGCGGCGGCACGATCCAGGGCAGATTCCAGACCTTCTACAGCCAGCGCATCGGTACGGGCCATGATCACGAAGCTGTCATCGGTGCGGGCATCAACGGCGGCTTTGATGCGGTCGACCATTTCCTGCAACGACACGATTTCTTTATTAGGACGGTGACCGCAGCGCTTGGCGCCGACCTGGTCTTCGATATGGATCGCTGCCGCGCCGAACTTGATCATCGACTTGACGGTACGGGCCACGTTGAACGCCGAGGAACCGAAACCGGTGTCCACGTCCACCAGCAGCGGCAGGTCGCACACATCGGTGATGCGGCGCACGTCGGTCAGCACGTCATCCAGCCCGGTAATCCCCAGGTCCGGCACGCCGAGAGAGCCGGCAGCCACCCCGCCACCCGACAGGTAGATCGCCTTGAAACCAGCGCGTTTGGCCAGCAGCGCATGGTTGGCGTTGATCGCGCCAACGACTTGCAGCGGATGCTCGCTGGCGACCGCATCGCGGAAACGCTGGCCTGGAGTGCTCTTGTTCGAACTCATGACTCACCTCGTTCAGTGGCTGTCTTATTAGCGCCGTCCTGGTAGTGACGGGCGATATTGCGTTTGGAGGCGCCGATGTGACGGCGCATCAACAACTCGGCCAGTTCACCGTCACGGTCGGCGATGGCGTCGAGAATCCGGTGGTGCTCGGCAAAGGCCTGGCGCGGGCGATTGGGCGTGGTGGAAAACTGGATGCGGTACATACGGACCAATTGGTACAGCTCGCCGCAGAGCATCTGGGTCAGGGTACGGTTGCCGCTGCCCTGGATGATCCGGTAATGAAAGTCGAAATCGCCTTCTTGCTGGTAGTAGCCGACACCGGCCTGGAACGCCGCATCACGCTCATGGGTTTCGAGGACCCGGCGCAGCTCGTCGATTTCTTCGACAGTCATGCGCTCAGCGGCCAGGCGACAGGCCATGCCTTCGAGGGATTCGCGGATTTCGTAGAGTTCCAGCAACTCGGCGTGGCTCAACGAAACGACCCGCGCCCCGACGTGCGGTATGCGCACCAGCAGGCGCTGGCCTTCCAGCCGATGGATCGCTTCGCGCAACGGTCCGCGGCTGATGCCATAGGTGCGGGCCAGCTCCGGCTCGGAGATCTTGCTGCCCGGGGCGATCTCGCCCTTGACGATGGCGGCCTGGATGCGTCGGAAGACGTTCTCGGAAAGTGTCTCCGAATCATCCTGCGTTATCACCGGGGGATCGAGTTGATCCAGCATATTGTCGACACCTTTAAAGCTAATGCGGCAAAAACTAGCGAATACAGGCCGTATAGTCAAAGGATAAATAGGTATTGTCGACAATCGTCTAATAACCGCCCGCACCATAACGAAGCAGCACAGATGTTTATAGCCTCCTGCCAGCGGTGGCGCCATAAAACCACCGTGCTAGAATGCCGCCCGCATTTGTTTGTCATTTGCATCTGCATGGCTTGTCATAAATAGCTGATAGGCATACGAGGGAGCTTGCGCAGTGATGCCAGGGCCTTGAACCGAAGTACGGACCGCTGCGCACCCAGGATTTATGAGACTCAAGCCCTTCGCCACATTCCTTTATTTCCTTTTCCTGCCCGGTGTCGCCGCCGCGGGGGAAAAGACCGTGTACGGCCTCAATGAGTACGCCTCGCTGAACGGCATTGACCTGGAAGTCGCGGCCAAACTCGACACCGGGGCGAAAACCGCTTCTTTAAGTGCACGGGACATCAAGCGTTTCAAACGCAATGGCGAGTCCTGGGTGCGCTTCTATCTCGCCATCGATGCCGCGCATTCGCACCCGATCGAACGGCCACTGGCCCGGGTCAGCAAGATCAAGCGCCGGGCCGGCGACTACGATCCGGAAGAAGGCAAGAAATACACGGCCCGCCCGGTGATCGAGCTGGATATCTGCATGGGCACGGCCTTGCGCAGCATCGAAGTGAACCTGACCGACCGCAGCGCCTTCCAGTACCCGCTCCTGATCGGCTCCGAAGCACTCAAACGTTTCGATGCGCTGGTCGACCCCAGTCTTAAATACGCTGCTGGCAAACCCGCCTGCGCCACCGACGCTCATACCGCAGAGTAATTCCAATGCGCTCTCTTAACCTCCACCTGAAAATCCTCATCGCCATCCTGGTGGTGCTGGGCATTTCAGTTACGGCCTACCAGATCTTCGTGCTCGGCATTCCTGTCACCGAAGATGCCACGGACGACTTGTGGAACATCGACGCCAAGGTCGAGTTCGTCGCCAGTGCCAAAGACCCGGTCAAGATCCAGATGTTCGTGCCGCCCCTGAGCCGCGACTATGTGAGCCTGAACGAAAGCTTCATTTCCAATAACTACGGCGTGGCGGTGAACCGGGTCGACGGCAACCGCAAGGTCACCTGGTCGGCACGTCGGGCCAAGGGTAACCAGACCCTTTATTACCGCCTGGTGCTGACCAAGCGCTACAGCGGTGAAAAATCCAAGATCAAAGGCCCGACCTTCCGCGACAGCATTGCCGTCGAAGGCGCGGAGAAAGTCGCTGCCGAAGCCCTGCTCGCACCGATTCGCCAACACTCGGCCGACGTCGAAACCTTCGTCGGCGAAGCGATCAAGCGCGTCAACAATCTCAATGACGACAACGTGAAGCTGTTGCTCGGCGGCGATCCGTCCACCGCCAACAAAGCCCGGATTGTCGAGCTGGTCCTGTCCATTGCCCACGTACCGGTGGAGAAGGTCCACACCGTCCGCCTGGTGGCCGACCAACCGCAAGTCCCTGAACTCTGGTTGCGCAGCTTCAACGGCACCGACTGGCTGTACTTCAACCCGGAAACCGGTGAACAAGGCCTGCCGACCGACCGCCTGCTGTGGTGGACCGGCGATGAAAACCTGATCACCGTCGATGGCGGCAAGAAAGCCAACGTGACGTTCAGCCTGAACAACAGCGAAATGAACGCCATTCGCCTGGCCAAGCTGACCGACGAAAACACCGACGCCAACTTCCTCGAATACTCCTTGTACGGCCTGCCGCTGCAAACCCAGCAGACGTTCATGATCATGGTGATGATCCCGATTGGCGTGCTGGTGATCCTGATCCTGCGCAACCTGATCGGCCTGCAGACCCTCGGCACCTTTACTCCGGTGCTGATTGCCCTGGCCTTCCGCGAGACGCAGCTGGGCTTCGGGATCGTGCTGTTTACGATCATCACGGCGCTGGGGCTGTCGCTGCGTTCCTACCTGGAACACTTGAAGCTGCAAATGCTGCCGAGGCTGTCGGTGGTGCTGACCTTCGTCGTGGTGCTGATCGCGGCGATCAGTCTGTTCAGCCACAAACTCGGCCTGGAGCGCGGGTTGTCGGTGGCGCTGTTCCCGATGGTGATCCTGACCATGACCATCGAACGCCTGTCGATCACCTGGGAAGAACGCGGTGCCGGCCATGCCATGAAAGTGGCAATCGGTACGCTGTTCGCCGCGTCCCTGGCGCACCTGATCATGAGCGTGCCGGAACTGGTGTACTTCGTGTTCACCTTCCCGGCGATCCTGTTGATCCTGGTGGGCTTCATGCTGGCCATGGGTCGCTATCGCGGTTACCGCCTGACCGAGCTGGTCCGCTTCAAAGCGTTCCTCAAGGCTGACTCGTAATGTTCGGTTTCTGGAAGACCTGGAAGGCCCTGGAAGCCCGGGGCATCATGGGGATCAATCGGCGTAACGCGGACTATGTGCTCAAGTACAACAAGCGCAGCCTGTACCCGATTGTCGATGACAAGATCATCACCAAGGAACGCGCCATTGAAGCCGGCATCAACGTGCCGGAGTTGTACGGGATCATTTCCACCGAGAAAGAAATCGACAACCTCACCCAGATCATTGGTGGGCGCAGCGACTTCGTGATCAAGCCGGCCCAGGGCGCGGGCGGCGACGGCATTATTGTGGTGGCCGACCGTTTCGAGGGCCGCTATCGCACGGTGTCCGGCAAGATCCTCAGCCATGAGGAACTCGAGCACCATATCTCGAGCATCCTCACCGGCCTGTACTCCCTGGGCGGCCACCGTGACCGGGCGCTGATCGAATACCGCGTGACCCCGGACCAGATTTTCAAAAGCATCAGCTACGAAGGCGTGCCGGACATCCGCATTATCGTGCTGATGGGTTACCCGGTGATGGCCATGCTGCGCCTGCCGACCCGGCAGTCCGGCGGCAAGGCCAACCTGCACCAGGGCGCCATCGGCGTCGGTGTCGATCTCGCCACCGGTCTGACCCTGCGCGGCACCTGGTTGAACAACATCATCACCAAACACCCGGACACCACCAACGCGGTGGATGGCGTGCAACTGCCCTACTGGGACGGTTTCATGAAACTCGCTGCCGGCTGCTATGAGCTGTGCGGGCTGGGTTACATCGGCGTGGACATGGTGCTCGACCAGGAAAAAGGGCCGCTGATTCTTGAGCTCAACGCCCGGCCGGGGTTGAACATCCAGATTGCCAATGATTGTGGACTGACCTTGCGCACCCATGCGGTCGAGGCGCGGCTGGAAGAATTGAAGGCCCGCGGGGTTACCGAGACCGTGCAGGAACGGGTGGAGTTTGTGCAGGAGATGTTTGGGCATATTCCGCCGGTTGAGGGCTAGCCGATGATCGTTCCCACGCTCTGCGTGGTAACGCCGCCACGGACGCTCTGCGTCCGCCTGTGACGCGGAGCGTCACGGGATGCATTCCCACGCAGAGCGTGGGAACGATCGGTCACCCATCTACCAATCCCCGACATCCCCTCTAGGAGCAACTCCTGCAGAGGACTACAATCGCCACCCCGCCACGATGGCTGATCCGCCCCGCCCATGTTGACCTGTTCCGTACATCCTCTGCCCTATCGCGCCAACCCCGCCGAGTACTTCGCGGCGATTCGTCATGCCCCCGGTGCCGTGCTGCTCGACAGTGGCCGACCAAGTGCCGATCGCGGCCGCTTTGATTTGCTCAGTGCCTGGCCGCTGGAGCAACTGGCCGTGTCGCCGGAAGAAAGCGGTGCCGACTTCCTGCAACGCCTTCGGGATAATCTGACACGACTGGGCGAAGCGTCCGTCCCGGATGAGCTGCCCTTCGCAGGCGGCTTGATCGGCTACCTGAGCTATGACTTCGGCCGTCATCTGGAAAACCTGCCGAGCCAGGCCCAGGACGACCTGTACTTGCCGGATGCGCGTTTCGGTCTGTATGGCTGGGCATTGATCAGCGACCACCATCGGCTGACCAGTCAATTGGTGTTCCACCCGACACTGTCCGAAAGCGAACAGCAGCGCTTGATCGCACTGTTCACTCAGTCAGCGTCCAACCCACTCGAGCCGTTCAAGCTGAAAGCGCCAATGAGCGCCGACCTCAGCGCCGATGACTATCGCCAGGCCCTTGAGCGGATCCAGCAATACATCCAGGCCGGCGACTGTTACCAGGTCAACTTCGCCCAGCGCTTTCGCGCGCAATGCGAAGGCGACCCGTGGGCCGCCTATTGCGCCCTGCGAGCCGCCTGCCCGACACCGTTTTCCGGGTTCCAGAGCCTGCCCGACGGCGGCGCGGTACTGAGCCTGTCACCGGAGCGTTTCGTCAAAGTCAGCGCGCGCCAGGTGGAAACCCGGCCGATCAAAGGCACTCGCCCCCGTGGCTTGACCGCCGCCGAAGACGCCGCCAACGCCGCCGAACTGCTGGCCAGCCCCAAGGATCGCGCGGAAAACCTGATGATCGTCGACCTGCTGCGCAACGACCTCGGCCGCACCTGCCGTATCGGCTCGGTGCGGGTGCCGGAGTTGTTCAGCCTGGAAAGCTATCCCAACGTGCATCACCTGGTGAGCAGCGTCACTGGCGAATTGGCGGACGACAAGGACGCCCTGGACCTGATCGCCGGCAGCTTCCCCGGCGGCTCGATCACCGGCGCACCGAAGATCCGCGCGATGCAGATCATTGATGAACTGGAGCCGACGCGGCGTGGGTTGTACTGCGGCTCGTTGCTGTACCTGGACGTGCGAGGCGAGATGGACAGCTCCATCGCCATTCGCAGTTTGCTGGTCAAGGATGGGCAGGTGTGTTGCTGGGGCGGCGGCGGGATTGTCGCGGATTCGGAATGGCAGGCTGAATATCAGGAATCGATTACCAAGGTGAAGGTGTTGCTCGATACCCTTCAGGCCCTTTGATCGTTCCCACGCTGCGCGTGGGAATGCCTCAATGGACGCTCCGCGTCCGCTTTGGGACGCAGAGCGTCCCGGGCTGCATTCCCACGCAGAGCGTGGGAACGATCACTACAAACTCAAAGCGCGATTCGAAGCCTTGATAAATTCCTGCTTCAGCTCTTCAAACGTATGCACCGCCGGGAACTGTGGAAACTCGCGAATCACATTGTCCGGCGCATGGAACAGAATCCCGGCATCGGCCTCGCCCAGCATCGTCGTGTCGTTATAGGAATCCCCCGCCGCAATCACCCGGTAGTAAAGGCTCTTGAAGGCCAGGACCGACTGGCGCTTGGGATCTTTCTGACGCAACTGATAGCTGGTCACTCGCCCGGCATCGTCGGTAATCAGGCGATGGCAAAGCAACGTCGGGAAGCCCAGTTGACGCATCAGCGGCTGGGAAAACTCGTAGAAGGTGTCCGACAGAATCACCACCTGGAAGCGTTCACGCAGCCAGTTGACGAATTCAATCGCGCCGTCCAGCGGTTGCAGGGTGGCGATCACTTCCTGAATGTCCGAGAGCTTCAGGCCGTGTTCATCGAGGATGCGCAGGCGCTGTTTCATCAGCACGTCGTAGTCGGGGATGTCCCGGGTGGTGGCCCTGAGGGATTCGATCCCGGTTTTTTCGGCGAAGGCGATCCAGATTTCCGGGACCAGCACACCTTCAAGATCCAGACAGGCAATTTCCACAAGACACTCCCATTTGTATTGATTATTGAGTCGAGCGAGCAAAAGGACTGCCGAACTCTAGCGACTCGAGCCAGCCCGCGCAACGCAGAGGGCGCGCCAGGGGCTGTGGGATTTTGTTACCATCGACGCCATATAGAGCGCCCAGCGCCACCGACCTGTAGGAAGCCGCCCTGATGAGCCCATCGTTCGATGTCGTGGAACTCGCCACGACCTATGCCAACAAATCCGCCCAGGACATCCTGAAACTCGCGTTCGCCGAGTTTGGCGATGACCTGTGGATATCTTTCAGCGGTGCCGAGGACGTGGTACTGGTGGACATGGCCTGGAAGCTGAACAAGAACGTCAAAGTGTTCAGCCTCGACACCGGCCGCTTGCACCCCGAGACCTACCGCTTCATCGATCAGGTGCGCGAGCACTACAAGATCGAGATCGAACTGGTGTCGCCGGACTACACGAAACTTGAACCGTTCGTGAAGGAAAAAGGCCTGTTCAGCTTCTACAAGGACGGCCATGGCGAATGCTGCGGTATCCGCAAGATCGAGCCGCTGCGCCGCAAGTTGTCCAGCGTCACTGCCTGGGCCACCGGCCAGCGCCGGGACCAGAGCCCGGGCACCCGCAGCGCCGTCGCCGTGCTGGAAATCGATACTGCGTTCTCCACGCCTGAGCGCACCCTGTACAAGTTCAATCCGCTGGCACAGATGACCAGCGAGGAGATCTGGGGCTATATCCGCATGCTCGAGCTGCCTTACAACAGCCTGCATGAGCGTGGGTTTATCAGCATCGGCTGCGAGCCGTGCACCCGCCCGGTGCTGCCGAACCAGCATGAGCGTGAAGGTCGCTGGTGGTGGGAAGAAGCGACGCAGAAAGAATGCGGGTTGCATGCGGGCAATATCATCAGCAAATCCAAAGCCTGAACCAGGCCTCGTGCGATCCCCCCTGTAGGAGCAAAGCTTGCTCGCGATGACGGTGTAAGGGCCGATATTGATGTTGAATGGCAGCCTGTCATCGCGAGCAAGCCAGACTTAGAGCGCACTAAACCGCTCCCCCAACCCCCGCTCCGCAAACTGCTCAATAATGAAATCGACAAACGCCCGGGTCTTG
Organism: Pseudomonas sp. ADAK2; assembly: GCF_012935755.1. GTDB lineage: Bacteria > Pseudomonadota > Gammaproteobacteria > Pseudomonadales > Pseudomonadaceae > Aquipseudomonas. The sequence goes on from NZ_CP052862.1 coordinate 2,354,694, forward strand.
CCTGGCAACAATTTGTGCTCCGCGTAATAGATCGAAATATTGCCATCGTCGACGTACCAGTCCGGCAACACGCGCTGCAACGTCCCGGTCTGCAGATAACCCACGGCAAACGGCATGCTCACCAGCGCGATGCCCAATCCCTGCGCAGCGCTGGCGCAGGCGGCTTCCGAATCGCTCATGGTCATCCGCGCCTTGAGCACCAGCGGGCTGTGTTGCCGGGTGCGGCTGGTCAGCTGCCAGGAGCGCACGCGACCGGTTTGCGGCGAGCGGATCAGAATGCCGTCGCATTTCTTGAGGTCATCAGGTTCGACAATGGCTTCACGCCCAGCCAGATACTCGGCTGACGCCACCAGCACCCGATGGGCCGGGGTCAACTTGCGCGCCACCACGCCTTGGGGCAATTCGAATCCGCCGCCAATCGCCGCATCAAAACCTTGGGCAATCAGATCGACCTGGCGATTATCGAAGTGCCAGTCCGGGTTGATCGCCGGGAAGCGTCGCAGGAATTCCCCCAGCAACGGCACCACATACAAACGCCCGAACACTGTGCCCATGCTGACCTTCAAGGTGCCGGCCGGGCGCCCTTCGGCACTGGCCAGGTTGGCCACGGCGTTTTGAATGGTGTGCAGGCTGGCGCTGACTTCGCCCAAAAACACCTGACCGGCCTCGGTCAAGGTCAGGCTGCGCGTACTGCGCTGAAACAGCCGCACACCCAGCCTCGCTTCCAGTTTCGCGACGCTTTTGCCCACTGCGGCCGGGGTCAGGCTCAGGCGCCGCGCGGCTTCGGCAAAGCTGCCAACCTCGGCGCTGCGGACGAAGCATTCGATACTGCTGAAGGTTTCCATGGTCGCCACTATAAACTTCTGGTTTACACAGACTATAGCAATGGCGGTCTACACAGAGGGTAATGCGAGGCCGATACTCGACTCCAACAACAAGGCAGCCCGCCTTGAATTTTCTGGAGATCGACATGACCACTCAAAACCTCAGCGGTAAGGTAGCTCTGATTCAAGGCGGTTCCCGCGGTATCGGCGCCGCCATCGTCAAACGCCTGGCCGCTGAAGGCGCCGCAGTTGCCTTCACTTACGTCAGCTCCACCGCCAAGGCAGAAGAACTGCAAAACAGCATCACCGGCAACGGCGGCAAGGCCCTCGCCATCAAGGCCGACAGCGCCGACGCAGAGGCCATTCGCAACGCAGTGACCGCCACCGTCGAAGCCTTTGGTCGCCTCGACATTCTGGTCAACAACGCTGGTGTGCTGGCCGTCGCGCCGCTGGAAGACTTCACCCTCGAAGACTTCGACCAGACCCTGGCCATCAACGTGCGCAGCGTCTTCATCGCCAGCCAGGCCGCCGCCAAACACATGACCGAAGGTGGTCGCATCATCAACATCGGCAGCACCAACGCCGACCGCATGCCCTTCGCCGGTGGTGGCCCGTACGCCATGAGCAAAGCAGCGCTGGTGGGTCTGACCAAAGGCCTGTCCCGCGACCTCGGCCCGCGCGGTATCACCATCAACAACGTGCAACCGGGCCCGGTCGACACTGACATGAACCCGGCCAGCGGTGACTTCGCCGAGAGCCTGATCCCGCTGATGGCCGTGGGCCGTTATGGCAAGGCGGAAGAGATCGCCAGCTTCGTCGCCTACCTGGTCGGCCCGGAAGCGGGTTACATCACCGGCGCCAGCCTGACCATCGATGGTGGTTTCGGCGCTTGATGACCTGAAACGCTGAAACAAAAACGCCGGCAATCATTGCCGGCGTTTTTTTATGCCTGGTTTCAGGCCCATTCAAGCGCCGGCAAACCACAGGCACTCGGCGTGAACGCCTTCAACGTACGAAGGATGCCGTCGGCGTGGGCGTATTTTTCGTCAGCCATGGCCGCATCCGGGATCGCAATCGCCGTCATCCCTGCCGCTTTCGCTGCTGTGACGCCAAACGGCGAATCCTCGAACACCAGGCAGTCCTCGGGCGCGACACCCAGGCGCCGCGCGGCAGTCAGGAAGATATCCGGCGCCGGTTTGGCCGCACCGACTTCCGGGTCATCGGCAGTGACAATGAAGTCGAATAGCGCGAACCAGTCGCGGTGCAGCGTGGTTTTCTGGCCAAACGACTGGCGCGAAGAACTGGTGCCCACCGCAATCGGAATGTTGTTGGCCTTCAAGTGCCGAACCAGCTCCTCGGCGCCCGGCATCGCCAGTGCCTTGGGAAAACGCTCGCGCATCAGGGGTTCGCGGATCACCAGGAACTCCTCAGCGGTGATCGGCAAGTCCAGCGCCTCGACCACATAGCGCGCCAGGTCACCCGCGCCACGGCCGATGATGTTCTGTTTGACGCTCCAGTCGAAGGTCCGGCCATAACGCTCGGCAATCATCGACGTGACTTCGGTGTAGATGCCCTCGGTGTCCAGCAGCAAGCCATCCATGTCGAAAATCACGGCTTTGATCGGGCCAAGCGCTTTCAGTGGTGCATTCATCGCATCTGATCCGTTTTTAATGACATCCCAGGCGGCTCAGGTACGGCCAGTACTCGGATCGATTAAAGGGTTCAGCAGCATAACGAGCGCGGCTGGCATAGGGCAACGGGCAATGCCCTGTGGATGAAAAAACCTGCGCCCATCATTTAGCGATTATCCCTACAGCAATCACCTCCTTTCCTGACTTCTTTCCTCGCTGATCCTGCGCAAAGTCTGGCGTTTCCAAATTGAAGCGCGCGAGTGACTGTGAATGTTCGACCCCAATGGACTCCTGGCCCTGAACAACACCATCGGCCTGCTCGTGGTCGCCGCCATGAACCCGGAACGACCCGACGTCGAAGCGTTGCTCGGTGAATTCCGCCTGTGCCTGAACGACTACGAACGCTGGGCAGAAAACTTCTGGACCGGTTGGGCGCTGGATGTCGAGCAGGTGTTCAAGGTGGGCAACGACGTTCAACTCAGCGTGCCGCTGAATTCCAGCAAACCGGTCAGCGCCGTCGTGACCCAGTGCCCCGCCGAAGGTCCGTTGACCTTGGTGCATATGTTCGAGGCGGCGCGTTTCGTGCCGATCGGCAACACGCCGGTGATGCTCGAACCGGTGATCGCGGATCGCAACGGTGAGCTGACGTTTGGCGAGCCGGTGCGCAAGATCATTGGCCCGAGCGGCATTCTCGAAGTTTCCGATTGCTCACGGGGCCAGCGTTATCGCATCACCTTCTTTCCCGATGTTTCAGCCGAGCACGTCAAGGTGCTCTACGCCTCGTATCAAGGCTTGATCGGCGAACTCGAAGGCTGGCTGCGTGCCGAGTGGACCCATGAGTTCGAGCCGTTATGGACCGAATTCGCCAGCGCCGGCTTCCTCGATCGCTACGGCTTGCTGCAAGAGGCGGACTGGCTGGGCGTCGGGAATTCGCTGCAGGGCGTTTGGGATGATGTGAAACAGGTCTATGCGCTGCTCGCCGATCTGCAAGCCAACAGCGAAAAGCTGTTGGAGTACCTGACCCAGGCCGAACTGGACGCACTGCTCAGCGCCTCCGCCGACGCGATCGCCAATGGCTTGCTGGTGCTCAGCGATGAGCCGCTGCTGTTCATTCACCTCGCTGCATTTACCAGTTGGCTGAGAATGCTGCCGCCGCAATTCGTCGCCGAGGTGATGGCGGAAATTCGTACAGACCTGTTGATCGCTTTCCTACTGTCGAGGGTGACCGGCACCTTAGGCGTGACCCTGGGTTTGAGCGCCAAAGTGCTGGGCAAAATCAAATCGCCACGGGCGCGGCAATGGCTGGCGGGCGCTACTTTGCGCCTGGCCGAACTGACCACCGAAACCAGGCTGACCGCCCACGCGGGCGCGTTCAAACCGTTGGCGGTCAATGCACGCCATGCACCACTAAATCCGACGCCAACGTTGCCATTGGAGATCCGCAGCGGTGAGTCGCCGGTGCTGGTGGTGAAAAATCCGGCGCCGATCGCTCGCGATAAATCCGACGCACAAACCCGGATGGTCCGGCACGAACCCCATGACGATGCGCCGGACCAGGCGAAAAACCCCAACGGCGACAGCGCCGATTGCGGGCCATTGACCTGCACCAACGGTTGCCCGGTGTCGATGGTTACCGGCGAAGAACTGCTGACCCTGACCGATGGTTCTCTCGACGGGTTGCTGGCATTTGATTTCACCCGGCTGTATCGCACCAGCGCGGTGGAACTGGATTGCGGGCTGGGCTGGGGCTGGAGTCATTCCCTCGCCCATCGACTGGAAATCGATGGCGATTGCGTTATCTGGATCGACCATGAAAACCGCCGTACGACATTTCCGTTGCCGAGTGTCGAGCGGCCGACGATCCATAACAGCCTGTCGCGAGCGGCGATCTATCGGGGGGATGAGCCGCAGGAACTGATCGTTGCGCTGGCGGCTGAAACACCGAGGTTTTACCACTTTCATAACGGGCGGCTGACGGCGATCAGCGATGCCTATAACAACCGGCTACACATCACCCGCGATCGCCAGCATCGCATCCAGCGCCTCGACAACGGCGCCGGGCGCTCACTGCTGTTGTGTTACGAGCGTCGGCACCTCGTCGCCGTCGAGTATCAGACGTTTCACCCTGTTGCGGCGCCGAGTGACGCCTGGCGTACAGAACAGACGCTGATTTCCTACCGCTACGACGCCCGTCATCACCTGATTGAAGCAACCAATGCCGCTGGCGAAAGCGAACGGTACGACTACGACGACCAGCACGTGATCCTCCAGCGGCAATTGGCCGGTGGGGCGAGTTTCTTCTGGGAGTGGGAAAGGTCCGGCAAGGCGGCGCGATGTGTCCGGCATCGGGCGAGCTTTTCGCAGATGGACACCGCTTACGTCTGGGACGACCAGGGCGGCGTTGTGGTTAAAAACGTCGACGGCAGTGAAGAAGCTTACGTCCATGACGACAAGGCGCGGCTGGTGCGACGGGTCGAACCGGGCGGCGGTGAGCACCTCAAGTCTTACGACGATAACGGTCGGTTGATTGCCGAGCAGGATCCATTGGGGGCGATTACCCGCTATCGCTACGACGAGGTCGGACGCCTTGTTGCGCTGATTCCACCCGAAGGCGAGCCGACGTCCTACGAGTATCGCAATGGTTTCCTGCATTCGCGGTGTCGTGGCAAGGCGGTGTGGACGTATCAGCGTAATGCTCAGGGGGATGTGACTGAGGCGACCGATCCGGATGGGCAGGTCACCCACTATCACCATGATGCCAAGGGGCGGTTGCTGTCGATCCGTTACCCGGACACCAGCCGGCATCTGTTTGCCTGGAACGGTTTGGGGCAACTGGTCGAAGAAACGTTGCCGCAGGGTGGTCGGCGACACTTTTCCTACGATGCTCTGGGCCGGCGGATTACCAGTCAGGACGAACATGACGCCGTTACCCGCTACCAATGGGACGCCGTTGGCCGACTGACCCAGACGACTTTGCCCACAGGCGCCACTCGCGCGTTCAGCTACAACGCCTACGGAAAAATCACCGCCGAACGGGACGAACTCGGCCGCATCACCCGTTACGAATACGCCGATGACCTGCATTTGGTCAGCCGCCGGATCAACCCCGACGGTACTCAGCTGCAGTATCGCTACGACAACGTGCGACTGCTTCTGACGGAAATCGAGAACGAATCCGGCGAAAAATATCAGCTGGACTACACACCCGGTGGTTTGATCCGACACGAAACCGGGTTCGATGGCCGCCGCACGGCTTACGCCTACGACCTCAATGGAAATCTGCTGGAGAAAACCGAGTTCGGCGATGACGGCTCGCAACTGTTCACCGGCTATCTACGGGATGCGACAGGTCGGTTGCTGGTCAAGGCGCTGCCTGACGGGACGACCATCGAGTATCGCTACGACAGCCTCGGCCGACTGGTCAGCGTTGATGACAGTCACGATCATCCGCTGGAGTTCGAGTACGACCGACAAGATCGGCTGATCACCGAACACCAGGGCTGGGGCACTTTGCGCTATGGCTATGACGCCTGCGGCCAGCTCAACCACCTTCGTCTGCCCGACGCCAGCAAACTCGATTACCACCATGCCAAGGGCGGCGCGCTGACGGCCATCGACCTCAATGGCACGCGACTGACGGCGCATACCTTCGTTGCCGGTCGCGAACAGCACCGCCAACAGGGTCTGTTGCTCAGCGAATACCAACATGACGAGCAGGGGCGCCTGAAAGCCCACTCCGTCAGCCAACAGCGGCAACCGCTGTATCGCCGCGACTATGCCTACAGCGCCAACGGCAATCTCGACCACATCGCCGACACCCGCCAGGGCCAACGCAGCTACCAGTACGACCCGCTCGATCGCCTGATTCGCGTCCGCCACTCCCGCGACCACCTCCCGGAAAGCTTCGCCCACGACCCGGCGGGTAATTTGCTGATGCAGGACCGCCCCGGCGCGGCGAAGGTTCTGGGCAATCGTCTGCTGATACAGGGTGATCGGCATTACGACTACGACGCCTTCGGCAACCTGATTCGTGAACGGCGTGGCACCGCGCAAAAGCTCGTCACCGAATACCGCTACGACTGCCAGCATCGACTGATTGGCGTCACGACCCCGGACGGACGTAGCTCGAGTTATCGCTATGACGCCTTCGGGCGCCGCATCAGCAAAACCGTCGACGGCAAAACCACCGAGTATTTCTGGCAAGGCGACCAGATCGTCGCTGAAAGCAGTCGCGAGCACTACCGCTGCTACGTCTACGAACCCGGCACCTTCCGCCCATTGGCCCTGCTCGACGGCAAAGGCCCACGCCACGCCTGCCCGTTCTACTACCAACTCGACCACCTCGGCACCCCACAGGAACTGACCGACTACAGCGGCGAAATCGTCTGGGCCGCGCAATACACCGCCTACGGCCGCCTGACCCGCCTGAATCGCGATACCCATCAAGTGCTGGATCAGCCGCTGCGGTTTCAAGGGCAGTACTTCGATGCGGAGACCGGGCTGCATTACAACCGGCATCGGTACTACAACCCGGATGTGGGGCGGTATTTGACGCCGGATCCGGTGAAGTTGGCTGGGGGGTTGAACGGGTATCGGTATGGGGTTAATCCGACGGGGTGGGTTGATCCGTTGGGGTTGAATGAGTGTCCGGGTGGGGATGGGTGTAAACGGCCGGCAGTTGGGGAGGAGGATCCGGTTGGTGTAGTAAGCGTTGCCTCAGGAGAACCCGAGTTACCCAGCCCCAAACAAGAAAACTATTACTTATATCGAGGTGATGACCGTGAGCCTTGGGAAATCTTTGAGGCTGGTTTTGAACCCTTAGGTGATAGTACAGATCTCTACTTGCACGCTTTGGACAACCGAAGTCCTCCTAGTCACTTTGTTAGCACATCCACTTCAGAAAAGGAGGCATCAAAGTTCGCGACTGGCTATGGACTTGCCGATGGGTATATTTATGTACTAAAAAATATTGATGGAGTCGATGTCAATAAAGAACTCGGTGCGATGTCCCCCCACAGGCGTGAAACTGAAATAGCATTTCCAGGAGGTATAAAAAACCAAGACATCGTCGGCGCCACACCTGTCTATGATGATGGTAGCTATAAGGGCTACTCGATACCCAACCCTTTCAGGAAGTGATCATGATAAATATAGAAATTTCTTTAATCACTTACGGCGCCATAGAAATCGCTACGGTAGAATGTGATAGAAGGAATCGGACACTATCGATAATAATGCCAAACGGCTTGAAAAAGAAATATTCGGCGCCCGACTTGTATAAATGTTTTGGAATGTTGAGAGCAGATTACCCTGAGACGAAATTCCTGTGTAAAGGCGCTAAATTAAACGTCCACCCTTCGAGTATGTCCTCTCAAATGTCGAGCGGATTAGTCGCTTACGAACTTGAACTTGGAAAACCCAGCGAAGAAGCGAACATCGTGCGAATCTTCGATTATGAAGACAAAAACATAACTAACAATATAGATGATCAAAAAGCCTTCTATAAAGCATGGCTTGACTCTTTAAAAAATTCATAAAATAAAGCTAAATTAAAATAGCCAAAGGGACAGATTTATTTACATCATTTCCTATTGACATGGCCGAATACGACGGCAAGCTCTATATACTTGACGGCCATCATCGCGCCGCAGCAGCGAGACAAACATCGACGAGCGTGATAATAAAGCCTGTGAACGATATAAAAGGACACAAAGGGATCTTAAATAGTATTGATGAGGTATTAGAGTCCGCGAGCAATGTTGGATTTGACAGACTGGAGCATCGAAGAAGATGAGCTACAGAAATGAACTCCTTGAACAACTAATTATCGACTTTCTTTCAAAAGTAGATAAGGCGACTGAGTTGTTTGAAAAAAAATTCGGCACGCGATCCATCTTGAGGCTCTGGCGTACTAAGAAAATAGAACGATGCGGGACAGTTATGGACAACATAACCTATGAATTGCACGGAGTAGGTTGTGTCGTTCATCTGCCAGAAGCGTCCATAGATTTCGACTACGGACCGGACGGAAGAATCGACGGCTTTGATGTTTGGCGATTGTACTTGCTTGCATGCGAACTCCCACACCAGTACGAAAAATATACTGACCAGCAAATACTAAAGTATGACTTCGAAAAATATATAGAAATCGGAAAGCTTGAAAAAATATCACCACTAGATGGGCTTTACGTAATTAAAGGGAACAGATTCACCTGATAAAAAAGCCCAGCAAAACTGCTGGGCTTTGAAATCTCAAAGCGTCATCGGCCTATCTTCCACTCTTTAACTCGGCTCCCCCGACCCATCCTCCCCCGCAATATCCGGATCATCAGGACTCGCCTCGACATCCCCGCGCTTCACATCACTATCCGGAACCTGCTCAACCCCCACCTCATCCTCATCATCAGGCGGACGCTGATCACGACTCAGGGAATCAGTAGGAGAAGGCAGTGGATATTCCGGCGTTTCGTCAACGTCAGCGACTTTCGGATCAGGGTTCATAAAGCACCTCTCGAAGGGCCTGAAAAGCAGGCCCTTGTTCATTCGAGGAAGCGGCTATGCAAGCGTTCGACCCAAGGGACGATCGGTCAGTCTTCGTCGGAGTCTTCCTCTTCATACTCGGTGTTGCCCACGTCCCCCGCATCATCGGAGTCGTTGAGCGGCACGGTTGCATCGTCCATCAACGAGCCCGGGTCTTCGTTACCAGGATCGTTGAGTTCGTCGGAGTCATCTTCGGCTTCAAGCGTCATGGTGCGCCTCACAGAGTTTCGGGAGTGTATGAAGTTCGAGGTGTCCTACGACCAAACGTTCCGGAACCCTATCCGCAGAAACGAAAAACCCGGCGCTTGGCCGGGTTTCTGCTGTCAGTCGATACTGATTTAGCGATGCTTGTTTCTGTGTTTATTCTTGTGTTTATGGCCGCCACCGGAATGGGAGCTGCCGCTGTCGCTGCCCAGGTTATTGCCGACAGCGCCACCCGCCGCACCACCAAGGCCTGCGCCAATGGTCGAGCCCGTGGAGCCGCCCAAGCTATGGCCGACCACCGAACCGCCCGCCGCACCGACACCACCACCGACGGCCGCTGCCGTGCGGCTGCCCTTGGGTGCGCCGACCGCGCTGCCTGCGGCGCCACCGACACCCGCGCCGATGGCGGCGCCAGTGCTGCCGCCCATTTGCTGGCCGACAACGTTACCCAGTGCGCCACCGAGGCCACCACCGACTGCCGAAGTGCCATCACCGGCCGCCATGGCGCCCTGAGCGACCAAAAGGCCCAAAACCAACGTGGACAATGTCAAACGCATGATATGAACCTCAGAATTTCCGTATTGGGGGAGCACAACTGTCTCAACCTGCTCCTACAGTACTCGCTATCCGAGCAGGGCTTGTAAGAGATTGGAGACACACTCGCAAAAAACGTTCAGAAACGAAAAAGCCCGGCATTACGCCGGGCTTCTTTTGCTGCCCCTCAGGGTCAGTGGCGCTTGTGGCCTTTCGACAGGTTGGTACCTACCGCGCCACCCGCTGCACCACCCAGGCCGGCGCCGATGGTTGCACCGGTCTTGCCGCCCAGGCTGTGGCCGATGACCGAACCACCTGCCGCGCCGACGCCACCGCCGATGGCCGCTTTGGTACGGCTACCCTTCGGTGCGGCAATGGCACTGCCCGCCGCGCCCGCTACGCCAGCACCAATCGCTGCGCCGGTGCTGCCGCCCATGTTCTGGCCGACCACATTACCCAGCGCGCCACCCAGACCACCGCCGAGCGCGGCAGTGCCTTGACCGGCAGCCATCGCACCCTGAGCAACCAAAAGCCCCAGAACCAGAGCAGGCAGTTTTAAACGCATGACGAAAACCTCAAAAATAGGGGGAAACGAAAAGGCGGAGATTGAATGCTTTAGCGAAGGCAAAGTCCAGACACAATCAGGCACAACCTCGCTATGGGCGACGGTTGGACAGCATTTATGGAAAAGGTTTTATGACAGGCAAAAAAAAGCCCGCTGGGGTAACGGGCTGGAATATTGCTTTCTAACGGATGAGTTGAGACTACGTAAGACCTTGTGAAAACTTTGTGAAAGAAAAATCGCACCTATCGGACATTTCGAGATTCCGCCCGTCAGAAACGAAAAACCCCGCTCAATGGCGGGGTCTGCTCTGTGATGAACGCTTACTTCCTGGAAGGCGCTGCCACTTTGGGCAGAAACTTCGACCTCGTTGCTCGAGGCGCCGCCGACTTGATCTTGCCAGTCTTGACCTGGTCCTCGCCAAAGCCAGCCACATACTCCGTCTGGCCACACTGCACGCAATTGTTGATTGGAAACTCAGCCCCGTCGTCTTCGATATACGGATCCGCCATCTCTTCGCCCCTTTCAAAACAGGGTCGATACCGGCAAGCCCTATTTGCCTGAAAATATCGACCACCAAGGCTTTTGAGACTAGCCGGTCATTACTGGACTTGTGATTCAGATCGCCCGGTGCCCGACGAATGGCCGACGTCGGCGTCGTACAAAGCAGGTCGCGCAATAAACAAAAACACACCACTTGTCCCGCCAGGCTCAAGATTTTCGCCTACAGGCCGTTGCCCTTACTCCTACGCAAAAAACTCAGGGAGAGAACATGGAAATCAAGGGAATGCCGTCGCTGATCAACACCACGCCCATCACGCTCACCCCCGAGCAGATCGCGGCCGGTAAAGCAGGTGGCGAAAAAATAAAGGACATGATCGACTCCGGCGCCATCGACATGAAAAACCCTGAAGGCAAGCCGCTGACGCCTGGCGTCATCTATCACCCGAGCAATCCGTCGCCGTCACAGCCCACCGAACCAGGAACGCCCCTGGTCGCTGTCATTACCTATATCGGCCGCACCGAGCCCACCAAAGATTTTCCGGCTGCCCGTGACCGTCTGATGGCAGCCCATGACAACCTCAAGACTACCTACATGCAGTTTCTGGACGATCTGAAAAACATCGACCCGGCACTTGAGGAAAAAGACTTCGGTTTTACCGTCGATCCACAAGGCCAACTCAAGGCCACGTCCCTCTCCGGCTCGATCAGCGCCGAGGACCTTACCCGTCTTTCCGACTACATGAATCAGTCTGGCGCCTTGAAAGATGCCGCCAACGAATATGCTAAAAGTTCGTTCGATTTTGTGAAGGAGGACAGGGAATACCTGGGCACGGGTGGCTTTGTTCTGAACAAGGACAACTTCGAAAAAACCATCGACCTCGGCCAGTTGTTTACCTATCAAAAGTCGGGAAACATGAACATGAGCAACTATTTTTTCAACCAGGTCTACACCAAGGGCGAACGCGCCCCGCATACCGTCTGATCAGCCTGACGACGCCCGTGCGCTGACCGCCACGGGCTGTCTCATCTCAACTTGACCGCCGTCCCGGTCACAAACACCACCACCATCCCACCCTTGCCGGCCGGCATACTGATCTCGAAATCCAGCCCCACCACCGCATCCGCCTGCAACGCCCGCGCCCGCTCCTTGATCTCGTCCGTCGCCTGAATGCGCGCCTCCTTCAACGCCCGCTCCAACGTCTGCGACCGCCCACCGAAAAAATCCCGCATCCCGGCGAACATGTCGCGGATCACGTTGACACCCTGCACCGACTCGGCGCTGACGATGTCCAGGTAGGCGGTGATTTGGCGGCCTTCGATGGTGTGGGTGGTGGTGGTGATCATGGGATTTCCTTTTTCATGAAGAGTGACTCAAGGCAACTTTGATAGATGCTCAACCAACGCCTCAAACGCCGGCAAGGTTACCGGATCATTGGCCGAAATGTTGGCCATTGGGTGCGGCGCATAGGCATTACTCGATTCCGTTCGAGGGGCCGGCAATCTAAAACAACCGAGTTGGAATTCGTCTCGCATGTGCGGTGAAATCATCAGCAATTCTGCGGATCATTTTTCAGCCCCCAGAAACCACAAAACCCCTGACTTCTTTCGAAATCAGGGGTTTTGGTTACATCGAATTTGGCGGTGAAGGAGAGATTCGAAACTACCCGTTTGCTATTTTCGGAGCATACCCCCCCGGTTTATAAGGGCTGTAGATGAGCGAGATTTTCAAACTCAGTCCCATGCCAGTCCCATGGGTTTTGCGCACCAGGTTGCAGAACAGGGTCGCGAAGGCCATTTCGACGTTTCATGTTGACCCATGGGAAAAAGGTAATTTTGGTAATGCAGCATGAGGCGACCTCTGGAAGCCTTGAAAATCGGGGCGTTGAGAGAATTCCGCAGAGGTAATAATTTGGTAAGTATGAGGTTAGAAAATTACCTTTCCTATGAGTAATCCCTGATAGCCCTCAAACCCAGTAAAATGGGGCACTTCATAAATTATTACCCTAACCCTTACCTAAAATTACCTCTTGAGGTAATGACTGCAGGTCAGGCACCACAAAGGCTGCAGCCAACTTTTATCCCTTGCTTACCAAAATTACCTTTTTCCCAGCCCACGTCTGAAAAATGGCCATTCACATTCCCTTTTTTACATTTTTTTCCCGCTCGTAATCGGTCCTGACATCGACAGATTTCTCGGTGACGCGGTGCAATGGTGCAGAACCCCGGAGAGCCTTACAAACTGGGCCTGCTAGCTGTTCTACGATCAGGCCGGTCGGTGAATAAAACCCATGTGATGCTGACGGTTCCAAAAACGAAAACTCCGTCTACTGGCGGTTTTCACACCCGTCCCCCCCGTAAACCGGACATCCCACTCCCCTGATCAATTCGCTGGCGCACCACAACGCTGTGCAAGTCCGCTGCACTTTTTTTCAATACCTTTCACTCCGTGCAATGACAACTACACCCACAAGGCCCGCAGCGGGCCTGGGCAGAGCTATCGTTTGCACCCCTACCCGTCTTTGCACAATAAAGAGACGCAAAGCCCGTCGGCGGGAGGGGGATAAGTGCTTTTTTTAGCAGTTTTTTCGTGATGGCAGGATTTTGCAGCGATAGTCCCATTTCCAAAGACCTTGGCGTGCTAAATGCCGTCAGTCGCCTACTGATGTGCCGCGACACCGCGAGCGTTATCCTGTGTATACATACAGTATTTTTCGTGAGTAGATGGGACTGATGAATAGAGAGCCTGTGGTAGCGACAACCGCAAAGTCTTCAGCAATAGCTCAGTGGCGTGCTCTGCTGCGCGATGACGTGTCACTGCTTGCGAAGCCCGGCGCCCATCACAAGGCGCTGTTAAGCCAAGCACACGCGCTGCACCTGAACCATGTAATCGATGCCGACGATCTAAGCGATCTGCTGGAGCTAGCGGACGGGGCGCTTGCCTTCGCCGTTGAATCGTTACTCGACATTGGCTCAGACGAGTAGAGGCCGCCCATGCATGTTTTGGTAACGCCTATGCGCTTACGCGGTGTCGCGCTGAATGCCAAGGATCGGCGCCGCTATCCCGCGATCAAAGGTAATGTCATGGTGAACTCAACAATGTGTAGTGAGTTAGGGCGGGCAGCGAACGTGGCCGAGGTCAAAGTCGGTATGCCGCTGGATCCTGATCCATTGCCACCTCTATTAGATGCGACGCTGGCGGGGATGGCTGTGACGGGATTCGTGTTGAGCGGCATTGAGTACATCGACGGTTGCGCATATGCGCAATCTTGGTGGTGCCGGTTGGAGTAGGAATGAACACTTATGAAGGGAAGAGCGCCTGTTAATAATTCAAGAACCACAAGGCGCCCTTATATAACCTGATTTTATTTAGACTTCTCGTCTTCGCTTTCAGGCTTGACGGAGGCAACGTAGCATAAAAGCGAAAAGGCCTTATAACTATTGACTTCCGATGCATAATGCAGGTCCATTCCGTGCATTGTTGTATGCCTATTAAAGCCAGAATATCCTGCTTCACGACGTTCTTTTGGACTCCAACCAATAGGGCGCACAGCGCTTAAAGGCGACCATGTGGCATCGTCAAAATACCCAAACCAATTTTCATGAGGCGTCGTGCTCATCTGCTCTTGGGCGTGCTTTGAAATGTGACCTTTGGAAGTAAAAAGCTCAGCTGATGTTATGTCTAATAAGATGCCATCGGCTTGAGAAAGGAAAACGGGTATCGATAGTGCGAACTCCCCTCTCCTATGAGCCTGTATAGCTGGTCCAATGGCGAATGCGCGATTGGGGAAACCTTCTAAAAGAACAGACTCGAGATATTCCATGTTTTCATTATAAACACTGACAAACTGATCATCTAAAGCTTCCTCTGCCTCATCACCCATACCGATCCTCTCAGGCGAGAATGCTAGAAGCTCATAATCTGACAGTGCCAACGACTTCGAAACAAACCAAGTTTTAGTCGCTAAAAAATTCAGATGATCAATTATTTTTGGATAAGCCTCTGACCTTAACGCATTTGCCTCTTGCATCTTTATAGCGAACTCGCCGACTACCGAAAAAAACTTAATAGCTGGCGGGATAATTCTGTTAATTACTTTCTGAAAAGCTTCTAAGTAGACAGGAATTTCTGGGCGCCGCATAAAATCCACTATGGAATTTTCTATATTGCGAACAATCTCCAGCCGTTCCGGAAAATTGGGATCAGCAAGATCGGAAATAGTTAACCCATCTTTTTTTTCTTCGTCACTATCCAAGTTATATATCCTTTTCGGCGCGGCACATGGAATGCCACGATGAGGATAGCAGGCTACCGGACTTGCTACCTTTAAAGTGTAATAGCCTTCAGCTTCGTAGAGAGCAGGGCAGCCTTTACTGCATCAGAAGTGAACGCCGTAGCATCGGCCGGACTTGGCAATGGTCCTGGTAAGTGAGTGTGCGCGGCCAGCTGTGTGTTCATCTGCTGCAGCAGATCAAGCGTGTCGCATATCACCTGAAATAGGTTCACGCCTTCGGAACCGATCCAGTTTTTCGGCGCTTGCAGCTGCTGGCTGATCCCGGACGCGCTCTTGCGTAAGCCCTGAATCCGCTCCTGCATATCGCCGCCCACCGTGGCGTTATGCTTCTGCCCCACCACCAGGTTCAAATCCCGCCCGGTGGCCTGGTGCAGATCATCCACCGCCGCCAGACTCGCGGAGCCACCAGACATCAGCTTGAGCGCGCCCAGCGCCTCGATCGTCTTCACCCCGCCCACCGTCTCGGTCGAATGATCGTCGATCGCCTGGGTGTGGTTCTGGAACTGCTCGCGGTTCTCCAGCGCTTCAACCTCGCGCTCGATCGCCTTGTCCTGGATCTTGCCATCGGTCTGGCGCAGCCAGTTGCCATCGGCATCGACGCGCTGCTGGGCGGCCTCGCTGTGTTGCCACACCTGATCGCCTTTCGGCACTCGGGGCATGCTCAGCCCGTGCGGCAGAATCGTCTGGATGTAGGGCTTGTTCGGCAGGCCATAGGCGAAGCACACCACCACTTGAGTGCCCTCCTCCGGAAAGGCGTAGATGCCCATTTCTTCGCCACCGGTGGGCAGTGGCAGCGGCACGCCGGCAAGCAGGGGCAATTGCGGATCGACTTCACCGTCCGAGCCAAGTACTTCGATGTCCACGGCATAACGCGGCCGGAAGTCGTCACAGATCCCGGCGCCGGCCGGGGCGTCGGCCACGGCGACAACCCGGGCAAAGCGCGGCAGGTGATAGCCGCCAGTCAGTTCAGGGAATTGCCTTTCTACGCTGCGGCGGATTGCGTCTTCCATCGGATAGCCATCTGGTCATTGGCGAGGGCCACACTGGTGACGCGCTCGCCGTGGTTGATCGTTGCACCTGGTCGTAACCCGGGAAGGGCCGCGATCATCGCGCTTTGGTTGCCCTGGTAGCCGTCGAACAGCTCCGTGGGGATTTGCAGCGGCGCCCGGGCGCCATAGAAGCTGTCCGCCCAACTGCCGGTAAACACTTCGCCGTTGCCCAACTGGTGCCAGGTGAAGTCGGGAATGTTGAACACCCGGGCCAGGCTGTCCATCGCCTGATATCCGGCGGCCAGACTGTAAAAGAATGGCGCTTTGACGGCGGCGAATGGCCGATCGGGCACCCGGAAGCGCAGGCCGGTGTGTTCGCTGATCTCGGCCAGCACGGCGCGCAGATCGACGTGACGCAGGTTCAGCGGCAACGGGTTGGCCAACACGGCGGCCAGCTCGCGGCAGAACAGCACCTGCTCGATGGCATTGGCGGCGGTGCAGCGCTCGACGTAACCGATGAAGTGGCGTTGCAGTGTGCGGTCGTTGTAGCCGATATCCAGCGTCACCAGGCCTTTGACCGATTCAGCGGATTTAATCGTGAACGTCGCCCGCCCCGGGCTGGTGGCGTCCAGTCGAACGTCCTCTTTCACCAGGGCGAACGGCGCGCCATTGATCGCCAGGACTTTGTGCAGCTTCACGTTGATTCACTCCCGCCCAGCCACTTATCGACGCGGCCGAGCACCTTTTCAAAACCGCTCAACGCCGGGTTGTCGGTGGTTTCGTCCTTGCCCTCGCCACTGGTACCGACCGCGCTTCCTGGTGCGCCCTGGGCGTTGACCGCATTGCCGGCGCGTCGCCCCTCGACCTTTTCAGGGTTGGACTGGCGTTCGCTCAATGTGAACTGGATCAGCCAGGCGCGCAGGGTATCGTCCTCGCGGGCGCTGATCCCTTCCGAGAACTCGACTTGTCGTATCCCGAAGGCCTCGGCCGTGTCGTTGACGATGCGGTACAGGTGCATCTGGCCACCGCTGGCGGTGGACTCGGCCAAGCGCATCAAATCGGTCATGTGTGGGTTATCCACAAAGGGAATCATCAGCGAAATGGTCAGGGTCTTGGGTTTGAAGCCCTTGTGCGCCGTGTCGGTGTTGCTGGTCTGACCCGACATGTCGCCGCTTTCGATACGCAGGTTCGCGGTCACCTTCAGGTTTTTGCCCTGGACCTTGTGGCCATCAAGTAGCAGCGTCATAGGCCGACCAGCTCCTGGACAAAACTCAAGGCTTCTTTCGAGCCCACCAACATGACGCCGGCACACAGCACCCATTCATGCCCCGGGGCGTCGCCGGCGAGCAATTCGCGGCGCAGTTCGCTGGTGTTGCCCGGGCCAACCAGACGCGCCTGCATGCTGACGTCCGGGTTGCCGCCGGCCAGCAGCGCTTTCAAGTCGGTCAGCTGCTGGTCGCGGCCCTTCTGCTGCGCGGCTTTGCGGCTCGCCAATGCGGCCAGGTCACCCAGCGGCGAACTGTCGGCGGCGTAGCTTTCCAGCACCGCCAGTTGGCCGGCCATGGATTGCTTGGCGGCCTTGACCACCGTGCAGCGTTCCAGGGGCAACGCCTGCCAGCGTGGCAGCGGACCGGCGCCGGGGATCTCCCACTTTTCTGTCTCCAGCTTCACCAGGTGCTGGGCACGACGTTCCGTGCGCACCAGGTCAGGGATTGGTAACAAGGCGTTGAACCGCGACAAGCTGCTGGCCAACTGGTCCAGGCGCGTGCCCAGGAACAGAATCGACAGCGCGTATTGCGGGCCAGCCGGTCGTCCGGTGTCGGTCACGTCTTCCAGTTTTTTCGCCAGGTGCTCCAGCAGGTTGGGCGCTGACAGAAAGCGCTGGTAGCCCCTCCCCTGCCCGATACCGTTTTGAAACGGCGTCACTACCAAGCACGCCGGCGCCTGGCCGAGTTGTTCTGTGAGCGCGGCACGACCGGCCGCGATCGCGCCCTTCGCGGCATCACCGACCGGCCCCGGGTTGGTGCTGGCCAAGCCATCGAGTCCGGCCAGTCGCTTGGCGGTGCTGACCAGCTCGCCGCCGGCCAGGTCCTTGGCCGCTGACAAGCCGCCCATCCACTGCGTGGCCTGCTCCGGCCAGCGCATGGTCACCGGCGCCCAGGTCATGCCGACAGCGTCCAGGCGATGGCCTTCATGGCCTTGAGGTCTTTGTCTTCCCGGGCCTTGGCCAAGGCTTCGCGCAAACTATCCGCGTGCTGCTGGGCCGCTTGCTTGAAGCGCACCAGGTCATGACTGACCCGCTGCAACTGGGCGATCGTGTGGGGCCGGAAGGCTTTCACCTGCTTGGCGTCATAGCACGGGTAAACGTCGTCCATCCCCAGCAACACCTGACCGTTCAGGTTCACCTGGTCATCGATCGCGCTGTTGTAGCGGTATGTCTCTTCCAGGGCGTTGGAGTTGAAGCCACCGGCGATGTACGCCGCGTAATCGGCGTCGATCGTCAGCCGTTTTTTCTCCTGCAAATCGGCCAGCACCGCGTCGATATCGTCTACCCACGCACCATCCTTCCAGACTTGATTCGGTCCTGGCTTTTTCATGGTGTAGCCGGATGGCATCTGCTCGAATCCTTCCAGGGTTCGCGACTCACCGGACAGGGCGCTGTAGACCACCAGACCGCCGAAGTAGTCCACCAGTTGCCAAGCCTCGCCGTTCCACCAGGCGGCTTGATGTTCGAGGGCCGTCGGTGGCGGTGATTCCACGCAACCGCCGGGAATAAGGTACACCCCCGGTTCCAGGGGCGATTCGTCCGCCTCAACCATGCCAATGAACAGGCCCCGGTGGTCAGTCTGATAAACGAGTTTGTCAGTCATGCTCATTCTCAATATTTGATGCAGTAATTAAGGGCCAAGTTTTTCGGGCGGGTTTCAGTGCCGCCAGCAGCGGCAACGGTCACGCCGTGGGTGTGCGCGCCGCTGGCACTGACACCGACGTTGTGTGCGTGCTGGCCGGCGCCATCCATTGCGACGTTGTGCGCGTGGTGACCATCCCAGGAGGTGGCGTGCTGGCCGCCGGATTGCTGAACCGAGTTAGGTCCGCCGGCACCCTGGCCAATACCTGGTGAACTGGCAGCAGTGTGGGAGTGACCGCCTTGAGCGTCGGTCCAGGTACGGTGAACGTGGTTGCCCTGGGCGTCCGTCCATGCGGAGTGAAGGTGGTCACCGACTGCGGCGACCGAGGCCGTGTGAGCGTGGGAATGCAGCATCATGTCCTGGTACACACCGAACGCTCGGCCCGGGTCGAGGCCGCGCCCATCGTCCCAGCCCCGTGGAAACAAGCCTCGCATGTCGGGCAGGTTGAACGTTGTCGATCCGTCACCCCCGCCGTAATGCGTGCCCAGCCACGCGAAGAGTTGCGCAAAGGCTGTACGTGAAACCGCCGCGCCGTTGCACTTCAGCCACCCCGTTGGCGTTGCGGTCATCGCGAACGCGGCCACCATGCCAGTCATCGAATTACCGACCTGCTGCTTTAATTTGTTCAGCGCAGCCGTGGTGGCGAGGATCTCGCTGCTGTTGGTGTCGGGGTCGTCGCTCTTGGCGTTGGGCAGGTTCTCCAGATCCACGTCTTCTTTCGTCGTTCCCCGTGCACGCAGGTTTGGATAGTCCCCATTGCGGGCGGCGAAATACTGAATCAACGCACCGCTGACCGGTTCGGACGGTCGTAAGTCGACGATCTCGCTCGACGAGATGTAATCGGCAATGGGCACGCAGTAATGGCGGTTGCCGGCGGCGTCGGTGTAATCGACCTGGTTGCCATACACGACTTTCCAACTGGCCACCCGGTCATTGAGTTGGCGCTCCAGGCAGACGTCCAACCAGATTTTGCCCACTGGGATAACACCGGTGACCACATACGGTTCGTCCAGGGCCACCCGAATACCTTCGATGTAGGCGCCGCCCGATCGGAGCTGAAAGCTGCTGCCTACTTTTACAAAGGCCAGTGAATCGCTGAAAAAACACGCACGGCCATACAGCGTTCGGTTGCTATAGCGCCCGCGCTCATCGATGCCCGCCAGGCGCACGGTAAAGTCATGCTGCCAGGTGCTCGCATCGATCTTCACACCGGTCAGTTGCATGGCGCCATCAAACGCCACCAGGAAGTTGCGGGTGACGTTGTTGCCGATCTGCTGCGGCGGGATGTTCTTGCGCTTCTGCTGCAACGGCACGTAGGACGCGGCGAACAACAAACCGTCTTCGTCCTCGAGGCCGACCCAGTTGAAATCCCAGTCACCGATATCGGACCCCAGCTGGGCGCTGTACACCACCTGGTTCGGGTTGACGTAGCCGGCGTTCTCTTTGGGGATGTCGTAAACCTGCACGATCTGGCCCGCCGGCGGCTTGCCGGCAGCGCGATCGATCGGCGCGACCGGGTCCAGCCCGGTCACGTTGGCAAAGATGAATTTGCTGATAACCAGCGGCTTTTTCTGGCTTTGTTTCAGGGCGATTTGGCTTTCGCCGGCCAAGGTAATACTGGCGCTCACGGGTGCGCTCCTACAGGCTGGCGACCAGCGTTTGCTGATCGTCGTTAAAGTCGATAAGGGCGATTTGCAACGCCACGGGGGTGATGGTCACGAAGTCATAACGCCGGCACGTCCGGCCGTATTGCTGGATAAGCACGCGCAACAGTTCGGGGTTGAGCGACAGTTGCGCGTTGCTGAATTTGAGCAGCACGACGTCCCAGTCCCGATCGGGCTGGCGCTCCTCGATCTCGACGTAACCCACGCCCAAGCGCTCGAAAATCCGTTTCATGCCGGCGGTGCTGCCCGCGTCCACGGAGTTGATGAAGGCGTATTTCACGCGCAGCCGAAACAGGGCCTCGGGCTCGTCTTTAAAGCGCGTCACGTCGCGCTGCCAGGCCCACAGCTCCAGGATGCTCATGTGGCAGTTGTCGGGGTCGATCTGCGAGTAAGGCCAGCGCAGCCAGCCGGTGACGGTTTCCCACCAGGCCTGGGCAGCCGCGACCAACTTTGACAGCTCGGTACCGGCGAGCCAGAACGGCAATTTGAGCTTGATCATTTGATCGTCACCGTCAGGTTCTGGAGCCGGGGAATCGACAGCCCGCTGACGATGTCCACCATCGGCGTGAACTTGACGGCCTCGATGCCGGCGAACCGCTGGTGCAGTTCTTCCGTCAGACGGCTGAAGCTGAATCGCGACTGTGGATAAGTCAGCGTCGGCTGATAGTCCCGGGACGTGCTTTCACGGAACGCGGCGCGCACAAACAACTCGATTTCATGCTTGAGGTCGGCGACTTGAGCCGGTGTCAGGTTGGCAAACGGCCAGACGTTGACCAGGATGTTGGCCTGCGTTTCCGGCATGACCATGGCCAGCAGGTCGTCGCCGTGGCCATGGTTGCCCTGGTCGCGAATATGCGCGTTGATTTGCTCCAGGTAACTGGCTGCCGGCACCCCAGCATCGAACAGCACAAAGGCGTTCGCGCTGCCTGGGCCCCGGGGGGCGCCATGTTCGAAATACACGCCATCGGGGCGCACGCCCGGGAAGGCGGAAATCATCGCGCGATACACCGCGTCGGTGTGCCACTGGTTCACGGCCGAGAACTGGTTGCGCACACGCAAACGCAGCTGATCGTTGGGCTCGGGATCCGCACCAGGTGATTCCAGCCAGCCGTCACCGTTCACCACCTGGACAATGCCAGGCACGGGCACCGGCAGGATCGCGTAGTAACCCGGGGCCAGGTTGAAGCCGCTGCCGGCCTCGATCGCTTCCACCGGGACTTCCAACTGCAACTGACCCTGCTGAAAGATCACGGCGGCTGTAGAGATCAGTTGATAGACGTTGCCGTTGATCGCGGCAGACTGCACGACGATGCCCTGTTTCAGCTCCATGACGCCGTCCGGTGTCGCCCGGGTAAACAGCAATTTTCCCTGGGCTTTCGTGGCGCCCTTGCGCTCGACGTTGACCGCCCAGGCCAGCATGTCCAACCAGGCGTCCACTGCCGTTTTCACAAAGAAGTTCGGCAGCACGGTCATGCACAGGAAATCGAGCAGCCACAGCACCGGCTTGGTCACCAGGGCCGTCATCACCCGCCAGAACGGCGAATAGCTGCTGGTGTTGGCCACCTTGGCGCCTTGGGCTTCGACTTCCTTTTCCCAGGCGGCTTTCAAACCGGCTTCGGTGGTCGGGATGCCGGCGTCGGCGATCACCTTTTTAAAATCAACCTCGCTCACAGACTTACCTCAATCGAACCGAATTTCAGGGTTTTGGCGGTGACCAGGTACGTGCCTGGTTCCTGCGGGGTGATGCGGGCCGTTCCCGGCACCAGGCGCACGTCGTCCTCCACCAGCAGTTCCATCTGCTGGATGCAGTCGCGCTGACGCAGGCGATCGCGCTCGGCCACCAGCGTGACCAGCAGCCCGCTGTCGCGGATCATGTGCGCGATGTCCTGGGCGATGCAGGCACGGTCATCGATCAGCCGCGGCTGACGCGACGGGTCCAGGGCCAGATCGTTGCCGACGATCAACAGGTCCACGTATTCGCTCACCCGCCCACCGCCATGGACACCATGTTTTCCATCTCCAGGGGGTTCATCGGTTTGCTGTTTTGAATGGTGATGTTTTCCACGTGCACGCCCTTGTTCTGGCTGCTGTTGGTGTTCTGTATTTTGGTCAGCAGACCACCAGGCGGCACCGCTGACGGGCCGGTTGGCGAAAGGCTGGGGATCGCGGCGTTGATGGTCTGCTGGGCTTTCTGCGCGGCGTTGGCGGTGTCGGCTGCACCGTTCGCGGCATCGATCCCGGGCACCTCGGGCATGCCGCCGAAGCGCGCTTCGATGTTCACGCCGGGAATGCTGTTCATCAGCTCAATCAACCCGTTAACGGCCTTGTGAAAGACGCTGACAATGCTGTCCCACGCGGCCCGGGCCATGTCGGACCAACCGCCCATGGAGCTGAACCACTTCGAAAACGCTTCGAACTTTTCCGCGACCCACTGAAAAGCGGCGGTGTTCATCAAGGCCGAGGTCCACTCGTCCCAGTAGTAAGCGGCGGCGATCACCAGGGCGACCAGCACCGCGATGCCCATCACGACCACACCGATCGGGTTGGCAGTCAGGGCAAAGTTGACCAGCCAGATGGCGCCCTGCCACAGCAGCATCGCGCCACGAATGATCGCCAGGCCAGTGCTCAGGATTCCGATCACAGCGACATAGGCCAGGATGGCCAGCTTCTGCAAAATGAAGGTCGCGGCGGTGCGCAGGTTCAGCATCTGCACAACTTTCCAGACGGTCACCAGGGCAAGCCAGGTGGTCCGGGCAATCCCCACCACCAGCGTGAGCAAGGACATGGCGCCGATAATCACCAAGATGGTCAGTGTGGTGATGCCGATCACGCGGGTGATGTTGGGGAACAGCTGCGACCACCGCACCAGGGTTTTGCCGATATCGACCATCTTGTTCATGAACGGCGTCAGCACCGGAATCAGCACCTGGCCGAACACCACGCGCATGACGTCGACCAGGGACGCCCATTGCTGCCACGGATCGACCATTGCCTGGGCCATCTGTTCGGCCTTCTCCAGCCCGCGCACTCTGCCCAACTGCTCGAGGCCGTTGCGCAGGCGCCCGGTGTCCTTGGCCAGCGCTCCAATCACCTGGGCGCCTTCGCCGCCGAAGGCTTCCACCAGCTTGGCGCTGGCAACCGCACTGGTCAGATCGCCGAACTTGTCCTGGAGCTTGTCCAGAATCGACGTCATCGGCAGCAGCTTGCCCTGCGAGTCGGTGAACTGCATGCCGAGCTTTTCCGAGGCGGCGCCGACGTTCTCGAAAAACGCCTTATAGCGTCCGCCGGCGTCGCCACCTTCCATGGTGCTGCTCAGGGTGCCGATCACCGCCATCTGTTCGGCCAGGTCTACCCCGGCCGTGGTGGCGATCGCGCCGGCTTCCTTGAACGCGTCTTTCATCGCGGCGCCGCTGGTGCGGAACAGCTGCACCGCCAGGGCCGTCTGCCCGCCGAGTTTTTCGACCCACGCGCCCTTGCCCATGGCATCGGCCTGGGATTTTTGCAGGTTGTAGAGTGTGCCGACGTATTCACCCATCGTCTCGGCGTCGGACTTGGTGGCCTTGGCCAGCAGGTTGCTGGTGTTGGTAAAGACAGCCAGCTGGTTGCCGGCCAGGCCCTTGATCGCGCCCTCGATCAGGTACGCCGAGGCCACAAAATCCTTGGCGTTCTCGCCGTAGTTCACCGCGAATTCCAGCGACTTGCTGTTGAGCGCGGTCAACGCGTCTTCGGCCACGCCCAGAGATCGGACGTCGCCCAGGGCGCGATTGACCTCCAACGCCGGTTCCAGGGATTGCTGAATCCCGACCACGGCCGCCGTCACGCCCGCCAGGCCAAGGCCCATCGTCTTGATGTTTGCCTCGCTCTGCTCGGCCAGGTCGGAAAAACCCGCCTTTACCTTGCCCAGGGGCGCGGTGACCTTGTCGGTCAGGCTCAAGATGAAAGCCAGGCGGGCGCTTTGGTCTGCCACAGTCGTCGTTACCCGTTCATCGCAAGGGAGATGCCGTTAGCCACGGCGATTTCCGTACGTCTCCAGAATTCGTCCTCCAGCCATTTGGCCGTGCCCATCGCTTCAACGGTGGGCTCGGCGCCAGGTAGCCAGCGGTTCGTCAGGGCCACGAGCTGGCCCAGTCCGTTTTCGGTCAGGCGCTCAGCGTGGCCGAGCGCTTTTTTACGATCACCTCGACCTTCGGGCCGTACTCTTCAAGCAATGCGCCGGCGAGCTGCATCACCATCACTGGGTTGCCCAGCAGCGGTTTCAAGGTGGCTTTTTCTTCCTGCTTGACGGTGGTCATCAGCAGGTTGTTGCCCGGGGCGACCTTGTTGGTCGTGGTAATGGCGTTGAAGTACTTGGTGACGTCCGCCGGGGTCAGGGTGAAGGTGAATTCCAGTTCGCCGACTTCCAGGGTGATTTCTGCGTTTTGCTCGTTCATGCGGTGTCTCTCTTGTTGAGGTTGGAAAAAAGGTTGTCCTGGTGCACCGGTTACCGGCAGACCTTGAGGACGTGTTGCTGCAAGCCCAGGATCATTTGCTTGCTCAGGGCAAGCTGATCTCTGAGGGTGAAATAATCAGATCGAGCGTCTGTTGCGAGTTCGGCGGTGCCTGCATCAGCCAGGCTGCCGGCGCCGGCGTTGGTGGGCACTGCGGCGGGACAGGTGGCTTTGATCCACAACCGCTGATCGCCATTGCCAACAGCGCGGCGCAGGCCTTCGTTTTCAGAAAGTGCATGGTTCAGTTCCGTAGTCCGTTCAAGATCGATAGCGTCCCGATCGGCCAGCCTCTCGCCGCTGATTCGGGCCGCTTCACGCAGGCCGTTCACTTCGAACAACGCGCTGTCGCGTTCGCGGCGGGCGGTGTCGCGTTGACCTTCCAACAGGTCAAAAGCGAACCAGGCCACCAGGCACACCACCAGGAAAAACAAGACATCACGCGGCATCACAAGCCCGCCTTGCACAGATCCGCTTCCGCCAAACGCCGCGCATGCAGGCCCCGGACGAACACCTTTTCGCCCTGGGCATTGGTGACGAAGGCCCACACGGGTGTCTTGCCGTCCGCCGCCCAGGCAATCGCCTTGCAGCCCTCGGCGATGCGCCCGGCGTTGATCAGGCCCACGGCCCGACTGGCGCAGGTACTGGGCACGCCGACGTTGTGGGAATGGCTGCTCAAGGCGTCGAAGGTGTTCTGCCCCACCTGTTGATTGGTGATGCAATCAGCGAGCTGCAGTTGTCCTTTCTGGATCACCAGTTGCTCGACCTCATCGCATCGAGCGGCAGACCAGTAGTCACCGACCACGACAGGAAACGGGCTGGTGTAACGGGTGATGCCCAGGCACACGGTCGGCAGCCCACGGGCCAACTTGTCCGCGTAAACGACGTTCTGACCCTGGCCTTCCCAGGTGCCGAGGAACGCCACCAGCGAAGCGCTGGCCAGCGCGATCGCACCGGCTTGGATCTTGCCGCGCAGGCTCATGGGAACCACACGCGCAGAAGTGCCGGCACGGCCATTTGCAGCACGGCACCGACCAGCGTCAGGATGGTCAGCAACCGGCCGACCTTCGCCCCGATGTCGTTCACCGCCACGGTCAGCGTCTGCTGGCCGACGTTGAGTTCCGACAACTGGCGCGCCATGTGTTCGAAACCCTGCTCCAGCTTGGTGACGCGGGTTGGCACCGTTTCGTGCCGGTCTTCCAGTTCACCCAGCCGGTGTTCGAAAACGGCAAATTTCTGTTCCAGCGATCCGAGGCGTGCGGCTTCAGTCGTCATCAACGCTTACTCTGTTCATGGCCGGTCTGGCACGGGACGCATCGCGTGATGCCGCCCAGCGCCTGGCGCGCCGGCGGGATCTCTTTGTCGCAGTCCTGGCAATGGGTCAGGCTTGGCCCGACCGGCCGTGGCTGCTGCAACTGGGCCTTGATCGCCTGGTCACGCTGGCGTTGTTCCAGTTCCTGGGCGCGGTCGAACCAATCCACCATTAGCGCAGCCCCTCGATCTCGGTAGCGGCCAGGTACGGCACGCCGTTGATGCGGACGAAATCCGGGCTGGTGACCTCATACGGCACCTTGTGCTTGGTCTTTTCGCCGCCCTTGGGATCGATGCCCAGCAGGCTGGAAATCTTCACCTTGCAGCCGAACGCTTCCACACGCAGTTCGTCGTCGCCGGCCTTGGCGAAGAACACCACGTCAAACGGTTTCAGCTCGCGGAAGCTGCCGGCAGATCGAGCAGCGTCGATCAGCAGTCGAAAGTTGCTGGTGTCGAGTTCGAATTCGCCGGCAGCGGCGACATCACCTTCGACGTAGCCATCCGGCACGCCCCGGGTTTGCGCCACGGCCGAGTTGTCGGTGATGTCCAGGGTGCAGCTCTCGACGTGCAGCGACAGGTCGCCCAGGCTCACGTCAAAGTTCTTGCCGCCAATCTTTGCCATGGGGCGTTACTCCGTTTTGTCGGTGGAAAGATCCAGGGCGATGTTCGCCTGGAGGTCTTTCGGGCAGTTGAGGGGTTTGAGCTTGATGTAAGCCACGACCTTGGTTTTGCTGAGCCAGCTCAGCACCAGGTCGCCGTCTTTCGGCGGCTCGATGTCGCCTGGGAACACTTCACCGTTAAAGGTGGTGGACTTGGCCATGGCACGCAGGGGCGCCATCAGTTGGTTGGTGTTGACCGCCATGCTGTTGGGCGTGTTGTTCAAGCGGCGATCAGCCACACGACGGATCAGCAGCACACGGACCTGGCGCGCCGCCTTGTCGGTGATGCGCAGGTATTCAACGACCTGGAAGTCACTGCCCGGGGCGTCCAGCATGTTGCCGTCGCCCCAGTACACGCCTGGGTAATCGGGATAGGTCTGCGACACGGAGAACCGCGCCCGGTCCAGCTCGGCGCGTACAGCGGATGGCAGCGGGATTTTGTCGGCATCGACGGGCACCGGCCCAAGGCCCAGCACGGCACCGGTGGCAACGCGCATTGGGCTGTCGGCAATGCTCACAGCCGCATTCGCCAAGCGACCGGCGAGCACGCCCAGGTCATTGCCGTGCAGTTGCGGTACCGGAAGGACGCGCGGCGCTGCCAGCCCGGCCACCAGCGCCTTTTGCTCGCTCACGTACTGCGCCCAGGTCTGCTGCACGGTAATGCCGGCAACGGCTGCCATGATGAAGAGGCGGCGCCCGTAGGTGTTGTTCAACGCAATGGCGGCGTCGTGCATCGCCGACAGCTCGGCGGCTGTAGCTACCGGTTTGGTAATCACCACCGCTTCGACCGAATACCCCGAATGCTGGGCTTTTTCCAGTGCGTCGGACCAGTTGCCATCGGCGCCGATCGGAGCCGCTACACAGGCCCAGCGCTGGCCACCGTTGAGGCGGGCGGCAGTGATTTGGGTTTTCAGATCGCTGGCAGGAACGCCCAAGGCTGTGTCCAGGTCGCTGTCGGTGTTCAGCGGGATGAACTGGCCGACGTTCTTTGTTGCGGGACCAATAAAAAGGAAATAACGCTCAATCTCTGTCACGGCACCCTGGCCCAGATTGAGATTGTCGACGGTGACTTGACCGAGTGCCATGCAGTGCCTCGTTAGCGGGGTGAAGTTAGGATTTGTTGAAAGACCTGGTTAATCAGTTCGCGGGTTTCGTTGCCGCTCCCCACGCCGAGGAACTGACGCGGTGGCAGGGTGATGTCCCAGCTTTGCGCGCCTGATGTCTCGGATTTTTCATCATTCAAAATGCGGATCAGCAGACCGGCCTTGGCGTAGTTCACGTGTTGTTGAATCCACGCTACCGACGGCCTGGTTAGCGTCTTTTTGCCCTTCTGCCGGATACGGAATCCCAGCAGGCGCAGGCGCTTGGCTTGCTTGTCTGTGCAGGCGATACCCGGCGCCACGGTGTTCCAGCGCTTCATCTGCGCCGCCGTACGCCGCTCGGTGGCGCCGTTGTGTTGCTGTGTGGCGACCCATCGGGTCAGCGCGTTTTTCCAGCCCAGTTCCGCTTCGTCTGCACTGACCCGCGTGACTTGCAGCAGCTTGGCCAGGCCGGCTTCCATCTTCTTTTTGCCCTTGGCTGGCCCCTTGCGCTCGGCGAAGTCCGACCCGTCCAGGTTCTTCTGCTCACGTACCCGCTTGCGACTCATCGAGCGCACACGCTTGGTCACGTTGTTCAGCAGACGGCGGCGCAGCTTGGGCGGCAGCTCAAGCAACGCCAGCTGGGCGTCAACGTTGAGCAAGCCCCTGACATCGAGGTCGCACGGATTAGCGGTCACCGCTGCCGACCTCGCCGTGTTCTGCAATCCACAGATCGAACGGGACGAAAGCCCAGGTCTTGCCGAAGGCCTCGATCTCACCCGCCGGGTCTTCGGCCAGGTACTGCGGCTCGACGAACTCCAGGGTGATGTCCACGTCGGCCAGGTCGTTGTCCAGCATCTCGACGGCGAACAGCGGCGCCGGCAGTTCGTACCGATCGCGGTCCGGATCGTTGTTTTCCAGCCAGCTGCCCACCAGGGCCATCAGCCGCCCCGGGTGGTCGGCGAAGCGCTCCAGCACGATGGCGGCGCGATAACGCATGTCAGCCATGTGCATGCCGTCCACGCCAGGCTTCCAGAAGAGTTCGAGCGTGACCTGTTCGGTCCAGCTATCCAGCTGCTCGGCGGGCACCAGCTGGCGTTCCAACAAGTAGCGGGTCAGCTCTTGCAGCTTGGTCATAACAGCGCCGCCGTGATGCGGCCACGGCCTTGCAACGAACGAACGGCCTGCTGGCTGAACTCCAGGAACGTTTCGCCACGCTCGGGCGCTTCCTTGCCGGTGTTTTCCGCGCTTTCTCGACGGTTCACGGTGGCGAACTGGGTCAGCAAACTGGCCTTGGCACGGCAATACACGGCGCGCTTGTACGTCGCTGTGTGAAATGTGCGCTCGGGCAGCACCATAGGGTCGGCAGATTCCACGCAGGTGATGCCCGCGTTCTGCCATTGGCCTTTGCGCTTGGCCAGATCGCGATTGACCTCGATCATCGCGGTGTTCAAATCTGTGACCAGCATGTCCACCAGGTACTCCGCCGGCAGGCGATAACCCTTCTGAAACTCAGCCACGGAGAGGTTCGGCCAAAAGCCGTCGTTCTCGATCGCCTGTTCCACAAAGGTCGTGGGTTTCCCGGAAAAGCTGCTCATTGCTGGCCACTCAAATAGGGGCGGGAAAACTGTTTCAGTGGGTCAGGCCATAAATGGTTGGCTCACATCCACAGTTTCTCGCCGGGGGGGGGTAGTCGGGTTATTCGGCGGCTGGTTCAGCCAGTTGTTTTTCCAAGGCCTTGCGAGCCCCTTTCAGGCGCGTATCCACACCGATGCTGGCGTACAGCTCAGTAGCGCGTTCAAAGTGGCTGATCGCCTTTTTCCAGTCCTTGGCATCCATGGCGCGGATGCCAATCAACTTGTGGTACTTGGCCGGGATTTGTTCGGTCAGATCCCACTCACCGTCCACAAACGGCAGCATGTCGCTCAGGTACGGCTCGGGACTGCGTCCGCACTTCTGCTCGTTGTCGGCCCACTCAATCACCGCATCGCCGACGAAGGTCGGGATGTCACGCTTGAAGCGCTCCGGCATCGATTGGCCTTGCTCGATGGCGAACATCGCCACTTCAAGGCCCAGTTCGAACTGCTCGGTGTCGAACAGCCAGACCATGACCTGCACCAGCACCAGGTTCGGGTGATTCAGCCCGGAATCGCGGTAGCGCTCGACGTAGTCCATGTATTTGGGCAGCAGTTCGTCGCGCTTGAGTTGCTGACGGCCGGCGAGGTTGTTCATGTCGCTGAGCCGAGCCAGATCGATCGCCAGCGCGCCTTCCATCAGCTTGAGGTGCTTTTGCGCATTGGCTGGGCTGGCCAGGGCAGTGCTGGAGCTGTAGGGCTCGGCCGCTGCTGCCGCCGCCGGGCCTAATGCGAGCACGCGGCGTTTGTGGGCCAGGGCGATGCTCACGGCAGCAGCTCCAGGTTGCCGGCTTCGATGGCCGCGAATTTCTCCAGTTGCTCAATCACGTAGCCTTCGTTACGGCCGTTGTAATCTTCAACGCGGGAGCGCTTCGGGTTCTCGATCAGGTGGCGGCGCCAGCTGCTGTCCTGGAAGTACAGCGAGAGGTTGTCCCAACTGGTGACCACCACGCCGGTGGCTGGGAAGTGCGGAATCACGAAGGACGGCAAGCCGCCATAGGTGGCAATGACCTGGGCGCCTTCAATGCGCTCTTTCTCGGTTGGGGTGTCGCCTTGCTTGGCGTACAGCTTGCCCTTATCGCTGGCCAGCAGGTCGCTGCCGATGATCGCGATCAGGTCGCCGGCATCACGGAACACCGGGTCAATCATCTGCTTGACGTCATGCACCAGGGCGTCAAGGTTGGCGTAGTCGCCGCCGGCGCCGAGGGTGATTTTTCCAGCGGCTTTGCCTTCCTTGAGTACCTGGGCCGGGATCTGCTCGCGAGCGATTTGCAGCCAGCCTTTGTTCACGTCCTCCAGCATCGGGTGCGCGACGATGTCGGTTTGAGGCGCCGCATGGGTGCCGTGCCAGCCGATCATGATTCGGTCCAGGGCGATCTGACGTTGCACGGCCGCGCTGTAGCGATCGGCAAAGTCGGGGAACTTGGCCCAGCTGTCGATCTTGGCGAACGACAGGCCCACGTCGGATTCCGTATGGAACAGCTCATAGTCCAGGCCGGACAGGTCGCTGAAATCCTTGGCTTCGCGATCGGTGGTTTTGGTGTTGGTGCGGCTGGACACAGGGCCAGTCACGCCGATCATGACCTTCTGACCTTTGATTTCGCTGACCGGAACCACGTTGATGCGACTCAGAAAGTCGGATTTTTCGGTGATCTTGTCGTTCAGCTCCTGGGCAATGCTCGGCTCGACGGCGAACTGGCGGGACGCGTCCTGGACGTTGTACGTCTCGGCCAGGTCGTCCTGCATGAGGGCGAACTGTTCCTGGGCGTGACTGCTAAGAGAGCCCATTTACAAGGTTCTCCGCTTTTGGCTGTGAGACGCACCGGTGGTGCGCGGAACCTGCCGGCCCTTAGGTGTGTCCAGCAACGCGGAGAATTTCTTGTCCAGATTGGCAACGGCCACAGCCAACGCCTTGTTGCTGGAGACGCCTTTACGGCGGCGGGAGAATTCGCGCTCTTCGTCGGCGGTGTCGAGAATGTCCTGAACGGAGGTTTCGACGGAGTCGATCGGTTCCTGCTCAACCTCTACGTCAGCAGTTACAGGCTCGATCAGGGTTTGAATGCCGGCAGAGACGAGCAGCAACTGTTCGACCAGTGCCGCCAGCGCTTTGGCTGTAGCTTCATCCATTGGGGGTTTGCTCTCTGTTTGGGGTTGCGAAGGTGCTGCGGGGGGTTCTTCAAGGCCGAAGCGCTTGAACAGGCTGGTGACCATCGCAGCCAGCTTGCCAAGATCGCCTTTAGGCTCAGCCTCCATCAGGGGGCCAAGCTCGACCGAGGCGGCGAAGTACGCCGCCTGACTGGTCTTGTGGGAGAAGTAGAGTTCCTGGGTACCCAGACTGGCCGGGGAGTCGGTGACGGCCAGTCCGGTCAAATACGCCTTGCCCGAGCCTGCAAAGTTGGGGGTGACTTCGATGCTGGTGAACAGCTTTTCACCCTGGTCATTCAGCGACAGCAACTTATCGTTGGGCTTGAGCTGCGCCTCCAGGGCAATTTGACCAGGCTCAAGATCCTCGCCTTCTTCCACCAGGCGCACGGCGTAGACAGTGCCGTGTGAGCCCATCCAGCGTTCGTGTTCGCTCCAGATGACTGCCGTGTACTTCGACGGTTTGTAGGTCTCGGCGACATCACGCAGTTCCTGGGGAAGGATCTCGCGACCATCGGCGGTGGTGCCGCTGGTGGCGACACGTTTCCATAGCGAAACAAGTGAACGGGGCATGGGCGTTAACTGCGCTCAATCGGTGGTTTGAGCCGCCACGATAGGGAGCCGAAAGCGCCCAAACAAACGCTTTGCTTTTGCGTTTCTCCTATTTTCACGATTCAGGAGGATGGCGGAATTTAACGCCGCGTTTAACGTGTTTTCGCCGCATAGACTGCGGCGCATGCCATACGCCCCCGAACTTAAAGAAGCCGCGAAACGCCTCTATCTACGCCGCTGCAAGCCGCGTGAAATTCAGGCGCAATTGTCCCTGCCCAACATCCGGATCATTTACTACTGGATCCGTCAGGGCGAATGGGACGACATTCTGTCGGACGAGGAACCGCTGACCGCCATAGGTCGGCGAATCACCCTGCTCCTGGACAAAACCACATCGCTGTCCAAAGGCGATCTGGACGAACTCGACCGGTTGACCACCGTCCGCGAACGGCTGTTAAAGCAGTCGGCGAAACCGGCGCCGGCGCCGATCGGAGAGCCGCCGGCGGACGATGGCCAGCGCCGAGAAAATCAACGCGGTGACCGCCGGGACCGAGGCGATCGCAGCGACAAAAGCGGGAAGAAGCGCGAGAAGAAATCCAAGAACGAAGTCGGCGATCTCACGGAAGTGGACTTTCTCGACAAGTTCATCAGCAAGATGTACGGCTATCAGAAAGAGCTGTTTGCGGCGAAGCAAAACCCGCTGACGAGCCGGATCCGAAACATCCTCAAAAGCCGCCAGGTAGGCCTGACCTACTACTTCGCCGGCGAAGCGTTCATGGACGCCGTGCTCACCGGTGACAACCAGATTTTCCTGTCGGCCAGTCGCGCCCAGTCCGAGATTTTCCGCAGCTACATCGTGTCATTTGCCCAGGAGTGGTTCGGCCTGGAGTTGACCGGCAATCCGATTGTGCTGAGCAAAAACGGCAAGCCCTGGGCTGAGCTGCGCTTTCTCAGCACCAACAGCAGCACCGCCCAAGGTCATCATGGCCACGTCTACGTTGACGAATATTTCTGGATCCGCGACTTCGAAAAACTGAACACCGTCGCCAGTGCCATGGCGACCCACAAGAAGTGGCGCAAGACCTACTTTTCCACGCCCAGCGCCGTGTCGCACCAGGCCTATCCGTTCTGGACCGGCGAGAAATTCCGCAACAGCAAACGCAAGAACGCCAAAGACCCATGGCCCAGCGAAGCCCAGGCGGCGGCTGGTTCGCTGTGCCCGGACGGGCAATGGCGCAAGGTCATCACCATCCTGGATGCCATCGCCGGCGGCTGTGATCTGTTCGACCTCGAGCAGTTGCAGCTGGAGTACGACGAAGACAAGTTCCAGCAGCTGTTCATGTGCAAATTTATCGACAGCACGCAGAGCGCGTTCTCGCTGGTCGACCTGGAGCGGTGCTACTCCGACCTGTCGCTATGGACCGACTACGACCCGGACGACCCACGCCCGTTCGGCAACAGCCCCGTCTGGATCGGTTACGACCCCAGCCGCACCCGCGACGACGCCAGTTGCGTGGTCATCGCCCCGCCGCTCGAGGACGGCGCCAAGTTCCGCATCCTGGAAAAACACAGCTGGCGTGGGCAGTCGTTCAAGTACCAGGCCGAGCAGGTCAAGAAGCTCACCGAGCGTTTCAACGTGCAGCACATCGGCATCGATACCACCGGCATCGGTTACGGCGTGTTCGACCTGGTGCGCGACTTCTATCCGCGAGCGACCTCGATTCACTACAGCCTGGAAACGAAAAACACCCTGGTCCTCAAGGCGCAGGACACGATCCAGGGTAGCCGTATCGAATGGGACGCCGGCTGGAACGATATCGCTCAGGCGTTCCTGACGATCAAGCGCGGCACCACCGGCGGCGGTCAGGTGACCTACAGCGCGTCCCGTACCGATGCGTCGGGCCACGCCGACATTGCCTGGGCAATCATGCACGCCCTGGCCCATGAACCCCTCAACACCAACAAGCAGCGGCGAAGCCGCTACTCCCTGACTGGATCAGCAAACAATGGCGCGAAAAAAACGACAGCAAACACCGGCAACCGCAGCTCCCGGGCGAGCACGGATGTTTTCATTCGGCGCACCCGAACAGGTGCTGAGCGAAAACATCGGGCAGTACCTGGGCGTGTTCGCCACGCACGACGGCCGGATTTACACGCCGCCGGTGTCGCGCCAGGGGCTGGCCAAGT
This sequence comes from Pseudomonas sp. ADAK2, assembly GCF_012935755.1. Lineage (GTDB taxonomy): Bacteria > Pseudomonadota > Gammaproteobacteria > Pseudomonadales > Pseudomonadaceae > Aquipseudomonas. Next base: position 2,389,395 of record NZ_CP052862.1, read on the forward strand.
TGCTGCGCGCCAACGCACACCACGGCGCCATTCCCGGGTTCAAGCGCAACCTGTTGCTGCGTGAGTTCATCCCCTCGGAGGGCTGCTCGACCACGACTATGAGCCGTGCCGGACTCGACTTTATGGTGTTTGGCGAGGCGTATTTCCTGCGCAACCGCAATGCCTTCGGCCAGGTGCTGGAAATGGAGCATCTGCCGACGATCAATATGCGGGTCAAAGTGGACGGTGGTTTTGTGATGCTGCTGCCGGACGGCAAAGAAGTGGAGTTCGACCAGGACGAGATCGAGCACGTCATGAACTACGACGTGGAACAAAACATATACGGCGTCCCCGACTACCTGGGCGGCATGCAGGCGCTGCTACTCAACGAAGCGGCCACACTGTTCCGCCGGCGCTACTACAGCAACGGCGCCCATGCGGGTTACATCTTCTACACCAATGACCCGAACCTGAGCGAAGACGACGAGGACGAGCTGAAGGCCCAGATCACCGCCAGTAAAGGTGTGGGTAACTTCCGCTCGATGTTCGTCAACATCCCAGGTGGTGCAAAGGACGCGATCCAGATCATTCCCGTGGGGGATTTTCAGGCGAAAGATGAACTGGAAAAGGTGAAGAACATTACCCGCAACGACGTGATTGCAGCTTGGCGCATGAACCCGGCGCTGGCCGGCATCATCCCGGAAAACAGTGGGGGCTTCGGCGACATCGAGAAGATCGATCGTGTGTACACCAGCAACGAAATTCGGCCGATCTGTCAGCTGTTCAACCAGCTGAATGACACGCTTCGCGAAGACAGGCGATTTACCTGGAAGAAACAACCAGAAGCAGTTGATTTGCCTGAACCTAGCGCCTAGTAAAGAGATTGCCACTACATCTTGTGGCAAACTGGTGGCAATTGGCTGCCCTGGGGAGGGACACAATGCGAGTTGAATGCAAGTGCGGACACAGAGGCAGGATTGCTTCGAGAGAAAAGCTTTCTACGGAGTTTGCGAAGTTGTACTGCCAGTGCCTGGATGCGAAATGCGGGCACACCTGGGTGGCGAATCTGACGTTTTCGCACACGCTGAGTCCGTCGGCTCAGTCATTCGAAAGGATGTTGTTCGACCATTTGCGCGACTTGCCCAGGGCGAAACAGCGGGAGCTGTTCGAGCAGCTGGGTGCACAGGCAGTGGCGTGAAGCGCAAATCGCCGACTCATGATGTCGGCGATCCGTTACATCAGACGTGCTTTCGATGACTGAAAAATCAGCAGTGCTCTAGTTCTTCAGGGTGAACAGCCAAAACCTCGGAAACCCGACGAAGGTGGATTTGTTCCTCCACACTCAATCGCCGGTATAGGCGAATCAAACGACGCTCGATTTGGGTAAGACCAAGCCAGTCAAAATCATCGGTATCAGCGCAAAGGTGTTCAGTGTTCGTGCGATCCAACATGCGTACTACTCCATAAAATGCATTGCTGAATCGACGATATCGGGGCTTGAAATAGCTACAACGGGGGAATACGACAAATGCTCCACAAGCATTGTTACAAGTTAATTCGTTGTTTTAGCCGCATCGTCGGCCATCGCTTTGAGAAAGCGACGAATAGCTTTTTGATCATCATCCGAAATACTTCTGAACTGATTGATCAATTCCTCTTCGGCAGCGGTAAGCAATTGACCAAGCGGTGTGGAACGCCGCCCAGTCAGCACAAAAGCTGCGTCTACGCCTCGTTCCTCAAGGGCCGCCACATAGCGGAGGTCGAGCGAGTTTGCTCCCAATTCATAATTTTTTTGTGTCCCTCGACTAACTCCTAAAAGCACTCCGAACTCTGTTTGAGTCAGTCCTAAGCGCTCGCGCTCTTCCTTTAGGCGTTCACCTACTCGATCCGCAATGAGCATTTTTTTATTCACCACCATTGACTTGATCAATTTTTTGACCAAGAATCACCACAGACAAACGCAAACAAACACAATTGAACAGAGTGCGCACTATGCCCGCCACCGTTACGCCGGAGCAAGCCCGAGAGGGTTTGAATCGCAGAGGGATCAGCATTGCGGAGTTCAGTCGAAAGCACGGATTGAACAAAAATTTAGTCAGCGACCTGTTGAACGGTCGGATCAAAGGTCGCCGTGGGGAGGCACATCGCGCCGCCGTACTACTCGGCATCAAAGACGGCGTGATTGAACAGTAACGGCACTGACCAACAGGGAAAAGTAGAAGATGAAAAGCCCCGTTCTAGAGACGCGCAAAGCAGCTATGCAAGAGATCATTCGCAGCTACCCCGATGGACGCGAAGGCGCAGCCGCTCGCTTGGGAATGAAAGTCAAAAAGTTCGACAACCACGCCTATGAGAATGCCGGTTGCAGTCCTCTGAGTGATGCTCAGGTCTACGTGCTGGAACAAGAGCGCGGCACCTATTACTTCCCGAACTATGTGGCGCAGATGTACGGCGGGTTATTCGTACCGGTCGCCGACCCTGAAACGCTGGATAACGTTGAACTGTATGCCCGATCAGTTCAGGTTTCCGTCAAGCGCGGCTGTGTTGACCAAGCCATTGCCCGAGCGCTGGAAGACGGCTCGATCAACGCAGAGGAAGCTGAAATCATCCTCAACGCTCACAACCTCCACATGGCCGCGCGTCACGCCGAAGTGCTGGCAGCCATCGACCTGTACCGTGCCAAACCGGGGAAAGGTCAATGAACATTCTGCCTGCAGTTCAGGAGTATCAAGACATGCTCAAAGCCGTGGCTTTCGCGTTCCTTGAGCGGCACCGGTGCGAACACCTGGGCGACGATCAGCAACTGTTCCAACGTGCGGTGCAGCACCTCGTCGCGGACTACAACGCCGTGGCTCAGCACGCCGAACGATTGGTACACCTGGCCAGCAGCGAAATGTCAGCGGTGAGCGATCGGCAGCGGTTGGACATTGTCAGCAGCACGTCCACCCACACCGTCATCATCGACACCGCCACCGGCAACGCCTGGGCTATCCCGGTCAGCCTGATCTACGAACGAATTCTGATCGCACCGGACAACGGGCGTTTCCGCGTCACCGCTTCGTAATACCCACCCAATAAATCGCCTGTCCCACCGCCGTGGGTTTGGGTGAGCTGCGCCCGAAATCGAGGTTTAACGATGGCAAACGCCTTAATTGTCACCACCCAATTGCCCCCGGCCGAGGCCGAAGCATTGCTGGTCAACCTGCGTGAACAGTATCGCTTGAGCCTTAACGAACACTGGTATGCCGACCAGTTCCGCCTGGTTACGGACGGTCTGCGCCACGGCGCGATCCTCGCCCATGTCCCGGTAATGGCTGCGCAAAAACGCCTTATGGCAGCCCTGTCCCACAGCCTCAAAGCAGTGAAGTAACCCCATGAAAGAAGATCTTCGCCACGACGTGCTGCAACGCCTCCAGTCCGACTTCGGGCTCAAGCACCGCACGGGCACCGACTACATGCGCGGCGGCACCTGCCCCAAGTGCAAAAAGAAGGAGCTGTATTCCCGGTTTGATACGCCATGGATGGTGATTTGTGGTCGCCCTGAGAAGTGTGGCCACACCCTGCACGTGAAAGAACTGTACGACGATCTGTTCGAAGACTGGAGCAAGCGAGCGCCGGCCACAGACCAGCAGCCCAATGCCACCGCACGCGCCTACTTGGAATTCGCCCGGGGCTTTCGGTTTGAGCTGATCCAGGGTTGGTTCACCCAGGAAACGTTCTACTCCGCTGAACACAACGCTGGCAGCGCCACCGTGCGCTTCGCCCTGGAAAAAGGCGGCTGGTGGGAACGTCTGATCGATCAGCCGCACCGCTTCGGCAAGATGAAGGCCCGCTTCAAGTCCAAGGACAGTTATCGCGGCGTGTGGTGGTGCCCGCCCTGCGTCGACCTTCTAGAAGCCAAGGAAATCTGGATCGTCGAAGGGATCTTTGACGCCATCGCCCTGGTGCACAACGACATTGCGGCAGTATCCGCCATGTCGTCCAACGCCTTCCCCAGCGACTCGCTCAAGGCATTGGTGAAAACCCGCGAGGGAGGGAAGTTACCCAAGCTGGTGTGGGCGCTGGATAACGAGCCCAGCGCCAACGCGTACACCCGGCGCTGGGTGCGCGAAGCCCGTGCCCTGGGCTTCGTCTGTGAGTCTGCACAGATCCCGCAACGCGACGGCCGCAAGGCGGATTGGAACGATCTCCATCAGCGCTGGAGCTTTATCCAGGACGATGCCAAGCGTGCCGACCAGATCGCCACCGACCTCAAGCACGCCCGTCATCAAGGCGCCCTGCTGCTGGCAGAGAGTGCAGCGGAAAAGGCCTTGCTCATGTACGACTGGAACAAGCGCGGGGAATTTCACTTGGGCTTTGGCAGCCGACTGTACTGGTTCAAGTTGGACATGGAGAAATTCAACCGGGCCATGTCCGACATCGAGGACAGCGAGAATCACGACGACCAGTTGCTCAACCAGGCGCAGCAGCGCGAAAAGGCGTTGCAGCAGTCCGGCAGCGTCGTGGAGATTGCCAATTGCTACCCCCAAGCACTGTATTTTCAGCGCAACGAAGTCACGGACGAATCCTGGTACTACCTGCGCGTGGACTTCCCACACGACTCCGAAAGCGTGAAAAACACCTTCACCAGTGGCCACCTGTCGGCCGCGAGCGAATTCAAAAAGCGCCTGCTCGGCATGGCAGCGGGTGCGATGTTTACGGGCAGTGGTCAGCAGCTCGACAAGCTCATGAAGGATCAACTGTTCGGCATCAAAACCGTGTCGACCATCGACTACGTGGGCTACAGCAAGGAATACGCCTGCTACGTCTATGGCGATATCGCGATCAAGGACGGGACCACCTACAAGGTCAACAGCGAGGACTATTTCGAGTTCGGCAAGCTGCGCCTGAAAACCCTGCAGAAAGGCGTGCCGATCAAGCTGCAGCGTGACGGGAGAGACTTCAACGAGCAGTGGGTAAAGTTGCTGTGGACCTGCTTCGGCGCCCAGGGCTTGGTGGCGCTGGTGTTTTTCTTCGGCTCGCTGTTCTGCGAACAGATCCGCGCGCGTTACCAGTCCTTCCCTTTCCTGGAAGCCACCGGTGAGGCCGGTGCCGGCAAAACCACCCTGCTCAACCTGCTGTGGAAATTGCTGGGCCGCGAAGGTTATGAAGGTTTCGACCCGATGAAGTCGACCAAGGCCGGTCGCTCGCGTCTGATGGGCCAGGTTTCCGGCATGCCGGTCGTGTTCCTGGAAGCCGATCGCCACGGCGATGATCGGGCACACGCCAAGACCTTCGAATGGGATGAACTGAAAGACTTCTACGGCGGCGGCACCCTGGCCACCAAAGGCGTCAAGACCGCCGGTAACGAGACGTATGAACCGCCCTTTCGCGGCACGATCGCGATCAGCCAGAACGCGGCCGTGGTGGCTCACGAAGCGATCATGACGCGCATCGTCAAACTGCACTTTGTACGCCCGACCGTCACACCGGAAAGCCGTGCTGCCGCTGATCAGCTCAACGCACTGAACGGCGGCACCCTCAGTCATTTTCTGCTGAAAGCGGTGGGCAAAGAATCCGCCGTACTCGATCTGTTCGCTCAACGTATGCCTGAACACGAAGCAAAGCTGCGCCGCCTGCACACCCATTGCTTCGCCTGCAGCACCGCCTATGTGAGTGATCAGGGCAACTGCAGCAGTTGCGGCTATGACCTGCGCGGCTACATCCGCGTGGAGCGGATCAGCAAGAACCACGCACAACTGCTCTCGCTGCTGGATGGCCTGCGCCTGGTGTTGAAACTGAGTGATACGCAAGTCGCGGCCACACAGCGGCAGATCGTGCGGATGGCCATCGAGCGCCAAGCCTCGATCAGCTCCGATCACCCGGCCGTGGCCGAGTTTTGGGAGGTCTACGACTACCTCGAATCCTTGAGCGAAGACCCGGTGGTCGACCACAGCAGCGACCCCACCGTGATCGCCATCAACCTCAACGAATTCTGCGAGCGTGCCGCCGAGCACAAACAGAAGCTGGCCGACGTGGCCACGCTACGCGACCTGCTCAAAGAGTCCCGCTCGCGCAAATTCCTCGACAGTAACAAGGCCGTGCACAGCGCCGTACGCGCCGCCTTCAACCACCGCAACCCCGTTTCACAACCCCGGCCGACAACAGTGAAGTGCTGGACATTCAAGGCGTAAAGGAGAGCAAGACCGATGCAAATCCAAGTGTTTATGGGCAGTGCCGGCGACGGCAATACCAGCAAGCTCCAGTCAGTTCAGGACCGTCTGGACTTCACGGGAGAAAGTGCGCCGATCATTCAGGCCGGTGCTTATGGGGAGGATGGCTTGCTGCAGATTCTGGAAGTTCGGGTAGCCGCTGGCCAGCATGAAATCCTGGTGGATGACTGCAGCCGGCAACAGATTTTGAGGGTGTTGGAATGGCAATCATGTGTTGAACATGAGCCAAATTTTGACGGCCTGGTGATTCACCTGGCCCGCAAGGACTGACCGTAAAAGAAACAGTGCCGAGGAGTTGCAGCTCCTCGACACCGAACCACTACCGAGGGCTATACCATGCAAGCACAGAACCAAAGCAGCAGCGGCACGAAGGCTACCACACCGGCGCGACACCTGGTGGCCACCGCGATCATCGGCGCCGCCGTCATCGGCTACCTGGTGCACAAAACCCCCGAGTCCCGCACCCGCCTCGAAAGCCTCAGCCAGATAGCCAGCACCCTGGGCGACCTGAGCGAAACGGATGCCGCCGTGATCAGCCAGGTGCTCGCCCGCCCTGCCGCACGGGGGCCGCGCCATGACCAATGATCCGGCCGCAACACCGACTCGGCGGTTTCCCTGGAACATCGATCACACCAGCGTGTGCGACCAGTGCGGCAAGTGGCGTGCCCAGGGCAACCATCTGAAATGCAGCCGGCGACGCCAGTTGCAGAACGCCCATCTGCGTAACTACAAACCTAAGCGCTAAGCCGCGTCCACCAGAAGATGCGCTTGCAGATACTTGGCCCGGAAACGGGCCTTTTTATTTCCGATCGTCAGACTGTCGATACACGAGTACAGCGTTAGGGGTTTACATGAGTGGGGTCGAAGCTCGCGGCAAGTCCGTGAGAATCTATTTTCAATACAACGGGGAGAAATGCCGGGAAACGGTCCCGGGCAGCAACACACCGGCTACCGTGGCCCAGGCCAAACGCCTGGCCGACATCATTGAATACGAGATCCAGACCGGCACCTTCGATTACGCCCGGCACTTTCCGAACTCGCCCCGGCTGGTGGAAAACACCTTTGGTCATTACCTGGATCTGTGGTTGAAGATCAAGGCCAACAGCGTCGCGGCTTCAAGCTACCGAGGTTACGCCAACAAGGCCGAAGTGCATGTGCGGCCACGCTGGGGCAAGGTGCAGATTAACCAGATCGATCACCTCGACCTGCAGGAATGGATTCAAGGCACGCTGTCGAACACCCTGAAGAACAAGACCATCCGCGACATCATCAGCAACGTGCGCCAGGTGTTTCGCTTGTACCGCACGCGGATGAAAGTGGCGCACGACCCGACCGAGGGGTTGATGGTGCGCCTGCCCGATCCGGAAGCCCCGGACCCGTTCACCCGGGCGGAAATCAAACAGATCCTCGACACCCCGACCAGCCGCACACACGAACTGCTGATGGTGCAGTTCATGTTGTGGGCCGGCCCGCGCGTGTCGGAGACGATTGCCCTGGCCTGGGAGGATGTCGACCTGGCGCAGGGCACGGTGACCTTTCGCCGCTCCAAGGTGCGCGGCGCCTACCGGGTGACGAAAACCCGCCGATCGATGCGCCGGGTGCGCCTGCTGGCCCCGGCGTGGGACGCCCTGCGCAAGATCGATGCGCTAACGCGCAAACGCAAGGCAGAAACCGTGGAGATCGTCGAGCGGGACAACAAGACGGTGCGGCCACACAAGCTGCACTTCGTGTTCCTGAACACCAAAAGCGGCCTGCCGCACGCCAACGACTTCGTGGTGCGCGATCGCTTCTTCAAGGCGCACTTGCTCGCCGCCGGGGTGCGTTATCGTGGACCCGGGCAATGCCGGCACACTTACGCCAGTCAGTTGCTGACCACCGGCGTGGCGTCAATCGACTGGATTGCCGAGCAGATGGGCCACACCAACGGCAACATGATTCGTCAGCACTACGGGACGTGGATCAATGAAGACGGACCGGACGTGGTGGGTATGCTGCAACTGGCCCTTAAGCTGTCACCGGTTACAGCTCTACACTGAATCCACTGAGGCCGACGCTGTCGGCAAAGCGCCCCACTGCCGTCAAGCTGGCCCAGGTGCGCAGCCGCTCACGTCGCGAGCGTACCGGGACCCAGCGCCCTTCGGCGCGGTCGCTGGCGCGAAACAGATCGTCCGCCGTGTGCGCCCGGGCAATTTGCTGCAGAAGTTTCAGTGTTTGAATCTCCACCCCGTGCGGCAGATTCAGCGTAGACAGTGCCTTATCCATGCTGATCCTCGTTCGAACCGGAGCCGTTCGCCGGCAGTGCAAACCCCAGCTCGCCAGATTCGACATCGATCAGCAACCAGCCGCCCAGCGGTTGGTTGCTGCCGCCAACGATCAGCCCCTGCACCATCAGCCCGTCGGGCAGAATCACCCGCAGCATGTTGGCGTCCTTGGGGCCTTCCAAGAAGTGCGCCAGCTCCACGCGAGTGCAATCGGAACCGACCTTACTCAAGCGCACCGGGCATTCGAGAGTCGTCAACTCGGCCGGTGGACGCCCCTCGTAGCGGGCGATCACAGCGACGGTGGCCAAGCCTTCAAAGAAGTGAGACATGAGTCGAGTTCCTGAGTGAGTCAGTAGGCGTTTGTGGAAAAACCTACGGGTCCGATAATGGTAGACCAGTCCCCCGGGGCCTGGTTTCCGTGCCCCGAAAAAAGGCCCCCACACCTGGGCCAGGTGTGGGGGCCGATTGAACATAGGGCGGAATTCCATGTATCAGTCGGAAGTACTTTGCGACCCATCCTTATCAATCATAATATTTCGATTTTTGTAACATTCAATTGGGTGCGAAAAATACGATCTTTCTCTGCAAGCCATTCCTTAGCTTTTCCTCTTCCGGAATCTTGATCAACTTGTTCTAAAGCGTATTTCGCAGATTTATATCGCTCCGCCTTATCCGAAGTAACATAGCACAGCACACTTAAATCGCTGGCCGCGAATTGTTGCTCTTGCTCAACAAGTTGAAAAACATTTTTCCTTGCCAGCTCAATTAAATCCATCCTTCTCGTGAGAGCATTAAGTTTCAACGTGCTGACGTTTTGCTCTATTTTCTCTGCTTCACCGTAGGCTTTTTGGACGTCAGAGAGGTTACGCAAAATATCTCGGTATTTCTCATCTAAAAGGAAGTTTGTGTTAGCTATCGTACCCAGCGTCATACGCTGAGTACGACGATCAGTTTTTTTCTTCCCATCCTTAGCCGTGTATTCCTTTGAAGTCACACCGATAACTGACAGAGCGTACGCACCGGTACGAGCAATGGATTCAAGGTGCCTGATAGTCTGAGGACCGAGTTTCGCACGCATTTCATGAACGCGACCTTGGACTTTAACCAAGTCTGCTTTCACTTGTTGAACTTCGTTGAGCGCGGAGTCTTTTTTTTCAACCAGGGCCCTAAGGCGTTCTAGCCCTTCTTCATACTTCTTTTGATTAAGGTACTTAGCTCTGTCAACACTAAGTTTTGACCCACCTTTAAATTTTGTTTGGGCGCAATCGTTACCAACAAGCGTAATGCTATTATCGGCAAGCACTGCAACAAACCCCCACTTGTGCCCCTCATTACATAATTTGTCATTGCCTTTCAGAAGGCAGCACTTCACTTCCTCATTAAGAAAATATTCCCCAACAAGATCTTTATAATTTTTAGGTGATACTGGGTTTTCTATTTTGAAGCCTGGGAGCGCCTCGATGTCAGAAATGGCATGGAACGTGCGGATCTCAAAATTTCTATCGAGTGTCTCGTGCATGCGGACCTGTCTTAGATATCAAGATTCTAGTGCTAGGCATTAGACGGCTGCGGAGCAGCATCGTCATCATGGCTAGATTTCGTGCCGCTAAGCCCTGGTTGGAACCAGTGCATACCTTGGCGGACTGCTCCCAGTAAACCTTCAGAAAGCGATGCTCGAAAGCAAGACTACTGTTGATCAATACAGTATAGCTGGACTTTTAAATTGCATGAGACACACCGATCTTATAGACGGTATGCACAGAACCAAGCTGCTGTTGGCCGATGGCTGCTTGCGAGGGTCGATTGGCTACGACTGCCGCAGTCGCATAATCGCGTCTGTAATCGCTTTCGCGTTTTCATCCAGGGTTTCCATAGCCCCGAGCGCGTTCTCTGCAACTGTCCCTACGCCATTCTCCGAAAGCCACTTGGTGACCTCCTCTATCGCCGCCCCAAGCGCATGCTGGTTGTGCAGTAGTAACGTGAGTGCATCTGCAGTGGCAATGTTGGAATCTGAGTTATTTGGCATAGCAGCCTTCCTTGGAGTGCGGTTCGCACAAGCCTAGTTCATCGAATCGCTGGCGCAGGTCAGCCAGCCATTCGGTGGTGGCCATTTTTGCACCAAAATAGCGCCCCAGTCCCATCTCAGTCCCATATGGCCTTTTTTCAGACGCCAAAAACCACAAACCCCCGACTTTCTCTAGGAAAATCAGGGGTTTGCGTTTACTGAATGTGGCGGTGAAGGAGAGATTCGAACTCTCGATACAATTTCTTGTATACACACTTTCCAGGCGTGCTCCTTAAGCCACTCGGACACTTCACCGTATCTCTTCAAACATGTTCTGTCTGTCGAGGCGCGCTAATGTAGTCGAAAGCTTTTCCGATGGCAAATATTTTTTTCAGAATTTTCATGCGGTTAGCGATTCAGGTGCTACGGCGGGTTCCGGGGCATGGCAAACCGGCCAATCTCTGGCGTCGCGCCCTCTTCTATAGAGAGGGGAATGCACGACCGGCATGGCCGGCTACGCCTGGCGGGCGGGGAAAGGGTGACTGGCGGGTCAGTCACGGCGCTTTACCTGGCCTGCGGCGGTGGGTAACGTCTGCCTCAACTTTCATACAAGGATTAGCGTCATGAGTGAGTTAGTTTCTTACCACCTCGAAGACGGTATCGCGACCCTGACGTTGAGCAACGGCAAGGTGAATGCCATTTCGCCGGACGTGATTGCGGCATTTAACGCTGCGCTGGATCAGGCGGTGACTGATCGTGCAGTAGTGATCATTACCGGTACGCCGGGGATTCTGTCGGGCGGTTATGACTTGAAGGTGATGACGGCAGGGCCTAAAGAAGCCGTGGCGTTGGTGACGGCTGGTTCGACCCTGGCTCGTCGCCTGTTGTCGCATCCGTTCCCGGTGATCGTGGCGTGCCCTGGGCACGCGGTGGCCAAGGGTGCGTTCCTGTTGTTGTCGGCGGATTACCGCATTGGTGTCGACGGTCCGTTCAGCATTGGCCTGAACGAAGTGCAGATCGGCATGACCATGCACCACGCCGGGATCGAGCTGGCCCGTGATCGCCTGAGCAACGCGGCGCTGCATCGTTCGGTGATCAATGGCGAGATGTTCAACCCGCAGAGCGCGATTGCTGCCGGTTTCCTTGACGTTGTGGTGTCGGCCGAGGAACTGCAAGGTGCAGCATTGGCGGCGGCGCGTCAGTTGAAGAAGATCAACATGACCGCGCACAAGAACACCAAGCTGAAAGTGCGCAAGGCGCTGCTGGAGACGCTGGACAACGCGATCATCCAGGATCAGGAACATCTGGGTTAAGCCCACGCCTGCTACAACGAAAAGCCCGACCGTCGTGTCGGGCTTTTTCGTACGTGCTCTGTTGAAAAGCCTGCAACCGCTCTAGGTCGCGTCTGACCCACAAGTCGGAAACATGCGCTTAAACATCGCCTATCTCCCACCTCTATAGCGGCAATTGCCGAAAACAGTGCACATCCGTACACTGCGCCACCTTTTGTCCCGGTGGGGCCTGTAAATGCTGTTTGTGTTTCGTATGTTATTGATGGGCCTGCACTTTATTCTGGCCGGTGTGCTGGGGGTGATCCTGGGCCTGTGCCGGCCGTTCAACCCGGACAACAGCCGTTTATGCGCGCGTCTCTATGCCTGGCCGGCGATGTGTATTTTGCGCCTGCGGGTGAAGACCGACGTCGGTCCGTTGATGGACAAGCCCGACAGTTGCGTGATCATCGCCAACCATCAATCCAACTACGATCTGTTCGTGTTCGGCAATGTGGTGCCCCGCCGCACCGTGTGTATCGGCAAAAAAAGCCTGAAGTGGGTGCCGCTGTTTGGCCAGTTGTTCTGGCTGGCGGGCAATGTGTTGATCGATCGCGGCAATGCGCACAAGGCGCGCCAGTCGATGCTCACCACCACCCACACCTTGCAGCACGAAGACACCTCGATCTGGGTGTTCCCGGAAGGTACGCGCAACCTCGGCGAAGACTTGCTGCCGTTCAAGAAAGGCGCGTTCCAGATGGCGATTGCCGCCGGCGTGCCGATCGTACCGGTGTGTGTCAGCAGTTACGTCAAACACATGCGATTGAACCGCTGGCGCAGTGGGAAAATTCTGATCCGCTCGCTGCCGGCGATTCCCACCGCCGGGTTGAGCATGGACGACATGCCGCTGTTGATCGCCCAGTGCCGCGAGCAGATGCGCGAGTGCATCGCCTCGATGGATCGGCAACTGCAAGCCGCCTGAAACACACGCCCCGTAGCAGCTGCGTTCGGCTTGTAGCAGCTGCCGAGCCTGCGAGGCTGCGTTCGGCTGCGAAGCAGTCGTAAAATCAGCCTACGCTGTGTTTCAGGAAGACCGTGTGCTCAGGTTTTACGACTGCTGCGCAGCCGAACGCAGCCTCGCAGGCTCGGCAGCTGCTACAGAACCCGCCCTGTGCGGGTTTTCTTTTGCCTGCGAAACGCTTGCGACGAACTCTGCAGATTTCACTGAATCAGAACAAGCAGAAGGCTAAGCTGCACACTGCCTGCCACTGCCATTGAATAAGAAGTGAACCACCATCATGGGTCGAGTTGTTGCTGCTGCGGTTTATAGCGCCGGTAAAAAAATCACCAATATCACCCTCGATGAAGGCGCAGCCTGGGCGGCGAAGACCGGGCACTTTGTGTGGATCGGCCTCGAAGAGCCCAACGCTCAGGAGCTGACCAACCTGCAACGCCAGTTCAACCTGCACGAACTGGCCATCGAAGACGCCCTGGAAAAACACAGTCGACCGAAGCTGGAAACCTTCGGCGATGCGCTGTTTATTGTCACGTACTCGCCAATCCGCCATGAAGGCAAACTGGAATTCATCGAGACTCACATTTTTGCCGGCAACGGCTACATCATCACCGCGCGCAATGGTCACTCGGCGTCCTACGCCCACGTCCGACAACGCTGTGAGGCGCGTCCGTTGTTGTTGGAGCACGGGGAAGATTTCGTACTCTATGCCATCCTCGATTTCGTCATCGAAAACTACCAGCCGGTGGGCGAAGCGATTCATGCCGAGATCGATGAGCTGGAGCGCAACGTGCTGTGCAGCGCATTGAATGAGCACGACATCCAGAAACTTCACAGCCTGCGCCGTGACGTGCTGCGCTTGCGCCGGTATGCGGCGCCGATGGTGGAGATTGGTGAGGAGCTGCAGAAGCTGAGCTTTCCGTTTATCGACAAGAACATGCGCCCGTACTTCCGTGATGTACAGATCCACGTCACACGGCAGATGGAAGACCTGACGACCCTGGCGGACATTGCCAGTCAGACGATTGAGGTCGGAGTATTGCTCGAGGCATCACGCCAGAGCGTGGTGCAACGCAAGTTCGCGGCATGGGCGGCGATCCTGGCGTTCCCGACGGCGGTGGCCGGGATCTACGGGATGAACTTCCAGAACATGCCGGAGTTGAGCTGGCATTACGGGTATTTCGGGGTATTGGGGTTTATTGCCGTGGGGTGTGTGAGTTTGTGGGCGAGTTTCAAGAAATCCGGGTGGTTGTAAGAAACCAGAGTGGCGAGCCCCCTCGCCACAGGTTTTGCGTCAGACCGCAGCTGGCTTATGCGCCACAAACCGCATCATCCACTCTGCGACCGTAGCACCATGATGCTCATGCTCAAGACTCGCCACGCCTTTGGAATACACCTGCTCACCCAACGCTTCCTGACGAATCTCCAACAGCGCCCGTGAGTAGTCGTGAATGAACTCCGGATGCCCCTGGAAGCACAGCACCTGGTCGTTGATGTGGTACGCGGCAAACGGGCAGAAATCGCTCGAGGCAATCACCGTGGCGTTTTCCGGCAGCGCGGTCACTTGGTCCTGATGACTGATCAGCAGTGTCAGCTCTTCCCGAACCGGGCTCATCCACGGCGCCTTCGCCGCGAGTTTGTAGTTGTGGATGCCCACGCCCCAGCCCTGGGTCGCGCGCTCGCTCTTGCCGCCCAGCAGCAATGCCAACAGCTGATGGCCGAAGCACACGCCCAACAGTTTATCGCCGCGCTCGTAGCGCTTGAGCAGGTAAGCCCTGAGGGTTTCGATCCACGGGTCGGTGCCGAAAGAATCGGCCTTGCTGCCGGTGATCAGGTAGGCGTCGAAGGTCAGCTCATCGCTGGGGTATTCGCCCTGCATCACGTTGTAGACGGTGAACTCGGCTTCGATGGGTTGTTGCGAAAACAGACGCTGGAACATCTGCCCGTACCCCTGATATTGATCGACCAGTTCCGGACGCAGGATGTCGGTTTCCAGAATGCAGATGCGTAACGACATAAAAAATACCTGACACGTGATGGGAATAATGCACACCCCAGAGCCTGCCTTGAAACACGGTGGCAAGGCAAGCCCCGGAATGCGTCATCGGTCCCTTAGAACGCTTCCCCTTTGGCGGCTTTTTCCAGCAGCAGCGCTGGAGGCGTGAAGCGTTCACCGTACTGCTCGGCCAGGTACTGGGCGCGGGCGACGAAGTCTTTCACGCCATATTGATTGATGAATTGCAGCGCACCACCGGTCCAGGCGGCGAAGCCGATACCGAAGATCGAGCCGACGTTGGCATCCGCCGTCGAAGTCAGAACGCCCTCCTCCACGCAGCGCACGGTTTCGATGGCTTGCACGAACAACAGGCGATCACGCACATCCTTCGGCGAAATCTGCCCGTCGGCTTTCTCGAAGCGGGTTTTCAGCTCCGGCCACAGATGTTTCTGCCCTGCGGCCGGGTAATGGTAGAAACCACCGCCAGCGGCCTTGCCCGGACGCTTGTATTCGTTGAGCAGCAAGTCAATCACAGCGAACGCCGGATGCTCAATCAGCGGTTTTCCTTCTGCCTGTAGGTCTTTGGCCGTTTGCTGACGGATGTGGCTCATCAGGCTGAGGGACACTTCGTCGGAGATGGCCAGAGGACCGATCGGCATCCCGGCCTTGCGCGCTTCGGTCTCGATCATCGGCGCACTCACGCCTTCGCCGAGCATGGCGATGCCTTCGTTGGTGAAGGTGCCGAATACTCGTGAAGTAAAGAAGCCGCGACTGTCGTTGACCACAATCGGGGTTTTCTTGATTTGCAGGACAAAATCGAAACCGCGTGCCAGGGTTTCGTCGCTGGTGTTCGCGCCTTTGATGATTTCCA
Organism: Pseudomonas sp. ADAK2; assembly: GCF_012935755.1. GTDB lineage: Bacteria > Pseudomonadota > Gammaproteobacteria > Pseudomonadales > Pseudomonadaceae > Aquipseudomonas. Next base: position 2,405,002 of record NZ_CP052862.1, read on the forward strand.
CCAAAGGCATTTTTTCCACGGGACTGAAGAAGTGCAGGCCAATGAACTTGCTCTGGTCCGGCACGGCGGTGGCGAGGCCGCTGATCGGCAAGGTCGAGGTGTTGGACGCGATGACCGCGTCTGCGCCGACGACTTTTTGTGCTGCCGAAGAGACTTTGGCTTTCAGCTCGCGATCTTCAAACACCGCTTCAATGATCAGGTCGCAACCGGCCAGGTCGGTATCTTTTTCCGTGGTTTTGATCCGTGCCAGCACCGCATCGCGCTGCTCGACGCTCAACTGGCCGCGCGAGACTTTCTTGTCCAGCAATGCCGCCGAATGCGCCTTGCCCTTTTCCGCTGCCGCAACGTTGATGTCCTTGAGCACCACGTCGATCCCGGCCGAAGCACTGACGAAAGCGATCCCGGCCCCCATCATCCCCGCGCCCAGCACGCCAACTTTTTTCGTGACATAAGGCGTAAAACCCTGCGGCCGCGAGCCACCGGCATTGATCTCATTGAGCTGAAACCAGAACGTGCCGATCAGGTTTTTCGACACTTGGCCGGTGGTCAACTCGGTGAAGTAACGGGTCTCGATCAGGTGCGCCGTGTCGCAATCCACTTGGGCGCCTTCCACCGCCGCGCAGAGGATTTTCTCCGGCGCGGGCATGGTGCCTTGGGTTTTGGCGCGCAGGATCGATGGCGCGATGGCCAGCATTTGTGCGACTTTCGGGTTCGACGGCGTGCCGCCCGGAATCTGATAACCCTTTACATCCCATCGCTGCACGGCGGTCGGATTGGCAAGAATCCACGCCCGCGCCTTGGCCAGCAGTTCAGCGTGATCCGCCGCCAACTCATCGATCAAACCGGCCTGCAATGCCTGTTGCGGCCGCACTTTTTTGCCTTCGAGCAAGTACGGCAGGGCTTTTTCCAAGCCGAGCATGCGGACCATGCGCACCACCCCGCCGCCACCCGGCAACAAGCCCAGCGTGACTTCCGGCAGGCCAAGTTGCACCGACGCATTGTCCAGCGCCACGCGGTGATGGCAGGCCAGGCAGATTTCCCAACCACCGCCCAGCGCCGCGCCATTGATCGCGGCGACCACTGGTTTGCCGAGGGTTTCCAGGGTGCGCAGTTGCCCTTTGAGCGTGAGCACCATGTCGTAGAAGGCTTTGGCTTCGGGTTTGCCGACCTTGATCAGTTCATTGAGGTCGCCGCCGGCAAAGAAGGTTTTCTTGGCCGAGGTGATGATGACGCCGGCGATGCTGTCCTTTTCCGCCACTAACCGGGCGACGCAGGTGGCCATGGCCTCGCGGTACACCGCGTTCATGGTGTTGGCGCTCTGGCCTGGCATGTCGATGGTCAGGACGACGATCTGATCCTGACCTTTTTCGTAACGAATGGCTTCAGTCATGAAGGAATTTCCTTGAAATCGGGGAGGCTCAGAGGCGTTCGATGATGGTGGCGATGCCCATGCCGCCGCCGACACACAAGGTCGCGAGGCCGTAGCGCAGGCGCCGGGTTTCCAGTTCATCGAGCAGGGTGCCGAGGATCGCGCAACCGGTGGCGCCCAACGGGTGACCCATGGCGATCGAGCCGCCGTTGACGTTGACCTTGTCCGGGTCGATGGCCATGTCCTTGATGAACTTCAACACCACCGAAGCGAAGGCTTCGTTGACCTCAAACAGA